>NZ_CP041025.1:527500-1727500 GCF_006385135.1 Paremcibacter congregatus
AACATCTAAGTACCTGAAGGAAAGGACATCAACCGAGACTCCGTTAGTAGCGGCGAGCGAACGCGGACCAGGCCAGTGGCTTGATTTGAAAAACGAGAATGCAATGGAAAGTGCAGCCTTAGTGGGTGATAGCCCCGTATCGGTAAATTCATTTCAAGTCCTCGAGTAAGGCGGAACACGTGAAATTCTGTCTGAACATGGGGGGACCACCCTCCAAGCCTAAGTACTCCTATTCGACCGATAGTGAACAAGTACCGTGAGGGAAAGGTGAAAAGCACCCCGATAAGGGGAGTGAAATAGATCCTGAAACCGTATGCTTACAATCAGTTGGAGCTCCTTTATGGGGTGACAGCGTACCTTTTGTATAATGGGCCAACGACTTAGTATGTCATGCAAGATTAAGCCGATAGGTGTAGTCGAAGCGAAAGCGAGTCTTAATAGGGCGATTTAGTATGACGTATTAGACCCGAAACCGAGTGATCTAGTTATGGGCAGGTTGAAGGTGCAGTAACATGCACTGGAGGACCGAACCCACTTATGTTGAAAAATGAGGGGATGACCTGTGACTAGGGGTGAAAGGCCAATCAAACTCGGAGATAGCTGGTTCTCCGCGAAATCTATTTAGGTAGAGCGTCAGACGAATACTGCCGGGGGTAGAGCACTGGATGGATGCGGGGGGCGCGAGCCTTACCAATTCTAACCAAACTCCGAATACCGGTAAGTACTATCTGGCAGACACACTACGGGTGCTAAGGTCCGTAGTGGAGAGGGAAACAGCCCTGACCGACAGCTAAGGTCCCTAAATCATGTCTAAGTGGGAAAGCATGTGAGAAGGCCAAAACAACCAGGAGGTTGGCTTAGAAGCAGCCACCCTTTAAAGAAAGCGTAACAGCTCACTGGTCTAATAGCCATCTTGCGGCGAAGATGTAACGGGGCTCAAGACATGTACCGAAGCTTCGGATTTGATACTTTGTATCAAGTGGTAGCGGAGCGTTCTGTAAGCCTGTGAAGGGATACCTGTGAGGGGTCCTGGAGGTATCAGAAGTGCGAATGTTGGCATGAGTAGCGATAAAGAGTGTGAGAGACACTCTCGCCGAAAGTCCAAGGGTTCCTGCGTAAAGCTAATCTGCGCAGGGTTAGCCGGTCCCTAAGGCGAGGCTGAAAAGCGTAGTCGATGGGAACTCAGTTTAATATTACTGGGCCTGGTGGTAGTGACGGATGATGTAAGTTGTTCCTCCTTATTGGATTGGAGGGGCCGCGAAATCGTTCCAGGAAATAGCTCCACCGTTAAGACCGTACCCCAAACCGACACAGGTGGACAGGTAGAGCATACCAAGGCGCTTGAGAGAACTATGTTGAAGGAACTCGGCAAATTGCATCCGTAACTTCGGGAGAAGGATGCCCCCTATGAAGGCAACTTTTTAGGGGGGGCACAGACCAGGGGGTGGCGACTGTTTACTAAAAACACAGGGCTCTGCGAAGTCGCAAGACGACGTATAGGGTCTGACGCCTGCCCGGTGCCGGAAGGTTAAAAGGAGGTGTGCAAGCACCGAATTGAAGCCCCGGTAAACGGCGGCCGTAACTATAACGGTCCTAAGGTAGCGAAATTCCTTGTCGGGTAAGTTCCGACCTGCACGAATGGCGTAACGACTTCCCCACTGTCTCCAACATAGACTCAGCGAAATTGAATTGCCCGTGAAGATGCGGGCTACCCGCGGTTAGACGGAAAGACCCCGTGCACCTTTACTATAGCTTCAGAATGATAATGGATATGTTATGTGTAGGATAGGTGGGAGGCTTTGAACTCATGTCGCCAGATGTGAGGGAGCCGTTGGTGAAATACCACCCTTAACCTGTCTGTTATCTAACCGCGGCCCGTATATCCGGGTCCGGGACCTTCTGTGGTGGGTAGTTTGACTGGGGCGGTCGCCTCCTAAAGAGTAACGGAGGCGCGCGATGGTAGGCTCAGGTTGGTCGGAAATCAACTGTGAGAGTGCAATGGCATAAGCCTGCCTGACTGCGAGACTGACAAGTCGAGCAGAGACGAAAGTCGGTCATAGTGATCCGGTGGTCCCGCGTGGAAGGGCCATCGCTCAACGGATAAAAGGTACGCCGGGGATAACAGGCTGATAATGCCCAAGAGTCCATATCGACGGCATTGTTTGGCACCTCGATGTCGGCTCATCTCATCCTGGGGCTGGAGCAGGTCCCAAGGGTATGGCTGTTCGCCATTTAAAGAGGTACGTGAGCTGGGTTTAGAACGTCGTGAGACAGTTCGGTCCCTATCTGCCGTGGGCGTAGGAGAATTGAGAGGATCTGTCCCTAGTACGAGAGGACCGGGATGGACATACCTCTGGTGGACCTGTTGTTGCGCCAGCAGCATTGCAGGGTAGCTATGTATGGACGGGATAACCGCTGAAAGCATCTAAGCGGGAAACCCACCTCGAGATAAGTTCTCCCTAAAGAGCCGTGGAAGACCACCACGTTGATAGGCTGGATGTGGAAGCGCGGTAACGCGTGAAGCTGACCAGTACTAATTACTCAATCGACTTGAAATCATTCGTCATGAACAGAGATCAGATGATTTAAAAGAATATTTTAAATGTGACGGGGGATGTTCCCCCGCGCACGTGCGCTCCCCCAACCTCGCATTAGCTCGGGCGGGCGGTCGCCCTTGCCTCAGGCTGTAACAGCCTTCGGTTTGGTGTGTAACTTGAAATATTCTAAACTGATCCTGGGATAACGCTCAGTAAAATCAAAATAAAATTAACAGCCCAATATCCTTAATTGACCTGGTGATCATAACGTTTGTGTCCCACCCGGTCCCATCCCGAACCCGGAAGTGAAACCAGATAGTGCCGATGGTACTTCGTCTCAAGGCGCGGAAGAGTAGGTCGTCGCCAGGTCTATTAAGGATATTGAACAAAAACCCATCCACAATCTCAAAGCCGACCTCATGTAGCGAAGCGGTAGGCAAATATCATTACCGCGGGGTGGAGCAGCCCGGTAGCTCGTCAGGCTCATAACCTGAAGGTCGTTGGTTCAAATCCAACCCCCGCAACCAAATTAAAAGGCAGTAATCATAACAGGTTACTGCCTTTTCTGGTTTCTGACCACAGCCTCTTTCTATATCCAAAAGGTACCATATAGGTACCAAATGAAAAGGTAACAGAACGCTGTAGAAAGTATCTTGCTGGACTACTTTGACCTGCGCCTGATCTGTGTCCTAAAAAATTCGTCCAGATTTAAGCCCAGAAATCTCACGAGGATTTTTTTGAGGGCTATTTTTTCTCTCCGCGTTTATTTTCCAGTGCGTTTTCTGATTTTTGGTTGAGTTGTGTAATTTGTCTGAGGACATAATGTTGATTTTGGTAGTATTTGGGATTTCTCGCTCTTCTTTTCAGGTTTTAGACAAGCGAAAGGCCTCCCCAATATGGAGAGTTTCTGCATTTCGACCTATGTCGACATCATGCCGCCGGGCTTATTATGTGGGGGCGAGGGCGGCATGGACTTTGAAGAATATATTCTGGTAGGGATATGCATCGGGCATTGATATTTTAATTCTGCGCACTGAATATATGACACGTGCCCCGACCTTCAATAGTTTGAGACGTATGGTATTTGGAACAGCTTTGGCTAACTTGGTTCCTTGCAAAGCCTCGCGCCGGATGCCATCAATCAGGACATAGGCAAAACCGGCCATGATCAGGCGAAGCTGATTGGCGCGGTAATCATGGGCACTCATACGGTCCCCGAACAGATCAAGCTGACAATCTTTGATGCGGTTTTCCATATCGCCTCTGGGGCAGTATATATCTTTATAGACTTCTTTTGGCGTTGCCGTCTTCCGGGTAAGCGAGTTGACGAGAAACCGGCATTGTGGTTTCTTGCCTGGTCGATGTTCTGCCTTGACAATAACTCTGCGGGGCCACGCCCAGCTTTCGCTTTTAGTCCTATGATAGAAATCCCCGTAAGCTCGCGTGGGTTCATTCGTGTCGATCATCCCTTTGGCAGCCTTGCCCCTAACTTTCTGTGCTTTTTTGAGTAAGTTATTATTACGCGCCAGACCAAACACATAATTGATACTGTTATTCTCACACCATTTTATAAGGTTTTCCCGAACGAATCCACTGTCCCTGCGCACGAGAATTTTTACCTTGGGCCAGCGGGTCTTGATCATTCTGATAATGCGACGGATGACATTACGTGATCCACGGGCACCATCGATATTACTGGGACGCAGCTGGGCCAGCAGAAGGTAATGTCCGCAAAAGATATAAAGGGGCAGGAAACAACGCTCCTCATAGTACCCGTGAAAGAAACTGTTTTCCTGATGACCATGGGCTTTAATATCTGTGGCGTCAATATCCAGTGTGATTTCTTTATGGACTGTTTCATGACTATCCAGAAAGATGTCGGTGAACAGGTTGGATAGTTTTTTCAGGTTGGGCACCATCTGGTGATAGCGGGGATTACCGGCTTCCCGGGAATGTTCCAACCGGTTGAGAGTGGATTTTCCCGCCAGTGGTGCCGGGGTTTTATCCTTTAACGTTAAGCAAGAAGAGGCCAGTAGCTTAATAGCCGGATCATTCCTCAATGTGTCATGATCATTAATATCTTCATAGCCCAGCGCCATGCCGCAAACTCTCTGGGAAAGCAGGGTGGGCAGCTGATGCTTTATACGCAAAGGGTCCCGATGGTCTGTAAAACAGGCCGCCATACGGTCAAAAAGATTAATCTGTTCTGCCCGTTCCCGTAACAGAAGAACACCAGCATTAGAGGTGATTTCTCCACCGTCAAAAGCCGCCAATAATGTTCGGGATCCAAAATCTGTAAAACGCATAAAATACTCACTCAACACATTGATAATATGAGGTTATTTATATATATTTGTTGATGTTGTTTCCAGAGAAAAATCATTAAAAACCCTTGGTTTTATCCTGCTTTTTTGTTATGTTCCATGGATGTTAATCGTCTTTATTTATAATGTTTGGACCTCTCATGCCTGTCAGTAAAAATCGCAGAAAAAATAAAACCAAGAATACGAAAAAACCTGCCATTAAAGTGCTTCAAAAAAAGAAGCTTGCTGCAGATGTTTCTCAAGATATTCCTGACCGTAAATTCATGGAAAAGATGATGGCGCAGATCACAAATGCAGCTTTTGCCCCTGACCCTTTTGCCGGAGATGGTTTGTTGGAGGCGCCTGATCATCAGGACCCTTTAAGACAGGCACAGGATATGATGTATGATGCCTGGGAAGCAGACACAAAAAGGGAAAGAATTGCACTGGCTAGGCAGGCCTTGAAAATCTCTGATCTCTGCGCGGATGCTTATCTCTTACTGGCAGAAGAAGAGGCAAAAGACATCATTCAGGCCAGAAAATATTATGAACAAGCTGTGGATGCGGGCAGACAAGCTCTTGGCGACGCGTTATTCGAAGATGCTGAAGGTGATTTTTGGCTTGTTTTGGAAACCCGTCCCTTTATGCGTGCCAAGGCGGCATTGGCACAAACCCTATGGGACTTGGGTGAGCGGCAAGAGGCGGCGGAGCATGTGAAACATATGCTGCAGCTTAATCCGGGTGATAATCAGGGCATGCGTACTATTTTGAAGAGCTGGCTATTTACCTTAAATGATTTTGCGGGTGTTGAAGAACTTCTGGTGGAATATGAAGAAGACAGCCTTGCCGAATGGTGCTATAGCAAGGCGTTCCTCATGTTCAGACAATCTGGGGCCAAGTCCTCCGGGGCAATCCGGGTGTTGAAACATGCTGTGGAGACTAACCATTTTGTCCCTGATCTATTGTTGGGCACAAAACGAATGCCAAAAAGCTTGCCGCCCCATTACAGTATCGGTTCAAAAGAGGAAGCGATTATATATGTGGATCAAAACCGGGAAAACTGGTCCGCGACCAAAGGTGCCCTGCAATGGCTCGCAGAGAATAGATAAAACAAAAAACACACTGTTTTTTTTGAACGCCTTGAAATTCCAGATACTATATTGATTATAAAGATAAAATCAGAATAAGGTAAAACCCGGTGAGATATGCGGGTGTCAACGATTTTCCGGACAGTTTGTTAAGCGGCTTTTGTGATATTTTCATATTGTTTTGGTGATAGATAATTATTTGCAGAATGCATTCTCTCCTGATTGTAAAATACTTCAATATATTCGAATATTTCTTTTTTAGCCTCCTCCTGATTTTCAAATTTATGATGATGGACCAATTCTGTTTTCAAGGTATGAAAGAAACTCTCCGCCACAGCATTATCCCAACAGTTACCCTTCCTGCTCATGCTTTGAATGATATAATGATCCTTGCATATGGCGCGATGACTGTCTGAGGCATATTGGCTACCACGATCTGTGTGCCAAATGAGACCGGCTCACAGGCTTCCATAGCAACTAGGCAGGACGGAATATTGGCGAAAAAGCGGGCAAACTATCCCGTCGCAATGTTTTGCGGATGACAACCTTACCTCGGTCATCAACACCATGTATCTCAAATACAGTCTTTGCTAAATCAATACCTATACGTACCACTTTCATGTCATGTCTCCTTCAAATATGGTTTTCCCCACACTGGATTATACCATCAAAACTCAAGGGGGGTGTCCATATATGTCAAAGCCAGCCTGACTTTTAAACAAAATTTCTGTATTGCCAAAGCCAACCTGAAATCAAATCCGATTTGCCAAAAATAAAGATCACTCTGCCGAGCGGTCATTATAAGTTAATTTTATACAAAAAATATGCTGCAGCATTTAATATGGTGTCGCACTTAGTACAAAAACCTGCCCAAACAGTGGAATGGTTCTTGTATATTGAATATAATTTAAACTTGAAACACAATCAGGGAGAAAAATTCCTGAGAGCTCTATTCTGAAAAAATCAGGAAATAGGAAATAGGAAATAGGAAATAAAGGTATGGGCTAACAACAAGTGTGATTGCAACATCCACATGCTTTGCCGCCGTTATGGTGAGTGCGTCGCTAGAATAATTGTCAAATAAAAAGGTTATTAAGGAATTGACATAATGGAGACTGTAGCACTGGTCCGTATTGTTATTTTGATAGCCAAGGTTCATTAGGTTGTGGCGTAGAATTTTTCCTGCCGGACATTATGAACGAATTTTTGAATAGAGGTATATCCTATGAAAAGAGTTGCAGATAAAGTAGCATTGATAACTGGCGGTGCGTCTGGCTTAGGCGCAGGTATTGCTAAACGTTTCGTTGCTGAAGGTGCTCGGGTGGTCATTACTGACCTTCAGGAAGACAAAGGCCAAGCGCTGGCCTATGAACTAGGATGTCAGTTTCTCCAACAAGATGTAGTGGACGAACAGCAATGGTCGACTATAGTCAAGCAGATTGAAATAGAGCACGGGGCCTTGCGCATTTTGGTTAATAACGCCGGTGTGGAAGGGCCGTTTGAAGGCGCTGACCCTGAAAATACGACACTCTCAGATTGGCGTAAAATTCAACAGGTAAATGTGGAGGGTGTTTCTCCACAAGAATATCGTGACCGGTTTGAGGCACGTTTGCCTCAGGGGGAATATCAAACCAAGAACGACGTAGCAAGTCCAGTGCTGTTTTTAGTCTCCGATGAAGCCCGCCACATAACGGGTACTAAACTGGTGGTTGATGGAGGTGGAACACTTGGGAGTTAGAAAATCTAAGGGGTAAAAAAATATCGATAGCTAGAAATTATGTGAGGTAAATATGCATTGGGATTATATTGTTATAGGCGCTGGCAGCGCCGGTTGTGTTTTGGCTAATCGTTTGTCTGCTAGCGGCCAAAAACGTGTATTGCTGTTAGAGGCAGGAGGGAAAGATTTTTCTCCAACACTCAAAATTCCGGGAGGTCTAATAGATCTCCAAAAATATGACTGGGGTTACAAATCGGCGCCGGATCCTAGTCGCCAAGGCAAAACCGATTCTTGGTACCGAGGCAAGGTGTTAGGGGGCAGCAGCAGTATCAATGGCATGATGTATGTACGAGGCAGTGCTGAGGATTATGATCGCTGGGCAGCCTTAGGAAATGAAGGTTGGTCGGCACAAGATGTGCTCCCTATCTTTCAGGACTTGGAACAGTGCGACAAATTACAGATGCTGAACCAAGAGAACGGTCGCGGCTATTTTGGGCCCTTACTCCTTAGAACTGTAAAGCGTGCACACCTCAGTACTCGGGCTTTTATTGATGCAGCAGAGCAATTAGGTTACTCTTTTAACTCCGACTACAATAGCGGCAATCAGGAGGGTATCAGTTATGCCGAGCTCAATCAAGGCCACTATTTCCGTTGCAGCGCCGCCACAGCATTCCTAAAACCGGCTTTAAAGCGCACCAACTTCAGCCTGACGACCCTCGCCCAGGTTCAGCGCTTATTAATTACAAACCGTCGTGTAAGTGGTGTGAGTTATGAACGCGGGGGACAAATTCACGAGGCCCTGGCTGATCAAGTGATCCTCTGTGCTGGGGCCATTAACACGCCACATCTGATGATGCTCTCTGGCATTGGCGACGCGGATATACTGTCAGCTCATGATATAGACTTGGTACTCGACCGACCATCTGTCGGGCAAAACCTAGCAGAGCATCCTATGATAAGTTTGGTCTACCGTTTAAAAGTCCCAACCAATAATTTCACAGGCAATCTGTTGCAGCAGAGTTTCTCGGCTATGCGCAAGTTAGGGGGCTATTTTTTTAAACAGGAGGGGTTGTTTGCTACATTGTTTGAGGCCACGGGGTTTCTGAAAACACGACCGGAGCTTAGTGCGCCAGATATTCAGCTACACTTTATGCCTGTGGGATTGGGACACAAAGGCACGGAGGATCCGCTGCTGCTGCCATTTCCTTCTGTAACGGTTCTGCTCAACAAAAGCCATCCCAAAAGCCGCGGCCGGGTCTGCCTAGTGAACAGCGACCCACATTTGCCTCCGGCGATCGAATGCCGCCTGTTGGAGCATCCGGATGATTTGCAAACTTTGGTGGACGGCGCCCATCTTGTACGGCGCCTTATGACCACGCCACCTATGGCTGATCTGGTGGTAGCAGAAGTACGCCCCGGAGATGAATTTTCAAGTCAGGAGGCCCTTAGGGATTACATCCAGCGGGAAACAGAATTGGCCTTTCATCCGGTGGGCACCTGTCGCATGGGGATTGACGATCAAGCGGTGGTTCGCCCAGATCTAAAAGTACGTGGCCTCGACAACCTGTGGATCGCCGATGCATCCATCCTGCCTGACTTGATCAGCGGTAATACCAATGGTGTGTGCATGATGATCGGTGAAAAACTAGGACGACAGCTGATTGCCACAGAAAATTGATGTGGCTACCCTATTCCGGACAAGTAGGCTAAAAGAACCGCAGGTCAGCGCGGAGTAGCAAAATCTTACCCCTAAGGAACAGAAATACATGTCCAAACGAAAAGTCACTCAATATACAATTTTCTTGAAGCTTCTCGTGTCAAATAATCACAAATAATCGGTGCAGGAAGCCCCTTGTATGTGGTCATTCCATCACTTACCACATGGCTCACATCAATGAGAGTAAATCCATCTTGTTCAAATTTAAGCATTATATTAAATTTTCTTTTCAAAAGTATTATAGCCAAGTGTTTTCTCTGCCTTTTATAAAGCAATCCATACGTGATAATACCATATTGTACTTTCACATCGTCGTTAACACTCGAATTTCAGATCGTAGCGTTGCATAAGTTGATCAAACTCATTAAATTTCTTTTGCAGACAGTAGGTTTTGGCCAGGTTCATAATGATCTTGATATTGTCATCCAATTGCGTGCTGACCAAACGTTTATTGAGCTCAAGTAGTTCAAGCAAGACCTTCTCCCGCTCTAGAAGTTGAGCTGTGAGGCCGTAAAGGCCGTGAAGCTGTTCCAGATAATGCAGTTTTCTGAACTTATCTTCTTTGCTACCAGTGAGAATGGATATATTTTCCTGTATGAGGGGAATAGCGGCCTGAAATTCTTTCTGGGAGACGAGAAGCTTATAATAGAGCAGGCGGCTAGTATTCGCCGTATTATGGGTCGGTTTGAATTTTTCTTTGGACAGAAGGTAGGCTTTTTTAACCCGTTCAGAGATTTGGCTAAGGCGTCCGGCATGGTCATAATATCTGTTCAGAGTTTTAAGGCGGGTGATGGTATAGGTGGCCTCCGAGCCATATAAAAGCTCACTGCCCTCTAGCATTTTTTCGCCGTATTTTATGGCTCGGCCCCATTGTTTGCGCTTGGCCGCGTTGTCTGCCTTTATAGCAACTTTGCCAATTTTTTCTTCTGTCCATTTGGTTTGGCCGGCAGAAGCCTGATCCACTACCAGTAAAAAACCCAGTAAAAATACAAGTAAAAATACAAGCAGGAAAGGAAGATAGCATAATTTTCGTTTCACGAGTTCCATCCCTTAACATTACACATTTTATAATTATAGCGAGTTACAAGAATTCTTGTAACTTTATTATGAGTAATTATTTTTCGATAAGGCTTTGTCATCTATCTATCTTGTAAAAATCGCTTTATTAGGCTATTCTTAGAAGTTGAACTTTACCAGAAAATAAATTAAGGGATATTTTATTAGATAGTAATAGCAGCCCAAGAAATGAAGTTGGGGGGGCTAATATTCCTTTAAGGTTTGTATCAGTATGTTAAATAAAATAGAAGAAAAAATTACGGGTATAAAATCCAAGAACGTTATTAAGTTTTCTGACAAATCTGGTTTTGTTGAAAAACTATATCGTAAGCATAGTGGAGAATTAACAAGCTGGTTGCGGCAACGTTATGGAGATGGACCGCCAGAGCCGAGTGATATAACGCAAATCGCTTTTGCAAAGTTGGCGGCCCTTCAAGACCATGCCCATATTCAGAATCCAAAAGCTTTCTTATTTGCGACAGCCATTAACATTGCGACGTCTTCTATCGGGCGTATTATACGGGCACGTCAATTTTTCCAGTCTGAATTAGATAATATGGAATATCAAGTGGAACAAATAACACCTGAACGTGTCTTAGAAGATAAGAGGCGCTTGGAAATAATAAATGCTGCCATCGCTGCTTTGCCTGAAAAACAACGTGAAATTCTTATTCGTAGCCGGATTGAAGGAAAAACATATATTGAGATCCGTAAAGAAACAGGGTGGAGTAAGGCGGCAATATCCAGACATTTAAATGCTGGTCTGGCGGCCTTACAAAAAGCTTTAGATACTGTAGAGAATGCCGAAAATACTGATAATACATCAGGAGACGACCTGACATGACAATAAAATCAGAATACCGTAAAGCTGTTCCGGAAGATATTCGAGAAGAGGCTCGATCCTGGCTTACTTTGTTTCATTGTGAAGAAACGAATGAAGGCGATCAAAGGCTTTTCTCAGAATGGCTGAATAGCTCAGAAATGCATGCGATAGCCTTTGCTGAAGCGGAAAGATTATGGAATGAACTTCCTTTCGCCAGTGAAGTGTTGAAAGATCCAACGGGTAATGTCGTTTCCTTGAAAAGATCAAACGCAAATGCTGTTTCCAGTTTCTTCAATCGAAGAGGCGCGATGGCTGCGATTGCAGCAAGTATCTTAGTTGTGATCGGTATTACGTTAATTTCTCAAAGAAGTGCCGTGAGTACTAAAGTTTATCAGACGGCTATCGCTGAGATAAAAGACGTGATGTTGGCTGATGGCACCAAGGTGACTTTAAATGCGGATTCCCGTCTTGAAGTGAGTATCTTTGATAAAAGCCGTGAAGTTAAGTTGCGGGGAGGTGCTTTTTTTGATGTTGCCCGTGATGAAGGTCGTTTATTTCGTGTTGCGGTAGCAGGGACCGAAGTTCGGGTTCTAGGAACGGCTTTTGAAGTTTGGGAAGGGCCTCGTACGGTGCGTGTATCTGTAACGCGTGGTAAAGTACAAGTCACTGAAGAACCAAATGAAATGGCTTCGATTAGAGAAGGCGAAGTCAACCCTTCTTCGGTCATGTTAACCGCAGGTAATCAGGTCGTTACCAGTTTGAATGGGCAGGCCGGAAAAATTCAATCTTTTGACTCTGAATCCACCTTGGCCTGGCGGAAAGGTCATCTGATATATATCGATGCGCCCTTGGAGGATATTGTGGCAGACGTGAACAGATATCGCAAAAAGAAGATATATATTACCGATGCGGCACTCGCGGCAATGCGTATTACAACAGCCTTTAAGGTTGATCAAACGGATAAAATGTTGGCGGGTGTTATGGCAAGCCACGCTCTGATGATAGAAGAAAAAAAGTCAGGTATTTATATTCAGCCTAAGAATTAATGGATTTTTTTTGTAAAATATTATAATAAATAATACCCCTTATTTTACAATATCTTAGATCTAATATTTTATAATAAAAAATCAATTTTCTGAAAAAAAATAAAAAATTATTAAAAGAAGGTGGAACTTTTTGATCCCTTATTGGTCTTTAGTTCGCCAATCTTATGGAGAAGCTCCCTGGTATTAAATCTGGACTCGATTGAGTACTTATTTTCGGTATGGAGTGCTCCCGAGTTGGTGTTCAGGAAGATAACAAATTACCATAGGGAGAATAATATGTTTAAGACGACGTTACAAAAGAAAAAATCCTTTCAAGGGTTTCTGGTGCGTACGGTTTCTATTGCCGCTTTGACGTGTCTATTGCCTGTAATGGCTCAGGCGCAAGATTTATCACTTCACATTAAAAAACAATCGTTGGCTAATGCGGTTACGGAGCTATCGAAGCAAGCCGATATTGTCATTGTTGCCCCATCCGAGATTCTATCCGGTAAGAAAGCTCTGGCTTTGAAGGGGTATATGTCTGTTGAGGAAGCGCTAGATCAGCTTCTCAAGGGAACTAGCCTCATGTACACCCAAGAAGATGAAGGCACTTTTGTTGTCTCAAGGCCGTTAATGCAAAAAATTTCATACAATAGCTCTAGTGACTTTGAGGCGGAGTTGGGTGTTTATGAAGATGATGAACGGGCTGACGAGGTTGAAAGTGTTGGGTTTGAGGAGATTGTTGTAACAGCGACTAAGCGGGCACAAAACCTTCAGGATGTCCCCATTTCCATCTCGGCCTTTACGGCGGCAGATTTTAAGGACGCCGGGGCAAATTCTTTTAAGGATTTGGCTAATTCCATACCAAATGTGATATTGCCGGATTCTTTTTCCCCTGTGGAATCTGATATTTCCATTCGTGGAATCTATAGCGATGTGGTTGCCAGTGAAATTGGCTTTGATGTGGGGTACGGCGTTTACCTTGATGGTGTTTTTCTGGGAAAGCAATTTGGTGCCAACGCCGACCTTGGCGATATTGAGCGTCTGGAAGTTTTGCGCGGGCCTCAAGGGACCTTGTTTGGTAAAAATACCATTTCCGGCGCTATTAACATTATCTCGAAAAAGCCCGGCAATGATCTGGAAGGAAGTGTAGAGGTCGATGCAGGTAATTTTGATCTGTTTCGTGTACGTGGCAGCATCAACATCCCGATTATTGAAGATGTGTTGGCTGTACGGATGTCAGTCAGTAAAGTACGCCGTGATGGTTATGTGAAAAACATCACATTAAACGATGATAACGTCGGAAGTGTTGATCAGGTTAGCGGCAGAATCCACTTTGCCTATACCCCATCGGATAGTACTAGAGCTTATCTGAGCCTTGACGGACTAGATTCGCATGGAACAAATTACAGCCTTGAAAATATAGAAGAAAATAATAATAGGCCCTTTGTCACAACCGTTAATGCAGAAAGCAGTTATGGCTTAAAGAATTTCGGGGCGTCATTGATCGTGGAGCATGACTTTCACAATGGGTATATGGTCAGTTCGACCACCGGGCTGCGTAAGGATAAATCATCGCTGCGTAATGATGAAGATCTCTCGCTGATTGATGGATTTTCTAGTGATAATAAATGGCAACAACGGACTTTTTCTCAAGAGCTACGGCTGATTTCTCCAGTGGGTAGTTGGTATGATTTTGTGGCCGGTCTGCATTATTTTAATCAGAATAATGACCGTGATCTCATAACTACGCTTGGACAGGACTGGGTTGGTCCGGCGCTGGTGGGAAAAGTGTTCACTAAAAATTCTGTGGATGTGCGAAGCTGGGCTGCTTACATACATGCTAATGTTCATTTGAATGACGAACTCACCCTATTTGGAGGGGCGCGTTATACAAAAGAGAAGAAAAAAATTCCGACCTTTAATCAATTCACATCCCCAGCATTTATTATAGGTGTTTTTGGCAGGCCCTCTGGTGAGCTGGCCCCTTTCCCTGAAATTAATGATGATGCGGTTACTGGGACGGCTGGGATCCGTTACGAATTTTCGGATGATTTAATGATCTATACCAGCGTTAGCAGTGGCTTTAAATCCGGCGGTTATACGAGTGGTTTTACTCTAACTCCAGATAACATTACCAATGACCTTATAGTTAAGCCCGAATTGGTGACCAGTTACGAAGTGGGCCTTAAATCCAGTTGGTTGGACCGTCGTTTGACGATGAATTTAGCCATGTTCTATATGGACTATAGAGATCTGCAAGTACGAACATTTGACCCTACGGGTGGTTTCAACGGTTCTGGGGCAGTATTGTTACGAAATGCTGCTTCTGTGACGTCAAAAGGGGTTGAGCTTGAGCTGATTGCTCGCCCCACCGATCAATTGACATTTAATGCCAGTGTTGGTTATCTGGATTCGACCTTTGATAATTATACAGGGGTGCCGGTGTCGGTATTCGGCGGTGCGGCGGATGCTAATGATGGGGCTATCGACGGTTTCACTGACGCCAGCGGTAATCAAGTCCCCTTGGCGCCGAAATGGACAGCGAATATGGCCGCACAGCATGAAATGCCCCTTGGTGATGACGGGACTTGGATCACTCGACTTGACTATAATTATACTGCCAGCCGTTTTGATTCAGGAGGTGTCACCAATGAGCCAGAAGCCTTTATCCCGTCCTTTGGTTTGTTAAATGCCCGGATGGGGTATCGTTCCAATGATGATCGTTGGGGTGTATATCTCTGGGCTAAAAATTTGACAGATGAGAGAAAAATTCAAAGTTCCGGTTTCTCCAGCTTCATTATCGCCAAACAACTGGTGAAATATATTGAACCCAGAACTTATGGAGTTTCATTAAAATACAATTTTTAATGTCAAATACTTATTTTAGAATTACGTACATTTAATTTTTTTCAGCCATCTGATCTTCTGCCCTGTTTCTATAGAGTTGGGCAGGAGATTTTATTTACCGGTGTATTTTAACTTTTTTATTAAAATTATTTATTAAATAATTTTTCTAATAAATTAGCAATGATTACACGGAATACTTATAATCGTTAGGTATCTTAAGGGCAGGCTACATAATATCGTTTCATATGCCGCATAAATATCCATTATAAAAGAACGGCTCTGGTTTGAAGGAATCCTATGTCATATCACAACTTCAGTAAAAAGCTTTTATTCTCTCTTATAACAACGGCTCTGACGGGGGTGATCAGTCTGCAGGCGCGATCAGTAGCTTCTTCAAATCCGCCTTCTGATACGTCATTACCGCTCAAGGCGGAACGTAAAGTGTCTTTTGAGACGGATGAAGGGACCTGGATGTCATTGGATGTTTCGCCCGATAGCAAGACGATTGTTTTTGATCTGTTAGGTGATCTTTATCAGCTTCCTCTCACCGGCGGTGCCGCAGTACCGATTTCCAAAGGCATGGCGTTTGAATCCCAGCCCGTCTTTTCCCCGGATGGCCGCAAAATTGCTTTTATAAGTGACAGAAGTGGTGCTGAAAATCTGTGGATTGCAGATGCGGATGGTAGTAATGCCAGACAGTTAAGCCATGACCGACACATGGAACGTTTTACCTCGCCCGCATGGTCGGCGCAGGGGGACTATGTTTATGTCACCCGCAGCAGTACCGAAATTTTTGGGCCGGGCAGCATTTGGATGTACCATAAAAACGGTGGTACCGGGATCGAGTTGATGAAGAAGGGGCAGCATATTGGCAAAACCAGGCACATGTTCTCATGGTTATTAGGAGCTTCTCCAAGTAAAGACGGTACAGCCCTTTATTACAGTGCGACTAATCCGATCAGAAGCATTGATGCACACGAACGATTTGTCACTAAAATCCAACGATTTGATTTGCAAACCGGATTACATGAAAAAATACTCGATCTGCAGGGCGGGGCGGTCCGTCCCGTGATTTCACCGGATGGTCGTTATCTTGCTTATGCCACTCATTTTGAGACTGGAACTGAACTGCGCATACGGGATTTGGAAAGCGGTGCAGACAAACGTCTGGCCTATCCTATTGAACCGGATGTGATGCAGATTGGGTTCCCACGACGCGACAATATTCCAGGGTATGCCTTTGCCCCGGATGGCCAGTATATCATCATTGCGTACGAGGGTAAAATTCACCGTATAAATGTCAAAACATCCGTGGCCACAGTGATCCCCTTTACGGCGCAGGTTGATCTTGATATTGGCCCGGACTTAAAATTATCACAGAAAGAACTGAACGGCCCTGTCCGTGCGCGGATTATTGAAGAGCCTGTCCTCTCGCCGGATGGTCGGGCCTTGACCTTTTCTGCGCTTGGTAAACTTTATGTCATGTCTGTTGAAAAAGGTATGCCCAAACGTTTAACCACTACAGCCTTCACTCAAAAGGGCATCACCGAAAACCAGCCCGCCTGGTCGCCGGATGGTCGGTGGATTACTTATGTCAGTTGGTCGGTTACACAGGGGGGGCATATTTGGAAATTACGCGCCGATGGTAGTGGGACGCCCATACAGTTGACAAAAGTGAGCGGTTTTTACCGCAAACCAGCTTTTACTCCAGATGGCGAATCGATTGTTGCGTTGCGATCGAGCATTGCAGACCGTTATAAATTTCACACCCCGCACGGCGAATTGGATGAACGTCAATATCGTGAAGACCTTGTACGCCTTAAATCCAGCGGGAGTGCAGTCAAACTGGTTGCCCATTTGCGTCGTTTAACCGGTGAAACCAACCCATTGTTTCCGGATACCGGTCGCCCGCATTTTTTCAAGGGGTCTGACGATGTTTATGTCTATAACCAAACAGGCCTGATGGCGGTCTCCCTTGACGGTGATCCGATTAAATCGGTGATTCAGGTCAAAGCCCCAACACGCATATACCCCCATACCGCTTCGGCTGTGGAAAAACTTCGCTTAAGTCCGGATGGCAAATGGGCGTTGGTGATTCAGTACGGGCATCTTTATGTTGTTGCAGTTCCTAAAGTTGGGGATCAGGATTTTACCATTAATTTATTTGACTCCTCCGTTGCTCAAAAACGATTGACGGATATTGGGGCCGATTTTTTTGGTTGGGCAGAAGGTGGCCACGTGATCACATGGTCAGTGGGGTCAACATTTTATCAACTTCCTTTTAGTGAAGCGCTGTTTTCAGAAAATGAGGCGCAAAAGACAGCCCTGCGCGAAGAACAACTACCGGGTACCGATATTATCGTAGAAGTCCCCCGTGACACGCCGTCCGGCCTGACGCTTTTACGTGGAGCCACAGCAATCACCATGCGCGGTACAGAGGTCATTGAAAATGCTGATATTCTAATAAAGGATAATCGCATTGCCGCCATAGGTAAATCCGGCGACTTGACCATTCTCAGAGGAACAAAAATCCGTGATGTCACTGGTAAAACCATCACCCCCGGCTTTATTGACACCCACGCCCACTGGGGTCGGGGCATGAGCCGGGGAGTCATCAGTTACGATGACCGCCGTTTTGCGGTAGAGTTGGCCTATGGTGTCACCGCGGGGCTTGACGTTCAAACCTATACACATGATACCTTTATCTATCAGGATTTGATTGATGCCGGGTTGCTGAAAGGTGTGAGGGCCTATAATGTAGGCAGAGGGGTTTTCGGAACCCATAACTTTACCTCTAAACAACATGCTCGTGGTGTTTTAAAGCGTTACAAGGACCATTACCGGACCAACAACATCAAAGCCTATACCAGCGGAAACCGGTTGCAGCGGCAATATGTAGTGCAAGCGGCAAAGGAACTGGGTTTAATGCCAACCACAGAAGGCATGGGCGAGACCAAACTCCACCTGACCCACATCATTGATGGGTTTGCAGGGATCGAACATGCGCTAACGACAAGAAAGATTTATAAAGACATAGCGACCCTTTTGAGCCAGACACAAACTGGCTATACGCCGACATTATTACCCAGTACAGACGCCTATGGATATTTCCTCACACGCCAAAACCCGTTAGACAATCCTAAACTGCAAAATTTTCTGCCTAAAGCCTACCTTGACGAGCGTTCGCGCCGCAGCACAGACTGGCGTCACGACCGCGAACTAATGTTCCCACAAGTCGCCGCCTCCGTTGCTAGAATTTTCAAAAGCGGCGGCAAGATTGGTATCGGCAGCCACGGCCAATTTGATGGGATCGCCTATCATTGGGAATTACAAGCCCTCGCCACAGGCGGCTTGACCCCGCACGAAATTTTGCAAATCGCCACACGACAGTCTGCGGAAGTCATTGGCCGCTTGCCGGATATGGGCACGTTGGAGCCGGGTAAATATGCCGACCTGATTATTTTTGACAAAAACCCGCTGGATGGTATTCGCCATACCGAAAGCATTGAATATGTGATGAAAAACGGCCGTCTGTATCGCGGGGATGATTTATCAGAGGTAGAGCTGTCTAAATAATCGCCGATTCAAATACATTGGCTTTATTTTCCTCGAGCAATTCGAGGAAGCTTTGCAGGGCGGGGTTGCTATTGTCTTTTCGCCAATATAGGCCCCTTTCCATATAAGCGTCCGGTTCATCTAGTTTGATGATCGCCAAACCTTCGGTACTCTTAGGTAAGGCTTCACGGGTGCTTATGACCACACCATATCCCATGCGCACCATTTCAAGCAGAACATAGGGGGAGGCGGCGTCCATTGAGGATGAAAAGGCAATATCGGCATTGGCTAGAATTTCACTTAATTTGATTTCAAAAGGGGACCGCCGCATAAATGGGGTTTCCAGAAAATGTGCGTCGGCGGCGTCTTGCAATTTGATTTTCCCTCGTTTGGCCAGGTCGTGATTTTCCGGGACGACTAATACAAAGGGGGTGGGGATAATGGCCCTCATATTGCAATTTATGACATTCATATTGAGCGGCTTTGTCGCAAAAATAAAGTCGAGTTCACGGTTATTCAGCCGTTCAATCAAGTGAAAAGGCAGCCCCCGTGAAAATTGCAGCATGCAATGGGGGTGTTGTTCATTATACTGATGCAGGATGTCCGGTAAAAAGCTGGAGGTATAATCATCCGTGTGTGCGATCGACAGGGAGCCGCCAGCCCCTTGCCCGGCTTGATAGATGTTTTCGACGACGCGGTCTGCTTCGAACAACATATGTCTGGCGGCTTTATAGAGGATTTTACCCGCCGTCGTGAGTGTGACTTTCCTGCGTTTGGCGCGTTCCAGCAAGGTTGCTCCGACTTTTTCTTCTAACTGTTTGATGGCCAGACTAAGGGCTGGTTGAGTTAAACGCAGCCGGTCCGCAGCCTTGCCAAAATGTAATTCTTCTGCTGTTACAACAAAATATTTGAGCTGTCGAAGTTGCATCACTATTTCCTTTTATTTTCATTAAAATAATTTATTAAAATATAATTTAAATAAATTTGATTGTCAAAGAAATAGGCTGTATTTTGAGCTCAAGAGAATAGGTGACCGGTGCCTTATAACAACGAGATAAGAGTATATTTAATGGGATCAATGGCCAGATTTGATACATGCGAGGAACGTCTTCAGGCGGTGCTGGAACTTCATTATCAGCAAAGTCACATGATTTATACCTTTCAGATTCATGTTGAAGCCCCTGATTCAGGTATTTTCTGGCAGGGCGCTGTGGGACATGTGGACCGTAACACGACGAGTGATGTAGTGACGGTGCATCATCCCCTGCGAATTGCTAGCAATACAAAAACTTTTGTCGCGACAGCTATTTTACGCCTGTGGGAAGAAGGGCATCTTGATCTAGATATTTCGGTTGAGCCATATTTATCCGCGCAACATTGCGACATGCTTAGGGCAGGTGGATATGAGCTTGACCAAATCACCACTCGGCAATTACTGGCACATACCAGCAGTCTTTTTGATTATGCAGATAGTCCGGATTTTGCCGAGGCGATAGCCGCAAATTCACAAAAACACTGGACGCGTACGGAACAAATTCAGATCGCCATGACAGCGGGAGCGTCTTACGGTGCTCCTGGTGAGGTGTTTCGCTATAGTGATACGGGCTATATTCTGCTGGGGGAAATGATTGAACGGATTTACGGAAAGTCCCTAGGCGTCGCTCTGCGACAGCTTTTGAAGTATGACGAGTTGAATTTGAAGGCGACCTTTCTGGAAATACTTGAGCCGGAACCATCGGATGTGCTGGACCGTATCCACCAATATGAGGGGGAGGTGGATGTATATGATTGGCATGGCTCATTCGATATTTATGGTGGTGGTGGTCTGATTTCCACCGTGGGGGATATGGCACGTTTTATGCGCGGATTGTTCGAAGGGCGGGTTTTTAATTACGCCAACACGCTGACAGAAATGTTAACCCCTGTCCCTGCCAAACGGGGTGGACCGAATTATGGCATCTGGCAACAAGTTCCGGGAACGTATTGCCTGGGTATTGATGGGGGGGGGCAGGGTGAAGTGTATAGCCACCACGGGCATTTTGGTACTTCTATGGCCTATGTGCCTGTTCTAGAAATGGCGGTAGCACTAAGCATCGGCGGGTCTCGCACGGGTGACGTTGACCTGCGGGAAGTGATACTGGCTGATATTCTGACATTATTTTAAGGCGGTGCCCTGAACCGCGCCAAAAATCATAAATATTCATTCATTTGAGAGGATTTGAAAAAATGAGTTATCTGTTTCGTCCCAACCACCTTTACCGTATGCCAACCCATTTTGGGCCGTCTCTAGGGGCGCGTCAAGGGGTAAATGGTCGCCGGTATGAGTGTATTGACGGCCCTAATGATCTGGTCGTCATGGCTACTTTTAAGGCGAATAAAGAGCAATTAGAAGCGTTGTTGCCGCCGGGATTTTCCTTGCGTGAGCCTTATACGGTGGTGTTGGATTTCAGTTTTATCACTAACATTGAATGGCTTGCCGGACGCGGGTATAATACTTTTGGTGTCTCAACACCTGTCACCTATCACGGTAAAGAAGGCGATGTGCACGGTGATTTTTCGCTGGTTCTATGGGAAAATAAGGCTGACCCCATTATTACTGGACGCGAAGATTTAGGGGTTGCGAAAATCTATTGTGAAATTCCTGAACCTCAATGTATTGGTAATGACATCATTTGTCGGGCCAGTTGGGATGGTTTTGAATTTGCCAGCCTCAAACTTTCAAACCTTAAAGAAGTCGACCCCGAAACTTTTGGCGCAGAGTCAGGAACAGCGAATGCTGTACCGTCAGCGGGGGGGCTATATTACAAATATATCCCGAAAACGGGTTGTCCAGGTGAAGCCGATGCGGCCTATGTGACGCTTATGCCTGAAGACTGGCCTAATATGAAAGTTCAGCAGCTTCAACAAGCTGATGCGGCGGTAAGTAGGTTTCGGGAAGCAACTTGGGAGCAGTTGCCCACTCTGGTTCATATAGTCAATTGTTTGTCTGACCTTACCCTTGGTGAATGCACGCAGGCTATCGTGGTAAAAACCTGTGGTGGTAAAGACCTTAGCGATGTGCGTATTGTACATTAAGTGGAGCAGAATATGACATTATCACAGCCGGTCAGTGGGAAAAGTAGGCGCAAAACATTTGGTTCGAAACCCGCCCTTTTATTGATGGTGATTATTCGAGGGCGTCTGGTCAGGATGTTTTTCAGACTGAAAACCCGGCGACCCTGAATGGGTCGGCGTTATCTTGCCCCGGATCAACGTAAGGCGCTGCTCGTTAGCGTTGCGGATCAGATTGATGCGGCCTGCCATGAACTGGCTTTGCTTGGCTCCCTCGATATGGGAATGCCGATTTCCATGTCGCTTGAACAGGTTGAGTTTCCATGCCTAAGGTTTAAACCCTCCGTCTTTAGACGGAGAGCTTCAGCAAAATCAAACGAATGATAATGTATAATCTCCAGAAATAAGAAAGCCAGTGAGCCGAAGACGAGCTTTCTTATTTCTGGAGATTATACATTATGCCATATGACAAAGGTTGCCACACTGTTTTTCATCACCGTTATCATCTTGTCTGGATTACCAAGTACCGATTTAAGGTGCTGCGAGGTACCATACGCGAACGGATACGGGAAATTATTTGGCAGGTCTGTGATGAACTTGGCGTTACGATTATCAATGGCGTTCTGTCATCAGATCATGTCCATATGTTCGTGTCGATCCCGCCTCATCATGCTGTGAGCAATGTTATGCGCAAGGTCAAGGGACGCTCTTCACGCAAAATACAGATGGAGTACCCCGAACTTCGAAAACGTTATTGGGGAAGGCATTTCTGGGCAAGAGGATATTTCTGTTCAACAAGCGGGTTGGTCACGGATGATATCATACTTCAGTACATTGATAAGCATGCTCCCAAACCTACCGACGTCAGTCGGTAGTGGTTTAGGTGCGCCAAGCATGGCGCACGGCGCGGAAGTGCCATTCACTGAGTTGTGGTGACTTAGTGATGACTTGGAGGTGAAAGTCCTCTACGGACCCCGATGACGGGAACCGTTAGCTCAACAGCAAGGGTGTCCGGGGCGACCCGGAATCTGAAGGAAGCTGTAGGCAAAGTTCCGGCCTGACGAACAGGAATCGTATATGAGGCGACCACATCCGGGCGAGGGATCCTGACGACCCAAAGCCCAATAGTCATCCAGGAGGATGTGGGCGTAGATGCGGCGGGTATATGGAACGAAGGTCGTGCACCTTACCTTGGGAGGTCTGTAATCTTGCCAATTGGCTACCGATGCTGCGAAGTATTGGGATGGGATTATAGAAGTCAGCAGAGGCCATAGTAGCGGGGCTAACCACCTTCGCGAAGGGCTGAACATGAAGTGTCGTAAAGGAAACTTGGGTCTTGATGAATAGATTAGATACAGACAGGCGAGATGAGAAGAGCGCCATCTCTACGCCAAAGGGTAGAAGCCAGAAGCTTTCGTACCCCGTAGAGAGGGTATCAAAATTCACAGCGCCCCGAAACTATTCCGGAGCGAAGGTAATAGAAGGGCTGATGGAACAGGTTGTCAGTCGGGAAAATATGATAGCAGCTCACCAGAGGGTCGTAAGCAATAAAGGCTCGGCAGGGATTGATAAAATGTCTGTGGATGCTTTGATGCCCTATCTGAAGGAACACTGGGTTGTTATCAAGGAGGACTTGTTGAAGGGGCGATATGAGCCTATGTCTGTGCGGAAGGTAGAAATACCAAAGCCGGGCGGCAAAGGGATGCGCATGTTGGGTATTCCAACGGTTCTGGATCGCTTAATTCAACAAGCTTTGCATCAAATACTGATGCCTATATTTGATTCTGATTTTTCTGAATCCTCATTCGGGTTTCGCCCGGGGCGTAGCGCTCAACAAGCCGTTTTATCTGCTCAGAGGCATGTTGTTTCTGGCCGAAAATGGGTTGTCGATATGGATTTGGAGAAATTCTTTGATCGCGTGAACCACGATGTGCTGATGGCACGGGTGGGGCGCAAAGTCAGGGACAAACGGGTACTTTGCCTCATTGGCAAGTATTTGCGTGTGGGATTAATGTCGGGAGGCGTTGTGATGGCAAGGAGAGAAGGGACACCCCAAGGGGGACCTTTGTCGCCATTGTTATCAAATATCCTACTTGATGATTTTGACAAGGAACTGGAACGACGTGGACATAAGTTCTGCCGTTATGCGGACGACTGTAACATCTATGTACGGTCACGGCGCGCGGGAGTGCGGGTGTTGGCATCAATAATCACGTACCTTGAAAAGCGTCTAAAACTCAGCGTTAACGAAGAAAAGAGCGCTGTTGATTTTCCTTCAAAACGAACATTTCTCGGATACTCTATGACAAGGGAGAGAACGGTAAGGCTTAAGGCTGCTCCGAGCTCTATTAAACGCTTGCAAGGAAAACTCAGAGAAATATTCCGTAGAGGAAAAGGACGTTCAATCATCAAAATCATTGAGGAAATCACCCCGATACTGCGTGGCTGGATAACGTATTTCCGGTACGCGGAGACGAAGCGCGTTTTTCAGGAACTGGACCAATGGATCCGTCATAAAATGCGGGTTGTTATCTGGCGCTAATGGAAACGAGCCAAGACACGGGCTCAGAATTTGAGGCGAAGAGGTGTTAGCGAATTTTTAGCATGCAAGGCAGCCTATAGCGGTAAAGGCCCTTGGGCCAGTGCCAAGGCAAGAAGCATGAATATCGCATATAATAACGCCTACTTCCGAAACCTCGGACTGATACCAGTTACGGAAATCCTCTATAACCTTCAGTACACATCATGAACCGCCGTATACGGAACCGTACGTACGGTGGTGTGGGAGGACGGCGGGAGAAATCCCGTCTCCTACCCGATTTGAGCTTTAGAATCTGGGTTATTAAATCACCAGTCACGCTCCTTTAAAAATAGCGAGAAATGCTTGGTAGGAATACCATTAACTTTCCGCACATGCTTTTTGCCTGGTTCCAAAAATTCTCAATCCCATTGATTATAAATATAAATTCGGAGTAGCGTCAAGTGATCGTGAGATATGCGGGTTTTTACTGATGCATTTTTATTTTTAATCAAAATTTTTTATTAAAAATAAAATATAACAAATTAGTATTTATCAAAAGTTAGACCTATGATAACCGCATAAGGCAAATTACAAAATGCAGCTTCATGTGTCGCGCAATAACCCTGATCATATATCTATAACTTATAGAGTATACAAAAATGAAAAATAATAACAATATGAAAGGGTGCTATCCCCCTTTGGGTCAGGCATGGATTTCAGTCTCTATTTTGTCCCTAACTTATTTGGTTTCCTTTATGGACAGACAAATTTTGATTTTGCTGATTGATCCGATTAAAAATGATTTACAGATCAGTGATACGCAAGTCAGTTTGTTAACGGGCCTTGCCTTCGCTATCATTTATACAACGGCCTGTGTGCCAATGGGACGGTTATCTGATTTATGGGTGCGTAAATATGTGATCATTGGCGGGGTGTTTTTCTGGAGCCTAATGACTATTTTATGTGGTTTTGCCCGTAATTTTTCCCAACTTTTTATGGCCCGCATGGGAGTAGGTTTGGGCGAGGCCGCCTTGACACCAGCCGCATATGCGATGATCGGCGATTTGTTTCCACCCCATAAACTTGCCCGCGGGATAAGCATTTTTGCGCTGGCCGGGTTGGCAGGCGGTGGTTTGTCGCTGGTTTTTGGCGGGATGGTGATTGGTTTTGTTGAACAGATAGGGACGCTGTATGTCCCTTTGATCGGGGAAATGCGTTCCTGGCAAGTTGTGCTGTTGGCAGTTGGCGGCTTAAGTTTTCTGATGATAATCCCGCTGTCGTGGATGCCTGAGCCAAAACGCCATCATAAGAAATTAGGCTCCCTGCAGGCTGGCACGGCAAATGAACCACAATCTGACGCGATGACATTTGCGGAGGTTTTGAAATATTTCTGGGGCTATAAAGCTTTTTACGGTCTGTTCATTTTGGGCTGTGCGATCAACAATGTTGCCGGATTTGGCCTTGCGACATGGGTGCCAAATTATTTTATCCGGGTTCATGACTGGAGCCCGTCGACAGCAGGTGTCACGCTAGGTACGCTTTATTTGATACCGGCCATTACCGGGGGGCTTGTGGCGGGATGGCTTGCTGACTTTTTATACGGTAAAGGGCTGCGCAGTGCACCGTTTACAATCATGGTTGGGGTCTTGCCTCCTATGATTCTGCTAGTTTCTCTGTTTATTTATATACCGGATGTTCAGATGAAAATGGGGATACTTGGGCTGTTTTATCTGTTCGAAACGACATACAGCGTGTTGTTCCCAACCGTTATCCTGATGGCGACCCCTTCGTTTATCCGGGCGCAGGTATCAGCACTTACTCTGTTGCTGGTCAACCTCGTCGGTTTTGGTTTCGGCCCGCTGATTGTGGCATTGGTCACGGATTATGTTTTTAAGGACAACATGGCCGTGGGGTCGTCGATCTTGACGGTAGGGGTATCAGCTTACAGCATTGGGGGGATGGTTCTCTTTTTTGCGCTCAAGCCGTTTAAAGCAAGGGTAATGGCTATCACGGAAGAAGCACCCCAAAGTGTAGCAGAAAGGAACGTGAGTTCATGATAAAAGTAGTTTTGAAAATAACAACAGTTCTGATTTGTTCCATGATGGTCTTTGGGCAAGTCTTTGCGGCTGGACCAACCAACTCCATATTTGATGATAAATTCCGCCAATTGGAAGAAATTCTGCCCACCCCCAACGGTCGCCGGACGGCATCGGGCATGCCCGGGCCGGGGTATTGGCAGCAACAGGTCGATTATAAAATAGACGTCCAGCTTGATGAAAATAAGCGCGATATCGCAGGATCTGTCCGGATCAGTTATCACAACAAGTCACCGGACACACTGGAATATATCTGGTTGGAATTGGGCCAAAACCGTTTCCGGGACGATGCCTTGGGTGAACAGTCCAGTGATTTCGCCGGGCTAAACTGGGGCGGCTATCCTAGCGACGAAACGGCAGCGACCCAAACCAAACCCGGTAAAATCAACCTCAAGACCTTAAGGCGCCAACAATTTATGGATGACCATCAATTAGGCTACCGTATACAGACTGTGACGACCGCGTCCGGCACGAAACTGCCCTATACCATTGTGGGCACCCTGATGCGCATTGACCTGCCCAAGGCCTTGAAACCCGGAAGCAGTTTTCGTTTTTCAGTGAGTTGGTCCTTTTCTATATTCGAAGCCAATGCCGTTGGCGGTCGTTCCGGTTATGAAACTTTTTCGAAAGACGAACACTCAGGCGGCAATGATATTTTCCTTATCGCACAATGGTTCCCGCGTTTGGTTGCCTATTCTGATTATGAGGGCTGGCATAACAAGGAATTTATACGCCGTGGCGAGTTTACCCTTGAATTTGGTAATTATGATGTATCCATTACCGTGCCAGCGGATCATGTTGTTTCAGCAACGGGGGAGCTGCAAAATGCAGGTGACGTCTTAACCAGGATACAGCGCACCCGTCTTAAACAAGCTCGCACAGCCACAAAACCGATTTTCATTGTGACCCCGCAAGAGGCGTTGGAAAATGAAAAGGCTGGTACAAGAAAACGCAAAACCTGGCGTTTTAAAGCGAAAGGAGTTCGGGATTTTGCATGGGCCTCGTCTCGCAAATTCATCTGGAACGCCATGGGTCATCAACAGGCGAGCAAGGACATGCCGCTGGTGATGGTCATGTGTTTTTATCCAAAAGAAGGGCAGGCACTATGGACCCCTTTCGCCGCCGCTGCAGTGGCACATACACTTGAGGTATATTCGCGTTTCACTTTTGATTATCCCTATCCGGTGGCGCAGGCGGTGAATGGCCCGAATGTGGTGGCTATGGAATATCCGATGATCGGGTTTAATTCCCCCCGTCCCACAAAGCAAGATGATGGTACGTATACTTATTCCCGCCTTGTTAAACGAACGTTGATCGGGGAAATTATTCACGAGGTTGGCCATAATTATTTTCCCATGATTATCAATTCGGATGAACGACGTTGGGGATGGATGGATGAAGGGTTGAACAGTTTCCTACAATTGATGGCTGAATATGAGTGGAACCCGGACGCCAGTGCCTATCAATGGAAACGGGGCGAGCCGGGTGCTATTACTTCTTACATGACCTCGCCCGGGCAGGTGCCTATTATGACTAATTCAAACAGCAGCCGCTATTACAGCTATTATGGCAAACCGGCGGTGGCGTTAACGATCTTGCGTGAAACCATTATGGGCCGCGACCTGTTTGACTTTGCCTTTAAAAAATTTGCCGCTCAATGGAAGTTTAAGCGCCCGACACCAGCTGACTTTTTTCGGGTGATGGAAGAAACCTCTGGCGTTGATTTGGATTGGTTTTGGCGCGGCTGGTTTTATTCAACGGATCATGTTGATATTTCACTGGACCGTGTGTCTGCCTTACTCCTTGATACCAAAAATCCCGACGTTGATTTTGTGCGCAGACAAGAGGAACAGGCTGGCAAGCCCGAAGCCGTGACTGTCCGCCGTAACCGCGCAGAGGGTCGAGCGCCCCGTATTCTGCGCGAGCCATGGTTGAAAGGCTTTTATGATGAAAATGACCTCTTTACCATCAGCAATCAGAACCGCAATCAATATCAGGATTTCCTTAGTGATCTCAATGAGATCGAACGACAGGTGTTCCAGCGCGCGCTCAAGGAAGATAAGATATATTATGTTCTCGAATTCTCCAACAAGGGCGGGCTGGTTATGCCCATTATCCTGCGCCTGACCTATACGGACGGCAGTATGGAACGGATTCAACTGCCGGCGGAAATATGGCGTAACACGCCCGGTCAGGTTAAAAAATTATTGATCAGGGACAAGGAAATCAAGTACATTCTCGTCGACCCCGATCTGGAAACCGCTGATGCAGACACCGAAAACAACCACTACCCGCGCCGGATTATACCTATGCGTCTAGAAACGTTTAAGGGAGGAAAGAAGGCCCGTGACCTGATGAAGGATATGAAGGCCACGCTGAAGGTTGACCCCAAATAACCGCCCCATCCTCTCTGAAAAAATACTCAGGTTTGAAGGCCAAACATGTCGTATTACAAATTTAATAAACAGGTGCTGTTCTCCCTTATCACTGTCGTGATGGGTGGGGTAAGTCTTCCGGTTGAAGTGTGGGCAGCATCTTCAAATTCTGCTCCTGATACGGTATTACCGCTTAAGGCGGACCGTAAAGTATCTTTTGAAACGAATGAAGGCACTTGGATGTCGGTGGATGTATCACCCAACGGTAAGACCATTGTCTTTGATCTGTTAGGTTATTTATATGTGCTTGACATTGAGGGCGGACAGGGAAAGCCGATTTTAGAGGGCATGGCGTTTGATGCACAGCCTGTTTTTTCACCTGATGTCACATGGACCGCATTCATCAGTGACCGCTCCGGTAGCAAAAACTTATGGATGGTCAATGCTGACGGGACAAACCCACAGCCCCTCACTCATGAAAGCGAGATGCAGCGGTTCACGTCTCTTGATGGGGACTATGTTTGCGTGTCTCGGCAGTTAAATATTGTTTTTGGTGAGCTTCATGTGTGGATGTACCATAAGAATGGCGGCAGTGGCGTTCAGATAACAGGTTTGGAGCAAAAACATACATGGGATATAGGGGCTGAACCAACGCCGGACGGCACCCACCTTTTTTATAGTCAAATGATCGGTATCGATTCAAGCAAAGCTAATATTATCCGGAAGAACCTAGAAACAAGAGAGGATGAGTATCACATTAGGGGCTTCAAAAAGGCCATGCGGCCACGGGTGTCTTCTGATGGAAAGCTACTGGTATATATAACCTGCACAAATGCCTATACGGAATTACGGCAGCGTGACTTGCAAATAGGCGAGAAGAAGAAACTTCTTCCGCAGATAGACAGGGAACCTAGATCCTTCGCATCACAGGATTTTGTACCAGGCTACAGCTTTACACCAAACAGTCAAAAACTAGTAATTTCCTTGGATGGTAAAATCCATCTACGTCAATTCATTAAAGACCGAGTCACTCAAGGTTTATGGCTGCATGAAAGCGAGTATATCTTTGACAAGGCCGCTGCCGTCGGTGGTGAGATATTTAGGGCTGGTGGGAAGATAGGTGTGGGCAGTCACGGAAACCTTACAGGCCTTGGTTATCATTGGGAATCGCAGGCATTAGCTTTCGGCGGCCTAACGCCACATGAAGTTCTGCAAATTACCCCCCCCACACACCGCAGTTCTGTAGAAGTGATTGGCCGCATGGCGGATGTGGGAGCAGGAAACCTAAATGACAGATATGCAATCTGAATTACTTGCTTCAAATTAACTAAATGACAGGCACAAAATGTCGATGATAAGAGTCTATACACGCATTTGCGATTACGTAACTAAATATACACAAGAAACCCCTGAGCGAGAGGCGGTTGTCTATGGCGATCAGCGAATAAGTTACGGTGAGCTGCAGGATCAAGTGTATCACTGCGCCAAGGCTTTATTGGCCATGGGGGTCAAGAAGGGCGATGTGGTGGCAACGCTTTGCACGCCCCGGCCTGAATATTGGGTTATATTTCTAGCCACCACAAGTATTGGCGCCATCTGGATGGGGCTCAACCCTAAATACAGCCTTGAGGAATGCCGATATATAATCGGGGATGCCAAACCCAAACGCCTGTTCGCCATGGCGGAATTTGAAGGGCGGGACTATAGCCCTATGGTGAGTAGCCTATTATCAGAGTTTGACTTTCTGGAGCAGGCGATTGCCCTAACAGAACCCATGCCGGGAGCGATGTCCTATGGGGTTTTCCTTGAGGGGGCAGCACAGATAGAACGGGATATTTATCAACAGAGCATCAGTGCCGTTGATACTATGGATCCGGCTTTACTGGTCTATACCTCGGGCTCCAGCGGCAGGCCTAAGGGAGCGCTATTGTCCCACTATGGATTATGCTTTGGCGCCACAGCACAGAACCAGCACTTTAAGGTCACGCAGCCCAGTATCATCTGCAGCTTCCCGATCAATCATGTGGCCTGCGTTGCAGATACCTGCTGCGTTATTCTGGTGGCTGGCGGAACTATATATTTCCAGGAGCGGTTTGATCCAACACTGGTGCTTAAAACGGTCGCCGCCGAGCGCATATCCCTATTGGGCGGTGTGCCAACCATGATATTGATGTTATTGGACCACCCTGACTTTAAGCAAACTGACCTTACCAGCGTGGAACTATTCATCTGGGGCGGGGCAGCTATGCCGGAGCCAACCATTATACGCCTGCAGAAACTGTTCCCGCGCCTGATGAATGTCTACGGTATGACAGAAACGGCGGCCAATACGACGTATAGCCGGGATGATGCCAGCCTAGAGCAATTGCGGGACACCATCGGTCATCCCAGTCCCTATATGCCCTGCCGGATTGTTAATACAGAAGGCAAGATCTGTGAGATAGGGGAGCAGGGCGAGCTTCAGTTCAAGGGGGACTATCTCCTGCTGGAATATCTTAACCGCCCTGAGGCGACGCGCGATGTCTATACCCATGATGGCTGGCTCCATACGGGGGATGTGGGTTACCTGCGGGACGATGGGGCCATCACACTTATCGGGCGTATGTCGGATATGTTCAAGTCGGGCGGCTATAATGTCTATCCCCGGGAGATAGAGCTGCTACTCGAAAGTCATCCATCTGTGGATATGGCGGCGGTCGTCGGCGTGCCGGACCCGCTCTATCAGGAAGTGGGCGCCGCCTATATCCAGTTGAAACCCGGGTGCGAAGCGACGGGAGAGATGTTGCAGGCCTTCTGCAAGGAAAGCCTCGCCAATTATAAAATACCCAAGCATTTTATTCTCACCGCCGAACTGCCCATGCTGCCCGTGGGCAAGGTCGATAAAGTTACGCTTAAAAAACGCTCTTTGAACCAGACAGATAATCCCACGACCTCACAATCACAACATCAGGTAATGATATGACAGACAATAGCCACAAGATAATCGACTTCCGCGTCCGCCTGCCGGAGGCCTTGCGTCCGGATATAGAAGTCCCTAAAGAGAATAGTCTGCAGTATGACGCTGTCCTGGGGACAAGTGATAAGTTTGGGGCCTCACAGACGACAGAGGCATTGCTGGCGCAGATGGAAGCTGCGGGGATTGATCATGCGGTTGTTCATGCTGAATATGAAGTAGGAGATCCGGCGGATGCTTTAAACCAGGCCGTGGCAGATCTGGTCAACGAATATCCGGCCCGCTTAAGCGGTATTGGGACCATCAGCATGAAGGACTTCAGTATAAAAAACGCTCTGAGGCAGGTTACGGAATGTGCCGAGAGGGGCATGATCGGCCTGTCTATTCAACCAGCTTTTTTTGGGATGACCATAAATGACAAGCTGCTCTATCCGATCTATGCCAAGGCCATAGAGCATAATCTGTTGGTCGCGCTGCATACGGGGGTAAATTACACCATGAACAAACCGATGGCCGGGGAGAACCCCATGCTTATTGATGAGGTATGTTGCCATTTTCCGGACCTGACCGTCGTGGCTTCTCATGCGGGCTGGCCGTGGATTGCCGAGATGGTTGCCGTCGCCCGCAAGCATCCTCAGGTCTATATGGAGTTCGGTGGCTTATCCCCCAAATATGTTGGTGCCCCGGGCAGCGGCTGGGAGGTGATGCACCGCTTTATGAATAGTGTGTTGTCACAGCAAATACTCTTCGGCACCGACTGGCCGGTGATGGATCACGCGCGGGTGATCTCAGAGTGGAAAGACCTCGGCCTTAAGCCTCATGTGGAACAAGCTTTGTTGGGCGGTAATGCAAAGAGGCTGATAAAGAAAATGGGGCATCCAGAATGATAGGTGGTAGAGCATTTCATCGCAATTGTTGGCACGTTGGCGTGTGAAGTGCTCATAGAGTAAAAATAAATTACAATTAAATATTAATAATTAGGAACAGAAGATTAATGACTTACGAATTTCATCCCGACAAATATTACCGTATGCCGACCCATTTTGGCCCGTCACTGGGCCCTCGGCAGGGGCTGGACGGCAGGCGTTATGCGAATATTGAGACATCAAAAGATGTTATTATTCAAGCAAAGTTTGAGGCTGACAAGTCTCAATTGGAAAAATTGTTGCCGCCGGGTTTTGCCTTGCGTGATTTCAGTATAGTAACGCTGACCTTCTGTTATATTACAGAGATAGAGTGGTTGGCAGGACGAGGCTATAATACCTTTGATGTTTCGATCCCGGCAACTTATCATGGAAAAGAGGAAACGGTACACGGCGACTTCACATTGGTGATGTGGGAAAATAAAGCTGACCCTATTATCACAGGCCGTGAGGATTTGGGTATAGCTAAAGTTTATTGTGAAATCCCTGAGCCTCAGTTTACCGGCAATGATGTGGTTTGCCGGGCCAGTTGGGATGGTTGTGAATTCGCCTCCTTGAAGTTGTTAGATCTCAAAGAAATACCAGCTTCTGATCTGCCGGAATCTGGAGCCTCAGAGGGAAGCCTTAGTTATAAGTACATTCCCAAAACCGGTGTTCCTGGTGAAGCAGATGTTGAGTATGCCACCCTTCTTCCAGACGTGTGGCCCAATGTTAAGCTTGATCAGGCTATGGCTGCGCAAACAGCCGCCATTCAGTTTCGCAAATCCACATGGGAGGAGCTGCCAACTCTGGTCCATATCGTCAACGCTTTGTCGGAACTTAAGCTTGGAAAATGTGTCGAGGCCCATGTGATGAGGTCTCATGGTTCTAAGGATCTTAGTGACTTGAGAAGAATAAAGTAATGAGGGCAATTCTTTTCACAGAATTAATCTGCAAGATTTCACAAGGAGGGCCTGCCACATGATTAAGAAAACAATACTCAGTACTGTAATAGCCTTATCAATGCTGATGACGCCTGCCATAGCCCGCTGTTCTGATGACAGGGTACCTTTTGCGGATAAAGCGCTAGAGATATTTAGAACAGCCGTTTCGCTACGCACGGCAAAAGGTCATGGTCAAGTGCCAAAGCTTGCTCAGTATTTGGCCAGAGAGTTTAAGGCAGGTGGTTTTGCGGAGGAGGATATCCATCTTCTGCCAATGGGAGATACGGCGGCTTTAGTGGTGCGGTACCGCGGTGATGGTTCATCGGGTAAAAAACCTATTCTCTTGTCGGCGCATATGGATGTGGTGGAAGCCCTGCCAAAGGACTGGGAAAGAGATCCATTTACTTTGATTGAAGAAGATGGCTACTTCTTTGGGCGCGGGGTATCCGATGACAAACAAGGCGTTACGGCACTGGCCATCAGTTTTCTGCGCCTTAAGGCAGAGAATTTTGTCCCAACACGTGATTTGATCATTGCCTTCTCGGGCGATGAGGAAACGGGCATGGGCACAACTAAAACCCTTATTCGTGATTTCAGGGGCCTTATTGATGCTGAGTTTGTGCTTGTTGCTGATGCTGGTGGGGGTGATCTGGCAGAAGACGGATCCGCAAAAGCTTATTTTCTGCAAGTGGGGGAGAAAATTCCAGTTAATTATGAAATGACGGTGTCCAATCCCGGGGGCCATAGTTCTCTGCCGCGCAAAGATAACGCCATTTATGACCTGGCTGATGCCTTGAAGAAAATTCAAGCTTTTAAGTTCCCGCTTCAATCAAATCAACTGACAAGACGATCTTTAAAAGCGGCCAGTGAGTTTGAAACGGGTGATATAGCAAAGGCTATGCGCCGATATGCGGAGGACCCTTATGACCCCTGGGCCAAAGACATTCTGAGCAACGCTTCGTCCCATATGTCGAGTTATATTAGCACCACCTGTGTGGCAACGATGTTGTCAGCGGGCCATGCGGCAAACGCTCTTGCGCAGTCTGCTACGGCAACGGTCAATTGCCGCATCTTTCCGGGAGAGGCTATGGATGCAACGCTCGATGCCCTTAAAAAGGCTATTGATAACGACACTATTCAATGGCGGGCGTCACATCATTCTGAAGCGATTGCAGCATCGCCTTTGAGGGATGACGTAAGCAAGGCGTTACGCAAAGCTGTTGATACCCTTTATCCCGGCACTAAAATCATTCCTTTTATGGCGCCTTATGGAACGGAAGGTAACAGATATCGAGAGGCCGGCATGCCAGCCTATGGCATTGATGGCGTCTTTATGGGCGTTAATTCGTTTGCCCACGGGGAAAACGAACGTATTCCCGTGAAAGGTTTTTATGACAATTTGCAATATTGGTACGTCTTGCTGACCGAATTATCTGGATAGGAAGTAAATAGTTTAAACTTTAAAGGAAGCTAAGTTCTTGATGGCTTTGGTAACTAAGGTTCTCCCGTTAGCCCGTAAAATAGAAGAGGTTAAATATGACTGATGCTTTAAAGCCGAACACATGGAATGACCGTGCCAGCGGGGTAGCTTTTGAATCCCGGCCCTTCATCGGCGGGGATTATGGCACGTCAACCAGCCGGGATGTATTCACCACAGAGAATCCTGCCAATAATGTGAAGCTTGCGGAATTCCCCGATGGCTCAGCGGATGATATTGACCGGGCGGTGATTTCTGCACGTAAGGCTTTTCGTAGCGAGTGGCAATATTTTGCGCCGGAACAACGCAAAATTCTCTTGATAACTTTGGCAGATAAAATTGAAGCTGCCAGAGAGGAGCTGGCGCTGTATGATTGTCTGGAGATGGGCATGCCTATTTCTATGGCATTGGAACAGGTGGATATGGCGGTTAGCTATATGCGGTATAACGCAGAGCTGGCCGACAAGATATATGGAGAGGTGGCCCCGGCGGACGCGGTAACTACGCTGGCCATGACCTATAAGCTCCCTCGCGGGGTCGTGGGGGTAATCTCTCCTTGGAACTATCCTTTGATGACGGCGATGATGGCCATAGCCCCCGCGTTGGCGGCGGGCAATAGTTTGGTTGTCAAGCCGTCTGAGATCGCACCTTCTTCGGCCTTGCGCCTTGCTGCAATCGGGGGTGAGGCGGGTCTTCCGCCGGGTGTCTTGAATGTTGTCCCGGGCCGGGGGATCAGTACCGGCGCAGCATTGGCAAAACATATGGATGTGGATAAACTCCATTTTACCGGCTCCACTAAGGTAGGGCGCCAGTTAATGGTCTATGCCGGCCAGTCCAATGCCAAGCCTGTGATGTTGGAAATGGGCGGCAAGTCGCCCCAGATCGTCTTTAAGGATGCCGTTGATATAAAAGACTTGGGCGCCACCTTGGCACAATATGCCTTTATGAACACAGGTCAGCTCTGTGTTGCCCGGACACGCCTTATTGTTCATGAGAGTATCAAAGAACAGGTTTTGGACTTAATGCGTAAAGAGACTAGGAATGTATTTACCATTGGCGATCCGTTGGATGAGAAAACCAGCTTTGGCCCCATCGCCAGTCGCAAGCAGTTTGACAATGTGCGCAGTTATATTGATGTGGGCAAGAAAGAAGGGGCCAATTTACAAACTATTGTTACGGGGGGCGAGATGCCTGAAGACGGGTGTTTTATACAGCCCGCCATATTCGATAATGCCCATAATGCCATGCGTATCTGCCAGGAAGAAATCTTTGGCCCGATTATGTCGGTGATCAGCTTCAAGACCGATGAGGAGGCGATTAGACTTGCCAATGATGTGAGCTATGGCCTGGCTGCTACGGCCTGGACAAAAGACCTGGGCCTTGCCCGGCGTTTGGCGCGGGACCTTGAGGTTGGATCAGTGGAAATCCGAGCGGCTGCCGGCGGCGGCGCCTCACCTAACGCCTTAACAGAAGAACCGTTCGGTGCATCCGGTCATGGGGCCGTAGGCGGCAGGCGGGGACTGGATCCATATACCCGGCTAAAGGCCGTGCAGATCATTACGGATTAATAGATCGACGATATTTTTTTGAATGGATATTCAACAATGAGAACTTAATATGACCAAGCTTAAAACCATTGACGACTTAATAAACCTCACCGACACAGAAATCGGTGTTTCCCCATGGGTCCAGCTGACACAGAAGAAGGTTGATCAGTTTGCACAACTGACCGAGGATCATCAGTTTATCCATATCAATCCGGCCAAAGCCCGCGCGGCGGGTTTTGACGGTACGATTGTCCACGGGTTTTTCCTGTTGTCCTTGATCTCCAAGTTCCAGTTTGACCTGATGCCGCCAATTGACGGGGTGTCTTCCATATTGAACTACGGCCTTAATAAAACCCGTTTTATCGCCCCGGTGCCGGTGGGCAGCCGAGTGAGAGGCCGGTTGAGCATCAAGGCGGTTACGGAGCGTAAGGCCGGACAGTATCTGATCACCTGTGAAACGATCTTGGAGATCGAAGGCCTAGAAATCGAAAGACAGGATAAGCCGGGCTTTATAGCCGAACATCTTGGCCTTGTGATAATGGCATAAGCCATAAAATAAACTATCCAGGAAAACATCCAACAATATATCCAGAAAAAACACTCAAAAAAATATTTAGGCAGAAAGAATTTATATGACGATTACATTTAAAGACAAAGTCGCCCTTGTGACGGGCGGCGGTAACGGCCTTGGCCGGGAATATTGCCTGGCTTTGGCGGGGCTTGGGGCGAGGGTGGTGGTGAATGACCTTGGGGGGACACTAGACGGTTCTGGTGGAGATTCAGCCGCCGCCCAACCTACTGCAGCTCAACCTACCGCCGCCCAACCAGCCACCGTCCAACCTGCCGCAGACCAACCTGCCTCCAATCAACCTACCGCCGCTCAACCCGCTGCAGCCCTTTCTGCTGCAGAAAAGGTCGCCGCAGAAATCCGCAGCCTTGGCGGTGAGGCGATCGCCAGCACGGCAGACATCACTGACTATGATCAGGTTAAAGGGATGACTGAGGAGGCCATGAACAAATGGGGACGCATAGATATCCTGATTAATAATGCTGGTATCTTAAGAGACAAGACCTTCAGCAAGATGAGCCCGGAGGACTTCCAGAAGGTGGTGGATGTACATCTGTTCGGCACCATGAACTGCACGAAGCTGGTCTGGGATATCATGAAAGCGCAGGGCTATGGCCGTATCCTGCTGACCTCATCATCCAGTGGCCTGTTCGGGAACTTCGGCCAGAGCAACTACGGGGCCGCTAAAGCGGCCATGGTCGGCCTGATGAATGTGCTGCATCATGAGGGGGCTAAATATGACATCCGGGTTAACTGCCTGGCCCCCACGGCAGCAACGAGGATGCTGGACGGATTACTCCCAGAGAAGGTCGAAGCCCTGATGGCGCCAAAGCTGGTGGCCCCGGGGGCCTTATATCTCGTCAGTGATGAGGCCCCGAGCAAGACGATTCTGGGGGCCGGGGCCGGAAGTTTCTCCGTAATACGCATCTCGGAGACCCCTGGGGTTTTCTTGGGCGGGGAAGAGACGACGGTGGATGACGTGGCTAAAAACTGGGCAACTATCAGCAATCCCGAAGGCCAGACAGAAATGGCGGCGGCTTTTGAACAAACCAACAAGTTTGTGGAACTGTCGGCCAAGGCCTTGGGCATTACGTTGAATACAGATAGAGGGAGATAAGTCATGAGAGAAGCTGTTATTGTCTCCACCGTGAGAACACCTATTGGTAAAGCTTACCGGGGGGCGTTTAATAATACGCCGGCGCCCACCTTAGCGGGCCATGCCATAAAGCATGCGATTATAAGGGCCGGTATAGACGGCGCGGAAGTGGATGATGTGGTGATGGGCTCTGCGGTTCAGATGGGCTCAAGCTTTATGAATGTGGCCCGCAACGCGCTCATTCGGGCGGGATTGCCGATCACGGTACCCGGACAATCCATCGACCGTCAATGTGCGTCGGGCCTGATGGCCATTGCCATCGCGGCCAAACAGATCATCTGTGATGATATGACCGTCACCATAGGCGGGGGGGTGGAGAGTATCTCCCTGAACCAGACGGCGGATATGTTTGTGATCAAGGATCCCTGGATTATACAACATAAGCCCGCGCTTTATATGACCATGCTGGAGACGGCAGAGATTGTCTCACAGCGCTATGGCATCAGCCGGGAGGCTCAGGATGACTATGCGCTGCAAAGCCAGCAGCGCACGGCCATGGCCCAGGAGGCGGGGAGGTTTGATGATGAGATCGTCCCCCTGCCGTCGGTGATGAAGCTTCAGGATAAAGCCACAGGGGACTGGTCCGAGACAAATGTGCTGCTAAGCAAGGATGAAGGCAACCGTCCCCAAACCACATTGGCGAACCTGCAAAAGCTTGTCCCTGTTCAAAGCCAGGGCCAGGAAGTGCAGGAGGGGAAGTTTATCACGGCCGGCAATGCCAGCCAGCTGTCTGACGGGGCGTCGGCCTGCGTGATTATGGAAGCCTCGGAGGCGGCCCGTAGAGGCTTAAACCCTTTGGGCATCTACCGGGGTATTGCGGTTGCGGGCTGGGAGCCGAGTGAGATGGGCATCGGGCCCGTCTTTGCGATCCCCAGGCTTTTGAAGACACATGGTTTGAGCATTGATGATATTGGCCTTTGGGAGTTGAATGAAGCCTTTGCCTGTCAGGTTATCTATTGCCGGGACAAGCTGGGTATTCCGGGTGATCGCCTGAATGTGAACGGCGGTGCCATCTCCATTGGTCACCCTTACGGCATGAGCGGCGCCCGTATGGTGGGCCATGCGCTGATAGAAGGCAAGCGGCGGGGGGTTAAATATGTGGTGGTCACCATGTGCGTGGGCGGCGGCATGGGGGCGGCGGGCTTGTTTGAGGTGGCGTGAAGATAGAATGGCAAGAGTAGGATTATGAAAAAACGTACTGTGCTTGTTGTAAAGGAAAAAAGAACAAATGACGTTTAAGAGTTTGCTCATCGCCGCCTCCCTCTGAACCACCGTACCCAGGGTAGAAAAATAACGTTGGCTATAGCGGATATGAAGATGAACGATAAAACTGACATGAATCTGCAAGAGAAATACGGGAAGTTGCCGGGATTAACAGGAGGATTTGCTATCCGATTGCGTTGGTTATGGTTTTGATAGCAGCTATCTTGATAGTGCAGCTGTCATCCGGGTTGTTTGAAGGGATTATGCAGGATCTGGCTGACCAGTTATACCAGAAAAAGAAGGCGCTTATATCCCCCTTATTATGATTGGCAACATGATCAGCAACAAGGCGGCAGGTAAAGGATTACCGCAGATAAAGGATTATCGCAGGAGATTATATAGAGAATAACAAATGTCACATTCTGTAACCAGAGCAGCCTCTTCCCGCAGCGTCAATGGCTGAACCTAGGGAGCCGTTGATGGGTAAGGACTGGGTGCGGGTTCCCTAGAGCCTGTCACCCCATTGGAGTATTAAACGGCCGGGTGGAATATGGCGATGTCGGGTGGAATATTAAACGACAGGACACAACGGTGACGACTGCTGACTAAAACACTTTAATGAACAAGATAATGCGTTAACGCAACAGACAAAGCCAACAGATTGAGATCGGAAACCACAGGACCAAGTAATGTTAATGAAAGCCAACCAGAGAATATTAGATGCCGTCGCCAACCTGACCTTGCCTAAGGACCGAACCTTTGGCAAGGCGGTGCTGCCGATTGTTTGTACGGCGCGTTATGAGAACGGTGCCTGGTCTGAGCTTGAGCTGAAGTTTGATGCGGATGTCCAGGTCTCTTCCGGATCCCCAGCTGTGCAATATGCCCAGAGTATATTTGAGGGTATGAAGGCCTATTGGATGGATCAGGAAGAGCCACAGATCTTCCGGCCCCATCACCATGCGGCCCGTTTTAAGATGTCCGCCGAGCGGCTGTGTATGCCGCCAGTGCCAGAAGAGATGTTTGTGGCGGCGGTAAAAATGATCACCTGTCTTTATAAAGATATTATCCCCCGAGAGGTCAATAGCGCCCTTTACCTTCGCCCGTCCCTTTACGGCGATGATTATTCCCTGAGTATTGAACCCTCGGACAGTTATCGCTTTACCGTCCATGCGGCGCCGACGATCCCTTTCTCTTTGGAGATGATGTCGGTATTGATTGAGCGGCAGCATATCAGAGCCTCACTGGGCGGCACGGGTAATGTCAAGGCGGCGGGCAACTATGCGGCGGGTTTTGCGTCTCTTAAAAGAGCCCGGGCTCTGAACTGCGCCACAAGCCTGTGGCTTGATCCCCTTGAGGGACGCTTTATAGAAGAACTCTCCCTGATGAACTTCTTTATTTTCATGGAGGGCGGGCTCTATACGCCAATGATGCAGGATAGCTTTCTGAGCGGCATCACCCGCCAGTCTCTGATCATGCTGGCCTATGAGCTTGGGATCAGGACCGTGGAAAAAAAGATTGATATCAACGGCCTGATTGCCCGCCTCCTGAAAGGAGACAATATTGAGGCTTTCTCCACCGGCACGGCCGCTGTGGTCTCCCCGATCAGATCATTGAAGGAAGCTGACGGGACGGAATATGTCTTCGGAGAAACCCCGGGGTCCATAACGCAGACTTTAAGAAAGCAGCTTCTTGATGTTCAGGAGGGCCGGGCCAAGGACAAGTTCGGATGGATGGAAACGGTGTGACAAGTTTATCCTGTCTCTCAGTTTCCAGAAAGATACTTATAAATGACGAGGTTGAAAAATGACTGATAACAACAAAAAAGACAAGACAACCGATAAATATGACGGTATTGAAAGTCAAAATTCTTCTGCCTGGGCTTGGGAGTTCCTGAAGCGTAATCCTGAATACCGGAAACTAAAACCAGTTACAAAAGATGATCCGGAATGAAAAGCCATGGTTAAATATAGGAATGAGCCATTACTATTAATTCAGGGGTCTATTTATGGGATGACCCAAAAAACAATTGGGGTTTCTCTAAGTTATTTTCGTCGTTTTTTGGTGTCGTTATGAAAGCTATTATTATTCGCGAGTATGGGAGTTTAGAGACCTTAAAGTTTGAAACTGTTGATGACCCCATAGCCCGGGATAATGATGTTATAATAGATGTTAAGGCTTGTTCTGTTAATTTTGCTGACAGTTTGATGGTGGAAGGGACCTATCAGGTCAAGCCACCGCTGCCGTTCAGTCCTGGCCTTGAAGTCGCGGGCATTATTTCTGAGGTCGGCAGGCAGGTTTCTGATTGGAAAATAGGGGATAAGATTTTAGCCCTGACCAACTGGGGCGGGTTCGCTGAGAAAGTCGCTGTCTCCGTAGATCTCTTATGGGCCATACCGGATAATATGCCTTACGAGCATGCAGCCGCCTTTGTCATTGCGTATAGTAGCAGTCATGTGGCCCTGGATTATCGGGCGAGACTTCAGAAAGGCGAATGGCTTGTTGTTAATGGGGCTGGCGGGGGCGTTGGCCTGGCGGCAGTTGAAATAGGGAGATTACGGGGGGCACGGGTGATAGCAACTGCGGGGTCTGAAGAGAAGCTTGCCATAGCCCGTGAAAAAGGCGCTCAATTCACCATCAACTATAGACATGAAGATATCAGAGATAAGATTATGGATATTACGGAGGGGCAGGGTGCAAATGTGATCTTTGATCCTGTTGGAGGTGATGTCTTTAGGCAGTCTTTCCGCGCCATGGCACTGGAAGGCCGTATGTTGGCAATTGGTTTTGCCAGTGGAGATGTACCGCAGGTCGCCGCCAATCATCTTCTGGATAAGAATATTAATCTTATTGGCTTTTATTGGGGAATATACAAGCAGTTTAAAAAAGATGTTATGAGAAACTCTATGGCCCAATTATTTGAGTGGTATAAAAAAGGCAAGATTGTTCCGCATATCGGTGATGAGTTCCCCTTAGAGAGAACTGCAGATGCCATCATATCATTACGGGATAGAAGGTCATTGGGGAAGGTGATCGTAAGAATTTAGAAGATAAAGTGATTTTACGGTAGTGATAGGGACTTTGCCACAAGGTCACCTCCAAGCTGATTCTAGGACCCGTTGAAATGACCAGACACATAGCGCCCGAGAAAGACATTCCAGCCGTACATTATCCGGAGAGAGAGCCCTATCCGGGGTTTCTGAAGACTTCGGGCCCCCGCAACCACTAAAAAAGGTAGTAATCATAACAGGTTACTGCCTTTTTACGTTTCTGACCACAGCCTCTTTCTATATCCAAAAGGTACCATATAGGTACCAAATGAAAAGGTAACAGAACGCTGTAGAAAGTAAGCGGTTGCCCACGACCCCCCTTGACTTATTTTGTATTTGATATGGAGAAAGACGGTTTCTCTATTTCTTTGATTTCCGAGTTTTCCATTTTTTGGCCAGTTGTAGAACTTCCAGCTTCAACTCATCAGTGTCGGGGGTATTGGGGTCGAAGTCTGAGCCATACCATGCCATAATATTCTTATGTTCAGGATGTTTCGGATCGGCTATTGCTTCCAGAAAATGTTCATAACCAGGAGGACCGCCAACATCTTCAGGCGGACATTTTCCAGATAAAGCGATAAGCTTAGGGTACAGTTCTCCCGGTACAGGATTGATAATTTTGCCCAACTTGATTTGATGATCCCAGCCATCCCCAAAGTCATAAATATAATTCAGGCTTCGGATGCCGGTATCTTCTATCACGTCCAACAATGTGGTTTTATCAGCCGGTAATATATCGCTGCCAAAGTCCGGATCTGGCACCCCCCAATTAATATTTGCCGCCATAAATTCATAAAGGTGGCAGTTATGCCAGCCCATGGCGGCTTGAATGGTCAGATGCAGTCGATCAAGGCGGATATTAACAGGAACCTTAAGGGTTCTCGTCACTGCTGGATGGATATAGTTCAATGTGATTTTCAATTCGATGATACTCATGCTGCGCTTTCCATCCGAGATTGTTGATTAAAATGTCAAGGGAGTAGTTCTTCTATACGGTTGATTTTATGATCTGCGATACGGCTGAGGACATCTGTGAGCCAGGCTTTCGGATCAACGCCATTAAGTTTGGCTGTTTCAATGAGCGTATAGGCAATGGCCGCAGATTTGCCACCCCGATCAGATCCCATAAAAAGATAATTCTTACGACCAACTGCAATAGGCCGGATTGATCTTTCAGCCGTATTATTATCCAACTCCAAAAAGCCGTGTTCCAGATAAGGCGTCATGCGTTTCATGCGGCTGAGAGCATAGCGAATGGCTCCGGCGAGTGCGGATTTTCCTGATTTGCACGCGTTCAACTGGGTTTGCAGCCAGATTTCCAAATCCTCAAAGATTACTTTGGCTCTGGCCTGCCTGATTTCTCTGCGGTCTTTCGGCGGCTTGCCCCGTGCAAATTCTTCGACTTTATAGAGTTCAGCGATCCGTTTCAGGGCTTCAGCGGCAATATCAGGGCCTGAAGACTTGTGGATATCAAAGAATTTTCGACGAACATGGGCCATACAGGCCATCTCCGTTACCTTGCCCTTATCGTAAAGTTTATTGAACCCGGTATAACCATCCGCATGCATCCAGCCTTCATAATCTGCCAGATGCTCTGCCGGCCACTTTCCTTCGCGGCTCGGGGTATAGCGGTAATATACCGCAGGGGAAGTGTCTCCCGCCCCCGGATTGCCATAAGGCCGTTCATCGCGGACATAAGCCCAGAACCGACCGGTTTTGGTCTTACCTGTTTTTGGGGCTTGAACCTGAACCGTTGTATCATCGGCGAAGATAGCCTGGCCCTTTTTGACACGGCGACCGATGGCTTCCGCCAGAGGCTCCAGCAGAGTGGCTGATGCGCCAACCCAACCGGCAAGAGTGGACCGGTCAATCTCGACCTTCTCCCGGGCAAAGATCTGGCTTTGGCGATACAGAGGAAGGTGATCGGCGTATTTTGACACCAGTATATGGGCCAAGAGACCCGGCCCCGGCCTGCCCCGGTGGATAGGACGCGACGGCAGGGGAGCCTGATGGATTTTATCACAGCAGCTGCAGGCTAATTTGGGCCGCACAAAGCGACTGACCCGGAAACGACCGGGGATATATTCCAACTCTTCGGTAATATCTTCCCCGAGGGTTTTGAGCTTGCCGCCGCACCCATCACAAGCCCCGCCCGTGGCCAGTTCGGGGGAGATAATCTGTTCATCCCGGGGCAGATGGTCGGGCAAGGGTTTACGTTTTGGTTGGAGGCGTCGGGTTTCAGGCAGGTTTTCTGTTTCCCGGGGCTGATCCGCCGCCGCCGCAATCTCTTCACATTCCAGAACCAGTTCCAGTTGATCAAGAGCTTCTGAACTGGCGCCAAAATTCTGTCTGCGCAAACCGGATAATTGATGTTTCAATTTCTCAATGAGAAGAGCTTTGGAATTAAGGTCAGCCGCCAAACCTGCAATGATGGCTTTCAGTTCATCGACATCATCGGGCAAGTTTTTAAGATCATTTAACATGCCCATTATATAGCATGTCAGGCCTCATAAAAGAACCGGAAAATACCCAATATTCCCTTATTTTATAACATTATCCCGCCGCAAGCGGCTGCCATGTCCGCCGGGGTATCCGCCAGTCAATTCCTTCCAGTAACATCGATAATTGTGCCGGTGTTAAAATGATTTTACCGTCTTTGGCTGAAGGCCAGACAAACCGGCCATATTCCAGACGTTTTGAAAACAGGCAAGCACCTTGCCCATCCCACCAGATGATTTTGATCAAATCCCCTTTCTTCCCCCGAAAGACAAATAAATGACTACAGTAAGGGTCAGATTTTAACTGCTTTTCCACCAAACTGGAAAGCCCGGGAAAACCGCGCCTCATATCTGTTCGTCCTGCCGCCAGCCAGATTTTGGTATTACTCGGAACAGGGATCATGCCGATGTCCTTAGCACAGATAAAGCCTCAGCCAATAACGCAGGGTTTAAACCCGGACCGCAGCGCAATTGAGTTCCGCAGGGCAGGTCAATCTCAAAATAAGGGCCTGCGGTTGGCCGTTCCTTAAAATCATCTGGTGTAATTTGGCAGAGGCCATAATGTCGATTTTGGCACTATTCTCGATTTTCAGCGTTTCTTTTCAGATTTTAGGCATGCGAAAGGTCTTTCCGAGAGGAGAAGTTTTATAGTCCTGCCTGCGTATCAACATTATGCCGCCGTGCTGGTTATGGAGGAGCGAGTACTGCATGAGCTTTGAAGAATAGGTCCTTGTAGGGATAGGCATCCGGCATGGAGATTTTGATCCGCCGTACCGAATTGATGACACGTGCGGCAACTTTCAGGAGTTTGAGGCGTATGGTGTTGGGAACAGCCTTGGCCAATGGTGTATTTTGCAGAGCCTCGCGCCGGATACTATCGATGAGGACATAAGCAAACCCAGCCAATATCAGGCGGAGCTGATTGGCGCGGTAGTCATGGGCGCTCATGCGATCCCCGAACAGGTCCAACTGACAATCCTTGATCCGGTTTTCCATATCGCCCCGTGGGCAGTATATGTTTTCGTAAAGTTCTTTCGGTGATACGGCCTGTCTGCCCAGGGATGTGACCAGAAAACGACATTGTTGTGATCTGCCGGGTTTATGTTCAACTTTAGCAATGACCCCCCAAATGTTTTTATGGGGGCCAGGTCCAGCTTTTGGACTTCGTCATATGGTAGAAGTCGCCGAATGCCCGGACGGGTTCATTGGTATTGATCAAGGCCATGGCGGCTTTGCCCCGAACTTTCTGAGCTTTTTTGAGAAGATATTCATTGCGCGGCAGGCCAAAGACATAATCGACAGTATTATTTTCACACCACCTCATCAGGTTTTCCCGGGCAAAGCCACTGTCCCCGCGCACCAAAATCTTCACTTTGGGCCATCAATTACGGATTATTCTGATAATGCGCCGGATGACATTGCGTGACCCGCGTGCGCCGTCGATGTTGCTGGGCCGGAGCTGGGCCAAGAGCAAATGATGTCCACAGAAAATATAAAGCGGTAGAAAGCATCTCTCCTCATAGTAACCGTGAAAGAAACTATTTTCCTGGTGCCCGTGAGCTTTTATGTCGGTGGCATCAATATCCAGCGTGATTTCTTTTGGTGGGGTATAATGACTGTCGAGAAAAATGTCGGTGTATAGATTGGACAGTTTTTTCAAGTTTGGCACCATCTGGTGATAGCGGGGATTACCTGCCTCCCGGGATTGTTCCAGTCTGTTGAGAGTGGACTTTCCAGCCAGAGGTACGGGGATTACAGGGCTGACCTTTGCAGGAGAAGCCAGTAATTTTATGGCCGGGTCATTCCGCAGTGTGTCATGATCATTAATATCTTCATAGCCCATAGCGATACCGCAAACCCGCTGGGCCAGAAGGGTGGGGAGTTGGTGCTTTACACGTTTCTGATCCCGGTGATCTGTGAAGCAGGCAGTCATACGGTTGAAAAGCCTGATCTGTTTTGCCCGGTCCCGTAACAGCAAAATACCGGCATCAGAGGTTATCTCTCCGCCGTCAAAGGCTGCGAATACTGTCCGGGAACCAAAATCTGCGGCCATTGCCTATACGCTCATTGAGACAGCCAAACTTAATGGCGTTGATCCGCAAGCCTGGCTCACAGATGTCCTCAGCCGTATCGCAGATCATAAAATCAACCGCGTCGACGAACTACTCCCCTAGAATTATACGCTGTAGAAGCAAAAAGCCGGAATTTTCTGTAAATGAAAATTGCAAGAGGGGTCGTGGGCAATCGCTTACTTTACGGCTTTGGTAATATGCATTTAAATTGCAACTTGTGTTTGATAATTATATCTTTGAATTTATCAAGCTTCCGTTGGCGGCAATAATTTTGGGCTAAGACCCATATAGTTTTGGTGTAGTTTTTATCATCATCGTATGTGCCATATATTTGTTCGTTTTTAGTCAGATATTTGAGGATGGTTTTTTCTTCTAACTCAAGCTGTCCCGTGACGCCGTAAAGGGAATAAAGCTGTTTTAAATAGTGAAGCAACTTATAGCTCTCATTGGTGTTTTTTTCAGCGATGTCAATATTTTCCAATACAAGTAGAATCGCACTGTAGTAATCTTTTTGGGATATAACGAATTTATAATAAAGGGTGCGGCTCATCATTGTTGTTGAATGGGTAAGCCCAAGATATTCTTTAGCTAAAGAATAACCTTTTTTAACCCTTGAGCCCACCTCTATTAACCTGCCTGCTTTGTCGTAATATCTGTTAAGGTTTTTAAGGAAATTAATATATCTAGCGTCACCGGGACGGTCCAATACCGTGCTGGCTTCTAACATTTGTTCGCCGTATTTTATCGCTCGAGGCCAGTTTTTCTTAGCCGCTGCGTTTGTTGCTCTAACACTTACTTTTCCTAGTTTTTTCTCCGTCCAGCCCGTTTCGCCTGCGTAAACAGAAGGAGCCAAAGAATAACAGATAAAAACAAGCATCAGGAAAAAAAGGTGACATGACTTTTTCTTCACAAACATTCAACCCTAGTATGTTCTTATTTTATAATTTGAACCCAATATAACCTACATTGTGATGCAAAGGAATACATGATTTTTTGCATGAAAGAGCAAAATAGAATATAGTGAGGAATGACAACTTAATTATATGGCTGGATAAATTATTATTGACATGACTTGATTTTTACTTTTGTCTAGCACGAAATTATAGGAAAATAAATTCCTGATTATTATTTGGATTGCGAATAGCAAAAGTGTTGAATAACAAGAGTAACCACATAAGTCTAATGGAAACAGGGACATCTAACACGTCTGAAGATGCATTGAATCTGTCTGACTTATATCATAAATATCAAAAGGAAATAGTGTTATTTGCGAGAAATAAAGTTGATAATGGCCCGCCTGAGCCAGAAGATATTGCCCAACAAACATTCCTAAAATATAGTGCATTGGATAAAACAACCAAAATTGATAATCCCAGAGCTTATTTATACCGGATTGCAAAGAATGTTATCAGTTCACATCTTCGAAGTCAGGGGGTGCGCAAAAAATATGCTGAAAACGGTGTTCATAAAATAATTCAGGATGAGGGTGAAAATATCACACCTGAGAGCATCTTATTGAGTAAGGATCGTTCAAGAATCATGCGACAAGCTATACAGGGAATGTCACGCCGTCGTCGCAGAATTGTATTGCTTAAATATACTGAAGGTCTGACGCTGGATGATATTGCAAAGAAAATTGGTGTTTCGCGAACGACAGTCTGGAAAGAAATGGCAAAGGCAATTACAGAAATTGATGATGCTTTAAAAAAGGCCTCTTATCGAGAAGGTAATGTCAAATGAACAGCAGAAATTTACAGTATCCGGACCCTTTAGAGGCGAAAACAGCGGATGTCATTCGCGAGGAAGCCTCACGTTGGGCAGCGCTTACGTGTTCTGAGGAACTGCCGGCTGACTTAAAAGTTGAGTTTGAAAATTGGAAAGCGGCTGATGTGAGGCATATATCTGTTTATGAAGATATGTTTTCGCTGATGGCAGATTTTTCCAAAATAGACGGGCTTTCTGAAATGGCAGAACATGAAGGGCCGCTTTCGATGGAGCGTTTTCTGGATGGTTTACGCGATTTTAAATCTACAACCAAAGAGTGGGCTCGGCCAATATTCTGGGACCCTGCGAAAATAGGCGCTATTGCGGCGATGGGAATGCTTATAATTTTTGGATTGAGTGCTGCCTATATTAGCAGTGTAATATGGCCTTCTACTAATTCTTATATAACGCAGGTCGCAGAACTCAAAGAAGTGACTTTACCCGACGGTTCTATCATAACCTTGGGAGCAATGTCAAAATTGACGGTTCAGTTTAGCGATAATGAGAGACGCGTATTTTTAAACAATGGGGAGGCGTTCTTTTCAATTGAAAAAGATGCAAAGCGTCCATTCTATGTCGTGACAGAAGGCACAGAAGTACGTGTTGTCGGAACCAAATTTGATGTGCGCCGTGGTGTGACGGGTATTCAAGTTGCCGTTTTGAAGGGGGTCGTTCAAGTTGTGGATATAGAAAACCGTGAGGAACAGAAAAAGAAGCCGTCGATGCAAACGAAAATTCTTCATGCAGGGGAAAAAATTACGGATCCTTATAGAGGTGATATAAAACAGGTTGAGAAAATTACAGGTGCGATGCCGGGGGCTTGGCGCCAGGGAAGGCTGGTTTATGCCAGTGTAAGGTTGGCCGACTTGGTTGCTGATGCCAACCGCTACTATAAAGGCAAGATTGTCATCAATGATAGTGCGATTGCAGATTTATCTGTTTCCATATCTTTTCGGGCAGATCAGATTGAAGAAATGCTGGAAAGTCTAAGCGTAACTTTGCCAATTAAAGTCGTATCTCAGATGGATAGAGAAAATAATATCGTTAATTTTATTATTTCACCTAAACGCGCAAACACAATCTAATGACTTAAAGAATAAGAGATAAACACATTTTTCTGGCACCATTATTTGTTCTTCATAAAAAATATTAATAAAAGGTGAAAATCTAACCGACTTGCGCGTCCTCTTATCCGTAACCCCATTTAGTGGTTATGAATAAGGGAAGTGCTGATTGGAAAAATACCGTTCGCAGCACGATATCCCGGCATAATTTATAGGAGTTAAAAATGCTAAAATTTTTTATTGCCAAAGTGAATCATCGAAATGAACCGCGACATACAAAAAACAATGCCCATAGCATCTGGAAAGCCCAGTCGCTTTCTTGACTTAATATCAGCAAAAAACATGGATAGGACATGAGGCGTGTATAAATCTATAATCGCATATTCTTTGATGGTATTTGCAGTGATGGAGTTTACACCATTACAGGCAGAAACAATAGCCATAACTGGCGCGACAATTATTGATGGTAATGGGGGTAGTCCCCTTAAAAATGGGACCCTTGTTATTGATGGCAACCGGATTATAGCGGTTGGGAAAACGCGGGACATTGATGTACCTGCAGGTGCTCGCATCATAAAAGCCGAGGGAAAATATATTATACCCGGTTTAATGGACACAAATGTTCACCTATTTATAGAAATGGCGGTAGAAACGCTTGCCAAATATGAAGGCCAATATGACAAATTGATCATTGAGGCAGCGCAGGTAGCCCTTAAAGCCGGTGTTACCACTGTTTTTGACAGTTATGGTCCGCGTCAACCCCTTGTTGATGCTCGCGATGCGATTAACCTGGGTGAGGAAATAGGTAGCCGTATTTATCTGGCGGGCAATATCGTTGGTTATGATGGCCCATTCTCGGGTGATTTTTGGCCAGACGCAAAAGCGACGACCAGCCCTTCTTTTGTCAAAAAAATTAATGATATGTGGGTACAGGATGTGGGGCGTCGGCTTGTATGGATGGCTCCTGAGCAACTGGGCGGGGCATTGGAACCTTACCTGAAAAAAGACATTGATTTTGTTAAATATGGTGCCAGTGGTCATTCCATTGGTGAAATGCATTTTCTCACCTTTTCTGAAAAAGCGCAGGATGTCATTGTCAAAACGGTGAAGGGTGCGGGCCTGACTGTGCAAACCCACACGACTTCTGTTGAAAGCCTGCGTATTGCAGTGGAAGCGGGTGTTGACCTGTTACAGCACTGCGATGTAACCGGGCCTGTCGTTGTACCGGATTCGACGATAAAGATGATGGCTGAACGTCAAATTCCCTGCGCTCCCCTGACAATGACTGTACTTGGAGAGGAGGCAAGGATAAAGTTTCTTAAAGTATTTGGTGCAAGTCAACCAGAGGCTAATCAGGAGTTTATCGACAGTATTCAGATTTCGAGGCAAAATGTTCGGAAAATGCTTGATGCGGGTGTGCCTCTTCTTTTGTCAACTGATTCCTATCTCAATTCAAAGAGGGTGGAAGAATGGTTTGGAATCTCCGATGCTGTTGAATCTCTGACAGTTCTTGGAGAGGGGCACTTTCACTGGCTTAAGGCGATGGAAGAAAGAGGCATGGATGCAATGACTATGTTGATGTCTGCAACCCGGGATATAGCCAGGGCCTATAAGATTGATAAAGATTTGGGCACGTTGGAAAAAGGCATGATAGCAGACTTACTGATATTGGACGAAAATCCGTTAAAGAGTTCGGGTAATTACAAAAAAATTCATATGATTATGAAGGATGGCAGGAAAGTTGACAGAGATACCTTGCCAACCCGTCGCTTTCTGACTCAGGCCAATTAGGACAGGATCATCAAAAAATATGTTTTTAATATTAGAGATTGCCACGGCCCTGAACAGCCTTGCTCCTTGGTGGGTCAGTTCTCAAGATAGAAAGTAACTTCACGAATGGTCAATCACCCCCAAACTTGTTGAGAATGACGTCTGCAATCTCTTCTCAGCCCTCTATAAGGGGATCAACGCACGGCAGTCAGTTTCCAAGTTAGGAAATTGATGTTTGATCTTATACCCGATGCGGGACCATCAGAATTGAGAAAATTACTGGCGCGATGCCGGGGGCTTGGCGCCAGGGAAGACTGGTTTATGCTAGTGTAAGGTTGGTCGACTTGGTTGCTGATGCCAACCGCTACTATAAAGGCAAGATTGTCATCAATGATAGTGCGATTGCAGATTTATCTGTTTCCATATCTTTTCGGGCAGATCAGATTGAAGAAATGCTGGAAAGTCTAAGCGTAACTTTGCCAATTAAAGTCGTATCTCAGATGGATAGAGAAAATAATATCGTTAATTTTATTATTTCACCTAAACGCGCAAACACAATCTAAAGACCTAAAGACCTAAAGACCTAATGACCTAATGACCTAAAGAATAAGAGAAAATCTCATTCTTTTTGTATCATTTTTTGCTTTTTAAAAGAAATATTAATTAAAAGTGAAAATTTGGACGACATGCGCGTCTTCTTGTCAGTAACCTCATTGGGTGGTTATGAATAAGGGAAGCGTTGATTGGAAGAATGCCGATCACAGCACGAGATCCCAGCATAATTTATAGGGAGTTAAAAATGCTAAAAAAGTTTATGACAAATCTATTAAATAGTTCCGGCGCGCACAGCGAGGATAAGCACATCTCATTTAAATCACATCTATGCAGAAGTGTTTCTTTAGCAGTACTTGGGGGTGTGTTGTCATTTTCTGCGGCACTGGCAGATGAAACAAAATTTAACATCAAGTCTCAATCACTCAGAGATGCTCTTCTAGAGTTTTCTGCACAGGCCGACATGGTTGTTGTGGTGCCGGAAGATATTGGGCCAAGTGAAGCCGCTCGGGCTCTATATGGAGTGATGGACGCGGATGAAGGCTTAAAATTACTGCTTAAAGATACGGGGCTTTATTACACTCGTGGCAAAAGAGGTCAGTTTAACATTAGTAAGGATCCAAGCTATGATTTTCAGGCTGTATCCTTTACAACGGAAGCGGATTACGAAGAAAACTTTACCGTTTCCGAAGATGATGAACGGGCTGACGAGGTTGAAGGTTTTGCGCTTGAAGAGATTGTTGTTACCGCAAGCCGCCGGGCGACGAATTTGCAGGATACGGCCATGTCATTGAATGTGCTTACTGGAGAGCATCTGGAAGAGCGTGGAGTGCTTGCATTAAGTGATATTATCTCAACCGTACCTGGTGTTTCTTTGACAATATCAGAACCGGGTAGAACCGGTGTTCTTATTCGGGGTATTTCCACTAGTTCTTTTGCAACTTCAGGCAGGGCCACGACGTCCACATACCTTGATGATTTTCCACTCGGTGGCGGTACCCAATTCCGTACACCGGACATCCGCTTGGTGGATGTTTCCAGGGTAGAAGTAATAAAAGGCCCTCAGGGGACCCTTTACGGACAAAGTGCCATGGGCGGCGTGATCCGTTATATCACCAATCAACCGAATATGGAGGAACTCTCTGGCGGGATCAGTAGTCGCTTGTCCCATACAGATCGAGGGGACATCAACTGGGGTGTACAGGGACATATTAATGTACCGTTAAGTGATACTGTGGCAATCCGAGTTGTTGCTTATGATTATAATGATGATGGCTTTATTGACTCGCATAGTGGGTTAGGCAATAATTTGAATACGGCTAACACTACCGGGGTTCGCGCTGCGTTGAAGTGGGATGTCAATGATAATATTACGTTTGATAGCTTGTATTTGAACCAGCGCCTAACAAAAGGTAAGGAGCAAAATATAACCAGTGCATTTACGCCAACCCCATATCCGGGCGTTCCAACAGATGTTACTTTGCCAAATTTATCAGAATTAACGACGCAGTTTGGTGCGGCTCCCTGGGTAATTGATTATGAGATGGTTAATTTCAAGCTTGATGTTGATTTGGGAGAATTCAGCGTCACGGCGATGGGGGCAAAAAAATGGCTAGATTCCGACGTAACCTTAGAGATTGTAGAGCAGCTCAGTATATTTGAAGGTAGCATACCTTTTTTCCAGGTGGATAAGACTGAAGCTGAAACCTTTGAGCTGCGGGCTGTTTCCGACAGGGCTGAGGGAGAACTTCTCGACTGGATAGCGGGCTTCTATTACGAAAGTACAGATAATCAGGTGCATTTAGGCGCAAGCTATATTGGGCCAGATATCCTGTGGTTAGGGTTTCTGCCTCTTTCGCAGAGTGACTCAAATCTATCAAACGCTAGGACGTTCTCAAAATCAAATGAAAAGGCGTTTTATGGTGAGCTTGGGTTCAATTTCACGGATAAGTTAAGGTTGTCTGCTGGTTATCGCTGGTCAAATATTGAGATTGAGAATGGCACATTGGTGGCAGATGGAACCTTTCAAATTGTTACGGGCCAAGCCGCTCTCGTTGGCAGGGAAAATGATCTGATTGCCGATCAGAAGGTAAGTACCTACAGGGTAAATCTGGAGTATCGCCCAATAGATGATGTTATGGTTTATGCTCAGGCAGCCTCAGGCTATCGACCCGGCGGCGCAAATGCCCCAAGCTTTCTAGACCCAGACGGTTCAACCTATGTCTCTGATACATTATGGAATTATGAGGTTGGTGCGAGAACAACATGGTTGGATGGTCGTCTGACAGCGAACCTCACTCTTTTCAGGATTGACTGGTCGGGCATTCAGTTGACAGGGGTTGACCCTAAGAGTTTCGCCCCAGGTACTTTCAATGTTGGTAAGGCAAGGATTAATGGTCTTGAGCTGGAATCTCAGTATCGGATAAATGAAAATCTCTCTGTTGGTTTTAATGCGGGCTATACGGATCCAATCCTGACGGAAGATTATTCAATTGGTTCGACGTTGGTTGCCGAAGCAGGGGATCGTTTGCCGGGATCTACTAAATGGACCTATGCCGTGTTTGCCGACTTTCAGTATCCTGTCAGTGCAGACCTTGACCTGGCGATACATGCGACCCACCGGTATGTCGGGGACCGGGAGCAAATATTGGGTGCATCTGTATTCATTCAAGATGCGCCGCATCCTTCCTATAATATTACAGATGTGCGTATGAGCTTGAGCCATGCAAACGGTATTGAGGTGTCTTTGTTTGCTGACAATCTCTTTAATAATATTGCCCGCACAGCGGCCCGTCGCACGGGAGGTGTTTTTGATACATTTTGGATCACACGCCCTAGAACGATTGGGATCAATGTGGGCTATAACTTCTAAAGCTGAACTTCAAAAAGATGTTCCAATAGTATCAGGGCGGGCTTTTATGCTCGCCCTGATACTTTACAAGTCAATAACAGGTTTAGTTCCAGCTATCAGGTCGGAAACCTCAATGCGGCAGCGGCTCATAGTAGCAGGGTTGTTGAGCGGTTGTTTGTGGGCGACCTCTTTAATGAACGTGCAAATTATTATAAATTTTACATAGGAGCGGAGTGGAAAAGCCATGACAGATGATCTTAATAGAAGTAAGCCCAAGGATAGTGCGCCTGAATCGAAGAGCCCCGGTCGCCGTGATTTTATGAAGGCGTCAGGGGCGGCCGGTATAATGGCTGCCGTGGGCTCACGTATATTTGCTGGAGAAGCGAAGGCTGAAACGGCAGTTGTATCATCAGCCGCTGGGAACTACTGGGAGCAAGAAGACTGGCGTGCGCTTCCAAAGCGTACGATCCTTGGTTATTGCTGGCCCTGGCATGCTCGGCCTGGTGATACGCTGGATTTTAAGGTCAGCACCTATGCTGGTGGTCCCTATGAGGCTGATCTGGTGCGTGTGATACACGGGAATATCTGGCCAGCGCAGAAGATGCAGAAGGAGCTTGAGCTTGAAGCGCCTTTTGCGCGCCAATATCCGGGACGGCATCAGATTTCAGCCCCCGGCTCTTGTGTGGAAGTTCCTGAATCCAGGGGCCTGAATAATATCAAAAGCTTTACGGTGCAAAGCTATGTCTTTCCCTCCCTCATACTGAAGAAGGGTGAGAAGCTTCACCATTATCCGGATACTTATATTGGCCATGAGGGTTTAGGTATTGAAGAGACTGAAGAGGTTATTGACGAGCAAACACTCGTTGCGCGCTGGGACGAGGAAGCTGGTACTGGCTGGTCCTTGTATCTGGACCGGCAGGGCAGACCGTCTTTTAAGATAGCCGGCAGTAATGGTAAAACCCATAAGATTATACTCGGACGGCCATTATTGAAAAAACGTTGGTTTCTGGTCGCGGCCAGCTATGATGCTGATAGCGGTAGTCTTAAAATCTCAAGCGAACATATAGATGGCTATTTTGCCAATGAATATGCGGTGCGTCCCCAAAGTGCTACCTTGGCCTTGCCAGCAGGAGCCAAGCCGAGGCAAAAAGGCGTGCTGCGATTTGGGGCGACGACAGGCCGCAAGCGCGGTAAATATTACCGTGCGCCGGCACAGGTATTAAATGGCAAGCTGGATTCTGTCCGGCTGACCCATGGGGCGTTGTCGCCTAAAGAAGTTCAGGAGGTTTCTGGGCTGGTCGTGCCAAAGAAGAGAGCCTTAAAAGTTATAGGCTTTTGGGACTTTGGCAAAGACATTGGCACCACCAAGGTGCATGACCTATCAAAGAATAATCTGCACGGTGAGACCATAAATCTGCCTGACAGAGGCGTTACGGGGGTACGGTTTGATGGCAGTATTACGGAGTGGACGGTGAAGCCGGATCATTACGGTGCCTGTGCGTTTCATGATGATGATCTTTATGACGCCCAGTGGGAGACGGACTTTTCTTATAAAGTCCCCAAGGGGCTACCAAGTGGTATATATGCTGTACGCCTGAAGCATGGGGACTTTATCGAACATATTCCGTTTTTCGTGGCCCCGCCAAAGGGCCGGACAACGTCTAAGGCGGCCTATCTGGTGCCGACGGTCAGCTATTCGGCCTATTCCAATATGGATGAGCATTTCTCTCTGAATATACCCATTGCCCGTAAACAGTTTGATGGCTCTACAAAGATAGAGAAGGATCATTTTGTTCATCCATCCGTCGCAGGCCTATCTCCTCATGAGGCGGCTTTTTATGCCAAACATCGCCGCGAATTGGGGGGCGGGGTTTATCGGAACCATACGGGAGGAGGATATCATTGGCATGCAACTCAGAAAGTGCCAAACCTTAATTTAAAACTGGCCGCTGGCTACACCAAGCTGTGCATGGATACCTTTCTGACCGACTGGTTCTATGCCAAGGGTATTGAGGTGGACATCATTACCGACGATATGATGCAGGCCGAGGGGGTTGACCTTCTTAAAAACTATAACGTCATCCTGAACGGCCATCACCCGGAATATTATTCCAGTGAGATGCTCGATGCGGTTGAGGGTTATCTGGATCAGGGCGGTCGTTGGATGTATCTTGGCGGTAACGGCTATTGCTGGACAACCCCTTTCCATCCTACTCTGGACGGTGTTGTGGAGGTCCGCAAGAATGTTGGCGGGGGCCTTCTTTTTGGCGGTGATTATTGGGGCGTCCAGCAAGCGGTTAATGAATATGATGGCCGGGATGCCGGCTTGTGGCGTAGTGCGCATCGGCCGGAGCAGCGTACTGTTGGGGTCGGATGGGTTGCCTCTCCCTATTCGACGCAATCTGTGCCTTACAAGCGCACGGAGGCGGCTGGGGACACAAGGGCTGCTTTCATCTTTGCCGGTGTGAAGGGGGAGTTGCTGGGAAGCTTTGGCTTAAGCGGCAATGGCGCGGCAGGGTTTGAGGTTGATGGGGCCAGCTTCGATAAGGGGACGCCTTCCCATGCGCTGATCGTTGCGCGTAGCACAGACTTTGGCAAGCCCTGGCACTTTATGCTGGGGGGGCTCGAGCGAGAGGAATTTGCCCCTCGCTTTGCTATGCCGCGGGCAGATATGACCTTCTTTGAAACCTCCAAAGGGGGTGCGGTATTTAGCGTTGGTTCCATGTCTTATATCGGCTCTTTAAGCCACGCTGGCTATGACAATAACATCTCCCAGATCACTTTGAATGTACTCAGCCGCTTTATGGATAAAAAGCCCTTCCGGATGCCGGAAGGGTAATGGATGAATATTCGAAGAAAAATAATTATGAAGCACCCTAGAAGGGATAAGAATGTCATGAATAGCTATATGGGCAAGGAGAGTTATGTTGGAGGTGTATATATGAAGTGGATAGTATGCATATTGTTGTATGCAATGAGCTTTTCGTGGAGTATTGCGGAGAATCCAGCGGAATTTTCAGATTCTGAGACGGCTAACAAGGTGACTATTGTCATTAATACGGAACTTGGAGAAATTTATGTGGAGGTTGATACGGGATATGCGCCAATCCCAGCAAATAATTTTCTGAGATATGTTGATGCGGGTCGTTATGATGACAGTGTCTTTTACCGCTCTATACCGCATTTAAATCTTATTCAGGGCGGGCTAGCCGGACAGGCAATCAAAGAAGGGCATTATGATAATTACCTTCCTCTCCGTTTTCCGCCCGTTCGCCTTGACTTGCCAACAGGTGAAGATCGTAAGTTGAGGCGGGGTTCTCTTGCTTTTGCTCATGAGTTAGGTGACCCTCAACAAGTTGGGGCAGAGTTTTTACTCATGACTGACGAAATCCCATCCCTGAACTATAGATATAACGAACATGGTAAAGTGTCTGGGGTAAAGCATTTTGGCAGGATTGTTAAAGGCATGGAAATAGTTGATCAGATTTATAAGATGGAAATCAAGGGGGAAGCAAACTTAGCTTGGGCGAAGGGCACAGTACTTACAAACTATGTGAAAATTTTTTCCATGAAAAGGTTGGTGCCATGACTATTCCTACTTCTATACAAATACAAGAAAGACCACTCATTCTTGACAGAGTGAAATATGAGTGATGGGAAGTTTATCAGAAAAATCATTATGAAGAACTTATTATATAGGATGGCGGCCTCTTGGGGGTTAGCTGTCCTGGCGGGTAGTGCGGTTATAGTGTTGCTTGCGGCTTGCGGCGGGACAGGCGCAGCTCCGTCACATGATAACACCAAATTGCAGCAGACATTGCAAATAATGCTTCAGGATTTTGTTAAATCTGATGATGTGATGACAGGCGCATCAATATACGTTATCGCGCCGCATCTGGATCTTGAATGGGGTACGGCCATTGGTGTAACGGAGCGGGGTGGTAGTGTCCCATTGACACCGGAGCATCCCACTTACATCTCCAGTGTTACAAAATCATTTGTCGCGGCGGCTATTTTGCGCCTTCATGAAGAAGACCGGATTGATATAGAGGCGCCGATAACACGTTACTTACGTGAGGACCATCTGCAAATATTAAAAGATGGCGGTTATGACGTGGATCAGATTACCGTGCGACATTTGTTGATGCATACCTCAGGTTTGGCGGATTTCTTTTATACAAAGACCTTCGACCAAATGGCTCCAAAACTCATGTCCGGTGAACTTGTCCATTTGTTCACGCTTGAAGAACAGCTGAGAATGGCCATGGAAGATAAATCTTACGGCAAGCCGGGGGAGGTCTATCACTATAGTGATACGGGCTATATTCTTCTAGGCGCCATGCTTGAGAAGATCACAGGCAAATCAATGGCAGCGGCCACCCGGGAACTTGTCGATTATGACAATCTTGGTCTTAAGAATACCTGGTGGGCGGTTTTGGAGCCTCGCCCAGTTGGAGTATTGCCCCGCGCCCATCAGTATTACGGCGATTATGACAGTTATAATAATGACCCGCCCTTTGATCTTTATGGCGGCGGAGGCATGATCTCGACACCTGAGGATATGGCCAGATTTTTCCAAGCACTGTTTAAGGGCGGCGTTTATGCCAAAGAGGACACACTTGACCTGATGCTGACCACATTGAAAGACAAGGGGCCCAAGCCGGAAGACTTTAATGGGCGAACAACGCCGGACTACTATGGTCTAGGGATTTTTCGAGGGCAAGCCGGCGATATTATGACGTATGGTCATGGCGGCTGGTGGGGGGCTTATGGGTTCTATGTGCCGAGCCTTGACATCGCGATCGGCGTCACGACAACCCGGCAGGAATATTCCAAAACCATAGAGGGTTTTTCCAGCACCCTATTAGAGAAAATACAAGCGGCTTGCAGACCTTTATCAGCTAAAAGCCCATCCGACCCGTAACATACCCCAACATCATTAAGGTAAATTTATGACCACCGAACATATCACACCAGGCACAGATGGGAAACTATCCAGAACCCTTGGGTTGACCACGAGCTTACTGGTCTTTGTCGGGTATATTGTCGGGGCCTCGATTTTTATCTTGCCGGGTACGCTTGGCGGGTCAACGGGCCCTGGGCTTTTCCTGTCCTATATTCTGGCGGCGATCCCGGCCATATTCAGTTGCGGTGTTGCCGCCTTCGTTGGCAGTGCCTATCCGGTACCCGGGGCTGGGTTTGTTTTTGCCAGCCGGATGTTTCCCCCCATTGGTATGGCCACGGCAATCTGGACATTGGTTTTTGGCGTTACCATGGGTATTCCGCTACTGGCCTTTGGTTTTGCTGACTATATCAACTATTTCATCCCGGGACTGAACCGTCAGCTTGTTGCTGGTGCTACAGTAATAATATTCACGCTGGTGAACTGTGGCCGGGTGACGTTAACAGCCATGGTACAGGGCGTGTGCGTATTGATATTTTGTGTGGGTTTAATGATATTCAGCATTGGCGGGATTGTCTCTGGCGATGGTAAAGCATTGGAGCCTCTGTTTCCCAATGGACTGGAGCCGGTGTTCTTTGCCGCGCTGACCGCCTATTTCTCCTATCTTGGAACTATGGTGGTGATGGAGATGGCGGGGGAGATAAAAAACCCCTCCCGAAATATTCCCCTTACTTTGATCATAGGGTTCAGTATCCTGCTGCTTGTCTATACCTCGGTCCCTATCGCTTTGATGATGAACCTGCCCTGGGATATGCTTGGAGCTCGTGGTAATGGATCAATCGCCGTTATTACGGCTTCTGAGACTTTTTTACCGCCGGGCTGGACGAATTTTATTGCCATGGGCGCATTATTGGCGGCGGGAACCTCCGTGAACGGAACTTTATTGTCTCAAAGCCGGGACGTTCTTGCCGCTTCAAGAGAGGGGCTGGTGCCGAGGTCTTTGGGCCATGTCAATGAGACATCCCATGTGCCGATCCGGGCGGTTGTCTTTCTGTCGGGACTTTCCCTGCTGGCTATCCTTTATGGGGCCAACATCAGGGCTTACGCGGACGTGGTGGTCTTTGGCGTTATGTATCTACAGGCGGGGCTTGGTTATGCCGCATACCGCTATCCTGACCGTTACCCAGAAGAATATGCCGCCAGTCCGCTGCGATACCCCCGTTTGGTTCATTCATTCTTTTCGCTGGGCCTGATGGTGTTTTCTATCGGGATCATGGGCATGTTCGCTTACCGGAATATAAATATGCTGCTGATCTTCCTGGTCCTGCTGGGGGTCGTTGCCATGATTTTTAGATTAAACGAACGTAGAGAAGCCAAACAAAATGAGTAATGCGAAAAAGTCACCTTCGGATGGTGTCTCCACCCCACGGCGTTTCCGGTTTCAAGGCGGGGCTCGGGTATTATGTTGATGGATCAAAATTCGCCTATGCCCTTGACTAATATTCAAACGCTAATCTCCGATTATGTTCATCATTATGTGAAACTATCTCCTGAGCGAGAGGCGGTTGTCTTTGGCGATCAGCGAATAACTTACGGTGAGCTGCAGGATCAGGTGCATCACTGCGCCAAGGCACTTTTGGCCATGGGGGTCAAGAAGGGCGATGTGGTGGCAACGCTTTGTACGCCCCGGCCGGAATATTGGGTTATATTTCTAGCCACCACAAGTATTGGCGCCATATGGATGGGGCTCAACCCTAAATACAGCCTTGAGGAATGCCGATATATAATCGGGGATGCCAAACCCAAACGCCTGTTCGCCATGGCGGAATTTGAAGGGCGGGACTATAGCCCTATGGTGAGTAGCCTATTATCAGAGTTTGACTTTCTTGAGCAGGCGATTGCCCTAACAGAACCCATGCCAGGAGCGATGTCCTATGGGGTTTTCCTTGAGGGGGCAGCACAGATAGAACGGGATAGCTACCGGCAAACAATAACAGCTGTAGATACGATGGACCCGGCTCTGCTGGTCTATACCTCGGGCTCCAGCGGCAGACCTAAGGGAGCGCTATTGTCCCACTATGGATTATGCTTTGGCGCCACAGCACAGAACCAGCACTTTAAGGTCACGCAGCCCAGTATCATCTGCAGCTTCCCGATCAATCATGTGGCCTGCGTTGCAGATACCTGCTGCGTTATTCTGGTGGCTGGCGGAACTATATATTTCCAGGAGCGGTTTGATCCAACACTGGTGCTTAAAACGGTCGCCGCCGAGCGCATATCCCTATTGGGCGGTGTGCCAACCATGATATTGATGTTATTGGACCACCCTGACTTTAAGCAAACTGACTTTTCCAGCGTGGCCCTCTTCATCTGGGGCGGGGCAGCTATGCCGGAGCCAACCATTAAACGCCTGCAGAAACTGTTCCCGCGCCTGATGAATGTCTACGGTATGACAGAAACGGCGGCCAATACGACGTATAGCCGGGATGATGCCAGCCTAGAGCAGTTACGGGATACCATCGGTCATCCCAGTCCCTATATGCCCTGCCGGATTGTTAATACAGAAGGCAAGATCTGTGAGATAGGGGAGCAGGGCGAGCTTCAGTTCAAGGGGGACTATCTCCTGCTGGAATATCTTAACCGCCCTGAGGCGACGCGCGATGTCTATACCCATGATGGCTGGCTCCATACGGGGGATGTGGGTTACCTGCGGGACGATGGGGCCATCACACTTATCGGGCGTATGTCGGATATGTTCAAGTCGGGCGGCTATAATGTCTATCCCCGGGAGATAGAGCTGCTACTCGAAAGTCATCCATCTGTGGATATGGCGGCGGTCGTCGGCGTGCCGGACCCGCTCTATCAGGAAGTGGGCGCCGCCTATATCCAGTTGAAACCCGGGTGCGAAGCGACGGGAGAGATGTTGCAGGCCTTCTGCAAGGAAAGCCTCGCCAACTATAAAATACCCAAGCATTTTATTCTCACCGCCGAACTGCCCATGCTGCCCGTGGGGAAAGTCGATAAAGTTGCGCTTAAAAAACGCTCTTTGAACCAGGCAGATAATCCCACGACCTCACAATCACAACATCAGGTAATGATATGACAGACAATAGCCACAAGATAATCGACTTCCGCGTCCGCCTGCCGGAGGCCTTGCGTCCGGATATAGACGTCCCCAAAGAGAATAGTCTGCAATATGACGCTGTCCTGGGGACAAGTGATAAGTTTGGGGCCTCACAGACGACAGAGGCATTGCTGGCGCAGATGGAAGCTGCGGGGATTGATCATGCGGTTGTTCATGCTGAATATGAAGTAGGAGATCCGGCGGATGCTTTAAACCAGGCCGTGGCAGATCTGGTCAACGAATATCCGGCCCGCTTAAGCGGTATTGGGACCATCAGCATGAAGGACTTCAGTATAAAAAACGCTCTGAGGCAGGTTACGGAATGTGCCGAGAGGGGCATGATCGGCCTGTCTATTCAACCAGCTTTTTTTGGGATGACCATAAATGACAAGCTGCTCTATCCGATCTATGCCAAGGCCATAGAGCATAATCTGTTGGTCGCGCTGCATACGGGGGTAAATTACACCATGAACAAACCGATGGCCGGGGAGAACCCCATGCTTATTGATGAGGTATGTTGCCATTTTCCGGACCTGACCGTCGTGGCTTCTCATGCGGGCTGGCCGTGGATTGCCGAAATGGTCGCCGTCGCCCGCAAGCATCCTCAGGTCTATATGGAGTTCGGTGGCTTATCCCCCAAATATGTTGGTGCCCCGGGCAGCGGCTGGGAGGTGATGCACCGCTTTATGAATAGTGTGTTGTCACAGCAAATACTCTTCGGCACCGACTGGCCGGTGATGGATCACGCGCGGGTGATCTCAGAGTGGAAAGACCTCGGCCTTAAGCCTCATGTGGAACAGGGCCTCCTAGGCGGTAATGCGGGGAGACTGATAAAGAAAATGGGAGCTAGCCCAAAGAAGACAGCAACCGCCCTAGTTTAGACATGCAGGACGACTGGTTCGCAGAGAGATGATTGACTTCAGACGACAACCATCCAGCCACTAGAGGCAAACAATCACACAATGAGAGAAGGCCAAGGGTAAAGAATGACCAAGCATAAAACCATTAACGACTTAATAGACCTCACCGGAACAGAGATCGGTGTCTCTGACTGGATCCAGCTGACCCAGAAGAAGGTTGATCAGTTTGCACAACTGACCGAGGACCATCAGTTTATCCATATCAATCCGGCCAAAGCCCGTGCGGCGGGTTTTGACGGTACGATTGTCCACGGGTTTTTCCTGTTGTCCCTGATCTCCAAGTTCCAGTTTGACCTGATGCCGCCAATTGACGGGGTGTCTTCCATATTGAACTACGGCCTTAATAAAACCCGTTTTATCGCCCCGGTGCCGGTGGGCAGCCGAGTGAGAGGCCGGTTGAGCATCAAGGCGGTTACGGAGCGTAAGGCCGGACAGTATCTGATCACCTGTGAAACGATCTTGGAGATCGAAGGCCTAGAAATCGAGGGTCTAGAAATCGAAAGACAGGATAAGCCGGGCTTTATAGCCGAACATCTTGGCCTTGTGATAATGGCATAAGCCATAAAATAAACTATCCAGGAAAACATCCAACAATATATCCAGAAAAAACACTCAAAAAAATATTTAGGCAGAAAGAATTTATATGACGATTACATTTAAAGACAAAGTCGCCCTTGTGACGGGCGGCGGTAACGGCCTTGGCCGGGAATATTGCCTGGCTTTGGCGGGGCTTGGGGCGAGGGTGGTGGTGAATGACCTTGGGGGGACACTAGACGGTTCTGGTGGAGATTCAGCCGCCGCCCAACCTACTGCAGCTCAACCTACCGCCGCCCAACCAGCCACCGTCCAACCTGCCGCAGACCAACCTGCCTCCAATCAACCTACCGCCGCTCAACCCGCTGCAGCCCTTTCTGCTGCAGAAAAGGTCGCCGCAGAAATCCGCAGCCTTGGCGGTGAGGCGATCGCCAGCACGGCAGACATCACTGACTATGATCAGGTTAAAGGGATGACTGAGGAGGCCATGAACAAATGGGGACGCATAGATATCCTGATTAATAATGCTGGTATCTTAAGAGACAAGACCTTCAGCAAGATGAGCCCGGAGGACTTCCAGAAGGTGGTGGATGTACATCTGTTCGGCACCATGAACTGCACGAAGCTGGTCTGGGATATCATGAAAGCGCAGGGCTATGGCCGTATCCTGCTGACCTCATCATCCAGTGGCCTGTTCGGGAACTTCGGCCAGAGCAACTACGGGGCCGCTAAAGCGGCCATGGTCGGCCTGATGAATGTGCTGCATCATGAGGGGGCTAAATATGACATCCGGGTTAACTGCCTGGCCCCCACGGCAGCAACGAGGATGCTGGACGGATTACTCCCAGAGAAGGTCGAAGCCCTGATGGCGCCAAAGCTGGTGGCCCCGGGGGCCTTATATCTCGTCAGTGATGAGGCCCCGAGCAAGACGATTCTGGGGGCCGGGGCCGGAAGTTTCTCCGTAATACGCATCTCGGAGACCCCTGGGGTTTTCTTGGGCGGGGAAGAGACGACGGTGGATGACGTGGCTAAAAACTGGGCAACTATCAGCAATCCCGAAGGCCAGACAGAAATGGCGGCGGCTTTTGAACAAACCAACAAGTTTGTGGAACTGTCGGCCAAGGCCTTGGGCATTACGTTGAATACAGATAGAGGGAGATAAGTCATGAGAGAAGCTGTTATTGTCTCCACCGTGAGAACACCTATTGGTAAAGCTTACCGGGGGGCGTTTAATAATACGCCGGCGCCCACCTTAGCGGGCCATGCCATAAAGCATGCGATTATAAGGGCCGGTATAGACGGCGCGGAAGTGGATGATGTGGTGATGGGCTCTGCGGTTCAGATGGGCTCAAGCTTTATGAATGTGGCCCGCAACGCGCTCATTCGGGCGGGATTGCCGATCACGGTACCCGGACAATCCATCGACCGTCAATGTGCGTCGGGCCTGATGGCCATTGCCATCGCGGCCAAACAGATCATCTGTGATGATATGACCGTCACCATAGGCGGGGGGGTGGAGAGTATCTCCCTGAACCAGACGGCGGATATGTTTGTGATCAAGGATCCCTGGATTATACAACATAAGCCCGCGCTTTATATGACCATGCTGGAGACGGCAGAGATTGTCTCACAGCGCTATGGCATCAGCCGGGAGGCTCAGGATGACTATGCGCTGCAAAGCCAGCAGCGCACGGCCATGGCCCAGGAGGCGGGGAGGTTTGATGATGAGATCGTCCCCCTGCCGTCGGTGATGAAGCTTCAGGATAAAGCCACAGGGGACTGGTCCGAGACAAATGTGCTGCTAAGCAAGGATGAAGGCAACCGTCCCCAAACCACATTGGCGAACCTGCAAAAGCTTGTCCCTGTTCAAAGCCAGGGCCAGGAAGTGCAGGAGGGGAAGTTTATCACGGCCGGCAATGCCAGCCAGCTGTCTGACGGGGCGTCGGCCTGCGTGATTATGGAAGCCTCGGAGGCGGCCCGTAGAGGCTTAAACCCTTTGGGCATCTACCGGGGTATTGCGGTTGCGGGCTGGGAGCCGAGTGAGATGGGCATCGGGCCCGTCTTTGCGATCCCCAGGCTTTTGAAGACACATGGTTTGAGCATTGATGATATTGGCCTTTGGGAGTTGAATGAAGCCTTTGCCTGTCAGGTTATCTATTGCCGGGACAAGCTGGGTATTCCGGGTGATCGCCTGAATGTGAACGGCGGTGCCATCTCCATTGGTCACCCTTACGGCATGAGTGGATCAAGAATGGTCGGTCATGCGCTGATCGAAGGCAAGCGGCGGGGGGTGAGATATGTGGTGGTCACCATGTGCGTCGGCGGCGGTATGGGGGCGGCCGGCTTGTTTGAGGTGGCCTGAGGGTAATGCGGCATAATTTCTGGTGATGTGAGCCGAATAAGCTTGATGAGTTCCTCCGTAGAAGTTGATCTCTGTACCACACAGATGGAGATTGATGAGGACCCGGGGTCGGGTTTTGGCAACCCCCAAGGCCTGTCACCTCTTTGGAATATTACGTCACGAGGCAGAATGATGAGCTAACGTAGCAGACAAAGCCAGAAAACTTAAGACCGTGTGACGGAAGTTACCCGGCCCTATTTTTTAGATTAGAAGATCTCCAGTATGTCATGATTTCTATGTTGAATGACGTGTTTTGAATGAAGGGTATTCCCTCGATAATTTCCTCTGGAGCTTAAGCGTATCAAGTTTGTATTTAGTTGCGTAATGCGTAAATATTTTAATTATTTATATATTACAGGATTACATATGACCTTCATGAGAGTCCCGCTTACGGGGATGTCCCGTCTTAATTTTGCCTGGGAAGTATTAAGACGAATTCCAGCTTATTCATCGGCATATTATGCCCATTTAGGATGCTCTGAGCAGGACAGGGGGGCTTTTTGCCGGGATGCTCACAAGTGGGGTTTGTTACAGTTTTGTTGATCCTGCATTGGATAGTCTGGAGGCCAGCCCATTCTGGCACCCGGGCCTCTGCCCCTATGTTTTGCAGGCGGATCATTACAGGGAAGAAGATCAGACCATTCCCTATATTCTGGACCTTGCCCAGTTAAACTGTGAGGTGATCAGCCTGCGGCAATCCCCAAACCTAACCCATTATGTCTTTAAGAAGGGCGGTAAATCCCTTCAACTCTGTTATCAGGCCGCTGGGGATGCTGCCATTCACTCACGGCATTTACGGTTTATCCTTCGCATGGGAAACCGATTAAATACGGTTGAAGAAAACCTCGCGGTGAAGCGTTTAAAACATCTTGTTAAAACGGGCAGGATTTGCGACAGGCTTTTTAAAACAAATACCGCCTCCGTAAAGTTCCATAGGCAATTGCAGGTCATGGCGCAGGTGACTAATAAGCGGCCCAGACAAGAAATTGCAGAAATATTCTTTGATAATAAAGACCGGATCAGGCAGGAAATCTCTGATCCTGAAAGCCATGTTAATAATATTGTGGGCTATGCTTTAGATAAGGCAGAAGACCTGATGAACGGCGCTTACGTTAAATACTTAAAGAAGCTCGATTCATAAGAATAGGAAAGAAATAATTAGTATTTTTTCCCTCTGCACAATGACCTTGCCTTCCCGCAAACTGTTTTTCTTGATTTAACCCATAAGGAAAAACACAGATGACAAAACCATCAGAGACCACTATCTCCAAAGGCTATTTAAACACCATTGAAGCGGGAGAATATCTTCGCTTAAGCTCTCATGCCTTACGGAATATGCGTATCACAGGCAATGGGCCTCTTTACCGCAAACATGGAAAGCTTGTGGTCTATGCTATGGAAGACCTTAAAGCCTGGTCAGACTCCCTCAGAAAATCGAGCACGTCTGATGCGTAAGGATTTAACGCGCATTGAGACGATTTCTCTGAGGGGCAGGCTGCACTATTATACCCGGTTTGGGCGGCCTGTTAGCAAGGTAACTATGCCGCCATATCGGGGGCTTGAATATTACCGGCCAGGGCAGCTCCTGGGATATATTCGGTGGCAGGCGGGGGAATATGGCAGTCGATTATGGCGGTTTATGATTTTACGGACGGTGAGCTTCACGGGTAAAAGCCCCTCACATCAAGTGGAAGGGGTGAGCCCAGGCGCTTATATTATCCTTGATGTGGAAGGGGCGCTTAAGGTACGGGCTGCTATGAACGTCATTGATCAGATTGAAAATATGGGGATAGATCCCGCAGAGGTTTCCCCGGCCTATTATGGTCATTTGCATCAGAGGATACTGACCAATCAACCTTATCACCGCTATAGCATGGAACAGCATCAGAGCTTTAGGCAGGAAGGGGAGATATCAGTATGACGCCCAGATATTTGATTATCATTCTTGCCGCAGTGAGCTGCCTATTGATTGGGGTTTCAATGACAGAGTTTGCCCCAAGAATACTCTATAATCCGTCGCCAAGTGCGCCGATGGGGTTTTACGTTATCCGTCATAAACGTGAGTTCAAAATCGGTGACTATGTGCTGATAGAGCTTCCTCAATCTGTCAGAGAATTGGCTTTAGAAAGAAGATATGTCGGGCCAGATATTCCGCTTCTGAAGAGAATATTCGCTCTATCAGGGGATCATATCTGTATCCGGCATGAGGTGATTTATGTGAACGATCAGGCTGTGGCTGACGTTAAAAACCACGATCTCTCAGGCCGCATAATGCCTGTCTGGAACGGATGTCGCAGGTTAAAAACCGGTGAGGTTTTCCTGCTCAGTCTTCACTCAGACTATTCCTTTGACAGCCGATATTTTGGCCCGATCTCGCGAAAGAAGATCATCGGTGTCGCCGTATATTTTTGAATATTTTGCAGGATAAGGGACGGTCTTAGCGTCGGTCTTAGTCATAGCCTTAGTCATAGGGCTAGGAGCCTATAGGGGAGAAAATTGGCTACTCTGTGGTTAAGGCCTGCTAACGGTTTCTGAGTAATAATATGCAGCAAGATGATTAAAATTGCCTCACAGATAGCACCGATGCTAACGCCGATCTGAAAAATACTAAAGCGTCCAAAAAAATAACGAGGGCTTTTCTCAAGGCGATATTTTCTGTGGGTTTTTGGGGCGAAAATATGGCCGAAATTTTGAAAAGAAATATAACAAGATAAAAGCGTCTTAGGCGCGGCGCTCCTAAGTCATTGTCTGCACATCTTTTTATCCGGCACCAAATTTTTTGGCCAAAAACAAAGCATTTTTGGTAAGCCCTTGAAGGTAAGAGATAATACCCCTGCCGTATTTTTTTAATCCAATTGTATCAATGACTTACCCATAGGAATAAATCATGACCAACATACCTGAAAATCCCTTCAAACCCAAGCTTGGTAAACCCGGAAACCGAGGTGACCGGTTCAGTAAACGGGTGTTGAAGAAAGTGAGAAGTCTGTCACATGGTATGTCTAGGCCATCATCTGATATGTCAGAGGGCAGAAGCGGCTATACTGGCGAGAGGATCGGCAGGGGTCACTGGGCCGGGAGATATAGTAATAGCCAATATGGCAAATCTGCCGTCCCTGCTGGGGCGCGGCAGGTCATTATTAAAGGCCGGATTATCAAGCTTGCTGGTACAAGTTATTCAAGGGCCATGTCGCATCTTCAATATATTGAACGGGAAGGGGTTGGGCAGGACGGAAAAGAAGCAGAATCCTACGGAAAGTTTGGTGATGATATTGACCTGAAGGAATTTCAAAACCGCAGCGAAGGCGACCGCCATCAGTTCCGTTTTATTGTCTCGGCAGAGGATGGCGTTGAGATTGAAGATCATAAGTCCTTCACCCGGGATTTAATGGCTAAAATGGAGCAGGATTTACAGACCAAACTTGACTGGGTAGCGGTTGATCATTTTGACACAGATCATCCTCATACACATCTTGTCTTAAGAGGTGTGGACGATAAAGGCAAAGACCTAATCATCGCCAAATCCTATATGAGTTACGGCATGAGAAATATGGCCTCAGATATCCTGACACAGGAACTCGGACCCCGCACAGAAATGGAAATCCTGCAACAGGTAAGACGACAGGTGGATCAGGACAGATTGACGGATATTGATCGGGATATTATCAACTACAGCCGGGCCCATATGATGCATCCAGATGGCGGGACCTATTCCGCCAATCTGGTCACAGCCCGTTTGAAGAAGCTTTCCAAAATGGGACTGGCCCAGTATCAGGGCAGTAACTATTGGCGATTGTCCCCAAATATGAAAGACACATTACAGATGATGGGGGAAAGGGGTGATATTATCAAAATTCTTCACCGTAATCTGTATGGCGCCGGCAAAGATAACTTAAAACAGAAAGCGCTGATTTTTGGCCTTGATGCAACCTCTCAAAACCATATCACAGGTGAACTGATCAAGGTTGGTTTGTCAGATGAACTTAACGACAGGCGCTATATCATTCTGGACGGCACAGACGGTAACCATTGGTATGTGGATATGGGAGAGCTGGAACAGATCAGTGATCTAAATCAAGGTATGATTATTTCTGTGAAAGCGGCTCACAAGCAAGCATCACAGGTGGATCATCGCATTGCGGCTATTGCCCATCAGAACGGCGGCATTTATAGTGAGGGGAAACATCGGGATTTTGATCCCAAAGCTAGCGCCGCCTATATCCAAAGCCATGTCCGTCGACTGGAGAGCTTGCGCCGTTATGGTATTGGAGAACGTGAGAAGGGTGGTATATGGAGAATCCCTCCTGATTTTACCAACTGTGTTGAGAAACTTCAGAAACAATTTGCACAAAAGGCGCCGATGGCAATGACCATCAATTCAGCTTATGCCCTAGATCAATTGGTAGATGGCGAAGGTTATGGTTGGTTGGATCGGAATCTTGATGAAAAGGAAAAGACTGGTCTGTTCTCAGGTGGCTTCGGCAGAAAAGTGCGTCAAGCCCTTGCTCAGAGACGGAGCTGGTTACTGAGACAAGGACTGATCCAGCAGAAGGGGGCAAGGTTCCTATATCCAAAAGATTTTGCGGCCAAGCTTGCCAAACGGGAAATGACAAAAATAGCCGTAACCATAGCTAAACAAACTGGCAAGAAATATTCTCCCATGGGGGACAAGGGTGACGTGAGTGGAACTTATGTCCGAAAGCTTAACCTTAAGAGTGGCCAGTATGCAATTTTGGAAAAGTCAAAAGAGTTTACCCTCGTCCCATGGCGACCCGTGATGGAACGTGCTAAAGGACAGGTTATTTCTGGTATGATTAGCCGAGGAAATATCAGCTGGTCAATCGGGCAGGGTGTTTGGTTCTAAAATTAATTTGTATTAGTTGAGACTTGATCTGACATTCTTTAAAAACTGTATAAGAAAGGATGTTAGACATGAGCAGTTATCAAGAAAAAATTATCAAACCAAAATTAGGCGTATTGGAGTTGGCGAAGCAGCTTGGCAATGTGAGCCAAGCGTGCAAAGTGATGGGTTACAGCCGTGATACGTTTTACCGCTACAAGGAGTTGTATGAGAATGGCGGCGAAGAGGCGCTGATTGAAATCAGCCGCCGCAAGCCGATCCTCAAGAACCGCGTGGCGGAAAGTGTAGAGCGTGCCTGCATCGAAATTGCCGTTGAATTTCCGGCCTACGGCCAGCAACGCGCGGCCAATGAACTTCGAAAGGCGGGCATCTTGATCTCGCCCGGTGGCATTCGCTCGGTGTGGCTGCGCAACGATCTGGAGACGATGCAAAAACGTCTCAAAGCCCTGGAAGCCAAAGTCGCGCAGGATGGGATTATTTTAACCGAGGAACAGGTTGCTGCGTTAGAAAAGCAAAAATCAAAACGTGAGGCACACGGAGAGATTGAAAGCCAGCACCCGGGCTATCTCGGCTCGCAGGACACTTACTATGTCGGCAATATCAAAGGTGTTGGGCGGATTTACCAGCAAACCTTCATCGACACCTATTGCCGCGTGGCCTTTGCACGGCTCTATACCGAGAAAACAGCCATCACCGCCGCCGATACGCTTAATGCGGTGGTGTTGCCATTTTATGAGGAGCAAAACATTCCGCTGTTGCGCATCCTCACCGACCGTGGCACCGAATATTGCGGGAAGGCCGAAAACCACGCCTATCAGCTTTATCTGGGAATCGAAAATATCGACCACACCAGAACAAAAGCCAATAGCCCGCAAACCAACGGTATCTGTGAGCGGTTCCACAAAACCATGCAGGATGAGTTTTACTCTATTGCCTTCCGCAAAAAGCTTTATTCTTCATTGGATGATTTACAGCAAGACGTGGACGAATGGCTCAAAAGCTATAACGAAACACGGCCTCATTCCGGGAAGTATTGCTACGGTAAAACCCCAATGCAAACCCTGAACGATGCCAAAGAGCTTGTGCAGTCCAAAAATATTGGTACTGTACAGGAATTATCGGACAGCGCGTCCCAAAAAGCGCTGGCTGGCCGATAATTCATAACCGTCAGATCAAGTCCTGACTTTTACAATTAATTGCAGCTAGATATTATCAGCCCAGATTATTCTTATGTGTATTATGTGTTTTTTCAAAAGCAGACTTTTAAAATTGCCTAACAAACAGTATATCTTCAAATAAGTCGAATAGTGCGGCGCAAGTACTACAGCGCGGCACTATTACATTTTAATCAAGATTATTATTTCGTGTATTATCAGGATTTGATACTGGAGTATCAAGTCCGTTTATATTACGCACATGGTAATTAGGGTAATTGCCTTGGTTAATTTGGTTTACAAACTGACTACGGCTCATGTTGCCACCATTGTAATTGTCATGAAACTGTTGATTGCGACCAGTTTCACTTTCTCGTGTTACAGTTACTCTTTGACGTGCCATTTTTAAATCCTTCCTATAGGGGCTTGGCGTTAAAATTAACAATCAGGAAGATCATCCAGATTGTTCTTATTCGTATTGTCTCTATCGGTTCTCAAGTATTTGCCTGTTGAACCGTTGACAACCCGAATTTCTGTGCGGCCGCTCTTCCACGGAACGTGATATGTATGGACGTTATTTTCTATATCGTAAATTGCGTCACCACTTTTTCGTGGGGACCATGATGCATTAGGGTTACACAAAGATGTAATATCGCCATCTTCGTCTTTCCCTGTTCTAGTTACAGCTCTATCAGCCATTGTTAACTCCTATTTTGATCTATCGATAACATACAGATATATCTAACTCTTGCGTTTGTCAAGACATCTGGTATAATTTTATTCAATATAATCTAACGGCACTCTCAAGAAGAGGGTGCCGAATTGATTCTTGAAGGGTTGTAAAAATGTCATTAGCTGTGAAATTAAAAGAATTAAGGTTACGAAAGAAACAATCTTTACAACAAGTTGCTGACGCCATTGGAATATCAAAAACTCATGTATATGATCTAGAAAAAGGGAACAGTAAAAATCCATCTGTTGACTTATTAAAGCAATACTCTAATCATTTTGGTGTTCCTGTGAACACACTGATTGGTGAGGATTTAGCTGACAATAATGCAGACCCAGAATTAGTCAGAATGTTCCGCCAAGTTGGTGAGTTGGGTCCAGAAGATAAGCAGTTGTTGGATAGTATGATAAAAACAATGTTGGATCGGCAGAAAGCTAAAGAATGATAATTATCGATCGCATGGAATTAGAAGACGTTGGGGGTGACCCAGTAAAACTGGCACAAGCTGTCTTAGACCAAATTCCAGATAACTCATTTCCTATTCCAGTCCGTGAAATTGCAAGTGCGTTGAACATCTATGAGATAAAAGAAGAAAACAACATAAGTTTTGAAGGTGCATTAATAGCACCGGACAACAAGTCGGAAGGGGCTATTATTGTTCGAGGAGACCGCTCAGAACAGCGAAAACGATTTACTATTGGGCACGAGCTGGGGCATTACCTCAACCCATGGCATAAATCAGATAACCCAGCGGGATTTCAATGCACTACGGCTAATCTTGCAGCAGAGAAATCAGATAAAAATAATAAGTTGATGAGAATGGAAGCAGAAGCGAATGAGTTTTCTGCTGAATTATTGATGCCATATAATAAAATCAAACAATTTCTAAATTCAAACTCTGGTGCTGATATAGATCACATTATTCGGTTAGCCGAATTATTTGAAATTAGTAAGGAGGCAATGGCAAGAAGATATGCATTAACTAATTTTAATGACCCAACAGCTGTTATTTTCTCAAAAAACAAGAAGATTAGGTACGTAAAAAAACATGATGATTTTCCTTGGTTAAATGTCAAACATGCCTCTCCAATTCCTCATAACACAATCTCTTCCAAAAAAAATTTGATTATAGGAAAGGTATCTGCTTGGTCTACAGCAAGTCCAAGTGCGTGGGTTGACAGCAAGCCAAATATTTTGATCTTTGAACAAACATTAGCGCAAGCGAACGGTTTTCAAATCACCCTTTTAACTTATGAAGTAGAAGGCGATTCAGATGACAGAGATGATATAGATTTAGAGAATAGCTGGACCCCTAAATTTGCAAGAGGTCGATAATTTCAAATTATTACTCAAAAAGAAAACCTGACCAGATAATAGAATTAATGGAGCAGAGTAGATTGATTTTTCATATTACATTTTATCTCTAAAGCTCATTCTTAAAAATACAAACTTCCGCATTGGGTTCAGAGTGGATACTCAATTAAAAATAGCATAAACCCAATGTACATAAATTTATTTCTCGCACCTGATTATTTGCTAATCGATTCGCAGTATTTTGAGATTTATAACATCTTTTGCGAGTAACATCCTGTTTTGTGTGGAAATTTCTTCAATTATTTTTTCTGCGCTTTGGAAACTCTTGAAGAGTTCTAAGAAATGCAGAGAACTTGTGCCGCGACATATGAGTTAAGGCATTGTTTATCATAAATAAAATACCTTGACGATTCGTTTTTTTGCCCCTCTCCTGAATGTGTTTATTGACAAATTCAGGAGTGGATATGACCCCGACAAAAATACTTATTGGCCAGATGTTGATCACTTTTCTGGTGGTGATCGGCACGCTTTGGGCAGCAAGCCAATGGGCGGCTTTTATGCTGGGGTATCAGGCGCGGCTCGGTGTGCCGTGGTTCAGTATTTTTGATTATCCTGTTTACTACCCCTGGCGCCTGTTCGAATGGTGGTACGCTTTTGAAGTCTACGCCCCGGCAGTATTTTACAAAGCCGGGGGTCTCGCTGCTGCCGGCGGGATTATGGGAACGTTCGTCGCCATCATTGGATCCCTCTGGCGCGCCCGCGAACAGAGCAGGGTAACGACCTACGGTTCCGCTCGTTGGGCGGATAAGTCAGATATCAGGCAGGCTGGGTTGCTCAAACCCAAAGGCGTGTTCCTTGGACAATATGATGGGGGTTATCTGCGCCATGACGGGCCGGAACATATCATGACCTTCGCACCGACCCGTTCCGGTAAAGGGGTGGGACTTGTGATCCCGACTTTGCTCAGTTGGACGGGCAGTGTGGTGGTTCATGATTTGAAGGGCGAGAACTGGCAACTGACCTCGGGCTGGCGGTCCACATTCTCTCACTGCCTGTGTTTTAACCCCACAGATATTTCCAGTGTTCACTGTAACCCGCTGATGGAAGTCCGGCGTGGCCTGAATGAAGTGCGGGATGTACAGAATATCGCTGACATTCTGGTCGACCCCGAAGGCAGTCTTGAGCGGCATAACCACTGGGAAAAAACAAGTCATTCATTGCTGGTGGGAACCATTCTACATGTGCTCTATGCTGAGGAAGAGAAAACCCTGTCCCGTGTGGCAGAAGTTTTAAGTGATCCCGCCAAGTCTTTCAAAAACACATTGAAGGATATGCTGATCACCAACCATCTCGGCGATTATCAAAACCCCAAGCCTCATCCTGTTGTCGCTGTGACCGCCCGCGAACTTCTCAATAAATCAGAAAACGAACGCAGCGGCGTGTTGAGTACGGCGTTGAGTTTCCTCAGCCTTTACCGCGATCCTGTCGTCAAAGAGGTAACGTCCAAATCTGATTTTACCGTGATGGATTTGATCAAGGCGGAGAAGCCGGTATCGCTCTATCTGGTGGTGCCACCCAGTGACCTCAGTCGTACCAAACCGCTGATGCGCCTGATCCTCAATCAAATCGGTCGTCGCCTGACGGAGAAATTGGAAGCTAAGGCAGGTGAGAGCCGACAACTTCTCCTGATGCTGGACGAATTCCCGGCTTTGGGTCGTCTGGATTTTTTCGAAACCTCATTGGCCTTTATGGCAGGTTACGGTATCCGGGCTTTCCTGATTGCTCAAAGCCTCAATCAAATATCCAAAGCGTATGGTGAGAACAACAGCATTCTGGATAATTGTCATGTGCGTGTTGCCTTTGCCACCAATGATGAGCGCACAGCCAAACGTATCTCTGACAGTTTGGGGGCTGCTACAGAATTGCGTTCCCAGAAAAATTATGCGGGGCACCGTCTGTCGCCGTGGCTCGGTCATGTGATGGTCTCCCGCCAGGAAACGGCCCGGCAGTTGCTGACCCCAGGTGAAGTCATGCAATTGCCCATGGACGAAGAGTTAGTGCAGATCGCAGGTCTGCCGCCAATCCGGGCGCAGAAGCTGCGCTATTATGAGGATCAGAACTTTACCACAAGGATTCACCCGCCTGCGGCAACGCTCATCACAGAAGCTATTTCTGAAAATACTTCCGACTGGCAGGATTGTCAGGCAGATGTAGATGCCCGACTGGTCACGCCAGATGATCAAAATAATGGCATGGCGCGTTTAACCAGCGAAGGATCAATAGAACATGTCCCCATATTGACGCCGGAACAAGAAACCCCAGTACCATCCATTGATATCTTCGAAGTGATTGATCCGGATGTGGATGAGACGAGCCTTGAAGCGGATAAATATCAGCTGAATAGCTTCCAGCGCGCGGCGGCTTTTGATGATGAGGCGGATCTCCCCCTGGATTTGGGAGATGGCCGTTGAAACCGCGCATCAATGTTTATCTGGAGTATGAGCTTCTTAAAAAAGTTGAAAAGTTCGGCGCTAAAACCGGCCTCAGCAAGTCCGGTCTTGTGGAAATCGCGGTGGCGCAGTTTCTGTCCCCGGAAGGCGCTGATAAAAGAGAGGCAGCCATTGCGAAACGGCTTAATCAACTGACCCGGCAGTTCGGCAGGTTAGAGCGCGATCTGGCCATCCAGCTGGAGGTCACAGCCCTGTATATTCAATATTACCTGACCATAACGCCGCCGATACCGATCCGGGATCAGAAAGCCGCTCGCGCTACGGGCCATGAACGGTTTGAGAATTTCCTCACCCATCTTGGCAAGCGCTTATCGCAGGGCCCAAGCCTCAGTGACAAGGTGGTCAATGACATCAAGGTACGGGAACAGGATTTTTTTTCTATTGATCTGGATGACCAGAATCTGGAGAAGAAGGATGACTGACCTAAAAATGATATCCGAGGCACGCAAAATTGCCATGCTGAAGACCGCCTTTGGCCCGGAAATCACGGCAGCTTTAACCGACGCCTCTGTCATCGAAGTCATTGTCAATCCGGACGGAAAACTCTGGCTGGAAAGCCAAATGGCTGGGCGTCAATTTACCGGATATATTCTGACGGTAGAAGCCCGCGAACGCATTATCCGTCTGGTGGCAAGCCACGTGGAGCAGGGCACCGATAAGAATTCTCCTATCATCAGTGCAGAGCTTCCCCTTGTTTTATTGGGCGGCGGCGAGCGATTTGAAGGGCTCTTACCGCCTATCGTCACGGCCCCCGCTTTTGTGATCCGCAAACCCAACGCACAAATTCTGACATTACCCGATTATGTGACAGCGCAGGTGATGCAGCCTTGGCAGCATGAGATCCTCATGAAGGCTATTGAGGCGCATCACAATATCCTTGTGGTCGGCGGCACCGGCTCCGGCAAAACCACTTTGGCCAATGCCTTGCTGCAGGAAGTGGCGAAAGGTCATGAGCGCATAATACTCATCGAAGACACAAGGGAACTGCGCTGCGCTGCAGGCGACCTTGTCCGCCTTAAAACGAGGCCTCATATCGCAAGCCTATCTGATCTGGTGCGCAGTACATTACGCCTGCGTCCGGACAGGATCATCATTGGTGAAGTGCGGGGCGGCGAGGCACTGGATATGCTGAAAGCCTGGAACACCGGACATCCGGGCGGCATTGCCACCTTGCATGCCAATTCGGCGCATGGCGCGCTGCTCAGGCTCGAGCAACTCATACAGGAAGTGGTGCATGAGGTACCGCAGCGTCTGATCGCGGACGCCATTGATCTGATTATCTTTATCGAAGGGCGGGGCAGTTCCCGCCATCTCAAAACATTGGCGCAGGTCACCGGTTTTACGGACGGTGACTATTGTCTCAACCATCTTACCCCTCAACCTTAACCTCTAAATTTGGACCTTAACCCTTCAGGAGAAACTGATATGCCCTATTCTAAATTATTCCTTCGATCCCCCTATATGACGGCACTGATCGCCGTAGCGGCGCTGAGTATCTTGAGCTCTAACACTCAGGCCGCTGGCACGAGTATGCCGTGGGAAGCCCCATTACAGGCGATCCTCGACAGTATCGAAGGTCCCGTTGCCCGCATTGTCGCGGTGCTGGTGATTACCATAACCGGTCTCACCCTGGCTTTTGGCGATACGGGCGGGGGGTTCCGCAAACTGGTGCAGATTGTCTTTGGTCTCTCCATTGCCTTTGCCGCCACCAGCTTCTTTCTGGCCTTCTTCTCCTTTGGTGGCGGGGCCGTCATCTCATGAGCAGCCACATCCCCGGATTTGAAATCCCCCTCCATCGGTCCCTGACGGAGCCCCTGCTTATGGCAGGGGCGAGCCGGTCGGTGACCATTGTCATTGGTACCTTGTCGGCAGCCATTGGTCTCGGTCTTCAACTCTGGCTCGTGGGGCTGATCATCTGGGTTAGTTGTCAGAGCATTGCAGTGTACCTGACAGCCAAAGACCCTGACTTCATGGAGGTGGGCCTCAAGCATCTTCGCCATAAAAATTATATGGGAGTTTGAATTATGTTTTATCTGAATGAATATCAATCCAAAGCCAAGAAACTGCAGGATCATATCCCCTGGGCCGGGCAGGTGGCACCATCTGTAGTGTTGAACAAAGACGGCGGATTCATGCGCTGTATCAGATTGAGAGGACCGGATCTGGAAAGCAGCGGGGAAAGTGGCCTCATTATGCTTCATGCCCGGCTTAATGATACCTTAAAGCGTTTTGGCACGGGCTGGGCGTTGTTTTTTGATAGCGCGCGCATTCCGGTGCGGGACTATCCCGGGTCTGATTTTCCGGATCCTGTGAGCGCGCTTGTGGAGGAAGAACGTAAAGCCCGTTTTGAAAGCGGTGATCACTTTGAGAATATCACGACGCTCTGCCTTTTTTGGTTGCCCCCGGAAGATCGGACGCAAGGCCTGAGCCATCTCTTTCTGGAACAAGGCGCAAAGATCGAAAAACCTGCAGAAAGAATTCTAGCGCGTTTTTTAGGGCAAAGCGATAAAGCCATTGGATTGCTGATGGAGACTTTACCGGAAGTGATGGTCTTGGCGAATGGGGATCTTCTCACCTATCTACATGGCACCATCTCTAATCGCCGCCATCCGGTCAAATTGCCGGAAGTACCCTTCTATCTGGATGGATTACTCAGTGATGAGCCCTTGATAGGGGGCCTCAGTCCTATGCTCGGGAATGAATATCTAAAACTCGTGACGATCACGGGCTTTCCGGGAACCACAGTGCCGGGGATATTGCAGGGGCTGAACAGCCTTGGTTTTGATTATCGATTCATGAGCCGTTTTATATGTCTTGATAAGACGGCGGCCACTCGTGAGCTGAACAAATATCGCCGTCAGTGGTTTGCCAAACGTAAAGGCATTGGCGCGATCCTGAAAGAGGTGATGATCAATGAGCAATCGGCTTTGGTGGACACGGACGCCGAGAATAAAAGCCTCGATGTGGACGCGGCCCTGCAGGAACTGGGCAGTGATGATGTGGCTTATGGTTATGTGACGTTGACGGTTATGGTCAAAGACAGCGACAGCGAAATTGCCGAAGCCAAGATCAAAGCCGTAGAACAAGTGATCAATGGGGCGGGCTATGTTACCATCCCAGAGACAATGGGCGCGGTTGAAGCCTTTCTGGGCATGATCCCGGGTCATGTCTACGCCAATCTGCGGCATTCCCTTGTCTCTAGCCTGAACCTTGCCCATATGCTGCCCGTCGGCGACCTTTGGGCCGGACCGGAAGAGAACCAACATCTTAAAGCCCCGCCTTTGATGATTTGCCAAACGGCGAGCACAACACCGTTCCGCTTTGTTCATCATGTGGGAGATGTTGGCCATATGATGGTGCTCGGTCCAACGGGGGCAGGCAAGTCAGTATTTCTGTCCTTCCTGATGATGCAGTTTCGGCGGTACGAAGATGCTCAGATTTTTATCTTTGATAAGGGCGCCTCCAGCCGAGCGGCCATTCTTGCCATGGGCGGTGATTTTAATGACCTTGGTCAAAGAGATGACCTATCTTTCCAGCCGCTGTTTAGAATTGATGATGAAACCTACCGCATCTGGGCACAGGACTGGCTGCAGGGAATATTGGGTGAACAGGGATTACCAGCCACGCCGCAGATTAGAGAAGAAGTCTGGCAGGCTTTGCATAATCTGTCATTTGCGCCGGAGGTAGAACGGACCCTGACGGGCTTGAGTTTATTATTACAAAACCCAAACATTAAAGAAGCCCTTAAACCTTACACTTTGGAAGGGCCTTACGGCGGGTTGCTGGACGGTGATGAAGATCATCTGGCTTTGACAAACTGCCAAGCCTTCGAGATGGAAGCCCTGATGGAAAAGCCGGGCGCAGTTCTCCCCGTACTCACCTATCTGTTCAAACGCTTGGAAGAAAGGTTTGATGGCAGGCCGACCTTACTCATTCTGGATGAAGCCTGGCTGTTTCTGGATACACCGGCGTTTGCCGGCAAAATCCGGGAATGGTTGAAGGTACTGCGGAAGAGAAATGTTTCTGTGATTTTTACCACCCAGTCTTTAGCCGATGTGGCGGGCAGTGCCATCGCCCCGGCTTTGATTGAAAGCTGCCCGAGCCGTATCTTCCTGCCCAACGTCCGCGCCAGTGAGCCGAACATCCGGGAAATCTATAACGCCTTTGGCTTAAGCGCGCGTCAGATTGAGCTGATCTCAAGCGCACTGCCCAAACGGGACTATTATTTGCAAAGCCCTTTGGGCAACAGATTATTCGAGCTTGGTCTTGGGCCTGTTTGTTTGAGCTTCGCGGCCAGCTCATCGCCGGAAGACCAGAAACTTATCTCACAAATCGTCGAGGATCAAAACCCCGCTGGATTTGCTCATCAATGGCTCATAGCCAAAAATATTTCCTGGGCTGCTGGCCTGTGCGATCCGCAAAATATGGAGAAATCTCATGCGTAAATTCATTCTGCTTTTAAGTCTTATGGTGGCCTTACTGCTGCCTATCCATCAAGCACACGCCATCTTCGGCTTTAGTATTGTGTTTGATCCCAAGAATTTTACTCAGAATATTCTCACAGCGTCCCGCAACCTGATGATGATAAATAATCAGATTAATAGCTTGAGAAACGAAGTGCGTATGCTGGAGAATATGTCAAAGAACCTGAAAAATTTGGGTTATGATAGTATCCCTCAGTTGAAAACCACTTTGTCACAAATGCATCTGATCATAGAGGATGCTAAGGGCCTTGCCTTAAAGGTATCGGCCATCGAAGCTGATTACCTGAAATTTTATCCCAAGCAATATAGTGAGGCTTTGAGCCATGATGATTATGTGAAAGAGGCTCACGCCCGGTGGCTACAGTCCCGGTCCGCATTCGAGCATAGCCTTAAAACCCAGGCGGGTTTGATTGAAAGCCTGCAAAGTGATGAGCAGCTTTGGGAAAGATTGGTGGAACAATCCCAAAAGTCAGTAGGGGCCTTGCAGTTGGGACAGGTGACCAATCAAATGCTGGCGCTCCGGGCGCAGCAGCAAGCCAAAAGCCAGCAGATGATGGCCATGCATTACCGGGCCATCGCTCTCGAGAAATCACGCCTTCTTGCTGAAAAGGAAAAGGCCAGAGTTCAGCGAATAAGTTTTCTGGGGGATGGCAAGAGCTACACCCCCATTGCCATCAAACTTAATTAGGGGAGTGATATTCTATGGATGATATCTCCATCATTGATCGTTTTTTTAATGTCTTCAGCTCTTATATCGATAGCGGCTTTGGCTTACTGGGCAGTGAAGTAGCTTGGCTCGCAAGCGCCCTGATCGTCATTGACATAACGCTTGCCGGATTATTCTGGGCCTTTGATGAAAATAAGAACGTCCTCTCTTCTTTGATTAAGAAGATCCTCTATGTGGGCTTTTTTGCATTGATCATCAATAACTTTCAGCTTTTGAGCAATATCATCTTTAACAGTTTTTCGGGGCTCGGGCTTAAAGCCACAGGATCATCGGTGAGTGCTGCTGAACTGTTGCAGCCGGGGCGCATTGCGGCCACAGGGTTTGAGGCGGCTTATCCGATCCTCACCCAGATCGGGGATTTGCTGGGGCCTGTGGCTTTCTTTGAGAATTTCATTCTGATCATTGTTTTACTCTTTGCCTGGTTCTTGGTGGTTCTGGCCTTTTTTATTCTGGCGATCCAGATTTTTATCACCATTCTGGAATTTAAGATCACCACTTTAGCAGGGTTTGTTCTTATTCCTTTTGCGCTCTGGAATAAAACGTCATTCTTGGCGGAGCGCGTGTTAGGCGGGGTTATCTCCAGCGGCATCAAGGTTATGGCGCTCGCCATTATCATCGGTATTGGCTCTTTGATCTTTGCTGACTTTGCAGCCGCCATGAATGGCACAGAAGCCACATTGAAAAATGCCATGTCGTTAGTGCTTGGGGCTTTATCTCTCTTGGGCCTCAGTATCTTTGCCCCGGCCATTGCGGCGGGACTTGTCAGCGGCGCGCCCCAGCTGGGCGCGGGTGCTGCGGTTGGCACTGTTGCCGCCGGAGGCGCTGCAATGGCGGTTGGTATGGGTGCCGGAGCGATGGCGGCTAAAGGCGCTGCCAGCATGGCCTCTAGCGCGGTGAATGCTGGGGCCAAAGTGGCGGGTCAGGCGAGCGGGGCTTACAATTTATCGAAAGCGACATCAAATGCCAAAACAGCAACCGGCGGCATGACGTCAGGGATTAAGGGGGTTGGTCAGTCTTTTGCAAATTCCGTAAAGCAAAAAGCATCCGCGCCGCTGAATGCCGTTAAGGAGAGTTATTCCCAAGGTCAAAGAACCGCCTGGGAAACCACCGGCGGCGGTTCTTCTGCTTCTGCGGCCCCCTCTTCAGAAAATACCATGCCCGATTGGGCAAGGCGCATGAAATCTGCCCAAGCTGTTAAATCTGCCGGAACGATGTCGCTCCACGCCATGAAAGACGGTGACCGCCCCGGCTCCTCTGCAAACCCCTCCTTAAACACGAACAACGAATAGGATAAAGTTATGAAAATCTTTAAACGACAGCGGCAGAGCTACGGAGATGCTGGCACGGTCGAGACGCCTTTCCAGAAGGCAAGCAAGTTATGGGACCGGCGTATGGGATCTGCCCTGATGCAGGCCCGTAATTGGCGGTTAATGGCCTTCCTCTGTCTCGGGCTGACCACAGCTCTTGTTTTTGCTCTGATTACGCTGTCTTCCAGCAGCCGGATCACCCCTTACGTTGTGGAAATTGGCAGTAAAGGCGAGGTGAGGGCCATTGGTTCTGCGTTGGAGAAATATTCACCGAGTGATGCGGTGATCTCTTACCATTTAAGTGATTTTATCAGCAAGGTCAGGTCTCTGCCTTCCGATCCTGTGATCCTCAGAGAGAACTGGCTGAAATCTTACGCCATGGTCACCGACCAGGGCGCAAATATCCTCAATCAATATGCCCGCGAAAATGACCCGTTTAAATTACTGGGCCGTCAGACCATTACGGTCGACGTGACCAGCATTGTTCGGGCGTCGAAAGACAGCTTCCAGATCAAATGGCAGGAAGCCCATTATCAGAAAGGCAGCCTCACAGAGAAGCAAAATCATACGGCCATATTAAGCCTGATGTTTGAGCCGCCCCGCGATGTGGCCAGCTTAAGAAACAACCCCCTTGGTCTTTACATTCACGACCTCAACTGGAGCCGAGATTTTAATCCGAATACATCAAACACTAAAGGAACTTTAAAATGAAACATCTGATTATGACCATACCGCTTATTCTGCTCACGGCGTGCGCAGGAAGTAAGAAACTGGATATGCCGTCGCCGCCCGAAGAGTTTGCCCCGGCCATTGAGGTTAAACATGTGCCAGATGAAGTTAAAATCATTGAGGTGCCAAAGATATTGGCATTGCCCGGACAATTGAAAGAACTATCCGAAGATAGACCTGACAAAGAACTAACCCCTATAGAGGCGATAACGCAAGCCCAGAAAAAAGCCCTCTGGAAACCAAATGAAGGGCGGTATTTTAATGCCATTCAACATTACCCCTATGCCAAAGGGGCTTTATACCAGCTTTATACGTCCCCGGAGCATGTGTCCGATATCAGCCTTGAAGCGGGCGAAAGTCTGAAGGCCATGTCCGCAGGCGACACGGTGCGCTGGATCATTGGTGATATGGTGAGCGGAACAGGGGCTGAGGCGCAGGTTCATATATTGGTCAAACCCATAGAAGCAGGTCTCTCCACTAATCTGGTGATCATTACCGACCGCCGGAGTTATTATCTGGAACTGAAAAGCCTGAAGACGACTTATATGGCGGCCCTCAGTTGGAGCTATCCCCAGAGTGAAATGAAACGGTTAAAGCAGCATAATATTCTAGCGCAATCAAAGAGCCATAATACAGTTGGTACGGACTTAAATCTGAATGAGCTCAACTTTGCTTACAGTATCACCGGCGATACTCCAGACTGGAAACCCTACCGCGCTTTTGATGACGGCCAGAAAGTCTATATCGAATTCCCCAGAGATATTGCCACAGGAGAGGCACCGCCTCTTTTTGTTTTAGGCAAGAAAGGTCAAGTGGAACTGGTCAACTACCGCATGAAGGGTCGTTATTATGTGGTGGACCGTTTGTTTAAAGCTGCCGAACTACGCCTTGGCGAAGACCCGCAGCAGAAGATTACAATCACCCGAAAATCCAAGAAACAAATCAGAAAATTGGCCAAAAAAACAAAAAAGGGGGCATAAATGACGGATACTCTGGAAATCAAAACCAAACCGCAACCTGTCAGCCGCCTGAACAAAAAGATGGTCATTCTTGCGTCAGGTCTGGTGGTTGGTCTTTTGGTGGGGGTTAGTTTTTATGCCCTTGAACCTAAAGACAAACAGGCTGAACCGCAGAAAGAGCTTTATAATATTACTAATAAACGCATTGCGGAAGGGTTAGAGGATCTGCCGGAAAGCTATAAGGATGTGCCACAATTGGGCGCACCCTATATGGGGGATACAGCACCCGCACTTTATGCCGCAGAAGTAAATGCGGGGCTTGCTCTTCCTGCGGACCAGCCTTTCAGGCCCTCTCAAATGGAAGAGAACTTGCGGGCGGAGCGGATTAAAAAAGCCCGCCGGAAGATGCAAGCAGAAGAGTCAGGTGTGTTTTTCCGCACTTCAGGGACTAAGGCTGAAGCTGGTGCAGGGCATATGCCGTCCTCAGCAACGGACGGCCAATATGATGGAACATCCTTCTCGGCGCTGGCGCAGCAGGCTTTACCCATTACAGCGTCCGTTCAGGATAAGAAGAAGGCCTTTCTGGAAAGCCCGGGAAAACATTCTGGGGTGAGCAAGCATGGTTTACGGGAACAGCTTTCACCCTATAGCCTTCTGTCCGGCACGGTGATCTCGGCCAGTTTGATCACAGGGATTAACAGTGATCTACCGGGGCAAGCCTTGGCGCAAGTCACTAAAAATATCTATGACACGGTCACAGGAAACTATCTTCTGATCCCGCAGGGCTCCAGATTAATAGGTCGCTATGACAGTGAAATCTCAAGCGGTCAACAAAGGGTGCTGGTGGTCTGGGAGCGGATCATCAGGCCCGACGGTAGTAGCATCCAGATTGATAATCTTAGCGGCACCGACAAAGCGGGATACGCCGGATTGTCTGACAATGTGGACTGGCACACAGGTAAACTCCTGAAAGGCATTGGTCTTGCAACCTTACTCGGGGTGGGAAGTGAGCTTGCCTACGGCGGCGCGGACGGCACGCTCGCCGAAGCGATCCGGGACAGCAGTCAATCCAACATCAATCAGGCCGGACAGAAGATCATTGATCAGAACTTGAGTATCCCGCCCACCATCACCATTCGTCCCGGCTGGCCTGTTCGGGTCATTGTGGGCTCGGACATCATCCTCACACCCTTTGGAGAAACATCATGAGCCTTTTAAGAATAAAGAAAATCACGGATAGAACCCCGGTTAAGATCACCTTATCTCTGCCGCCGGAGACCCACTCTGATTTACTGAAATATGCAGAAATATACCGACAAGAGCATAGTTGTACCGAAACGCCGCAAGTTCTGGCCGTTCATATGATCACGGCCTTCATTCAAAGTGATAATGGCTTTAAAAAAGCAAAACAATCATTGTGAGATGACCCAAGGTAGCTGAGTAAGGATATTTACCAAGTTCTTGTGTCAAAAATCTCCTGTTTTTAATTCAAAATGCTTTTACCACCTGACGTCCAGACAGCAACAGATCTTCCGCGCCAAGACCCCGTGAAGACTGTTGCCGTTCATGTCAATGAGCATTTAATATTGACCCGGGATTTGCATATTAAATTGACCCATTTCAGGCGGAGTGTCAGGTTAAAAAAACGCTGTTTTTCCTTTGTTTGCAAGCAATTAGTGCCCGTGTCAAAAACATAGTGCCAATAACCCACCTAAGTGGGTCACAATTTCATCTTTTCTGTAGGGGGGAATTATCCATTAAGGTCATGTAACTTGGTCATAAGTTTATGTAAGCTGATCATTGTGGTGTCATGCTTTATTGGAAATTCATCGTCGCCGCCATAAACGACAAATCTCTTCGTCGCTCCTATATCTTCACAGGCGCTATAAAAGCCAGGCTTGATTTTGGGAACAAGGCCTGTCTTGATTTCAATAGCCCAAGTTTCCCTACTGGATATTTTAAGCACGAGATCAATTTCCGCACCAGCGGAGGTGCGGTAAAAATAAGCGGTAATATTGCCGGGCAGAATAGATAATATATTTTCCATGACAAACCCTTCCCAACTCTTACCCAAAACAGGGTTGGAAAGAAGCGTATCATAATTTGAAATGTCGAGTAAACGGTGGAGAATACCACTATCACGAATATAAAAACGGGGGGACTTTACAAGACGTTTTTTAACATTGGTATGCCAAGGCTCAAGGCGGCGTACCAATAAGAGATCACCTAAAATATCTAAATAATGACTGACTGTTTTGCTATCCACTTCAAGGTTGCTTGCAAGGGTCGAGTAATTAATCACTTCCCCTTGCAAATGAGCCAGCATTGTCCAAAGCCGCCTTAATCTAACCGCAGGAACCCTAAATCCCATTTGGGGGATATCCCGTTCCAGATAAGTACGGATTAAATCCTCAAGCCAAGTCATGCTGAGCGCGTCTGTATCTGAAAGATAGCTTTCAGGAAAGCCCCCCCTCAACCAAATTTTTTGAATATCAGCAGGGTTTTTAACAGGGACTTCCAACAGATTAAGTCCCGTCATTTCCAAATAACTAATCCGCCCCGCGAGGCTTTCAGAGGATTGTCTTAATAAATCCATGGAAGCAGAGCCTAACAAAAGAAATTGCCCTGTTTTACGTCCCGCGCGTCTATTCTGATCGATCACACCACGTAACACTGCAAAAAGCTCAGGGGTGCGTTGGATTTCGTCTAAAATAATGAGTTTATCATTATGCTGTGAGAGGTAAGATATAGGATCACTTAATTTAATTAGGTCAGCAGGAGATTCAAGATCAAGGTAAAGAAATGGCCTCCCTTGTGACATGGTTTGAGCAAGCGTAGTTTTACCCACTTGCCGTGACCCTAGTAGAACAACAGCAGGAGAATGCCGCACCGATTGCTCAAGTTTATGTGTGATCCATCTTTTTAACATACCTTGCATATTCGTATAGTTATTACGAAATTGCAAGGTATAAATAAAATTATTAAAATCGGTTGTGAGGTCATGGTGAGGCTAAAATATGATAGATTAGGCGCTTCTAGGCCTTCTTAATCATACCAATAAATTACGTAGCAGAAGTAGACTGAGCAATGCTCTGGGCCACTAAATTGGCGGCTTCTTTTATAGGATCAGACGCCAGATGAGCATATCGAGCCGTAGTTTGTATTTGGGTATGACCAAGCAGCTTCCCTACCATGGGCAGGCTCATACCAAGGGCAATGGCATTGCTGGCAAAAGAATGGCGTAGGTCATGAATTCTCACGTTAGCCAATCCTGCTTTGGCCCTAATCCGACGCCAGGGATGCTGTAGGTCAGTAAGATATGATCCCTCCAACTTGCCCCTAATGACATAGGGATTACCTTCCTGCCGCTCAATGTTCTTAAGAACTTCAACGGCGGCATCGCCAAGATAAACCGTCTTGGCGCCCGTTTTACTGTCAGGTAGATGAAGTTCGTTAGCTTCAAAGTCCGCATGGGCCCACTCAAGTTTCTGGATTTCCCCAAGGCGGCAGCCAGTGTACATCAGTAGTCGATAAGCATTGATACAGGAATGGGTTTCTTCGCCACTGGCTTCAACTTCATCCAATACCTCCGCAAGGCGAATAAATTCTTCCTTGGATAAAAACCGTTCCCGCCCTTTCTCGGGATATTTCTTCACATGTCGGCAAGGGTTGCTGCCATCCTGCCGCAATCCCCATATTTCGGCCAAATTCATCATCTTGGATAATACCCCAAGTGTCCGATTAGCTTGATAGGGTATATGATGGAGATTATGATGCATGGCCGCCACATCAGGCCTGGCAACATCCATGATCTTATATTTACCCAGGGCACCATTGATAAAATGCTCTACGGATCTTTTATATTCATATGCGGTGGAAGCTTTGCAGTGCGTAGGGACATATTCTTCTAAAAACTTCTTTCCCAGATCAGCAATGGTCAGAGCCTTCTTATGAGCGCGCAATTCTTCAGAAGGATCTATGCCATGTTTGACTTGAGATAATATACCAATGGTCTTGGTGCGCGCCTGATCGACGGTAAGGGTGCCATGTGTACCAATGGTGTATTTCTTCTGTTTTCCCTTCAGGCGGCACTTAAGAGCATAAGTTTTTTTACCTGACGGCCATACCCGAATGCCAAAGCCTCTAAGCTCTGAATCCCAGATGACATATTCAGTATCTTTAGAACTCAAGGCATCTATAGCCCGCTTGGTTAGTTTTGGCATGACAGTGCAATCTTCATAAGTTTAAAGGTACCACATAGGTACCAAACGAACAGTATTCAGGGATGTGCACAGAATAGCAGGTCGCCGAACTATGTCAAGTAAATTGAGTTAAAACAATCAGTTAGATATGTAAATGGCTTTAGGGAGCTACAAGAATATTCAGGTCGCAGGGCCATTATCCAAACTCATAACCTGAAGGTCGTTGGTTCAAATCCAACCCCCGCAACCAAGAATTAAGGCTCTCTAATCAATAGGTTAGAGAGCTTTTTTGATTCTAGAGAAGCTTCCCTAAAATCTATGGTGGGCACCAATTGGGCAACATCTGAAATCCATGATAAGCCATCTCGCTCTACTGTATAACGGAGATGGTATAAATTACCTTTACAATTTACGGATGTGAATTATGATCCTGCATTGTAAGAAAAATAGTATCATAATTGAAGGCAGCGCATATGTTGGGGGAGGGTGACGAACCGGTTCAGGGGACTTCTCAAGGTTTATCAGATAAAGAGGCACAACAGGATCAGGCGCAAAGGCCGGATACCGGATTGGCCTGTCTGGTGATGCTGCTTAAATATCTCGGCAAGGCGGCGGAGCCGGAGCAGATCAAGCATCAGCGCGGTAAGGGAAATGACCCCTTCAGTATTGACGATATCCTGCTGGCCTGCAAACAGGTGGAGGTCAAGGCCCGGTCGAAGGCCGTCGCCTGGAAGAAGCTCGCGAAGATGCCTCTGCCGGCAATCGGTCGCGACAAGGACGGTCAGTTTTTTATCATCGCCAAGATTGCTGAAGCAGCTGAGGAGGCCGTTCCCCAAGCAGAAGAGGAGGGGGGAGCGCGCGATAGATCCCCCCATCCAAAAAATGACCCTTCCCCGCAAACCAAAATTTTGGTCCAGTCACCCTTAAGCCAAAAGCCGCAGATCCTCACGGAGGCGGAGTTCCGCGATCTCTGGTCGGGCGATGTGGTGTTGATGACCACCCGGGCGATGCTGGCGGGCGCGGCGCGCAAGTTCGATGTCACCTGGTTTATTCCGGCGATCGTCAAATACCGCAAGATCCTCTATGAAATCCTGCTGGCCTCTTTCTTTTTGCAATTGTTCGCCCTGATGACGCCGATGTTCTTCCAGGTGGTGATCGACAAGGTGCTGGTCCATAAGGGCCTGACGACCCTGGATGTGATGATCCTGGCCCTGGTGGTGGTCTCGGTCTTCGAAGTGGTGGTCGGCGGCTTGCGCACCTATGTCTTCTCCCATACCACCAACCGGGTGGATGTGGAGCTCGGCGCGAAACTGTTCCGGCATTTGCTGGCGCTGCCGCTCAGCTATTTCGAGAGCCGCCGGGTGGGCGACAGTGTGGCAAGGGTTCGGGAGCTTGACACCATTCGCGAGTTCCTGACCTCTTCCTCGGTGACTTTGGTGATTGATGTGCTGTTCACCTTTGTCTTCCTCGCGGTGATGTATCTTTATAGCCCGACATTGCTGGTGATCGTGCTGATCAGTTTGCCCTGCTATGTGCTGGTGTCGATCATCGTTACGCCGATCCTGCGCAAGCGACTGGAGGATAAATTCCAGCGCGGTGCCCGCAATCAGGCCTTTCTGGTGGAGACGGTGACCGGGGTGCAGACCCTGAAGGCAATGGCGGTCGAGCCGCAGATGCAGCGCAAATGGGAAGAAAATCTCGCGGGCTATGTCCATAGCGGTTTCAAGGCGGCGATGCTGGGCAATATCGGCTCGCAGGCGGTGCAATTTATCAACAAGATTACCACGGCGGTGACGCTGTTCTGGGGCGCGACTCTGGTGATTGAGGGGGCGATTACTGTCGGTCAACTGGTGGCGTTCAATATGCTGGCCGGGCGGGTCAGCGGGCCGGTGCTGCGCCTCGCCCAGATGTGGCAGGATTTTCAGCAGGCGCGGATCTCGGTCGAGCGGCTCGGCGATATTCTCAACAGCCCGACGGAGCCGACCTATAACCCCAACCGCACGACTCTTCCTGATATCAAGGGCCGGGTGGAATTTGACGGGGTGACGTTCCGCTACAAGCCGGACGGAGCAGAAGTTCTGCGCCGGGTGTCGCTGGTGATCCCGGAGGGGCAGGTGGTTGGCATTGTCGGGCCGTCGGGCTCGGGTAAAAGCACGCTGACCAAATTGGTGCAGCGGCTGTATGTTCCGGAAAGCGGCCGGGTGCTGGTGGACGGGGTTGACCTGGCGATGGTCGATCCGGCCTGGTTGCGGCGTCAGGTGGGGGTGGTGCTGCAGGAAAACCTGCTGTTCAACAAAACGGTGCGGGAGAATATCGCGCTGGCCGATCCGACGATCCCGATGGAGCGGGTGATCGCGGCGGCCAAAATGGCCGGGGCCCATGAATTTATTCTTGAGCAGGCCGAGGGCTATGACACCTATATTGATGAGCGTGGGGCGAACCTCAGCGGCGGCCAGCGCCAGCGGATCGCCATCGCGCGGGCCTTGATCACCAATCCGCGGATATTGATCCTCGATGAGGCGACCAGCGCACTGGATGCGGAAAGTGAAGAGATCATTCAGGAAAACCTGAAACTGATCGCCCGGGGCCGGACGGTGATCATCATCGCTCACCGGCTCTCCGCGATCAAGCAGGCGAGCCGGATTCTGACCGTGGAGCGCGGCGAAATTACCGAGGACGGCACCCATGCCGAATTGATGAAGCAGGACGGCCGCTACGCCGATCTTTACAAGCGCCAGATGCGCGCCGCCAGCGCCGAAGGGGACGAATAATGAATGAAATGATGGTGGAACATAATACTATGTTCCGAAGAACATTATGGTCTGAGGTAAGGGCAACCGCCCGCCCGAGCTTATGCGAGGAAAGCCTAAGCGGAGCGCCGGCGATTGAGGTCAAGAAAAATGTTTGACGGTCTGATGCATCATCTTGACGTGTGGAAAGCGGCCTATCGGACGCAAAAGATGCAGGAGAAAAAAGCGTTCCAGGTGGAAGAAGCCGACTTTTTGCCGGCGGCTTTGGAAATTCTCGAGAAACCGGCCTCGCCGATTGGGCGGGGTATGATGTTTATGGTGATCCTCTTTTTCACGCTGGCGCTGATCTGGTCGATCTTTGGCCGGGTGGATGTGGTGGCGACGGGGCAGGGCAAGATCACGCCTCTGGGCGACATCAAAGTCATTCAGCCGGCGGAACTCGGCGTGGTGCGGCGCATTCTGGTGGGAAATGGCCAGGCGGTGATGGCGGGGGACAGCCTGCTGGAGCTTGACACCACCATGTCGCTGGCCGACAGCGACCGGGCCCGGCGCGAGCTGCAGGTGGCTCAGCTTTCCAAGGTGCGCTTTGAGGCGATTTTATCAGCTTTGGAAACCGGGGAATCTGTCTTCGACACGCCGCCGGGGGTGACGCCAAAAGTGGCGCGCATGCAGAAACTTCTGGTCACCAGCGAGCTGGATGAATATGACGCGTCGCTGGAAACCTATCGCCAGCAGAAGGTGGAGCGGCAGGCGGAAGCGAAAGTGGTGGCCCAGGAAATCGGCAAACTGACCGAGACCCTGCCGTTGCTGAGGGAACAGGTAGAGGCCCGGGCGGAACTTCTGGCAAAGGGGCTGACGCCGCGCTTTCAATATCTGGAATATCAGGAACGGCTGGTGGGCCAAACCCGGGATCTGCAGATCCAGAAAGACCAGCTCCTGAAGGTCGAGGCGGCGATCATCGGCGCCGACCGGCAGATCCGCCAGCGCCAGCAGGAGTTCCTGAAAAACACTTATGGCGGCCTGGCGGAGGCGGAAGACCAGATCGTGGCGCTGACCGCGGAACTCACCAAGACCACCAAACGCCAGGAGCTGCAGGTGCTGCGGGCGCCGGTGGACGGTATCGTGCAGCAACTCGGCGTCCATACCATTGGCGGGGTGGTGCAGGCGGGCGATGCGCTGATGGTGCTGGTGCCGAATGACCGGACGCTGATGGTTGAGGCCAATATCCTCAACAAAGACATCGGCTTTGTCACGGCGGGGCAGCAGGTCGAGGTCAAGCTGGAGGCTTTCCCTTTCACCAAATACGGCGTGATCCACGGCGAGGTGATCCATCTGGCGCAGAATGCGGTCGCGGACGAAAATCTCGGCCTGATCTACCCGGCGCGGATTAGCCTCAAGACCTCCACCATTCGGGTGCGGGGCAAGGACATTAATCTGTCCCCAGGTATGTCGGTGACGGCCGAGGTCAAGACCGGCAAGCGCCGCCTGATCGAATTCCTGCTCTCGCCCCTGCTGCGCTACAAAGATGAAAGTTTGCGCGAGAGGTGAGCGCGAAACATGCTATGATGGGGAAAATCACAAACCCGCTCTTTGGGGAGACCATGATGACCCTACTCACGAAATTCTGCCTTGTCAGTCTGCTGGTCCTGATCCTGCCGGGCTGCAGCATGTTTGCGCGGGACTGCGCGAAGCTTGCCGCTGATCCGGCGGCCTACCGGGCTTGTCAGGCCGGGCAGGGCGACGCCCAGGCGCAATATGAATTGGGACTTGCCGCTTACGACGCGCGGGACTATGCCACGGCGCGACGCTGGTTGAAGCTGGCGGCGACACCGAGCTCGGGCCGGACGCCGATCTATATGCCGCCGGTGGGCGGGCAGACCTATGGCACGGTGATGATGATGGACACGGGCAGCGCCAGCGCGGGACATCGGGGGGCGCAATTGCTGCTGGCGGAGATTTATGCGGCGGGGCTCGGCGGGGCGCCTGATCCAGAGCTTGCGGCCCATTATCGCACCCTGGCGACGCGAGGCCAGCTTCCCTGATCGTTAATATATCTAATGGGTTGCCTGCTTCGTAAACAATCCAGAGGACGGGGGGCTTTGCCGTCTAGTCCATATGGACTAGGGCGGGAATTAGACCTTGCCAAGCTCGCCTTCCTGTGGTTAATATTTGGTTAACAAAAATATATGGTGGCAGAGAGTTTGGGGGCGCATGTGGTTTGGAATAACCCTTTCCTGAGTTTAGAAAAAAACCGAATAAGACGACAACCGCAGGACGCGTGCCGCGGAAAGTCTGCTTCTGCGTCGGGTCGTCGTGGGGCCTGTCACGTTAATATTTTCGTGACGAAAAAGTTGTAACTGAAGCCTAAATCAAGCGGCATTGGTCACGAAGTTCCATTCAACCATTGCGATAGATCGTAATTGCCGTAGAGTTTTTCTTGAAATGAGATGTCGTTGAGTGTTGAATAAATTATATATTGGACCATAAGCTGAAAGAAATATTTGGGCAGATTTATGAGACTTAAACCGTTGCATCTTTCGTTCTCTTCGCCGGATGGGAACATGCGAACTTTCTGCCCTATTGTTCAGCCTGTTGGTGGTATCATGCAAATGCTCCATATTTAAATCTCGGAGTGCAGCGCTGTAAGACCTCAATTTATCGGTCACTATTTTTGTTGGTAATATACCTTGATTTTGTAGTAATTTTCGAAGAAGTTTTAGAGCAGCTCGTTTGTTTCTGCGCTTTTGCACTAAGACATCCAGGATTTCGCCTTCTCCATCAACGGCCCGCCAGAGATACATAGATTTGCCGCCAATCTTGACAAATACTTCATCCAGAAACCATTCTGTATGGGGTAGGGGCCTGTGTTTTTTGATACGACGAGCATATTCTGCTCCGAACTTAAGAGCCCACCTACGCACGGTCTCATAGCTGACATCAATGCCGCGTTCAGCTAATAGTTCTTCAACGTCTCGATAACTCATCGTAAATCGAAAATAAAGCCAGATAGCTTGTCTGATAATATCCGGATGGAAGCGATGTCGATGATATGATATTGTTTTCATGAAAATCACATAACATAGAATTTGGGAAAAGTTAACGTGTCATTCCCGTTCATCTAGATTGGTGAAAGGTGTGATTGGTTGGATGCTTACCAGCAAACCACGCCTCTATATATTTAATACATTGCACCAGCTTTGCCGATACAAAATGTTTGGCTGGGTATAAAGCATAAAGAGTTAACATCGGCTTTTTTGCATCAGGTAATATTTCAACGACTTCTTTCCTGTCTATGGCCTGTTGACAGACGAAATCAGGGATAAATCCTAACCCCAACCCCCGCTTGATCGCTTCCATCATAAATATGGTATTATTTACCCGTAAATTACCCTTAACCATGACCCCATCTTCGAGCGGCCACACGTTTTTACCTTGAAAGTAGCTATACACAAAACAATTATGATTTTTCAGATCTTTTGGTAAATTGATTTTAGAATTATTCTTAAGATAGCTTGGTGAGGCGCAGATTTTATAGGCAAAGCGTGTAAGCGGTCTACTGGTATAAGTAGAATCTATCGGGGTGCTTGAAGCACGAAAACCCAGATCAAAGCCTTGTTCCACCAAGTCTACACTTTCATCGCCTAAATGGATGTCTAGCTCGATATCGGGGTTCGCCAACATAAAGTCAGCAAACAACCCCGATAAGTCTGTGAGACCCAGTGCCATAGGAGCATTTATCTTAAGTTTGCCCCGCATATTCTGTTGTAAATCCTGGACAAAAATATCTGCGTCATCCAATTTTGACAATATTTCACGAGCCCGTTGCAAATAACCTTCCCCCACATGGGTCAAGCGCACATTTCTCGTCGACCGGTGCAATAAACGTGTCCCCAAGTCAGCTTCAAGCCGACCAATTTCTTTGCTGATCATGGATTTTGATGCGTTAACTTGCTCGGCTACTCGGGTAAAACTGCCTAAATCTGCCAGCCGAACGAAAAGTTGGATTGCCCGTAATTTGTCCATTTTACCTCCTATTGCCACCGATCACACCAGATTGAGGCCCGTTGTATTTAATAGGTCACCATTATAGTTTCCATATTGAAGACAGTATGTAAACATTATAACTATATATGATTACAAACAAAAGCGCTAATATCCTTACATGGCATGAAGGCACTCACTCATTGCCAAGATGCAAATTATTAAATTACAGATATTCGTTAGGAAAAACATGTACCAGCTATTTTATTTGCAAGGCGCTTGCTCTCTTGCCACCCAAGTCATTTTACGTGAGCTAGGGCAAGAAGTGGAAATCATTGATAAACAACATATTCACAAGTTTAAGGAAATCAACCCGATCGAAACCGTCCCCGTATTACGGGATGGTGATAATACGCTGGTCGAAGGCGCCGCGATTATGTTGCATATTCTTAACAAGCATGAAAATTCCCTGCTGCCCAAGAACGGCACGGCGCGACAAAAGGCAATACAAGACATTATGTTTGCCAATGCCACCATGCACCCCGCATACGGAAAATTGTTTTTTATCGCACAACACATCACTGATGAAACCGCAAAAAAAGCGGCGTTCACTGCGGCGGCTAAAAATATCACTCACTTGTGGCAAGTCATTGAAAACGTCCTAAAGAATAAACCCTTCTTAGGGGGAAGTACGCCTTCCGCCGCAGATATTATGCTTACCGTTTATGCCCGTTGGGGGGCATCTTTCCCTGTTGATATTACACTGGGTAAAAAAACAACCACACTTTTAAATGCTGTACAAGCCATGCCGAATTTTAAAAAATCCGTCAAAGCTGAACAAGCCGAATCTGAGAAATAACCTGAGAGGCTAAGGAGAACAGTCATGAACAGTAGTCAAACACCCCCAAGTGACTTTGCAGCTATTACGGCGATTATTGAAACCTATTTTATGGGCTTACATCATGGTGATGTCCCTCAGTTGAAATCAATATTTCACCAAGACACCTGGTTAAAGGCCCCTGGTGTTCGCCGTTCATTAAAACAGTGGTTAGAAGCTGTCGCGGATCGACCTGTCCCAGCTCAACAAAATCGGCCCTTTAATTTTAAGATACTATCTATTGATGTCGTACAAGATCAGGCCATGGTCAAAATACACTGCCCTCTGTTTGACTATAATTACATTGATTTTCTCGGGCTTTTAAAAGAGCAAGGTCAGTGGCTGATCGTAAATAAAATGTATGCCGATATAAAGTCGTCGGAATTAAAATGAAAAAATTACATATTGCTATGATCCACGACATTGTTTGCTCTTGGTGCCCCATTGGGTACGAAAATATTAGAGCAGCCATCAATAAATTAGACATTGATGTGAATTTTCATTTTCTGCCTTACGAATTAAATCCTGATATGGATGAAAAAGGCGAATTGATAGAAGCTTATTTTACGCATCACATGAGATGGACAGAAGCTCAGTTGTTTAATTATCAAAAATCATTAGTTAAAACCGCAGAAGAGGCCAATGTGAGTATCGATTTCTCGAAGAGGAAATATTACTACAACACTCGAAAAGCACATCTTCTCATGCATTTGGCAGAAAAGACTAATCAACAAGAAGCCCTGAATCGACTTTTTATCAAAGCATATTTTTCTGAAGGACGAGATGTGAGCAACACATCCCATTTACTTCAGATGGCAGAAGCAATTGGCCTAAATAAAACAAACGTTGAAACTGCTTTTACGTCACCTCAATTAAATCAAGAATTAGATAAAAAAACGGAGCGATATAGTGCATTCGAAATCAGCAGTGTCCCGGCTTTTATCATAAATAATAATGTCTTGATTTCAGGATCAAATTCGGTTCCCTTTTTTGAGAAAGCTTTATTCAAACTCATAAATGAACCCAATATCGAACCGAAATACGCAGGATAACACTTACCTGAATAGGAGAAAAATATGCCGTACATTAATGTCAAAATTACTGATGAAAATGTCACAACAGAACAAAAGAAAACCATTATCAGAGGCTGCACGCAGGTGATGGTCGATGCATTAAACAAAAATCCCGCAACGACTTTTGTTGTTATTGACGAAATTAGTACAGATAACTGGGGTATAAGTGGTGAGCCACTTACTGAACTCAGAAGACAAGAAAGAGGTAAGGTTTCATAGATGAGTTTTTGGAACACCATATTTTATGTGTTGTTAATGTGTTTGGCAGGGATGGGGATCCCCATCATGGCTACTTTAAATAGTAGCTTAGGTATAAAATTTGAGAGCCCTGCGTTAGCGACAACAATATTATTTGCCGTTGGCGTTATGGCCTCATCAGGATATTTGTTTATCTCTGGCAGTATGCCTACATCCCCCTTTCAACAACCAATTCCAATAATTTTCTATTGTGGCGGCTTATTTGTAGTATTTTACATTCTCAGTATTACTCGGGTCGCCCCAAAGTTTGGAATTGGAAATACCATTTCTATTGTATTGTTAGGACAGTTAATCTCTATGACGATTATAGATCACTATGGTCTTTTAGGCGCACCACAGAATTCCATCTCTATTCAGCGTATTGGAGGGTTATTTTTTATGATTGTTGGTGTATATCTGACGGTTCGTCGCTTTTAATTCCGCGCTTTATGAAAACACAGATTTCTTCTGGCAAATAAAAAATTGTGACAATTTTGAATATCGTTTCACGAACGTCAGAATTGGGTTAAAGGTTTTTAGAGGGCGTCATGGATACTGTGTCAGGTTAATCATTTAGATGTCCAACACGTCATCTAAACGACCTTCAAAATATATCGCCAGCTGAGATAAAGTCAAATTCCGGCATTGTCATGTATCCGGCCTGTTTACGCGATAGCTTGTATCGCTGGCCTTGATGGAAGCCGCCTATAAACAGGTCGGGGGATAGATGCCAAGATGACAACGGCGCTCCTCGACAGGGTCACCCGATACGGCGATGACGCTTCTAACGCAACGATAGAACTTACCTATAATTGGGGCTATAACAGCTACAGCCACGGAACAGGATACGGGCATATTGCCTTAGGTGTTTCAGACATATATGCGATATCACAACACTTAGAAAATATGGGTGTGAAAATCCTTCGCGCCCCCGGCGAAATGACTTTCGCTGTCGATGAAACTGGCGAAAAAGAAGTAATTTCTTTCATTGAAGACCCTGATGGATACCGGGTTGAACTAATAGAACAATAGAAATGGTATTATCAATTCCAAACTTTAGGGCGATCCAAGTAATACTGAGAATGTAAAATACTACAAATAAGCCGCGACAGTAGAAGATTATTGGAATTGGTTGTTGAAAGGGGGATGTAGGCATATTGCCTGAGATAAACAAATATCCTGGTGAGGCCGGCCAAGAGCCTATCCTATTCACTGTGTAAGCGACCATGACATACTCCATGAAAGGGAGGATTTATTATGGCTCTCAAACAAGACATTATGATGAGCTGTTGAAGGATTATAAAAACCCTGAAGACCTTTTAGGTGACGAGGGGCCTATCAAGGCGCTGATTGACCGGGCGGTGAATGTCGAGCGACCGACCACCTTGGATATGAAGCCCATGATGTGAAGGGCCGAAATTGCTACAAGATGGATAAATAATAGAATAGCTTCTTCTACTTCATTAAAAAAAAGAAAAAGTCGCAAAAGGCAGAAGCTTGCAAAAAATAGTTGGTCAAAAATTGATTTCAGGTAACTTATCTAGCTTTTACGCATGGATAAAGCTACCGGCTGAATGGGGGCGACAGAAGTTTTTGTTAGTGAAGCCTTTAATTGTAACATTGCTGTTTTAGGGAATGGAACGTTCAGCGTCAGTTCTAATTCGAACAAGCCCGGAGTTCGTTTGTGCTTAAGTGCTGCTCCTAATATTGCAGAGCTGGAGGTCGGGTTATTAATGTTGGCTGCAATGGATAATCGTCCAGCTTGCCAAAAAGGTATCAACGTACCGCCAAAAAAGAATGGTTCTGCTGATGTTAGAGTTCAAAAAATAGCAAGGTTCGTAGGAAATTAATAAAAGGAAAAAATATGTGTGAATTGATCAAAGGAAAATGTCTTTGCGGTAGTGTAGAATATGAAATCGAGAATAAGTTTGATCAATTTTATATTTGTCATTGTGAGCAGTGTCGTAAAATAACGGGATCTGCATATGCTTCAAACCTTTTTGGGGACCCACGACAATTTAATATTATTTCTGGCTCGGAAGACATTAAAAGATTTGATTATAATGAACGAGGGTTCACGAAAGCTTTCTGTACAGAATGCGGATCCGGAGTGCCGTATTTAAATTCGTCAGGGAAATCTATAGTTGTCCCAGCAGGAACATTAGACGCTGAACCAGTATTTAATGATAAAAAAATTATTTTCTATAAAGAAAAACCAAAATGGGGCTCAGAGAATGAAACTGATTCATATTTTGATGAGTTTCCTGTTTAAACTACCCTAATTAAAAAGATTACAAAGGCATTTATTAATGATTACCTGTTACGTAAAATATCAAATTGATCCAGATAAAATTGAAGTATTTGAGAATTATGCAAAACTCTGGATACCCTTAGTAGAACGTTTTGGAGGCACCCATCATGGGTATTTTTTACCTCATGAGAGTGACAATGATTTAGCTATAACGCTATTTTCTTTTCCTTCTCTAGCCGCCTATGAAACATATAGAAAAGATAGTATGAAAGATGAAGAATGTATCGCCGCCTATAAATTAGCGAAGAACACAAAGTGTATTGTCCGTTACGATAGACAGTTTCTGCGCCCGATATTAGAATAAATTTGAGCAAAAAATCTTTTTTAAAACATTATCTGGGTCGGTAATACCCCCGTTAAATAAAGGTATTCAGAGGTAGAATTTTCTCGTAACAATAACGCAGGAGATTTTACATGAAGAAGTCACGCTATTCAGACAGTCAAATTATCAGTATTTTAAAACAAGCCGAGGCCGGTTCGCCTGTTGTGGAGCTTTGCCGAGAACATGGCATGAGCAGCGCGGCCTTCTTTAAATAGCGCGCCAAGTATGGGGGGATGGATGCTTCCCTTATGGCCCGCATGAAAGAGCTGGAAGCCGAGAACACCCGTTTGAAGAAGATGTATGCTGATGTCCAACTCCAGAGTGATGTGATCAAGGAAGCCATGGCAAAAAAGTGGTGAGGCCGTCTCTGCGTCGTAAGATGCCAAGGGGGCTGTGGGCGCGAGGCGGCTGAGTATTAGGGCGGCGTGTGAAGTCTTCATGATCAGTGAGACATGCTATGGCTATCAGCCCAAGCTGAATGATGAGAATATGTTGATTGCGGACTGGCTGCTGGGTTTGACTGGTCGGCAGCGCAACTGGGGTTTCCAATTGTGTTTTCTATATTTACGCAATGTGAAGGGTTATAAATGGAACCACAAACGGGTCTATCGGATCTACAAGGAACTGGAGCTCAACTTGCGAATAAAGCCGAAGAAACGCTTGGTCAGGGATAAGCCGGAACCTTTGTCCGTACCGCAGAGATGGGAAGCACGGCTGGCAGGCGTTGTGAGTGGTGATGTCCTTGTTACTCCTCAGGAGTAGAACTTAACTCCTCGCTGTTTTTTACCGCTCCTGTGACTAAATATTTTAGTCACTTAACCTGCGAGTCAATTTCCGTTTATATCGGGCCCCCGCAACCCTGTGTGGTCGGCACTTTAAATGTCTGTTTTTTCAGCTTCATTTCAGGTCCAAATGTTATCAGTCACTTCATATATTGAAGGAGTGAAGCATAATGTTAAACCGGGTCTTTCTCTGGTTGCTGCTGATAATGGGATATTCGACGGGTCTTTCAGCCCAGGAGGGCCACAAGCAGCCAGATCAGGAATTTGAAGTTACAGTGAATAAATCCCTTACGATTGCGGATGTCGTAAAGGCGACCTTGTCCCGTTCTCCGGAAAATTTTGTCATTAAATCCAAAGAGAATAATGCTGTTGCTCTGACGAAGCGGGCGGAGAGCTTTTTTGCCAATACACCGGAAATTTCTCTGAGTCATCAAAATGATCGTTTTGGATCGGATCAGGGGTTGCGGGAATGGGAAAGCTCTCTTGAGATGCCCTTATGGCTGCCGGGGCAGAAATCTGCCAGCAAACAAAAAGCGCGTATGTCAGAGAAAGAGGCTGAGGCCTATCAGGACCTGAGCCTTTGGTATGTCTGGGGTCAGGTTCGGGAATTGCTGTGGCAGGTCAAATTGGCGGAAGCCGGGCTTGATGAAAGTCGCAATAGCCTAGAAATGGCCATGGCGCTTGATCGGGATATTGCCCGAAAAATATCTGCCGGACTGTTACCACAGCGGGATAGCCTGCTCAGCAAAAAAGAAGTGATGAGCCGGAGAATGGAATTCATCACGGCGCAGAAGGAATATATTCATGCGGCGAAACAATATGAAAGTGTGACCGGCCTTAATCAAATGCCGGAGCAGATTGAAGAATTTTCGGTCCCCGATGATGAGGCGCTCGCCGCGCCTGTCTTGGTGCTGGCGGATGCCAATGTGGAATTTTTACAAGCCGATTATAGAGAAAAAAGCAAAGAATGGAGTGTGGCTCCTCGACTATCTCTTGGGGTAAGACGGGAAAAATCTTCTTATCTTGACCGTAATATTGATTCTGTGAGCCTTGGCTTATCTGTTCCCTTAGGCGGTGGTGTTCATATGGGACCGAAGCGTGCCGAAGCCGCGCTTGCACTTGCAGAAGCAGAGCGCCAGCGGGAAATCGTAAAGCGGGAACATCGTCTACATTTGCACGAAGCGGAGCATGAGCTTGAGGTTTGCAAAAGCCAATTGCCCCTGACCCAGTCCCATTTGGAACTGGCACAGGAAAATCTGCGATTAAGTCAAAAAGCATTCGATCTGGGCGAAGGAAACTTGTTGGAACTGCTGAAAGTCAGGGAACAGTTCTTTATGTCCTCCAGTCAAAATAGTCTAAGAAATATTGAGTGCAAAAGAGCGATTGCACGCCATAACCAGATCAAGGGAGTAGTAGTACCATGAGAAAAATCATGATGATTTTGGCCTATTTATCATTTGCAGGTCCCCAAGCAGTCTTGGCGAGCGATCAACTGGAACTCGATCCGAACCAGATGAAAAGGATGGGCATTTCAACGGCGAAACCTGCTGTGGTGACATCGGTGTGGAGCCGCAGTCTTCCGGCGCGGATCACCATTCCCAATGATCAGATGCGCGTCTTAACGCCTATGATGCCGGGTTTGGTGAATGTCCTGCATGTGGCCGAAGGAGACCCCATCACAAAAGGTCAGCTTTTGGCCGAAATATCCAGCCCGGCTTTTCTTGAAGCTCAGCAAAAATACCTTGATGCTTTATCACAACAGGTACTGATGAAGAAAAATCATGACCGCAATGCGGAACTTGTCAATGAGGGCATTATCTCAGAGAAACAGTTTCAGACCAGCCTGTCTGCAGTTCAGGACAGCGAAGCCAATTTGTCCCGCAGCAAGCAGGCTTTGTTCTTTGCAGGGTTAGTGGAAAAGGATATTCAGCGGCTTGGCCAAACCCGTATTATGCAAAAGGTCATGATGTTGCGTGCCCCGTTTGAGGGCATCGTGTTGCAGCAAACGGCGACAACGGGGGAACATGTGGATGAATCTTCATCCCTGTATCATCTGGGACAACTTGATCCGTTGTGGCTGGAAATTCACGTTCCTTTTGGCCTGATTTCTTCTGTACAGATTGGCAATAAAATTCTGGTGAAGGGGATTGATATTGAAAGCCGCGTCACGACGATTGGACGTATGATTCATGAGGAAGATCAGGGGATTCTTGTGCGTGGGATCGTCAATATAGGGGCTGAAAAACTGATCCCGGGTCAGTTCATTGAAGTGATGATCGAACAGACGAAACCGGATGGTATGCTAATCCGGGTTCCTGCGGGGGCCATTATCCGCGAGGGTGAGGAGGCCATACTCTTTGTTCAGAATGCCCGTGGTTTCGCACTAAAACGAGTTCGTCTGGTGACAGAAGAAGGCAATACATTGATTTTGGAAGCTGACCTGAGCCCGGATGACCGGATTGCCGTGACCGGCATTGTGACCCTGAAAGGGATGCTCGAAGGTTTGGGGAGTGAAGAGTAATGCTCGCAAAACTTATACAATTTTCCCTGACCCAGCGGTTGATTATTTTATTGCTGTCGGTGCTGATTATTGCGGGGGGATGGATATCTTTTCAGAATACGCCGATCGATGCTTATCCAGATGTATCGACGACACAGGTCAAAATTATCCTGAAGGCTCCCGGTATGACGCCGGAAGAAATAGAATCGCGCATTACGTCGCTGATCGAAGTGGAAATGTTGGGATTGCCCCATCAAAGTATGCTGCGCTCAATTTCTAAGTACGCACTGACTGATATTACCATTGATTTTGAAGAAGGGACGGATATTTATTGGGCCCGTCAACAGGTCTCTGAACGGTTAAATGCGATTATGGAGGATCTGCCCAGTGGCGTATCAGGGGGTATTGCCCCAATGACCACACCGCTTGGGGAAATGTTCATGTTCACCATTGAAGGTAACAGCCTGTCCCTGACGGAAAAAAGATCCCTGCTGGATTGGGTTATTCGTCCCGCCTTGCGCGTCGTCCCCGGTGTTGCAGATGTGAATGCCTTGGGTGGCTTGGTGAAAACTTTTGAAGTCATTCCGGATAATGTCTCGCTTTCTGCCCGCGGGCTTAGTGTTGCGGATCTGATGGAAGCCATTGAGCAGAATAACAAGAATGATGGGGCCGGGCGTCTGAATGAAGGTGAGGAAGTCTTATTGGTTCGTACCAGCGGCAGCATTCAGCAGCTATCAGACCTGAAGGATATTATCGTTCGCAATGATTTGAAAGAGCCCGTCCGGGTAAGTGATGTGGCACAGGTGAGTGTCGGGGCGATTACACGATATGGCGGGGTTACGGCCAATGGTAAAGGAGAAGCCGTAGAAGGGCTTGTGCTTGGCCTGCGCGGGGCAAATGCACAGGATGTTGTCATGGGTGTGCGCGCAAAATTGGTAGAAATTGAAAAAAGCCTGCCCGATGACGTGTCGATTAACATTTTCTATGATCGGGGCAAGCTTATTGATAAGGCCATCTGGTCGGTTTCCAAGGCTTTGGGTGAGGCGATTATCCTTGTCTTATTGCTGTTGCTGATTTTCCTTGGGGATATTCGTGTGGCAATGACGGTGGCGATTATTCTACCCCTTGCCGCACTTGCGACTTTTATCATGATGAATAAATTTGGTATGTCTGCCAACCTGATGAGCTTGGGCGGGCTTGCCATAGCCATTGGTATTCTTGTCGATGCGGCGGTTGTGGTGGTGGAAAATATTGTCAGCCATTTGGCTCATGATAAGAAAAGCCGTCTGCCGCGTCTGCATTTAATTTACCGCGCGGTGTGTGAGGTCTCCTTGCCGGTAACATCCGGTATGCTGATTATTGTAATCGTCTTTTTACCCTTGTTATCCTTGCAGGGGCTGGAAGGTAAATTATTTTCTCCGGTGGCGATGACAATTGTTTTTGCCCTAACGGCATCCTTACTGTTGTCTCTTACGGTTATTCCTGTGGCGGCGTCTTATCTGCCACAAAAGATATCCCATAAGGAAACACGGTTTGTCAGCTTTCTTCAGCGTAAATATATGCCGATATTGGCATGGGCCCTGAAGAATACACGCACGGTTACTGCGGCTTCTGTGATTTTGTTGGTCAGTGCGGCGGTTATCTATACACAAGTTGGGAAAATCTTCTTGCCAACCATGGATGAAGGAGACGTGATCGTACAGATAGAAAAACTGCCTTCCATAACCTTGGAAAAATCCCTGGAACTGGATAATAATATTCAGAAAATATTAATGTCGGAAGTTCCCGAAGTTGCCGGAATGGTTGCCCGCGCCGGGTCGGATGAATTGGGGCTGGATCCCATGGGCTTGAATGAAACGGATGGTTTTTTGGTGTTAAAGCCCGAAGAAGAATGGACCGTTTCCTCAAAGGCTGAACTCATTGAAAAAATTGGTGCGGTTATGGTCAACATACCGGGGGTTGCCTTTAACTTTACCCAGCCCATTGAAATGCGGGTTTCTGAAATGTTGACCGGGGTAAGAGGTGATATAGCCATCAAGATTTTCGGCGAAGATCAAAATACGCTCAATCAGATCAGCGCGAAATTGATCGGACTTCTGGAAAAAATTGAGGGGGCGGACAATGTCTATAAACCGGCCAATGAAGGTGCTCAGTATTTGCGCTTGACCGTGGATCGCATGGCCGCAGGCCGTTTGGGTTTAAGCGTAGAGCAGATTTCCGAATTGTTAAGAACTCAGGTAGAGGGAAGACATGCCGGCTTGGTTTATGAAGGTGCGCGTCGTACACCCTTGGTCATAAGGGGGCCAGAAAGCATTCGTAACTCTCCGGCTGACTTTGAAAATCTGTTGATCACTTTACCGGAAGGCCGCCGTATCCCTCTTTCCATGGTGACAAAAATCGAACGGGTAGAAGGCCCGGTTTCTGTGCAGCGGGAAAAGGGATCACGCATGGTTGTGGTGATTGCTAATGTTGGAAAGCGAGATCTGGTTGGTTTTGTTGAAGAGGCCAAGGCACTGGTGGCTCAGGATGTGGCCCTGCCGAGCGGATATTCGCTTGAGTGGGGTGGACAGTTTGAAAATCAGCAACGGGCGGCGAAAAGACTGGGGGTCGTGGTCCCTGTCGCCTTGGGACTTATTTTCCTGCTGTTGTTTATCACTTTTAAATCCGTGCGGCAGGCTTTGCTCGTTTTGAGTAATATTCCTTTTGCCATGACAGGGGGGATAATCGCACTTTGGTTATCTGGTGAATATCTTTCTGTGCCGGCCTCGGTTGGGTTTATTGCCTTGCTCGGGATTGCGGTACTGAACGGTGTGGTTATGGTCAGTTATTTCAATCAGTTATGCGATTTGGGTAAACCCATAGCTGAAGTGATTATTCTGGGGGCGCAACGGCGGCTAAGACCTGTTCTGATGACCGCAAGTATTGCCGCCTTTGGTTTGGTGCCCTTGCTTTTTGCCAGTGGACCCGGGTCTGAAATTCAACGACCATTGGCCATCGTTGTCATTGGCGGGCTTGTCACCTCGACGTTGCTCACCTTGATTTTATTACCTATTTTATATCGCCGTTTTGGGGTCGCCTTGGACCATGGGAGTGAAGAATGACATTATGCTTATTGACCATCACAACACCTTCGGCCGTTGAGGATGTTATTGTCGACTGGTTCTTGGAACAGGAAGATATCGGCGATTTTAACAGCATGCCTGCCTTCGGTCATGGCTCGCACGAAGGCAAAATGTCCGTTGCGGAACGGGTGACCGGCAGATCGCGGAAAACCATGTTTCAGCTGCATCTGTCATTGCCGACGGTGGAAAGAATATTGGCTAAACTTAAGAAGGATTTTGCCGGTACGGAAATTCACTATATGATGTCCCCCTTGATGCGGGCGGGAGACTTGACAGCATATGAAGCCTAATGGACGAATATTATTAAAGTTATGCCTTGGGGCGGGGATGGGACTAATCTTGATCCCTCTCTCCGGCGTATTGACCTATGCCGATGAAGAACCGGAGGTCTATTCCCATCATTTGACAGCCGAAGAGTTGAAGGAAATCAGAAAACGCAGTGATATTCTGGCTCTGGATAAAATCATTGCCCATATAAACCTTGGTAAGATGGATCGTATTTTGGAAGTGGAATTGTTGAAATATAGCGACGCTTTTGTTTATGAAGTTCAAATCCTGAAATCCAATGGGATGGTTGTGAACTCTTTCCATGACGGAAAGACGGGTCAGCATATTCCACAGTTACAGGAAGACTAAAATGCGCCTGCTTTTGGTTGAGGATGATCATAAATTGGGCCCGCGCCTTGCCAGTGATTTAAAAAAAAGTGGCTATGCCGTTGACTTAGTTGATACCGGTGTTGATGCGGAGTTCATGGGCAATGAAATTCCCTATGATGTGGTTGTTCTTGACCTTGGGCTGCCGGATATTTCCGGACTGGATGTTCTGAAAAAATGGCGCAGTCATGGCAATAGTTTACCTGTCCTTATTCTGACGGCCCGGGATGACTGGCAGGAACGGGTAGATGGATTTCAAGCCGGTGCCGATGACTATTTGGGCAAGCCTTTTCATTTTCAGGAATTGTTGGAACGGCTAAATGCTCTTGTCCGGCGCTCTAAAAAAAAGGTCGGCTCGGCCTTTTCTGTTGCAGGCATCAAGATCGATGAAAACAAACAAACCGTAACGACAAAAGATCAACAGGACCATGCGTTAACGGGTATTGAATTTCGGTTATTGCGTTATATGATGATGCATCAGGGCGAGGTGCTGTCAAAAATACAGTTGATGGAACATGTATATGATGATGCCTCAGATAAAGACAGTAATGTTATTGAGGTTTATATAAGGCGTTTGCGGAATATTCTGGGGAACGGGGTTATCACAACAAAACGAGGACAAGGCTATATTTTTCGAGGCCTTCAATGAATAGTCTTAAGTCACGTCTTACCATTGGTGTATTGGTGGTATCCCTGATTTTCTTCACCTCGTTAATCGTTGCCAACGTCATCTTTTTCAATAGATTTGGGGAAGATTTTGTCACAACCCGTCTACAGCATGATACGGATGCCTTATTGGTGGCGTTGAAAGTTGATGCGCAGGGTAACCTGCAATTGGATGAGCACAATTTAAACCCAATATTCCTGCAGCCCTTTTCGGGGCATTATTTTAGAATAGAATTGCAACATGGGGCCTTTCAATCGCGATCCTTATGGGAAGAAACCATGCCTGTGGAGCGTATACCCGTGGGTCAAACAAAAACAACACGAAGGCCCGGTCCGTCTGGTCAGGATTTATTGGTTCTGGAAGGCGGTTATTTCAAGGCAGGACATCAAGTCTGGATATCAGTAGCTGAAAATTATACGCCAATCACAAATTCGCTGCATTCCCTGACCTTAACGCTGATCCTGATTAATGGCGCTGTTATTGTCCTGTTGATGTTACTACAGCGGTTCCTTGTGGATCGGGGGCTGGTGCCTCTGACCAAGTCTACGGCTGAATTATCCCGTCTTGGTAAGGGGGAACAGAATTTCCTAAATGAAGAGGTCCCGACAGAGGTCTTGCCTTTGGTTCAGGAAATTAACAAGCTTTTGGTGATGGTCGATAACCGTGTAAAGCGATCCACGACGGCATTGGGTAATCTGGCACATGCATTGAAGACTCCTTTGGCCTTGATTGAACAGTCCGTATCTGGCTGCGATAAAAATAATGCCGGGCAAATTTGTGGCGATATCAGGGAAGCGGTTGGTCAGATTAAACATCAATTGAATAGTGAACTGCGCCGGGCCCGGATTATCGGGTTATCTGCTCATGGTCAGAAAATTGATATATCCGATTTTATCTCGCCCCTGATTACGACATTGGAAACCATATATCAGGATAAACATATTGTTTTTCATGTTGATATTGCGCCGGGGGCGGCCTATGTCGGGGATCGTCATGATCTGATGGAACTTTTTGGCAATTTATTGGATAACGCCTGTAAATGGGCCAAAGGGCATATTTACATTACCATCACATCAGATCCTGAAATGGAGATTATCATTCAAGATGATGGCCCCGGAATTACATCGGATATGATGGCGCAGGTCGAAACCCGGGGCACCCGGCTTGATGAAGCCGGGGAGGGGCATGGTCTTGGCCTGTCGATTGTGCGTGAAATTATCGACCAAAATAACGCTGAAATTTATTACTCTCATTCGGAGAAATATGGCGGGTTGAAAGTGATTATCAAGGTTTAACTATAATTACTAAAATTCACGAAAATATAAATAAATTATCAAAATTCATGGAAAGTAATTGTTTTTCATGATAAGGCGATGTAGTTTTAGATTTTCATGCTTTAGGAATATTTTTCATGGAAGCGCATCAAAAGAACCCATTTTCAGGGCCAGTTACCGTTTTTCAAGAACGTAGGCTACCTGAACAGGCCAGGCCAGTTGGTTACGCTGCTCTGATTGATGCTTATGAGCTTGCTGTTCCCATTCCTGTAAGGCTCACCGCCATTGGGTTGCACCACAGGATCAAGGAAGCAGATAACTGGTTGCTTCTTACCCCTCGTCACGAGCCTGAAGCGTCTCTTGAGGGGCACCTCATCTTTGCCCTCAAATATGAAGGTCTGGATTTGGCCGTTCTAAAGCGTCTGCTTCTGACTGTTGGCGATGAACCGATTGAAGAGATTGTTCAAGCCAGCCCTACAGGTGGTTATGCCCGGCGCATCTGGTTCTTGTATGAATGGTTGACTAGGCGCAGACTTTCCCTGCCCGATGCCCAGAATGGCAGTTATGTGCCTGTTGTTGACCCCAAACAACAGTGGGCGACAGGCGGTAAAACTGTATCCCGATATCGGGTGAAGGATAATCTGCCTGGAACGCCTGATTTTTGTCCCATGGTTTTTAAAACAAAGTTGATTACCGACTTTGTGGACATGGACTTGAAAAACCAGGCTGAGAAAGCGGTCGCTGCTGTACCAAAGGATATCATGGCGCGGGCGGCTGCATTCCTCTTGTTGAAAGATTCCAAATCCAGCTATGTGATTGAAGGTGAGAATGCGCCGCAGGATCGTATTCAACGTTGGGGCAGGGCGATTGGGGAAGCTGGTCTTCGCGCTCTTGATCTTGACGAGTTAAATCGGTTGCAGAATATAGTCATTGGGGATCAGCGTTTCATCCGTATGGGCCTTAGAGCCGAGGGTGGTTTTGTTGGAACACATGATCGGGATACCCAGGCTCCTCTGCCTGATCATATTAGTGCCCGACAGGATGATTTGCCGTCGCTTATTGACGGTCTTGTTGCTTTTGATCGGCTTGCAGCAGACCTTGATCCGGTGATTGCTGCCTCTGTTCTTGCTTTTGGGTTTGTTTATATCCATCCATTTGAAGATGGTAATGGCCGGATACACCGGTATTTGATTCATCATACTCTGGCTCAAAAAGGATTTAGTCCTCCCGGTGTAATATTCCCCATATCTGCGGCCATTCTGGATGAGATTGAGCAATATCGTATCGTGCTTGAGAGTTATTCAAAACGCCTGCTGCCAGTGATTGATTGGCGCCCTACAGCCTCCAACAATGTCGAAGTCATAAGTGATACAGCTGACTTTTATAGATTCTTTGATGCAACACCTCATGCGGAATTTCTATTTGGGTGTATTCAAAGGACAATAGAACAGGATCTACCCCAGGAGACGGCTTATTTAAAAAGCCATGATATTGCCTTAACAGCCATAATGAACCGTGTCGAAATGCCAGACCGGATGGCGGAAAAGCTGATACTTTTTGTTCGGCAAAGTGGCGGCCATTTATCTAAGAAGCGACGAGAGCGTGAGTATGAAGCTCTCACCGATACGGAAGTTGAGGACCTGGAAAATATTATAAAGGATGCTTTTGATGACCACTGATAGTGTCTGTAGGCTTTGTCACTTTAACTTTTTCAGCACGAAGGAGTTTCAATTGAAGTTGAGGTCAAGCTGCTTTGGTCACGAGGTTCCATTCGGTCATTGCGATTGATCGTAATGTTCGTAGTGATTGTCTTGAAATGAGATGTCGTTGGGTGTTAAAGCGACTATACCCCAAGGGCAGGCTTCGCGCTAAATTGGGCCGTAGATTGAAAGAAAAATTTGAGTTGATTTATGGGATTTGAACCGTTGCATTTTTCGTTCTCGTCGTCGGATAGGAACATGAGAACTTTCAGCCCTATTGTTCAGCCTGTTTGTGGTGTCATGCAGGTGCTCTATTTCTAAATCTCTTAGTGCTGCACCGTAGGATCTCAATTTATCTGTAACGACTTTTGTAGGCGTAATGCCCTGGTTTTTAAGTAATTTTCTGAGAAGTTTTAGAGCAGCCCTTTTATTTCTACGCTTTTGCACCAAGACATCCAAAACTTCACCTTCGCCATCAACGGCGCGCCAGAGGTACATGGGTTCGCCGCCGACCTTGACGAATACTTCATCCAGAAACCATTCTGTATGGGGGTGAGGTCTGCGTTTCTTGATGCGCTGGGCATAATCAATTCCAAACTTAATAGCCCATCGACGCACCGTCTCATAGCTGACATCAATACCGCGCTCCGCTAATAATTCTTCAACGTCCCTGTAGCTCATGGTAAATCGGAAATAAAGCCAAATAGCTTGTTTTATAATGTCAGGGTGGAAGCGATGTCGATCATAAGATATTGTTTTCATAGAAATCACATAACATAGAATTTGGCAGAAGTTAATGTGTCAACCCCTGCTGGTCCTCAAGAACCCGAATTCTCGGGCGTCTTTAACGTCGACAATCCAAACGCCTTTATCAGGACACTAGAGATTTCCGGGGCTATTGTGCGGCGTTCCGCTAGCGAAAATATAGTAATCATCAATCTTTCAACCTTTGATCCCGGAGTGACGAAAGAACAAGAAGCCTGATAATGACCCAACTGGCTCCAGTGTTGATTTCACCGTCCGACTGAACACCTTCATCCTATTAAAACAGTCTCAGTTCAAAGATGTGGCCCGTATGCGCGGAAGATCCTGTGGTGGCCTGTTATCATTCATCACAATTCCCCATGGCCTGAGGAATACATGACTTCAGAGACACTGGGAATCTTTCATTTGATCTATACCTTCAGAATGTTATAACCAGAAAAGGAATGTGACCAGGGTGAAAGATTGTGCAAAACCGGTGGCCGAAGCTTCTATTGGTATTCTTGACCGTCACGCTACCCATTGCTTCGCAGTGTGCAATAGCGGACCAGCCCGGCTGGGCTAAAGAAGAAAGAATTGGACGCCTCGCTGTTCAGGCCGACCATGCGGCGGCTCGGAAAAATTGGGCCAAAGCCATCAAATATGGCGAGCAAATGCTCGAAAAGGCGGCTGCTGTATATCCGGAGACGGATATTCGTTATCTCAGCCGTCTCAAAACCCTCAACCGTTACTATGACAAGGCTGACCGCTTGCAAGACGTGGAGAAACGGGTAACGATGGCCTATATGCTTTCAAAATCCCGGCTTGGTCCGCAGCATCACATCTCGGAAGTGAGCCGACTTCTCTATTACAAGCTCCTCATCGCCAATAAGGATTTTCCGCCCGCCATTGAAGTCGTTCAGGAAAACATCTCCCTCCTTGGCGAGAGTGAAAGTGACAATTTTAGCAAAATGGACTATATGGTGCAGCTTTTCTCCCTTTACGGGATGACGGGCCAGGCAGAGAAAGAAGCTCAGGCCGTTGAGGCTTATCTGGCGCTGTACAGAGATCTCGTAGGGGGCTCTACCAAAGAAATTCTTCCTATCATCATCACACTTGCCAAAAACTACTGCTCTCAAAAAAGGCTGTTGGCGTTTCAGAAACTCATGCAGTCCTACGACCTTGCGTATATCTGCCCTGACGGTTCTGTCAAAGGAAAGTGAAGTTGGGTAAAGAAACATAATCACAAATTATTTATGTTGCGAGAGAGTGCCATTCAGTCATAGATTCTGAACGAAATTTCTTAAATGTCTGCCTGTTTACGAGGTGTCGTTTTGTGTTAAAAGGTGCCCTCAAGTTTCTAGACATCTTTGAGCCTCCATTTTTGTTGCCGCTCATATCTTGGATGAGGGAGTCATTTTTCTCGGGTTAGGGCTGGATTTTTGTTTGCCGCCAATTCTCAGGTCGATCAAAATTTTGTGAGCGTACCCTTTTTTATAAATTTATTTTGTATTTGAGGCGGTTCGGAGCTAGCACGGTTCTAGCACAAAAACAGCTAGAAACCTGAAGGTCGTTGAATCTGGCTGTACAGGTTTATTAATCTTGCCATTTTGCCAAAATAATTGGGTTTGTCATGTTTGACAACATCTTGATTTGCATTGTTTTTTTTGCTGCTGCCCTATTCGATTTGTAGCCCGGTATCCGGCCGGAAAACCCTTGCATGCTCAACACATTTAAATGACACTTCTAGATCAAAATTTGTAGTTTATCACATTGAACTTTTTTCAGGACCCGCCCTAAGATCTGCCTTCGCCTAGTGATTGCTAAAAACCTTAACATGTAGCAAATTTGGCGTTTTTATTTCTGGTTTTGAGGGCAATCTTAATTTCATAGCACCGGTCTTCAGTCAGAGGATATCGAACCGCAAAGAAAATAGAAATTATGCTCAACAGAAGAGGCAGGCCGATTTCAACCGCCCGCATCCAGAAGAGCGTATAAGGCGCTTGCAACTTGAGCTGTAAGGTTGCCTTTTTTGTTGTTTCAATATCTGTGGTGAAAGACGCCGGGATTTCTCCTAAATGCGTTAGTTGTGTCTTTAAATCAGATAGTGCGTTTTCGACTTTCGTGGTTTTCACGATGAGCTGTTCATAGTGCTTTGTGCTGTTTATTGTTTTTCTGGACTTCATTTCGAGATATGACAAGAGGTCAAACGAGGTGAGGTCCGCTTTTTCAAAAGACGTCTTCAGCGTTAAAGGCAGGGCTTTTGTGAGAACAGCTTGTACCATGGTGCCTGAAGATTGCGCATTGAGGGTTTTCATTTGTGGCTGAAGCTTCTCCAACATGAAGATATTCTGCTTGATGCGATCAGACATTTGGCGAAGCAGAATCTGTTTTTTGCTTTGTGCTGCTATGGCGCCTTGTGCAAGAGGGAGGGGGGCTTTCAGGGTCTCACGATCAAGATAGGTTAAGAATTCCTGGGCGTCCTGCCGGGCGTCATTATAAGTCAACTTGATATTCTTGAGCTGTTCTTCCCGGGTGGATAAGCTGTTTTCAAGAGCTATCCAGTCTTCTGTTTTCCTATGAATTTGTATGATGCTTGCTTGAAAATCGTCAACCTTGACAACCTGAGTTTCATCAAATTGTGTAAACATTATAAGCATGCCGGTGATGAGGCTCGCAAAAGCGGTGCCTACTTTAATGAACCACCAATAGACGGAATAGTAACTGCCTTCCGAGCGGTGATTGGTTTTTAAATCATCTTCATCACAAATGTCTCCCACCATAGAAGCCCCCAAGGTGAAGAAAAAGAGCATGCCTGCTGACAGTAAAATGGTCGGAATAATGACCAAATAGGGGTATTCAGGATTATAGCAGTATATCTTGGAGAGTTGCGCCAGACACATCAATGAAATGGCGATAATAAGGGTTCTTTTTTTACCGAAGGTTACGCTCAGCCAATTGAGGGGAAATACGGCAGCCAGACCCGTGATGGCCCAAATGGTGCCGTTAATCCCGAGGAGGGTGCTTGCCGCAGCGACATCGCCATCAAAGAGATAAAAGATGGAAATATAATAACCCAGCAGGCTGACAAAGTTAAAGCCCATGGCAAGGGTGAATATGATCACAACCAGACTGAGAAAGGTTTTGTTGCCCGCCACATGCTTCATGTTACGCCAGAAGGGCATTTTTTCTTGTGTTTTGGCGACTGTAAAGCCCGGTTCTTTCACAATAGTGAACCACCAGATGGAGAGGGGAATCAACAATGACGCAATTATTAGGGAGACGTAACGCATACCATCTGCGGCGTTGCCATCGACGCCTCTGAAGATTTCCAGATTGGCGAGGGCAAACAGCCAGGGAGTACTCATGGCGAAAAGATTGCCGCAAAAACTTTTGGCGCTGAAAAGACGGGTGCGTTCGTGGTAGTCGGGGGACATTTCCATGCCAAGCGCCCCATGGGGGATCTCGAAAATCGTGCAGGCGGTGAAAAATATCAAAAGCCAGAATAAAATATAACAAAGCTGGAACCACTGGAATGCGGCGTCGCTTGAGAACCAGGCCTGTATGGCTGGCCCATCTGGAATCCACCACATAAGGACAAAACTGACGGCAACCGCGATGCCGCCAATGAGTAAATAGGGACGGCGTCGGCCCCAGCGGCTGCGGGTATTATCGGAAAGATGGCCGACGAGGGGGTCAGATATCGCGTCCCACAGGCGGGGAAGTATCATGATAGCCCCCAGCCAGAAAGCGCTCAGGCCCAGGCTGATATTGCCGATGAGCCCCATAAGCTGTCCCGCGATATTAAATAACGCAATGGGAATGATGCCGCCGCACCCATAGGCGGCCAATTGTAACAGGGGCACGCGGTCTTCGGGATTTGTTGCGTGCGATGTATGCTGTCCAAATATGCCCATGATGTTCCCTGTGTCCCGGTTTTAATCAATTTAATGTTTGTTTCAAACGCCTGTTAAAATAGGCAACGACCATTGCTTTCTATAATTCTTTTATATAGTTTCGCGCTTTCTTTTGGCGTGCGTTTCTGATTTTCATAGTTGACATGCACCAGTCCGAAACGCTTCGAGAAACCATAGGCCCATTCCAGATTATCCATTAATGACCAGGCAAAATAGCCACGAATATCACAGCCTTCCTGGATCGCCTGATGTATGGCCCGCAAATGGGTCTTCAGATAACCTTGCCGCAGGGGGTCCTCAATCCGGTCATTTTCTGCGACCGGAGGGTCATAAAATGCCGACCCATTCTCTGTAATATAAACCGGAGGATTATTATAACGGTCTTTCACCCAATTCAGGACATCGGTGAAGGCCTGCGGGCAGACTTCCCAACCCGTTTCCGTATAGGTCGACTGGGGTTGGCGGACGGTTTTCGCATGTAAGGGCCACTCACCCTCGGCATGGCGGGTAACGCCGCGAGAGTAATAATTGACGCCGATAAAATCAAGAGGTTCTCTCAGGTCATTCAGTTCTTGTGGTGTGTAGGCAGGCCAGGCATCCCCGAAGATATCCTGCATTTCTGGTGGATATTTTCCCAATAGAACAGGGTCAAGATATTGTCTGTTCATATAGGCGTCGGCTCTTTGCGCGGCGGCGACGTCTTGTGGGTCTTGAGAGGCCGGATATTTCGGTTCAAGGTTCACAACCAAGCCGATTTTATTTTTCCCAACAGTTCGGTAGCGTCTGACAGCTTCTGCGCTCGCGCGCAAAAGATTATGGCTGACGATCGCCGCTTCGTGATGGCTGCGATGTCCGGGCGCATGGAGGCCGTGCATATAGCCATTATCCATCACTACCCAGGGCTCATTCAGCGTGGCCCAAAGTTTGACGCGATCATCCAACCGGTTAAAGACCAGTTCCGCATAATCCCCAAACCATTTTGCGTTGTCGGGATTTAACCAGCCGCCACGGTCCCCGAGACTTTGAGGAAGGTCCCAGTGATATAATGTCGCCATGGGGGTAATGTTGGATTCGAGTAATCTGTCGACCAGTCGATCATAATGATCCAGGCCTGGCTTGTTGACGGCGCCGAAACCCTCCGGCAATATCCGCCCCCATGCGATGCTGAAGCGATATGCCTGCATACTGAGCTGTTTCATTAGAGCGACATCTGCATCAGTGCGATTATAGTGGTCGCAGGCGATATCTCCTGTATCTCCATTGAGGATATTATTTGGGGTGTGTGAAAAACGCTGCCAAATGCTCGGGCCCGCACCGTCGGCAGAAGGGGAGCCTTCTATCTGATAGGCCGCCGTAGCAGAGCCCCACAGGAATTTCTCAGGAAATGTAAGTGGTGATGACATCAAAGGTGAACCTCTATACTATTTTTTTCTTCATTGAGCAGGGCGAGAAATTTATCCGTCGGAATGACGGCGCCGCCCAAACGATATTGGTTATTTTCCCGTTCGAACGGGACAGAAACATTATTGATGGTAATCGATTTTGGACCGCAACATTCTTCCGATACCGTGTATTTGAAGGTAATATGGCGACCTAGAAAGGTGATTGAGGCGCACATGTCGTTCAGGTCGGAAGAGATGAGGGGGTCAATTATGGTGTTGCCAAATGAATCGCGCAAGCCGAGGAAATGCGAAATAATCAAACCGATAAAGATCCCGGGGCCACTGGAATAAATTCTCCATCCGCCTTTCAGGGTAACTTTGCCGGCGATAAGGTCTTCATATTTCTCATCGGCCTCGTATCTGTTTTTAAAAGTAGCGTCAGAGCTGCTGTAATAACAGTTGGACTGCCGTATATTTCCGCAGGGCACGACATCCCGATAGGCGACGGGGTTTGCTTGGCGAAGTGCTTTCATGAAAGCCGCGGCATGGCCCGTTTTTGCAAGTGTTTCGGCATAGCGTAGATGGGCATGGGTGTACATGATGCCGATTTCACGGCCAAAGAAAGGGCTGCTTTCCGCGCGCTGGAAGAAGGTTTGAACGCCCCCATTGTAGCGAGGTGGTCGGTTCATAAGACGGGCGCCGTCAGGGCCCTTCAGGTGTGTCTCAATCAGGACCAGATGATGCTGAGCCTGCTCCGGCGTGAAGATGCCACTTATCACACCACGCATCATGGGTAATAATCGATATTGAATATTTGTTTTTGCATCATCGGGGTGGAGCAGCAATTCGATACCGCCATCATCTTGTATCAGGCCGTGCCCCGTGACGGTGCCCTCTTTCACCAGATATTTATTGAAGTCCGCTTTTATAGCAGTGCAAATATCGTACAGCCTTTCAGCGCCGTCCTTATTGCCGATATTTATATATATTTCCTGGCAGGCCATAAAGGCTTGGTAGTTGAGTTCAACCGTCCAGGATGAGATGAGGCGTTGGGCCAGATCCTGATTCACGGGTTGCATGGAATCATTCCAGTCACCACCGCCAAAGGGGACGAGCGCGGTGCCGGGGATAAAAGAAGCGGCGATCGTGTTAATGAGCCTGTCCACATGTTCACTCAGCGGTGATCTTTCGGCCACTTCGTTCCCCTCATCAGGGTAGTAAGGCATTATTTCGTCAAGGAATGCGGCATCTCCGCTTGCTTCTATATAGCTGCTTAATGCAATGAGGCACCAGTGGGGGATGTCTCCGTGAGAGGAGCCCGCGCGGTGTGTTGTATAACTGTCAAACATCCACCATTGGGGCCATCCGCCATCTGTATTTTGATTGGAAAAAAGAATGCGCAGTATTTTCTTTACGGCGTCAAATTTTCGCAGGGCCAAAAGCAATTCACAGGGGCCTTGCGATGTGTCTCGGGTTCCCCAGGCGGCCCCGTCAAACTGTTCAAGACCATGAGGCGTTAAAAGGTGAGTGAAAGCATTCGCGCCATACCAGGGGAGAATCTCACGGATGGCATTTAAATCCTGATGATTCCCTTGAAGGGATAAACCAGAACAAAGATTGTGCCAAAATTCTTGTGCTTTTTTGCAGTCTTCATCCCATTGCTTATCGGCATCCCTGATCATCACGGGGTCGGTTCTTGACAGAACTTCGCCGACAAAACTCATGCAGAATTCGGATGTCTTTTTCACGGAAATCACCATGAATGATCCACCTCTGCTTTCCTGATTCTGGTAGAGGATGCCATCGTCGCTTATGCGGCAGCTCTCCGAATTGCCATGGAGGAACATCCTAAATTGCGCATCAGGGAATTTGGTAGCGGTCAGGCTATCCGGATTGGGCGTTGCAATGATCTCTGCCTCAGTCTCGCCGGAAGAAAACTGCCAGGATATTTCTTCGTCAAAATGATTGGTAACCAAGAGGTTTACCCTGTTACCCTTCAGGACTTTGAAATCCATATTGACTTGAGGGCAGGTTTTCGAGGTCCAGGTGCGCACTTGAAAGCAATGGTCATTGCGTTTATAGATCCAGCGACAGTTGTTGAGCCCCATTTCATAAGCTGAAGGAACGCCGAGCCGGTACATCTGGCCCTCAATTTCGACGAATATGCGTTGCCCGGTCTGTGTTTCCAAATTAAACTGACTGGAATTGACCGACAGAAGGCGATTAAAGTTGGTGTTGCCCTGTGTGATATGTGAGTTGAAGACCCCATACATATATGAGGTTGTCGTCATAATATTTTCGTCGGGGACGTATCCGGCATGTGTTTGCATGATATGGGCATGTGGCCGCTCGACAATGGCTTCCTTGGCCCGCAATACCACATGGTTATTTTCTTGCGAGAAGAAGGACAAAAGTTGTTCATCTTTCTGTTCTGCATGGCGTTTCTCTTCTCCGAAAAACAGATCCAGCTCCTGGCAAGACAGATCGTCAATCCGGAAAAGGGGGGAAGTCGAAAACAGGTTGCTTTCGGAGGCACAGAGATAGTGTGAAATCGGTGTAAAATCCTCGCGGTTAAACTCACGCATGAGGGCTGGTAGACGTTTGAGATCCTCCGGTGATGTTGGGTGAGGGTGATCCGGCATATAGGTGGCCACGAACTCACTGATGTGGCTTTGGTTGGCGAGCAGGGTGAAAGGCGTTTCCTGTAGCGCCAGGATCGAGAGTTCTCCAGAATATTCCCCTGTCAGGCTGTCGGCCAGCAGTCCCTGTGGGACCTCGGTTTCTTTGAAGGTGCTGCCATAGAATTGCATGCCGTCAACACTTGCCGAGGCAGCGGACCCCTTGGCGGCGATCATGAGCCAGGGATTACCGTTTGGGCCATTAAAATTTTGTCGGCAACAAATAACAGAACCATATGTCTCGTCGTTTAGTATGCGTCGTTCAATATACTGGCTGATATAATATTCATTTGTGCGCCCGCCTATAGCCACCTCAAGGCCGACGTCCTGAAGGTAAATCATGTCTATTTCAACGGGTATTTCTGTCGTATTATGAAGCTCGACACTCCATTGCCAGCTCAGGCTTTCTTCTGAGAGCTGGAGGTGGCAAAGGTACGCAATGCCATCCCAGCTTCCGACAGCATAAAGTAAGTTGTCTCTCACATAAAAGAGGCTATTGCTTTCAGGCCCCAATAAAGGCTTATACTGAATCGGAGCGCCGCGTCTTCTAAGATAGAGGTTTGTGCCTAATTTTCCGAAAGGGTTGGCGGCTTTAAGGCTTATTCTTATTGAGTCCGCATCAATGCTCTTGACGAGACCGTTTGTCAGAATTTCTATGGTAAGTCCCTGAGAATTCAAGAGTTTCATTGTTTTTGTTTTCGGCACGTTTCAGAAATCCTGCTGTTTATATTTTTTTGTGGGGCATCGATATTCCCCGTATTTGATTGACCGAATATCACCATAGCAAGTGGGTTGGTTTTATTTTGAGTTACGGTAATAAATCTAGTCACTATGTAAGCGCTTACCATAAAATGAAAGCGCTTACAATTACCGAGTGCTTTTAATTTTTTATGATGATATAAGTTTGGGAACCGGTTTGGGGAAAAATTATGCAACAGAATGAAATTCATAATACAGCAATTATGATAATTTCATTTCCAAATTGAATGTGTAGTGTATTCTTTGATACACCATTGAGGGCGCTATATCTCATAAAGCCATCTTGACGGGGCGGGCAGGTGGTGTAAATGATGAAAAAAACAGGATTTGGCAATTTGTCGGAAGGATATCCCAAGGTGACAACAGTATATGATGTCGCAAACGCTGCAAAGGTTTCGATTGCTACTGTCTCGCGCGTATTTAATAATCGAAGCAACGTTTCCGAGGCAACAAGGCTTAGGGTGAGGCAGGCTGCTGAAGACTTGAATTATAGTCCTCATATGGGCGCGCGAAGCCTGATGAATAAACGGACGGATACGATTGGTATCGTCCTACCCGATATGCACGGGGAATTCTTTTCAGAACTAATGCGTGGGGCTGATATGGCGGCCCGTAAATTGGGGCAACATCTGTTGATCTCATGCTCTCATGATAATTCTGAGGAAATGGCGGTGGCTCTTTCTGCTATGCGGGGCAAGGTTGATGGGATCGTTGTGATGTCGCCTTTGCTGAAAGTTGACACCTTTCGAAAGTATCTTCCCAATGATTTGCCGATTGTTATTATGAATGGCAACCGCGAAATAACTGAATACCCCACGGTGACGATTGATAATTATGACGGCGCTATTCGGATGACAAGGCACTTGCTAGAAGAGGGCCATAAAAAAATTACCTTGATCAGCGGCCCGTCACATAACCTGGATGCGGAACAAAGGCGATTGGGGTATTGTGAAGCCATCACCATCAGTGGCCTTGAGGGGCAACCGGATATAATCGAAGGGGACTTTTCTGAGGAGTCCGGATATCAGGCCGGCATGGAAATTCTTTCCCGCAAGAAAAAGCCTGACGCCGTTTTTGCCTCAAATGATGCGATGGCAATAGGATGTCTTTGTGCGTTTCAGGAGCATGGTATTTTAATTCCCAATGATATTGCTCTAGCGGGGTTTGATGATATTCCTCTCGCACGATATATGAAGCCATCATTGACAACGGTCAAGGTGCCTATCGCAGAACTCGGCAGCAAGTCGATAGAGATGTTACTTGAGAAACTACATCAGAAACAGGGTGGTGATCATGGGAGAGAATTTGTTTTTCTTTCGTCACTTATTATTCGTGACTCTAGTCGACGCATAATTACAGGCTAGGTATTTTCAGATCAAATGTATGAGATTCCACCATCTGGGTCGGCGTGCCAACTCAATTATCACAGACATCATATGGGATTGATGACAACGAGCTAAAAAAGACTTGCTTATGTAAGCGCTTTCATTTACACCTATATGTAAGCGCTTACATATAGAATAATAATATAAAATCTGATGGGCGTTCGCGTTGGGAAATAGCCCTTGCCTTTATCGGCTAATATATAGTGGAGGAAAATGATGTCTTTGAGTATTGGTAGAATAATGAAAAAGCAGAATGAATATTCGCGTAAAGTGCGTGTTTTGGGTGTCGGTCTTGCCGTTGGATTGATGATGAGCACTTCAGTTTATGCACAAGTGACCACAGCAACCATTCGGGGTTCGATATCTGTTGAGGATACGGGATCAATACCAGGCGCAGAAGTGTTGGCTGTCAATACAAAGTCAGGGTTCTCTTCGCGGGGAACAGTGAATGCCAGTGGGACTTACGTTCTGACAGGTTTGGTGCCCGGAACCTATGACATCACTTTTTCACTGAATGGGGAAGTGCGGCGCACGCGGCGCATTAATGTTCAGGTGGCTCAGGAAATAGACTTGGATGTTAGTTTGATGGCATCTGATGAGCTGGAGGAAGTCGTTGTAACGGCTGATGGCATTGCGGGATCTGCCATAAAAACATCTGAGATTGGCATGAATGTCAGTCGGGAACAGATACGAAATCTACCGCAAGATAGCCGAAATTTTCTGAATTTTGCCAAAATGGCGCCGGGTGTTTCCCTGTCAAATAACCCTAGAAAACAACAATTTTCCTCTGGGGCATTGGGGGCCAGTCAAACGAACTATTATATTGATGGCGTCAATATGAAAAATAACATCAATGAAGGCGGTGGCGTCGGGCAGGATTCGAGCCGCGGCAGCCCCTTTTCTCAACTGGCGATCGAAGGTTTTCGTGTTATCACGCAAAATTTCAAAGCGGAGTATGAGCAGGCCGGCAGCGCGGTCATCACCGCGGTGACCCGTTCCGGTGGCAATGAATTTTCAGGCGAAGCGTTTGTTCTGTATCAGGACAAAAATATGGTCGAACTTGATGAATTCGCCAAAGAGCGTGAGGATGAAAAAGCCGATTATAGTCGCAAGCAGTTTGGCGCCGCACTCGGTGGCCCGATCATAAAGGACAAACTACATTTTTTCCTGGCCTATGAAGGAAATCGCCAAACACGGACATCGGAAGTTGTGTTGGGGGGAAGCGCCAATGCGGATGATATCGCGCGTTGGGGGGATAAGGCCGGTGTTTTCTCGACGCCGTTTAAGGAAGATCTCTTCTTCGGAAAGCTTGATTATCAACCGAGTTATAATCAGCGTATGGAGTTGAGTGTCAATTTAAGAAATGAAGCGGACACCGAACAAGTTGGCGGCATCAGTTCGTATGAACAAGCCCGCGATGTTGTTAATGACTCTATCGCCATTGTCTTTAAGCATACCTATGATTTCGATGATGGTTCTTACAACGAGTTCACCGCAAATTATCTCGACTCAAATTGGGCGCAACATCCGCAAAATGCGACCAATAAAGAAGTTTATGAAAATGTGATTATTCTTGGTGGCAATTCTTATGAAGAAGAGGCTAGTCAGGAATCCTTCACCGTGCGGGACAATTACACTTTCCCGGTTTTGGAATGGAAAGGGGAGCATTTGATTAAGGTTGGCGTAAAATTTGCCAACTACAAATACGTTCAAAGCAAACTTGATCGCAGGACTCCTGAGTTTATTTTCCGCAAAGATGGGTCAGGAAATTTCCGCACAAGACCGGATGAAGTCGTATTTGCGCCTTTGAAAGCACAGCTTGATTCCACGAACCAGCAAATGGCAATCTTCATACAGGACGATTGGGAAGTGAATGATAAGCTTACCATTAATCTTGGCGTGCGCTATGACTATGAAACCAATCCGGTAAACAAGGATTTCGTGACACCGGATCACCTTGCCACAACCCTGCGGGCGATTGAAGCTTTAACCCATGATCAGGCTGCCCTGGAGACATTCCTGCAGAATAAGCATGACGCGAACTCATGGATGGGTTCTCTTGGGGCAGCACTGGATAACGGAATCACAGCAAATGACCTCGCCTTCTTTGATGCGGATCGTTATATCACGGACGGTTCCCAGCGCAAAGTCTATGCCGGGGCGATACAGCCGAGAATTGGTTTTTCTTATGATGTGAACGGCGACCAGCAGACGATCCTTTTTGCCGGTGCGGGCCGCTACACGGACCGGGCTTTGTTTAATTTTACTGCCGATGAAACAATCCGCTTCTTAAATCCAAGGTATAATGTGAGATTTTCGGATGACGGCGCACCGGGAACGGTGCTGTGGGACGATAAATATAACGACCCGGCGCAATTGGCGGCTCTTGTGGACACAGGCACGGCGCGCCCGGAACTGCTTCTTATGCCAAACGACCTGAAGCCTGTCAGCAGCGATCAGTTCAGTATTGGTGTGCGTCAGAAGGTTGGCGAATTCAACACCTCTCTTACGCTCAGCTATATCAAAAGCGACAACGATGTATCCTACCACTTTATCAATATGCTGCAACACCGGCCGACATTGGATTGGTGGCAGTTCCTGCTGGAGGGCGTTGATCCGGGTTCACAGGCCGGTAATATTCTTGTCGCGGACAATGACCGTAAGTCGCGCTATATGGCGGCATTCCTGACGATTGATAAACCCTATAGCGAAGAATCTGGTTGGGGGATGTCTTTCGCCTATACCCTGAGCAAGGCGGAGAACAAAGGGCTGGAAACATTCAATATTGACTACCCTTCTGCGTCGGAAACGCCCTGGGGGATTATACCTTCAAACGCACGGCACAGGATTGTGGCGTCTGTTATTTATGGTCTCCCCTTTGATATGAAAGTCTCCGGATTCTTCAGCTACAGTTCGGGGGAAAGGTATAATGTCTTCAAAATTCATGAGCCATCCAACCCTTATGATTTCATTAGACCGGGAGAAGGAAAAAAAGACAGCTATATGCCAATTGATCTGCGGTTGACCAAGGATATCGCGCTTGGATCTCATACATTGACTCTGGTTGCGGAAGCATTCAATGTCTTTAATTCCAAGAACTACGATTCCTATAGCAATTGGGATGCGCCTTGGGTGGATAACTTCGGCGAAGCCCAAAGCATTCATGGCGGTTCCACACGCCGCATACAGGTCGGTGCGTCTTACAAGTTCTAAGGAACCCGCACCAGATATGGAAGATATTGGAAGCCCCTTCGATTATCCGAAGGGGCTTCCATCAAATAGAACGGAATTGGTCTTTCTGCCCTTCTGTTTACCGCGCAAAGTTTATCATTGAGGCATAATTTGTTAAATATATTCAATTTTCGAAATTATTTTTTGATCGTTTATATCAGCATGATCGGCGTCGCACATGCCACCGAGGCGCCTGACTTTTCCGGACAGGCCTACGATCAACATGTTGAGTTGTTTTGGGCGGAGAAAAGTGACCCTCAGGCCAGCTATGTCATTAAAGTATCGGTCAATGAAGGGGATTGGGTCACCCGGTGCCGGACAAACAAAACCGGCCTCCTGGATTTTGTCGGTGAGTTTGGCAATGACCTGAAGCTCTCTTACCGTCTTTACAGCCAAACCAAAAGCCAGGAAAATCTTCTCGGTGAAGTCTCGCTCAAAACCCGCACCTTCACGGACGATGAATTGGTGGAGATGGTGCAAAAATATACCTTCCGGTATTTCTGGCAGGGGGCGGATGAAAAATCAGGCTGGGCATTTGAGCGCCAGCCAAATACGGGGGAAGCCGTTATTACGACCGGGGGCACCGGTTTTGCTATCCTGTCAATTATTACTGCCGCAGAACGGGGATGGATCAGTCGGGAGGCGGCTGTAATGCGTTTGTTAAAAATTACAACTTCACTGAAAAGGCTGGAAACTTTTCACGGCATGTGGGCGCATTGGTACAGGGCCGGAACCGAGGAGGTCTTTCATTTCAGTAAATATGACAACGGCGGAGATATCGTCGAGTCCGCTTTTATGGCGCAAGGATTGTTGGCGGCGCGGCAGTATTTCAATCAGTCTTCAACTGATGAAACACGGTTGCGCACAGACATAACAGGTCTGTGGGAAAAGATGGACTGGCAGTGGTATACGCAGGGACAAGACATCCTCTACTGGCATTGGTCCAAGACCCATGGTTGGAAAATGAACCATAAAATAACCGGGTATAATGAAGCCTTAATCGCATATGTGCTCGCGGCCTCTTCCCCGACCCATGCGATTTCAAAGGCTGCTTACCATAAGGGCTGGGCAGGGCAAAATAATGGGTATTTTAAGAACGGAAAAACATTCTATGGCCTGAAGCTGCCCCTCGGCAATCAGCAAGAAATGGGCGGCCCATTGTTCTTCGCGCATTATTCCTTCCTGGGGCTTGATCCGCGCGGCCTCTCGGACAGATACGCGAATTATTGGACGCAAAACCAGCATCAAACGTTGATCAGTCACGCTTATTCCATGGATAATCCAAAAAACTGGAAAGGCTATGGGCCGGATTTCTGGGGGCTTACCGCAGGGGACATGGTCCCGGACGGTTACACGGCCCATGCACCGGGAGAGCGGGATTTTGGCACGATAAACCCGACCGGGGCGCTGTCATCAATGCCCTATGCGCCGACACAATCTCTGGCGCTGCTCAAAAATCTCTACTATCGGCACGGTAAAGAACTTTTTGGCCCCATGGGATTTTATGACGCCATCAATCTCAGTGTCAGCGATGATCCCCGCAAGCAGGTCAAAAAAACCTACCTAGCCATTGATCAGGGGCCGATTATTATCATGCTGGAAAACTATCGCTCCGGCTTGTTGTGGGACTCTTTTATGAAAGACCCGGATGTGCGCAAGGGTTTGGATAAACTCGGGTTCACCATCAACAATCAAAAAAATCAGTAAGAGGCGATTAAAGCGCTTCTTGTGCGTATTTATTTCCCTTTACGGGATGATTTAAGGTCGACAAATGAAAATCAAGTTTTTTGCTATTGTGTTACTGGGAGGATGTCTCCTCCTGGCGGGGGCGTTTGCAGTTTCATCAGGAATGAAAAGCTCACGTCAGGCCAAGGCGTCCTCCAACTTATGGCATGACAATAAAGCCGAAATGGAGGCCTTCATATCCGACTTAATGTCCCGCATGACGCTGGAAGAAAAGATCGGGCAGCTCAATCTTCTGTCAAGCGGCTGGGATGTGACGGGACCTCGTTTACAGGACAATTCTAAAGCCTTGATCAAAGAGGGCAAGGTTGGCGCGATCTTTAACGCCTATACGGCGGAATATACCCATGAGTTACAGAAGATGGCCGTGGAGAAAACCAGGCTGGGTATTCCGTTGCTTTTTGGGTATGACGTTATTCATGGTTTTAGAACGATATTCCCGATTTCCTTAGGTGAGGCGGCGTCCTGGGACTTGGCGGCCATCGAAAAAAGCGCCCGTATTTCAGCCATTGAAGCCACGGCCGAGGGCCTGCACTGGACCTTCGCCCCCATGGTTGATATTACCCGTGATCCGCGTTGGGGACGTATTTCTGAGGGGGCAGGGGAAGATGTCTATTTGGGCATGAAAATCGCCACCGCCCGCGTGAGGGGGTATCAGGGAAATGATCTTTCGCGCGTGGATACGATGCTGGCGACGGCGAAGCATTTCGCGGCCTATGGCCAGTCTCAGGCCGGTCGGGATTATCATTCAACAGATATGTCAGAGCGTGAGCTTTGGGGTACCTATCTTCCGCCGTTTAAGGCGGCCCTGGATGCCGGTGTCGCGAGCGTTATGACTGCCTTTAATGATCTGAATGGTATTCCCGCCACAGGAAATGCGTTGCTTTTGAATGACATATTAAAGGGCCAGTGGGATTTTCAGGGTCTTGTTGTCACGGATTATACCTCCATTAACGAGATGGTCCCTCATGGGTTTGCCCGCGACGAAAAACACGCTGGTGAGCTCGCCATTAATGCGGGCGTCGATATGGACATGCAGGGGAGTGTTTTTGTCTCGCACCTGAAAGGTCTTGTTGATGAAGGCAAGGTGTCTGTTGTGAAAATTGACCGGGCCGTCAGGCGAATCCTGGAAATGAAATACCGTTTAGGCCTTTTTGAAGACCCTTATCGCTATTCAAATGAAGCGCGACAACAGGCGGCAAAAAAGAAACCGGCGTTTTTGGAAGCTGCCCGTGACGTCGCGCGGAAATCAATGGTTCTCCTGAAAAATGAAGGACAGATTCTGCCCTTAAAGAAACAAGGCATATCTATCGCGGTGATTGGACCGCTCGGCGACAGTAAGCAGGATATGATCGGGTCCTGGTCCGCGGCCGGAGACCGCATGGATGAACCGGTAAGCTTGCTGGAAGGTATCAGAGCCAAGGTTGGAGGTGATGTTGTCGTTCATTACGCAAAGGGGGCGAGTTACGCGTTTAATGATCATGACCAATCGGGTTTTGCAGAGGCGATGGCCATCGCGGAAAAATCGGATGTGATTATTATGGCGATGGGAGAAAAATGGGATATGACCGGCGAGGCGGCCAGTCGCACGTCTCTTGATATGCCGGGTTCCCAGCAGGCCTTGATGGAAGCCCTCCATAAAATTGGAAAGCCAATGGTTCTTGTCCTGATGAATGGTCGCCCGTTGGCCCTGAATTGGGCGGATGACAATGTTAACGCCATTCTGGAAACATGGTATGCGGGCACGATGGGAGGGCATGCCATTGCGGACATTTTGTTCGGAGATTATAATCCGGCCGGAAAACTCCCCGTCACTTTCCCGCGGCATGTGGGGCAGGTGCCACTCTATTATAATATGAAAAATACCGGGCGGCCTTATGCCTCTGACGGCGCGGAGCAGAAATACCGGTCACGTTACCTCAACACATTGAATGACCCGCTTTATCCCTTTGGCTACGGGCTGAGTTATACGCAGTTCTCCTATTCGGAAGTTATATTGGATCGCCCCTCTCTTGGGCCAAAGGATGTTCTGACCGCAACCATCAATGTGGCGAACAGCGGAGGGTATGACGGCGAAGAAGTTGTTCAACTTTATATACAGGATGTGACCGGGTCGGTGACAAGGCCAGTAAAAGAATTAAAAGGGTTCCAGAAGATCCATCTTGCCGTCGGAGAACATAAGAATGTGTCGTTTAAAATAAGTGCCAAAGACCTCTCTTTTTACCGACAGGACATGTCATATGGGGTTGAGGCCGGAGATTTCAAGCTCTATATCGGCACAAACTCAATGGACGTCAAAGAGGCAAGATTTACACTGACCAATTCAGGGACATAATTGGATATGGTCTGAATTTATTTTGTATTTGAGGCGACTCAGAGCTAGCACAGTTTCTAGCACGGAAAATATTATAATTATTTTATATCGTTTATTTGCAATGGTTTAATATATATCCTATCAGGACTATAACCTGAAGGTCGTTGCATTGGCCAGTTCGGGCTTTTTGATCTTGTTGTGTTGCCAAAATAATGGGGTTACCCTGTTTGTAAGCCTCTTGATTTGTAAGGGTTTTCACGGATATTTTATTTGCTTGTAGCCTTCTATCTGGCCGGAAAATTTTAGTGTGTTCTCCTCATGTCAATGATCCTCCTTAATCAGAATAGTAGTTTGATGCACTGTTCCATTTACCGGGGTCTGTTCTCTATACAGAACGGCGACTAGGTAAAGTATTCGTCAAGGTCGGCGGCAACCTCATAACCTGGAAGGCTCTATGAAAATTAGGGTCAATCGCGATGATTGAATGGAATTATGTGACAATACTCATATGACATAACTATTGCTATTAACCCGCCAAGGGCAGAAAAACACCCTGATCAAATGCGTCCTGATAGTGAGAGTCACCAACCTGCCCACGTTATTAAGCGACATTTTCTGGCTGTGGTGAGCTAGTCTAATTTGAATGATTTAAGGAGCCAGTTCATGCATTTCGGGGGACTGGTGGATATAAAATATAATTCTTTCTTAAGGGAATATGAGCTGTGACAGAGTGATGGCTGGTTCGAAAAAATACATATTTTAGATCTTTCCGTGAAGCATTCAAGTATAGGGCACGTTGTGTGTAGATAGTTGAGTCGTCATACGACTCCATCGAGATAATTAACCATGAACTAAAAGGATTTATGGAATGGGAACGAGTTTTTCACCACTAAATAAACGGAGGGTGCTGGCACTGCTGTCGTCGTCCATGCTGATTACGGCAGGCCCCGCCAATATGGTGTCGGCCGCCGAAGATGATGGCGCTATGGTCATTGAAGAAGTTATGGTCACAGGATCTCGGATTAAACGGACGGAACAGGAGTCTACTAGTCCGGTAGTTGTGCTGTCTGGCGATGACTTCAGGGCGATCGGATCTGACAACGTCGAAGATATGCTGAACAGGTTGCCTCAAGTGACCGCAGGGTTTAACGGCACGGCCAATAACCCCGCAGATGGTACGGCTACCGTCGACCTTCGGGGTTTGGGCTCCAATAGAACGCTTGTTCTGGTCAATGGCAGACGTTATCTGCAAAGTACCCAGCAGGGAACGGTTGATCTTAATAACATTCCGGCGGCACTGATCCAAAATGTTGAGATCGTTACTGGTGGTGCTTCCGCAGTGTATGGATCTGACGCCATTTCAGGTGTTGTCAACTTTAAGATTAAAGACAATTTTGAAGGCCTGGAGTTCCGGGGAGAATATGGCCTTTCTCTATTCTAGCTTAAGTTCAAGTAATATAAACAATATTGTTCGTGATCGATAACACTGCTTTCCCATAGAAAAGGCACCATTTAAATGAATGACATGACTCCCCAAGCGGTAAATTTAGTGCCCTTTGTCAGCGTTGACCATATGATGAAAATTGTCACGGAAATAGGTGTGGAAGAAGTGCTGGCGCATCTTTGTGACTATCTGGAAGAAGATTTCAAGCGCTGGGAACTTTTTGATAAAACTCCCCGCGTGGCCTCTCATTCCGTCTCAGGGGTGATCGAATTGATGCCCACAAGTGATGGTGACGTTTATGGATTTAAATATGTCAACGGTCATCCGCAGAATACGACTGTTGGTTTGCAAACGGTTACGGCCTTCGGCATGCTTTCTGATGTGACAACAGGGTACCCTCTGATGTTATCGGAAATGACTATTTTGACGGCATTGCGCACGGCCGCCACATCTGTGTTGGCGGCAAAATATCTGGCACCAACGGGGTCCAAAACGATGGCCATGATTGGCAACGGCAGCCAGTCTGAATTTCAGGCATTGGCTTTTAAAAAAATCCTGGGTATTACGTCACTGCGCCTATATGATATTGATGATAATGCCGCCCGGAAATGTGCGGCTAATTTGGCGGGACGGGGCTTTGATATCGTTATCTGTGATTCCAAGGAGAAAGCTGTCGAGGGGGCCGAGATCATTACAACGGTGACCGCAGATAAACAGCTTGCGACGATCCTGACGGATAATATGGTCGGGGCAGGGGTGCATATCAACGCGATCGGCGGCGATTGCCCTGGCAAAACTGAATTGCATAAAGATATTCTGATGCGGTCAGATATCTTTGTCGAATATACACCGCAAACCCGTATTGAAGGTGAAATTCAACAATTGGCGCATGATCATCCGGTGGTCGAGTTGTGGCAGGTCATCAAGGGAGATATCCCTGGTCGGCGGGGTAGTCAACAGCTGACGATATTCGACAGTGTGGGTTTCGCCATCGAGGATTTCTCCGCTTTACGTTATCTCCGGGATCAGTTGGACCGCACCGGACATTTTGAGAATCTTGACATGCTGGCGGACCCGGATGATCCCCGTGACCTTTTTGGCATGGTTATGCGATCGGTTCAGACATTCGCCTAGCTGGCGTGTTACTGGATCAAAAATATCGACACAGGGGGCCGTATCGGCTTCGGTGTTTGGTCTTTTTGCTTCTTCGGTTCTACTCCGTTTCTGGCTTGCTTTTTCTCTGATTTTAGAGGGGTATTTAGAGTTTATCTCTCTCTTATTGTGTTAAAATTTACCCTCTTGCTCATAGGTTCCTTGTATTAAAAAATGGATCATCAAAAATGCTTACTAAATTATCAGGTTTATACGTCGTGCTGGCCACTCTTTTACTTAGTGCGTGCGCCGGAGAAGACAGGCAGGATGCCAATACAGCGGATCAGAGTTTACTGATCCGGAATGCCTTGCTGTTTGATGGTAAAGGGACCGCGCCTATGGCGGGTGATTTACGGGTGCAAAAGGGCGTTATCGTCGCGATCGGCGACCTGACGCTTTTGGACGGCGAAAAGGCCTGGGATGCTGAGGGGCTGGCGTTAGCTCCGGGATTTATCGACCCGCATAGTCATCATAACAGCAGTCTTGGAGAAAAACCTGCCCCTGCAAGCGTTCTGGCTCAAGGTATCACCACAATTACCTCGGGAGTGGATGGGTCAACTGATGTATCGATCCCTGAAATGTTTGCTGAATTCGAGAAAAGCCCAGCCGCGATCAATCTGGCGGCTTTTGGCCCCCATAATAATTACCGAACAGCGGTCATGGGCGACGACTTCCGGCGGACAGCCACGGCACAGGAAATCGACGCCATGACTGTTTTGTTGCAAGCTGATCTTGATGCAGGAGCTTTGGGTCTGGCCACGGGGGTCGAGTATGAACCGGCGCTTTATTCAGATACATCCGAACTGGTTGAGCTTGCCAAGGCGGCGGCAAAGGTTGGGGGACGCTATACCAGTCACATCCGCAGCGAGGACATTAATTTTTACCAGGCGCTTGATGAGTTTATCACGGTCGCGCGAGACGCAAAAATTCCCGCAAACCTTAGTCATATAAAGTTGGCCATGGCGAACTTGTGGGGCCAGTCTTCAAAAGTGGTTGCCATGTTGAATGCGGCAAGAGCAGAAGGTCTGGATATTACCGCAGACATCTATCCTTACGATGGGTGGCAATCGACCATGCAGATTTTATTGCCGGAACGGGATTTGGAAGATCGCGGGGCTTATGAATATGCTTTGGACTCCATTGCCCTGCCGTCCACGATCATTTTAACTTTGTATGAGCCAAACCCGTCATATGTGGGCAAAACATTGGCAGAAATCGCCGACATTGAGGGCGTGTCTCCGGTTGATATGTTAATGAAAATGGTTCAGGAGACGTCTTCAGGTAACCTGCGGGAGAAGATCATCGGGCGCAATATTGGTGCGGCGGATATTAATAATTTCATGCAATGGCCCTTCACCAGTATTTCTTCGGATGGCCGGACGGATGATCGTCACCCGCGAGGACAAGGTGCGTTTCCAAGAGTCTTGGCGAAATATGTCAGGGAGAAAGGTGTTCTATCCCTGCCAGAGGCCATTCGTAAAATGACGAGCCTCTCGGCTGAAAGTCTGGGATTGGCGGGCCGGGGTGTGCTTGAACCCGGCTATGCTGCGGATTTGGTGCTTTTTGATCCGGCAACTATAATGGACCATGGCACTTTTACCGATCCGGTTCAATATGCGACAGGCGTGAAAGCCGTGTGGGTGAATGGGACGCTGGTCTGGCAGGAGGGCAAGGCTACGGCCAACCGGCCGGGCAAAATCCTGCGGCGCGTCCAGAAGAATGAATCACACGACTGATACGCCAGATTCACGGCGACCTTCTGCAAAAACTGTTGCGTCATTGAGCTTTCCACCGCCGTCATCTATTGACATTGTTTCAGGGGGGAAAAGAGGCTAGGGTGATCAGAGACAAGTTAAGGGATGTATGTATGAAGTACCGTGATAGCGCGATGAAAATGGACAGGCTTGATATTAAAATTTTATCGGCCCTGTGCCAAAATGGCCGAATGACCAAATTACAGTTGTCCGATGTGGTGGGGCTTTCTGCCACGCCCTGTTGGGAACGCATAAAAAAACTGGAAAAGGCCGGTATCATCCAAGGGTATCATGCGGAACTTGATTTGCGGGAACTGGCGAATGTGTCTTATTCCCGTGTTGAAGTAACCCTTAAAAATTACTCTTTGTCTGTTTCAAGAAAGTTTGAGCAAATGATTGAGAAAATGCCCCAGGTGATTGAATGTGAGGCAGTGCTGGGGGATGTCGATTATATCCTGAAAATTTTATCGCGGGGGGTTGATGACTATCTGGCAATCATCGAAGAGTTTACGACGACAGGCCACATAGAATTCGATTATAAAACTCTGGCCGTGTCGAAAGTGATAAAATCCCCCCATCAAACAAATGTAGAAGAAATCTACAATTACTTTTGCCGCGATTAAAGCGGTCTCGATCCGCTAAGAATTAAGGCGGTTTTCCTCCTCAAAAATAGATTTATTCCACGAAGCGGCTATCATATTCAGACTTTCTCCCTGTCGTAAGTTGTTATAATCCAGTCATGAATTGATTTAACTGGAGGATTGTATGAAACAGCCATATTTACTTTTTCTGGGATCGGAAAAAGTCATCGAGAATGCCAAAACAGCTGCGGGAATTGCCTATTGGCGTCCTGAGGCGTGTAAAGGGCAATTTCGGTTGGAAGGGGGAACTATTGATCTTGGGCTACCAGATTTGGATCTTGATGAGGCGGTTGCCGCGGGAATCAAAACCCTGGTGATCGGTATCGCTCCTTTTGGTGGCAAGATCGAGGCAAGCTGGGTTTCTGTCATCCTGACTGCTCTCGAAAAGGGACTGGATGTGGCGGCGGGGCTTCATGACCGCCTACAGGACCATCCGGAGATTAGCCAGATTGCAAAGACCCATGGCCGGACGCTGTATGACATTCGTAAATCTGACAAAAAGTTCGATGTGGGAACCGGTGAAAAACGTACGGGTATGCGTCTGCTTACGGTTGGAACGGACTGCGCTGTTGGCAAGAAATATGCCTCCCTCGCTATCGAAAAAGAGATGAAATCACGGGGCGTGAACGCCGATTATCGAGCGACGGGCCAAACCGGGATTTTTATTGCCGGAACAGGGATTTCGGTTGATGCGGTGGTGGCTGATTTTATTTCCGGGGCAGCAGAAACCTTGTCACCGGCGAACGATGCGGATCATTGGGATATTATCGAGGGGCAGGGCTCGTTATATCACCCATCCTATGCTGGGGTCACGGTTGGGCTTATGCATGGCAGCCAGTCTGATAAGTTAGTTCTGTGTCATAATGCCAGTCTGACACATATGGATGGCTTGCCAAATTTTCCGATTGTGGATTTTGGGGCTTGTATGGACGGTTATCTGAGTATAGCGCGGCTGACCAACCGGAACGTTGAATTTGCAGGGTTTTGTATCAATACGTCCAAACTCTCGGAACGTGACGCGTTAGACTATATGCAAAGGGTTGAAGAGACGTTCGGCTTGCCCTGTTGTGATCCCGTCAGGACAGGTGTGGCGAAAATTGTTGATAAACTAGGATTTTAATCATGGTTTCACTGAAGATCCAAAAAGAGATTTGGCCGCTGGACGGCAGTTTTACAATTTCCCGGGTGAGTATGACCAAAAGCTATACGTTGGTTGTTGAATTGCAGGACGGAGCGCATATTGGTCGCGGTGAATGTGAGCCTCATGAATCTGACCCGTTACAGATGGAGGCGGTGGAAAAGAGCATCGAAGCTCTCCGCCCCTTAATTGAAGAAGGTCTGACGCGGGTAGAGATGAATTTATTATTTCCCGCAGGCCCTGCCCGGAACGCCCTTGATTGCGCGATGTGGGATCTTGAAGCCAAGAAAGCGGGCAAGCGCGCCTGGGATCTTGCCGGGGTGACCATGCCGCCGTCTCTGGTCACCGCCTATACTATTTGTTTGGAGACGCCAGAGGAAATGGCTGCCAAAGCCGCCAAACATCAAGACCGGGCATTATTGAAGCTCAAGTTGGGCGCGTCGGGCAGCTTGGCGCGGGTGGCGGCGGTGCGGCAGGCGGCGCCGGAGGCGCGGCTGATTGTTGATGCCAATGAGGCGTGGAGCTACGGGGAATTATGTCGCCTCGCCGATCCTCTCGCGGATTATGGTGTGGAATTGATTGAGCAACCCCTGCCCGCCGGGGCGGATCAGGCGTTGGAAAACTATCAGGGGTCTGTGCCCCTCTGTGCCGATGAATCCTGCCTTGATCGCAGTTCTTTAACTGATGTGAAGTCGCGATACGGCTTTATCAATATCAAACTCGACAAAACCGGCGGTCTGACAGAAGCCTTGCTGTTGGCCGAAGAGGCGCAAGCCCTGGGCTTACGGATTATGGTGGGGTGTATGACAGGCACATCCATCGCCATGGCCCCGGCGATGATTATTGGTGCGATGGCGGAGTTCTGCGACCTTGATGGGCCCTTGTTGTTGGCGAAAGATCGTTCGCCGGGTCTGCGGTATGAGCACAGTTCTGTTTATGCCCCCGACAGAGAGATGTGGGGCTAGGGTAAAAAATATAGCCTATCATCAGGAGTGACTTGTGGCACTGCCAATTCAGTCTCTGTATTTCGGATGTCATTGAAATATAAATATTTTTTGAGGAAGTATATGCCAGAGTCAAGCGTTGAAAATGTTCCCCTTCAAATTCCCCCAAGGTTGCCGAGTTTGTGGGACGCTCTTGTGCCATTAATTACACTGATTATACTGCTTTCCAGTTCGGTGTATTTTTACGGAGCAGATTCTTCATCCGGCGCAAACCAGATTGCGCTGTTTGTTGCCAGCGGGGTTGCGATGCTGATCGCCATGAAGAATGGCCATCGTTGGCACGCTCTTGAAGGCGCGATTGCCAACGGGGTTTCGGTGACGGTCAACGCCATCCTGATTTTGTTGATGGTTGGCGCGGTGATTGGGGCTTGGATTATTTCCGGCACTGTTCCGGCCATGATTTATTACGGCCTTAAACTCATTGACCCCAGTGCCTTTTATCTCACCACCTGCGTTGTCTGCGCTCTGGCCTCGCTCAGTATCGGCAGCAGCTGGTCGGTGATCGGGACCATCGGCCTTGGTCTTTTTGGCGTGGCGACCAGTCTGGGAATTTCACAGGAAATCACGGCGGGAGCGATTATTTCCGGGGCTTATTTCGGCGATAAAATGTCGCCTCTGTCGGACACAACCAATCTTGCCCCGGCGGTCGCGGGAACTGATATCTTTACGCACATCCGTCATATGACCTGGACGACAGTTCCTGCCATAACCATAGCTCTGGTGGTCTATGGGGTGTTGGGGCTGGGCATTGAAGGGGGCGCCCCGGCGGCAGGCGTGGATCAGAAGCTTCTTTATCTGGAACAGGTCTTTCACGTTGGCCCCCATCTGTTGGTCCCCATTTTGGTGGTGATTATTCTGGCGGCCTGTAAGTTTCCGGCTTTACCAGCGATGCTGCTTAGCGCCAGTGCCGGTATCGTTGTATCGCTGGTCTTCCAGCAGCCGTTGTTGCTTGACTTTGCGGCAAGCGATAACTTGCATGATGTGGCGGTCATGATCAAGGGCGTGTGGACGGCCTTGTTTGACGGTTATGTCGCCACGACACCGGATGCAGAGCTGAATGAGCTTTTATCCCGGGGCGGCATGTCGAGCATCCTGAATACGATTTGGCTGGTTATTGCCGCAATGATGTTTGGTTCGATTATGGAACATGCCGGATTATTACAGCGCTTGATTGCGGGCGTGATGTCACAGGTGACCTCAACCGGCAGTCTGATTGTGGCGACCGTCTGCACCTGTATCGGAGTTAATGTGATTGCGGCGGATCAATATATTTCGATCGTTCTGCCCGCCCGGATGTACCGGGTTGAGTTCAAGAAGAAAAACCTTGCCCCTCAAAACCTCTCCCGTACGCTGGAGGATGCCGGGACGGTGACATCACCTCTGGTGCCTTGGAATACCTGTGGCGCCTTTATCAGCGGCGTGTTGGGTATTTCAGCTTTCGCCTATGCCCCTTATTGTTTTTTCAACATACTGTCTCCGATTATGACTTCACTTTATGGCATTCTAAATTTTAAAGTGACGTTGCTTGATTCCGAGGTGGAGGTGGACCAGAATTTTATACCAAAAGACTCTGCCGTTGGCCAAAGTCGTGCCTCATAAATAGGGGGCTGACAGATTATGTCAAAGTAAACTTAAGTTGGGCAAAGAGGCATTTAATCACAAATTATTTATGCTGTGAGGGAGCGCCATTCAGTCATGGGTTCTGAACGAAATTTCTTAAATGTCTGTCTGTCTACTAGGTACCATCTCCAATTCGCGTAATTTGTGGGATATGAAATAGGCCTTTTTCTGACCTTTGCGGCGAGAAAAGGCCCAAATATGTTCCACCAGAGACGGACTGTTTTCTGCTCCGCGCTGCCCTTCCGGTCGGGATAAATATCAACTCCACGTTCAAACAACATATCTTCCATATGTCTTAGAGAAAGAGGAGATTTGATGTACAACAAAATTGCCAGATGAATAACCTCAGGAGAGTTCTTAAAATAACGATATTAATAGTTCATACGGCGATAGTAATTGGGTGGATGAAACGGAGTAATATTTTACTTTGACAAAGCTACTTTTACGGTTTTTCGTTATTCTTTAAAAGCTTCAAATATCAATGATGAAGGCTTCAACCCCATTTTTTGTGCAGTGAAGCGCGCTGCTTGCAACATGGCGGGGGGGGCACAAAGATAATGGATCGTATCCGCAGTTGCTGCGGCGAATATGCGGTGAAGATCCAAACGCTCATCCTCCTCACTAAAATATATATAAGCGCGATCTCTTAAAGAGGTAAAGTCACCGGTAAAGGCGGATGATTTATTTGATCGTGCCGCATAATGCAGGACATAGGCATAGCCGTTTTTTTCTGCCTCAAACACCATGGCACGAATTGGTGTAATGCCTATGCCTCCTGCGATAAAAACAGCCTTGGCCCCCTTCTTGTGCTTTTCGCTTTGTAAGGCAAAATAATTATCAGGGCGATAGCAGGCCAAGCGCATCCCAACTTGATATTCAGAATGCAAGGCCGATGATCCGCCACGACCACCCGGTTGATTTAATACGGCTATCCGGTAATGGTTTTGCTGCGCTGGGTCAGAGCAGATTGAATAAAATCGCCAAATGGCATCCCCTGAAGATGTAACAACGGGCACCTGGATATGAGCCCCTGCTTTAACAGGAGGCAAAGCAGCCCCATCTGGATGGCAAAGTTCATAGGACCGAATATTCTCAGCCTCCTGCCGGATAGCGGTAATCACAAGCGGCAAGGGGCCGGCACCAATTTCATTCGGTACTTTAGGCAGGGTTTGAGACGGTTGATCACCTCTTCTCAGCAGGTCAAATTTCTTTTGCAGAGGTGTGATGAGAGCCTCAACATCTTCCTCCGTATAACGGGGCGTGATATATTTGGGGCAATTCCAATCAAAAGCCTCGATTTTGATGAGGAACGCCCGTTCAACAGGCGCTCTGAAGTGATCATCTTCCAGTTGGGTTAATGTCTCAAGGTCATCGGATGGAACGAGGGATACCCGTCCCAGTATTTTTAACCGTCGCCTGTTCGGGTAATCCATAAAAAAGAGAGATATTCGGTCATTTTTAAGTAAGTTTCCTGTGCTGACATATTGTCTGTTGCCGGCATAGTCGGCGAAACCAATAGTGTTCGCATTTAGAACTTTCACGAAACCTGGGGGGCCCCCTCTGTGCTGGACATAAGGCCAGCCGGTTTCGCTAACCGTCGCCATGTAGAAACTATCACGAGCTGCAATAAAGTTCGATTCCACGGTGCTCATTAAATTGTTGTAATCTTCGCCCTCATCCATGTCGGCATATCCGGTCCGGCTTCCCATTTCTGTTTGGAGGATGCGAATGGTTTCGGTGAAGGCAATTTCTGCAAATTTGTGGCCCATGATTATCTCCTCGTGATCATGACATTGAATTGGGCGCTTGGAATTTTGAGGGTAAGCAAAGAACCAAGCGCCCAGTGAGCTATCCTATGCGGCCTTGTTTAAGGCTACTTTCGGAAAGTCAATCTCCACGCGGCTGGCTTTGCCCAGAATATTTGTCAGGATATTCATGCCGACATGGGTGATGATTTCCACAATATCGGCATCTGTGAAGCCTGCATTGCGGGCCTCAAGCAGTTCAGAGGTCGTCACGGCACCACTATGCTCTGCCAGTGATTTAGCAAGTTTTACGGCCACGGCTGCTTTTGCATCTTGGCTGGTCCCGGCGCGGTTTGCTTCAATTTCGGCACTGCTCAGACCTGCTTTGCGGCCGATGGCTGAATGGGCTGATACGCAATATTCACAGGCATTCTGTTCGGCCACGGCAAGGGCAATGCGCTCTTTGGTTAACGTGTCAAGTGATCCCGCACCGGCGATGGCGTGTAAACCCAGGAAGCCGCGTAGGGCAACAGGAGAGTTGGCGAATATTTTCAAGAAATTAGGCACCATACCCAGCTGGTCAGTTATTGCGTTGAAAAGTTCTTTTTGTTCTGATGTGGCGGTTTCGTTGGTTACGAGATTAATTCTACTCATTTTTCATTCCTTTCGCATATCTAATGCTGTTGCAGTCTTTAGTGAATGAAAGATAACAGTTGCATTAAAATTAAATAATATAGATAATTATTAATTAAATATTGTGATAAGTGGAATAATAAATGGATATCCTCCGGCTGATGAAAGTCTTTGTGGCGGTGGCAGATGAGCTAGGCTTTGCTGCTGCGGGGCGGCGTCTTAATATGTCACCACCAGCTGTGACACGGGCCGTGTCGCAGTTAGAGGATCATCTCGGCGTGAGGTTATTGAACCGTTCTACCCGCCATGTACGGCCAACGGACGCAGGTCTTGTTTACTGCGCAGATGCTAGGCGCATTATTGAAGATGTGGCAACGTCTGAGGCTTCGGCAGCAGGGGTCAGCACGCGCCCTACTGGACTGTTGTCTGTGACGGCGCCCGTATTGTTTGGCCAGATGTTTGTCGTGCCAACAATTACAAGGTATTTACAGACCTACCCAGATGTATCTGTGGATGCCGTTTTTTTAGACCGGGTCGTTAATTTGTTAGAAGAAGACTTGGATGTAGGGGTGCGAATTGGCGAGCTTCCAGATTCCAGTATGAGGGCAATACGTGTAGGGTCAGTTAAGGTTGTCTCATGTGCGGCACCAGCTTACTTGGCTAAGCATGGAATTCCGACCAGGTTAACGGATCTAAAAGATCATTTTTTGATTTCATCAAAAGCAATAAATACAACGTCGGAATGGCGTTTTTTTGATAACAACAAACTTCAGTCCATTAAGGTAACTCCTCGCTTAATAACGACATCCAATGCTGCTGCGATAGAGGCTGCAAGGGCCGGGTTGGGAATAACAAGGTTGATTTCATATCAAGTTGCACGCTGCATAAACGATGGCACGCTGAAAACTGTATTGGAAAATTTTGAGGCTTCAACGCTGCCCATTCATATATTGCATCGTGAAGGCCGTCTAACAACAGCAAAGGTACGTTGCTTCATTGATATGTTGGTGGATGATTTGCGTAGTGACAAAAATTTAAATTAATGCCTGTGTGCCCTCATATAAAACCGGCTAGTTTTTGTATTCTCTAAATCTGGCTTTTCAATTTCACCGTATTGAATAAAACCGAAAATTTAGAGATTCTCGAGAAAGTATAATCACTCACACATTATGCACCTCCCGTGCTGACACCTTTGGTGCCATGAGGGTCTCACGTTTTTCCAAATATTTGATATTTCTGGCCTCCAATGCGTATTCAGAGGTGGTATATTTGATTACAGTTTGACGTTAGTTTTCGAAAAATGCCTTTTTCTTCAGAAGCCTGAATAGTGTTCTTGCGTATGTGTAAAATTTTGGTTTTGTAATCGCCTGTATCGCCCTGTAATATGGAGAAGTTTTCGAGTAACCAGAGTAGGGTGTTTGTGTGCAAGAACCAGTTTTGAATTTTTATGATGATGCCGGATTTGAGCAGGCGATTGATCAGTTGGGACTGTCTGGTGGCCACAGAATATTGCGTAAAATTACATTTCCCCATCCTTCTCAAGTGAATATTCTCAAACACAGTGGCATGGCAGACTACGCGATCCATAGGGGAATTTATCTCGATACGGAAACCACCGGACTTTCCCATGCCGAGGATGAGGTTATTCAGCTTTGCCTGTTGCCCTTCCTCTACGCCGTGGATGCGACGACAAACTATGCGCTGATCATCGGGGTATATCCTCCCTATGTTGGCTTTCAGGAACCGACCAGGCTATTGACCCAGGAGATCATTGATCTCACGGGAATCACGATGGCCATGCTGGTGGGGCAAACTCTGGATGTGCCGAAGATCGAAAGTCTTTTGGACAAGACCGATCTGGTCATTGCCCATAACGCGGCATTTGATCGACCCTTCACCCATGGCATCAGCGGGAAATTTTCCGAAAAGAAATGGGCCTGCTCCATGAGCAATATCCCGTGGAAGGATCAGGGATTTGAAAGTTTGAAACTGATCCATTTGGCGGCAGATCTTGGTTTTTATTTTGAACCACATCAGGCGGATAAGGATTGTCTGGCGGGTCTTGCCATTCTGGCGCAGGTGGGGGATGCCGGGGAAAGCTACTTTCAGCAGCTGATCCGGGCGGCGGCAGAGGACAGCGTTACGCTCCGCGCACAATTCGCACCTTTTGAACTGAAAGATGTGCTGAAGCAGCGCGGCTATCTTTGGAAGGATGGCAGTGACGGTATCGCAAAAGGCTGGGAGACGGTGGTCCCTCTCTCCGATGCCGATGGCGAAAGAGCCTGGTTGTCAGAAACCATCTATCATGGCGCAGAGAAATGGTATGAGAGAAGAGAAGACGCGCTGACCAGATTTACGAGGGCCTCCTAACACATCTGATGCCAAAATTACGGGAAGCCGAGGTTATTTTAAACCAGGGCAAGACAGTAGAGGAAGCGGCTCGTCAGTTGGGTGTCGCCGAACAAACCTGTTATCGCTGGCGTAGTCAGTATGGCGGGATGAAGCCGGATCAGGCGCGTAAGCTGAAGGATCTAGAACGTGAGAATGTCCGGCTCAAGAGAGCGGTTGCTGAGTTGACATTGGACCACTCAATGGGGGCACTGATTTCTGGCTTTATAACGTGACTATCCGAGATTGATGACCAGAGCCTGGGCGAGGCACATGGTGGCGGCGAAGGAACGGAAGCCGCTGACAGTGCTGATATCCGTATAAAAACATACATCACTTTCGAGGACCACCGGGCTGATTGGACTGTCGGTCATGGAAATGATCGTGGCGCCGCGTTCCTTGGCAGTGCGAATGGCGGACAGAACATCTTCAGCATATTTGGGGAAGGTGATGGAAATCAGCACGTCGCCCTTGCCCATCTGATTGATCTGTTCTTTCAGTAAACCGCCAACAGAATCAACCAGATAACTGCGGATGGAAAGTTGACTCATGCCATAATACATGAAACTCGCCGCCGGGAAGGAGCGTCGCTGACCGAGAATATAAACGGAATCAGCTCCTTTGATCATTCTGATCGCGGTATCGAGATCGTCGGGATTGATGTCTTTGCCCAAATGTTCTAGTGCGGAACGGTTAATGTCGATAAAAGTATCGAGAAATGTCAGGCTTTGTTTGTTCTTGTCGGATTGTTCCCGCCGTAAATCCTGAATGCGGTCGCTGTAGCTTTCGGCGACGCCCGGCAACTGGCGCACGAGACGGTCCTTGAAAATGGCCTGAACTTCTGAAAAACCGTCATAGTCCAGCGCCTGGGCAAAACGGATCAGACTGGAAGGCTGTACGCCAATCTGACGGGCCAGATCAGCATTGGTCTTGAGTGCGGTATCGTTGGGATTGGCCAGAACAAACTGGGAAATTTTCTTGAGCTGATTACTCAGTCCGTCAAAACGGGCGGACAAGAGATCGCATAATTCGCCATAGGTTTCAGCCGTTGGTGCTTTTTTCTTTGCCATACGCTTTGGTTTCTCCCCGGTGTTCTGGTTTGTTTTTACTTTATTATTCAATAATACGAAATCTTTCTAGACTTCGCAATAAAAATAGAATATTTATTCTTTAAATAGAATATTTATTTCATTTTGGGATGGCGACGAAATAAAAAAACACGACCGCCATGTGAAAGAAATATAGGACATATGCATCGAGGGATGCAATTACAAGAATAGGGAAACTTAGGGAGGATTTTGGTGCAATGTTGACTTTTGTGTCGTTTGTGGGCTTTACAGTCCTGGTGGCGGTGATTTCTTATATGAAGACCCGCCATGATAAAATGGACAGTTCGGATGCGTATTTTCTCGGGGGGCGCAGTCTGACGGCCTGGACGATTGCCGGCTCTTTGATGCTGACCAATCTGTCGACGGAACATCTGATCGGGTTGAATGCGGATGCGTTTAATCACACGATCGCGGTCGCGGCCTGGGAAACCACTGCGGCGTTGGCGATGGTCCTGACAGCCTTGTATTTCCTGCCGAAATATCTCAACAGTGGCCTGACCACCATTCCCCAGTTTCTCACCAATCGGTATGATGAAAAGACCCGGGTGATTGCGACATTGCTGTTTCTGTTGTCCTACGCCATTGCCATATTGCCGGTGGTGCTGCTGTTTGGCGCGACGGGGATTGAAAGCCTGTTTGACGTTTCGGAAACCCTGGGGCTGACCAAGGGCGAAGCCTTGTGGTTGACGGTGTGGGGGGTGGGATGCCTCGGATCACTCTATGCGATTTTTGGCGGTCTTAAGGCCGTGGCGATTTCCGACACCATCAATGGGGTTGGCTTTCTGATCGCCGGCCTGATGATTCCCATATTGGCTCTGATCATGATCGGCGACGGTGATTTCTTTGCAGGCTTGAACGAGCTCTATACGGAAGAGCACGAAAAATTCGATATAACAGGCAACGAGACAGGCTCCTTTCTGCCATTTGGTGTTCTGTTCACCGGTATGATCGTCAACCAGATTTTCTTCTGGTGCACCAATCAGTCGATTGTGCAACGGGCGCTGGGCGCGAAAAACCTGGCAGAAGGCCAGAAGGGGGTTCTGCTGGCGGCGGGGTTTAAATTGCTCGGGCCGTTTGTGATTGTCCTGCCCGGCGTAATCGCCTTTCATATGTTCAAGGATGTGTTACCGGCAGAGGATTACCTTCTGGCCTACCCCATGCTGGTCAAGGCGGTGCTGCCGACGGTGTTGACCGGTTTCTTCGCGGCGGTGATGATTGGCGCGGTGCTCAGTACTTTTAACAGTGTCTTGAACAGTTCTGCGACGCTGTTCTGTGAAGGCATATACAAGGTGTTTTACAATCGTGATGCTTCGGGGCCGGAACTGGTGAAAGCCGGTCGGATCACCAGTATTATTCTGGCGTTGGCGGCGATGACGGCGGCCCCTCTGATTGACACCAGCGGCAGTTTGTATAATTTTCTGCAGAAAGTGAATGCGACATTCTTTGGCCCCATGCTGGCCGTCATTCTGTTGGGTATGATGACGAAACATGTGTCAGCCTTCGCCGCCAAGATTGGTCTGATTGCGGGGCCGATTGTGTTTTACATGCTGGTATTCGGTTTCGGTGATCAGGTGCAGACGGGGTTGATGGCAGTGTTTGGCATGACAGATGAAGTTCATTTTCTACATTTGCTGGCCTTTGTATTTGTTCTGACGGTTCTCGGCATGCTTCTGATCAGTCACTTTAAACCGGCGGAACATATTTATGTCGCTGTGTTGGTCGACGCTGTCGATGTGACCCCTTGGCGTCACGCCAAACTTACCGGTGTGATCATTTCACTCATTACCGTGGGGTTCTATGTTCTGCTTGCCCAATAGCAGGGCGGGGAACGGAGGCGAGAAAAAATGCACAAGACAGTAAAAATTGGTTTGATTGGCGGGGGGTATATTGGCAAAACTCATGCCATTGCCTACCGCAGTCATCCGGTGGTTTTTGGGGGGCGGGTGATCCCGGAATTATACATGCTGGCCGAGCGCGACCTTGCGATCGCATCGGAACGGGCCCAGGCCCTGGGGTTTGCCAGAGCAACGGGGAACTGGCGGGATGTGATGGCTGATCCGGATATTGATATTGTCGCCATAGCCACTCCGAATGCGCAGCATAAGGAAATGGCGCTGGCCGCCATTGCCGCAGGAAAACATGTCTATTGTGAGAAGCCTTTGGCGCTGAATGCGGATGAAGCCCGGGAAATGGCGACGGCGGCACAGACGGCAGGCGTCGTCAATATGGTGGGGTATAACTATCTGGCCAATCCCCTGATTGCCCAGGCGAAGATCATGATCGACCGGGGGGATCTCGGGGAGATTATTCATTTTCGCGGGCGCCACAATGAGGATTATATGGCTGACCCGGCGGTGCCGTTTGGCTGGCGTTGTGATCGGACGTTATCGGGCACCGGTACATTGGGGGACATGGGTTCGCATATCATCTGTATGGCGATGCATCTGCTCGGTGATATTACGTCGGTGACGGCGGATCTTCAGACGGTCATCCCGCAACGCAAAATGGCGGATGGCACCTTGCGGGCCGTGGAAAATGAGGATCAGGCCCATTGTCTGGCCCGTTTTCACAGGGGCGCGATCGGCATTCTGGAAACCAGTCGTGTAGCGCAGGGCCGTAAACTGGGACTGGCGTTTGAAATCGTCGGGCGCACCGGTAGCCTGGTCTTCGATCAGGAGCGGATGAATGAGTTGAAATTTTACCGGAGTGGAAACCAAGAAGGCGAGCAGGGGTTTAAAACCCTTCTTGTTGCACCGGAGCATCCCGATTTTGTCAATTTCTGTCCCGCAGCGGGGCACGGATTGGGCTATAACGATCTGAAGATCATCGAAGTCGATAAGCTGCTGGCGGCGGTGGAGGCCGGGGCTCTGCCGCCTGTGGATTTTGAACAGGCCTGCAAGATTGAACAGGTGATTGACGCCTGTGTCCGCTCGGCAGAAACAGGAAAATGGGTGGCGCCGGCTGATATGTAGGTCTTGTGGATCATTCTGATTAAAAAAAGGCGCCTCTTCACGGAGGCGCCTTTTGTCTAGAAGTATAAGTCTATTTCAGTTTTAGAACATTCTCTATCACATTATAGATTTTATTCTGTTCCATAACACCTTTGATCTGATCGGCGCCAGGACCGCGGGCGTATATGGCGACATCTTCTCCGGCATGATGGCCTTTCGGCGCCGGAACGGCTGTTTGTTGCTTGTAATCGGGCGCTGTTGTGTCGACGGCTGCCGGATCATCCCGGGAGCCATCTTCATGGGGGCTGTTGGGACCAACATAATATCCCAGAGTGGTGATGGCCTTACCATCCGCCGCCTTGAAAGCTTCCGTCATCGGGTTTCCCTGAGTATCATTGGTTCGAATGGTGCCGAGTATCGGGTTGCCGCGGGTTGGATATCCGGCGATGACCAGGGTATGGCTATGGTCGGCGGTGACCAGGATCAGGGTATCTTCCTCACGGGTCATGTCCATCGCTTTTTGCACAGCCTTATTCAGTGCCACCCCGTCATGTAGAGCATGATAGGCGTTGGTGGCGTGATGCCCGTGGTCGATCCGTCCGGCCTCAACCATCAGGAAATAGCCTTTGTCCTTTTTCTGGAGAACGTGCAAGGCTTTCTCGGTCATGGCGGAGAGGGTTGGTTCCCCGCCGACATCCTGTTCCCGGTTGGCGCTAAACTGCATATGGCCCCGTTCAAACAGGCCCAGTAGATGGTCGGTTGTGGCGGGTTGTATGGCGTTGAACTGCTTTTCATTCCACACATAACCGGCATTGTTATATTTTGCGGTCCATTCGGCGGTCAGGTCGCGGCCATCGTCGCGTTTTCCGGTTTCTTCGGGATGTTCAGGATCAGCGAGGGTGGTGGGCAGGAAATTCTGCCGTCCGCCACCAAGCGCAACTTCCGGTCCGTCACCATAGGGAAACTCGATCAGTTGCCGGGCAATGTCGCGGCAGCCAAGCTTGCGGGCCTGGTCCGGCATGTCGCTGTCGGTTTCCCAATCTCGTTCCGACACATGGGCATAGGTGGTGGCCGGCGTGGCATGGGTCAGGCGGGCGGTTGTCACGACCCCCGTGGCAAGCCCTTTCTGTTCCGCCTTTTCCAGGGCGCTAAGGACAAAATGTTCCTCAGCGGGGATGCATTCACCGCGCCGGGAGCCGGGACCGACATTAATAAACCCGGCCTTGGTTTTAACGCCGGTCATAAAGGCGGTGGCGGTGCCGGCGGAATCCGGCACCTGCTGGTTGGTGTTGTAGGTCTTGGACAGAGCCACATGCGGAAATGTTTCCCAAGAGAGAACATTGTCTTCGCCTTGTCCGCCCTTGAGCTGGCCATCCAGAATACGAATGGCCGTCACAGTGCTGATGCCCATACCATCGCCGACGAAGAGGATGACATTTTTGGGGCGATCAGCTTTTGCGGCAGCAGGTGTAGATTCTGTTTGATCGAAACAGGAAACCAGAAGCAGGCTGGCGCAGATGAGTGTGCTGCTGGATAATAGTTTGAGCTTCACAATTATTCTCCTGACGGACGGCGGGGCGTCCAGCCGGTATATGTTTTAAGGTTCAGTTGGGTGGCAATGCGCTCCCAGGGCACCAGTTTGAAGTTCTGGTTTTCCGCCGGGGAAATATTGCGCCCGTCCTGTGCGATAAAGACACCGTAAGGGAAGGTGGATCCAAGCGGCGTGCTGATGACATCAAGTCCATCTGTTTCCGATGAACCGTCTATGCCGAGCGGCCCGTTGGCGACCACTGCGAAAGAGCCAAGATAGGCGTTATCTCCTGTGCGGTCAAAAACCGCATAGCTGTTATTGCCCTGGCTTGAGGCGATGATATAACCCGCGCCGTCCTGACCATAGTAAAGTGAAACCCCTTCAATATCGACTTCGAGATTTTTATGGTCGGTCGCATGAATGACGGCCTGTCGTGTGGTTCCGTCCTCCGGTTCCGCACCATATTTCCACAGGGCGACATCTTCTTCGCCGATGTAAAGAGCGCCGGTGTCATCATCGGCAACGCAGCCTTCCGTTTGTGAGCCCACAGTGAATTCCCGGACCAAGGAAAGGGAAATCCGGCCCTGTTTGGTGGGGCGCAGTTCAAACTGCTTCACTTGGCCTTCGTCTCCATTGAGAATGGCGTAGTATTTACCGGTTTTGCGGCTATGATACATGCAGTAGCCATAGGGGTCTTCCATGCCGCGTCCCTGAATGCCATCGCTGATATTGGACAGGTGGCCAGTCGCGTCGGCTTTATAAAGAGAAATCGACTTTTCGGTCCGGTTACTGGCGGAAACAATATCGACCTTCTCGCCATTTAAAGAAAAACCATAGCGGACATCTACATTGTTGACTTTGCCATCAGGGAGAAACTGCTTCACTTTGCCGGCAAGGTCATACACATATAGGCCGGACTTCTTGTCGGTGCCGATCACCAGACTTTGGCCCGGGTCCGTAGGATGGACCCATATGGCCGGGTCGTCCGCCGCATCACCGCCAACGGTGACCGGGGTGGTTTCCACAGTTGGGGTCACGGTCTTGATGCTTGTGAGGGCCGGTGTTTTTTTCACGGCATGATTAGATAAGTTAAGACTTTGTGCAATATCCGCCCAGGACAGGACCTTGAAGTTCAGTGCCTGATCGCCGTTGTCGTCATCTGAAAGAACAAGGGCTCCCTTTGCGGTTTGTGAAGTTAGGGGGCGGGGGGATGCAAAAAGGCCGGCGCTTTCTTCTACGCCGGGCACGGTAAATCGGCCCAGATAACGATCATCGTTATTCAGGTCATATACATTGAAACTGTTGCTGCTGGCGTTGGAGGCGATCAGAAGGTTATGCCCCGACAGATCCTGATACAGGGCAAGTCCGGCGACTTCTCCGTCAATCTGGCCAAATTTAACAATATCAACGATTTGCGGCGTGGCGTCGGTTTCTGGATCGCCTTTGAGTTTCCAGATGCCATTGGCTTCTTCCGCGGCATAGACATAACCGCTGCTGCTGTCTGCGGCGCAAAAGCCGACTTCCGAACCCAGCCGTAAGGACCTGACCGCGCGGCCGGCGACCTTGCCGGCACCATTGTCATAAATCACCCATTGCTCCATATGGCCGCCTTCACCGACAATATACAGGTAATGGTTTCTGTCGAGGGGGCTTTGGTAAAAACAAATGCCCTTGGTGGGAAAGGAAACGTCTATATTACCGGCGCTCACAGAGGTGAGTGAGGAATGAGCCTGGTTGGGTATGAAAAAGGAAACCTGATTGGCCGCGGTATCAAGGGCTGCGACAAGGGGGACCTCCTGTCCCGCCAGAGAAAAACTGCTTTGCAGGGCGAGAGACTCAATTTGCCCAATTTCTAACTGATTTGATCTTTTTCCGGATGCAGTTAGAATATCTATTCCGAAAGTTTCGTCGGCAGTCAGTATCATGTTCCGGGACGGTGATGCGGCATAAGTAAGGTATATCGCACTGTTGGCGTTGTTTCCCAGGGAGGGTTCTGTTTCAGTTATGTGATTGATTTCAAATACTTTTTGATCTGTCGTGGCCTGAGTCGCCGTGATGCTGCAAGACTGTAATAGGATAGTCACAAACGATATATATATAGGCTTTAGTGATTTATTGTGCATTTTAAACTCCATATTGAAACCCGCTATAAGTAAGGCTTTTTGCTCATAAATAGAAATTATATTCTATTTTAGTTGATAAATAGAATATTTGTTCTTAAGATAGGGGCACGAATACAGTTCGTCAATAGTTTAGAGTAGAAATATACATTAGCAGAGTTAATCTGAATATAGGGGCTTCAAAAAGCCAGGAGGAATACATGAAGAGAGTTATGCGCAGAGGAGCGCTTAAATCCGCTTTACTGGTATCCTGTATGCCATTAGCGGTAATTACGGCACCCCAGAGTTGGGCAGCACAGAGCAAGGGAATAGAAAAACCAGCGTCACTTGATATGGAAGAAGTTGTCGTTACCGGAGAGGTGGTAACCCGTAACCGGACATCTTCCGTTTCGCCGGAGCTGGTTTACGATACAGAATTTTTCCAGAAGTTCGAACCGATTTCCGCCGGGGATATGATGAAACGCGTCCCGGGCGTGGCCTTTACCAGTGATATCGGCGAGTATGATTCGCCACAAATGCGGGGAATGGCCGACGGGTTTACGCAAATTCTGGTCAACGGGCGTCCGTTGCCGGGAGCGGGAAATGACAGGACCGTCTTTGTTGACCGCATTCCTGCCGAACTGATTGACCGCATTGAAGTGATCCGTAGTCCAGGCGCCGATATCGACAGCCAGGGTGTCGGGGGCACGATTAATATTATTCTCAAGGATGGCGCCAATCTGCCGGAAGGTGGTTCGGCCCGTCTTGGGGGAATTTACTATGCTGCGGATGACAAATTCAGAGGGTCCGGGGCCCTGACCTATTCCGGTCGGGCTAATGATGACCGCATTGCTTATTCCATGGCGGTCAATGTGCAGTCGCGTTACAATGCCAAGAAAATGGTGGAAGAGACTATTCTGGCGGAACTTAACCCTGGTTTGGTGGATGGACGGGAAGTTTTCAGCCCGGACGATATCACACAGTCAAAGGCGTCTGAATATTCTGTTCAGCGGGATCAGCGTAAAAATCTCGATATTGCACTGAATTCTGATGTGACCTTCCAGATTGGTGATGAGGGAGCTTTGCGCCTTGACGGTTTCTACGTCAATACTGACCGGACCGAGCGTGAAGACACTGCATTATATGAAGTTGATGATGACGACCTTCCAACCAGTGCGTCCAATCCTTTGCTGGAAGATGAAAAGAGGACCGAAGACACAGATACGGACCTGAAGAATTTTGGTATTGGTTTGCTGTATGAGGATAAACTGTCAGACAGTCTGAGTATGGATTTTACGTTAAACTATAGCCAGTTTGATTCAACAGAGGCCAAATTTGGAAAACGGTTTGATTTTGTCGAGACCCTGACAGACGCGGACGAAAAGCTCGATAAAAGAGAGCTGGAAACAGAAAAAAGTCTTGATAAGGAATATGCCGGAAGCTTCTCGCTTGAAAAAGAGCTGGACAGTTTCAGCATCAAGGCCGGGTTTGCCGGGAAAATTAAAAAACGTAATTTTTCTAACCAATTAGAAGAAAGCGATGATAATGGCGTTCTGGCTGTTGAAGTCTTTAGTGATTTCTTTATTAAAGAAACCCGTGCGGATGGTTTTCTTGTCGGTCAGTGGGACGTTACAAGCGGCGTAACCTTCGAAGCCGGTGTCCGGATGGAACATACATCGACCCATCAGGAATTCGTTGATCTGGGCGGTAATGATGCGGCGACAAGCGCGAAAAGTACGCTGCTGAATCCCTCGGCCCATTTGCAGGCCGATGTGGGGGATAATGGCCAGGTCCGGGTAAGTGTTGCCCGCACGGTTCGTCGTCCGACTTTTGATCAACTGGTGCCGTCGGTTCTTACTGATGAGCCGGAAGATGATGATGCGGTGCGGGGAAATCCGGATCTGAAGTTTGAGAAATCCTGGGGACTGGACGTGGGCTATGAACATGTTCTGCCGGGTAAGGGCATCATGGGTGTCAATTTCTTCTACCGCAAGGTCAAGGACCTCAATCAGTTGGTGAACACCAACAGCACGATCACGGTTGGCGGAGATGATTTTAATCTTTATCAATACCGCAACGTCGGGGACGGCAAGACCTGGGGGATTGAGTTTGACATCAGTACAACCCTGGCATTTATCGATCTTGAAGAGACAGGCTTCTTTGCCAACTTTACCCGCATCTGGTCGGACCGGTTTGATGAGAATGCCCAGATGGATGTGCGTTTTAATCACCAGCCCAAGTTTGTTTATAACGTGGGCCTGACCCAGAATATTCCTGATTATGAAGTTACTTTTGGTGCCAGTTACCAGAAGCAGGGGCTGGCCCGTAGTGTCTTTCTTGGGGAGATTGAGGACCAGTGGTATGACGGAAATCTGGAAGTCTTTATCGAGAAACGCTTTGAGGGGGGCTTTACCCTGCGTCTGACCGGTAATAATCTGCTGAATGCGGAAAGCATTCAGGCGGAGCGTAATTTCGATGGCGACACCGCGGCCGAGGTTCTGGCCAACCAGAGAAGCGGCACGATCGACAATTACGAACTGGAAAGAGAGACGGCCTCGCGGATCTTTATGATCACAGGGCGTTATAGCTTCTAATCTTTCGGGCGTATCCCGACGATTATTACATTAGTCTGAACTTCAACCCCGCTGAAATATTTCAGCGGGGTCTTTTTTGGGAAAGCAGGTCTTTAGGGGGTGACAGCCCGGCCTTCCTGCATGGAGCGGGCGGCGGCCTCGGCGAGCCGCAGGGCTTCAACGCCATCCTCTATTGTCGTTTGGGGCAGGCAATTTCCGGCAAGAAGATTGACAAAATGATCCAGTTCTATCCGATAAGCGGCGTCATAGCGTTCGATGAAAAAATCTTGGACCCTGTCTTTGGTTGCGCCCTGATCCCCCCAGACGGCGACATGGGAGCACAGGATATTGTCAGCTTTGACCAGACCTTTGCTGCCGAAGGCTTCGATACGCTGATCGTAGCCATAGACGGCGCGGCGGCTGTTGCTGATGCTGCAGAGTTTGCCAGATGCCGTTTTTAACGTAATCTTGGCGCTGTCGATGTCCCCAGCATCGCCGATGGCCGGGTCAACCAGACAACTGCCGGCGGCATAAATTTCGCTGACCGGCTCGCCCAGCAGCCAGCGGGCCATATCAAAATCATGGATCGTCATGTCTTTAAACAGGCCGCCGCTTTGATTGATATAGGATACGGGTGGTGGTGCAGGGTCATGGCTGGTAATCTGGAGCATTTCCAACTCGCCGATCTGGCCGTCTTCGATAGTTTGTTTCAGTCGGGCGAAATCAGGATCATAGCGCCGGTTAAAGCCCAGCAGGAATTTTGCTTCATGCTGCATCACCGCCTGAAGGCAGGCTTCCGAGGTGGCCAGGTCGAGGTCAATGGGCTTCTCGCAGAAAATATGTTTGCCTGCCTCGGCACACTTAATAATATATTCTGCATGGGTGGACGTCGGGCTGGCGATCAGCACCGCATCCAGTTGAGGGTCGGCCAGGACCTGATCAAGCGTACCGGCTTGTGTGCCGAATTCGGTGGCGAGGTCCTCTGCTGACGTCGGTTGAAAGTCGACGATATAACGGAGATCCAGGCCCGGATGAAGATAGGCATTCCGTGCATGGACGGCGCCAATTCTGCCAGCGCCGATGATTGCGATTGAATACATTGTTTTTTCCTTGTTCAAATTCAAAAATTTAACATAAATAGAATAAATATTCTTGACAATAGCCAAAAATAGAATAAATATTCTATCTATAGAATAAAAATTCTCAACCGAAAAATCAGATTTCATTATAGACTATAATCTGAGCTTAAGGAGATAAAGACAGTGATGCCTTTACTAGACACTTATCGCGCGGGTTTTGATCTGGGATTAACCCATATCACGCGTTTCGATGACTCGGCGGAGGTCACCACCATCGGCGTGGCTGTTCTCAAGCTGGCGCCGACGCAAACTTATGTACTGACCCTTGAAAATGAGATGGCCCTTCTGGTCATGCAGGGTAAGCTGACAGCTGATGTCGACGGGACGGCATATGTGTTTGAACGTCACAGCCTGTTTGATGAGCAGCCAAGCTGTATACACGCCGCCAAAGGTGTCCGGGTTGAACTGCGGGCCGAGACAGAGGTCGAGTTTACGCTTTATCAATGTGAGAATGAAAAAACTTTCCCGACAGAAGTTTATCTGCCTGATGGCGGCAAAGACGAACATCGGGGTAAAGGCCAGGTGGGTGATACCTGTTTGCGTTTTGTGCGTACGATTTTTGACGACAATAACTCGCACCGCAATGCGGAACTGGTTTTGGGGGAAGTGATCACCATGCCGGGGAAATGGTCGTCCTACCCCCCGCACAGTCATCCCCAACCGGAAATTTATCATTACCGTTTCACGGACCCTCGCGGATGGGGACACGCGGAACTGGGGGAGGATGTTATGAAGGTACGTCCCAATGATACGGTACGGATCGTCGATAATAAAACCCATGCCCAGGTCGCCGCGCCGGGCTATGGCATGTATTACGCCTGGATCATTCGTCATCTGCCCGATGACCGTTACAGCATCCCAAAATTTGAAGAACAACATCAATGGATCATGGATCCAGACGCCACATACTGGCAGCCGAAGGAATAGATATAATGACATTTTCTCAAACACTCGACGTAATCTGTATGGGTCGGGCAGGGGTAGACCTGTATGGTGATCAGGTGGGCAGCCGTCTGGAAGATATGCAGAGCTTTTCAAAATATGCTGGTGGGTGTCCGACGAATATCGCCATTGGCACCAGTCGCCTGGGATTGAAATCCGCGCTTTTAAGCCGGGTGGGCAATGAACATATGGGCCGTTTCCTGCGGGAAACCCTGATGCGTGAAGGTGTCAATACCGATGCTCTGGCCACGGATTCGGAACGGCTGACGGGCTTGGTGGTTCTCGGGCTACGTGACCGCCAAACCTTTCCTCTGATTTTTTATCGGGAAAATTGCGCCGATATGGCGTTGGATTCCACGGATGTGAATGAGGAATTTATTGCCTCCGCCAAGGCGTTATTGGTGAGTGGAACTCATTTCTCCACCGAAAATGTCGACGCCGCGAGCCGTCTCGCCATGACGTATGCTAGAAAGCATAACCGCCATGTGGTTCTGGATATTGATTATCGACCGGTGCTCTGGGGTCTGACCGGGCATGATCTTGGTGAACAACGTTTTGTGCCTTCCCGGAAGGTCAGCGAGCATATTCAGTCTTTCCTGGGGGACTGCACCGTGATTGTCGGCACAGAAGAAGAATTCCATATTGCCGGCGGCAGCGAGGACACGGTATCGGCTCTCCAGAAAGTGCGGACCCTGACGGATGCGGTGCTGGTGGTCAAACTGGGGGCGCAGGGCTGCGCCTATTTCGACGGTGCGATCCCGACGGCAATCGTAGAAGAGAGCATCATCCCTGGTTTTCCGATCGAAGTGTTTAATGAACTGGGGGCCGGCGATGCCTTTATGTCCGGTTTCCTGCGCGGGTTTCTCGGGGGCAAGGATCTGAAAACAGCCTGCCGTTATGGCAATGCCTGCGGGGCGATTGTTGTGTCCCGTCATGGCTGCTCTCCCGCCAGTCCCAGTGCCGAAGAACTGGATTATTTTCTCGCACAGGGCAGCGCCCATTTCCGTTTGCGCGAAGATGAAGACCTGAATCACATTCATTGGGCCACCACCCGGAAACATGCCTTGCGGGAAATTATGGCCTTCGCCTTTGATCATCGGTCCCAACTGGTGGATATCGCCGGGGATCGCGAGGATGTGGCCGGCAGTATCGCAGCGTTTAAAGGACTATGCTTGACGGCGGCGATACAGGTTCAGGATAAATATAAAAACCGGGGGTTGGGGATATTATGTGATGGCCAGTTCGGGGAAGATACCCTCGCCGCCTCAGCGGGGCGTAATCTTTGGGTCGGGCGGCCGATTGAAGTGCCGGGATCCCGGCCTCTGGAATTGGTGGGCGGCGATGATGCGGGGTCTAGCTTACGCGTCTGGCCGGAAGACCATTGCATTAAATGTCTGGTGTTCTATCATCCGGATGACGCCGAGGAGCTGAAGGCTGCGCAGGAGCGGACGGTGATGACCCTGTTCCACAGCGCCCGAAAGAATGGCAAGGAGCTGTTGCTGGAAATTATTCCGCCCAAAGGCGCGCCGCGCGACGAGGCGACGGTTTCGGATAGTTTGGCGCGTTTTTATGATCTGGGGGTGAAACCTGACTGGTGGAAACTGCCTGCGCCGCTGAATGCTCAAGAGTGGGACAATCTCAGTGAGGTGATTACCGCGCGGGACCCTTATTGTCGCGGGGTGGTGATGCTGGGGCTGGATGCGCCAGAAGACCAGATTAAACAAGCTCTCAGTCTTGCGGCCCGTCAACCGGTCTGTAAAGGTTTTGCCATTGGACGGACGATATTTGGCAATGCCGCCCGGGCCTGGTTCGCCGGAGAAGCCACGGATGAGCAGGCTGTCATGATGATGAAAGAATCTTATGACAGGTTGGTGGCGCATTGGGTTTCCGTGCGGGATTAAGGCATGTGTGAAGAACGGGATAAGACATGAAGACAATAAGACTAACCACAGCTCAGGCTTTGGTGCGTTACATGATGGCCCAGCGAGTGATCGTAGAAGAGCGCGATTTACCCTTGTTTGCCGGAACGTTCGCCATATTCGGTCACGGTAATGTGGCGGGGATGGGGGAGGCTCTCTATCAGGTCAGAGATCAGTTTCCCACCTTTCGGGCGCACAATGAACAGGCAATGGCCCATGCGGCCATTGCCTATGCCAAGACCCGGATGCGACGCCAGATGATGGCCTGCACCACCTCGGTGGGGCCGGGGGCCACGAACATGATAACCGCAGCTGCTTTGGCGCATGTCAACCGGCTGCCCCTTTTGCTGCTGCCGGGCGATGTTTTCGCCAACCGGAGGCCGGACCCAGTATTGCAGCAGATAGAGAATTTCACTGACCCCACGACTGTGGCCAATGACTGCTTCAAGCCGGTTAGTCGCTATTGGGACCGGATTACGCGGCCGGAGCAACTGATTACCAGCCTGCCACAGGCCATCCGGACGCTCACCAGTCCCTCAGATTGCGGGCCGGTGACCCTGTGTCTTCCGGAAGATGTTCAGGCGGAAAGCTATGACTATCCGGCGGTTTTCTTTGAACGCCGTTATCATGACCAGCTTCGGCCTGAACCGGACCGGGGGGAACTGACACGGGGGCTGGATATATTATCCCGGGCGAAAAATCCTCTGATTATTGCCGGGGGGGGCGTCTTATACAGCGGGGCAACCGATAGCTTGGCTTCTTTTGCAGAGCGTTATATGATTCCGGTGGCCGAAACCCAGGCCGGCAAGGGCAGTCTACCGTGGAATCATAAATCTGCAGTGGGGGCTGTGGGGGTTACCGGATCGGCGGCGGCCAATGAATTGGCGCGGGAAGCGGATGTTGTCTTCGCCGTCGGCTGCCGTCTGTCGGATTTCACGACAGGATCCCGTTCGTTGTTTCAAAACCCGGATGTTACGCTTCTGGGCCTGAATGTCTGCGCTTTTGACAGCATCAAGCATCGGGCGGAGCCATTGGTCTGCGACGCCAAGGTCGGGCTGGAAAAGCTGGATCATGGTCTGTCATCAACGGTTAGTGCCACCCGTAAAGCCTGGTATGACAGGGCGTATGGGCTGGCGCAGGGCTGGCATGAAGTGACCGACCAGCTTACGGCCAAAGTGGATGGGGACTGTCCCACCGATGCCCAGGTCGTGGGCGCAGTGCAGCGCAGTGCGGGCGCGCAGGATGTAGTTGTCTGCGCGGCCGGCGGTTTGCCGGGAGAGCTACATAAACATTGGCGTACTGATCAGCCCGGCGGTTATCATGTGGAATATGGCTATTCCTGCATGGGGTATGAGATCGCCGGGGGACTGGGGGTCAAAATGGCAAAACCGGACAGTACGGTTTTTGTTGTAGTGGGGGACGGGTCCTACCTGATGATGAACAGTGAAATTGCCACGTCCGTTTTGTTGAATCGGAAGCTTGTTATTGTGGTGCTGGACAATGGTGGTTTTGGCTGCATCAACCGTTTGCAGCAGGGCTGCGGCAATGAAAGTTTTAATAACCTGTTTGCGGAGGGGACGCGGGTTGACGGGGAAATCCCCCAGGTGGATTTCGCGGCCCATGCCGCCAGTCTCGGGGCTGAAAGTACCGAGGTCACGGATGTCGCCGGATTGGAACAGGCCTTGAAGCAGGCCCGGCGTCATAGCAAGACTTCGGTTATTGTGATCCGCACCGATGCGAAAACCACGACCCAGGAAGGGGGCAGCTGGTGGGATGTGCCCATGGCGGAAGTTTCGTCGTCAGAGGACGTCAGTGCCGCCCGTCAGGTCTATCAGGATAAAATAAAACATCAAAAGGTGGATGGATAACGATGATTAAAATTGGCACTAATCCGATTGCATGGTCGAATGATGATATGCAGGAAATCGGTGGAGAGACATCATTGCAAACCTGTTTGCAGGAGGCCGCGGCGGCGGGCTATGCCGGGATTGAACTTGGTCATAAATTTCCGCGTGAGGCGGTGGCCCTGAAGGCGGAACTGGCCCCTCACGAACTTGATCTGATTTCCGGGTGGTACAGTAGTTTTCTGCTGGATCGTTCGGCGGAAGACGAAATTGCCCATATGCAGCCCCATCTGGCGCTCTTGAAGGCTATGGGCTGTGGTGTGATGGTCTGGGCCGAATGCAGTGGTGCTATTCATGGCGACCGTCTGATGCCCCTGTCGCGGCGGCCGCGTATGGCGGCGGCGGATTGGGAAGGCTTTAGTCAGAAACTGACACAGGTGGCAAATTATCTCGCAGATCAAGGGGTTGCGATGGCGTACCATCATCATATGGGCACGGTCATTGAAACGGAAGACGAGGTCTGCAAGCTGATGGAGATGACCGGCGATACGGTCGGGCTTCTTCTGGATACCGGACATATCAGTTTTGCCGGCGGGAATCCGGGACGGCTGACGGAAAAATTCAAACATCGTATCCGCCATTTCCATGCCAAGGATATTCGCTCGGACGTGGCCCGTGCAGCCGTGCATCAGGATAAGAGTTTTCTCGAGGCTGTTCTGGACGGGGTTTATACAGTGCCCGGGGACGGAAATATAGACTATCGGCCATTATTTTACAGTCTGTTCGGGGCGAATTATCAGGGCTGGGTCGTGGTGGAAGCGGAACAGGATCCGGAAAAGGCCAATCCGTTTATTTATGCCCGGAAAGGCTACGACTATCTGAGGCAAACATTACAGGAAACCGGCTTCTCTATTGCTGGAAAAAAGGGAGACATAGAATGAAGACCATCTTTAAAGCAATCACGGTTGGTGCTGCGTTGATGACAACGGTTACCGCCTGCGCCGTTGCGCAGGACGATACCATTGAGTTTCTGGCTTTCGGCGACAGCGGCTATCATCTTGAATACCAAAAAGCCAAAGTGCATAAAAACCCGGTCAAAACGAAAGAAGCCTATATTGCGGGATTTACCGAGAAATATGCGGAGAAGAATTTCCCGCTTGATCGATTGCCGCCGCCGCCACTGGAATACAGCGCGGCCATGGGTGGGTATGTTATGGAAAGCGGCATGACCGCCGTGGCGTCAGGGATGAAGCAATATTGCACGGTGGAAAAATGTAATTTCGCCGTAATGCTGGGGGATAACATCTATCCTGATGGCGCCACATTGGGCACAGATGGTAAGGATGATGCGACCCGGTTTCAGGACATGTTTGTGGAACCGTTTGGTGATCTTGGCGCGGCGGTAAAGGATTTTGCCATCTATGTGGCGCTGGGCAATCATGACTGGCATACGTCGCGGGAAGGCGCGCTGGCTCAGGTCGACTTTATGGAGAAAACAAGACCTTTCTATATGGATGGCCTGTTTTATACGGTTAAACCCCCGGCGGGGAAAGGCGATGTCGAGCTGTTTATTGTTGACACGGAAGTGCTGTTATCCTCAACAACCGTGTATGATGCCAGGCTGGATGAAAATGGTCATCCGGTAAGCCATACAGAAGTTGATGACCGCGACCCGTGGACTGTGCCGGCCACAGAGGCGGAACGCAACATGGCGGCATGGCTGGAACAGAGCCTGAAAAATTCGACCGCAAAATGGAAATTTGTTATCGCCCATCACCCGATTTGGGCGTCTGCGGGCAGTAAATTTGAACAGGGCAAGGCGTTGGCGAAACTGATCCTGCCGAGCATGTGTAAATATGCGGATGGATATTTTGTGGGTCATGAGCATACTTTGGAAGTCCACACGGATAACTGCCAGACGGCATTGGGGACAGTGGCGGAGCTTCCCTTGCCACAAATCCTGTCCGGCGCGGCCTCCAAACAACGACCGATAAATCCCAATTTCAAAGCCTATCAGGATAAGAACAATCCTCAGAATGAAGCGCTTTGGGTTCAGGACATGATTTATGGCTTTTCTCATATTACCCTGCAGGGCGATATGATGACGGTTAAAATGATGACAACGCCGAATGATGGGTCTTATGCGCCGGTCGAAGCGTTTCGGCATACTTTCAAGCGGCGCTCCCATCTGATGAGTGACAAGAAGTAAGGCTTTGTAATTAAATTTAATACTTTTGACCGGGCCCTTGTCAAAAAACAGGGGCCCGGTCAGCGTTGACGCTGTATCTTCAATTGGACGGTTTTAATTCTTATTTTAAAATACAAACTGCAAAGACATAAGTAGATAACCCCAATAACAACCTCTGTCAGGCTAAATGCTCCGAGGAATAAAAAGAATGCCGCTGAAAAAATAATAAACCCCAGGCTATAGAATATGAGCGCGCGAGGACCCAGTTTAAAATGAGCTTGTTCGTAAACTTCCGGCAACAGCTTCGGCAACCTTAAAACGGCAATCCCTGTCAGTATCTGCATGACCATAATGCCCAGAACGGCGGCTTGTGCGTAATCTGTAATGGTTCCCCCTATAAATATACCCGCCATTGACAATAAACCGACAAGTAAAACCGCACGAACCGGTACCCCTCTGCGCTCATCAATTTTAGCAAAGTACTTTGGAAATATATTAACCTCTGCTCCTTTAAACCAATCCCGGCTCAAGGCCATGAGCAGGCCATTGATGGAGGTTGCCGCAGCAAAAAGAGCACTGATTGCGATCAAATCCACTATCCAGTCAGGAAGAAAAACTTCTGCTGCCGTGACCACAGCCATAGAAGTATCTGCGTAAGATGCCCAAGGAAGCGTCATGACCAGAGCCAGAGGAACCAGCGTATATATGGCGAGAATAACCGCAAAGCTGATAAAAATTGCCCGAGGAATGGTTCTGCTGGGATTTTTGATTTCTCCTGCAATTTCCGTGATTACAAAAACCCCTGAATAAGAAAAATAGGCGGTAACAGCCGCCAGAACTACAGGTGAGAATCCTTTAGGGAAAAAAGGTTTTATCAACTCAGCATCTCCCTGGGCAACGCCTCCCACACCAAATATGGTCAGGGTTAGAAGAAAGAAAACCACCAGAATACCCTGAATTTTAGCGGCAAAATCTATCCCAAAGCAGTTGGTTATCATAAAGAGAAGGGTGATTGTTATGGACGTTATTGTAACATCTGTGCGGGGGAAGAAATGCTGGAGATAATCTGCAAAGCCAAACGCAATTAAAGGGACAATTATCGCGGCCATTGGCACCAGTAGACAAAGATAAATGAATCCCCAGTATGGTGATAGAACTTTACTGACGATCATAAAACTGGCGCCGCTTACCGGGAATGCGCCGCCGACCTGGGCCATGACAAAGCATGCGAAGATGGCTGGAATACTCGCCAGTAAATAGGCCAGGAATACTGCTGGCCCCGCCTCGACGGCTAATGACCCAGGCAATACAAATATGGTCGCACCAACGATAAAACCAATAATGATGAAAACGGCCGATTTAAGACCAATAGTGCGATGTAAAGAAGACGTATTCATTTAAATATACTCCAACCACTAAACATACTCATTCGACCTCGGGAAGATTTCTTTTCTACAAATGAATCATAGAAATACGTGGGACGTTTGAGAAGCATTGCTCACAAGAAGACTTCGACCGTCACCTGTTTGATAATGGAAAGATCTCCTTCAAAGATGGTTTCCGTTTGGGACACTCACGTTTCAGAAGAAAAAGTCAGTTTTGGCGTAAGATTATGTCCTATGGTTTTTTGACTAAAGCGAGCGCATTTTCAGCTACTAAATGAGCAACATCTTTTTCTGAAAGTCTTGCTTCTTTTTGGAACCAGTAGATGGAATGTTCAACGGCGCCCATAATGAAAAAAGTTGTTACGGTAATATCCGTTATTTGAAAGACCCCGTCTGATTTCCCCCGCATGAGGATATCTTTTAATAACCTGACCTGTTTTTTTTGAAGAGCGTTGGTTTGCTCCAATTGCTCCGGGAGCATGAAGTTTTCATTCAAGTGATGCTGGCCACTTAATGTAGAGGTTTCCTGACTTTCCAATAAAGATAACGTATGAGAAAATACATAGGCATAAAGTTTGTCTTGGGCGGTATCTTTTGCTTCTGTTACGTTTTGCAGACAAACATCGTATAAGGCATTTATACCATCGACGATGTAGGTGAATAAAATCTCATTTTTTGTTTTAAAATGATTATACAGAGACGGTGCTTTGATACCGACAATTTTTGCAATATCCACAAGACTTGTTCCTACGTAACCTTGTTTGGAGAAAAGCATTGCGGCCGCCTGCAGAATTTCCTGTCGGGTATTTCGGTTTGCTTGTGTGCGTAGCCATCCTATGGGTTGTCGTGCCATGTCATCTTTCTATCGTCATTGAGTGTGAGTTAGTATAAATAAAATACTATCATTAGTTAGGGTTTGTGCAAATTAAAATGCCTTAAAAGAAAGGGTAGGGTACCCTGAGAGTATAATTTTTTATTTCTTTTCTAATACCGAACCAATCACGGCATCCAGCATATCTTCCACCAGTTTTTTACGTTTTTCATTGGCATGTTGTTGAGTAACCGCCACTGCAAATGACACGTCAAGGGCCGGTATGTAAGCGCCAATGGTATTCCAGAACCCGCCATGTTGATAGATGGTGTAGCCTCTATAATGAGAGGCATACAGACCCATGCAATATTGATAGTTCCCATAGCCAGATTTATTATAGAAAATGCCGCCATGTTCTGGAAGGATTGTGGTTTTCATCTCTGCAAGGCTGGTGTTCTTATCAAATACTTTGCCTTTGAATAACGCCTGAAAAAACCGGGCAAGATCAGGCATGGTGGCAACCAGTCCCCCCCCGCCATAAAGATCCATTGTGGCATTCCATTCGGTGATATCCATATCTCCCATATATTGATGGGCGCGATTTAATGCAGATTGTGGTCTTGGTTCCAGGGTTTCAAGCCAGGTATTATTTAGGTTCAAGGCATCAAATTTTAACAGTGTCCGGAGAGCAACAGCCAGAGGTTTTCCGCTCCGTCTTTCTACAATTTCGCCCAATAGAACGTAACCCGTGTCGGAGTAGTGATAGAATTCTTCTGGCTTACCATAAGGTTGTCCCTTGTCCATGGCAAATTTAAGCTGTTCCACGCGGGTCCAATGATGGGTGGTATCAGAGATGACGGCTTCTAAATAGTGTTGGCTGCTGGCATGGTCCCAGATCCCGCTTGTATGGGTCAACAAATGGCGGGTTGTAATTTGATCCGGATTATAGCCCCCGTCTTGTAATATTTTAACTTGATCATTGGGTAAATACTGACTTATGGGTTTATTCAGGCTCAGCTTATCTTGTTCTTTCAGACGTAAAATCGCCGCCGCTATATAGGTTTTAGTGGTGCTGGCCAAGCGTACGGTCTGCTCTGATTTAATGGCTTGTTGTGTTTTGAGATCAGAGACGCCTGCCGCGCCCTGCCAATCAAGATTTCGTTTTTCAGATATAATGGAAACCATAACTCCGGGGATTTCGGCATTATCAGTGATAAACCTGTCTAGGGTTGTTTGTAACTTGTCTTCCAGCTCATTTGCGTAAGCCGTACTGATCGCTGAGAAGGTATTGTGATAAACCAGAAACAGCAGGAGAAGGGTTGAGAGTTTTTTCATTCTTTGTCCTTTGGGCATATTTGCATATTTATTTCGCCAGGGAAACTTCATCGGGCAACAACCAATGCACAGGTTTTCGATTGAGTAAGCAGCTTACGTCAAGATGCTCTGTTGGGGCAGTTATAAACCGGCTCATAATATTTTGTACACAGCTGTTCCGGTTATCAGCAGATATGGCATGGGCCGAAGACGGATCCTGCACTAACGTGCCTTTACTCATGTGTAACAACATTGCTTCAGCAAATTCCGGTGGCGTCACAGGGTCATAGGCCCCTACCAGGACCATGGAGGGAACATCAATCTGTACGGGCGTATTCAGGTCTCCGTTATCCTTTGGAACGGGCCAGGCGGCACAACGTTTATCATAGTCCCACCCTTCAGGGGTAATCATCTCGATAATTTTTTTCGGCCAGGGCGCTGTATAAGCCACACGCGTTTCGGGATCCGGGGGAAAGAAAATTTCTTCCCGGCATAATACGGATGCATTCAGGCCAAGGGCATTTATGCGTGATATGTCCAGTCCGTCAGGGATATCGAATGTCGGCATGTTGGAAACCTTATTTAATAAGGCATAATCACCCCGGGCCAGCGCATCAACCAATATTGGGGTGCGATGAAGGCTGCTTGACATATATTGGGCATTAAATATTGGGGCGAAGGCATTTTTGACCCCGAAACTCTTGCCATTTACCGTAACGGGTTTCTCTTCCAACTTTATCATGGTTTCAATGAACCGCTTACGCAAATTGGGAAAAGTGGCGCCACATGCTGTATCTGCCGCGCAGGCGGTGAATATCCGTTCCAGGCTATTGAGGGCGGCCACTTTGCTCCATTGATAAGATGTATGCAAGGGGTCGGGGGAGTCCATAATGAATGCGCGGATTGAATCTGGATACATACGGGCATACTGGGATGCTAAAAAGGTACCATAAGACACGCCGAGAACGTTCCACCGATCATAATTCATCGCCTTGCGGAGTGCTTCTAAATCTTTGACGGAAGATGTAGTATTATACTGGGTGACATCAATGCCTTCCTTTTGGGCTTTCGCGTAACAGTCGGGCAGGGATTCTACGTTTTCGCAACCTAACCATGGGTCAGAATAGCCATAGCCACGGGGTTCCATGGCAATAATGTCGCGGTTTTCGCGAATCTGCAATTGAGCTATGGAATTCAATCCCAGGAAAATACTGACACCTGGACCGCCAGTAATGAAGGTAACCGGGTCTTCGGCCCTGTTTTTGGTGTTGTGGGCTTCAAGCACAACCACGCGCACTTTAATTTTGCGGGAATGTGCAGGGTTATTCCAGTTTTCCGGTACCGTCAGCATTCCACAACGTGATTGTGGTATCGTGACCGGGCAGTCCCCCCAAACCAGCTCTGAAGCATTTGACGGAAGTGCTGTATTTTCTTCTGCTGCGGCGCTTCCCATGCTAAATAAGGATAGCAGCGCCGCTATTATTAGCCCATTTTTTGAGATTGTCATTTTAAAGCCTCGGCCTCATCTTTAGGTTATATATTTATCCAGCTACCCGATCTTAGGTCAGCTTAGACTAACTAACAAGCGTTAATATGTAAACGTATAACCATGCAAATGTCAAATATTTGCGTCTTGCAGTATATGTCAATTAAACGTATTGACTAATTGTTAATAGTTAACTAATGTTCAATAGTATTCGCCGGGTGATGGTGAGTTAAATAACAAAAAATAGAATTATAGGAAACATACTGAGGAGTTTTGCGAATGCCTTTCGTTAATATTAAGGACGACAATGATTGCCGCACAAGCGGCCGCTTTCTGTTAAAATCACGAGTATCTGGTTGTGTTATGGCGGCTCTTTTTCTGGCTGGGCTGTCGGTACCTGCCCAGGCGGCGGAAGAAGAATATGCCGGGACCATTTTTGAAGAAATTATTGTGACGGCGACCAAGCGTTCTACGAGTTTACAAGATACGCCCTTATCCATTTCTGCTTTTACCGGGGAAACACTTGATAAAATGGGTTACCAAAACGCCCGGGATTTTATTGCAGGTGTGCCGGGGGTGTCGCTCATTGATCAGGGGGCAGGTGACGTTCGAATTACAATTCGTAATGTAGGAAGCTCGATTGCGCAGGGTTCGGCTTCGGCTGTGGCCTTTTATCTCGACGAGTTCCCTCTTACCCTTCCAGAGATTGAATTGATTGACATGGAACGTGTGGAAATTCTAAAGGGTCCGCAAGGCACACTTTATGGCCGTGCCTCAATGGGGGGGACAGTTCGTTATATTTCTAATGCGCCGAATGTGGATGGTATTGAGGGTGGTGTAAAGGCCACTTACTCCAACACCAATGAAGGATCTGGCAACTATAATGGATCGGGATACCTCAATGTGCCCCTGAGCGATAAATTGGCAATTCGGGGAGTGTTTTATTATGATAATACAAGTGGCATTATAGATAATCCTTTGACCGGTAAAAATAATATTGATGGCACGCGGACAATTGGTGGCCGCTTGGCGTTAAAATACGCCATCACAGAAGCGTTCTCATTTGAGATGAATTATCTGTACAATAAAGAGACAAGTGATGGGTTGCATAATGTTCAACCTCTGTTGTCTGGTGTCTCGCTTGAGGACGGGGTTATCCAGATTCGCCCTATTGATCAACCCAGTGAATTTAAGCAGCGGCAATTGTCCGCTACCTTGTCCGGCGCCTTCGATGGCTTTGATGTAACCCTGGCGGCTTCCCGCAGTTGGAGAGACTTTGAACGAAGACGTGACGTGACGCTGTTTGCGGAGGCGAATTACGACAATGTCTCCATTGCTCAGGATACGGCGCTAGGCAGCAGTAACGATACTATCGAAGTACGTGCGACATCCAATGGTGAGCGAACAATAGATTGGATTGTTGGTTTTTGGGCCGAGCAAAGCAGATCCTCTGGGGGCGATATGGCGCAGAATGACCGTGCTTTCAATTTGTTTGGTTTCTATCCCTTGCCGGCAGAGTCTTCTTTGCAGGACTTTATTGTCGATAGTGGCGGGCATAACATTGCAGGTTATGGAGAAGTCGGCGTGCATTTTACCGATAAGCTGACGATGACTTTAGGGTATAGACATGCCGCAATAGTAGCACATTCTACAAACCAAAAAGCCGACGGGGTGTTTGATATTTTAACGGGAGGCCAGTTTAATCTGGGTGTGGAATCCCGTGTCAGTCAAACGGTTGATACCTATAAGGCCCATTTGGAATATGACTTCTCAGATGATTTTTTGATTTATGCATCGGCGACATCTGGTTTCCGTGCGGGCGGGTTTAACGCCGCGACGCCGGTTACGCCGCAAACAGAATATAAATCTGATGGTCTTTGGGATTATGAAATCGGTTTAAAGGGCACCTTCTTAAACGGCCGGTTGCTCGCCAGTCTTACCGGCTATCGTCTGGATTGGACAGATATGCAGTTGCCGAGCACCGACTTTTTAACCGGGGGGGCGGGTATTTTTAACGTCGGAACGGCGCGCATCGAAGGTATCGAAGCGGAAGTGATTGCACATGTCACGAACGCTTTACAATTGGGTGTGCAATTAGGTCATAGTGATCCGAGGCTTACCGAAAACTATTTTGATGAAGGTGTCGGTCTTACCGCCTATGCCGGGGATAGGATTCCAGGATCAGCGAAGACAACAATTAATGTTAACGTGGACTTCCATACGCCGCTGCAAAATGACTGGGAACTATTCGCCCGGGCCAATTACCGTTATGTCGGTAATCAGACCGCTAACTTTAATGAGGCCTTATCAGCGGCGCATGGTGAAATCTCTGATCTTCCATCTTATGAAATTGTTGACCTTCGGACAGGTGTTGACATCCCCATGAAGGACAATCAGACGGTCAGAGCCAGTGTCTTTGTCAATAACTTGTTTAATAAACGTGCTGCAACGGGTTTTGATATTTTCTTTTCAACGTCTCTCTTTGTGAACCGCCCAAGGACTATTGGTTTAGAGGTGAACTACGATTTCTAACCCGGTGTGAGAGGTTGAATTTCTATCCAAAAACTTGGAGTAGCATGTTGTTACTCCAAGTATTCTAAGCAATCCTTCGCGATGTCACAGGGACACCATAATCTGGAGAATAAAATGATATTAAGAAATATCAGACTTGTAATTGTAGGGTACTTTTTGGTGTTGTGCTTAACGATACCGGTTCGTGCATTAGGGAACTCCGATCTTGATAATCCGAAAATTATAGAGGCATTTGTTGATGGTCTTGTTATTCCTTTGATGAAAAACCATCAAAGTCCATCTGGTACGGTTTCGATTGTTAAAGCAGGGAAACTGATTTTTAGTAAAGGCTACGGCTTTCAGAATATTGAAAAAAATATTGGGGTTGAGGCCGATAAAACCTTATTCAGAACGGGATCTGTATCCAAGCTTTTGACATGGGTTTCAGTTATGCAGATGGTGGAACAGGGAAAGCTGGATCTCGATGGTGATGTGAATGCATATCTGAAAACATTTCAGATCAAGGATACTTTTCCTGGGCAACCTATTACAATGCGTCATATCATGACCCATACAGCAGGGTTCGAAGATGGTTCAGTTGGTTATCTGATTTCTGACGATCCTGCGAGGATCATGCCATTGGCACATTCTATGAAGAGGTATCAGCCAGAGCGGGTTAATCCTCCCGGAAAACAGGCGGCCTACTCAAATTATGGAGCGGCCTTGGCCGGGCTGATTGTGGCTAACCTTTCCGGGGTGGAGTTTGCCGATTATGTTCAAAAAAATATTCTGGATGTATTGGGTATGGAGTCCTCCTCGTTTGAGGAGCCTTTACCCCGCCATATGAGCGAAAATGCTGCTGTGGCCTACGCCCGTGAAGGCGGGGCATATATCGCGAAACCCTTTGAAATTATTTCTAATTTTGCCCCCGCAGGAGCACTGTCCGCGACGTCAACGGATATGGTTAAATTTGCTCAGGCCATTTTGAACGGGGGAGAATATAAAGGCGCGAGGATTCTCGAGGCAGAAACGGTTAAGCAAATGTTGAGCCATAATTTCTCGCAGGATGATCGTTTGATGGGGCTGGCGTTAGGTTTTTATGAAGTCGAGCGTAACGGCTTGCGTCTTATGGGGCACGAGGGAGATACTCATTACTTTCATTCAGATTTAGTGATTGATAAGAAGAATGAAATCGCGTTGTTTGTTTCTTTCAGCGCGGCTGGTGGCTATACCGTGCGGTCGGCTTTTACTGGCTCATTTTATGATGTATTCTATCCCGCAGTAATAGAAAAAATTACGGCCCCGACAGATTTCGGTGATCGTAGCGGGAAGTATGCCGGTAATTACCTCTTGTGGCGCAGTTCATTCTCAAAAATTGACAAGGCAATGGGAATCTTGGGGGGGGCTATTTCAGTTCAACCGACGGCAGATAATACATTGGTTGTGGATTTGTGGGGTAAGGCTAGTCACTATGTAGAAATAGACAATAACTTATTTCGAAAGGTTGATGGTCCAGAGAAAATAGCCTTTCAGGAAAATGATCATGGGGAGATCATCGGTTTTATTATGGACAGTTACCCGGCGATGTCCACCTATAAAGCACCTTTTTATAGGGCATCAGGTTATCAGAATTCTCTTCTAGGTCTGTCCATTTTAGTGTTTATCGGGGTGATGCTGCGGCTTGCTTACCGGTGGGATGGCTTCAGGGCCTTATCGGGAGAAGAAAAAAAAGCGGCCAAGGCATCTGTGATTGCCGCCGGGGTGAATTTAGCTGCATTGTCCCTGTTGGGCGTTGTATTGGTCACCGTGGGGGACAAGATGTTTTCAGAAATTCAGGTTCTATTTAAAGTATGGCTCATCATGCCGTTTCTTGTGGTGCTTGCCGGAATATATCATATGTATCAGATGGTTCTGGTCTGGAAAATTGGCCTGTATAATGGAATTTGGACGCGCATCAGGTACAGCCTGATAACCTTTAGCGCCATGTTCATGGCGTGGTTCTATTATTTTTGGAACCTTCTCGGTTTTCATTACTTTTCATAAAGCGTTTGGTGTTTTTCCATGCCCACGGATTCTGCGCATCAATCAGGATGAAACGAATATTATGTCATCGCCGCGGGGTATATCCGGTGGCGGTGGTGCATAATGTCACGCATTCCGTTACCTAAATCAGCGCAAATGGTTCCTTCAATTATTTCAGTATTTTTTTAAAGAAGTTTCATGACGACAACACTTGCAAACCTAAAAACACCTTGCTTGCTTTTGGATCAAGACAAAATGCGCGCCAATCAAGACCGGATGAACGAGATTATGGAGAAGCGTTCTGTATCTCTGAGGCCTCATTTAAAAACCCTTAAATCGGTTGAGGCGGCGCGTTATCTTTTTAAAGATGTGAAACAACCTATTACTGTGTCTACTTTAAAAGAAGCCCGGGAATTCGGAAGGACGGGATTTAAAGATATCTTATACGCTGTTGCAATGACGCCGCAGAAACTGGATGAAGTGATTGCCTTACGTAGAGATGGAATTGATTTAAAAATTTTAATTGATAGTGAGGGGATGGCGGACGTTATCTCTCAAAAATCTCTTGCGGAAGCTATGCCGATTCCCACGTTTATTGAAATTGATGTGGACGGTCATCGGGCGGGTTTTTCCTTTGCCGATGGTGACCGTCTCGTTGATGTTGCCCGCAGATTAAACCGGCATGCACAGCTACATGGCATTATGGCGCATGCGGGGGAGAGTTATCACCTGGATAGTGCAGAAGACCTGCGGGAGGCGGCTTTGGATGAAGCCAATAAAACACTTCACATGGCGAAAAAACTTTACGATGCAGGAATTGACTGCCCACATATCAGTATAGGCTCAACCCCGACAGCGCATGCTGATATAAAGGTTGGAGGCATAACCGAAGTAAGGGCCGGCGTTTATTTGTTTTTTGATCTTGTGCAGGCCGGAATTGGGGTATGCAGCAAAACAGATATCGCACTGAGTGTATTGACGACAGTGAATGGTTACCATGAGCGTCGGGGGCAAATCTTTATTGATGCAGGTTGGATGGCGCTTTCCGGGGATCAGGGAACCGGGGGGCAAAAAATCAATCAATATTACGGCGTTGTGTGCGATGAATATGGAAATATATGGCCTGATTTAGTGGTGAGAAACGTAAATCAGGAGCATGGAATTATCATCGTCCGTCCAGGCGTGGAAAAAAAGTTACCGTATCTTCCCATTGGAACCCGATTGCGCATTTTACCTAACCATGCTTGTGCAACGGCTGCTCAGCATGAGGGATATCATGTATTGAATTCTGATAATGCTGTTGTGAACTATTGGCCTCGTATTAAAGGATGGTAGGCAATGCCTGTATTCCCGGAAAGTAGAAAAAGTAAGAAAGCAGTTTGATATGTTCGTTGTTTCTGAAGAAATTGTAAAAGAAATTATGACGCAAGAACTCGCCTATGATGCCATTAAAGGGGCTTTCATTACCTCGTATCAGGCAAGAGGGGAAATCTTCCCCGTCGTGATTGCCAAGGGGTGCGACAAGGGGAATATTTTTTCCATCAAGTCGGGGAACTTGTTTGATCAAAGATTAAGTGGCTTAAAAATGGGCTCCTACTGGAGTAAAAATACACTCCGCGGATTACCCAACCACAATACAACTATTATTTTGCTGGATGAAGAAACTGGTAGGACGCATGCGATCATAAACGGCGGATATTTAAATGGTTTACGAACCGCTGCGGCGAATGCGGTGGCGACAGATTATTTGGCGCGGCGAGAGGCAACCGTCTTGGGCGTGTTGGGCGCGGGCCATCAATCGATTTTTGAAATTAAGGCCATTTGTCAAATCAGGAATATCAAGAGAATTCTGATAAACAGTCGCCAACAAGAGACTGCCGAACGGGCTGTGCGACTTTTGGCCGATGATGGAATTCAGGCGGAAGTTTCCACGACAGAGCAGGTTTGTAGGCAGGCTGATATTCTGGTTACTGTAACCTCTGCAACGGCGCCTTTATTTCAAGCTGACTGGATAAGGCCCGGGACACATATTTCTGCCATGGGCGCGGACCAGTCTGGTAAGCAGGAATTACCAATTGAGCTCATATCATGTGCCGCTCTTTATGCCGACTTGCCTGCGCAGTCACGCAAGATAGGTGAATTTGAAAGTGCGAGCCTCCTTACCCCTGAATTGAAAGTTACGGCTATCGGCGCCGTCTTGAGCGGCGACGACAGAGGACGGGGAAGCAGCGATGAAATCACAATATTCGATAGCTCGGGTATTGCCCTGCAAGATCTCTCAATCGCGAAAATGGTGCTGGATACGGCTATTTCTCGAGGTCTAGTCAATCAGGTTAAATTCTGAAAACAGGCCCCTTCAGAGACTTGTCTATGTTGTTTTTTTTATGAATGATGCGGCACCCTCATGTATTTTACCTTGTAGGGCAAGTTGCATGGTGCCTTCTATTTCCATGTCCAGAATTTCATTCAGGTCCTTTTTATAAGTCTGACGCAGGCCTTTTTTAATTAAGGTCATGCACGTTTCATAGTTAGCCGCCATTCCACGGGCAATTTCTTCTGCTCTGGCCATTAATCCATCTGTGGAGGTAAGTTCAGATACGAGTCCCAACGACAATGCCTTCTCGGCCGAGTTTTTTTCCGCCATGAGCATCATGCGGGCGGCGGCGCCTGTGCCAATAAGACGCGGCAGAAAGTAAAAAGCGCCATTTGTGGGAAGAAGCCCCCGGGTTGCTTCCGATAACCAGAAGAAGCTGTTTTTGCTGGCGATACGGATGTCGCAGGATAGGCAAACTTCTACGCCAAAACCGACGGCAATACCATTAATGGCCGCAATGGTGGGTTTGTCCGATTGATATAATGTTTGGGTAATTTTCTGTAATAATCTGACGGAGGCCCTGGTTTTTTCTATATCATCGGGGGTGCCTTCGTTCACTTCGTTTAAATCTTCGCCGGCGCAAAAGGCCCTTCCTTTACCGGTTAAGATCAGAACTTTTGCCTGGTCATTATCGCGAAATTCCTCAATCGTTGACAGCAAGGAGGCAAAGTCCTTTTGTGTCATGGCATTCAGCTTTTCTGGTCTGTCTAGAGTAATCGTCATGAGACCATTGGCCAAGTTATGGGTTATCATTGTCATCTTTTATCCAATATCTTTAGTGTGGTATTAAGTTTTTCGCTTGTTTCTTGAGCAATTTTCGGTCGAATTTCCCAATAGGAAGTACAGGCAGTTCATCTAGAACTATGAATCTTTTCGGGATTTTGTAATTGGCCAAAAGATCACTACAATGGCGGGAAAGGTGATCAATGTTGATGACGCGCCCATTGACGGCCTGTACAAAAGCTACGCCTGTTTCACCGTAAAGTTCGTCGGCCACGCTGACCACAACGGCGGCTTCAATATCGGGATGTTTCTCAATGATGGCTTCTATTTCGAGCGGATAGATATTATATCCGCCAGATTTAAACATTTCCTTGATCCGGCCGATATATTTGAAGTTTCCGTTGGGAAGTTTTTGTCCTGAATCGCCAGTATGAAGCCAACCTTCTGGCGTGAAGGCTTCAGCGGTGGCTTCTGGGCGGTTCCAATATCCCAACATGACAAAGGTACCACGAACCTGTATTTCACCGGTTTCGCCTATATCGGCTTCTTGTCCGGACTTATCCATGATCCGGACTTCATACTCGGGAACGGACTTTCCGATCGTACCGGTAACTTCTTCCAGATCAAAGGTTGGGGCCACATAAGTAACAGTGCTGGTGGTTTCTGTCTGACCATAGGTATTTGAAAACGGCACCTGTAAGAATAACAATTTGTCCACAAGTTCTCGGGAAGGGGATGCGCCGCCAAAAGCAATTAATTGAATATGGGAAAGGTCAAATTCGGAAAAATTATTCAGAGCGAGGCACATCTGGAAGGTCGTCGGGACGCCAGCCCAGAGAGTAATCTTTTCATCCTGCATAATTTGCATAGATTTTTCTGGGTCAAATTTCTCCATCATAAACTGTGTTCCTCCGGCAATGAGCGAGAAGCAAGCGGCATCACCTAAAGAACCGATATGATTTATGGGCAGAAAATTTAACATACGAAGGGGGGTTGTTCCCCAATATGAGATTTGATTCCGAAATACCACACATAAGCCTCGGTGCGAAATCATGGTCCCTTTGGGGGCGCCGGTGGTGCCAGACGTATAAATAATTGCTGCGGGGTCCATTTTATCCACGCTCTCTCGGGCCATGCGCAGTGCAGTATTGTTTACCCCTTTGCCGTGTTGGATAAATTTAGACAGGTAAGATGTTTCACCTTGAACGTTAATCTCATCCAAAATTACAATTTCTTTGATGGCGGGGAATTCTCTTTTTAATTGCTCCAGTTCGGGTAAAAATTCTCGATTGCCAAAACGGGAGAATGTGAAGATGAAACTAATTCCCGAATCTTCCAGTAAATATCTGTATTCGTTGATTTTATAACGGGGATTAAGGCCAATCCAAATCGCTCCAACTGATGCCGCTGCCAAAAAGGTTAAGAAGAAGTCAGGATGAGGTGGTGATAATGTCGCAACCCGATCTCCCTTTTTTATGCCATGGGCGAGCAGGCCACGGGCAATATCATCTATTTTATGGGATAGTTCCTGATAATTATATCGGACATTGTCCATAACAAGAGCGTCCTGAGCCGGCTTCTTTTGCGCATGGTAGGCAACATAATCAAATATCCGGTCAAGCAACGGTGGCGTCGGGGGTTTGTGAGGAAATTTCGGTGCCATCATAAATCCAGTGAATTAACTAATTAATATTAGTTTGCAATATAACTATATATTATAGAAAGACAAAGATTATTTTTCCAAGGAAGTCGAAGCAATATGAAATCTCGTGCCATTGGTTAATTTGGACCGCCCAAGAGGAGGAGATAGTTTCTTAGGCAACCCAGGAGAGGCCGTCTCTGACTCAATGACGGGTCATGTATTAACTTGAAGCCCTACTGGGGAAGTCATGTATGGGCATACGATTTAGTCGTGGCCCGGACATATGGCGGCCGCATCTCCTACCCTTTCTCGGCACGAAAGGTGTCAAGGCGATCATCGGCGCCGCTCGGCAGATCCGCCAGCGCCAGCAGGAATTCCTGAAAAATCTGGCGCCGAATGCGGTTGCCGATGAAAACCTCGGTCATCATTCGGGTGCGGGGCAAGGACATTAACCTGTCCCCCGGCATGTCGGTGACGGCCGAGGTCAAGACCGGCAAGCGTCGCCTGATCGAATTCCTGCTCTCGCCCCTGCTGCGCTACAAAGACGAAAGTTTGCGCGAGAGGTGAGGGGGGTTCGGTTCGCAGAAAAAAAATAACATTAAGATGAGGTGAAGTATTCGAGAAAATATACGCCTAAAGGTTGATTTACACTTTATCTGCACAATTAGTCAAAATAGACTATTGCCGCCCGGAAAGATCGGGGATAAGGTTGATTTAAATGAACCACAAGCTGCATCGACGGACTGTCGGAACAAGGGTAAAATTGGGGGCCGCAATGACGAGAAAATTACTTTATTTACGGCACTTGACCAATTTCACTTTTTACCGGCGGCATGCGGCGGTAGCATAATTACGCGCATCAAACTAAGGAAAATAATATGGCTTATGCTTTTCATGGCGGCAAACAGGAAAATGGGACTTTTATGAATCCCTATACCCCTCTGGATGGGGATATGAAGAAGGTTGCGCCTATAGATTGCAGTCAAGATGGCGGATTGCGAATTTCTCATATCGAACCTTTTACGACGGGTCGTCCGGTCGATCCCACCTATATACCGACCCGTCTGAAACGGGGCGGCCCGTCCCCGTCAAAGCAGCCCTTGTTGGAAATTGACGGCTTTCTCGCGGGAGGATTGCTGGTGACGGCGCAATTTAAGGAAATCCTGGAAGGGCTGGAGTCCGGGGTGCATCAGTTTTTCCCCATGGAGATTGAACAGCGCGGTAAATATCTTGGCAAACGCTATCTGTTTGTTATTGGGAACCGTCTGGACAGCCTGAACCGGGCGCATTCAATCCCAAAAACCGAGCCGGGGACGTTATTTCTGCCCATGCAGGATGATATAAAGAAGGTTTTTGATAAGAAGGCCATCGCGGGCCATCATGCCTGGCATGATAAATATACCTTGGGCCGTTATGTTTCCGATGAGCTGGTGGCGGCCCTGAGGGCGGTGGGGCTGACCAATTTTTCCTCCATACATTATGACGAAGCATGAATTGAATATTTAAAATATATTTTATTTGATCACATTAAAAGGGGATGATCCATGTCAACATTTACCAGTTTAGCCCGGCCGGAAGATTTAAAAGATCTGGTTGGCGCCAGAGACGGCACCTCCGGCTTTCAGGGAGCTCATGTCCATAGCAGCGCCTGGTGGACCAGTAATCTTCCCTGGTTAGATTTTTTAAATGAAGGGCTGGCGCCCGGTAGTCTCCAGCGAATTGCCAAAGACTATAAATCCAATGGCGTGGTGTTGCCGGAACAGGATGTGGGCAGCCTGATCCTTGGGGTGGGACGGCACCAATATGGCGAACTTCCCGAATTTAACGGCTTATTTTTTGATGTGGCTGATGCTGAAAGTCCGAAATTTCTTAATCAACTTAGAAAAAATATGAATAATGCTCTTGCTGAGCCGGATGATACTATCCGTCAGGCCAGACTGGCTGAGCTCAGGGCAGAATATAAGAATTTTACCGATTTCATTAAGATACAATTTATGTATCAGGACAAGTTGGATAATATGGGGTTGGGGCAGCTTCATTCGCTGGCCTTAAATCAACATGATCCGCGCTATGACACGATTGAAGAGGTCAGGGATTATTTAAATTCCATAGGTGATAAATTTAATTACGGTGCGGTGAAGGCGCATCCGCTTTATCAGAAAATTGCTTCCCTGCGCGTTGGCGGTGGGGATATTCCTTTGCAACTGTTTGTGGATGAAATTCCAGAAACGGCGCGGATATTTTTTCTGGGCGATGAATTCATCGGCGCAAATGATATTCGTGCGGATATACTTGCCAGTGAAGCGGTCGTCAAGTTATATGGTCGTGATATGGCGAACACTCTGATCGCGTTGCAATCAGAAGAATTTGTCTCTTTTAGAAATAGCATTCTTTCTAATCTTAATGACACCACCTATTTTCCTGATCCAAATGATTTGCCATCGTTGCTTGCCGATTATGAAAGCCGCGTGGCGGCGACAAATGTGAGGGTTTACGGTGCGACACAGGCTTATCATGAACGTCTTCAGTTTATGGAGACCTATCGCGATATTGCACCTGTGGAATTTGATCGTGTTCTGGATAATAGTAATAATTCGTTGACCAAAGCATTTTGGAATGCCAGCAGGAGTAGTGCAAATCCCAAATTTGCATTTGCTTCCGCCGGATTGGCGCTGAGTGGATTGTTTGCCTATACCCAATATAAAGCAGAAACCGTTGAAACGCCCGAGAAAGAGTTTACGGAGTGGGCAGCGGAAAAGGCACCGCAATTCCTGGCCTCTCTGCCTTTTGCCAGCGGCGTGTTGGCGGGGGCCACGTTTTTGGCCATGAGCGGACCTGTGGGGGCGGCATTGGTGGTGAGCTTTGGCGCCGTTGGCGGATATGCTGCCTTTAAAGAATTTTTGAAGAATTATATCACGGCAAATGAGGCAACACCGGAGGATGGCCTGATTGACGAAGCGCGAACCGCCCTCGGGGTTATGGAAGCGTTTGAAGCAAACCCGATCATAGAGAAGGCCACGGCGATATTAGGACAGTTTGGGGTTGAGGTGATTAATCCGATTATGGAGAAAATCACGCCCCAGATTGTATATGCCACCGGACAAAGTGTGATCGAAGCCACCGTGAATAATGAATGGTTGGTTGGTGCAGATGGTGCGGAGCTGATGGGGAATGAGTCGAAGAATGTGTTGTTTCACTATGGCCATGGTGTAGCCAGTGGGGGGGGCGGAGACGATGTTCTCATGGCCTGGAACCCTGATTATATTGCGGCGGGAGAGCCTCTTGATCCTGAAGACCCTAATTCTGCGCTGGCGGAAGAAGATTTAAAACTTCTGCTGGATGGGGGAGATGGTGCAGATACCATTTTCCTTAACGGTCAGGCGGATATTAAAGGCGGGGCGGGGGATGATACGATCATTGCCTGGGGGGATAGCGAGATCCACTCCCGAAATGAGGCGATCAATATTTCCGGTGATGACGGCGATGATTTTATTCTGGGCTATGGGATCAATGCGACGATTGACGGGGGCAGCGGCAATGACACGATCATCTGGGGCGGCGAAGGTTCGGTCATTCATAGTGGGGAAGGGGCGGATGATGTTTACTTTGCCAATAACATCCTTTTTGCCGACGCCAGCAGTGAGGATCGGGTATATTTCTATGGCATAGAGCTCACCGGAGGAATCAAATGGGGAACGGGATCAGAAGACCCTTATGCCTATTCGGCCACCGGTTTTTTCCGTTACGGGATTAATCAGGAGGACCAGCTTGTTGTAGAAGATGTATGGACAAATAGTCAAATGTTCATCGCTAACTATAACGGCGGTCCGGGCGTGGAAAATCCCACGGCGGGAATTCAGATTGCGCAAATTTCATTTTCGTTTTTTAAACTGGGAGATCCCGGAATTCAGCATGCGAACCGGACTCCGCTCGGCGAAATGCTTGATGTCATGATCCAGGCGGCATTTGGCACACCACGCAAGAAGACCACGGACCCTCTGGTGCTGGATCTGGACGGGGACGGGCTGGAGCTGACGGCGGAGACGGTTGTTGCGCCTTATTTCGATCTGGACAATGATGGTTTTGGCGAGCGTACGGGCTGGGTACGGCCAGACGATGGCTTTTTGGTGCGGGACCTGAACGGCAATGGCAAGATTGATAATATTTCGGAAATGTTTGGCGATCAGTCGCAGGATGGCTATGGCGCACTGGCCGCGCTGGACGACAACCTGGATGGCGTGATTGATGCGAGCGACGCGGGCTTCGCCGGGCTGCAGGTCTGGCAGGATCTGAACCAGAATGGGGTGACTGATGATGGTGAACTGAAATCCCTGGCGGAGCTGGATATCACCTCTTTCAGCCTGAGTCATGCCGCGCCGGAGGCGGGAGAAGACCATAATGCCGGTAATTCGATCCTGGCGGTGGGGTCCTTCAGTCGGGGAGATGGCACGACGGGACAGGCCTATGATGTGGCGTTTGTCCGGGACAATTACAACAGCAGTGACCTTGGCGACCTGACGGTGAGCGCTGAAGCCGCAGCTCTGCCAAATCTGCGCGGCCATGGGACTCTCTCAGATCTGCGTGTGGCGATGACCCAGGATGCGGGGCTGATGAGTCTGGTGCAGACGGCGGCGCAAACCGCCATGACCGGCGATATGGCGGCGCTGAAGGAAGCAATCCGGCCGATCCTCTGGGCCTGGGCCAACGCGGGTACGGATGACGGCAAAGGCCAGGTTTTCCAGTATCACACAGACGAGGCGGGGGAGAAAACTGTCGCCGATTTTGCCTATTTTGATGCTGTGGCTGGCCACTGGACTCTGAACAGCGGTGATCCTGTGTTAAGTCCTCAGGGGGTGGTGATTTCCGCGCCGACGCTGGGGGATGTTCTCGCCATGCCGGTGGACGTCGCCAATCATTGGGAACAGAGTGATCATCGTGATGCATTATTCTTTGAAAAATATATGGATGAAAAACTACCCGTAGATTCTGTGCTCTCGACATTTCAGGCGCGGGAAGCGTATCACGACTATATGGAGCTGATGGAGGATGTCATTGATCGGCTTGCGGTAACATTCGCTGTACAGGGCGGATTGTCTGGCTTCTTCCCCGATATGGACTATGACGCGGGGGAAGAGCTTTTCTCGACCACTGTGGCGGACAAAATCGGTCCGGTGATGAATAATATTTTTTCCGGCGCTCCGGCCGATGCTGAACAGGCGCGGACCTATCTTGAGGGGTGGGACCCTGTGCTGAAGGAATTTTTGACGCAATTTGACCGGGGCGCGTCGCATTTACTGACCACATACAGCTATCTTTTCTCTGCGGTTGTGACGGGCTATGAGCAGGCTGCTTTACCAATCTCCATCACCGAAGTTGCCGATATCTTTGATATTCCTGGCGTGATTGTCGCGGGCGAGGGGGTGACTGCGGGAACGGGGGATGAGGATATTTTCTATCTTGGCGCCGGGGATCAAACGGCGGCAGGCGGCGGCGGGTATGACGCCTATGTCGTGGGCAGTAATTTCGGGCAGGATGTCATTGATGACACAGACGGCAGCGCCGCCGATATCCTGCGTTTTGCTACTTATAAATCCACGGATGTCATGGCGACGCGGGAGGGAACCGATCTTATTCTCACCGTGATCGCTACAGGAGACAGCCTTCGGATCAAGGAACAATTTATCGGCAAAAACCCCGGCCTGTTCGGCGGCAATGCCAATCCGGATCGCGGGGTCCGGGAGATCACATTCGCCGATGGCATTGTCTGGGGCAAATATGAAATCGCCATGGCGGTGTCTCATCCGGAAGCGGGCGATGAAATACTGATCGGCACCAATGATGTAGATTATCTGGATGGCGGGTTGGGTAATGATGTTCTCAAAGGTGGTAACGACGCCGACCTGTATGTTTTTAAACGTGGTTATGGTCAGGATATTATTGAGGACAATGGGGACAATATTCTCCTGGATGCTCCGGACAGAGTGGCCTTCGGGGACGGTATTCGTCGGGAGGACTTGACGTTCTCTCGTGATGGGGACTCAAATACTTTGGAAGTTACCATTGCTGGATCAGATGATAAGCTGACGATTGTCAATCAGTTCCATGCAGTAAATACCGACGTGCTCGGGATTGCATGGATGGATCGGGTTGAGGACTTCACTTTCAGTGATGGCAGTGGGGTCAATTGGAAAGATATTCTGAGAGACTTAACAAAAGGGACAGAGGCACAGGAGAATATTTACGGTTTCTTTTTCCATGACACTATGGATGGCAAAGGCGGAAATGACTACCTCTCAGGTGGAGATATGGGAGATCACTACATCATTCGCAAAGGCTATGGAGCGACAGTCATACAGGATAAACAGGATAATATTCTGGAGAACAGTGCCGATACAGTCGTCCTTCACGACATTTTGCTGGAAGATGTGACATTCTCGAGGGAGGGGAATTCGCTCGATCTTCAAATTTCACTTAACGCCATGGAAGATAGCGTGACTGTGAAGCGGCAATTCTTTGCCGTTAATTCTGGTGTTTATGGGATTGTACGCTTTGATCAGATTGAAAATTTCGAGTTCGCTGGTGGAGTGTCTCTCTCTGCATACGATGTTCGTTTGAAATTGCTATCTGAAGCAAAAACTGACGGGAATGATACAATTTACGGCTTCTTTGCAGCGGATGTCATTGATGGGGGAGCCGGAGATGACTACCTTGCTGGTGCTGATGATGGGGATACTTACATTTTTGACCGTGGGTATGGCCAAGATATAATTTTTGACTATATGGAAAGCGTTCTGACATCTGGGAAAGACAAGGTGTCTTTCGGTGCCGGAATTGCGCCTGATGATCTGATGATAAGTCGGTCGGGTAATAATCTGACATTTTCTGTCGTGGGAACCAATGATACATTAACAATTGAGAAGCAATTTAATGCGGGGAACACAGGAGCCCGCCATTATGAAGTGGAAGAGTTTCACTTTAATGATGGTACTATTTGGACCAGAAGCGACGTTCAGGAAAAGCTGCTGACTGCCACCGATGGGGACGATATTCTTACGGGGTTTTATTCTTCGGATATACTGGATGGCGGGGCAGGAAATGACCGGTTGATGGGAGCTGATGAAGGGGATACCTATGTTTATGGAGAAGGATATGGTCATGACACGATACATGACAATCAGGTGAGCATATTTGCAGACCTTCCAGATATTGTATCCTTTAAAGACACAGTAAGTCCTGACGAAGTGAACTTGTTCCGGGTTGGAAACAATTTAATTATAACACTTTCCAGTACCCATGAAACACTGACGATTGAAAATCAGTTTACCGCGGGCAATTTGGGTAATCGCTATTATGAGATTGAAGAATTCCGTTTTGCCGATGGCACGACGTGGGTGAGGGCCGATATTGAATCTAGAATTCTTCAGGGAACTGATGGTGATGATACTATGATTGGTTTCTTCAGCCGAGATTACCTTGAAGGAAAGGGTGGCAATGATCGCCTGGAAGGTAAGGATCATGGTGATACCTATTACTTCGACCCAGGCCATGGCAATGATATCATTTTCGATGAGCAAAGCAGCATTTTTGCAAACGACAATGACAAAGTCGTATTTGGTGATACCATTACACCTAATGATATCGTACTGGATCGTTCCGGAAATAATCTTATCATTGGCTATGTGAGTGGTACGGATAGTATTACGCTTGAAAAGCAATTCAGTGCGAATACATTGAGTAATCGTTACTGGGAAGTAGAGGAGTTCCATTTTAGTGACGGGACCATTTGGTCGCGGGGTGATATCCAACACAAACTGCTTGAGGGGACGGACGGAGATGATGCACTTGAAGGTTTTTTCTCCAATGATACCCTGGATGGGGGTCTTGGAAATGATAGCTTAAAAGGAAGTGATGGAGGGGATACATTCATTTTTGGTCGAGGGTATGGTCAGGATAGCGTTTTTGATGAGCAGACCAGTATTTTTGACGATACGCCGGATCGCATTTTGTTTAAGAATGACGTAGATGTTTCTGATGTGGTGCTCACTAGGAATGGTAGTAATTTAATAATGTCGATTGCGGGGACCACTGATGTCCTGACTATTAATGCTCAGTTCCAGGATGAATTTCACCGCGTGGAAAACTTTGAATTTTCTGATGGTACAATTTGGTCTTGGCGAGATGTACAAAACCAGCTTACATCTGGAAGCGATGGAGATGATGTCCTGCATGCATTTGGAACCGATGATGTGTTGGATGGAGGATTGGGTGATGATAGCCTGTATGGTTACTCGGGGGATGACACCTATATTTTCGACAAGGGTTATGGTCAGGATAAGATCCTGGAAACGGATAGTTATTACCTCGGTGGCACGGATACGGTTCAATTGGGTGTGGGGTTGGGGCCGAATGACCTACAAGTAGTGCGATCAGGATCTGATTTAATACTGAATGTTATCGATACCGATGATGTCCTGACCGTTACAGGACAATTCTCTCAAGAGTATAACAGAGTGGAGAGATTTGTTTTTAACGATGGGACAATATGGACATGGCACGACATTCAAGTCATGACCCTTGTGGGAACGGACGATGATGATATCTTGAAGGGCTTTACAGGTCGTCATGCCGATGATGTGTTGGATGGTGGTCTTGGTAATGACCTACTTTACGGTTATTCAGGAGATGATACGTACATCTTCGGCCAGGGGTATGGTTATGACACCATTCTCGAAACAGATTCTTATTACTTTGGTGGAACAGATAAGGTTTTATTCGGGGTTGGGTTAACGCCAGAAGATATTAAAGTCATTCGTACTGGAAACGACATGATCATGCAAGTCATTGGCTCGGAGGATCGTTTAACTATTAAAGGTCATTACCATGGTGAGACTGAACGTGTTGAGAGCTTTGTCTTTGACAATGGTGAAGTGTGGACATGGCAACAAACACAGGAGATGGCTCTTATCGGAACGGATGGTGATGATATCATTCACGGATTTAGCAGCCGTTCAAACGACGTGTTGGATGGAGGATTGGGTAATGATGCGCTTTATGGATATTCGGGAAATGACACATATGTGTTTGACAGAGGTTATGGTCAGGATAGGGTCAATGAAACGGATTCCTACTATTTTGGAGGGCAGTCTGATAAAATTCGGTTAGGTGATGGATTGACGCCAAGTGATATTCGCCTGCATAGATCAGGATCAGACTTGATTTTATCCGTAATAGGAACTGATGATACTCTGACCATTATTGGACAATTCTCGAGTGAATACAAATGGGTTGAGACGGTTGAATTTTTCGATGGAACAGTTTGGTCATATTCTCAAATTGAGGACTGGATCAGCAGTTACCAAGTCGATATAGCATCTCAAAGCCCAATTGAAGATACGTTATATCAGTTAGTCTTGCCAACAGTTACGGCACCAGAAGGGGAACTTGTTTCCTATCAAATTACACTAAAAGGCGGAGGCCTTTTGCCTACTTGGCTCACTTATGATTCAGTTAATCAAAAACTGATTGGGACTGCGGGTAATGAAGAAGTAGGCGCCTTTGTTATTAGAATGGTCACTTCGATAGGGACTTTGAGTTTTTATGAAGAATTCACTGTTGATGTCCAGAATGTTAATGATGCGCCAACAGTAATTTCTGTAATTGCCGATCAGCAAGCCATTGAAGATACAGCCTTTAGCTTTTCATTACCACAAGGGGTGTTTGCCGATATCGATAAGGGGGATGTATTATCCTACTCCGCCACTCTTTCCGATGGTTCCGCTTTACCGGCCTGGCTTTCTTTTGATGTAGTAACAGGGACTTTTTCCGGAATGCCTTTAAATAGTGACGTGGGTGTGCCGCAAATTACAGTGACCGCTACCGATAGCTCAGGGGCGAGTGTATCTGATACTTTTAACTTAACGGTATCGAATGTCAATGATGCGCCAGAGTTAAGGCGGGTGTTGAACGATCAAATTGCAATGGCATCTGTTGCCTTTAATTATACACTGGAAAATGGGGCCTTTGTAGATGTCGATGCAGATGATGTATTGACATATACTGTGACGCTCACTGATGGGGCTCAGTTGCCAAATTGGATATCTTTCGATTCGGAGACCTTGACTTTTTCCGGTACACCGGAAGAAAGCCATGTGGGCGAGATTACAATCAAGGTATCGGCCACAGATATATCCGGGGACAGCGTCTATGACGAATTTGTTCTTACAACAGAAACCTCACCTGATAGCATTATAGTTATTAATGGAACTGATAGTGACGATATAATTGATGTTAGTCTGGGTGAAAGAGCTCATCAGATAAATGCCCAAGACGGGAATGATACGATTACAGCCAGTCCCTTTGATGACCTGATAGACGGTGGATTGGGGGCTGATGCTATCGATGGGGGGGCAGGATTTGATACCGTGACTTATATATCGTCTTCTGCTGCGGTGACCATCAACTTAGGGGGTAATACAGCGACAGGAGGATCCGCTGACGGAGATAGTTTTGCTAATATAGAGTCTCTTGCAGGATCACAATATGATGATCGCTTGACAGGTTCCAATGGAGCAGATGTTCTCGGAGGGAACCTTGGGAATGACGCACTATATGGCGGTGAAGGCCGTGACACGCTAATTGGCGGTGCGGGGGATGATCGCCTGGAAGGCAGCTGGAACCCGGACACTTATATCTATAATCTCGGAGACGGTAATGACACTATCTATGAATATTCCTCCTCGACTTATAGCGACCGGGAGACAGGCAACAAGTTGATCCTGGGTGCAGGCATTACGACCAGCAATATCGTTGTGACGCGGCATAGCGGTGATTGGGATGATGTGACCCTGAGCTTTACGGACGCGGCAGGTTCAATTTTTCTTGAGGAACAGTTTGCAGGCTCACAGAATGGCGTTGAAGAGATCGTTTTTGCAGACGGCACCATTTGGGGCATGGCCGATCTTGCTGCGGCGGGAATTGCAAGCTTGCAAACAACTGGAGATGATATCATCTTTGGTCATAGAGGTACGGATGTCATTGATGGCGGCGCGGGTAACGATAGGCTTTATGGCTGGGAAGGCCGTGACACGCTAATTGGCGGCGCGGGGGATGATCGCCTGGAAGGCAGCTGGAACCCGGACACTTATATCTATAATCTCGGCGATGGGAATGACATATTTTATGAATATTCCTCGACGACTTATGGAGACAGCGAGACAGGTAACAAGTTGATATTGGGCGCGGGCATTACGACCAGCAATATCGTTGTGACGCGCGATACCGTGGATACAGATGATGTGACTTTAACCTTCACCAACGCAGAGGGGTCAATTTTGCTTGACGAGCAACTACGGGGCTCGACTTATGGGATTGAAGAAGTTGTTTTCGCAGATGGCACAATTTGGGGAATGTCTGACCTCACAACGGCCGCGGCGGCAACAAGTGCTCAGACCAGCGCCATGTTTGAACAGGAAGTATTTGAATCACAAGCTGCTAATCTCGATGCTGAAGTTCCCCAAGAAAGACAGATCCCATTCTGGAAATTTGAGGAAAGCAGGGAGTTAAGTTTTAGTGGAGAAACTGGACGTTCTTATGCAGGTTGGGAAGATACGCCTTTGATACAATCTCATTCGGGAACACGCTATGCTTCTGTATCACTGGATCTGCAAGGGCCTGATGCGCCAGAAGAAATATCTGATCAATCCCTTCTTCTGTTGCGCCAATCAATGAGTGCATTTGGGGAATCAAGCGCCGCTGAGATCCGCTTTGAGGATCGGACAGGAGTACCAAATTCTTCTCAAATATTCTCCGCAATATCTTCGGCCCATCACTGGTGATTTGAAAGAAGTAATGTCTTCGAGGAAGGGGAAATATGGGCTAGCACATTAATTCCGTACAATTTCTGTACTATCGGCGTTTAATGAAAACAACATCATAATATCGATATCGCTTTCCCCAGATATAATTCAGGCAGGCTATTTGGCTTTAACTTAGCTTCTTCATGAGTTGTCGTGATGTAGAAAATTATTGGCCGAACGCGGTATTGATGTCAGTTATGACTCGTAGGGCAGCGCGAAGAAGAAAAACGGTTTGCCGGTTGGTTAAAAGTTCGGAAACGGATATGCCAAGTGCATCAAAAAAACAGCGGCCCAAACTCCTGACGGAGAACATATCATATATATGCAGTAGACGAGGTCACACTCCTTATAGGTAGCGATATCACTCAGTATACTTCCTGTAGACATAAAAATGTTGCAGGTGGTGTAAAACCTGTGGAATAGAATGAGATTAGTGCCGAGCTAAAGTAAGTAGGGTAAAATAAATATGACTATATTGTTTACTTGAACAATGAACTTATGCTGAAAAAGTAACTGAACTATCAATCCTTGCCTGTTGACGACATAATCACCAGAACCATATTTTCTTGCTGGCCTAAATTAGGACTGATTTATCCGATGAGGATTGGTTTCAAGCAATGGATCACTTCTTACTGTATTAGAGAAGTTAACGTGACACGACCCTCAATAGAGTCACCCTGAATCTCCAGAATAATATCAGTTAGTTTCTTATGGAGTAATAACATCTTGACATCATTGGTAAATGTGTCCATTTTGAATTGATTTTCTTGGGGGGATTGCACGGATATTTATATATTGTGATTGATCATATATTTTCCCTTCTCCCTTGAAATGTACATATTAGTAAATCAAATTAATTGGGGGTTGGGTAATGTCCTGTCCGTATCGTATTAAACTTCTATCTTCCACCGCGGTTATCGGAATCGTTTCAACTTTATTGTTCTCTATATCGGCCCAGGCGGCCTGCCTGCCGGAAAGCGAAAATCCGGACGCCAAAATCATCTGTGATGGCGCGGTAAGCAATAGTTATATTTCCTCGGGAACAAATCTGAACATTAAGGTTACGCCCGGCGCCGTTATGACCGGCTCACCTTCTTTCACCCTCAGTGGAAATTCCAAGACATTGATTAACGAGGGGCTGATTCAAAGTTCTACAAAGGGAATAGATTCAAGTTATAATCTTATCGTAGAGAATTCAAATCTGATCAGGGGCGCCGATTACGGCATTCATGCAGGGTCTGGCAACCTTACAATTGTTAATAAGGTTGATGCGGTTATTCGAGGCGATACAGGTATTTCATCGGCGAATTACCCTTATGACTTTAATGGGACCTACGATATTACCAATAGTGGTCGTCTTGAAGGAACCGGTGGACTGGCCATTGAAAATCCTTATCATTTGACTCTTAATAATCAGGCAACGGGTCAAGTTATAGGGGGGATTTGGTTCTTTAATGAATTGAACCTCAATAATGCAGGCCTTATTGATGGGGGCACTAATTCTGCGCTCAGAAAGCACTATTATTTTGCCAATAATTCGACATTAAAGAACAGCGGCACGATCAAAAGTGCCGTAAATGATGACTATACCATATATCTCTCTTACACAGACATTTCCAACTCTGGTGTTATAGAAGCCACCGGAGCCCATGGCTCGGCCCTTTATATTGGCTATGGGTCTGTCACCAATAGTGGCCAAATCCAGACGTCCGGCAGTGGCACCGCCCTTTATCTGAATGGTTCATCGCTTGTTAATGAGATAACCGGTGAAATTAGAGCCACTGGCACCGCTATAAACGGGCAGGGGGCAACAGTGACTAATTTCGGTTCCATTGTCGGGGATGTAGATTTTAGTTCATCTTACTACACCGAAGATACTTATCGTGATATGGGCGGGACAATCACAGGAAATCTTAACCTCGGTGGGGGAAATGATTTATTTCTATATGACTATAAAAATGGGACGGGAATTAGCTCCGTCAGTGGCACGGTGGAGCCGGGGGATGGGGTTGATTCTTATGGCGTAAGCGCAGAAGGAGAAATCACAATAATGCCAAGCTTACCGCTTGGCTTTGAACGGTTCGCTGTCGAGGCTAGAGGTCAAGATACAGTGATCTCCATAGGAGAGAATACGAAAAATAGTGGTTGTGAGGATTTTCTGCACGGGGTGTGTCTAACGGTTGTCACAGCCCCTTTTCCCTTTTATAATCCCATCTTGGTTATGGGAGAAGGCACGGTTATAAATAACACAACACATGTGCTAGATACCGATAATTATGCCGTCATCAACCTTCAACCAGCCCAGAATGAAGGAGACTTTGTCGCTTCCTTTATAAATAATGCCTATATCCGAAATCGCGGTGAAAATTCAGATGCTATATTTGGGGGGCTGGGTAATAAGATTGAAAATGATGGTGGAATTCGTACGTTAGGGCGTAATTCGAGCGGTATCAGAGCTAATGGTGCCTTGTCGATCATTAACAGCGGTGCCATCCAAACGTCGGGAGAAATTTCTTATGGCATTGTGGCAAACTACTGGAATAACAACCCTGAAACCATCCCAACTGTCGAGAACTCAGGGATAATAGAGACATCAGGTCGGTGGGGTATTGGACTGGGGCTTTATGGTACTGCCAATGTCATTAATTCAGGTGAAATTCATACCTCAGGACGGGATGCGCATGCAGCTGCATTATCAGGGTCATCATATGGCGAAATGGAATTTGAGAATAATGGAACACTCCACGCGAGCGGGGTAGAGGCATCCGGTTTAAAGTATGCAACCAACATGACGATAACCAATAAAGGAACAATATCTTCTGAGCAAAGTGCCGCAATTGCTAGTTCCTCATATTATTCTGACAATATTGAAATCATGAACAGCGCGACGGGTCAGATTACTGGCGGCAACGGAATTGCACTCCAAGGATATGGATCTAATAATTTTAAACTGGATAACGCAGGAAACATAACAGGAAATGTTACTTTTCTCGACCCAGATAGCAACGATTATTACTGTGATTATGAAAGTGTTACGAACAGCGGAACTATTTCCGGGTCGGTCATTTTCGGCCGATGCAATGATACCTTCATTCATGATGGCGGGACAGTCAGCGGCGTTGTAGATCTCGGGGCTGATCATGACAGGTTTATCCTGAATATTGATTCTGGTGCCAAATTTTCTGATATTGCGGGCGGTGTTGTCGCCGGCGAGGGGTTTGACTATTTTGTCTATTCAAGTGACCTCGTGACATCCGTTGATATCGAAAGCCATGCCGGTTTTGAAATTATTGGCGTTCTGGCAGGTGACGAGAATGCCCATATTACGCTGAACTCAACGGCTGATTATATAACAGATTATCTCAATATCAGCGGCAAGGGCACGGTCACCAACACGGTTAATTTCAAGCGGAATCTGGTGGATAATTACGAGTATGTTATTCCTGCTATCGTGCGTACCCAATCAAATGTAACTCTTATCAATAAGGCGGACATAGAGCTGGGCACCGTGGGGGCACAATCAAAATCCGCCGTATATGTTGACTGGGGATCCAATTTTACCAATGATGGCACGATTACTGCGTTGGCCGATAATGCTATCGGCATTAATACTGTTGGACGTACGTCCAATACAGGAACCGTCACAACGGGCACCGGGCCAGCTGTTCAGCTATACGGCGTTCTGGAGAACTCTGGTATGCTTTCTTCACAAGGGAAAGTGATAAATATAGCCAGTAACGGCAGTTATGAAAGTGCCATCATTCTTAACAAAGCATCAGGTGTTATCAAGGGCCACAATGGCCAAGCCATCGGTCTGGATTATTATTCTTCAAAATCCACAGCCATATCGAATGCAGGACAGATTATCGGAAACATCTCTCTTGGCGGGGGCAACGACACCTATTTTGCCAATGGCGGTTATCTTGATGGTGACTTGAATTTGGGCAATGGGGACAACACCCTGTTTGTCAACGCAACGTCCACAGGCACAAGCTTTCTCAGCGGCGTTGTATCTGCCGGATATGGATCGGATGCCTATGGTCTTGTTTATCGGGAAACCTCGGACGCGGCATTGGTTCAACAGGCCGGTTTTGAAAGGTATGCCATTGGTATGATCGGTGAAGATACGATTGTTACCCTTAAGGAGACGGGCCAGACGGTAAATGCGGCCATTTCTGTTGCGGGCAACGGCACCTTGATTAATGAAATGGATATTGGCTCTGGTTATGCCTTTGACCTCCGAAGTTCCGGTTCCGCCTTGGTGAATAAGGCGATGATTGGCGGCATAAAAGGCACTGGCCAGGATATTAGTATCACCAATGACGGATATATAACGAGCAACAGCAGTAATTTTGGCATTTACCTGACGAATGCGGCTGGGGCGCAGGTCACCAATACCGGAACATTGGAAAATATCGGCTATGAAAATACCCTCGTATATTTGCAGGGCGCTCGACAATACGATAGCAATTGGGAGATCATACTTGATGGTGCAGAACATACGCCATCCAATAACCAGATTACATCATTCCGCAATGAAGGAACTATAACGGGCGGTAGTGTGACTATAGAATATTCCAAAAATATTAAATTTGAAAATTCTGGTTTGATTACATCCTCCAACCGTGCGGTAAGGTTAAGTGGGAATGTCATAGACGCACATAATATTGGGACAATTAAGACAACAAATAACGGTTCAACTGCCGTGTATCTTCATCAGTATTACGAGGTTTCAGATGAAGATATAGTATCATTTGTCAATGACGGGGAAATCCTCACGACGGGTAACGTGTCCTATGCGGTATACGTGAACAATAGCACATCCTTAAACCTGACAAATAGGGGGGAGATTAAGTCCACGGGCGGACCAACCATTCATAACGGGATAAACCATACCGGGGACGCCTACCAAAGTTACAGTAGCACTTCTGCGGTTTTGTATCGCAATGGGCTCCTCACCAACGAAGACGGCGGGACCATTGAAGCCACCAAACGAGGTTCTATTGCCGTTGACATGAGAAGTAATACTCAGGACGATACCATTCTGGAAAATGCCGGAAGCATAATTGGCACTGATGGCGTCGCCTATACCGATTATTATGGCACTACCCATTCCATCGCAGGCGCTATCCGTGGTGACTCAGGCAAACAAATCGTTCGAAACAGTGGCTTGATCAAAGGCTCTGTTGATTTGGGCGATGGCAATGATCGCTTTGAAATGTCAGAAGGCGGTGTGATGGAGGGGCAAGTCGATGGCGGGCTTGGCAACGACCATATCCTTCTGGATTATACGTCAATGGTTTCTGTCGACGGTGGCAAATATCTGAATTTTGAAACGTTGGAGAAAACCGGATCAGGGAACTTCAATCTGAGCGGAGTTCTCGATATTGCTGAAGTGACCATCACGGCGGGAACCTTGTCTGGGACGGGCACCATAACCGGCAACGTCACCAATATGGGCACGATTTCTCCGGGAAATAGCCCGGGCATGTTGACCATCGAAGGCAACCTGATGATGACAGAGGGTAGCCTGCTTTCCATCGAAGCCGGAGATCTTGTCACTGTCATGGGCGACGCAAGCCTGACGGGCAGCATTTTACAGCTCGCGGGTGATGTAAATGACGCAGGCGGAGAATTCCTTGCGGTGACCGGAACTGTCGAGGGACAGTTTAGCGCCATTGCCCTGCCGGACAACAATACGGCTTTGTTTAAGCATGTATCGCTCGTGTATGGCGATCAGAACGCGACCGTGGTCGTGGAGGACCAGTTCGCGGCCAGTGATGCAGCATTCAAAAATAGTGCTGAGGGAAAGTATGTCGCGGCTTTGATGGCAATGGACTTGTCCTCTGAGACCTACGCGGCCTTTAGCAAATTATCCTCACTGAATTCTTCTGAACTGGCCAGTGCATTAGGCCAAATGACCGGGGAAAGTCACGCCGCCGCGGGGCAACTGGGTCTGATCTCAGGACAGTCAATGATTAACAGTAATCGAGGTCGCTTTGGTCAACATCAAGGCCATAAAGGTATGCGCCTTTGGGTCGAAGGGATTGGTGCTTTCGATCGTCAGGATGGGACTTCAAATCTTAGTGGGCATAGAGAGAACCTATATGGTATCTTGGCCGGGGCGGATTTTGGACTATCCGACAAAGCGATGGTCGGTTTTACGCTGGGCTATGTTGATGGTCATCAGACTCTAAATGGCTTAAATGCTTCCAATGATTATAAGGCTTATCTCCTTGGCCTGAACGGTGTTTATCATATGAACCGGTTGCGTCTCGGGGCGGCGGTGAGCTATGGCGCGGGGGATGTTGATTCCACGCGCCATATTCAAACAGGCGTCCTGGACGGTACTGCTTATGCAACGTATGACCTTAATTATGTGACGGCGCAGGGGGAATTGGCTTATGATCTTGGGTTTGAAAGCGTCATACTTGAACCTCAACTGGGCTTGTCCTGGACATCTGTTGCGCGGAAATATGCCGAAGAAACGGGATTATCCGGACTGAATCTTGCCATTGAAGACGATACGCAACAAACGGTAACCGGCTATGCCGCCATACGTCTTGCGAAAAACTTCAACAGTGAATCTGGTGCAATCATTACACCAGAGCTCACGGTTGGCTTGGACTATGACGTGAAACAGGATGGTTTGCTGGCCAGCTCGCATTTTGTTGGTAATAGCGGGGCCAGTCAAAACCATTATGTGGCGACGTCAGGCAAGAGCCGTCTTATGATTGGCGCTGGTTTGGCTGCTGATCTGACAAATGGGTTCACCCTATACGCTCGTTATTCCGGTCGTTACACTGGGCAGAGAAAATTACATCAAGCCAATATTGGTTTCGGTATAAATTTCTAGACAGCTATTGCCCAAGATGGCGTAGTTTGAGGGTGATACGATAATTTCACCAACAAATGATGGATACTCTTCAGATGAAGAGTATCCATCATATTTAAGTTTTTACTCACTCCAAATTTCGTTTGACGGGTATGTTTTTAAGCGTACGAGTTTACGCAAGCTGGCAACTAACGTGACTAGAGGCAGTTCCGCCTTCGGACGACGGATCTCCGAACTCTGCATAGCGTCTTTTTGAGCATCTCAATAATTTGTCGTAAGTTATACCTAGAACATAGAGTTTGATAAAATTAAATGTGTCAAGACCGGGTTAAAAGGTATAGTTCTATTGTCTTCTGGTAACATTGAAAGCTTAATCATTATGACATATAAAAAAATTATGATTGTTGGCGGGGGTTCTGCCGGGTGGATAACAGCCGCCTTAATGAATGGCATAATGAATAAAAATGGCCAAAAAAAAGTTGATATCAGTTTAATTGAATCTCCAGATATTCCGCGGATCGCTGTGGGGGAGGCCACTGTACCAAACATCCGGCAGATATTGATCACGTTGGGCATTGATGAACTGGATTTTATGAAATCTACTGATGCCACGTTTAAACAAGGCATTAAATTTAATAACTGGCTTCATAACACGGGCGATTCCTATTATCATCAATTTTCCCGCTATACACCAAATATGGTTGATACCTTTGGTCAGGAGTGGTTGAAAAGTGATCGGTCCATTCCCTTCGCAGATACGATTTCGGTTCAACCGGCATTATGTGAAATGAATTTATCCCCTAAATTGATTGGCCTCCGGCAACATCAAATTCCGGTATCCTATGCATATCATTTAAATGCATTAAAGATGGCGGATTACCTGCGCGATATTGCTGTTGGGCAGGGGGTAACCCATTATTTGGATAATATAACCAAAGTGGATATGACGGAGCAGGGCGATATTGCCGCTGTCAATACGGAGAAAGGCAGCCGCTATGAAGCTGATCTTTTCGTTGATTGTACGGGTTTTGCCTCGTTGCTGATCGAAAAGGAGCTGGGAATAGGGTGGGAAGATTTTTCTGACTATCTGTTTTGTGATCGGGCTTGTGTGATGCAAGTGCCTTATGAAACCTATTATCCTGGACGGGTTAATTCGGTAACTCAGGCCACAGCGCTTTCGGCTGGTTGGATCTGGGATATACCGTTGACCAATCGGAGAGGAATCGGGCATGTCTATTCCAGCGCCTTTATCACGGATGATGACGCCGAAAAGGAACTGCGTACCTATGAAGGGGCACACTCCGATCATTTGTCTACCAGAGTGGTGCATTTTCAGGTGGGGCGAAGGAAAAAAACCTGGGCCGCCAACTGTGTCGCGATTGGGCTTTCCGGGGGATTTCTGGAACCACTTGAATCGACGGGGCTATATCTTGTTCAGACGGCGGCTCTTCTGTTGGCGGAACATTTCCCCTTTGACGGCCAGATGAAAGAATTATCAGATAAATTCAATATTTTAATGTCGGATCGTTTTGATGAAATTCTAAGTTTTATCAATCTTCATTATTGTCTTACACAACGAACCGATACGGATTTTTGGCAAGAAGTACAACGTCCTGAACATATTCTCAGGGCATTACAGGAAAAACTGGACTACTGGAAAATCAAGCCGCCATCTCAATCGGATTTTAAGGATCAATATACCCTTTTTACTCATCAGAACCATGAGCTGGTTTTATATGGGATGGACTTTTTAAAGGACCACTATCGTCAAAAATATGGCCCTGAATTATCTTCCCCCATTGTGCCCGGATTTATTCAACAAAGACTACAAGCTATGCAGAGCCAGCTTCCATTACATGATGAATGGTTGCACCATAGTCTTGGGATGCCTAGATATCCTTCCGCTTATGCGTCTGGAGTATAGTTTTAGAAAAGAAAGCTCATGTGGTATATGGAATTCCTGCATCATCCAATATTTTTCTGGCGGGAGCCATTTGATCTGTAAAATGCTTCCATTTGCCGATTGAGGAACTGTAAATTTTGCTCCTGACCTGTGTTGAGCTTAAGGTGGTTATTGCCGCCTTTGTGGAGCGATAATCCAGACATTTCGGATCCCAGTCCAAACCACAGAAATCAATCATTTGCCGACTTTGGCCTTCATGGTCCGCAACGACATCTTCGTATTTAACATCCAGAATTTGACCTGGCATCGCATCTCGCCAATGCTGCATTAAACGGAAATAGCCCACGTAATATTCAGCCAGTTCCTTCAGATTATAAGAATGAGGATAAGGGCTTCGAAACAGTGCCTTATAGATCGAATAGCAGCTGTCCATTGGGTCCCGGTGGACATGTATGATACGCGCCTCTGGCAAAGCGCGTTTGATCAACCCGCAATATTGGAAATTAAGCGGTAATTTGTCGGTGAAATAGTTATGTGGTCCAATTCGGGCCTTCACGGATTCAAGATACCCCTGGCCCAGTTCGCGAAAATTCAATTTTAGAGAGGACGCCAATTTGTCCCGGGCTAGCGCCGGGTTATCCGCAGAAACCCTCCCCATTTGTATTTTTAATTGGTTCGGAAAATCAATCAATTCTCCGGCGGAGAAGACATCCTGGTGTGAGCTGATAATTGTATCCACCAAGGTGCTACCGGTACGGGGCATACCTAAAATAAATATGGGGCCTTTTGCGTCACATGAGCGCGCAGGACTGGCGAGATAGTCTTTGGTTTGAAGCGCTGCGGTTCGTTTTAAGACATCAAGATCCTGTTGTCCGTTATATTTTAGAGTGCTGCGCCGCGCAGCTGCGCCCCGGTTTAGAGCCTCAAATGATTTTTCCCACTCTCCCAAATCTTCGTATTCTTTCGCCAGCGCATAACATAAGGTGGCTTCAGATGTGGCGTTGCCGCGGATTGTCTCAAGCATGGACGTGATATCCTCAAGATGATTTGATTGCTGTGTCTGGCGACGTAGACCAGACAGCAAATAGACCACTTCCGCATTGGCGGGATTGAGTTCTCTGGCTTTTTGAAATGATCTTTCTGCGCCGTCAATATCTCCCAAATATCTTAAACAGACGCCAATATTATAATTCAGGGAAGGGCTGTCAGGATTTAACTTTAAGGCTTTCTCGAAGCAATTCCTGGCTTTTTCATGAAAATTACAAAGGCTGTAATAGGCCCCGGCGGCTTCCAGAGTTTTTTCGTCGTCATCCATGATTACCATGGCTCGATCTAAAATGATCTCCACATCCAGATATCGCCCTGAATACGTTAAAGGCATCGCATACTCAATAAGTAAGTCAACATTATCCGGTTCCTGATCACACAGGTGAGAAAGATGATCGACCGCAGTTGTATATTGCCTGAGTGATATGGCTGTTCTGGCCATAAATAATAACAATGAGAAATCATCGGGGTGGTGGTTCAGCCATGGCATCGCACGCCCATAAGCTTCTCGACCCCGACCGGATTGGACCAGCTTTTGCGCATGACCGAGGAAAGTGGTGAGTTCTGGATTTGAAGTGTGATCTGTGGTCATGGGAGGTTATCCTGTGGTCAAGTCTTCTTACAAATATGGTGGGAAATTTTTTAAAAAGATCAGCAATCATAGTTTAGATCATAAATTGCCATTAGTAGATTGAATTCCGGCGCTTTACGTTGCAGGCAATAATTTCTCGCCAGATCCTTAATGATTTCCAGATTATCTTTTGCATTATTACCTACAAATCGATTGTTTATTTTCAAAAGGCGTAAAAGGGTATGTTCCTGTTGTTGAAGTTGGTCGGTGATACCATAGAGAGAATGTAGCTGTTTTAAGTAGCTTAACTTTTTAAAGTCATCGGGTTTATTATCTCCTAGTAAGGATAAACTTTCTTGTACGAGTGGTATTGCTTCCATGTACTTTTTATTTGAGATGAATACTTTAAATAATAATTTGCGGCTTACCGAAGTTGTTTCATGTGCTTTTCCCAGATGGGTCTTCGAGAGGTCGTAGGCTCTCATTATTCTGGGCGCCACTTCTTTTAGGCGTCCGGCATTGTCATAATATACATTCAGGTTCTTTAATTGTTGAATATAGCGGGCATCCGTATAATGATTTAGCGCTTGAACCGCGCTGAAGATTTCTTCTCCATACCGAATAGCTTGCAGCCACTTATGTTTCTTGGCAGCTTTTTCTGCCAAGATAATCACAGTTCCTAGTTTTTTCTCTGTCCATTTTGGTTGTTCGGTTTGTTCTTGACCAAATGCTAAATGGCTCAAAAAAATAAATACTAGTAAAGGAAGGGGAAGGAACCTTCGTGTCACTCGGATATAATCCAATCTGTATTTTTTTTCATATTAGAAATACTCAATGAAATATTTTATAGGCCTTTAGAAGATTAAAATATACCCATTGTGTCATATTGAAGAAATATTTAGAGTTCATTTAGGGGGTGTTTAGCCAAAAATGCAATATTTTATTTGACATGGCGCAGGACATGGCATCTTTTGTTAGAGGTATTTTCTAGCCAGATAAGATTTGGATCTGATTGGAAAATGTATAATAAAAAAACGCGAAAAACGCCAGGGCGGTACGATGTCTAATGGATATATGAGATTAGTTAGAAGTGACACCCCATCAATGATTGATTTGAATAAAAGAATCTCGCAGGAAGAATCTGTTGGATTGAAATCTCGGACAAGAATTGAAATGAATAAAGGCTCGTTGCTAGATACATTATATCGGAAGTACTGGGATAGTCTCTGTACTTCATTGCGCATGAGGTATGGAAATGGTCCTCCTGACCCTGAAGATGTTGCACAAGTTACCTTTGAAAGAGTATCCCGTTTGGAAGGACTGGAATCTATCCATAATCCCCGTGGTTTTTTAATAACCATCGCGGGTCGGATTTTCATAGATGAAACTAGAAGGCGCGGCGTTTCTGATAAATATATAGATGAGCAGCTTAAAATATATGGGGTTGTAGTGGAAGAAATAACGCCGGAACGCGTCTATAATGCGAGAGAAGAATTTAAAATTATATTGCAAGACTTGAATGAGTTTAGTTCCCAAGTTAAAGAAGTCGTGCTGCGCCATCGTGTTTTGGGGCAGACATATGATGAAATAAGTAAGGCAACAGGATTGAGCCCGGCTTCAATCTCGCGCTATTTGAAGGCAGCTATGATTACTATTTTTAAGAAAAAAGCGGATCAATTAAAGTATGAGAAAGGGGAATAATCTCATGTCCGTATCAAAACAAAATATTTTGAATTTTCCTGAGAAAACAAATCTGTCTGTCGTGCAAATTGAAGCAATCAATTGGGCGGAGCTACTGCATTCTGGAAATGCAAAAAAAGTTGATCAAGTGGCGTTTGAGGCATGGCTTGGTAAAGACCAAGAGCACGGCGAAACATATCGGGTTGTTGAGCAGTGGTGGCGTGATATTGATTATGTTGCCGCAACGGATGCTGGGTTGGATCAGTCAATTGAGAGTTATGTGGTTGCAGATGAGCGTGGTGAGAGAAAAAGCGCCCGCGCCTCTCTTTGGAGTATGTCAATTAAGACTTTTGCCGGCATAGCAGCTGTTTTAGTGATGGGTTTTTTCCTGTTGCAAGGGGGGGAGGTTAAGGATGCCTTGCCTCAAGAACGGCATGTATCTGCTGTCGGAGAAGTTAAAACAGTTGAACTTTCTGATGGAACAAAAGTTTACCTTGCCGGGGCGACGACAATTATCACGCGTTTCTCGGGAAATGAGCGGGGCGCTGAGTTAGTCGTGGGTCAGGCTTATTTCGATGTGGCGCCGGATAAGACGCGGCCTTTTATCGTTAAGGCGGGAAATACTTTGATTACAGTGGTCGGAACTGAGTTTGATATTCAAAGAAGTGACGACGACGTCAGGGTTTCGGTGGTAGAAGGGCGAGTGGAGGTCGCAGAAGAATCTGAAGGGGCGACCCCTCGGCATTTGACGGCCGGGCAACAGTTGTTCGCTTGGGAAGAAGGCGGATTGGGGGATGTTCAGTCCTTTCGGCCTGAAACGGATATCTCATGGAAAGTGGGGCGTCTCGAATATGTCAATGCGCCGCTCAGTAGGGTTATCAATGAGGTAAACCGTTACCGAAAGAATAAAATTATTCTGCGTAATAAGAAACTTGAAGATTATCCGATTACAATTTCTTTGGCGTTTGATGAAACGGAGCGCTTGATAACAGGATTAAAATATGCCGGGGTTGCTACTATTATTCAACGTGCGGGCTCTGTTGTTATTGAAGAAAAATAAGAATATTTGATTTTTAAAGTAAAAAAATGAGAAACCATGAAAGATATTTATTGAGGTGTGCGTCATATAACTGAGGGCTGTAAGGGGAGGGAAAATAACACCATTGACCAGATCTTACGCTTTCTTAAAAAAATGACTTATCATAAACAATAGATAGGATCTGTTCATGGAAGATAACAAATCTAATGCGCTCGCGCATATATATGCAAAAACTTTAAAAGCGAGCCGACTTGCCCTGATCGGGACGGCCTCTGTGATGGCGATGACACTGAGCACGCCTGTCAGTGCGCAGGAGTTTGCTGAGAAAATCTCAATTGACGCCCAGTCACTTGATCTGGCCATTTTGTCCCTGTCCCGCCAAACCGGCGTCACCATTCTTATTGGCGGTGATGTAGCCAAAGGTAAAAGAGTTACTGCCCTACAGGGAAACTATACCCCGCAAGACGCTCTGCAGCATCTGTTGATGGGCTCCGGCCTGACAACACGCCTCAATGATGATGGTACTTATGTTGTCGTGAGAAAAACGGGTTTCCAAAAAATTTCATATAACACCGAGGCGGATTACCAGGAAAACCTGAGTTCAGAAGTTGAAAAAGTCGTCGAGGAAGATGAAGGAGGTATCGAGGAAGTCGTGATCACGGGGTCTCGTATTCGTCGTAGCGAATTTAACAGCGCCTCTCCCATCCAGGTTATTTCAGGCGACATTTCCCGCGAAATGGGAATATTTGATACCGCCGACATGCTGCGTCAGAGCACGGTGTCTAATGGTATCCAGGTTGATAACAGCATGGGTGGGTTTGTTCTTGATAACGGCCCTGGTGCGGCGACGGCTGACTTCCGTGGTCTTGGCGCGGGACGAACTTTGGTTATGATTAATGGTCGTCGTGTTGCGCCGGCGGGTGTTGGCGGGGCGCCGGTTGCACCTGACCTTAACCTTATCCCAAATATCATGATTGACCGTATCGAAGCGCTGCTGGATGGTGCATCAACGGTTTATGGGTCTGACGCGGTTGCTGGTGTGGCGAATATTATTCTAAGGAAAGATTTCGACGGCCTGGATGTTGAAGGAAATTTCAGCGTTCCTCAATCAGGCGGTGGTAAGACATATAATGTCGGCGCCATGTGGGGGAAAACGTTCGACAGAGGCTTTATTAGCATCGGGGGTGAATATTATGAGCGTGAAGTTGTAAAGCTTAAACATAACCGTATTACACGGGAATGTGATGAAGTTCTCTATGAGTATGAAGATGGTTCTCCTGTAAACAATGGCCGTTTGGATCTTGCCCCCGGAACCACACCAACCAAATGTGGTCTGGATACGACAAACCGAATATTTCTAGGAGGAAGCTATCTTGGGAATATCTGGTACTCACCAGGTTCAACCAATATTGGTGTGCCTAATTTTTCCGAAACTGTGTTGCCGTCCTGGGGGGTGAACTATCTCGGTACTGTTGACTATTATGGTAATCCTCTCGATCCTAACAGCCCGTATTATAATACAGCCTTTCCTTTCGATGACAATAATGACGGCGTGATTGACGGTCAAGATAGTGTTTATATTGATTCAGATGGGGATGGCCTATCTGACGTTGATATCAATAGCCCATACTTTAATAAAAACTTGTCACCTATTGTACGTGAAGGGGACTTCGTATCTAATCAAAAGCGTTGGTCCGTATATTTGAATGGTGAATACAATTTAGGGGACGCGAGTGATAGCACAGTTTATGTTGAAGCTATGTTTGCGAAACGTTCGGGACAGAATTATTCGCCTGCCGGAGCTCAGTTCTTCCCAGATGTGCCATTTGAAAACCCAACCAATCCCTGTAACTTTACTGTTCCAGGTGGGTCCCAATGTCAGAATATTTTCCTATCTGGATTCGCTGCAAACCAAATCTTTGATGCAACACCAATCATTTCCATCCAAGGTGACAGGGATCTGGACAAGTACAGTGTTAATCAGTACAGGGTTGTCGGCGGTGTCAGGGGTGATATCACCGCATTTGGTGATAAAGACTGGAAATATGACGTTTATGGGGCTTTCAGCCGGTCCAAAGGAACAAATACTACGCAGGGCGTTCATGATGGGCGTTTGATGCATTCCTTGAATACAACAACTATTGACGGCAGTGGCGCTCTTTCCTGCCCTGATTTTACAGACGAGCGGACCGGGGAAACGATGGCTTGTGTGCCTGTCGATATGTTTGCCTCAAATATCTACCAACCTGGCGCGGGGAAATTTTCTGACGCAGAAGAAGAATATCTGTTTGTTGACCGTGTTCTGAATACTACCGTTAAACAGACCATGATCTCTGCGGTCGCTAATGGTGAATTATTTGATCTGCCCTGGAACGATACAGCCGTACCGTTGGTCGTTGGATATGAGCATCGTCGTGACACCATTGACTCTTACGGTAATGATGTCGCGAGTCTGGGACTCTTGTCTTTCTTCTTCTCTGACCAAGGGGCCGGTGGTAATGATTGCGACGGTCTTGTCCCGGGTGAAGTTATGTCATCTTGTCCTACAGGCGCTAACCTGAATGAGTTCTTCGCTGAGACGGAATTACAACTGGTACGCGGCAAGCCAATGGTTGAAGAATTGACAGTGACTGGTTCAGCCCGTTACTCCAAGCACAGCTTGTATGACGGTGCCTGGACATACGCTGTTAAAGGGGTATATCGTCCGGTTGATTGGTTAACCTTCCGGGGCACTTATGGCACGTCTTATAGGGCGCCAAACGCCCGCGAGCTGTTCCTGCGGCAACAAACTGGTTTTCCAACTGTTTCAGATCCTTGTCAGGTACCAACATCGGCCCGTCAGTCTGCAGGCCCTGGCAGCGGCACAAATATTTATGATCCGAGCAAAGATAGTCGTGTTGACAATGGATCAATTGATCGGATTGTCGAGGCTTGTGCGGCACAAGGTATTGATGCACTGACCCATAACCTGCAGGAAACAACGCAGGATAGTTACAGTGTTGAATCCGCCAGTGGGGGGGCTACTACGCTGTCGGAAGAAACTTCACGTGCTTTTTCTTATGGTTTTGTTTTCGAGCAGCCTTGGTCTGAAGCATTTGATCTGTCTTTCTCTGTTACCTATAGTGATATAGAAATCACCAATAGTATTGAACAGCCAGGTGCGCAGCTTACAGTGAACCGGTGTTTCAATAATGTGAATGCAGAGGTTCAGGGACAAGGTTATTTCTGCGACCAAATAGCCCGTGACGAAGTGACGGGGAACCTTGATTTGATTCAAAACAAGTTCCTGAATATTGGTTTGATTACCTATAAAGGGTATGATTTCAATATGCTGTTTAAATCCGATTTTGAGGTGAATGCCAAAACACTTGGAATGTCACTCGATATTCGGGCGACAAACAGCATTGAGCAAATCACACAGGTTGACACACCTTATGATGCTGCTGGAGATCCGACTAATCCGAAGTGGCGGGCGACTGGTTTGCTGCGGATGACTTATGGCGACTTTGGTTTCAACTGGCAGACTCGTTGGATCCAGGGCAGCACATTACAGGAAAATGCGCGTACTGACTTCACGGCGCATAACACTTGTCCAAATAGTTTGTGTCGTCCAACAGCATCCACCAACAACTACGATGTTCATAATATATCAATTACATGGACACCGGTTGACTTGGTGGCAGACATGCGCGTTGTTATGGGGATTAACAACGTTTTTGATACTATGCCAACTGCTGTTGATGGTACGGACGTTTTTGCGGTGCGCAACTTCCCGGTCGGCGTTGGTTACGACGTGTACGGCCGTACCTTCCAGGTCTCTATCAGCAAGAAATTTTAATATAGAGAGCAGGATTAAATAAATTCAAGAAGGGCCCCAAATTGCAATGTAAATTGATTTGGGGCCCTTGTTTTTTAAATGGCTTAAATATGAACTCATTGACCATCAGTTAGTGAGAAGGAGTATATAGAATGAAAATTTTTATGTTTGTAGTTTGGTTCCTGACCTTTGCGACACCCGTGATGGCCGAAACCTTGCCGTTGGATGCTTTTGCCATGCGGCCGGCAATTCAGCGAGTGTCTGTGTCACCAAATGGTAAAATGCTCGGCATGTTGCGCGGACAAAGCCTCAATGGCGACTACATCATGGAAATTTATAGTACCGATGATATGAACGCGAAACCAGTGCGTCTGGGCGCGGACGTCATGGAAATTACCGGATTTACGTGGCTAAACGATGACAGGCTTTGGGTTGATTTTAGGCAGAATCTGAATAAAGTCGTTGATAAATTTGGCGGCGGAGATAAAACCCGATACCGTTACCGCAGCTATCTTATAAATAGCGATGGGACGGGGAAATGGACGGAAGTTCCCGCTGATGGGCAGGTGAGAGTGGTTTCAATGTTACCCAAATCCAAAGACGAGATTTTGATTTCTTATGATTCCAATGACAACCATTGGCCGGATTATGTCCGCTATAATATCAAAAATGGGCGGAAAAAAACTATCATGCGGGGCAGCAATAAATACTCCGGTGGGTATGGTGTTGATTATGACGGCGATATTAGAATAGCAACATCTTTTGATATCAGTGATCTGACGGTTACATATCATGTGCGTAAAAAAAATGATGACAATTGGATTCAGATTGAGACAGTTCGTGCGATGAAGAGGGAAACCTTTTCAATTCTTGGATTTAATCCGGAGAATGAGAATGAGTTGTTTGTTCAGGCTAATAATGGCGAAGATACAGCCAGCATATGGGCGATGGATATTAATACCGGGAAATATACTGAAAAACTATTTGGATTAAAATCTGTTGACGCCGGAGGCATACTGATCAATAGAAAACCGGGTAAAGAGGGCCAGCTTCTGGGTTTTCATTATGCCACATCTAAGCCGAAGAGAGTCTATATTGATCAAGCAGAAAAAGCGCTCTATGAAGCAGTGCAAGATCTTTTTCCAGAGCATCATTCCCGCATAATCAGCCGCTCAGATGATGATGCTAGCATGGTGATATTTGTGAATGGGCCGAAAGAGGCAGGGTCTTATTATCTCCTGAAAAACAAGGCCGAACTGTCGTTCCTTGGCGCTAGATACCCGAAGATTAAATCTGAGCATCTCTCGGATGTAAAATACATTAAATACAAAGCACGGGACGGTATGATAATTCCGGCCTATCTGACAATTCCTAAAGGGGAGGCACCCTTTCCAACGGTAATTGTTCCCCATGGTGGCCCGTGGGTCCGGGATCATCCGGGTTTTGATGAATGGGCCCAGTTTCTGGCGCATCACGGCTATCTTGTTTTACAACCAAATTATCGGGGATCTACGGGATATGGTCTGAAGCACTGGAAAGCCGGTGACGCAAAATGGGGGCTTGAGATGCAGGACGACCTGGATGATGGGATGAACTATCTTGTTGAGAAAGGCTTGGCTGACAAGAACCGTTTGGCGATGTTTGGCTGGAGCTATGGGGGGTATACGGCTTTTGTCGCTTCCACGCGGGGAAATAATATATACAAATGTGTTGTTGCCGGCGCCGGTGTCAGCGATATGAATAAAATATCCGCAGGGTTATATGAAAACTATTTTTCCAGAAAAGTTGCGGGGCCTTTTATGAAGGGTGTTTCTCCCGTTGAAATTGTTGAAAAGGTAAATATTCCGATTTTTGTCATTCACGGTGATATTGACCGTCGGGTTGATGTTGAACACAGCCGTGCTTTTGTGGATGAGTTGAAGAAATACCATAAAGATTATAAATATATTGAACTTGAAGGTGCGGATCATTTTTCCAACACCCTTTTTTATGATCATAAAACAACGCTATATTCTGAACTCCTTGATTGGCTAGGGAACAAGTGTTTCAAGTAGGATGCAGTCTAATAGAATCAGACTGCGGAATATTACATTCTGCAGTCTGATATCATTCATGTTTGAGAAGGCCTAGATTTAGCATGATTTTTTAGCATTAAATTGCCAAAAAGCCAGTTGGCCGCGTTTTAAGGTTGAGCCTGCCTCTGCTTAATCCAGGCCGCAACAGAGGCTTGCATTGCTTTCAGGGAAATGCTGCCATGCTTTAATACGGCGTAATGGAATTCACGGATATCAAAGCGATCCCCGAGTAATGCCCGGGCCTTTTCCCGTTCCTCAATAATCCGGTTCATGCCTACCTTGAAGGCGGTTGCCTGTCCGGGCACCGCCAGATAGCGGTCAACCGCACGGTAATTGGCTTCCGGCGGGCTGGAGGTGTTGTCATTAAGATAGGCTACTGCCTTGTCCCGGCTCCAGCGCTTGTAATGCAGACCACTGTCCACCACCAGTCGACAGGCCCGCCAAAGTTCCCCGGCCAACCGGCCAAAGTCGGAATAGGGGTCTTGATAAAAACCCAGTTCCCGGGCGTAGCTTTCCGCATAGAGCGCCCAGCCTTCGGTCAGGGCCGTATTGGACCACCAGATTTCATAGGTGCGCATCCTGGGGATTTCCGGACGGCTGTTGATCAGGGAATATTGCATGTGATGTCCGGGAATGCCTTCATGAAACATCAGGGCTTCCATATCCACTTTTGACACATTCGTCATATCATAGAGATTGACGTAGATATTGCCGGGGCGACTGCCATCCGCACTGCCGCTTTCATAGAAGGCGCCCGGAGATGATTTTTCCCGATATTCCTCAAACCGTTTTATCACAAGGTTACTTTTCGGGCGATAAGGCAGAATTTCATCCATGCGCGCCGTCATATCCGCCAACGTTTTGCGCGCGGCCTGTAAATATCCCTGCCGCCCTGCATCGGTATTTTCATAATAAAACCGGGGATCTTTTTTCAGAAAGGTGAAAAAAGCCTGCAAATCGCCGATAAAACCGACCTTATGCATGATCTTGCGCATTTCACCGTGGATGCGCGCGACCTCTGACAGGCCCAGCTTATGCACCTCTTCCGGCGTCATGTCCGTTGTGGTAAATTGGCGGATCAGGAATTGGTAAAACCGGTCCCCATCCGGCATATTCCAGACCCCATGATCCTCTTTGGCAAGCGGAACTTGTGCATTAAGAGTCGCCATCAGGCCGCGATAGGCTGGTCCGAATTTATCCAGTAACGCCGCTTTTGCATTTTTGATCAGCTGATCTTTGTCTGCTGCGGCAATATCAAGAAGACCCACTTTGCGTTTAAAGTCGGAAAAGACCACGTTGTCCATCTGACTGTCCGGGTCGAAAGGATATCCGCTGATGGATTGTTCACTGCCGCCGATCAGGCGGGGCAGCAGGTGCTTTGGCAGATAAATGCCTTTGGCCTGGCGGGCCGTGATCTGTGCGCGCAACTGATTCATTGGTTGACCAACGGTTTTGATGCGGGTGATATAGGCCTCGGCATCTTGTCGAGAGGAGATGTTATGATAATTGACCAGTGTACCGACAATCAACACATGATGCCCGACAATCTGATTGAGAGGATAGAGTTTATCGCGCCAGCCGTGACGTTCAATTCTCAATTTGAGTTCTTCTTCCAGCACGCGGTAATTAAACTGCCCCGCCTCATCAAGCGTGGCATAGTCAAAATCCCGGTGCAACGCCCTGAGGCTTTGCCACAGGGCGGCAAGGTTTCTATTTTCAGCCTCCGGCGACAGGTCATCCCAACCATCCTGAACCGGGGTCAGTCCCTGCTGACTTTGCAACATCGGGCTTTCCTGCAATGCGGTCTGGTAGATGTCTTCCAGGAAGCGTAGCAGCCGGGCTGAATTTTCCGACGCGGCAACTGAAACCTGATCGGCAGCCAGGGAGGGCAGGGAGGGCAGCGAAGCCGCGCCACTTAACACCACGACAGAGGCCAGTAACAACAGTTTTTTTCTCATCTTTTATCCTCTCTCAAAAAGAAGCCACCGGCCATTATGACCGGTGGCTCGAGGTTGCACTAACGATTTGGCAGTTTAAAAATCAATTTGTCTTAAACGTCAGGCGTACACCGGCCGTTCTGACTGAAGGTTCCACGAACAACCCGCCAATAAAGGCTTTCTGGTAGGCATTAGTATAATACTGTTTATCGAACAAATTCTCGACATAGGCCACAATACTATATTGTTCATTTTCCATACCGATCCGGATATTGGTGCTGTTATATCCCGGGACCTGATACGGGAAACCTGTTTTGATCAGGAAATCCTTTTTTGACACAATATTGCTGCGGTAAAACCATTCCGCCCGGACAAAGCCTTTATAATCACTGGTCACAGGGAAGTTATACTCTGCATCGGCGCTGAGGGTCCATTTTGGCGAATTAGGAATGGTTATGCCATCAAGGCGCACATTGTTGCCTTCAATATAAGAAACAAAATTCTCATATTTTGCATTCAGGTAACCAACAGACGCATTGACCACCAGGTTTTCCGTCACCATGCCGGTGACCTCGGCTTCAAAGCCGTAACTGCGGGCGGATTCGGCGTTTTCAATGCCGGTGACGAACGCAATGTTGCCGTTGCCGTCAATAATGCCGTCCTGGAATTCGGTCTGGAGATTTTTCCATTTCATGTAGAAAGCCGCCAGATTAACCCGCATACGCCGATCCAGAAGTTCAGCCTTCACGCCGGCTTCATAATTCCACAGGGTTTCCGGGTCATAGGTTTTTTCCGCCAACAGCTGGTTGGTTTGCACTCCGCCGGATTTAAAGGCCTTGGAAATGGTTGCATAGGCCGTGGTGTTGTCATCAATTTCATAGCCTAAAGAGACTTTTGGAGAGAAGTCAGAGAAAGATGCCTCTTCATCAACAGAATCAGAAATGATGCCGCCAGAGACGTTAACCTGAACGCTTTCCACTTTTTCATGGGTATAGCGCAGACCGCCGGTCAGGGACAATTTGTCCGTGAAACGATATGTCGCTTCGCCGAAGAGGGCAAAACTTGTTGTCTTGCCATTGGTTTGGGTTTCCGTGACGACAAATCCTTCGGGTAAGGCAAACGCATTTTCTGCACCGGCATAGGTATATTGCTCTACATTGCCCTTATCCTGAGCAATCAGGCCGCCAACCGTCCATTCGAGGGCAGAATCCCCTGTGGATTGCAAGCGCAGTTCTTCACTGATGGAATCGCGGAAAAGGTCTTTGGTTTCATACCAGCCATCCGTGCTGCCGCCGTCAATATCTCCGGAGAGATAGCCTTTCGAGTCCATATAACCGGTGATGCTGGTCAGGGTCATTTCGTCAAAATCATAGGCGATCTTGCCGGTGGTGTACCAGAATTTTGTGCCAGCGCTCTGGGGCCGGTTAAAGTTGACTTTATTGGTATTGTTTGGCCAGAAGCCAACCCCGTCAGGGTCAGGTTGTCCATTGAGATAGCCAAACAATGTATTTTTGGCGAATTCGGAGAAAACCCCGGAAGGTACACCTTCACGCATGCCAGCTTCTTCATCCGTCAGGCTGGCGTTGATATCAATGGTCAACCGGTCTGATGGCGTATAGCGTACCGCAATGCGGCCATTGACATATTCGGACTCATTGCCGCCACCAATCGGGTTGATATTCTTGATGTTGCCGTCGCTTTTGGTCCATTTCATATTCCCGCGAATGGCGAGGACATCTTTGATCAACGGCACATTGATGATGGCTTCCAGGTCTTTGGTGTTAAAACTGGAATAGCCGATTTTGGCTTCGGCGAACATGTCGTTATCCGGTTTTTTGGTGGTGACGTTAATCGCGCCACCAACCGCATTCCGACCAAAATAGGTTCCCTGCGGGCCGCGCAAAACTTCGATCCGTTCAATATCCATCATCGGTGGATTAACGGTTCCGCCGCCCACACTGAAATCATCCAGATAGAAGGCAACCGTGCTTGGACGAACATCCTGATCAACGCTCAGGAAATTGGTGATGCCGCGGATGCTGATGGACTTGCGGTCACGGCCCCCGGTAGAAATAAAACTCACGTTCGGCGTCCGGGACAGATAGTCGCTGACCCCGTCAAACATGTTGCGTTCAATGGCTACACTGGTGAAAGCCGAAACACTGACCGGCACATCCTGAAGGCTCTGTTCCCGGCGCTGGGCGGTCACGGTAATTTCTTCCAGCATCAGGGTTTTTTCAGCTTCGGCGGCCTGCAATTGTGTCAATGGCATCAGCAACCCAAAGCCCAACGCTGTTGTCAGAGACAGCAAAGTCGCCTGGCGGGTCTTGTTTTTAACGTTAGATATATGTGGCATAATTTCCTCGCTTTGCACATGGTCCTGTTGAAAAACAGGGGACTGTATTTTTTAGATGTGAATGTTTTAAAATGATTGTTTAGTCGCCGGTTTGTTCATGCAGCGCCCGGGCCGCCGCTTCGCTCATATTGACAAAGTCAATTTTAGCAATCTTGCCGTCCTTCACCACGGCGTAGCCCATGACATAGCCGACGCTTTTGACACCGTCCTGCTGTATCAGTTCTTTATGGTAGGTGAAAATACGGTTGCCGCTGGTGAAGGTTTCAATGGGGGGCATCACGAGTTCGACACTGTCGACACTTTTCTGAATGCGGTTGAAATTTTGTGACATCTGATCCAGCCCTTGCGCCCGCACCGAACCGTCAATGATCATCACTGTGTCCTCGGTATAATATTTCCCGAAAGCTTCCGCTGTATAGGCGCCCTCAACCTTGAACGCGCCATTCCACCATCTGAACATGTCTTCCAGAACTGTCGCAGTTTTCTCGCCCGCCGAGGCGGTACCAGACAAGGTGAAGCACACCAGAACTCCAAAGATGATTTTTTGCATTGAGATACTCCATTTATATGTCTGCTCTGAAAAAATGCGACCTCAGAACAACGGGGGACTTTAGCTATTGTTTGACATCCAGAGATCACCCTGATGGCAGTCCGGAAAATCTCTTTTCCAGGGTGTTCTGCCATGCAAAAGGCCTCTCGTCACCAAACTCTGGCTTTAAATACTAGACTGGATAATCATATAGACCGGGATAAAATTGTCTCAATAACATTGTGTAAACAATAATGTTGTTTTTTAAGCAATTAATTGAATTTTGCATTTAACACAAAAGGTTAAGTTATGTGAATGACTGTGGGGAAAGATCAAGGCCGGGGTCTCTCTGGACATTGTTGCGTCCGAAGCAACATCTTTTCTACAAGATGTCATTGAAAACAATTTTTAGACCGGGATAGTATGTCATTAATCTGAATGACACTTTAATTGAACCCTGATGAAAGGAATATCATGCAATATTTTGGCCTGCGGCCTCTTCTGCTGGGGGTGCTGATGACAGCAGTATCCTCTTTGGCGATCGCCGCCCCGATGACCGCTCTTGTGGGGGGAAACCTTGTGGATGTGGAAGATGGCAAAGTTATCAAGAACAGTGTCATACTTATTGAGGGAGAACGTATCGCCCAGATTGGGACAGTCAGGGATCTGGAAATTCCTCAGGACGTCACCGTTATTGATGTGACCAATAAATGGCTCACCCCAGGTTTGGTCAATATGCATGTGCATTTTACCCTGAAGCTGCCCGGCGCAGAAGCGGCCCAGTTGCAGTATGAAACCGCCGGGGGCATGACCCTGCGCGGTGCTGTCAACGCCCGGAAATCTTTGTTGTCCGGCACGACCACCGTACGAACCCCCGGTGAAGATAATCATGTGGCGCTGGCGCTCGACAAAGCAATTAAAAAAGGCGACTTTCTCGGACCACGCATCTTCAGTGCCGGCACCGCCATTACCCCCACCGGCGGTCATAGCGGCGAACCGGTGCTCAGTGGCGTCGATGGTCCAGTCGAAGTCACCAAAGCCGTTAGACGGGAAATTCTCGCCGGGGCCAGCTGGATCAAACTGATGATCACCCGAGGGCTCGCGGATCCCCATGGCGCGATCAATTCATCCGATATGACATTTGAAGAAATGCGGGCCGCTGTTGATATCGCTCATCGTCATGGCGTTAAGGTTACCGCACATTCATCCTCGGCCGTGGCGACAGAGGAAGCCTTGAGAGCCGGTGTGGATTCCTTCGAACATGGTTATTTCTTTGACCGGGAAATTTTCACCAAAATGAAGAAAGCCAATGCCTGGTACATCCCGACAATCGTTGTCAGCCAGAAGGGCGCTCTCGAATTCTTCAAGAAAATTGGCTCTCCTGACTGGTATCTGAAACGCGCTGAATCGGTGGGTAAAGACCATTGGAAAGCTCTGCAGACCGCCATTAAAATGAATGTCAATATCGCCATGGGCAGTGACCAGTTTCCTTTCGAACCCAACGAAGGCACTGTCGCCTCTATCCGGGAAACGGAATTATATGTTGAGGCCGGCATGACCCCACTGAATGCGCTGCGGGCGGCGACCCTTCAACCGGCGCGTCTGCTGGAGGCAGACAAAGATGTGGGGTCTCTGAAGGTCGGGAAATATGCCGATATCCTGGTCCTTGATCAAAACCCTGTCAGCAACATTCGTGCGCTCCGGACGTTGGGGATGGTCATAAAAGGTGGCCAGACCGTAAGAAATGATTGGGCCAAATCACCGGTGCAATAGCTACTTCTCCACATCATTAAAGGCCTTCTCTGAATTTTAGAGAAGGCCTTTTTTTATGAAAGCGCGCCGGGGAATGCGTGTGCTGTCATTCCCCTTATTCGCTATAGTTTATTGAACTGGCGTCATTCGGCGACATGAGATAATATTTCATCTTCTTCGCTTCCAGGCAAAGCGTAGCGCGGGCTCAACTGCTGAATAACCTGATTGAATGGGTTCTCCTGGAACAGGCTGTTCATGCGGAACCCCGTGGCTTCCCCATGGTGCTCCATGCTTTTCAGAACCGCTGTGGCGGCATTGACGGCAGACTGCATGGCGCCTTCAACCCATCCGCCCTGGAAAGAACAATTGTTGTTGGCGACAAAAACCCGGTTTGAACGCTGATGCCGCTTTTTCCGGGTCGATTGCTCGTTGGCGTAATGATATTGATACACCATCTGGGTCGTATAATAATGTTGTTCAGGGTAGTCGATTTTGAACGCACCAAACATCATGGGCTCTTTCTGCCAGACAATGGACTGCAGATTGATTTCCTGCTGGTCAGGGGCCAGGGGAATATCATAACGCAGTACATCGGCAACGACATTATTCCGTAACGCGGAACCAATTCCCAGTTCATATGCTGTTTTCAGGTTGAAATCCGGATTGGATCCCGGTGTGATGACCTGGTCCTTGTGATAATCCAATATGCCCATGACCTTGATGGAATCATCACCCCAATTGTAACTGATCAGGATATTGGATCCGGCCGTATCATCATGTTTATAGGGGTCAAGGAAATACATCTGCCGTGCCAGCGTATCGGTGAGCACACATTTAACCGGATAATTCTTGCCTTCATACCGGACTTCTCCCCAGCGGTGTTCCCATCTTGGGTTGGTCCATGGTTTTTGCGGGACAAATCCGAACAGCTTGGAGGAATTCATGATATGAGGAACGCGCATTGATTCTCGCACCATGTTGTTTTCCTCACCGGAAAATACGGGAACGAGGTTGCCGTCATTATAGGCATCCTGAAATTGATCTGGCACGACTTCTGCGTCGAGGTTCAGACGAATTTGCATGCTGCGCAATGTTGTGCCGGCAATGACATAATCATAATGTTTGTAAGTCAGGTCATTGTTTTCGCCCATATAAAATACAACGGGAGTTTGTTTCTGGGCGTCAAGCCCGATATAGACGACAGTGTTCATCTCGAGAAATTCTTCTGCAGGGATGCCTCTGTCCGGGGTGCCGGTGAAGGTGAGATTGAGAAACTTTCCGATAATCTGGTCCATGGGCATGCTGAGGGAAAATTCTTCGTTATACTCCCACACCAACAATCTAAATATTTCAAGGAAACAAACCGGGAAGAGGGGGCCAAAACCGCCTGTGCCCAGCCCGAGCGTACTAAACATGTTATATTCGGTAGGCCCCCAGTTTTTATCATTGGCTTCCAAATATTCAGTCAGGGCGGAAATAAAGGGTACGGCTTCATACTTTTTAATGAAGAAACTCCAATACTCATTAATCTGCGTTTGCTCGTATTCTGTTAAGGGGTCGTTTTTGGTCAGAAGGGCCGCGATCTCATTTACACCCAAGTTGGTATCAGGCAGCACCAGAGAGCCGATAAAACTTCCAAGATCATCCTGAATTTTGCTCCAGTCCACAGGATGGCGGACATCTGGCGCAGGTGTTATGGGCTCGTTGCCGATCCAGCTGTATTTGCCGCCCCGAAAGTAGATTTCTGTGGCAACCACACCGGGGTTGGGGAAAATTTCCTGAATGGTGTCCGGGCCCCGCGTTTCCAGCTTGGCGAAATAATTCCAGAAAAGCTTGGAATTGTCCGGCACTCGCATGGCGCCCATCTCGTTATAATATTTTTTATCGCCCGGCCCTGTAAAACTTGGGGAATAGAGCCGTCCTCCGGCGCGGTCCAGCGCTTCATATATATCAATATGGAGATTTGGGTCCATGCCTGCGGCGGTGTAAGCCCGAGACAGTTCATAGGCGGCCGTGGCGCCGGCGACCCCGGATCCGATAATGGCGACTTTGGGAATTTGCTCTGGATTTCTTGGCTGTATCAATGTGGCAAAGGGGCGGTCGTTTCTGACAACCTCTTCAACATATTCATAGATATAGGTGTCAACCATACGCGCGTTGCCACTCATCAATTCTGACAGAGGTTTGTCAGTGGGAAGCCCGGAGGGGCGTTTCTTTTTATCCTGTGAAGATTGCAGCAGTCCGCGTGTGCCGCCGAATGCTGTGAGAGATGGGAAAATACCTGTCATGCTTATGCTCCTGTACCAAGTCGATTGTTCGGTTGGTTCGATGAGTTGAATTCAATAGGGGTCATTCTGTAGTTAGAAAAACACCGTTTTATACGCAAAGCACGCAACTGAAATTACACAATACTCGGTACTAGAAAGTCTTCACCATGAAAGCTATGCCTGATGTAGTTCCTCCTTTCGGATGAACAGTAAAACGAGGGCGCAGATATAGGTTAATATGACCGCACCGCCGATAACAGGATACCCTCCATTCGTGAGCATTAGACCCATAGCCGCGGGTCCTAACGCCCCCCCAAGATTAATGAATGCCGGTGCAGATGCCGCCATGGCGCCGGAGGGATCCAAATGAGCGAGATAACCCAGATAACTTGTCACAATAAACAGGGTGGCGAAGGGAAACACCGCCGCGGCCAATCTGTAATAATCGGGAGAGATGTTCTGACTGGCGAGAAGAACAGCGACACCAGACAGAGATAAGCCGATAAAGATGGCCGCCCTTCTGCCAAAGTGCCGGGTTGCCTGATTGGCGGCAAAAGGCCCCAGTATACTGATCAGAAGTCCGATCATGATAAAATCGCCGATTTCATTGACCTGATAACCTTTGGCAACTCCCATGCGTTCAAGATAGGCCCAGCCGCCCTGACAGCCGATAAACAATATTCCGAGCGCCAGAAGGGGCACGGCCGGAAACCTTAGCCAGCGCCTTTCAGGAACTTCTTGCGGGGTCTGTGTAGAGAGGTCTTCTTCTTTTTGGTTGGCAAACAGCAAAGACGCCGGCAGCGCGATGAGACTGGTGATCACGACGATTCCGAAAATACCGGTGCTGCCGAAATCAGACATAAGACCGGGGGCGGCGAGAAATAGGCCAATGCCGAACAGGGCGATGGTCGTCTGGGACAAAGCGAAGAAGCGATCCGGGGTTTTTGTACGGCTGATGGCCATATTCAGGTTGGCGAGAAGCAGGCCTTCCCCGATCCCCGACATGCCGCGGGCCAGAAAGAGCAGCAACGTGTTTGAGAGTAAAGCCGAGGCCAGATTGGCGATGAGAACCAGAAGACAGCCATAGAGGGCAATTTGTCGCACGCTCAGTTTTGTGGATTGGCGTGCAATGACGATGGCGGCGAAGGCGGCCATGAGAAGCTGTAAAGATCCCATATAACCCGCGATAGCGGGGTCCAGATTCAGGTGGTCTGCCAGTGCGCCGATCCAGAGCGGCATGGCGTAAAGGCCACTATAAGCCACACAGGATCCCGTGATCAATGCGATCAGTAAAGGCAGAGATGAGGGGCGGTTTTCAGGTGGAGAAATCATAACAAATCCTTCCTGATGGTAGGTGGGGTGGGGAGAGGCCCAATTTCGGTGAAGAAAACCTCGGCAATGCGCATGAGGTGACGGTCACTATCCTCAGGGCCATCAAATTCCAGCCCGAGGGGCAAGCCGGTCGGGGTCATCGCCATAGGCACAGAAATACCGGGCAAGCCCGCATTGCTGGAAGGGTCCGTATTATGAATATAACTTGGAAAGGTGGGGGATTTCAGTCCATTGATCTGGACCTCATCATCCTCACCAATTGGTCGGGCAGGCAGTTTTGTCGTGGGAAAAACCATAGCGTCAAGCTGATGTTCCTTAAAATAACGCCGATAGGCGTCTTGCAAGGCGGGGCGGTCATGGGTCAACAGAGCGTGATAGTCTTCCGATGTGCAGGGCGGCGCGGCCGTGATATTCTGATACAGCCCCTGAACATCCGGGCTGGCGATGGCCTCGACCATCTGGTCAAAGGAGATCCCTGTATTTTCGAGATAATCTGTCATATCCTGCACCGCTTCTGTCAGGCAGATGGGCAGGCTGACGGCGTCATTGAGGCCGGCCAGGTTCGGGATATCGACTTCCACGAGCTCCGCGCCCAGAGCCCTGAGGGTATCCAGGGCATGTTCCGCCGCGGTCTGAACAGCCAAATCAAGGTCCTGGAAGAAATAGCGCCGCGATATGCCGAGCCGGATCCCGGTGAGGCTTTTCAGGGGCGTTTCCTCGGCAGGCAGCAGATCGGGTCTCACTATTCCGTCGATCAATAGAATATCTTCGACCGTGCGCGCCATGGTGCCGAGCGTGTCTCTGGTGTGAGAGACCGGAATAACGCCCTCTGCACCGTAGCGTCCCATCGTAGGACGGTAGCCAACGATGCCGCAGAGCGCCGGGGGAATACGGGTGGAGCCTCCGGTATCGGTGCCCAGGGCAAAAGGCGCCATATGAGCGGCGACGGCTGCGGCGCTGCCGCCGCTGCTGCCGCCGGCGATCATGTCAGAATTATAAGGGTTACGCACGGGGCTGAAAGCGGCATTGTTGGAGGTGATGCCGAAGGCGAGCTCATGCATGTTGGCCTTGCCCAGCACCAGTGCGCCTTCACCAAGAAGTTTTTGCAGCAGAGGCGCATTCCGGTCTGGCCGGTGATGTTTCAGTCCAGGGCTGCCGCCCGTGGTGGGGAAATCACTGGTTTCTATATTATCCTTGACCACCATAGGGAGGCCGAAGAGCCGGCCGCATTTTTCGCCAGCCGCGCGGCGCAGATCCAGGTCATGGGCCGCATCGCGCAGATGAGTTTCATCCAGACAAATGAAGGCGTTAAGATCTTTGTGGGCCTTTATTTGTTTAAGTAAGGCGTCGATATAAAATGAAACAGTTATCTTGCCCCGTTGCATGGCGCTGATGGCTTCGGCGGCGGTTAAATCGAGAACGGTCATGTGGAACCCTTTTTAATTGACGGAAGGAGGGCGCGCCGGCGAGAACTGCCGCCGGCGCGCCTTGCAAGTCTATTAGTTGAAACGCCAGGTGACCGCCGCACCATACATGCGCGGATCACCGAATGCCGCGATATCACCGGGGCCAACGATATAAATATGAGAGACATACTTCTCGTCAAAAATATTCTTGCCCCAGAGGGAGAACTCCCACTGGCTTTCTGGGCTGGTCCAGGAGACTGAAGCATCCGACAGGCCGAAGGCCGGTTGCAGGGTCGCGTCGGATACCACATCCCCTCTCTGGTCGCCGGTGTAACGGTAGTCAATATGATAGGCCAGTTCGCCGCCCCACGGTGCCGGGTGACTGTAATCCAGATTGATGCTGAATTTATGGGAGGGGGCTCTGGTCAGGGGTTTGGTGCGAATGTCTGCGGTGGCCGGGGGGATAGAATAATATGGGCTGAAGTCAAAATCGGCTTCGGTATGCATATAGGAGTAAATCCCTGAAATATAGAGGTTCTCGGCAGGAACCCAGGTGGCTTCCGCCTCAAGACCGTAAATTTTCGCGCTGGCGGCATTGCGGGTCCGGAAGACCCCGAACGGGGTGATTTGGCCGTCAAGCAGGGTGCCAAAGCGCTGGAACTGAAGGTTTTGATAATCCGTATAAAAAGCCGCGAGATTGAGACGCAGGGTACCGTCGACCAGATCTGCTTTGGTGCCGATTTCATAGTTCCAGGCGGTTTCCGGTGCGAGCGGTGTTGTTGCCGCCGCCGCGCTTTCCGGGGCTGCACCAAATCCGCCGGATTTGAAGCCTTTCGAAACGCTGGCGTAAATCAGGGTATTCTCATTGGCCTGATAGTCGAGGGACGCTTTCGGTGACAGGTCTGACCAGGATTCACTGGCGGGAACGCCCCCGGTCCCCTTGATGATATCTGTGCCAAAATCGGAAGAGATGATAAAGCCAGGCGCGACACCGAACGTTGAGGTCCAGGTATCAATATTCTTCTTTTCATAGGAATAACGCAGTCCCAGTCCCAGGGTCAATTTCTCTGTGAAGGCGTATTTTGCATGGGCGAAAGCGGCAAAACTGTCCGTGGTGTTATCCTGACGATAGGCGCCGACAAGGTCCGTGGGGTCTGTCGCCCCCAAGGTCGGAATACGGTCATCCGCCCCGTTCACCAGACGGAAGGTTTCCATGCGGTCGGTGTTCTCATTGAGGTAAAATAGCCCCAGAACATAATCCGCCTTGTCGCTCAAGGTGCCGGAGAAGCGGAATTCCTGTGAATATTGTTTTGTCTTGTCGTCAATCTCATCGACAATATTGGGAAAGGCCCCGACGGAATCCATTTCCCAGTCATTGGTGCTGTCCCGGTAGGCGCTGATGGAGGTCAGGCTGCCGACGTCACCAAAGTCATGCACCACGCGGAGGCTGACCCCTGTCGCATTCTTGCGGGCGTAACCGTCCTGAGGGTTGGTGGAATGTTTATAATCACCACCCAACCCTTTATGATATTCGACGATTGTGCTGCCGGGATTGTTGCGTACGGGAATGCGGGCCATATCGGCCTGATCCATGTTCATGGCGTCGGCGCTGATCAGAACTTCCGTGGCGTCTCCCGTCCACAGCAATTGACCGCGCACACTCTGGACGTTCTCATCTTTAAGCTTGTTGCCGGTAAAAATATTCTGCACCCAGCCATCCCGTTCACGGGAGGAAAAGGACACTTTGGCGTTGAGGTTGTCACTGAGGGGGCCGGTCACCATGCCGGCAAAATCCTTGCGGTTATAATTGCCAACGGAGGCTTTGATCTTGGCCTGAAAGGTGTCGCTGGGTTTGCTGGAAACCACATTAATGGCGCCGCCGATGGCGTTCTTGCCGTAGAGCGTGCCTTGGGGACCGCGCAGAACTTCTATGCGTTCCACATCAAACATCTCGAACGCCATATTGGATATGCGGCCAAGATATACATCATCGAGAAAAACCGCGACGGAGTTTTCAGTACCGGCGCCATCGTCATTGGATGAAATGCCGCGCAGGCTGACCACAGATTGCCCGGGGGCAAAGGGAGAGAACGTCATCCCGGGAATGCGGGTGGCGATATCGTCGGGGGTATGGATGTCGGCTTTTTCAATGGCATTGGCGCTCAGGGCGGTCACGGCAACAGGCACCTGCTGCAGGTTTTCCGAGCGCCGTTGGGCTGTGACGGTAATTTCTTCCAGCATAGCTGTCGTGTCGGCTTCTGCGGCCATGGCGGCCATGGGGTCAAGGCTCAGCAGCGCGATTAGCCCAAGAGCGGTTGAGCTGCGGCGGGGGGATGGATTTCTCATGTATATAACTCCCTGTTTCTTAAAAAGTGATTGCGATCGTTCGCAGTGGAACGAGACTATATTTTGCTAAACGGCGGTCTTTGCGACTCATCTGTTTAAATAATAATATTATATTTATTAATAGTTGAAAAGGAAAATATTAAATATGAAATATAGAAGGCGCGCAAAATCGCCCTGACCAGCCTCAGACAAGGGGGTGTTGCCTCTGTTTGCAGCCGTGACGGGACTGGTCAGTAAGGGGAAATATTCTCAAAACGCGCCAGAATCTGGAAATCATATCCCTTGGCTTCGGCGAGATAAACATTCTTGGATACATGAAAGGCATGCATTTCCATGTCACCGCGGGCGCTCTGATAACGCAGGCCTTCCGATGCATTTACCAAAGCCTGCATCTCCAGGCTTTTTGCCTGACCGACCAGTTTTTGCAGGAATATCATACCTTCGTAACAGGACTGACTCAGGGCGTTCAATTCAGGAGCATTTTTTCCAAATTTGGCTTTATACGCCTGAATGAAATGTTGATTTTGGGGGTCATCCAGATCAGGAAAATAACTGGAGGCAGATAACAATCCCCGACAGGCCGCCGCCCCGCTGGCGAGGAGGGTGTTTTCTTCCACAAGGGTCCCAAAGCGGTGAATTTCTTTGGATAATCCCTTCTTGTGGAAAATGCGATTGAACGCCACCGATGCGGATCCGACAAGAGAGATCAGAACGCAATCAGGATTAAGTTCAGCGATTTCAGAGACATAAGCATTGAGGTCCTGCTTGTTTTCATTAACGTAACGTTCTCCGAGGACGCAACCGCCTGTTTCGGTAATGTAGGATCGGGCCGCCTCATGCAGCTTATGCGGCCAGCAGTAATCATTGCCAATTAGGTACCATCGGGAGATATCGCGGTGCTCCTGCAGCCAGGGGATAACCGGTTTCAGTTGCTGGGCAGGGGTTTCCCCGAGCAGGAATACGCCTTTTGCGGTTTCGCCGCCTTCGTAGGTTGGGGTATAGATGTAGGGGATACGGCCATCGATGACATCAATTATGGCCCGCCGGACATCGCTATCATGCATGCCAACAAGAGCCGTAAATATATTGTTTTCCATCAGGGTGCGGATGTTATTCGCCACATCCAATGGCTTCTGACCGCCATCAATGAAAACCAGATCAATTTTATGGCCGAGAATACCGCCTTTTGCGTTTATCTCTTCAGCCGCCAGTCGAAAGCAGTTGCAGCAGGATGGACCATACAGCCCGGCCTGACCGCTGAGAGGCACGACCGCTCCCACTTTTATGACGTCCGGTAATGACATATCTGTATCCCTTAACTTCATTTGGCGGTTTATATCAGTTGACCTTATCGTTTTACGCTATACTCTGGACAAATATTACCTTCCGACTTACAATGATACAATAATTGTAAATTGTTTCCAAATTAAATAAATTTCGACCTCCTAGATTTCATGACTCGAGTAAAAAAACAAAATCATATCGCGACCCTATTGGCAAAGGCGCACCGTCGCATGGTGGCAGGTCTGACAGTGGCCTTGAAACCTGTAGGGATCAGCATTGACATGTGGACCTTGCTTGGCATCCTGAAAGAGGAACCAGGCCAGTCCATGACCTCACTGGCGGATAGTTTGTCCCTGAATTTACCGACGGTCACAAAATTAATGGACAGGATGGTCAGTGACAATCTCGCTTATCGCAAACCACATCATTCAGACCGGCGTCGCGTGTTGATTTTTCCGACCGAGCGGGGGCTCAATCTGTTTCATGAAGCCGATCAGATTGCGGCTAGACTGGAACAGGCGCTGGAAAAGAATATCGGTGATTTGAGCCCCATAAAAGAAGGTCTTGAAAACTTGTCAAGTGACGGATGATGTCTACCGGGGCTGTTAAACGGTGGATCATTCCATATGCAGGGTCCTGAGGACTTCTAGGCAGGTGCAAAGGTTATGATAATCGCATTTTGCGCCGGCTAAACTTTTCTTGGTGGAATATTTTGAATTATCCCGCGCCAGAATGCGGAACCAGGCCCCGTTGACGTGGTCGACCATATGTTCCCAGCAATACTGCCAAAGTTCTGTATATTGATCATGATACCGTTCGGTTCCCGTTGCTTTATAAAGCATGGCGGCGGAGGTAATGCTCTCACTCTGAACCCAGAAATATTTATCCTCATCGCACCACTCCCCTTCCGGGGTGAAGCCATAGATCAGGCCGCCATATTTTTGATCCCAAGCCTTCTCATAGGCGGAATTAAACAGAAACTCTGCCTTTTCCAGAAACCAGGGGTTCGGCATATGACGGTAAAGCATCATAAGAAGCTTGGCCCATTCGGTCTGGTGACCGGGTTGGAAACCCCAGGGACGATAAAGATTCTTGGGGTCCGATTTGTTATAGTCCCAATCTATGTCAAATTGCGGCGTGTAATGTTCCCATATTAATCCGCCGGTGAGACTGGCTTGTCGTCCGACGATGTTATCGGCGATGGTTTTCGCACGCTGGAGGAAGGAAACCTCTCCCGTGGCCTCATAGGCGGCGATCAAGGCTTCACAAAGATGCATATTTGAATTCTGGCCGCGGTAGTCCTGAAGGATGCCTTCGGGGCTGATTTCATCGGCATAGAGGCCATATTCCTCAAGCCAGAATTTTTCTTCAAGGATATTGTATATATGGTGTAACGGGCGGGTGTCCTGCAGAAGACCCGCGCCATACGCGGTGGCATAGGCCAGAAGAACAAAGGCATAGCCGTAGGATTGCTGCGTCATGTCTTGAGGCTTGTGATTCTGCAGTGTCCATGCGTAGGAGCCGCTTTCCGGTTGCCAATGCGTGGTCTCAAGGTAGTCGAGCCCATGACGGGCAATGGCAAGGTAATTCGGGTTGTCAAAGGTCTTTCCGGCCAGTGCAAAATTAACGATGATTCGGCTGCTGGACACGAGTTGGCGAAAGCCCGGATCAAAGACCGTGCCGTCATCAAGAAAATTCTGATAATATCCGCCACTCTGGTCGACCACGCGAGGTTCGTAGAAATCAAGGATATCCCGACAATGCTGCAGGAGAAATTCGGGTGAAGAGAAGTTCATAATAATTCCAGCTATGTAGAGGAAGCGTCAGGGAAGGACCGGGTGAAGAGGCTGTTGGCTTCATTCAGGTCCGGTAGAGCGGGGAAGGCGCCAGCCTTGGTCACGGTGCAGGCACCGCAGCAAAGGGCAAACATCAAAAGCTCCGGCAACTTGCTGCGGTCAACTATCGCGGCAAAGGGATCATTTGTCCGGCTGATCGCATGGAGAAATCCCCCTATGAAGGCATCCCCACCAGCCGTTGTATCAACAGGATCAACGGGCGGCGGTGATATTTCTCCGCTGTAACTGGCCGTATGATAGCTCATGATATTGCCACCATCGGTCACCAGGAGAAGCTGGCAGGTCGTCTTTAAGGCCTCCCGGATGTAGCTTTCCAGGTCGCCCGAAGCCAGATACTCCAGTTCGTCCCGGGAGAATTTGACCACATGGGATTTATAGACCAGGCTGTTGACCCGGTCTTTATCGGCATGCCCGTCCGGCCATAAATTATGACGTAAATTGACATCGAAACTGATCAGGTTGTTTTGGCGCAAGGCCTGATCGACGGCATAATGGGTGCAGGTGGTAATGGCGTCGGTGGTGAGGGTGTTTGAACAGAAATGAAAGATCACCGGATCAGAGAACCAGGCGTTATCCACCTGTTCTGGCGTCATCAGAAGGTCAGCCGTTTCATGGCGGTAGAAGGAAAAACGTCGATCACCATCAGGGGCGCGTTCGACAAAGGCCAGCGCTGTTTTTGCCGTTGGATGTTGCAGCAGAAAGCGGGTGTCGACACCATATCTTTCAAGAGCCTGCTTGAGAAAATCTCCAAAGATCCCACTGCCCACCTGTCCGGCGAAATAGGATTTTCCGCCCAGTTTTGCCACAGCAACAGCGGCGTTGGCCGGGGCGCCACCCGGATATTGACGGTAGTCCTTGAGGGTCAGTCCATCGCTTTGATGTTCGCTGATGGACAGAAAATCGATTAAGAGTTCTCCAAAACAAAACACTGGTCTCATGATGTTATCCCGGCATAAGATTTCGAGACAGGTTGCTTGCTTCCTGATAAAGCATACCATGTGATATAGGTGTAGGCCAGCGCAGGGACGAGAAAACTCACCTGGACATTAAAGTTGTCGGCGGCCAGCCCCTGAAACAGTGGGATGATGGCGCCACCGACAATAGCCTGACAGAGCAAACCAGACCCGCGGGAAGTAAGAGGGCCGAGACCGCGGATCGCAAGGCTGAAAATAGTTGGAAACATGATGGAATTGAAGAAGCCGACACCGATGATGGACCAGACCGCGAGATCACCTTCGCTGAATACGCTTATCAGGACCATACAGATCGCGAGCAGGGCATTGCTGGCCAGCACATAGGCCGGGGGGACAAAACGCGTCAGGGCGGCGCCGACGAACCGTCCAATCATGGCGGCTCCCCAGTAATAGGACACCATGCGTCCGGCCTGATGTTCGCTCATCTGGCCGATATGGTCTTCAGAAAAATAATTGACCAGGAAGCTGCCGATGGAGACTTCCGCCCCGACATAGAGAAAGATCGCGAGGGCGCCGAACAGAAGGGTAGGGTGGCGCCAGATGCTGTCATCTTTCGAAGATATCTCGTTTTCAGGGTGTGGGGCTTCCACATCCGGCAGGTGAAGCATCTTGAAGGTGCACGCGGTGACGATGATAAAACCGGCCAGTATGAGATAGGGCAGTTGAACGGCCGTCGCATCTGCAGTTGTTTCCTGCAAAGCACCAAAAATCAACAGCGCCCCGAAGAGCGGGCCCAGCGTATGGCCGAGGGAATTAATGGCCTGGGCCAGGTTCAGCCGGCTGGCGGCGGTATTCTGTGGCCCGAGAATGGCGACATAGGGATTGGCGGAAACCTGCAGAATAGTGATGCCGCTGGCGAGAATGAAAAGGGCCGCGAGGAACAAGCCATATACCCCCAGTTCGGCCGCGGGGTAGAACAGCAGGCACCCTGTCGCCATAATGGACAGACCGGTGATGATGCCTTTGAGGTAACCGATCCTTTCGATCAGTTTCCCGGCGAAGGGGGCGACGAGAAAATACGCGCCAAAAAAACAAAATTGTACCAACATCGCCTGGGTATAGCTTAACTCAAAGGCCGCCTTGAGATGAGGTATGAGAATATCGTTAAGGGCAGTAATAAACCCCCAAATAAAAAACAATGTGGTCATCACGGCAAAGGGGGCGTGATAGCCCGCTTTACCGGGTGCAGCTTTGGGCATACTTTGATCCATTATTATGGTCCGCTTTCTTGAGAGGGTATTATCTGTTCACGCTTAATGACGGGGGACGTTGATCCTGTTGCGTTGCCCATGCCTTGTTGGGCTTGTCGGACATCTCGAAATGCAGTTGACCACCCGCCATGATATCCTGATGGGTGATATAGCTGCGGTTCAACGGCGCGCCATTGAGGGTGGCGGATGCAATATACTTATGGGTTTCCGACAGGTTTGAAGCCGTGACGCCAAAATGTTTGCCATTTTGCAGGGTGAGGGAGATTTCCGGCACCTGCGGCGCCCCGATGGCATAACTAAGATCGCCGGGGGCTACCGGGTAAAAACCCATGCTGGAAAAAATGTACCAGGCCGACATTTGCCCGACATCGTCATTGCCCGCAAGGCCATCCGGCTTGTCGGAAGACAAGGTATCCATGATTTGGCGAATACGCGCCTGGGTGCGCCAGGGCTGCCCGGCATAGTTATACAGATAGGCGATATGGTGGCTTGGTTCATTGCCGTGCGCATATTGCCCGATCAGGCCCGCGATATCCTCATGTTCCTTGATTTTTTCATGGTCCAGTTCTTTCGTGAACAGGGTATCAAGGCGTTCGATGAAAGGGGTGTCTCCACCCATCAGATCAATCAGCCCCGCAATGTCATGCGGCACATAGAAACTATACTGGAAACTGCTGCCTTCGGTGAAAGGGCCCATCAATTTGGCTTCTTCCGGATCGAAATCAGGATTCCATTTTCCCTGACTGTCCTTGCCGCGCATGAATTTGACGCGGGGATCAAACAGGTTTTTGTAGGATGTCGCCCGACCGTAGAATTCCTGCGCGGTTTCATCATCCCCAAGTTCCTCAAACAGGCGTGCAATCGTCCAGTCGTCATAGGCGTATTCGAGGGTGATGGAAACCGACTCCGCCAGTTTATCCATCGGAACATAGCCATATTTCTTATAGGCTGGAATGGCGTCATAGGACGGATGATTGGCGGTATCGAGGATGGCTTGTTTTGCCAGATCGATATCGAATCCCCGAATGCCTTTCAAATAGGCGTCAGATATCACCGATACGGCGTGATAACCAATCATGGTCCAGGTTTCATGAGCCTGAAAAGACCATATGGGCAGCATGTTGTTGTAGCTTTGTTGGTAATGAAGCAGCATGGACTGAATCATGTCCGGCACACGGTCCGGGGCGACATAGGTGAGCAGGGGGTGTAGCGCCCGATAGGTGTCCCACAAGGAAAACAGGGTATAGTTGGTATGGTCGGTGGCTTTTTGAATCGTACCGTTCAGGCCAAGATACTCGCCGTTCACGTCCTGGTAGATATGGGGAGCCTGTAACGCATGATACAGAGCAGTATAGACCTGCCGTTTTTGGCTATCTGTTCCTTTCATGTTTATCACGGATAATTGTGTGTCCCATTTCTTCTTTGTTTCGGCGCGGACCCGGTCAAAATCCCAATGATCTATTTCTGTATCCAGATTTTCCATAGCGTTGGCGTAACTAACCGCGGATTGTCCGACTTTAATCAACAAAGGTTCACGTGTCGGTTCGGTAAAGTGCGCGAGTATTTTTATGGCTTTGCCGGCGGCGTAAGGTTCGTCTGGATTATTGATTGTGCTGGGACGGTTGTTCTTTTTGTCGAGACATCCATTGCAGCGGTATCTTTTGTTATCCAGATTATGGAGGTCAATATCTGTGAAAGGCCGCGAAAAGCGCACCGCGAAATACATCGGGCGGTTATTGGCCCAGCCATTGGTGGACCGGTGGATGAGCAAGGTTTGTTTGTCGAGGATCCTGACGTCGCTCCAGATCACTTTGTTGTCAAAGTTATACATGGAGGTTGTCAGGTCCAGCATCACATGGGCTTCCTCCCCGCGAGAGAAGCTATAGCGATGCATGCTGGCGCGGTCCGTGGCGGTGAGTTCCGCATGAATGCCATAATCCAGAAGGTCGACGGCATAATACCCCGGGGAGGCGGTTTCACGGTCGTGGTCAAAGCGAGAGCGATAGCCTGTTTCCGGATGTTCAGCTGTTCCGGCGGTGATATGGGCTTCGCCAATCATCGGCATGATCAACAGGTCGCCGAGATCCGAATGCCCGGTGCCGCTGAAATGGGTGTGCGAGAAACCGATGATGGTACTGTCATCATAATGATATCCCGCGCTATGTTTGTATATTTCCGGCTGGGGATCTTTGCCACGGTACAGGTTTGCCGTATCGGGGCTGAGCTGCACCATGCCAAAGGGCGTGACGGCGCCAGGGAACGTATGACCGTCACCACCTGTTCCAATGAAAGGGTCTACCCACTGACTGTTTTCGGGGTCACGGGGGGTGTCTTTTGCATATAGCACCTGAGGGGCAAGGGGGCAGAGTGTCATCATGATCAGGGCAAGGCCGATCGATGATTTTTTTATGATACGGGGGAACCTTTGCATGCTTATTTTTCCTGTCTTAGTGCTATATTTTTAACATTTTTTATTATATAGATAGTGTTAATTGGAACGTTCCAATAAAAGGCAATATAAGACCTTGTTCTTCATATTTCAATTGTTTTATACATAGAGAGCAGATTAAGCATAGGGCGCATAGGATAAATGATCAAAAAGACACCTAAGAAAAACGTCACTGTATTTGACGTGGCCGCATATGCCGGGGTTTCAAAATCCACAGTTTCATTGGTCCTGACCGGGAGCAGCAAGGTTAGTGAGAAGTCCAAAGCCAAAGTTTTGGAAGCGATGGATAAACTGGGCTACGTCTATAACCGGGATGCGGCGTCGTTACGGGGCAAGCGCCGCAGCTTGGTCGCCATTGTGATTAACGATCTGTCTAATCCTTACTCCGCCCAGCTCGCGATCGGGCTTGAAAAATATATTCGCGCCATGGGCCTGTTTTCTATTCTGGTGAATAGTGCGGAAGACGTCGAAACCCAAGGCCAACTGGTCGACAAGCTGAAAGAATATAAAGTGGCGGCCTTCATCATTTGTCCGGCACCATATACAACGGCGGAATGGATTAATGATCTGGTGGTTAGTGGTTTTCCGGTGATCAATATCATGCGGAAAGTTGCCGGGGCGCAGGTGCCAACTGTTTTGCCCGATAATATCACGGGAACTGAGCAGTCGACAGCCCATCTGATTGAAAAGGGATTCAAGCATATTGCCTTTCTGGGCGGGCGCGACAGCATTTCCGATTATCATGATCGCCTGGCGGGGTATAAAAATGCCATGACGGATGCAGGGCTTGCCTGTGACCCCAGGCTTCAGGTTCAGACTGATGCAAACCGGCATGGCGGACGGCAGGCTATTGGTGTGGCCCTTGATCTTGATCCTGAACTTGACGCGGTCGTGTGTTTTAACGATGTGATTGCTTATGGTGTGATTGAACAATTGCGCATGCTGGGCAGGGAGCCGGGTAAAGATCTGGCGATTGTCGGGTTCGACGATCTGGAGGATTCGCGTTTGATGTCGCCGGCCTTGTCCACCGTGAGTATTGATGCCGACAGAATTGGCCACAGGGTATGCCGTCTGCTGGAGCGACTACAGGACCAGGAACAAATTTCCGATACGATTCTTGTCGATGTGAAATTTGTTGAAAGAGATTCCGCGTGATAGTCTAGTTTATCGGAGAGACATTGATCTTCGGAATTTTTATGCTTGTTTTTCAAGGATATATGGTATTTTCAGTTACTTGCCCTGTTTTATTTGAATTTAGATAACAGTCCTGCCTTTTTGATAAAAGGATAGATTACCCGCCAATATATTTTCTTGATTTTTTCAATTCCCTCATTTATGGTCCTTTTTTGGAACGTTCCAATACATCAATGGGTTTTGATTTTGGAACGTTCCAAAAAAGGGAGGTGTCGGTGGTTTTCTCAACCTCATACCTGTAAGAGGAATGCTCAAAAAAAGGTTTAAAATGTTATGAAAAATATATTGCTTATGACAGTAAGTTTATCATCATTGATGATGACAAATGCGGCGTCGGGAGCCCAGGTTGTTGATGAAACGGCATCTGGAACCACTGAGATTGAAGAGGTGGTTACAGTCGGGAGCCGACGCAAGGGCCGGACCATTTTGGAAACCCCCGTACCCGTTGATGTGCTGAGTGGAGCGGAGTTAAGCTCGACAGGATCGGGAGATCTGCAGGATGTGCTTCAAACTGTGTCTCCTTCCTTTAACGTGTCACGTAGTCCGGTAGATGATGGCGGAACTTTTGTGCGCACGCCGACATTACGCGGCCTGCCCGGTGGCAAGACCTTGGTGCTGGTTAATGGCAAACGGGTCCATCGCTCCGCCCTGATCAGCCTGAGTGGGGAGCAGGATAACAAGGTGGGTTCGCATGCAGTTGACTTGTCCCAGTTCCCCGTGGCGGCTGTAAAGCGTATTGAAGTTTTGCGTGACGGCGCTTCGGCTCAGTATGGTTCCGATGCGGTGGCCGGGGTGATTAACATCGTTTTGAAAGACCAAACAGGGGCGTCGGCTTATGCTCAATATGGTCAATATTACAAGGGTGACGGCGAAGATTTCCAGTTTGGCGCCAATGTCGGCCTGGCCTTGACGGATAAGGGGTATGTCAATGTCACTTTTGAGTATCTCAATTCAAATGCGACTTCGCGGGGTGTGCAGTCGCCTTCTGCCCAGGCCGTGATTGATGCCGGTGGACCGGGGGCATCATCTGTTCCGGTTCCGGCCATCGTATGGGGTCTGCCGAACCGTGAATGGTATCGCGTTGTTTATAACGCCGGCCTGGAGGTCGCAGAAAATACCGAGGCCTATATCTTCGGTAATTACGGCAACAGCAATCAGGACGGCAGCTTCTTTTATCGTGATCCGGTGAATAACGGGGCGTTTGCGCGTTCCGCCTTTCAGGATGGACCGGACGCCATATATCCGGATTACAGCCTGACAGACAGATACCCTGGTGGGTTCACCCCACGGTTCTTCGGCAATGTGGTGGATTACAGTGTCAACCTCGGCCTTAAAGGCGAGTTTGATTCGGGGCTTACCTGGGATTTGAGTGGGGCAACAGGGGCCGGCAAGGTCGATTATACCCTGAAGAATTCCATTAACCCTTCCATGGGGGCGGATTCACCAACGGAATTTAAACCAGGTGTTCTGGTGAATTCAGAACAGCAGATCAATCTTGATTTTTCTTACCCCTGGCAGATCAGTGGTTTGGATGGACCGATCAATGTGGCTTTCGGGAGTGAAATCAGACGGGAAACCTATGAAATTCGTCCTGGCGACGAGGCATCCTGGCAGGTGGGACGCCTGACAGATCTTGGCGTGGGTTCCAACGGATTTCAGGGCTTCAGTCCGGCTCAGGCCAGCAAGAACAGTCGCCATAATGTGGCGTTCTATCTTGATGTTGAGGCTGATTTGAGTGAGGATTTTCAGGTTGGCGTTGCCGGTCGTTTCGAGGATTTCTCTGATTTTGGCTCGACGTTTGACGGCAAGATTTCTGCCCGATATCAAATTTCTGAAATGATTGCTATTCGTGGGGCCGCGTCCACGGGTTTTCGCGCGCCGACGGTGGGCCAGTCCAACATGATCAATACGGGGACGTCCTTTATTGATGGTGAATTGATCGCCAGCGGCATCTTGCCGCCGACCAGTCCGATAGCAGCCTATTTCGGGGGCAAAGGACTGACACCGGAAAACGCCACAAACTTCTCGGCGGGCATTGTCTTGCAGCCTGCGGATAACGCCTCTGTTACCTTTGATTATTACAATATTAAAATCACCGACCGTATCGGACTGACAAGTAATAATACCGTGACTGATGAGGCGCGGGCGATCCTGATCGGGCAAGGGGTAACATCCGCGGCGACAATCGGCGCCGTACGCTTTTTCACCAACGGGTATGATTCCCGGACAACCGGATTTGACATTGTCGGGAATTATGATGTCGATATGGGTGAGGGCCAGTTGAGATTTACGCTTGGGTATAACTACAACGATACCAAAATTCTGGGTTTTGATCCGGATGTTCTGAATGGTCGGGCAATATTGAATATTCAGAATATGGTGCCTAAGTCGAAAGGAACGCTTTCCATTACCTATGATTATGGTGATCTTGTATTGTCCGCCCGGGCGAAATATTTCGGGTCCTGGACGTTCACCGAATCCAATGCGGCGCCGGTGGAAAATGCCGTTGAATCAGGCAGTGAACTGACCCTAGATATCTCTGCGGCGTATAACTTTGCCGAGCATTATACCTTTAAGGTCGGCGTGGATAACCTGTTTGATAATTACCCAGACCGTTTTTATGCCCCCGGGGATTGTTGCGGGCGGGTTTATTCCGGTGCATCGCCCTATGGCTTCGACGGCGGCTTCTACTATGCCCGCATGTCGGCCAATTTTTAACGTGATGTATTTTTAATAAACTGAGAGTCCTTCAGTTTATCGACTTGCCCTTCCCGTCATCATGAGGGGGAGGGCTTTTTCCTTCCTGTTGCACGCGGTTCCCTTAAAAAGATCGTTATTTTTTGCCGGTACGACAAATCCGGAGACGGTCAAGGAAAGAATATTTTATCCTTCCGGAACGCGGCTCGGATTAGCTTGATGCTGCCGATTTCTGAACAGAGCCTTGAAATGCGCAGAATGCTATGTGCTGTGGATCACATTTCTCCTCATAAAGCTGTTGTTATTTCCATTTTGAATTAAGGATCGTGCAGCAAAAGTTTTTAGGTTTGAAATTTGAATCCTTGTGGGCGAGTACATCAGCCTTCACATTTCCAAATGTCGTATCCGGTTTATGTTTGATGCCGTCATAGAAAGCTTGGATTATATCGTTCTTGAAATCACTTGTCCGGGGGTATGCCGCGACTACAGCCGCGCGCTCTTCGTCACTAAATTTTGAATATGTAATCCCTAGCACGTCCATTTCCACGCCTTCTGTAACGAGGGCAATCACAGGATGCATATGGCAGGGGATGCCGGGCGTTGTATGAAGGGCAATAGAAGCCCAAACTGTATTGATATCTTCTTCTGAAATGTTGTGCTGTTTTAAAAAATCACGTGCTGCATTGGCACCGTCTACTTCAAATCGCTCATGCTGACTACTGTATTGTGGGATCAAGCCGATATCATGAAACATCGCTCCTGTGTAGAGAAGTTCCGGATCATATTCGACCCCTAATTTCTTTCCGCGAATTGCGGCAAAATAATATACCCGGCTGGAATGGTTAAAAAGCAAGTCCGACGAGGTGTCGCGGACGAATTCTGTCACCTCTTTCGCGAGTTGACTGTCAGGAATAACGATACCCGTTAGATTTTCAATATTTTTATCTGCCTGGCACATAAGTGGCTCTCCGTACTGAGTATTGATTTGTTCCTCAATTTAGCTATATGGTGCTCATGGCTCAATAGTACGTTTCAGTCACTTTAAGACAAAATGCAGGACTATTCGGCCAAGCTAAATAAGAGGCGAGAACCAATGACGCAAAAACCTTTGACCATAGCCATTGCTATTCCACCTCAGGCGCAGTCGCTTGATATTTCTGGTCCGCTGGCGGCATTTCGGGAAGCCGACCGCCAAATGGAAAAGCAAAATCTTTACGATGTAAGGCTTATCTCTACCGTTAAATCTAAGACCATTGAGCTGGACGGCATGACAATTATTGCCCAGTCCTCTATTTACGAGGCTGATTTTCCGATTGATACATTGATAGTTGCGGGCACCCATAGGTACGAGCAAGCATTAGATATGATTGATTTTCGTCAGTGGCTGCAGCGCCGCGTATCAAAGATACGGCGTTATGGGTCGGTTTGCACCGGGGCATTCTTTCTGGGAGCCGCGGGGTTGCTTGACGGGAAAAAGGTCACAACACACTGGCAACAGGCCGCAGAACTCGCAAAATATTATGCTGAGGCTGATGTCCATTATGATGATATTTTTGTGCAGGACGGCGCCTTATGCAGTTCTGCGGGTATTACGGCGGGAATCGATCTCTCCTTAAAGCTTATTGAAGATGATTATGGTCGAGCTCTGGCTCTCAAAACGGCGCGGCAATTAGTTGTATTTTTACGCAGGCCGGGGGGGCAGTCTCAGTTCAGCGCCCATCTTGCGGCACAGGTTGCCGAAGAAAGCACTATTCAGTCAGTTCAACAATGGGTATTACACAATCTCAATGCTGACCTGTCGTTACCGGCTCTTGCTGATAAAGCGGCCATGAGTGTGCGTAATTTCAGCCGGGTTTTCCGTAACGAAACGGAGATGACACCGGCAGACTTTGTCGAGCTTGCGCGCATTGATGCGGCCCGGCGGTTACTGGAGGATAGTGATACGCCTCTTCAGCGCGTTGCCTCACGTTGTGGTTTCACCAATGTTGATTTGATGCGACGAGCTTTCCTGAGACGTTCCGGCATTAAACCCAGTGATTATCGTCGCCGCTTTTCCCGGTCTGCAACCATATAAAGTGCATTAGTCGGTGGCAGCGTCTGGATATCTTTATCGGGACAGATGAGCCAGACCCTCATGTCAGTTCGCCCGAATAATTATCCATTTTATTCGAAGACGGCAATCATGGCAGACGTCCAGTGATACTACTCTAACGGGGAGTTTTTATTTTCTTCATAATATCATATAGTAATAGAGAGTATTTAAGAGTCAGTTGTGGGAGAGGCTGTAATCCAAACTGGATGGCTGTATATGCGTGATAGTAATGAAATAGACAGGGAAGTTGGCAGCTGGTTAATTTCAACGAAATGGTTGCCGCCGCGCCATCATGTTTCAGTCATTCGCCGGTCCCGTTTAATTAATGTGCTTGATAACGGAATCCAGCATGACCTCACTGTAATTACGGCGCCGGCAGGCTTTGGCAAGACCACATTATTGAGCCAGTGGCGGCAGAGATTACTGGCCAAAAATGTAAAAGTCGCCTGGTTGACCCTTGATGAATATGATAGCGATCTTAACAACCTTCTTTGTTATATCATTTTTTCCCTTATTTCATCGGGACTGGATCTTGGACGGCTGGAGATGCTGGCGGAACAGGGGTTGTCTGATACGTCTCCCCGATCCTGTCTTGGGCTTTTATTGGCAAAAATATCCGAGCTTGATGAAAGTGTCGTCTTAATTCTTGATGATTATCACCGCATAAAAGCGCCGGAAATTGATCAGTTCATGGACAGACTTCTGGATAACATGCCGGATAATTTTCATTTGGTGATCAACAGCCGTGAGAAGCCGGGGTTTGATCTGACAAAAATAAGATCATTTGGCCAATTGCAGGAATTTGGTCCGCAAGAGTTGCGATTTGATACCGTAGAGATGAAGGAAGTTATTGGCCTTGATCTGTCTGATGAGCAGTATTCGCGGTTGCTTGAAAAAACAGAAGGGTGGCCTGTCACTATCCAGCTTGCGAGTCAGTTTATTGCGTTGGGGGAGAACAAGGAACAGGTGCTTGACTCTTTTTCCGGAAAAACAAGTCATCTGGCCGATTATCTTTCAGCACAGATCATGAATAAATGCCCAGAGGTCGTTCAGGAATTTCTCATAAAGACATCGGTTCTGGAACGTGTGAATGATAATCTGGCCTATGCGATCTGCGGTATTGAAGGAGGATTTGACCAACTTGAAGATGCAGGCAGTATTAATGCATTATTTGTCCCTCTGGATGAGGAAAAAAAATGGTTTCGCTATCACCATCTTTTCTCTGAATTCCTAAAAGAACTGCTTCATAAACGTTATCTGAACGAGATTCCCTCTTTGCATCTGAAGGCCTCTAAATGGTTTGAAGCGGACAATAACCTGAATGAAGCCGTGCGTCATGCCTGTCTGGCGGGAGATTATGACCTTGCGGCTCAATTAATTGAGAATGCCGGGGGGTGGGAATTAATTCTTTATGGCGGGATTGGCTATATACGAAACCTGTTGCACCATATCCCCGATGAGCAGTTTGCGGACTACCCCCGCCTGCAGGTTGCCAGAGCATATTATTTCCAAAAAAAGGGCGAAATTCGCGAAGCCCGCAACTATATTGAATTTGCCCGCTGTAATCCAAAATTGAGAGCCGAGGCGTATCGGGGAAACCTTCCCGCTTTCCATAGAGACTTTGATGTTGTTGAGGTGTTGCAGAATACGTATGAAGATGATTTCGTCGCCAATAATCTGGTCACGTTGACGCAACGTATTAAAAAGCTCGACCCTGAAGACGGCATTTCGCCGGGGGTTTTATTCTGTAGCCTGTCCTTGTCGATGATGGCTAACGGTAAATTTGATGAAGGCCTGAAGTTTATTCAGGAAGGCATCAGATCTATGCGCCAGGCGAATAGCGTATTGGGTCTGAATTACTGCTATGTGCATTTGGGGCAATTTTCACTGTATCAGGGTCACCTGAGACAAGCGGAGGCTTATTTTCGCGAGGCCCAGAATATGGCGGACGAGAATTTTGGTTCGGATAGTGGTCTAAAATACATTGCGGACGTATCGTTATTCTCGTTGCGGGACTGGCGGGGAGAAGGGGGCGACGATATGACCCAGGTGATGATGGCCCTTGATCATATTGAAGAATTTGATGGCTGGTTCGAAATATACATCAGCGCTTATGAAATGATCCTTGTCAGGGCCTGCAGGGAAAGAAAGAAATCTTTAATCGTAGAATTGCGAGATCGTTGTCAGCGGGTCGTGTCTGAAAGGAGCATTGAGCGACTATCTGTCTTTGTCCAGTGTTGTGACCTGATGGTTGCCACCCTGGAAGAAAACCGTCCTGATGCGGAGCGCATTTTATATCAGATGCAGGGCAGCCTGAAGTGGGATAGGGGGCAATCTGATCCCATGTCGTGGCGTCCTTTGCAGTATATGGGTAAAGCTGCGGCTCTTTGGTATATGAAGATTGAGGACTTTACCGCCGCAAGGGCGCTTTTGGTGAATATGGAAGAATGCTGCCGGGAAGTGAAGGCAACATGTTTTCTGTTAAATATTCTGATCATGCGGGCCGAACTTGAATTCCGGCAGAATAATATGGCGCGGGCCTCTGACTTTCTGTTTGAAGCGGCGGCCCTGGCATGGCCGGAGAATATTATTCGACCCTTCACGGAAAATGATAATATCGTACCTCTCGTTGCGGCGGCCTATGCTGTTCGGCGGCAAAAAAATGTTGACCGTCTGGCGTTGAATTTTTTACAGGAATGTGCCGCCCAGGCCAGGAAAATGAAGAAGGTATCACTCCTGCATCAGGAATTGCTCAGCAGCCGGGAAATGGAAGTTTTGATGGAGCTCCAGGGAGGGCTGTCCAATAAGGAAATTGCCCGTGCCCTGGAAATGACCGAACATACAGTAAAATTCCACCTGAAAAATATCTTTGTGAAACTGGATGTGGATAAAAGGGCCAAGGCGATCATCGTCGCCCGGCAAAAAGGATTGTTGGGATAAGGGCAGGCAACAGAACCTAACCATTGGGGTAGGTTTTGGAACGCCGGTGGAAAACCTATCCTGAATAGACCCTTTGCTACCCTTCCAGAAGGTTGTTTTCTACCCCTCCATTTTAAATAATAAAGCCATCAGAAATAAATCTGATGCGGAAGACTTCTTTTTGGAGAAAGCTAATGAATAAGACACTAGGGAGGATTGGAGCTGCATCGCTTTTTGCGCTTATGGCTTCACATCCACAGGTTTCCATGGCGCAGGAAAGTGATCAGGATTCCATTACGATGCTTGAAGAAATTGTGGTGACTGCGCGGATGCGGTCTGAGAGTTTGCAGGACGTGCCGCTGAGTGAAACGGCATTTTCAGCGCAAACGATCGAGGATTCCCGTATTGATACGGCGGATGACTTTCTGCAACTCACGCCCAATGTAACCTTGGCCAACGCACAGAGCGCCGGGGTGTCGTTCATGACCATTCGCGGCATATCTCAGGTCCGCAACGGCGAAGCCCCCGTCGCGGTTGTTGTCGACGGCGTGTTGCAGATAAATAACAGACAATTAACCCAGGCCATGTTTGATACCCAGACCATCGAAGTACTTCGCGGGCCACAGGGAGCGCTGTATGGGCGTAATGCCGCCGGTGGTGCTATCCTGATCAGTTCCAATCAGCCAAGCGATGAGTTGGAAGGTTATGCCCGGGCCACATTCGGGACCGGTAATGAATATTCGATTCAGGCCGCTGTTGGCGGACCGCTTGTGGAAGATAAGTTGAAATTCCGGCTCGCGGCAAAATATCAGGATATCGGCGGGTATCTCGACAATATCCAGCTGAATGAAAAGGCCGACGGTCTTGAAGATCTTACCCTGCGGGCGATTTTGGAATGGAATATATCCGAAAACCTGACCGCGACCCTGCGGGGCAGCATGGTGCGCACCGAAGGTGGCGGATTGAATTATCAGTCGCAGTCCGTGGCCTTTGACGGGGATACGTGCAATACATCCAATCCGTTTGGCGGGCCTGCCCCTGATGCTGACACTGTTGTGCGGACATTCTGCGCCAACAACCTCGGTTTTAATGAACGCGATATTGATGAAGTATCCCTGAAACTGGTTTACGATACCGACGATATTACCTTTACCAATATTTTTTCTTATAATCGCGTGATGGAATATGGCGCCGGGGATCAGTTCCCTTACACCAATGAAGTTGATATTTTTGGTATTTTCGATGGTTCACAGACGCAGTTTGTAGACATCAGCGCCTGGAGTGAGGAATTCCGTATGGCGTCCAATACGGCAGAACCTCTTCAATGGATGGTTGGCGCCTACTATCTGGAAACCGACCGGTTTATTTCAACGACCACCGGAGATGATAACCGTCAGGGTATTGAGCGCATTGAACGACTGCCAAAATTCGCCAGTGTGACGAACCCGACGTTATCCTTCATTGCCGATGACAATAACAATCAGGCATGGGCATTGTTTGGTAACGTTTCCTATGACGTGACAGAGGACATGGAGATTGCCGTGGCGCTTCGCTATGACGAAGATAAACGGATACAGAATATATCTCCTCTCAATACGGCGGGCCTGCCGGCGGGCTGCACAGAAAGTGCGCCGGAAAATTGCCGCCAGGAAGCCACCTATAACAAACTCCAGCCAAAGGTGTCCCTGAAATATGCCGTGAGCGAGGATGCCAATCTTTATGCATCTTATGGCGAAGGTTTCCGTAGTGGTCAGTATAACCAGTTCGGTGTTGGCGCCGCGGCGTCTGGCGCCGGTGTGGTTGGTGTTGAAGATACGGTTGATGCCGAAATCACCAAGACCTATGAAGTTGGCTTTAAAAGTGAACTCCTGGATAATCGTCTGCGTTTGAACGTTGCCGCTTTCCATACAAAAACCAACCCTTTGTATTTTGTCTTTATTGGCGCCATTGGGGGGCAGGCTCTTGTTAATATTGATGAAGTACGCCTGATGGGCGGTGAGATCGAAGCCGTGGCCAGTGTCGCTGAAGGCGTAAATCTTTATGCTTCTTTCGGATATACCGACAGTGAAATACTGGCGAATACCCTGAACCCGGCAACGGTGGGGAATGAGGCACCTTATGTGGCCAAGACGACCCTTAATCTGGGCGCGCAATATCGTACAGATCTTACGGAAGACTTTGGTCTGGTGGCACGGGTCGACTATGAACGGCGCGGTGCGCAATTCTGGGATCCGGAGAATTCAACCGCCCGCAGTGCTCTTAACCTGGTCAATGCCCGCATTGGTGTTGAAGACCCGGATGGCGTGTGGTCGGTCACGGGCTCGGTCCGCAACTTGACGGACGAAGCCTATAACTCCGAATGGGTATTGGGCGGGTTTTCTCATCCGGCGATGCCCCGGACCTGGCACCTTGATGTGAAAGTGAACTTCTAAACTTAATAGAAATTTCAGGAAGAGATTTTCTCTTCCTGAATCTCCACCCGCAGAAGACGGTCTTCTGTGTGCCAACAAGGATGGAAAAATGTCACTGAACGCAACACGCATTTTATGGATAAATCCATTGGGTTTTCCTGATTATGATCAGCCGATGGGGGACTATATCAATAGCATTAAATCGCCTGAGGTCGCGGTTGAGGTCATCTCTTTCAAATCTGATGCGCAGATGAACAATCTTGAGTATCGAACATTTGAAGCCCTGATTGTCGGGGATACGGTCAGGGTCACACGCTACGCTGCAAAGGAAGGCTTCGATGCCGTGGTCATCGGGTGTTTTTATGATCCGGCGCTGGAAGATTCCCGGGAAATATCAGGCGAAGCCATTGTTGTTGCCCCTTGTCAGGCAAGCATTCAGGTTGCGGCCAATCTGGCCAATAACTTTTCAATTATAATCGGTCAGGAAAAATGGCGGGCGCAGATGACCGAACGGGTAAAGCATTACGGTTACGGACCGCGTCTGGCTTCCATGAGGTCGATTGATGTTGCGGCCCATGATCTGCAAAAGGACTGTGGATTAACTGAAACACGAATTATTAACGCCGGCCGGAAGGCGATGGAAGAAGATCGGGCGGAAGCCTTGATTCTGGGGTGCACCTGTACATTCGGCTTGGCGGAGAAGGTCCAGAAGGAACTGGGCATTCCCGTGATCGATCCGATAATTGCCGCCTATAAGGCCGCGGAACATCTTGCCGGTTTGAAAAAGCAATTTGGCTGGGTCCCCAGTCGAAAATGGGGAAGTGCCGCGCCTTCGGAAGATCAGATTACTGAATTTGGCCTGTTTCGGGAGGCCCCGCCAATTGGCAATAAACTTAACTTCGATGTCAGAGGATTTATTTGATGAAATTATACCCCACAAAATTTACGCCGGAGACATTGGAAATCACAGAATTATTTGAGCTGATTGGTACAGATGTCAGCCAGAATGCATCGGCGAACCTGAATGTGGGCGTCGCCGGCTTCCAGAACGGTGTTCGCCATCCTTTGGAGGGCATGGCCGCCCATGATCAGGAAGAAATTTCCATCATCCTGGAGGGAGAGTTTCTGCTGGAAACCCCGGCGGGGAAAAGTAAATGCCGGGCCGGGGATGTGGTTCATATCCCGGCCGGGGAAGAACATGCTTCAACGGCCTTTGATAACGGCCGGGTTTTTTATGTTCTGTTTGGTTAAGAATTAGATTTTAAAAGGATAGATTATGCGTGCAGCTAGCGATGTCGGCGGAACTTTCACGGATCTTGTCTATTATGACTATGATGAAAAGACGGGCAAGAGCGGGCCGGTAAAAATTGCCAAGGCTGATACAACGCCCCCCAACTTTGAACAGGGGGTCATGAACGCCATTCACAAAATGGATTTGAACCCTGAGGACATGACTTTCTTTGCGCATGGGTCGACGGTTATCATTAATGCTCTGACCGAACGCAAAGGCGTCAAAACCGCCTTGATTACCACCAGGGGATTCCGGGATGTGCTGGAGATTGCGCGCGGCAATCGCCCGGATCTGTTCAATTTTAATTTCCGGAAGCCCGTGCCCTTTGTTGATCGTTACCTGAGGCTGGAACTGGACGAAAGGGTGAATTACAAGGGAGAAATCGAAAGACCCGTTGAGTTATCCCCCTTACAGGCCCAACTGGAATATTTGAAATCCGAAGGGGTGGAAGCCATAGCCATCAGTTTCCTGCATGCCTATGTCAATCCGGATAATGAGAATATCGTCGTCAGGGAAATCAAGAAATTATGGCCGGAAGTTTCGGTTCTGGCGTCCAGCGAAATCAGCAGGGAGTGGCGCGAATATGAGCGCACCAACACGACGGTCCTGTCCGCTTATGTTCATCCGATTGCCAAAAAATATATTGAATCTCTGGAACGAAAACTGGCGAGCGAGGGCTTCACGGGGCATCCCTACATGATGCAGTCCAATGGCGGCATCGCCACTGTGGAAAGCGCGAAAAACAACCCGATCACGATGGTTGAATCCGGCCCGGCCAGTGGCATATTTGCCGCCGCGTATCTCGGGAAGATGATTGATGAGAAAAATCTGGTGGTTCTGGATATTGGCGGCACGACGGCAAAATGCGCACTGATTGAAGAGGGCGACGTGAAGGTCACTACTGAGTATTATATTGAGAAAGATACCAAGTCTCCGGGGTATCCCATTCAAACGCCCGTCTCTGAAATCGTCGAGATCGGCAACGGCGGCGGCAGCATCGCCTGGACCGATAAAGGTGGAAAACTTCATGTGGGGCCACAGTCCGCCGGGGCGATGCCAGGGCCTGCGGCTTATGGCAAGGGCGGTACAAAACCGACGACCACGGATTCAAATCTTATTCTGGGTCGGATTGACAAGAATTGTTTTGTCGGGGGAGAGGTCGAACCGGATATGGACGCCGTGCATCAAGCCTTCGCCCAGATCATGACCGACCTTGATGTGTCCTTGGAAGAAGCGGCACGGGGTGTGGTCAGGATAGCCAATGCCAATATGACAAATGCCCTGCGGCTTGTTTCAACAAACAAGGGGTATGATCCCCGGGATTTTGCATTGATCGCTTTTGGCGGTGGTGGGGCGATGCATGCGGTGGCTCTGGCGGAAGAATTAAAGGTTCCTAAGGTTATTGTTCCGGTAAATTCATCTGTATTTTCGGCGTGGGGCATGTTGTTGACCGACCTGCGGCGAGACTATATCCAAACCCATCTGACAATGGTGGCGGACCAAAACGCTGCCGAGATTGCCGAAGTTTTCCAATCCTTAAAAAACAAGGCGGCAATTGATTATAATCAGGATGGTGTTGAGCAGGATCAACAGATCATTTTTGAACATTTGGCTGACCTGCGTTATGCCGGACAAGAGCATACGGTAAAAGTGTCCATCCCTGTGAACGATCAGGGGCAGGTGGATATTATACAGGCAATTGCCTCGTTCCATGACGCCTATGAGAAGCGATATACCTATCGTCTTGATGCGGCTGTGCAACTGGTGAATTTTCACCTGATTGCCAAGGTCGAAGTACCCAAACCTGAAATCGTCAAAAAACAAGTCACAGGTCGAAGCCTGTCAGAAACGATACTGCATGAACGGCACGTCGATTTTGACCAGCACGGGGTCCATAATACTGTTGTCTATGACGGCTTGAAGCTCGAACCCGGGATGGTGTTTACCGGTCCGGCGATTATTCAGGAACCTTCGGCAACACTTGTTATTTCCCCCGGTCATACTGCCAATGTTGATGCCTATGGCAATTATATCATTCATCTGAACTTTGCAGAAAAAGGAGCGTGATCATGGATATTTTTACAACGGAAATCATCAAGGATTCCCTGGTTGCCCTGGGGGATGAGATGTTTAACGCCATGGTTCGGACGAGCATGAGCCCGATCATCTATGAAACCACGGACTTTGCGGTGGGCGCCACGGACGCCAGAGGAAACCTTCTGGCTCAGGGCAACGGGGTGACGGCTTTTCTCGCGACATTGGATACTGCGGTACAAAGCACGCTGGAACATTATCCGGATGCCGGGGATATCAAGCCCGGTGATGTCATCATAACCAATTCGCCTTATCATGGCGGCGGCACCCATTTGTCGGATGTGGTGATTATCCTGCCCGTATTCCATGAGGGCGTTTTGGTGGCCTTTACGGTCAATAAAGCCCATTGGACCGAAGTCGGCGGCGCACAGCCCGGAAGTGTTTCAACCTGCGCCACAGAAATATTTCAGGAAGGGCTGCATTTTAAATTCTTGAAACTGTATAGCGAAGGCAAAATCAATGATGCCCTGGTCGGGATCATCGAGGCCAATGTCCGCTTACCGGACAGTACATTGGGCGATATGTATGCGGGGGTTGCCGCGGCGCGTGTCGGGGCCAAAAGAATTTTGGAGCTGATCGAAAAATATGACCGTTCTTCCGTGCTTTTTGCCATGGATGAGTTGCTTGACTATGGGGAACGGATGACCGAGGCGGAGCTGAAAAAACTGCCTCAGGGGGTTTATCAAGCTGAAAGCATCGTTGAAGATGACGGTCTGGGGCATGGTCCTTTCACGATCAAGGTCAAAGTGACCATCGAAGGAGGACGTATGATTGCCGATTATACGGGAACCGACCCGCAAGCGCTGGGGCCGATCAACTGTTCTTATACCGGACTTGTGACGGGCGCGCGTTGCCTGTTCAAGGCGGTGACGGATTCAGAAATTCCGGCCAATGGCGGTTGTTTCCGCGCCCTCGATATTGTGTGTCCGCCGGGCACGATCATCAGTGCCCAGTCGCCGGCCGCGGTATCGCTTTATTATGAAGCATTGATCACGGCGATTGATGTGATGTGGAAGGCTTTGGCTCCTGTTATGCCGGACCGCTTGCCGGCCGGCCATCAACGCAGTGTCGGGGCAACTTTTCTGAGTGGCTTTCACCCGGATACAGGAGACCTGTTTGTTATGGGGGAACCATTGGTTGGCGGCTGGGGCGGCAGTCAGGGTATGGACGGCGATAGTGGTCAGTTCTGTTGCGCGAACGGCGAGACGTTCAATATTCCGGCGGAATTGTTTGAAAGTCGCTATGGCGTACAAATAGAACAATATGCCTTCCATGATGAAGACGGCGGCGCAGGAGAGTTTCGCGGCGGTAAAGGTGTGGTTCTGGACTACAAGGTGACATCTGACGTGGCGTATTTGACCTATGCGGCGTCACAGACCATTTCCCGCCCGTGGGCGATGATGGGCGGACAGGAAGGGTCTAATAATTACGCCCTGATTTTACGCCAGGATGGGTCAGAGGAACGGCATCACATGTGTACGACCATCGCGGTGCATAAAGGCGAGGTTATTCGCCTGATGACGGGTACGGGCGGTGGTTATGGCGACCCGATGAAGAGGCCAAAGGAGAAAATCCTGAGTGATATAAAGAACGGATATATCACCAAAGAGCAAGCCCGGAAATTCTATAAGATGGAATGGATATAAAAAATGACAATTGAGGAAAGCGGGATACTCAATGCCGATCCGCCTCTGCAGGATGGTGTCGGTTCAAGTTTGGATCAGGATGATTATTCCCGTAATCCTGTACCACAGGAGAAAACCCTGTCCGGTATTCATATCGCCATGGTGGTCATCGGGGGCACCATTGGCATCCCGGTTTACCTGATGTCGGCCAATATTGGCGGCAGTCTCGGCCTGTCAAAGGCGATTCCGGCATTCAGTCTCGGGTGCTTGATATTAGGTCTTTTAGGGGCCTTGACCAGTCTGTCCGGGGCGAAAACCCATCTTTCGACGTATATGCTGGTGGAATTTGCTTTTGGGCGGGTAGGGGCGCGGGTGGTGAATTTTGTCATCGCCCTGTCGCTGATCGGCTGGTACGGCGTTACCATGAATGTCTTTGCGCAGGCAATGGATGTGACCATATTGGATATCAGCGGCCAGTCCTTTCCCTTCAGCGTGTATATTATAGGCGGCAGCCTTCTGATGTGCGCCGTGACCGTTTCCGGTTTTAAAGGCATTGACACCTTGGCCATGTTGCTGGTGCCTTTCATGTTGTTTTTCCTGATCTACGCGGCATATCTGTCTTCGGGTAAAATCACCTCATGGGATATGACCAGTTCCGCCGGAACGGGGATCAGTTTTTCTGAAGCGGTTTCAGCCGTGATCGGCAGTTATATCGTAGGTGTTGTGATCCAGCCGGATTACAGTCGGTTTGCCAAGAACAGCCGTCATGCCTTATGGTCAGTGTTTGTCGCCCTTGGACTGTCCTTTCCCGTCGTTATGGTTTTATCGGCCATTCCGGGAATTGCAACCGGTGAACAGGACCTGGTGAAAATCATGATTGCGCTGGGCATTGGTATTCCCGCATTTTTGCTGTTGTTGCTCGGGTCATGGTCGAGTAATGTGCTCTCTTTATATTCATCCGCCTTGTCACTGGCGACAATCTTCACCCGTGTTCATTTGTGGCAAATCATTGCAGCTATTGGCGTGATCGGTACAGCGATTGCCTTTCTTGACATACAGGATTATCTGGTAAAATTTCTGTTGCTTCTGAGTATTTCCATACCGCCTGTGGCCAGCATCTATGTGATGGAAACGCTTGTGTTGCGGAAATCACAATGCGATGTGGTGAAATTAGCCAAGGAGTCTCCCGTCAATTATGTGGCTTTTTTGGCCTGGGGGTCGGGAATTGGCATGGGGCTTCTGGCCGAAAATGGTATTTTCAGCATTAGTTCCATCGCCGCGATTGACGCCATTATTGTTTCGTCCGCATGTTATAAATTATTCGCAAGACCCGATACGGCGCTGCCCCATCATTGATGGGGGATACAAAATATGGTTCTGTCAATTCAGATTCTACGGTATTTTTTTGGCATTTTTCTTTAATTTACTACTGATTCTAGTAGCTATTTGAAAATAATCTATTCTTTCCAACCCTACCCAATATATGAGGAAACCTACCTGCCGAAGGCATTGCTGTGTCCCCCTGTTCTGTTGAAGATAAAGAAAGTATTTCACAGTAGGTAGGGATAAAACAGAAGATGCGAATTGGTGTAGATGTTGGCGGTACAAATACAGACGCCGTATTGATAGATGGCGAAAAAGTTCTTTCCTGGTGCAAGATGCCCACCACACCAGATGTTGGTGACGGGATTACGACAGCCATTACGAAAGTCATGACGGATGCAGGAGTATCTTCTACCGAAATTCAATGTGTGATGATTGGCACAACGCATTTCACAAATGCTTTTGTGGAGCGCAAGAACTTGCTGCCGGTTGGAATCATACGTATTGCCTTGCCCGCGGCCCGCGCGCTGCCGCCATTATTGGACTGGCCAGAGGATATCGCGAACAAGGTCGGGGACAATATTCATCTGATCCGTGGCGGTTATCAATATGATGGGCGTCTGAATGAAGCTCTGGATGAAGAGGCGATAGCAGCGGCGGCCATTACGCTCAATAAGAAAAAAATTCATACCGTTGCAGTCACCTCATTATTCTCGTCAGTGAATAATGATATGGAGCTCCGGGCTGCAGAGATATTGAAAGAGCATATGACGGATGTCAGTGTTTCCCTGTCTCATACCATCGGGCGTATTGGCATTCTGGAACGTGAAAATGCGACGATTATGAATGCATCGTTGGCTGATATGGCAGGCAGTGTGGTCAAATCTTTCCGGCAAGCGCTGAAAAACCTAAATATCACGGCCCCTTTTTATGTGAGTCAAAATGACGGTACGCTCATGAGCGCGGACTTCGTCGCCAAATACCCGGTGTTGACGTTTGCATCCGGTCCTACGAACAGTATGCGCGGGGCGGCGTATCTGTCTGGGGTGAAAGATGCCATCGTGGCGGATATTGGCGGCACGACCACGGACATTGGGATGCTGGTGAATGGCTATCCGCGTGAATCATCGGTGACCGTGGATATTGGCGGCATCAGAACCAATTTTCGGATGCCGGATGTTCTGGCCCTGGGACTGGGCGGAGGAAGTCTGGTCCGGCAAGAAGCGGGGAAAGTCACCGTCGGACCGCAATCGGTCGGTTACCGGTTATCGGAAGAGGGACTTGTTTTTAACGGCAGCACCCTGACCAGCAGTGATATTGCTGTGGCGGCCGGTTATGCCGAGATGGGCGATATTTCCAAAGTCTCTGCCCTGGAGACCGGGCTGATTGCGCAGGCTGTCGACGCCATTCATGCCATCATATCCGAAGGCGTTGACCGAATGAAAACGAGCAGTGAACCGGTTCCTCTGATTTTGGTCGGCGGCGGTTCGATTTTGATCAACCGTGATATTTCCGGAACAAGCAAGACGCTCATACCAGACCATGCATCTGTGGCTAATGCCATTGGCGCGGCGATTGCCCAGATCGGGGCGGAGATTGATAAAGTGTTTTCTTATGACGAGGTTGGCCGTGAGATTGCGATGGAAAGTGCGAAGCGGGAAGCCATCGAAAAAGCGATCGCGGCTGGCGCGGATGAAGAAACAATCAAGATCATTGATATTGAAGAAGTTCCGCTGGCCTATGTGCCGGGGGGAGCGGTCAGGTTGCGTATAAAAGCCGCAGGGCAACTGAGTTTTGCTCAAAATACGCTTACTGAAATTTTTAAAGGCAAGGGTGAATAAGCAATGACAAGGCAAATGAAAATTACATTGGATAATATGGAAGACTTTGCCCGCGGCGCAGCTTTTCTCGGTACGGGAGGTGGTGGAGATCCTTATATTGGCCGGATGTTGGCGCAAAACGCCATCAAGGAATTCGGGGCGCCTGAGGTCATCACAGCTGATGAACTGGCTGACGATGCGGTTGTCCTGACGGCAGCCATGTTGGGGTCACCGCCTGTGTTGCTGGAGAAGGCCTGTTGCGGGGACGATATTGATCTGGCCATTCGCAAACTGGAAGAAAAACTTGGGCGTAAAGCCGACGCGATTCTGCCCATCGAAATTGGAGGCGTTAATTCAACGCTGCCGATTATGGCCGCGGCCCGGTTAGGGTTGCCGGTGGTGGATGCTGATGGCATGGGGCGCGCCTTTCCTGAATTGCAGATGGTGACCTTTAATGTATATGGCTGTTCAGCGACTCCTCTTGTGGTTACGGATGAACATTTGAACTCGGTTTTGATTGAGGCGGATAGCGGTCAACGGGCCGAAGGTCTGGTGCGGGCCGCCGCTATTCAGATGGGGTTGAGTGTCATGATTTCTTCTTTCCCCCTGAACGGGCGGCAAGTAAAGGACTACGCCGTGCATGGTACCCTGTCACTGGCGTTGGGGATTGGCATAGCGATCCGGGAAGGCCGGACAGCAGGAAATCCTGTAGAAGAGCTGGTGGCGTATCTGAAGACGACACCTTATTACAATCAGGCGAAAATCCTGTTTGACGGGAAGGTGACGGATCTTCGTCGGGAAACGACGAAGGGGTTTGCGATAGGGCATTGCTTGATGGATGCCCTGGATGGTTCCGGGCGACAAATGGAAATCATCTTTCAAAATGAACATCTTGTGGCCCGTGAAAATGGAATTACGAAAGCCATCGTACCGGATTTGATTTGTATGGTTGATCGTGAAACGGCGGAGCCAATCCCGGTTGAGCATCTGCGGTACGGCCAGAGGATAAAAATTATCGGGACGTCGGCGGCTCCAATCATGCGTACGCCGGAAGCTTTACAGGTGTTCGGGCCGCGTATTTTTGGCCTGAATGAAGATTTTATTCCGATTGAGCAATTATAAACATTTCAATATAAACCAATGTCTAGGGAGACTATAGAATGAGTAATATTATCAATAGAGGACTAATTGCCACAACGGCGCTTTTTCTCTCTCTGCCTGCACCTGTCGCTTTTTCTGCTGTAGAGAATGCAGACCTGTTGACCCTTGAAGAAGTTGTAGTGACCTCTCGAAAAAGAGAAGAAAGCCTGCAGACCGTACCGGATTCCGTGACAGCGTTTGACAGTCTGGCCATCGAAAACGCAGGCATTGACGATGTTCAGGACTTTATAGACCTGACCCCGAACATCAGCATGCGGGAAACATTTCGCGCCGGTGTAACTTTCATCACCATTCGCGGCATCACCACAGGACAGCAGGGCTGGGCGCCGGCGACTTATGTTGTGGATGGGGTTCAGGCCGGGTCTCTTGATGCCATAAATCAGGGCGCTTTGATGGATATCGAGCGGATTGAGGTTCTGAAAGGGCCCCAGGGCGCTTTATACGGGGCCGGGGCGATCGCCGGGGCGATAAATGTCGTGACAAAAAAACCAACCAACGAAATGGAATATGCTGCCAATGCTTCTTATGCGCGCGGCAATGATATTAAATTATCAGGTTCTGTGTCCGGCCCGTTGGTTGAAGACAAAGTGTTGTTTCGCATTGGAGGCTATTACCGGAATACGGACGGCCTCATAAAAAGCACGGATGGGGATGGACTGGATTTTGAAGAACAGGTTTCTGTCAAGGGCCGACTTATTTTTGATCTGGAGGATATCACAATCGACTTGCGGGGGTCATATTCCGATATTACCTCCGGAGTGGCGGCTCAGGAGCTGGTGGCGAACGAGGGTCTGATAGATGTTTTTGATACCCCTGCGGCGCCTGGACCGGCCCGCGGAATCATCGGCGAAGAAAAGCGTGAATTCGTTGAATTCTCGGCCAAGGTCGACTGGGAAACAGAGGCGGGAACTCTCACCTCCGTAACGGGATATAGTGACATAAATCAGGATTTATTTGGCTCCGCCACATGGCAGAAGGGATCCGGTATTGGATTGTTTGGCCATTTTGGTGATCCCGCGGATCCTTTCGTGGATCAATTCCAGGACCTGATGGATAATTTCGAGACCTTTACTCAAGATGTGCGATTTACGTCTGACGCAGATCAGCCATTCCGCTGGATGGTTGGGATGTCTTATATGGATCGTCAAGTGGTAAATCTGTTGAGTGTCGGGGGCGTTTTACAGGGGAGAGAACGTGTGGAAGCCAATTTAGTGCGGTTTCTGAATCGTCCGGATGTCCGCAATGACAAGGCTTGGGGAATTTATGGCCAGGCCAACTATGACCTGACAGACAAGTTGGAGCTGTCCGTTGCGCTGCGGTATGACAAGAACGATTTTGACACGACTCAATATACGGACCTGACACTCTCGACGCCCGTTCCCACACCGGATGGTCTGACGACATTGACGGCAACGAATGATAAATGGCAGCCGAAAGCACAGTTATCCTATCAGTGGAATGACGATATCATGACATATCTTAGCTACGCGGAAGGGTTTCGCTATGGCTTTTTTAATACCGGCAATCTGACGGCGTCGGAAAGTACAAAAAACTTTGAATTTGGGTTTAAGACCATGCTTGCAAATGGCCGGGTTCGCATGAATGGGGCGATTTTCCACATTGATTATTCCGATCAGCAATTCACTTCAATCATTGGTGAAGCACCGTTCCGGCTAACGACAAACGTGCCTGAATCCGACATTAATGGCGGAGAACTGGAAATTGTGGCGTTGCTTTCTGAAGGATTGGAGTTGAGTGGTGGCCTGGGTATCACGGACGCTAAACTGAAGGGGGGATTGCGGTCGCCTTCAACGCCGGATTACAGCGTCAATCTGGCCTTGAATTATACGGTTCAGGTTACCGATGACTGGGAAGCGCACGCCCGTGTTGATTATCGGCGTCAGGGGTCATTCATTCTCATTGATGGCGTTGGAACGCGTTTTGAGATCGGGGAAAAAGATTATGTCAATGCGCGGCTTAAGTTCCGCACGGGCAATTGGGGCATTGGTGCTTTCGTTGACAATTTATTTGATGAAAGACAAGCCAATGATTTTGGTTTTATCGGTTTTGGCTACATACGGTCCAACAGTTTGCCGCGATCATACGGTATTGAGGTTAATATGCATTTCTAGGAAACGTATGTCCTGAAATACGGGAAGAGCATTGTCCAGCGAGCTAAAGTCAATCAATGATATTAGGTCTTGGTGGACAATGCCCCACCGGTTCAGAAAAAAAACGGCCGATAATTTGGTCTTTCCTTTTTGGCCGGAAGAAGGAAACAGCCTATGCCACACCAGCAAGAAGAAAGATATTATGATGACGAACCATATCACGCAGCCGCTGGTTTTGGACTCACAAAAGGTTAGTGGCTGGCATGTGGCCATGATCGTCATCGGGGTTGCGATTACACTACCCGCCTTTTTGATTGGATCGGAAATTATGGGGGCTTTGGGGGCAGGGCAAGGAAGCTTTGCCATTCTGACCGGCGGTGTTATTCTGGCCGTGATAGCCAGCGCCTGTATGTATATTGCGGTATGTAAGCGGCAAACGACCTATCAGTTGTTGAATGCGTCCTTTGGGAGCTTGGGAAGCCGCGGGGTCAGTTTTTTGATTTCGGTGACGTTGCTGGGGTGGTTCGGGGTAACGGTCTCCTTGTTTGGTCAGGCGGCGGCCAGGTCTATGGAAGAACTTTTCTCTGTGCAGTTGCCATTTGAGTTTTATGTGATGGCGGGCTGTTTGGTGATGACGGGAACAACCATCTACGGGTTCCATGCCATTGATATTCTAAGTAAATTCACAGTGCCGTTCATGCTGTTGATTTTAGTGGCCGGGGTCTATTTCGTGTCATCTAATTTTTCCTGGGCACAGATATGGACCACCCCGGCCACCGGGGCAGGAGGGATTGCAACCTTTGGCGGCGCCGTGTCTGTTGTCGTAGGATCTTTTATGGTGGGCATGACTATTCTGCCGGATATATCGCGGTTTATTAACCGGAAAGAACAGGTTTATGTGGCGTCACTCGGTAGTTTTGGGTCGGTTTTTGCCTTTATTCTGATCATGGCGGGGCTTCCGGTATTAATGACGGGAGAGAAAAGCTTGATCAATGCCATGTATCAGTCGGGTCTCGGGGTGCCTGCTTTGGTCATGATGATTTTCGCAAGCTGGACGACCAATGTCAGTAATCTTTATTCCAGTAGTCTTGGGCTGGCGCAGGTTTTCCCTAAAATAAGGGGGGAACGGATCACAGTCGTGGCGGGCCTGCTGGGTGGCATGATGGCTGTGAGCGGCATAATGGATTATCTTATCGGTTTTCTGGTGTTGCTCGGGATATTCATTCCGCCGGTTGCAGGTATTTATATTGCCCATTTCTTCTGGCGGTGCAGAGAGTGCACAACCGCCATTTCCGGGTCGGCATTTTTATCCTGGGGGTTGGCCTCGGGCTTTGCCCTGATGACATCATCCAATGTATTTACGTTGACCACGGTGCCGGCACTGGATTCTTTCTTGACGGCGACGCTCTGTTATGGCGTTATTTCAAAAGCTTGTGTTTTGTGGCCTCGCTCACAGCCATCAGACGACTGTTGACAGTCAGTTTTCTGAACAAGTTTTTCAGGTGAAACCGGACAGTATTTTCTGAAACATCAAGGTTTCTGGCAATCACTTTATCGGAATACCCTTCGGCCAGTTGATCCAGAACCTGTTTCTCACGGCGGCTCAGAATAATGTCGTTTTTGGGCAACTGGGCGTCTTCTAACAGGCCGAGGAGATATTGAGCGTGATCCTTTTCAACGGAGCCGGTTTCGGTGATAAAGGCGGAAAGAAGGGGGGTGACAAAGGGAGCTTCATCCAGAATAAAACGAAGAAATCCCTGGGTGCGAACAAAATGCAGGACAGATTCAAGTTCATGCAATGCCTCTTTTTCATCGTCGTTGCCAAATAAGGCAATTGCCAGCAAGAGCCGGTATTTCTGGAGCGCCCGTATTTCATATCCACCCTGATGAATATCAATTTGGAGACGGAGTTCACGAATGGCTTCCTCATAACGCATTTCGGCAATCAACAGACGTGTAAGGGCCTGAATGGTGCCATAGCTTTCCCGGACTGAAAAATTGGCTGTGCTGTTGCGGCAATAGTCCTGAACCGACAGGTTGTTTTCCTGAACTATTCTGCGGGCCTGTACGATCTTCCCCGCACGGCACAAGTAGCCGACTTTATTGGCCATCACCAGGCGGTTCAGACGCTTTAAACCTTCCCGCTTGATATAGACTGAAGAATCTTCGCTGAGATTCAGGCAAGTGCTCAGGCCTTTCTGCAGATAGGCCAGGGCAGTAGAGGTGCTATATCCTGAAGCATATATTTCATACCATGCTTCCCCCGTTTCCAGGCGGCGGTTGATATCCCCCAACAACCGCGCGGCCGTGGACAACTCATTTCTTTCATAATGCCATTCTGCCATCGCGATATTAAGGACAAGACGCATGTCTTTATCATCAATGAAATAGCGCCTCTGGCAATCCTGCACCTTTTTATAATATGCTCCGGCTTTTTCCAGGTTGCCTTCTGCGGTGGCGACCACGCCCAGATGAAGATAAATATAGGCCTCACCAAATACGGAATTATATTTTTGAAAGTGGCTTATGGCTTTTTTACCCACGTGCCGTGCTGTGGGAAAGTTGCCTTTTTGCAGATTGAAGACGCAAAGGATCGTATATACAAAACCAGTCTGGGTTTTATCATCGTCCTTGAATTTCTCTATGGATGCAACGAGCCGTGTGCTCATTTCTTTATTGAGCGGGGCCCCCTCGTAAACGGCAAGTGTACAGGTGATAATCGCCAGGTCATATTCCAGCTCTGCGGAAGGGGAATGGCTCTGGCTTTCGACATCCTGTTGAACCGTTTCAAAAATGTGGCGGGCATCATTTAGATGGCCGTCCTTCAGAAAAATCAGGGCTCTAAGCAGGTTTAATCGCGGCCGCGTCTGAATAATATCCTCGGGGAGAAGGGCGTGTGCCTTGCGAATGCGCGTCATGCCTTCTTTGTTCCATAGGTGAATACCCCCGGCTTGTTCCAGAAAATGAGCTGCGGTTTCAGGTTCCTTGGCTTTTAGCGCATGACGAATGGAATGTATGATATGTCCTTCTTCCATGAACATTTCCGCCGCCCGTAGGTGAAGTAATTTCATACGGTCCGGATTTGATTGTTCCAGGAAATAAACCAACGCCTCCTGAAATAGGGGATTAAGGCGATAGTGTTCTTCTTGGTTGTTCACGGGGGCGATAAGCTGTTTTAAGGTCTCCAGTCCCTGCAGGGTCTGGCTGGTATCGGTTGTGCCGCGCAGCCGGTCAAGGGAAACCGGGTCCAGAGTATCGAGAATGCTTGCTTCAAGCAACAAATCACGTTGAGCCGCGGGCAATGTATTTAAAATCTGTTCAAGAATATAGTTCCGTGCATCCTGCTCTGTGCCGTGAAAACGGTCAATAATTTTATCACTTTCGCTGTGACCTGAGAGAGCATTTTTGATGAATTGCAAGGCGACGGGCCAGCCTTCCGTTTTTACGCTGATTTTCTGGAGTTTTTTTTTGGTAAGGGTCTGGTTGAGAAAAACTTCAATCTCAAACGGGGTGAATTTTAAGTCTGTTGCGGTTATCTGGCTCACCTGCCCTTGTAGTTTCAGAGTTGATAACGGCATGTTTTCGACAGTGCGGGTGCCCAGAACAATATGAAAATTGTGAGGGGAATAGGTGAATAGGGGGATCAGTATTTTTTTCGCGGTGTTTTGACTCACGCATTCCACGTTATCGAGGATCAGAACCACTTTCTTCCCGTAATTGGCAATAGCAGATAATATGGTGCCCACGATTGTTCGAGAGGTGGCGTCGAGGGTAAAAGGGCCTGGGTGGATCTTTATTATCTCCTGTGAAAGACCTGCAGACGAGAGGGCAAAGGCGAGATATAAGGCAAGAATGGACGGGTCATTGTCATCTTCATCAATTTTGAGCCAGGCAACAGCAATGTCTTTTGCCTGAAGGTGTGTTCGCCATTGGCGCAGCAGGGTTGTTTTGCCAAACCCGGCAGGTGCCGACAAGAGGGTCAGTTTCTGGTCAAATCCTGCATTGAGCCGTCGGCACAATTCAGGGCGATCAATGAGGGAAATATGATGACGCAGCGGGAGCGTCTTTGTTTGGGTGAGCCAGGGGGGGAAGGGACTGGAATTTGTCGGAATGTCATTCATCTGCACACGATACCCTGGGACTTTACGGTCTGATGTTTTTACAAGATTGGTATTCAGTATATCGGTGGGGCAGGTAAAAAGAAACTGAAACATCCCAAAATCCGCCGAAACCGGGAAGGTGAAGTGCCGGGTCGCCGACCTATGTTCCCTATAATGCCGGTCACAGGAAGGGGCACCTTGGCCGGTTAATTCTGCCCCATCCCCGAACCGTGAATTGATGGTAAAAATATTTTCTGGTTTGACGATATTGTATTCTCCCTATACCTTTTACAGCGGGCGTATGTTTTGCAGGAAGTTTAAGTGGCTTTATCCGATGATATTATCCTGACCAAGTTGGCGCCGCCCTTACTTCGGCGGGCGCTTGTGGCGCGTACATCTCTTTTATCCGGCGTCTTTTCCAGTTCGGCAAAGAGGTTGACGCTTATTTCCGCAGGCGCGGGCTTTGGCAAGACCACGTTGATGGCGTCGCTTTATCAGGATTACTGTGCAGAGGATGCAAGACGAAGCTGGATCTCATTGGGCGCGGACGAGAGAAACGAGGTGCGTTTCCTTAAATATCTGATCGCGGCCCTTCAGCAGAACAGCATCATCCCGACGGATAAGGCGGTCGTGATTCTGGAAAGCCAGACCCAAAACCGTGTGAGGCGGGTATTGACCGCGCTGATTAATGAAATGGCCGGGATCGAGGATCAGATCATCCTGTTCCTGGATGATTACCACCTGGTGAATGGTCCTGAAATAGGGGCGATCATTGATTATGTGTTATCGCATGCGCCGATCAATTTCAGGTTGGTGATTTCAAGCCGGAGCAAACCCGATCTGCCGCTTTCGTCGCTTAAGGCGCGAAATGAACTGCAGGAAATCGTTGATTTCCATTTGCGGTTTTCCGTCGGGGAAACACGTGATTTCCTTCGGGATACCCATCATCTGAATTTAACCGATACCTTGATCTCGCGTCTGCAAAGCAAGACGGAAGGCTGGATTGCAGGCCTTCAACTGGTGTCACTGGTCCTGAAGGACAAGCGGCATGAAGAAGACCTGATGCAACTTATTTCTGGTAATTTCAGAGATATCACGACATATCTGGCGGAAGATGTTTTTGTTCATCAACCTCAGGAAATACAGGACTTCCTTCTCAGGTCCTCTATCCTGGACAGGATGAATGCCGAGGTGTGCAACGGGATGATGAACATCCACAACAGCCAGGAGATATTCGAGGAACTGGAAGATAAAAATCTGTTTATCACGTCGTTGAATGCGGCGCATGGATGGTATCGGTATCATCACCTGTTCCAGGATTTCCTGCAATCCCGGCTTGAACGACTTGACCCGGATCTCAAAAAAGAAATGACCCTCAAGGCCAGTGAATGGTTCCTGCAATATGGCTCTGTCACCGAGGCTGTGACATATGCGCTGGAAGCCAGGAGCTATGACCTGGCCGCCTCTCTAATAGAAGAGCATGCGGCGACATTTGTGATGCGGGGGCAAATGCCTTTGCTGCAAGATTGGTTGACCCGCATTCCCGCCCATATCGCGGATGAAAGATATAAAATTCCTTTGTATCTGTGCATGGCCCTGTTTCATATGCGCCGTCCCGTAGAGGCGGCCAGCGCGGCGTATCGGGTGGAGGCGATTGTCGATCGCCAAACCAGAGAAGGTTTTTTCTCCGGGCGGGAACTGCGCACTATTCAAACAAAAATAAAGATATTGAAGATTGGCGTGGCGACGGCTTCTGATGATGTCGAGCGCACCAAATATCTATGCGAGGAATTCCTGAAAACAGAAGCCGAGCAGGATCATTTTAATGTCGGGGCAATGTATAATATGTTGGGGTACGCCCGGTACGCCCTGAGCGAGTTTGATCAGGCGCGGCAGGCTTTTATCAAGGCACGGCAATGCCATGAACGGGTGAATTCTCCTTACGGTATTTTGTATGCCGATTGCTTTATGGGGATGAACGAAGCAGCGATGGGCCGTCTTCATATGGCGGAAGCACTATTCCTTCAGGCCGAGAATTTGACCAGCAATGATGAAGCGCCGCATTCGACGGGGGTGGCGAATGCGCGTCTTTATCGCGGAACGGTTCTGTATGAATGGAACAGGCTGGATGAAGCACAAAATCTGTTGGAACAGAATATTGACAGGGTTGTTGAATGTGGACAGGCGGAAGCCCCCATTCTGGGACTATGTACATACGCCCGGATTTTGCAGAATGCGGGGGAAGGGGAAAAGGCCTGGCAGCAACTGGAAAGAGCCCGCATTATATGTCGGGATGATCAATTGTACCGCCTGGCCATTCTGACGGATTATGAGTCTGTGCGCTTTTTGTTGAAACAGGAAAAGCTATCCCAAGCCATCGCCCGGGCGGGGCTGGCGGCCATTTCGGTCAGTGATCTGCCAGAAGATTATCAGTTGTCCAGATGGGACCGGGTGATGTGTTTAAAGCTATTGCTCAAAATACGATTGCTGATTGCGCTTGGGGAGGATGATCATGCCTTGCGGCTTATTGAACATGTGCTGAAGCTGGCGCAAGATATTGGACGCACAAAACGCATTATGGAATGTCTGATCCTTAAAGCCCTGATAACATGGCGACAGCAGGAAAAGGATGTGGCGCGACAATCTTTCCGGCAGGCAATCGAACTGGGGCGCTCTGAAGGCTTTGTCCGTGTTTTTCTTGATGAAGGCGCCGTAATCGGGCCTTTAGTACAGGCGGTGCGGACGGATCAGAAGTGCAGGACAGAAGATCAGAACTATCTTAACCGTCTGAGTGAAGGGGTGCATAAAAAGACCGTTCTTGATGGTTCTGCTGCGATGAATTATCTGCTGCTGGAAGAATTAAGTCAGCGGGAACTGGATGTCATGTCGTTGCTGGCGTCCGGGGAAAGCAATGCCGAAATCGCCGGGCATTTGAAAATCAAAGAAAATACCGTTAAGTGGCACATCAAGAATATTTTTGAGAAACTGGGTGTCAACAACCGCACCTCGGCCGTTCTGGCTGCACAGGAGCTCAAACTGGTGGGTTAAAAACCCCGTCCCCTCCTTTTGGGGGGGTGAAATATATTTCCGCCCCCCTCCTTTCGGGTCGGGTTCTCTCTTTTCCGTTTTGGTACCGTCATCTCCTGCTGATCAAGAAACTCAGGGGCCAGACCCGCATCTGGCGCCCTTCTTTTTTAAGAATTTGGAGACGTTATGAAGTTATCGGAATATTGTCATTATGATGCTTTGGGGCTTGCCCAGCTGATCAGGCAAAATGATGTCACCCCCGGAGAGTTGGCGAATCTGGCGCTTCAGGCGATCAAGAGACTGAATCCTGAACTTAACGGGGTTATTGAATGTTTTGATGACCAGCTGGACGTCTTATCCCTTCCCGCCTTGCAGGACAAACCTTTTGCGGGGGTGCCTTTTCTGGTAAAGGATCTTATCCTGCACCTTGAAGGACGCCGGAGTGAGATGGGGTCGCGTCTCTGTCAGGGAATCGTTGCCCCCCATAACACGTATCTGGCGGAAAGATATATTGATGCCGGGCTGGTTCCGTTAGGCCGGACAACCACCCCGGAAATGGGTTTTTGTTCGACGACGGAATCCGTCGTTAGTGGCCCGACGCGCAATCCGTGGAATCCCAGACTGATGGCTGGTGGGTCCAGTGGCGGTTCGGCGGTCATGGTGGCGGCGGGGGCTGTTCCGGTGGCCCATGCCAATGATGGCGGAGGATCAATCCGTATTCCGGCGGCCTGTTGTGGTCTTGTCGGGCTAAAACCAAGCCGGGGACGCACCACCATCGGCCCGGATGCGGCGGATGGCCTGAACGGACTTGGCATTGAACATGTGGTCAGCCGCAGTTTGCGGGATTGCGCCGCGGTTCTGGATGTAACGGAAGGACCGTCCCCTGGGGATCCTTATGCGATTATTCGACCCGAACGGCCCTATCTGTCGGAACTTGACCGGAAGTGTGAACCCTTGCGCATCGGTTTTACCAGCAAGGCCTGGTCCGGATCTCATGTCGATGCGGAAATCGTCGAAAGCACAAAACGGGCGGCATTGATGTGCGCTGATATGGGGCATCATGTCGAAGAGGCAAGTCCCACGTTCGATTATAGCAGTTTCCGGGATGCTACCGTGACCTTTTGGTGCGCCAATATAGCCCAGTGGATCACCCAGATCAGTGAAATGACGGGACGTCCGATTACGAACGATTATCTGGAAGCCACGACCCTGGCCAGCCACCAGTATGGTCTTGGCCTGAAGGCGACTGATATGGTTTCAGCCTTTGCCACCATGAATATGATCAGTCGGGATGTGGCGCGGTTTTTCGGGAAATTTGATGTGTTGATCACCCCGACGACAGCCTTGTTACCGCAAGAAATCGGGACGTATAACGCCAATGACCCCGGTCTTGATGCCTTTGGTTGGACGGATCATATTTTTTCCATCGCTCCCTTTACGGCACTGTTCAACCTGACCGGGCAACCGGCGATCACATTGCCGCTTGGCATGTCGGCCTCCGGCTTGCCCATTGGCACGCAGTTTGTCGGCAGGGCCGGACGGGAAGATGTTCTCTTCCGTCTGTCCGCAGAACTCGAACGGGCCATGCCGTGGGCGGCGCGTCACCCCAAGATCAGTCTATGGACTGATTCATATACCACTCCATCCGGTAAGGAATAAAAGAATGACGTCAAACAGAACAGGCTTTGTCTGGCAGGAAATATACATGTGGCACGATACCGGCACCTACGCCGGGGTTATGCCGCCCGGTGATCCGATCCAGCCGGGCACTCACGCGGAGAATCCTGAGACCAAACGGCGCTTTAAAAACCTGTTAGAGGTGAGTGGACTGTATCAAAAACTGCATCAGGTGGACGCGTATCACGCGACGGAAGAGGATATTCTTCGGGTTCATACCCCGAATTATTTGTCCCGGATCAAAGCCATGAGCGCAGAAACAGGAGGCGATGCCGGTATGCTGACGCCGTTCAGCAAGGGGGCTTTTGATATTGCAACCTTGGCGGCCGGGGGGGTGATGGCGGCGGTTGATGCGGTGTTGGACGGGAAAATTGATAACGCTTATGCCCTAGTCCGGCCACCGGGACATCATGCCGAGCCGGACATCGGTAAAGGGTTCTGCCTGTTCGCCAATGCCTCAATTGCCGCCAGATATGCCCAGGCCAAAAGAGGCCTCAACCGCATCGCATTTGTGGACTGGGATGTGCATCACGGCAATGGGGCGGAGAAGATTTTCTGGGAGGATGCTTCTGTACTCACCGTCTCGATTCATCAGGACAGATGTTTTCCGCCGGACAGTGGCGATATGGCGGATAACGGCGCAGGAGAGGGCGCCGGTTATAATATCAATATTCCGTTGCCGGCGGGGTCCGGCGTCGGGGCGTATGAAGCAGCCTTTGACCGGGTAATCATTCCGGCGCTGCAGAAATTCAAACCGGAACTGATTATTGTGCCTTCCGGGTTTGATGCGGGGGCCCATGATCCGTTGGGGCGGATGATGATGCATAGCGAAGGCTATCGCAGTCTCACCCGTAAACTGATGGATGTGGCGGATGAATTGTGCGCTGGCCGTCTCGTGATGTGCCATGAAGGTGGCTATAATGACGCGACGGTTCCTTTCTTTGGGTTGGCCGTGATGGAAAGCCTGAGCGGCATCAAAACGCAAACAAATGATCCTTTTATGGCCCTGTTCGAGGCGCTTGCCGGGCAGGACCTGCAACCGCACCAGGATCAGGTCATTACTTCTGCGACACATCTGTTGGACAAACTGCCCGGTTGAATTGTTTTGGGGGACCGGTTTACTAAAATGATGAAATGTAAAACGCTTAAAATTAGGGAAGAAACAATGAACAGCTACAACTCAAAACGATTTTCAGGATACACCACTTTATTCATGACAACGGCGCTCTGTGTCGGCGGTCTGGGGCTGTCGGCCCCGGCATCGGCGCAAATGATGCTGGAAGAAATCACGGTCACCGCCCAGAAACGCGAACAGGGCATCAACGATGTGGGGATTACGGTGAATGCTTTTTCCGGCGAAATCATGAAAGAACGCGGGATCAGCACTTCCGAGGATATTGCCCAGATCACCCCCGGTCTGACGGTCAACGAAACGGCCGCCACGGGCGTCCCGCTTTACACCATTCGCGGGATTGGGTTTCAGGATTACTCCACGGCGGCCTCTTCCACGGTGGGGCTGTATTTTGATGAGGTTTCCATGCCGTATTCGGTGATGAGCCGGGGGCTTGTGTTTGATCTGGAGCGGGTTGAAGTCTTGAAAGGGCCTCAGGGGGATTTATATGGCCGTAACACCACGGCCGGCCAGATCAACTTTATCAGCAAGAAGCCGACGGCGGAAACCGGGGCCGGTATAACAGTCGGCTTCAGCAGTTTTGAAACGCTGGATGTGGAAGGCTATCTGAATGGACAGGTGGCGGAAGGCGTGAATGCACGGCTTGCCTTCAAAACGACCCAGTCCGGGAAAGGCTGGCAAAAAAGCCTGACCCGGGACGATACTTTGGGAAAGAAAAATATTTATTCCCTGCGCGGGCTGGTCAATTTTGAATTGAGCGAAACCGTCAATCTGCTTTTGAATGTGCATTACAGCAATGATCAGTCTGAAAATAAAGCCAATACAGTGTATGATGGCCGCTTGATCGGACTGGATGAATTCAGCGCGCCTTATAAGCAATTATTTCCTTATGCGGTCAGTGGGGAAACTCCGCCCTGGTATTCAACCGGTGACAACCGGGCGGCGGACTGGACAAATTCCTATACCGATGCGTCCGGGACTGTCTTCAACCTGCGTCCCAAACGGGACAATCAGTTGAAGGGAACCTCTGTCAAACTGGACTGGGATATCACCGAGGAAATCAGTCTGACGTCCGTGACCGGTTATGACAAATTTGACCGGGTGGAATCCAATGACTGGGACGGGATGGCGGCCAATGATTCAGGAAACATCAATACGACGGATCTGGAAGTCTTTTCCTCGGAATTACGGGTGACCGGACAAACAGATAAGATGTTGTGGATTGTGGGGGCCTATTATTCCGAAGACAAGATGGATGAATTGTATAATTATTTTATGTCTGACTCGGTGTACGGCAATGGCTCAATCGCCTTTGGCATCTCTCCCTTCCAGTTCGCGCCGATCTTGCAACTGCATACCAGATATAACCAGAAGACAGACTCACAGGCGGCCTTTGCCCATGTGGAATATAACGTAACGGATAAATTGCGGGTCACCCTGGCCGCGCGTTATACCGAAGAAGACCGGAGCTGGTCGGGCTGTACCTTTGATGCCGGGGACGGGTCACTGGCGGGGTTCTCGAATTTTGCTTTCGGGGCGACCTTATCCCCCGGCGCCTGTAGTACGATTGATGATGATCCAGCCTCGCCGACATACGTCTTTGGTGTGATTGGAAGCCCTAATATTAATGATGCCTTCCATGTGTATGAAGAAACCATCGAAACCAATAAATGGATGTTTAAGGTGGGTCTTGATTATGCCCTTGATGATGATTTGCTGCTCTATGCCACTTTCTCGAACGGCTTTAAGTCGGGGGGCTTTAACGGGGCAAACTCAAACACGACGCAACAGCTTAAATCTTACGGTGCGGAAGAGGTTAATTCCTATGAAGTGGGGATAAAATCGACGCTGCTGGAAGGGGCGATGCAATTAAATCTGTCCGGCTTCTATTATGATTATAAGAATAAGCAGGAACAGGATCTGGCGGTGACATTTGTTGGCAACATCAGTGGCCTGACCAATGTGCCGAAATCACGGATTTATGGCGCAGAACTGGATATGCAATGGGCCCCGGCGGAAGGATGGTTCGTATCTTTCGGGGCGGCGTATCTCAATTCCAAAATCCTTGAATGGGAGGCCACTTCAAATGACAGTAGCTGGCCTACGGTTGTGACATTTGACGCTTCAGGCAGAGAGTTGGCCATGACACCTAAATGGCAGTTGAATGCGGGCATTGATTATGAATGGGAAATCTCGTCGGGCCTGATGATGAAAATTGGCGGTGATGTGAACTATCAGGACAAGACCACCGGCGGGGCTCAGCTTGAAGACGCCACCAGCGCCTATACGGTGGCCAACCTTCGGGCGACCCTGTCCCGGGATAATTGGCAAGTCATGGTCTGGAGCCGCAATCTGTTTAATGAATATTACTATCCGGCAGCCTACACCGGCGGTAATGGTCCTTATGTCAGAAGCGTCGGCATGCCGCGGACCTTCGGGATTACCCTGTCTTACGATTTTTAATCAGTGACGTCATGTCGGGGCATGTCAGCGACATGCCCCTTTAGGGATAGAAAAATGAACACGTTATTACCAAGATTTATCGACGCTCGCCTCCTGTGTCTCTTTCTGGCCATCGCGGGTTTAAGTGGCCCTGTTGCCGCAGAAGAAACCGTCGGGCCGTCACCGGACACCATTCTGGTCAATGGGGCGATCCATACCATGGAAGAAGATCAGCCGACGGCCAGTGCGCTGGCTATCCGGGCGGGTAAAATTATGGCTCTGGGAGCGACAGAAGACATCATCGAACTGAAATCTCCCACCACCCGGGTTATTGACCTGAAGGGACGGATGGTGATGCCGGGACTGAATGACGGTCACAGCCATCCGACAGAAGGGGCGATTGCCAATCTGTTCAGTTGTAAATTTGAATTTACCGCCACAGCGGAAGATATCGCGCGTATTCTGCCGGCCTGTGTCGAGAAAAATCCTTCGGCGGAATGGATTGTCGGCGGGCGTTGGGACAGTAATTTCTTTGAGAATAATGATATTCCGTCGCCCCGGAAATGGCTGGATCAATATTCCGGCAATAAAGCCGTCTATTTCAGTGATGATTCAGGCCATAACGGCTGGGCCAATACCAAAGCGCTGAAGCTTGTCGGTATGACCAAGGACACCAAAGACCCCGCAGGCGGGAAAATTATCCGTGATGCAAAAACCGGGGCGCCGAATGGCCTGCTGCTGGAAGAAGCCCAGACGGTGATGGAAAAACAATTACCTGACTGGACGGAAGACCAATATCAGGCCGGGGTTCGGGAAATGACCCGGCTGGCCAATCAGTTTGGCATCACCGGCATCAAGGACGCCATTTCCCGCGATCCTATCCTCAAAGCCTATCATGATGTGGATAAGGCCGGAGATTTATCCATTCATGTGGCGGCGGCGATTTCAACCCCCTATGGTCACCGGGAAGTGTCTTTGGATTATGACCGTCTAGAAAGCTTGCGTGATACATTTGCATCGGATCATGTCGACACCCGGTTTGTGAAAATCACCAATGACGGGGTGCCGACGGCGTCCCGTACCGCGGCGATGCTGGCCCCTTATCGGCCCCATGATCATTTTCCGGCCAACTACAGAGGGCTGATCCATGTGGATGAGGAAACCTTGACCCGTGATGTGGCGGAATTGGAAAAAAGAGGCTTCACCGTCAAGATTCATACCGCAGGCGATCGGTCGGTGCAGGAAGCCTTGAATGCCATCGAAAAAGCTCACAAGATTACGGGGCGATCGGATTTGCGTCATGAATTGGCCCATGCCGGTTATGTGGCGGAGTCCGATATTCCGCGGTTCAAAGAACTGAATGTGGTGGCTGACCTGTCGCCCTATATCTGGCATCCGTCGCCGATTATACAGTCGGTGCTTGATGCGGTGGGGGAAAGAGGCAAGCATTACTGGCCAATCCGCGATCTTCTCAAGGCGGGCGCCCCGGTGTTGGCCGGGTCAGACTGGCCGGCGGCGGTGCCGTCGCTCAATCCCTGGATTGGCATTGAAGCCATGATTACCCGGCAGGACCCTTATGACAAGACGGCTGGAGCCTTGTGGCCGGAACAGGCCATCACTCTGGAACAGACCCTCCGGATTTTCACTATTGAAGGGGCCAGGGCCTTGCGCATCGAGGAGACATCCGGGTCACTGAAGGTAGGTAAGTCAGCAGATCTTGTTGTTCTGAACCAAAATCTTTTCCGCATCAAGGCAACCGACATTGCCAAAACAAAAGTTGATATGACTTTTTTTGAAGGCAAAATCGTTCATCAGAGCGTCATGGAAAAAACCAGGCCTTTTTAGGGGATTATCCTGCTTCATACGGTTAAGCCGCTTATTACAGTTCCAGAAAATAGCCCCCGTCGCCTTGTCAAGAAGGCGGCTGGGGCGTCATATTATTTCAGTCCTGCAGGACAACATTCAGAAATCTAAAGATAGGATTTTAGCTCGCCTCTGATGGGGATTTTACTTGGTTAGCCGCTGTTTCATCTTCGTGGATTGTTTCTGGACCATGATATAGAACAGAGGCACGAAGAAAATGGCCAGGAATGTTGCGGCGAGCATACCGCCGATCACGGCAATGCCAATGGCGTTCTGACTGGCGGATCCGGCGCCGCTCGAGATCGCGAGAGGGGTAATGCCGAGGACAAAAGCCATTGATGTCATGATGATCGGGCGAAACCGCAAGCGGGCCGCCGCAAGCGTCGCCTGCATCAGGTCCATACCTTCCTTTTCATAAAGTTTCTTGGCGAATTCCACAATCAGGATGCCGTTCTTTGCAGTCAGACCGATGGTTGTCAAAAGCGCGACCTGAAAGTATATGTCATTGCTCAGGTTAAAACCCATGGCGGCGATGACAGCGCCGATGACGCCGACAGGAACGGCGAGAATGACGGCAAAAGGAACAGACCAGCTTTCATAGAGGGCCGCAAGGCAGAGAAAGATAATGAGCACGGATAATGCATAGAGCAGGCCACTCTGCGAGCCGGATGACTGTTCTTCATAAGACAGGCCTGACCAGGCGAAATCAACGCCCTGGGGCAGTTGCCGGGCCATTTGTTCCATCTCGGCCATGGCCTCGCCGGAACTGATCCCGGGGGCCGCCTGTCCCTGAATATTGACAGAGGCAACCCCGTTGAACCGTTCGAGTTTCGGCGAACCGTAATCCCAATGGGGCGTACTGAAACTGCTGAAGGGCACCATTTCACCGACGCTGTTGCGCACATACCAGAGATCGACATCTTCCGGTTTCATGCGGTAAGGGGCATCGGCCTGCAGATATACTTTTTTGATCCGGCCTTCGTCCAGAAAGTCATTGACATAGGACGATCCCCATGCGGTTTGCAATGTCTGATTTATGTCGGCGATATTAACTCCGAGCGCCGAGGCTTTTTCCTGATCAATGTCCAGTTTGAACTGTGGCTGATCTTCCAGTCCGTTGGGCCGCACGGCGACCAGTTTTGGGTTTTGCGCCGCCATACCCAGAAGAATATTGCGGGCCTGTGTCAGGGCCGTATGACCGAGACCGCCCCGGTCAATCAATTGAAAGTCAAACCCGGATGCATTGCCGAGTTCCCGGATGGGCGGAGGGTAGAAAGTGAAGACCCGGGCATCCTTGATCTGGGAAACGGCGCTCATGCCGCGTCCGGCAATGGCAAAAACGCTTTGGCCGGGATTCTGGCGTTGTGACCAGTCTTTCAGGTTGATGAACCCCATCGCGGCGTTCTGTGAATTACCGGAGAAACTGAAGCCGACCACGGTAAACATGTGGGCGATGTTATCCTTTTCACTCTCCAGGAAATAATTTTCAACTTTTTTGACGGTTTCCAGGGTGCGTTCGGCCGTTGATCCTGGCGGCGTATTGGCCATCATAAACATGGATCCCTGGTCTTCATTGGGCAGAAAAGACGTGGGCAGTTGGGTGAAGAAATATCCAAGGCCTACGAGAAGGGCCACATAGATGGCGATAAACCGGAAGCCGCGTTTGGCCATGTAACCGGCGCCTTTTTCATATTTGTCGCGCCCGTTATTGAAGCCGCGATTGAACCAGCCGAAAAAGCCTTTGCGGTCACTGCCATGGTTTTTGGTCGGTCTCAGGATTGTGGCGCACAAGGTTGGCGTCAGAATCAACGCAACAAGCACAGACAAGGCCATAGCCGATACAATGGTCAGGGAGAACTGACGATAAATTGCGCCGGCCGCGCCACTGAAAAAGGCCATAGGGACGAACACGGCAGACAGCACCAGCGCGATGCCGACCAGGGCACCGGAAATCTGTTCCATCGATTTGCGGGTGGCTTCCAGAGGGGACAAACCTTCCTCGCTCATCACCCGTTCCACATTTTCCACCACGACAATGGCGTCATCGACCAGAAGACCGATCGCCAGAACCATGGCGAACATGGTGAGTGTATTGATGGAATAACCAAAGGCCACCAAGACGGCAAAGACGCCGAGCAGGACCACAGGCACGGTGATACTGGGGATTAAGGTGGCGCGAAAATTCTGCAGGAACAGGAACATCACGAGAAATACAAGACCGACCGCTTCAAACAGGGTCTGAACCACGGATTTAATGGAGGCCTCGACAAAGGGCGTGGTGTCAAAAGGAAAAACAACTTTGACACCTTCCGGAAGGAATTTCTTGAGTTCCTCCATCTTTGTTTTAATTCTGTCTGCGGTGTCCAGGGCATTGGCGCCTGTGGCCAGGTTGACAGCAATACCGGATGCGTTGTGGCGTTTATAGCGCACGATGGTCGAATATCTCTCGGCGCCGAGTTCCACCCGGGCGACATCGGACAGGCGAACACGGGACCCGTCTTGATTAACCCGTAAGACAATGCGACTGAATTCTTCCGGCGTTGTCATCAGGGACTGTGCGGTAATCGTCGCGTTGATCTGTTGCCCCTTGACGGCAGGCATGCCGCCGAGTTGCCCGGCTGAAATATCGACATTCTGCGCCCGAATGGCGCTGGCGACTTCTGCTGTGGTCAGGGAATAACTGAGTAATTTATAGGGATCCAGCCAAATGCGCATGGCATGGGAAGTGCCAAACAGGCGGGTGCTGCCAACCCCATCTATACGGGACAAAGGGTCCAGTATCTTGGAGGCCAGAAGATCGCCGAGTTCTGCCTGACTGATCTGACCGTCTTCGGAATAGAACCCGACAACCAGCAGAATTGAATCGTTTGATTTGGTCACTGTCACGCCCTGATTCTGCACCTGTTGCGGCAAGAGAGGCAGGGCGGCCTGCAATTTGTTCTGGACCTGTACCTGGGCAATGTCGGGATCGGTGCCGGGCTCAAAAGTGAGGGTAATTCTGGCGGATCCTGAAGAAGAACTGCTGGAGGTAAAATAGCGCAGTTTGTCCAGACTGGTCAGACGTTGTTCGATGACCTGGGTGACGCTGCTTTCCAGTGTCTGGGCGGATGCCCCCGGGTAATTGGCGGAGATGGACACGGCGGGGGGCGCAATATTGGGATATTGTTCAATGGGCAACTGGAAAATGGACAGTGCGCCCGCCAACATGATGATGATGGCGATCACCCAGGCAAATACAGGCCGGTCGATAAAAAATTTGGACATGGGATAGGGGCTCCTGCCGGGTGGATTAATCTGAAACTGCGGAGGTATTTTGTGCGAGAACCGGTGAAACGGTCATTTTGGCGCGTACTTTCTGGAAACCTTCCGTGACAATACGCATCCCGTTTTCAAGACCGGTGGTGACGAGCCAGCTGTTTCCAACACTTCTGCTTGCCTGTATGAGGGTGGGGACAATTACATTATTGTTGTCGACCATATAGACCACAAGCCCGCCATCAGGGGTTCGAATGGCGGCCTGATGGGGAATGAGGAAACCTTCAATCGCAGGCAGGTTCAATCGGGTGCGGACAAAAAGGCCGGGCAACAGCTGGCTGTCCGGGTTTGCGAACAAGGCTCTGAGCATAATCGTGCCAGTGCCTTCATTGACGTTGACTTCGGAGAATTGCAGGGTGCCCTGTTGATCATAAAAGGTGCGGCCCATCTCATCGAGCAGGTCAAGTTTGACCGAAGATGTATCCTGCACCAGCTTACGAAAGCTCATCAGGTCGCGGCTGGACTGTGTCATGTCGACATAAATAGGATCGAGTTGGGTAATGGTCGCCAGCGCCGCGGGCTGGTTTGCAGTGACCAGTGCCCCGGGGGTGATGGTTGATTTTCCAATGCGGCCAGATATGGGGGCCCGGATTCTGGTGTAATCAAAACTTATTTCTGCGGTGGAAACTGCAGATTTGGCCACGATAATATCCGCTGCGGCTTCTTCCAGGGCTGCGATGGTGTCGTCATAGGTCTGTCCGCTGATGGCGTTGGATTTGACCAACTCCTTATAGCGACCAGCCTTCGCCTTAACCGCGCGATGGTTGGCTTCGGCTTTGATCAGGTCCGCTTTAGCCTGGTTCAGCGCCGCCTTGAAGGTGGCGGGATCAATTTGATAGAGCTGCTGCCCCTTTTTCACCAGGCTGCCTTCTTCAAAGGTGCGTTCCGTAATAATGCCGGTTGCCTGGGGGCGAATTTCAGCGATCTTGTAGGCGTGGGTTCTACCGGGGTACTCTTCGGTGATGTTCACCGGTTGCTGTACAAGCGCCATGACAGTAACTTCTACCGGGGTTTGTGCCCTGGCAGGAGGGGGCGTTGCATTCTCACCGTTTGAAACGCCTAACATCCAAAATCCCAGAAGCAGGACTGCCCCAAAAAACAGGAGGGAGAGGATATTCTTTTTTGACATTGCGCGAAACCTTTATGTTATTGCTCTGGACTACAATATGGTCCATTATACATACATGTATGTATGTAAGAGGTGTTAACATGTAATGTAGTGAGGATCAATTGCATTGCAATAAAATAATAAAAATAAAATTGAGATGGAGGATGGGTAGACGGAAATGGTAAGGAAAACAAAGGAAGGCGCGCAGGAAACACGGGAAGATATCCTCAAGGCGGCGGCTCAGATCTTTATGGAGAAGGGCGTTACGAAGGCGACTCTGGAAGAAATAGCAGAAGAGGCCGGGGTAACGCGGGGGGCGGTATACTGGCATTTCAAGAACAAGCAGGATTTGTTTTGCGCGCTGCATGATAAATTGCACAAACCTTTGACGGAATCCATCCTGCGGGACCTGGAGACGGATCACCCCGATCCCTTGCAGCAGCTTCTGGATCTTTGTGTCCACACCCTGATACAAATAGAAGAAGATCCGGTGAAGCGACAGATATTGACGATTTTCAAGCTCAAGTGCGAATATGCGGGGGAAACGGCGTCCGTGTTGGACAGCCAGATTGAACTGAAAGAGAAAAGCTTTTCCCTGTTTGAGAAGTATTTTGAGAGAGCCCAGAGGAAAGGCCACATCTCAGAGGAGGTACCGCCCAAGAGCCTCACCAGGGGATTAACCTGTTATTTGGGGGGCATTGTTCATGATTACCTGCTTCATCCGAAAACCTTCAACATGTCGGAGGAAGCAGAACCTCTGATGAAGGTTTTCTTTCTCGGGGTGTATAAGCGATAGGAAATTTCCTGGTGATCTGAATGCTTTGGCGCGGATGAGCCACAAGAAAAGCATTTTAGGCTGTGTTCCCTCTCAGATAAGTTTTGTGTTTTCTTAATATGTATAATAAGTGCATAATAAGAACAAATCTGAACGTTTGCTGAAAATATAGGGTTTGCACGATCATGAAGAGTTAAAAATAGCCTCTTGATCCTGTGCATGATGGGACCAGTGTGAAATGAATGTATTCTCGACAAAGGGGTTATTGCCGAAGTTGCGGCGGGAGTATTGGAATGATGCCATATGTGAAACCTTCACCGGTCTGGTGACAGATTTTCAGGATATGTCAGAGATTGATGCGGAGCTGATCTCGACCCCTTTGGGGGATTTGACCTATGCCCGTGTTCAAACAACCAGTTCAAAGGTTTTTCATACATCGCACCATGCGTCCAAGGCAACGGAGAAGGTGTTCCTTCTGCATTTGCAACTGGCGAACAAAAGCCGCAATGTTCAGCATGGTCGGGAAGTTTGTCTCGAAGCCGGGGATTTTACCCTGGTGGACAGTGAAGCCCCCTATAGTGTTCAGTTTGAAGATCCCATCACCATGGGTGTTATGCGTATCCCCTATGAGGCCTTGCAGGCACGATTGATGAATCCCGAGGATATCGCCGGTCTGAAATTTTCCGGACAGACACGTATCAGTGGCCTTCTGTCCCAAATGTTGCGCGGGTTCTGGGATCAGAAGAATGTCGCCAACAGCGAGAGCGTCAACCGGCAGTTCTCCCATAACATGCTTGATTTGCTGGCTACCTCCTATCAGGAACAGACAAGTCAGGTGATCTCGTCAGGATCGGTGCGCCGGTTGCGGTATCAGCAACTGAAGAAATTTATTGATTATAATCTGTCGGACCCGGACCTGAGCCCCGGTAAAATAGCCCGGATATTAAAAATTACCCCCCGGTATATGCACCGTATTTTCGCCGAATTCGGTTCCGGTACGGAAACCGTCGGCCAATATATGCTCAACCGGCGACTGGAAGAATGCGTGTCGCGTTTTGAAGAACAGGGCGCAGGCCATTTGAAAATAACCGATATCGCTTTTGCTCTGGGCTTTAACAGCATGACTCATTTTTCTCGGGTTTTTAAAGAGAAATACGGGGCGTCGCCGAGAGAATTTCGCAATGGTCTTCGCAATAACATGAACTGACCCCCGGTCAAAAGATATCTCTTTCCCTTTCAGATAAGTTTTTTAACCCCTCTCGGTGGAGCAGGAACCCTTGGGGCATGTCATTGTCGGACCGATAACCAAAAAGCTGCCCCTGCCAAAGGGGCTTATTTAGCATACAGGGAGTTTTTTATGCGTCATTACACAAGCCATACAATCAAGTCAGCCTCACGCCTTGTCCTCGCCTCAAGTTTGCTTCTGGCAATGCCTCAAACGGGGCAGGCCTTTGCCGACACTGAAAAAATGATGTCGCTCGAGGAGGTCGTTGTGACATCCCGGAAGATATCGGAAAGTCTTCAGGATGTGCCGATTGCGGTGTCTGCCTTTACGGCGGATGCGCTGGAGAAAAAAGGCCTGACCAATATTTCCCAGATCGGTGATTACACCCCCAGTCTGATTATGGATTTCACCTCGGCGCTGACCGGAAGTTCCGCATCCGCCACCACCTTTATTCGCGGCATTGGTCAGTCCGATTTCCTGCTGACCATTGATCCGGGTGTCGGGCTTTATGTCGACGGGGTTTATGTGGCGCGCTCCGTGGGCGGGATCGTTGATCTACTCAATCTGGAACGGATAGAGGTCCTGAAAGGTCCCCAGGGGACATTGTTTGGCCGCAACACCATCGGCGGCGCCATCAATATTGTCTCCGCCAAGCCGGGGGAAGAATTTGCCCTGAAAGGCGAAGTGACCCTTGGTAATTTTAACCGGCGTGACGTGCGGATGTCGGTGGATGTGCCGTTGATGGCCGACAAACTGTATTCTTCGATCAGCGTGTCGTCGAAAAACCGCGATGGCTATGCCCATCGGATTCCATTCGAGGGCGTTCATGGTCCTGATATTTCCTATCCATCTCAGGCCATCGGTCAGAATGCGGAATTGGGAGATGAAAATACGGACACCCTGAAGGGGATTTTCCTTCTGGAGGCCTCTGATCGCCTGCAGGCGACATTGATTGTGGATTCAACCCGGTCACGGGAACATTCCGCCGCCTCCACCCTGTTGAATGCCTACCCCGGAGCGACCCAGTTGGCGGGACTGTATAATGGCTGTATTGCCGGGGTTATTCCGGTCAGCGCCTGCGGCCCTGCGTTTAACCTGAACGGGGATGCTGATCCGAATAATGACCGGACACCGTATGATAATCGTTTTTTGACGGATGATCCCTACACCACATACGCAACGGGGCCTAATTTTTCCAATCTGGACCTGTTCGGCCTTTCCCTGACTTTGGATTATGCCGTAACCGACACGATAGATTTAAAATCGATCACAGCCTACCGCACACTTGATGCCGAATTCGGGCGGGACGGGGATAATTCTCCCCTGACGGTGGATCATACGTCGAACATGTACGAGCATGAGCAATTCACCCAGGAACTGCAACTCACCGGTTTGTCGATGGACGGGAAGTTGAAATGGTTGGCCGGGCTGTATTATTTCGAGGAAAACGGCCGGGATAACGTCTTTGTGCCTCTGGGCGGATTGCCTTTTCTTGATCTGGATGAACTGAATATTGTTGATAACGTCAGCTATGCCGCTTTCGGTCAGGCGTCCTATAGTTTGACAGATGATTTAAGTGTTACGGCGGGCTTGCGCTATACCAAGGAAAATAAGGATTACCGCCCGGTTCATCGGGATCAGGTTTCAGGGGCCTTGCTGGTGCCGGATGATACCGCCGAACTGGATATCACCGATACCTCACCGCGTTTTGGTATTGAGTACCGCTGGAATGAAGATTTCTTCACTTATGTTTCGGTCTCCAAGGGGTTCAAGTCCGGGGGCTTCACCGGGCGTACGGTTGACCCGCAGCCAGCGGCGCGGCCGTTTAAACCGGAAAAGGTCTGGGCCTATGAAGCCGGCTTTAAATCCGATCTTGCCGATGGGCGGGTGCGCCTGAACGGGGCAGCCTATTATACCGATTACACCAATCTTCAGGTGATCAACCAGGAAGGCATTACCCCGATCACGGTGAATGCAGGTAAGGCGGAAATCAAAGGCGCGGAACTGGAACTTCAGGCGATGGTTGCCGAGAATCTGGTGCTGAATGTGGGGATGGCCTATACTGACGCCACCTATACCGAGATTACTGATCCTTTTGCCACCATTAATCTGAACAGCCAGTTTGCCAATACACCGGAATGGTCAACAACGGCGGCCCTCGATTATACCATCGATATGGAAAATGACGCCGCGCTGCATCTTCATGGGGACTGGAATTATAACAGCAAGATATATAACAATGCCGAAAACACACCGGAACTGACCCAACCCGCCGTGCATCTTTTTAGCGCCTCTGTCACCTATAGCCATCCCGGGGATCATTGGGATCTGGTTTTCGGTGGCCGGAATCTCAGTGATGAGCGCTATCTGATTTCCGGTTTTGACCAGCCGGGCGTGGGCTTTACCGAAGGCACTTACGCGCGGCCTCGGGAATGGTATCTGACGTTGCGCCTGAGGTATTAAATCAGGCCCTCTCTCTCCGGGTGGCTCTTCCCGCGCCATCCGGAGTTTTTTCTTCTTCCGGCATTTTAGAATTATGAGGTAAAAGACTCCCATGAAACCTGTTCAATCCGCCCTTCTGTCCCTGATGGCCCTGGCCTTGACCGCCTGTGGTGCTGAAAAAACAACACAGGATATGACTGTTGCAACTGTTGATGCCGCCCGTATTCTGGCGGCCGATCAGGAACCGCAGAATTGGCTCAGCCATGGCCGGACCTATGATGAACAACGTTATAGTCCTCTGGACCAGATCACGGACAAGAATGTGGGGGATTTGGGGCTTGCGTGGCATTATGATTTTGATACCCACAGAGGCCTGGAGGCGACGCCGATTGTTGTGGACGGGGTGATGTATGTGACCGGCTCCTGGAGCCGGGTCTATGCCCTGGATGCGGTCACCGGGGATTTGCTGTGGGAATATGACCCGGAAGTGCCGGGGGAATGGGCGGTGAACGCCTGTTGTGATGTGGTTAATCGCGGGGTCGCGGTCTGGCAGGGAAAGGTTTATTTCGGAACGCTGGACGGGCGCCTGATCGCGCTGGATGCCACGACGGGGAAGCCGGTATGGGACGTGTTGACCATTGACCGCAAATATCCTTACAGCATCACCGGAGCGCCGCGGATTGTCAAAGGCAAGGTGATCATCGGTAACGGTGGCGCCGAATTCGGTGTGCGGGGCTATGTCGGCGCCTATGACGCGCTTACGGGGGAACGCGTCTGGCGTTTCTATACTGTGCCGGGCAATCCGGCAGACGGTTTTGAAAGTCCGGCGATGGCGGAGGCCGCCAAAACCTGGACCGGCGAATGGTGGAAGCTGGGCGGCGGTGGGACTGTCTGGGACAGTCTGGCCTATGATGCGGAACTGGATCTGCTGTATGTGGGAACTGGCAATGGCTCTCCCTGGAATCAGGCCCTGCGCAGTCCGGACGGAGGGGACAATCTGTTTCTGTCGTCGATCATTGCCGTGCGTCCGGATACGGGGGAATATGTCTGGCATTATCAGACAACCCCGGGGGAAATGTGGGATTATACCGCAACACAGCATATGGTGCTGGTGGATGTGGAAATTGACGGCCGGATGCGCAAGACCCTGATGCAGGCGCCGAAAAATGGCTTCTTTTATGTGCTGGACCGGGAAACAGGGGAATTGATTTCCGGTAAAAATTATGTGGCGATCAACTGGGCAAGTCATATCGACACCAAAACCGGCCGCCCAGTGGAAGATCCTCGGGCGCGGTATTACCAGAATCCCTGGTTGGCCTTTCCCAATCCCTTGGGGGGACATAATTGGCATCCGATGTCATATAATCCTGAGGAACGGATTATGTATATTCCGGCTCAGGAAGTGCCGTTCCTTTATGCACCGGATAAGGACTTTAAAGCCATTCGGCCGGGCATTAATCTGGGGATTGATATGGCGGCGGCGTCCATGCCGGATGACAAGGAAGCCAAAGATCAGATCATGTCCATGATCAAGGGGCATATTTCAGCCTGGGACCCGGTGGCGCAAAAAGAACTATGGCGGGTTCAGCATCCGGGGCCGTGGAATGGCGGACTTCTGAATACCAAGGGCAAGCTTCTGTTTCAGGGCAATGCAGCCGGTTATTTTGTCGCCTATGATGCGCGCAACGGGGCCAAGCTCTGGTCTTTCCCGGCACAGACAGGCATTGTCGCTTCGCCGGTGACCTATAGCGTGGATGGGGAACAATATGTGGCCATTCTTGCCGGATGGGGCGGGGTGTTTCCGCTGCTTGCCGGAGAAGCGGCGTTGAAATCCGGTAAAGTCAGCAATAATAGCCGTATTCTGACCTTTAAGCTGGGTGGCCGGGATAGCCTGCCGGACTGGAAATATGTGGAGCCCGAATTGCCCGCTCCGCCGCCGATGACAAATGATCCGCGTCAGGTCTCGGCCGGCAATGCCCTCTATCATCGGTTTTGCAGCAGTTGTCATGGCGACAAGGCGGTGAGTGGCGGTGTCCTGCCCGACCTTCGCTATAGTACCGCCTTGCAGAATGAGGTGTGGTTTGATATTACCGAAGACGGTATTTTGAAGGAGAATGGGATGGTCTCTTTCAAGGACCAACTGAGTGGCGCGCAACTGGAAGACATCCGTCAGTATGTCATTGAGCGAGCGCATTATCTGAAGAAGATCTCGGGGAAAACAGATTCTCTCAGCCAATAGAATAAAGATTATTTCCTGATCTCAGGGCCAGGCAACAGTAATGTGGGATGACGTGAGTATGTTTAAATATATCCTGAGCGGAGCTCTGGTTCTGAGCTTGTCGGGTGGCGCACTGCCAGCCTTTGGATCGGACGATGTGGTAGAAGAAGTGATCTCTACCGCGACCCGCAGCGCCACGGATCCGGCTGATTATGCCGGGGCTGTTGCGGTGGTGTCGGGGAAGGATCTGGCCTTTGGTAATGCAACTCATTTCAGTGAAACAGCCGTGCGGCTTGCCGGGGTGAATTTCGCCCGCAATAATGGTCAGGAATATCTCGCCTCCATCCGCTCGCCGATCCTTACCGGCGCGGGGGCCTGCGGGGCATTTTTGATGGCGCAAGACGGGATCGCTCTGCGGTCCAGCGGTTTTTGCAACGTCAATGAGCTGTTTGAAGCCTTCACCGAGCAGGCGGCGCGGATCGAAGTGACCAAGGGGCCGGGATCAGCCCTGTATGGCTCGAATGCATTGCACGGAATTATCAATGTCATAAGTCCGGCCGCGGACAGGAAAGAAGACCGTTTGTCTCTGGAAGGGGGGGCTCATGATTTTCTCCGGATGTCCCTGTCTGTCGGGACGGTGGGCGCGCGGCATGGTATCCGGGCGCAGGCCACGGTAACCCATGACGGGGGATTTCGCGAACAGTCGGGTTATGATCAGCAGAAAATAAGTTTGCGTCATGATTATAAAGGGGAGGTCTGGGAGGTCGCATCGCAGCTGATGGCCACCAATCTTGATCAGGAAACCGCTGGCTATATCAAGGGGTTTGAGGCCTATAAAGACCGGGACGTGGCCCAAAGCAACCCCAACCCGGAAGCCTATCGTCGGGCGAAATCCTTGCGTTACTGGTCACGTTTTTCAACCGAAATATCCTCTGGAATAAGGTGGCAGGCCACCCCTTATGTCCGGGTTCTTGATATGGCGTTCCTGATGCATTTCCTGCCCGGTCAGCCGGTGGAAGAAAACCGCCAGACCGGCGTGGGCCTGCAAAATGGACTTTATTTCAATGAAGGGGACGATCTGGAAATCATTACCGGCGCCGATGTGGAATATACCCGGGGTTCGCTCCGCCAGTTTCAGGAAAAGGCGACCACGGGATCGGCGTTTTTACAGGCTACCATTCCCGCCGGTCGCCAGTATGATTATACCGTTGATAGCCTGATGGCGGCGGCTTTTCTCCAGGCCCGGTGGCAATTGACCCCAAAGCTCCAGATGCAGGGCGGCGTCCGGCTTGAACATATGCGCTATGATTATACCAACAAGATGCTGGCGGGGCGTACGGACGAAGCGGGAAATGTCTGTGGCTTTGGTGGATGCCGGTATAGCCGCCCGGAAAGCCGTCGCGATGATTTCACCGGGGTTTCACCGAAACTTGGCCTGATCTATACTTTCAGTGCCGATCATAGCGGATACCTTACTCTCGGTCAGGGTTTCCGGGCGCCACAGGCGACGGAACTCTATCGGTTGCAGAGAGCGCAACAGGTGGCGGATCTGGGCAATGTCAGTCTGACGAATATTGAGGTTGGCCTGCGGGGTCGGGCGGGCCGGTTGCGCTATGATATTTCGGCTTATGCCATGAAGAAAAGTAACTATATTTTCCGGGATGCGGATTATTTTAACGTCGACAGTGGCCGGTCGGACCATATCGGCAGTGATGTTTTGCTGGACTGGCAGGTTAGCGATCAGTTGAGCCTGCGGACCAATATCAGTCTGGCCCGGCATCGCTATGCTTTCGACTATATGACGGGCGGGGTTAACCTCAGAAGACGGGATGTAGACAGCGCGCCGCGTCATTACGGCGGTGTTCAGGTAAAATGGACCCCGGTTGATTTCCTCACCGCCGAGCTGGAATGGGTGCATATGGGATCATATTACCTTGACCCGGAAAATGCTCATGATTATGCCGGGCATGATTATGTCAATCTCCGGGCGGAAGCGACCGTGACGGATAATTACCGTGTTTTCTTCCGGATTATGAATCTGACTAATGTGACGTACGCGGAACGGGCGGATTTCACCAGTTTTACCGCGGAAAGATATTTCCCTGGAAAGCCCCGGTCACTTTACGTCGGTCTGAAGGCGGTCTTTTAACAAGGCTGGCGGAGGAAGCAGGGTATTTCTCAGACCAGCAGGTCTTGGGTATAAAATTGTTCGTGAGAGAATATGGCATTCAGGATTCTCTCTTCTGTCTGGGCAATGGAATCATAAATCAGCTTCTGGGTTCTGGCTGGTTCGTCTCCCTTGATGATATCAAACATTATCCCTTGCTGTTCGCTCGAATAAGGGAATTTTTTATTGGTTTTGACATAAAGCCAGTAGATGCGCATGGCGGTATCTTCCAGCTGCCGGGCCCAGTCCTGCATCAGTGGATAGCCGGCCGGTTCGCAGAGCGTCAGGTTTAACTGTTTGTTGGCTTTCAGTATTTTCAGGGCGGACAGGTCGTCATTGACCGGCAGCGAAGTTTCGATCAACTGATTAAGTCTGTTCAACTCTTCAAAGTCGGCCTTGGCGCCGGTGAGAGAAATGATTTCCGGCAGTAGTATTTTTCGCAACGTAAAATTTTGTTTCACTTCCAGCAAGGTCAGAGGCGCGACCTGGGTCACTCTGGGGGACAGGGACACCAGAAACTGTTGGGCCGCCAGCCGCTCTATCAGGTTGCGGGCGACCGTGCGACTTATGCCAAACATGTCGCTTAGGATGTTTTCTGACACCTTTTGACTCGGAGTCAGTTTCTGGGTGACGATGGCGTCCATGATGATTTCATAGGCATCTTCTGTATCGTTATTTTGCGCCGGAGTTTTAGCCAAACCGATCCTCCATGGAATGATTAGATCAGTGTTTATATACGCTTAACATGAATTATTCAAGCTCATACATTACTCATTTCATTTTAACGCAGCCTTAAATATAATTATAGCTGTACAAATAAATTTTTATATGGTTCTATTTAAGAACAAAAAAAAAGGGAGAGAAAAAATGTTGACAAATAATATGAAGAAATATTTGATCTTGAGTACGGTTTCTGCGGTTATCTTGCCTTGTGCTTCTGCGGCCTCTGCAGAAAAGACAGAGGATACTGCGGTTGCCTTTGAAGAAATTATTGTCTCGGCGTCGCGGCGGGATGTGTCATTACAGGATACAGCGCTGTCGGTGACGGCTGTTACGCCGGCTGATTTTGCGGTGGGCGGTCTGGTATCTCTGCGGGATATTATCGAATATACGCCTGGCGTGATTTACAGTGGCGGCAGTTCCCCCATTTTGAATACCATTTCCATGCGCGGGGTTTCCACCACCATTTCGGCCCCGACAGTGGGGATATATATCGATGAAGTTCCGATCGGGTCGCGCAGTGGATTTGCCGCCGGATCAGCCCAGGCGCTGGACGCGATGCAGGCCAATATTGAACGTGTTGAAGTGATCAAGGGGCCGCAAGGCACCCTTTACGGCAGTTCTTCCATGGGCGGCGTGATCCGTTATATCACCAAGGACCCTTCTAAGAATGACATGTCCGGGTCTGCCAAGGTGGATTTATCCACGATGAAAGAAGGCGGTATCACGCAGCTGTATAGCGCCAGTTTGACAGCCCCGATAGTTGAAGACAAGCTGGGGGTGAATGTCTCTGGATATTATAAGGATGCTGACGGGTTTATCGATCGGGATGTCAGTGCGGCCACCGGAGCGGCGGAAGACGTCAATGGCTATGAAAGTTATGGCATTTCGGCAAAGGTTGTCGCCAATTTGTCGGATGACTTTAGCGGTTCGTTCCTGTATCTGCGCACGAAAACAGATTTCACCGGCGAGAATATCATCACCTTGAGCGGCCCGCCTTTTGTCCCGGCGCAGGGACGCTATTTGTCAGAAGAAGGGGCCTCGACTCAAACTGGCGCGTTTGATTTGTTCTCAGGTAACCTGAAATATAACTTCAGTGGCATGACCCTGATTTCGTCCACCAGTTATGAAACCCGTTCAACGTCAGGTGTGAGCGATCAGGTGGCCGCCTACGGGCCATTGGTGGCTTTATTTGCCGGTGTTTCACCGGATGTCATTACCTCGGCCCCGTTTGTCAATTCGACCGGTACGGATAAATTTGTTCAGGAAGTTCGTCTTGAATCGCAAGAAAGTACCTCCTTTGAATGGGCGTTCGGCGGGATATATTCCAAGGAAACCACCAGCAACAGACAGAAACTTTCCGGCCAGCCGGTTGACTTCGTCGTGCTGGATATTAATTTCCCGTCCGAGCTGGTGGAATATGCGGCGTTCGGTAATCTGACCTATTATGTAACGGAAAAATTCGATGTCACGGCCGGGGTCAGGGTTGGCCGCGTTGAAACATCGGTGGAAACCATCGATGGGCCAAATTTGATTGTCACCAGCAATCCTCCGGTTTTTCATAATGCAACCCATGATACTTATTCCCTAAGCGCCAGATATCGTCCCACGGATGATCTGTCCCTGTATATCAGAGCAGCGAATGGCTACCGGCCCGCCACGGCAGCTCTCCCGATTGCCGGGTTTCCTCCGGTCGTCGAGGCAGACACCTTGTGGAGCTATGAAATTGGCGCCAAAGGCAAAGCACAGGATGGTCTGATTTCCTATGATTTTTCGTTGTGGTATCTCAATTGGCGTAACTTGCAAGCCTCCGTATTTTTTCAAGGAGCAAGTTCTACGGCCAATGCCAACAGCGATGTGACGGCTTATGGTCTTGAGGGTTCTATCGTGTTGCGTCCACTCGACGGTCTGGAGTTCATTTCCAACTTTGCCTATACCAATAGTACTTTGGACAGTGATGAAACCTATGCCTTCGGCGCGCTGGCCGGAGAGAATATGCCGGGCCTGCCGAAATGGACAGCCTCAATCCGGGCCAATTATGACTTCCCGCTGGGGCAGGGCATGGATGGCTTTGTCGGCGGTGGCCTGCGATATGTTGGCGCGCGGGACAGCGGTTTTGAAGGCGGCATTGGCGCGGACGGCACCCAGATTAATCCTCTTATTCTGAACCTTCCCCAGGAAGATTATGTCATGGCGGATGTTCGGGCAGGGGTTGTCTGGGATAATGTCACCCTTTCTCTCTATGCCAAGAATTTGTTCAATACCTACACTTATATCAGCGGGACAGCGCGGCCGGGTGTCGGGGGGGCTTTCCGGGCGACAGTAAGTGTTGCGGAACCGAGAAGCGTGGGCGCAATGATCAAACTGGATTTTTGATTTTGTGAGAATACGTAATGACGGGAAGCGCTGGAATGCCTTCTGTTCGTGGGTTTCCCGTCATTCATTGTTTTATACATAAGGATGGATCATGAAAAGAATTGGTGGTTATTTCATAAAGCTGATGATAGTGCTCGGGGTTGGGATCTCCTCTGCGGCGGCAGCAAATAAAACATACGATATTGCCATTATCGGCGGGCGGGTGATTGACCCGGAAACCGGACTGGATGCGGTGCGCAATGTGGGGGTGACGGAAGGCACAATTTCTGTCGTGACCACAAAAGATATCACCGCCAAAACCATGATCGACGCCAAGGGGCGGGTGGTCAGTCCCGGTTTTATTGATCTTCACGCCCACGGTCAGACGATTCCGGCTGCCCGCATGCAGGCGCTAGACGGCGTGACCACCGGTCTGGAACTGGAGGCCGGCGTTCTGCCTGTCTCTGACTATTATGACCAGATGGCGAAAGAGGGTCGTCCGATCAATTATGGCGCTTCTGTTAACTGGGCCTACGCCCGGATAGCGGCTTTCCTGAATAAAAAACCGAGACATGACATTGACTGGTTTTTTGAAAGCCTGAAAGAACCTGTGTGGCAGGAAGAAATCGCCACAGACGCCCAACAGGCGGAAATCTCGGCTTTGGTCAGCAAAGGTCTGGACGAGGGCGGCCTTGGGGTTGGATTCCTGCTGGGCTATGCCCCGGGCACCGGGCGCAAGGAATATTACAAGATCACGGATCTGGCGGCGAAAGCCGGAGTGCCGACCTTTACCCACGCGCGTTTTCTGTCCATGCTGGAACCGGAAAGTTCTTTTGAAGGTATGGCGGAAATTGTCGCTGCCGCTGCGGGAACAGGTGCGCAGGCGCATATTGTTCATATGAATTCCATCAGCCTGCGGGACATTGATACCATCGGCGAGATGATCGCCACGGCCCAGAAACAGGGGGTGAAGATCACCACGGAAGCCTATCCATACGGGGCCGGGTCAACCGGGATCGGATCGGCCATGTTCCGGGGGCCAAAATGGCGGGAACGTACAGGCGGGATGACGGCGCATAATTTTGATGTGGGCGGGAAACGCCTGACGGAAGACGAATTTTCAGCCTTGCAAAAGGATCATCCGGGGACAGAAACCGTGATCCATTTTCTCGACACGACGACCGCAGAAGGTCAGGCGGTTCTGGATAAATCCGTCCTGTTTCCCGGGGGTGTGATCGCCTCTGACGGCGGCGGCTGGCTGGTGGACGGCAAAAATGTGTCGAAAGACACCTGGCCGATCCCGGAAAATGCCTGGAGCCACCCGAGAAGTGCGGCAACCTACAGCAGTTTTCTGCGTCACTATGTACGTGAAACCAAAACAATCTCTGTGCTGGAAGCGATCCGCCGGGTGAGTTTCGGACCGGCGCAAATTCTCGAGGATGCAGTGCCACAGATGAAGCGGAAGGGCCGGATTCAGGTGGGGACAGACGCAGACATCGTGATCTTTGATCTGGCGACCGTGACGGATCACGCCACCTATGAAAAGCCGGCGCAGGCATCGAGCGGGTTTGACTATGTTATTGTGGGCGGCGTACCGTTGGTAAAGGATGGTATACTCGATACCACAGTATTGCCGGGGCAGCCGGTTCGGAACCTGCAAAAATAATCATGGATTGCCTGAGGAGTATATGATGAAATTCGGACATTACCTTGTTATCGGCCTGTCGGCGGTCTTGCTCATTGAACCTTCCGGGGCGGGGGAGAAGAAGGCGGCGGCCTATGATATCGTCATTCGCGGAGGGCGGGTGCTTGATGGTGCGGGAAATCCATGGATACCTGCCGATGTGGCAATCCGGGATGGCAAACTCGCGAAAATTGGCCGGGTGGTTAAACGCGGTCGTCGGGAAATCGATGCGACGGGCAAATATGTCTCTCCCGGCTGGATTGATATGATGGACCAGTCTGGCCCGGCATTGCGACAGGTCGGCACGGCCCCCAACAAGATCAATATGGGGGTCACCACTTTAGTTGGGGGAGAGGGTGGAACACCTGTTCCCGCGGCTGACATCAAGGCCTATTTCCGTGAACTTGAAGAAAAGGGCATCTCCGTAAATTTCGCAACTTACTACAGCGCCACCCAGGCGCGGGTGGCGATCCTCGGGGATACCGATGTGGACCCGACCGCTGATCAATTGCAGCAGATGAAGGCGCTCGTGGCCCAGGCGATGGAATCCGGTGTTGTCGGAATCACGACCGCGCTGATCTATCCGCCATCCTCCTATCATAAGATGAAAAACCTGATCGAATTGTCCAGAGTTGTGGCGTCCTACGGGGGACTGTACGCCAGCCATATCCGCGATGAGAGTGCAAAATTGCTGGAGGCCGTGTCGGAAGCCATCCGTATCGGGGAAGAAAGCGGCGCCGGCGTGGAGATTTTTCATTTGAAGGCGGCCTATTACCCTAACTGGGGCAAGGACATGGGCGAAGCTTTGGCGATGATTGCGGCGGCCCGGACCCGGGGCGTTAATGTGGCGGCGGATATTTATCCTTATACAGCCGGTGGCACAGGGCTGGAAATTACCGCCCCCAGCTGGGTTTTCGCAGATGGCTTTGAAAAAGCCGTCGCCAGATTTCAGGATCCGGAGATACGCACGCGCATGAAACGGGAATTGGCGGCGGGACCACAGCCCGGCTGGACCAATCTGGTGCATGCTTCTGGCGGCTGGAAGAATGTGGTGCTCGCGAATTCTTACCTTACAGATTACGAAAAATTCCATGGCCAGAATTTTATCGAGATTGGCAAGGCGCTGGACCGTGATCCAGCAGATGTCGCCTGGGATATCATGCTGGCGGCTTACCCGGAACGGCCTGTGGCGTTGTATTTCATGATGAATGAAGCGGATGTGAAACTGGCTCTGCAAAGCCCGTTCACCTCAATCGGCAGCGATGCGGCTTCGGCGTTGAAAGAAGGTGATATTGATGCGATCGGTCTGCCTCATCCGCGCAGCTATGGCACCTTTCCGCGGATTGTCGCCAAATATGTGCGGGATGAGAAAATTCTGAGTTTGCCCGATGCCATCCGCAAGATGACGTCCTGGCCGGCGACCCGAATGGGGTTTGAAGACCGCGGCCTCTTGCGGGAAGGTCTGGCGGCGGATGTGGTGATTTTTGATTTGGAGGATATGCAGGATACCGCAACCTGGGATACGCCAACGGCGAAACCGAAAGGTATTGAGTATGTTGTGGTTAACGGAGAACTGGTTCTGGATCAGGGCCAGCATACAGGAAAATTGCCAGGACAGGTCCTACGGGGCCCTGGATATAAAGAAAACTAATTTTTTGTCGTGTTTAAGGAAAGATAATGAAGACAATTGAACTCAAACCCCCTTATTTGATTTTTGTCGGGGATGCGGTTGAAGAGAGCTATGCGAAGACAGGTTTTGGTATGATTGAATGGCGGCGGGAGCTGTGCAAAGGACAGATCCGTCTTCCAGGATGCCAAGTAGATCTAGGCATCCCGTCGCTGACCCTTGATCAGGCCGTAGCGGAAAAGGTGGGTTCCTTGTTGATTGGCACGGCGGCGGTCGGAGGGCGAATCCCGGAGTCATGGCTGGATACGCTGGTTGAGTTTGTCGAAAAAGGCATTGATATCGTTGCCGGGGTGCACACCCGTCTGAATGATATTCCCCGTCTGCGGGCGGCGGCGGATCAGTCCGGGGCGCGGCTGATCGATGTCCGGGTGCCGCCGGAAGATATTGCGGTGGGCACTGGTCGGAAACGTAGCGGACGCCGTCTGTTGACGGTGGGAACGGATTGCGCGCTGGGCAAGAAATATACCGCGCTGGCGCTGGAAAAAGACATGCAGGCGCAGAACATGAAGGCTGATTTTTGCGCCAGCGGCCAGACAGGCATCATGATTGCCGGGAAAGGCATTCCCATTGATGCAGTTGTGGCGGATTTTATTTCAGGCGCGGCGGAACAATTGTCGCCGGACAATGCGGAGGATCATTGGGATGTGGTTGAAGGTCAGGGCAGTCTTTTTCATCCGGGCTACAGTGCCGTCAGTCTGGGGTTATTGATTGGGTCGCAACCGGACGCTTTTGTGGTTTGCCATAAAGCGGGGCGTCATCATATTATGGGATGGCCCGATTTTGAAGTGCCAACGATAGAAGACGTTATTGAACGCACCATAAACATTGGGCGACAGGTTAACCGGGAAATCCGTTGTGTCGGCGTCAGTGTCAATACATCGTCGCTTTCAGAGGACATGTATGGTCTTTACCTTGATGACCTATCCGCCAAAACCGGCTTGCCGTGTGTCGATCCGTTAAGAGATGGAACACGGAAAATCGTCAACCGTTTGTTGATGGAATTTCCAAACATAGGGAGAAATGAATGATACAGAAAATCAGCTTTAACAGACGCCGGATTTTGAAAGCGACAGGCGCGGCGGCCTTGGCGTTCCCCATGATAAATATGGGCGCTCATAAGGTTTTTGCGGCGAGCAAAACGACGTATACTACCCGCACCATTGATCTGGTGAACAGCACTCAGGTCTTCGATATGTTATCGATTATGGCCCCGTTTGGTCCGATGATGCTGACAGCCTTTGGCAAGGAACCCAAGAAAAAGGATGGGTTGGCCATTACCGATGATTATATGAAGGTTCTGCTGTCATCCGGTGTGGATGTCTTTCATCCGGCGATGGGGCTTGGGGCGGACGAGGCGGCGGGCTTTGTCGCCCGTCTGAACGCTTTTGCCGCGGAACGTCCCGAACAGTTGCGCCGGATTGACAGTATAGCGGATTTAAAGGCGCTGAAAAAAGGCGAACGGGTCGGATTTATCATCGGGATTCAGAACTCCGACCATTTCCGCGAACTGGATGATGTTAACCAGTATTATTATCTTGGACAGCGGATCAGTCAGCTGACCTACAACAGTCAAAATCTGATCGGAACAGGATCGACAGATCGTAAAGATGGCGGCCTGAGCAGTTTCGGTGTCGGGGTTGTCGAACGAATGAATGATCTTGGTATGGCGGTGGATGTCTCTCATTGCGGTGACCAGACAACGCTTGATGCTTTTGAGGTATCGAAGAAACCGGTTCTGATCACCCATTCCAATGTACGCAAGCTGGCGGGAGGACATGTGCGCTGCAAATCGGACGAGGCGATCCGGGCGCTGGCGAAGTCGGGCAGTGTGATGGGTATTACGGGCGTACGTAATTTTGTCCGTGACAAGGAACCGACCACGCTGGAGCATATGATCGATCATGTGGACTATGTTGCCAAACTTGTTGGCATTGAACATGTGGGGGTCGGGTCGGATATGGATATGGACGGCTATGACGATGTGCCGGAACCGGCCTACAGCGCCCTGAAATCAGGTTATAAATCGAGCTACGCTTTTCGCAGCAAGATTGATACGGACGGGTTTGACCATCCGAAGAGGATTTTTGACCTGACAGACGGGTTGATCCGGCGTGGCTATTCTGACGGCGATATACGTCTGGTTCTGGGGCAGAATTTCAAACGTGTTCTGGGGGATATCTGGGGCGGGTAACGTCATAAAATAAAACAAGAAATTCCAAGTAACAAGAGGAAAGAACAATGAAGTCAAAATATATGACAGGGCTGAGGGAGATATTCATTCGCGCGTGCGCCGCCTTTATGGTGCTGAGCGGGGTAAGCAGCCTTGCGACGGCGGCGCCGGATGTCAGTAATCCGGTTGCAGTCGAGGCCTTTGTTGATGGGGTTGTATATCCCACCATGCGAATGAACCACAGCCCGTCCGGGGTTGTGGCGGTGATGAAGGGCGGCGAAATCATTTTTTCCAAGGGTTATGGCTATATCGATGTGGAAAAGCGCACGCCGGTGGATCCGGCGACCAGCCTGTTCCGGCCGGGGTCAATCTCCAAGCTTTTCACCTGGGTATCCGTCATGCAAATGGTGGAACAGGGTAAACTTGATCTTGATGTGGATGTGAACCGGTACCTGAAAAAATTTCAGCTTAAGGACAGCTGGCCGGGACAGCCGGTGACCCTGCGTCATATTTTGACCCACACGGCGGGTTTCGAAGACGGTTTTCTCGGTTATTTAATTATTGACGATCCAACGCGTATTGTACCACTGAGTGAATCCCTTGCATCGCATCAACCGGTTCGGGTCAATGCGCCGGGTGAACATACGGCTTATTCCAACTGGGGAACGGCTCTGGCGGGGCTGATTGTCGCCAATGTGTCTGGCCTTGAATTCAATGCCTATATCCAGAAAAACATCTTTGATGTTCTGGGTATGCGTCATTCAAGTTTTGTCGAGCCTCTTCCGCCCGCACTGGACGTCAATATGGCCAAGGCTTATGACTATGAAGCCGGGAAATATATTGAAAAAAACTATGAGATCGTCTCGAATTTTGGTCCGGCGGGGGCCGCGGCGGCATCGGCCCATGATATGGTTCTGTTCGCCCGGGCGTTGATGAATGGTGGCGCAGATGGGGATAAGCGTATTCTGAAGCCTGAAACATTGCAGCAGATGCTGGACGAAGGTTTTGCCCATGATGATCGGGTGCGGGGTATGGGCCTCGGCTTTCTGAAACGGCGTTTTGGCCCGGACGGGTTTAATAATTTTGGCCATGACGGTGCCACAACGAAGTTCCTGTCCCATTTCGGTATGTCTTTGAAGGAAGACGTGATGCTGTTTTCCTCTTTCAGTGGACCGGGCGCACGGCAGGTTCATGAAGCTTTCGTTCAGGGTTTCTATGACGAATTCTTTCCGCGCGAGGTTCCGGCGTTGACACCACCGGCCGATTTCGCCGACCGGGCGCAGCGTTATGCGGGTACCTACCACAGCTGGCGCAATAATTTCAGTAAAATGGAAGCCATTTTCCGGCCAATGGGGGAGATGAAGGTCGTGCCCATGCCGGACGATACGCTGTTGATCGGGGAAAAACGCTATGTCGAGGTTGAAAAAAATCTGTTCCGTCAGACGGATGACTATGCGCGGGTCGCCTTTCAGGAAAATGATCAGGGTGAGGTGACAGGCTTTGTCCTCGACGGCCTTGGGGTGATGCAGTTCTTCCGTCCATCGGTGTCAGAAACCATGGCCTTCAACGGGATTCTTGTGGGGCTGTCCGTGGTTCTTTTTGTCGGTATTCTTTTGCGGTTGGCATATCAATGGACGACGTATCGGACGCTGCAGGGCCGCGCGAAGTCTCTGTATCATGCGACACTTCTGGTGGCGGCGGCGAATATACTCTTCCTGGTTTTCTGTGGCCTCGGGGTGAGTGGAGGGCTGTCGGAACTGATGCATGGGGTACCGGGACTGCTCAAGTTCTCCTTGATCTTTCCGCTTCTTGCGACACTGGCGGCGTTATATCACCTGTATCAATCTGTACAGTTGTGGCGGCAGGCCGACGGCAGCAGCCTCTGGGCCCGCCTGCGGTATAATATCGTGACCGTTGCCGCCCTGTTTATGGTCTGGTTTTACGCCAGCTGGAACCTGCTTGGATTTCAGTATTTTAGCTAGGATGTCAGCTTACATATCAGGGGGCGATGCGTTCCGCATTGTCCCCTGATAACCACCTGATGTTGCATGAAACCGCTGTTTCTGGAGGACAAGATGAAGAAAATAATACGAAATTCTGTCGTGATGACGTCGTTATTGATGACACCAATGATGGTGACCGTGCCGTCGACCGCCGCTGCTGAACCCGCCACGGTCAAGGCGCACGCAGGCCTGACAACGGTCGAGATCGACCAGCTGGTTGAACGGGTGATGCAGACCTATCAGGTCCCCGGTATCGCTGTCGGTATCATCAAGGACGGGAAGGTCATTCACGCCAAAGGTTACGGGGTGCGCAACATCACCAAAAAAGGCGATGTAACAGCGGAAACGTTGTTTAGTATTGCCTCCACCGGAAAATCCATGACGGCGGCGGCGCTGGCGTTGCTGGTCGATGAGGGCAAGATTACCTGGAAAGACAAGGTCATTGATCATATCCCCGACTTTCGTCTGTATGATCCTTGGGTGACACGGGAATTCACCGTCAAGGATCTCTTGATCCACAACAGCGGTCTGGGCATCGGGGCCGGGGATCTGATGATGTTTCCGTCGCAGGATTTCTCTCGTGCGGAAATTATAGCCAATCTGCGCCATTTGAAACCGGTGAGCAGTTTCCGGTCTGAATTTGCCTATGATAATCTGCTTTATATTGTGGCCGGAGAAGTGATTGCCAGGGTTTCAGGTATGACCTATGAGGATTTCATAGAACAGCGCATCCTTAAACCGCTTGAAATGTCGCATTGCGGCGCGAATCTCAAGCGGCTGAAAAAGGAGAAAAATGTGGCGGATCCTCATATGGTGCGGGACGGGAAACTGCAGGCAACCATCCGGGACGTGCCGCTCGGCCAACCGGTGGTCTTTGCCGCCGCGGGGGGCATACAATGCAGTGTGGAGAGTATCCTGAAATGGCATGATATGCATTTGCACAAAGGAAAATTACCCAACGGCGCGGTCTTCCTCAGTGAAGAACAACAGGCGGAACTGTTAACGCCGCAGACCATTACGGCGGTGCGGCCAACGAGCCGGGACTGGTTTGGATCGCATTTTTCTGCCTATGGGCTGGGCTGGGGATTGTCGGACTTCAAGGGTTACAAGATGGCGCAGCATGGCGGTGGTCTTCTGGGTATGCTGAGCGACAACGTTATGATCCCGGACCTTAATCTCGGGGTTGTGGTTTATACCAATCAACAGGCAGGCGTGGCGCGTCCCGCCATCGTCAACAGCATTCTGGAGGCCTATACCTCTGAAAACCGCACGGACTGGATCCCGCGTCTGTCGGAAATGCTGGACAAACGACGCGCGAAGGCTGCGAAAGTGACGGCAGATATCACGGATCAAAGCGATAGACCTGCGGGACCATTCCCACAGTATGCGGGGATCTATCAGGACCCGTGGTTTGGTAAGGTCGAGATATCCCAGACCCCGGACGGGCTGTATTTTACCGCCGCCCGTTCCGCCCGTCTCAAGGGGCCTATGGTGCCTTATAAAAAGAACCTTTTCATTGTTAGATGGGAAGACCGGAGTCTGGATGCGGACGCCTATGTCAAATTCACCACTGATTATTCCGCACAACCCCGCGGTATTACCATGAAGGCGGTATCGCCCTTGACGGATTTCAGTTTTGACTTCCATGATCTGAATTTTCAGCGGATCGACGACTAATTTAAAATTGAGTATTATTTGTGAGACAGATTATGAATATCGTGAAAGTAGATGTGTTTAAACTGGATGTGGCGGTGACGCATCCGATCCGTACATTGTTGGGTTCGCTTGATGCGGCGCGCAATGTGGTGGTGAAGATCACCACGGACAGCGGTCTTTATGGCTGGGGTGAAGCCAGCCCGTTTGCGCCGATTACCGGCGACAGTCAGGCCAGCAATTATATGATGGCGCAACAGATCGCGGCTGTCATTAAAGATCGCGATGCGTTGGCCATTGATGCCCGGATGCGGGAAATCACCACGTTCACGGTCGGGGATCCATCGATCCGGTCTGCTTTCGATATGGCGCTCTATGATATCGCGGCCAAGGCGGCGGACATGCCGCTGTATCAATTCCTGGGGGGGGAACGTCGGGATATCCGCACGGATCTGACCATTGGCTGGCAGGATACGGTGGAAGAAACCGTCGCCCGCGCCCAAGGGGTTCTTGATGCCGGATTCGACGCCATCAAACTGAAGGTGGGCCGACCGGGACTGACCGATGTGGCCCATGTGGCGGCTGTCCGGGCCCTGATCGGTCCTGATATCGCGTTGAAGATCGACAGCAATCAAGGCTGGGACTATCCGACGGCTGTCGCCAACATCACCGCCATGCGCGGGCTGGACCTGCAATATTCGGAACAGCCGCTACCGGTCTGGGACAAGGAAGGTCTGGCGCGGTTGCGGGACAAGGTGGATCTGCCGATCTGCGCCGATGAGAGCGTGTTCGATCATCATGACGCCCTGAAACTGGTCAAGCTTTCGGCGGCGGATTATCTTAATATCAAACTCGGCAAGGCGGGCGGGATTCACACAGGACTCAAGATTAATGCCATCGCCGAAGCCCATGGCGCCAAATGCATGATTGGGTGCTTTGCGGAAAGCCGTCTTGGTCTGTCTGCGGCGGCGCATCTCGCCATGGCCCGGCCCAATATTGCGTTTCTAGATCTGGACTCCTGCTATCATTTCAAGGGGGACCCGGTACAGGGCGGCGTGCGTTTCGATGAAAAGGTCGGGGGTGTTCTGCATCTGCCGGATAGTCCGGGACATGGCGCCGATATTCGGGAAGATGATGCGGGCCTGCACAGCCAGATTGTGGTTTAAAATGTTATCCTCCGCCGTGTCATACAATTCCCCTACCCGTGAATGACCGGCATTCCTTCAGGGAACAGGCCTTGTATATCTGTATAATATGCCTGTTCCCTGATTTTTTACCGGAGCATTTTCTTCTGAACGGTTTCAGGCCATACTGCAGGGGCACTAACTATAAAAACATCAAAAAATAGGTAAATACAAAAGGGCGGCGTTCCATGAATAATTTTTATCAAAAGTATCTTCTTCCGGGGCTGGTTTTTCAGGGTGTTGTGATTGGCGGCGGATATGCCACGGGGCGCGAACTGGTCGAGTTTTTCCTGCCCTATGGACCCGTGAGCGGTCTTCTGGCCATGGGCGCGGCGGCGCTGATCTGGAGCCTGGTCATGGCGGTTTCCTTCGAACTTTGCCGTATGAGCCGGAGTTATGATTATAAGTCCTTTTTCCTGCAACTGCTGGGACGTTTCTGGTTTCTTTATGAATTTTTATTGTTGGCCTTGATGATTGTGGTGTTGTCAGTGATTGGTGCGGCGGCGGGGGAAATCGTGCAGAATTTATTTTCTATTCCGGCGTTGGCGGGAACGGCGCTTTTGCTTTTTGTCGTGGGCGGGCTTACGTTTTTCGGCAGCCAGTTGATTGAACGCTTTATGGGCGGCTGGTCCCTGTTGCTGTATCTTTGTTATTTCAGTCTCGTCATATTGTGTTTTATGACGTTCGGCGACGCAATCAAGGCCAGTTACAGCGCGGCGACGCTGACATCGGGCTGGGCCATAGGCGGTCTGCAATATGCCGGTTATAACCTGGCGACGGTGCCGGCGGTTTTTTTCTGTCTTACCCATTTGACAAAACGCCGGGACGCCTTGACATCCGGGATGCTGGCGGGTGGCATTGGCATGTTGCCTGCGGTATTTTTATTTGTTGCCATGATGGGCCATTATCCGGATATCGGGTCGGAAGCCATTCCCAGCACCTGGTTGTTATCTCAAATCGGACTGCCGTGGTTCTCCGTTATTTTTCAGGTCGTGCTGCTGGGGACATTCGTGCAAACCGGCGTTGGGCTGATCCATTCAATAAACGAGAGGATCGCGGCAACCCTTGAATCCCAGGGGCGAAAGATGCCAAGACCTGCCCGCCCGGCAGTTGCACTTGTCTTGTTGATCACGGCGGTCTTTCTGGCGAACCGCTTTGGGCTGGTTGCGTTGATCGCCAATGGGTACGGCATTCTGACGTTTGGTTTCTTAGCGGTTTTTGTTGTGCCTGTTTTGTGCATTGGGACGTATAAAATACTGTGGCCCACGGCGCCTGGCGCCAAGGTTGATATCCAGGGGCCTTAAAAAAACGTCCGGGTCAGCTATCGTCTGATAACTGACTCAGGGGCGGCAGACTCCAATCAATGGGTTTTTTACCATGAGCCTGAAGATACTGGTTGGTTTTCGAAAATGGTTGGCTGCCGAAAAAACCACGGTAGGAAGACAGAGGCGAGGGGTGCGGCGACTGCAGAACAAGATGACGGTTACGGTCTATCTTCGCCCCTTTTTTTTGTGCGTAGCTGCCCCAGAGAATGAAGACGAGATTATCATGCTTCTGGTTCAGTTCAGAGATAATGTGATCGGTGAATGTTTCCCATCCCTGTCCCTGGTGGGAGCCGGCATTCTGGGCGCGTACGGTGAGGACAGAATTGAGCAGCAGAACCCCCTGATCCGCCCAGGATAACAGGCAGCCATGATCCGGGCGGGGAATACCAAGATCACTTTCAAGTTCCTTGTAGATGTTGACCAGAGACGGCGGCGGGGTGATGCCGGGCCGGACGGAAAAACAAAACCCGTGGGCCTGACCCGGGCCATGATAGGGGTCCTGACCGAGGATGACCACCTTGACCTTGTCAACTGGGGTATGGTCCAGGGCGGCGAAATAGTCCGGTCCGGGCGGGAAAATATGGTGACCGCTTGCAAGTTCTGCTTTGAGATAGGATTTGAGTTGTTGCATGTAGTCTTTGGAAAACTCCAGAGAGAGCAGCGCCTTCCAGCTCTCTTCCAGTTTTATATTCTGTTCGGTGCTGTCGATCATACCTGAAAATTCTGTTCCTGTGGTGTTTGATACTGGCCCTACTATACAAAATCATCGAAATAAAATCACCGGTAAATTAATCATTGGAATTTTCTTCTGTTGAAGAAATGTAGTGGCAATTTACAGGGAATTTCCTTCTTAATGATAGCCTTCACCGGTTTTGACTTTCCCCCGAAAGACCCAGTAGGCATAAGCTGTATACCCCAGGATAAGAGGCAAAAGCACCATCGTTCCCACCAGAAGAAAGCTTTGACTTTCTTCGGGCGCAGCCGCCTGCCAGATGGTTATTTCAAGCGGTACGATATAAGGGAACAGGCTGATGCCCAGCCCAATGAAACTGAGGATAAACAGCAGGATCGCGGCAAGAAAGGCGCTGTGATCCGGGCCATGGTTCAGGCTGTGCCACAACCACCAGGTTCCGAGTACGACGGCAATGGGAACCGGGGTGACGTATATCAAGGTGGGCCAGGAAAACCAGATATCTACGAAACGCGGGACGAGCCATAAGGTGGCGCCACTAATCAGAATGATAAAAGCCACGGTGCCAATGGCGCAGCGTCGGGCAAACCTTCTGGCGATGTCCCGCAAGCCTCCTTCTGTTTTCATCACCAGCCAGGTGGCGCCGAGTAATGCATACCCGACGACCAGAGCAACACCGGTCATCACACTGAAAGGGGTTAGCCAGTCCCACCAGCCGCCGGCGTAGGTGCGGCCGTCCACATCTATGCCCTGGATAAAAGCCCCAAGGGCGATGCCCTGACACAGGGCCGCGATTAAGGACCCCATGGTGAAGGAAAAATCCCAATAGGGGCGATGGGCGTCATCACGCCAGCGAAATTCGAAAGCGACCCCGCGAAAAACAAGACCGAGGAGCATGGCGAGAAGCGGTGCATATAGTGCCGGCATCAGCAGAGCATAAGCGAGGGGAAATGCGGCGAAAAGTCCGCCGCCGCCAAGCACGAGCCATGTTTCGTTTCCATCCCATACCGGGGCGATCGAATTCATGGCCGTATCCCGGTTTTCTCCTGCGGGCAGGAAGGGAAATAGAATGCCGATCCCGAGGTCAAAACCGTCAAGAATGACATAGATCAGGATGGCGGCCGCAAGCAGGAAAGCCCAGATCAGAGGAAGGTCAATCATGTTCCACTCCTGTTTTATCTGTGGTGAAGGCGGCGGCGGGGGTGGTGCCGGCGGCGCGCAGAGGTTGCCTTGTGGGAGGGCCTTCTGTTTCGGCGACGGGTGTGACCGCCATCAGGCGCAGGGTGTAAAACACGCCGGCTCCAAAGACAATAAAATATACCACGGCGAAAATGGCGAGAGAGCCGGCCACGGCGGGGGCCTCAACCGGGGAGAGGGATTCTGATGTTCTGAGCAGTCCGTAAACGGTATAGGGCTGGCGTCCTACTTCGGTCACGACCCAGCCGGAAAGAACCGCGATGAACCCGGACGGGGCCAGCAGGACAGCGGATTTTTGCAGCAATCTGTTATGAAACAGGGTGCCGTTCAGGCGCGCATAGAGGCTCCAGAGGCCGAGGCCGACCATGAGTATCCCGATGATCACCATAATGCGAAAGCTCCAAAAAACAATCAGGGCCGGAGGACGGTCTTCCCGCGCCCATTCTTTCAGTCCCAGAACTTTTCCTGTCCAGTCATGGGTCAGGATCAGGCTCGCCATATTGGGCAGTTCAATGGCATAATCCGTGCGCTCTTTGTCGTCGTTGGGCAGGCCGAACAGAACCAGGGGGGCGCCATCGGTTGTATCATAAAGACCTTCTATAGCGGCTATTTTCCGGGGTTGATATTCCAGCGTGTTCAGGCCATGCAGATCGCCGGCCACCACTTGCAGCGGTGCGACGCAGGCCGCCATCCACAGGGCCATGGAAAACATGATCCGGGCGGGTTTGTTGGTCCTGTCCCGCAGCAGGTGCCAGGCCCCGACGCCGCCGACGACAAAGGCCGTTGTCAGATAGGCCGCCAGCACCATATGAACCAGGCGATAGGGGAAAGACGGGTTAAAGATCACCGCCCACCAGTCCTCGACTATGAACTGGCCGACCTCGTTAATTGAAAAGCCGGCCGGGGTTTGCATCCAGCTGTTGACGCTGAGAATCCAGAAGGCGGAAAATAGTGTGCCGAAGGCCACCATCAGTGTGGCGGAGTAATGTATTCGGGGCCCGACCTTGTTATGACCAAAGAGCATTACCCCGAGGAACCCCGCTTCAAGAAAAAAAGCAGACAGAACTTCATAGCCCATGAGCGGTCCAATGACCGGTCCAGTCTTGTCAGAAAAAACGGCCCAGTTCGTGCCAAACTGGTAGCTCATGACCAAACCGGAAACGACGCCCATACCAAATACCATGGCGAATATTCTAAGCCAGTATTTAAAGGTGACGAGATAGGCCTTATCACCAGTTTTGAGCCATAATCCTTCGAGAACCGCAAGATAGGAGGCCAGGCCAATGGAAAAAGCTGGAAATATGATATGGAAGGCGATGGTGAAAGCGAACTGAAGTCGCGCAAGAAGTTCCGCCGAGGGCAGGTCTAGCATCGCAAAATCCTTTTGTTATCCGCTGGAAAACCACTCAACTATACAATACCGGGGCTCAGTTTATGGCCAATGAAATATTCTGTAAAGCTCCAATTGTTACTTTCTAGTCAAAGTGTTCTAAGCGCGACCCCATTTTAATCCGGCCCTGTCAGTACCCCCCGCATTAACCGGGCGCCTGGCTAGTCCGGTGCGTGAAGTTTGCCGTAGATTTATAGTCTGGCCCGATTTATAACGAATAAAGATAACATTGTGTTGCCATAAGGTGAATGAGCATTAATGACGGTCAAAGCGGGATCATATGAGTGGCATGAGAAAGTTGCCGAACTGTTGGAGGCCGTCGGCGGTCCGGCGGCGGCGCAGAGGTTGCAGGAAACGCTTTCCAGCCTACTCGCCATGGACAGCTTCATAGTTTTTCGATACCGCTATTATGACGTCCCGGAAATTCTTTATGACAATGTCAGCCATGCCCGCCGGCAGAACAACCTGGATAATTATTTGGACGGGGCTTATCTGCTGGATCCCTTTTACCAGTATTTTCTCGAAGATCGCGGCCCTGGTGTGGTGCCCCTGAAACAAGCCGGACCGGATCATTTCCTGAAAAGTGAATATTACCGCACTTATTATAAGTTTTCTGGCCTGCGGGATGAGGTCAATATCTTCCTGCGCCTGTCCGACAGTGTTTATATCGTTCTGGCGATGGGGCGCAGCAAGGGCAGGGGGCGTTTTGGCAAGCAGGACTTGCAGCATCTAGAGAATATCCTGCCGATTATTCAGTTGTTTTGTCGACGCCAATGGGGGACGGAGGTGCTTGCGACCTCTGCGGCCCCCGCGTCTGATAATTACAACAGCAGATTTCTTGCGGCGCTCAAAAATTTCGGCGCGTCCTGCCTGTCGAAAAAAGAACGTGAAGTCCTGAATCTCCTGTTGATGGGGCATTCGGGAAAATCGACGGCGGAGCGGATGAAAATTTCCCTCGGAACAGTGAAAATTCATCGCAATAATATTTATTCCAAGCTTGATATCCGGTCGCAATCTGAATTATTTTCGCTATTTATCGGCGCCGTGGCCGCGATGACCGGGGATGGTACTGAAGATCCTCTTGTAGCTTATCATGCCAAGCCTCCCCTGGCGGAAAAAAAATTCCTATAACTTTGTATATATGGTCCTGTCGCTTCTGATCCGGTATACTTTCCCTAATTTTTAGATTTGGGAATAGACATTATGAATCTGAGCGATACATCTTTAGTGCGCCACGAGGCCTATATCAACGGCGCATGGACGTCGGCAGCTTCCGGCAAGAGTTTTCCGGTCACCAATCCGGCCAACGGCAAGGAATTGGCGATGGTGACAGATGCCGGTGTTGGAGAGACACAAGCGGCGATCACGGCGGCGGCCGAGGCCTTGGCCGGCTGGGCGGCGAAAACCGCGAAAGAACGTGCCGCCATTCTGCGCAAGTGGCATGACCTTATTCTGGATAACAAGCAGGATCTGGCGGAGATGATGAGCGCGGAACAGGGCAAGCCTCTGGCGGAATCTCTGGGCGAGATCGCATATGGCGCTTCCTATATCGAATGGTATGCGGAAGAGGCCAAACGGGTATATGGGGATATCATCCCGTCCCCCGGAGCCGATAAGCGCATTCTGGTTCTGAAACAACCGGTCGGAGTTGTGGCGGCCATCACGCCATGGAATTTCCCCAACGCCATGATCACCCGCAAGGTCGCTCCGGCTTTGGCGGCGGGCTGTAGCGTGATTGTCAAGCCCAGCGAGGAAACGCCTTTGTCTGCTCTGGCACTGGCGGAACTTGGGGCGCGGGCCGGTATTCCCGGCGGGGTGTTGAACATCCTGCCGACCAGCGATTCTGCGGGTGTCGGAGAAGTTCTGACGGCGAGCCCGGTGGTTCGTAAACTGTCCTTCACAGGTTCCACGGCGGTCGGCAAAAAACTGATCCGGCAATGTGCCGATACGGTGAAGAAAGTGTCTATGGAACTCGGCGGCAATGCACCGTTTATTGTCTTTGACGATGCGGATATGGATCAGGCGATTGCTGGCGTCATGGCGTCAAAATACCGTAATGCCGGTCAGACCTGTGTCTGCGCCAATCGCATTCTGGTGCAGGATGGCATATATGACGCCTTTGCCGCAAAATTGAAGCAGGCGGTGAACGACCTGATTGTCGGGTCGTATGACAGCGAGAATGTCACCACCGGCCCGCTGATCAATGAAGCAGCGGTCTGCAAGGTCGAGGGACTGGTGGGGTCTGCGGTAAAAGGCGGCGCCAAGCTTCTTGTCGGTGGCGCGCGCCACGCAAAAGGCGGGCAGTTTTATAGCCCGACCATTCTGACTGATGTAACCCGCGACATGGATATTTTCTCGGAGGAAATTTTTGGCCCGGTGGCGCCCTTGTTCCGTTTTGAAACCGAAGAACAGGCGGTCGCGATGGCCAACGACACTATTTACGGTTTGGCATCCTATTTCTACAGCACTGACCTTGCCCGGATCTGGCGGGTTTCAGAGGCGTTGGAATATGGCATGGTGGGAGTTAATGAGGGCATTATCTCTAACGAAGCGGCGCCGTTTGGCGGAGTGAAGCAGTCCGGTATGGGGCGTGAAGGCTCTAAATACGGCCTGGATGACTATCTGGAAATTAAATATATCTGCCTTGGCGGAATGTAATGAGTAAGGAATGATGATGTTGACAAATAAAGACCTGCAGGCCCGTCGTGAAGCGGCCGTTCCCCCCGGTGTCGCCACCATGTTGCCGATTTTCGCCGCAAAAGCGAAAAATGCAGAGATATGGGATGTAGAAGGCAAGCGTTATATTGATTTTGCCGGCGGCATCGCCGTGATCAATACCGGACATAACCATCCTAAAATTATGGTGGCGGTCAAGGAACAGCTCGACTGTTTTAGTCATACGTGTTTTCAGATCACGCCTTATGCCAGCTATATCGAACTGGCGGAAAAGCTCAATGATCTGGTGCCGGGTGATACGCCGAAACAGACCCTGTTTCTTTCCACTGGCGCGGAAGCGGTGGAAAACGCCATCAAGATCGCCCGCAGCCATACCGGCCGGTCCGGCGTGATCGCCTTTTCCGGCGGATTTCATGGCAGAACCATGATGGGCATGGCGCTGACCGGCAAAGTGGTGCCGTATAAAGTCGGTTTCGGGCCATTCCCCGGAGAGGTTTTTCACGTTCCCTTTCCCAATGCGACCTGCGGGGTTAGTGAAGCGGATTCCCTGAAGGCCGTAGACGACCTGTTTGCATCAGAAATTGAGCCGTCCCGGGTGGCGGCGATGATCATTGAACCGGTTCAGGGCGAGGGTGGATTTAATATCGCATCTCCGGCTTTTCTTAAGGCTTTGCGCGCGCTCTGTGACCGGCACGGCATTCTGTTGATTGTCGATGAAATTCAGACAGGATTTGCCCGTACCGGTAAAATGTTCGCCACCGATTATGCCGGTATTGAACCAGATATGATGACATTGGCCAAAAGCCTGGCGGGCGGGTTTCCCCTGTCGGCGGTGACCGGCAAGGCCGAGATTATGCAGTCGGCCAAACCCGGCGGTCTGGGCGGCACCTATGCCGGATCGCCTTTGGGCTGTGCGGCGGCGCTGGCGGTACTGGAGGTGATCGAGGAAGAACAGCTTAACACCCGCTCAATGGCACTCGGCGCGTTGATTGTCGATCATTTGACCCAGATGAAACAGGACCCGGCGCTTGATTGTATTGGCGAGATCAGAAATCTTGGGGCGATGGTTGCCGTGGAACTGGTGCGGGAAAATGACATGACGCAAGCCGCGCCCGAACTGGCCAAGGCGTTGGTGCAGGAAGTGGCGAAAGACGGCCTTATTCTTTTATCCTGTGGCGTGCGGGGCAATGTGATCCGCTTTCTGTCCCCCCTGACCATTCCGGACGCACAGGTGGTGGAAGGCATGACGATCATTCATACCGCCCTGAAGCGCCTGGGTAAAATCAGGCAGGCGGCCTGATCCTTTTCCCTATTTCTCCCGGTAGAGCAGATAAACATGTGCGGCGGACCAGCTAAAATTGGTCGCGCCCTGCATGGCGCCGGTTTCGGGGTTGTAATTTTCCCGGATCGGCGCATTGCCCGACAGGCCTTCCGCGTCCCGGAACAGGCGGGTGATGAAGGCCTGGGAGATGTCATTGTGGCCGTAGTTCTTTAATGCCGTGACACCGAAATAGAATTGATCCAGCCAAACCCGGCCCCGCCAATAGATATCCGGGTGATAAGCCGGATTGGTCTGGCTCGCCGTGGGCAGCGGGATAAAGCTGTTGAATTCTTTCGGGTCACGCATCATCTGGATCACGGCGTCCGCTTGTGTCTTTGGAGCAAGGCCCGTGAATAGGGGCCCCCAGCCTTCCGGGCCGCGTCCGCGTGCGGTGACCTGCCGGGCCCGACAATCATCGCTGTCCACACCCTGCGCCAGCTTCAGGTCGTAATAAAATCCGCTTTCAGGATCAAACATGCAGCCAGTGATCTGGTTGCGTAGGTGAGCGGCCTGTGCTCGAAAATCTGCGGCAGGACCCGTCTTGCCAAGCCGGTCTGCCATATCCGCCAGCAACCGGGTTTCGAGATAGAAATAGCTGTTCTGGTCAACGCTTTCCTGATCAAGGCTATAGCCGGTCAGGCGTCCTTCATCATCGTGATTTTCATAAAAGTCAACCGCCCAGTCGGCTCTCGCTTCATCAATTGATTTGCCGGTGGATTTGGCATAGGCGGTCATTTGTTCCGGGGTGATAAAACCAAAACGGGCGGCGTTGTCCATGCCGGATTCCCAACCCGCGGCCACTTGCGCGCCGCTGTGCAGTTCGGTGTATTTTTTTGTCTGGAGAACGGCCTCATAGCGATCCTTACCCCTGCAGCGGAACCAGTCATCCTGTAAAGCGGTACATCCTGTCACGTCCGCGGTCGGTGCGCCCTTGACCTGAAATATTAACTGACCGTCGGCGGTGTTATGAGCCGGATCGACGGTGGCGCCATATTCCAGCAGGCCATTATGGTCATGGTCGCGGTTGCGCCGCCACCAGTCGCGATAAGCTACAAGTTTCGGATACATCTCTGCGAGGAAATCCCGGTCGCCGGTTTGCTGATAAATCTGCCATACCGCCCAACTTGCCAGCGACGGTTTGGTGTTGCGCTCATTCCAGTTCGGACCGTCTCCGCCCCGCGCGGGCATTGTGTTATAGAAGACCGTGTCCGGAATCATGCCGGCGTCCTGGGGGCGCAGGGGGTCATCGGCCATGATCTGATGGTCGAACAGGGCGCGGATATTGCTTTTGGCCAGATCGGGCGCGAAATAGGACAGGCCATAGGCGTGTTTCCAGCTGTCCCACGGCCATAGTCCGCTGAAATAAACAAATGTGCTCGACGGGGTAACGCCGCCATGGCGGATCTCGCCCGCCGGGCTGCGCCAGTTGCCGATCAGAGTTTCCACGGCCTTAACGGCGATGCGGGCTTTGTTACCGGGCTGTTTCTGGTCCTGCGGCTTGAGCGCCTTGCTCAGATAGGTCTGCCACCGCAGGGCTGAGGCTTGCATTGTGGCGGCGGGGTTGCGCAGGATGTCCTGATGACGGCGCCGCACCGCGGCGGCTTCCTCGGCATTATGAACATAACTGTGCACGGCATAGAAGGTTTTGCGCTCTCCCGGGGTGAAGGTCAGAGGGGCGGTGCTGGCGGCAATGCGGAACTCTGTCTCCTGGTGGCGGCGGACCGGATGACTGCGGCTGATCATAAGGCGCGATGTGCCGCTGAACAGAGCCCGGTTACCATCGCGACTGCGGCCGAAAACAACTTCGGTGAGGGCGTCGCTCAGGGCGATCTCGCGTGTCCAGCCGGGCAGGGCGTCACCGATCTGGCGTTGGTCCCCTTCGGCATCGGACCAGTCGTCGGTCAGTTGATTGCGCCAGTGGAGCTGTATGTTCTGATCATGTGGTGCGTTGTTAATGAGCGTGGTTTCAATGACGGCGCTTCTGTCATCGATAAAACGCAGTGTGAGATTTACCTCAAACCCTCCTTGTCGATAGTGTTGCTGCAATACACCGGGAAAGGCATGGCGGGTGATTTCTGTCGCCGCAGGCAAAGAAGAGCCTTCAGGGGTGCTCAGGCTAAGTTGATCGGTGATCCGCCCCATAAACAGAGGCATTTCCTCGGCAATGATCATCGGACCGGAAAATGAACCGACCGTGTTCCCGGGAGGCAACAGATAACCGTGCCAGGCGCCAAGATCCATAAGAGGGTTGAATTTCTGATTACGATAGCTGTCATATTGCAGGACAGAGGTCACTTCACCGCTTCGATCAATGAGATCGGGGAAGCGGACGGCGAGATCACCAGCCGCTGCTGGGGCGAGAGACGTGCCGAGCAGGCACAGACCGAGAAGAAAAGATTTACTGATCATGGTTTAATACCCTGATGTTGCGGAATTCAACCGGATGACTTTCGGCCTGCAAGGCGATATAGCCGTCACGCAGCAGGTTACCGGCAGGGCCGTAGGGCGGAGTTTCTTCATCGGTGGTGTCAACCTGGGGGGCGTTATACTCAAGTACGGTAACCCCATTAACCGAATGGCGGATCATCTGGCTGTTGCGGACTTCGACCTCGACCATCACCCATTGATCGCCGCGAAATGTGGCGGACGTACTGTTGATGCAATGCTCTGTTTCCAGCTTGCCGTTGAGATTGATATGGGTCGCGGGGGTACAGACATTGGCCGTGGGGCGCGGGTCTGTATCCCGCCCGCCAAGCAATTGCACCTCGACGGATGCCGGAAACAGCTGGTCACGCGCCATACTTTCCGGCGGCTGGCTATGGATCATGATCCCGCTGTTGCGGTAGGCCCAGCCGGGCCCGCCGGAAGTTTGTTCCCCCGTAAAACGATACTCAAGTTTCAAGGTGTAGTTGGAGAATTTTTGAGTATAGAAAATATGGCCGAAGTTGTTATCGAAGGCGGTGTAGTTGCTGTAATCGGCCACCAGCTTACTGTCCTTGACTTGAAAGGTTTTTTGGTAATTTTCCCCAAGGTCATGGCCGGTAAATTTTATAACCCAGCCGTCAAGATCCTTGCCGTTAAATAGATTGATCCACTTTTTATCCTCAGCCCCGGCGTTTGTTACACTGTTGAACAACAGGGCCAAAGAGAATAAAGGCAGAGACAGCAGGGTCAGGGGATTTTTTCTGGTCATTATTTCTTCCTCGTTTCGGCGATACAGAAAATAGCTTAGGTTTTTATGGAGAAATATCAAGTGAAATGTAATCGTTTACATTATTATTTCATAAAAGCGTACTGACGGTCAGGATCAGGAGTCTACTCTTTAACGCGCGGGGTTCACCGGGCCACTGCTCTGGCGACAAATCAGCTTGTGGGGCAGATAATGGTTCAGGCTTTCCGGTGGGGCATGGTTGATAATGTCATACAGCATCGACATGGCCATGGTGCCGAATTCCTCGGCGGGTTGAGAGATGGTGGTCAGGGGCGGGTCGCAATAGGCGGCAAAACTGATGTCATCGAAACCGGCGACGGAAATATCACCCGGCACGGACAGGCCCAGTGATTTTATATGGTGGATGGCGCCAAAGGCCATTTCGTCGCTGAAGCAGAAGAGCGCTGTCGGTCGGGACGGGTGGGTCATTAATCCTCGGGCTGCTGCCTCGCCGGAGGCCAGAGAGAAATCCCCGGTTCCCACCAGGCTGGTGTCAACCTCAAGATTATTCTCACGCAAGGCTTCCTGATAGCCACGCAGGCGATCCTGGGTGATCGGACTGTCGCTCGGGCCCTGAATGGCGGCGATTCGCGTATGGCCGAGGGAAATGAGATGTTCTGTCATGCTTTTTGCCGCCGCCGCATTGTCAAGCTGCACTGTGGGAATCCCCGCATCGCGGACACAATCACAGGCGTTCACCAGCGGCAGGGAGAGGTCGGCTTCATTCTCAAACGGGATATGGGCATGTAGTTGAATGATGCCGTCGGCCTGGGATGTCTTGACCATATTGGCGTAGGTATATTCCCGTTCCGCCAGCCCCTGTGTGTCGCCGAGCAACACCGAATAGCCTTTTTTCTGGGCGGCCTGCTCTATGCCGCGGATCACGCGCGAGAAAAAGGAATTGGCGATATCGGGTACCAGAACAACAATGGCCAGAGCCTTGCGGGTTCTGAAGTTCCGCGCCAGAACGTTAGGGCGATAATTGGTTTTGGCAATGGCGGCATGGACCTTCTCACGCGTCTTGGGGGATACCTTGTCCGGCATGCTCAGGGTACGGGAAACAGTAGCGACGGAAACGCCGGCTAGTTTGGATACCTCTTGAATTGTCGTCATGTCTTACACCCCGTTTTTTGCGGCCTCTTTTGGGCGGCATAGCCTGTCTTGGTCTTGTTGTCGATAATTTATTGTTTAGCATATTACATCAAATGTCGAATGATGCATTATTTGTTTTTTATTTGCCGGGAATGATTTTTTATTTGCCAGATGATTTTTCCTTCCTTAGAATGTAATCAATTACATCAAGGCAAAATATAGAAAAATATCTTTAGGGTTTCAAGATAATAATGACAGATAATTTATCCTACCTTTCGGGTGAAAGGCCTGCGGCGCCTCTGAAAATGGGCATGATCGGCGGCGGACCGGGCGCTTTTATTGGCGATGTGCACCGGATGGCGGCGCGACTGGACGGCGAAATCACGCTGGTCGGCGGTGTCTTTGGTCGTGACGAGGGGAAATCCCGGGCGCAGGGAGCGGAGTTACATCTGGACCCGGCGCGTATTTACCCTGATTATAACAGTCTTCTGAAGAGCGAGGCGGCGCTGAGTCCGACGGAGCGAATGGATTTTATCAGCATTGTGACGCCGAACCATTTGCATTTCCCCGTGGCGGCCGCGGCCTTGAGTAAGGGTTTCGCTGTCCTGTCTGATAAGCCGGCGACCCTTGATCTTGAGGAAGCGATCCTGCTTCAGGAAATTGTGGAGAAAACCGGTGGGCTGTATGGTCTGACGCAAACATACCTTGGTTATCCCATGGTGCGACAGGCCCGATATATGGTGGCGAATGGTGATCTGGGGAAAGTTCGCCGGATTACGGTTGACTATCCGCAAGGATGGCTGTATCGGGACCTCGAAAAAAGTGGCAACCGTCAGGCAGCCTGGCGCACGACGCCGGAGACATCGGGAATCAGTGGCTGTTTCAGCGATATCGGTACGCATGCCCATAGTCTGGTGGAGTATATCAGCGGCGACCAGATGCACAGCGTTTGCGCCGCCTTGAATTCAGTTGGCGCGGGGCGTCTTTTGGATGACGACGGGGCGGTTCTGTTTCGCATGGCGGGCGGGGCTGAGGGCAGTCTGAGCGCCAGTCAAATATGTGCCGGGGCCGATAATGGTCTGATGATCAGGATTTACGGCGAGAAAGCCAGCCTCAGCTGGCTGCAGCAGCGTCCGGATCAATTGCTGTTCACGCCCCAGGGCGCGCCACAACAGGTTTGGGTGGCGGGGACGGATAAGGGCTATCTCTGTGCGGCTGCGCGTCGCTCCTGTCGTCTGCCTGCCGGACATCCTGAAGGCTATATCGAGGCCTTCGCCAATATTTATCGCGATTTTGCCGCCAGCCTGAGAGGGGATGTTCTTGATGAACCTCCTGTTGGCATCAAGGAGGGCGTGCGCGGCATGGCTTTCGTGGCGTCGGTCATCGCCAATCATCAGGCTTCAGAGAAGTGGACGGAAATTAAATTATGTCGATGAGACAAATTAAAGGTCCAGGCTTGTTTCTGGCGCAATTTATTTCGGATGAGGCCCCCTTTAATTCCCTGGAGGGGTTGCTCAGCTGGGCGGCGTCTCTCGGTTATAAAGGGGTTCAGGTTCCGACCGAAAAGCCAGAGATATTCGACCTTGAACGGGCGGCGGAAAGTCAAAGCTATTGCGATGAGATTACGGCGCTCTGTACCGAAAAAGAACTCGAAATTACGGAACTGTCGACTCATTTGCAGGGGCAGTTGGTGGCATGCCATGACACCTATGATGCCTTGTTTGCCGGTTTCGGGCCTGATGCTATGCGGGACGATCCGGCGGCGCGGGCTGCTTGGGCGACGGACCAGTTGAAACTGGCCGCACGGGCCAGCGCGCGTCTCGGGCTGCGTGCCCATGCGACTTTCTCTGGTGCATTGTTATGGCATACGGTCTATCCCTGGCCTCAGCGGCCAAAGGGACTGGTGGAGGCCGGATTTGCGGAACTGGCGCGTCGGTGGAAGCCGATCCTTGATGTTTTTGACGCGCAGGGCGTAGACCTGTGTTTCGAGCTGCATCCGGGGGAAGATCTTCATGACGGCGTGACTTTCGACCGGTTTCTCGCGGCGGTGGATCATCACCCCCGGGCTCATATTCTTTATGATCCCAGTCATCTGCTGATCCAGCATGTGGATTACCTGCAATTCATTGACATTTATCATGACCGAATCCGGATGTTCCATGTCAAGGACGCGGAATTTCTCGCCAATGGCCGTGCCGGGGTGTATGGCGGTTATCAGGACTGGATCGACCGGCCGGGCCGGTTCCGCTCTCTCGGCGACGGACAGGTGGATTTTAAAGGCATCTTCAGCAAGCTGACCCAGTATGGCTTTGATGGCTGGGCCGTGGTGGAATGGGAATGCTGTATCAAGCATCCGGAAGATGGGGCGCGGGAAGGGGCAGCCTTTGTCGCGGATCAAATCATTCGCCCGACAGAGGTCGCCTTTGACGATTTTTCCGGCGCGCCGGAAGATCCGGAACGCAACAGAAAATTATTGGGTTATCCGGACGGGCAAGTTAAGAGTTAACCCTTGAGTATCGAGTAAATTAGCAAGCGCACGGGAGGTGCTAAGAAATGGGACAGGACAACAACGAGATTAACCGGGACAGACTGTTTGTTATCAGTTTGCTGGCCTTGTTTACAGCGGGCATGAGCGCCGCCTTGCGGGCCGCCGTCGCGGGGGACATCAAGACGTCCTATCTGGACGGTATGGATCTGGCCCATTCCGGGGCTTTGATCGCAGAGGCCCTCGGCGTCTCTTTCCTCGGCTTCGCCATCACCCTGTTTCTCGGCAGTCCTCTGCTGGATATCATCGGCATGAAGCGCATGCTGCTGATCGCGGCCTTCTGTTTTATTGTCGGCACCGGTCTTGTTGTCTTTTCCGGCCTTCTCGGGACGGGGGCCAGCATTTACAGCTTTATCTGGGGCGGCATGCTGCTTAGCGGTGTCGGCTGGGGCTGTGTCGAGGCAACCATTAACCCTCTGACCACGGCGCTTTATCAGGAAGAAAAAACCCACCGGCTGAATGTGCTGCACGCTTGGTGGCCGGCAGGGATTGTTGTTGGCGGTTTGAGTGGTGTCTTCGCCAGTGAACTGGGGCTGAGCTGGCAGATGGTGCTGTCGCTGGTGGTTATCCCGGCGGGTATTTTCGCCTATATGTGCATGGGGATGACTTTTCCGCAAACCGAACGGGCGGAAAAGGGTGTGAGCTTTGGCCAGATGATGCTGGAAGTAGTGCGCCGCCCGAGTTTCCTGGTCTGGTTCGGGGCGATGTTCCTGACCGCCGCCTCCGAACTTGCCCCCGGCCAGTGGGTCGATGTGGCGCTGACCAAACTGGTCGGCATGCGCGGGGTGCTGCTGCTGGTTTATGTCAGCGGACTAATGTTTGTTATGCGACATTTTGCCGGGGTGCTGGTGCATCGCCTGTCGAACCCCGGATTGTTGATGTTTTCCTCCCTGTTGGGGGCCTGCGGGCTTTATCTGCTGAGTGTCGCCAACTCCCCGGTGACGGCCCTGGTGGCCGCCACCGTGTGGGGAATCGGGGTATGTTATATGTGGCCCACCATGCTGGCGTCTGTTTCGGAAAGATACCCGCGCGGCGGGTCGTGGATGATTGGCCTGATCGGGTCCGCGGGTGCTTTGTCGATTTATTTTGTTCTGCCCCGTCTTGGCGCCGTGTATGATCAGGCGAAACTTGAAGCGGCCGGGGGAGCGGAGGCTCTGGCGCAATTGTCGGGACAGCCTCTTGATGATGTTCTGGCTCAGGCGGCATCAGAATCCTTTCAGTTGGTGGCGGTGCTGCCAGTGGTTTTGATTGCGGTCTTCGGCCTGCTGTGGGTTTTTGAACGGCGCAGCCGTATTATGAAAAAACAGGAGGTATGAGGATGAAATCTCTTGACCGACGGGATGTGTTGAAGCGCATGACGGGGTTGATGGGCGGCGGTCTGTCAGCATCAGTTGCCAGTGGCATTCTGTCCGGTGTCGGGCCGGCACAGGCAGCTGCATTTGCCTTGCAAACAGATAAACATACCCTGAAAGCAGCTGACATGGCAGTGTTGGCGGAACTTGCCGACAGGATTATTCCTGATACCGATACGCCCGGGGCCCGGGCGGCGGGGGTGCCGGCGTATATTCATCTGATGGTCAGTGAATGGTATTACGATGACGAAAGGGTCCGTTTCATTGCCGGCCTGAAATCGATTGATCAGTTATCCCGGGACCATACGGGGAAGGCTTTTTTGCAGGCATCGGAAGAAGACCGTCATGATTTGATGGTCCGTATGGATCGGGCGGCAGCGGGTAAAAGTCCGGCGGATAATTTCTTCCTTGAAATCAAGCAACTGACCTTGATCGGTTATTTCACGTCGCAAATCGGGGCGGAGGAAGAATTACGCTATGAGGCGGTGCCGGGGCCCTATGAGGGGTGCGTGCCGTTGTCGAAAATTGGCCGGGCCTGGGCAACATGAAGGGGGAAAGATAGATGTCAGAAGAATTTGAAGTTATTGTGGTGGGCTCCGGCATGTCGGGGGGCTGGGCCGCCAAGGAATTCACCGAAAAGGGATTTAAAACCCTGTTGTTGGAACGTGGGCGTCCGGTGGAACATGGCGCGGATTATATCGGTGAGGGACTTGATCCCTGGGATATGAAGTTCCGCGACAAGGTCGATCGCAAGCTTGCCGACCGTGATTATCCGATTCAGAAACAATGTTATGCCTTTAAGGAGTCGACCAAGCATTTCTTTGTCAAGGATACCGATTATCCTTACGAGACGCCGAAGGAAAATCCTTTCCTGTGGATTCGCGGTGATCATCTCGGCGGGCGGTCATTGCAATGGCACCGACAGAGCTACCGGCTCGGTGATCTTGATTTCGAAGCCAACAAGAAAGATGGTCACGGCACCGACTGGCCGATCCGCTATAAAGATATTGCCAAATGGTACGACCATGTGGAGGTCTTTGCCGGGATCAGTGGCTCGATTGAGGGACTGCCGCAATTGCCGGATGGTCAATTCCTGCCGCCCATTGAAATGAACTGCGTCGAGAAAGAACTGCAGGGAAAATTCAAGGAAACTTACGAAGATCGCCGCCTGATCATCGGGCGCTGCGCCCATCTGACCGCGCCGCAAAAGGTGCATACGGACCTCGGGCGCGGGACTTGTCAGTCACGTAACCAGTGTCAGCGTGGCTGTTCTTTCGGGGCGTATTTTTCAAGCCAGAGCGCGACCCTGCCGGCGGCGGAACGCACCGGAAACCTGACCACCGTCACCCACGCCATTGTCGAGCGGGTTCTTTATGATGCCAAAAGCCGGAAGGCCACCGGTGTGCGGGTGATAGACGCGCAGACCAAAGAGGTGCGGGACTATCGCGCGCGGGTGATTTTCCTCTGCGCCTCGACCTTCGGTACGACGCAGATTTTGCTCAATTCCACCAGTGAGGCCTTCCCCCGCGGCTTTGCCAACAGCAGCGATGCGGTGGGGCGTTATCTGATGGATCATCTGTGCGCCATCGGGGCGGTCGGGGAATATCCCGGCTTCGAGGATCATTATTATCTGGGCCGACGCCCGACTGGAATCTACATCCCCCGCTTTAAGAATCTGCGGGCTCAGACCGAGGATTATGTGCGCGGTTTCGGCTATCAGGGGGATGCTTGGCGGGACAGTTGGCGCGCAGGCCTCGCGCGACCGGGGTTTGGCGCGGACTTTAAGGAAAGTTTCAAAACGCCCGGTCCGTGGAAATTCGCGTTGGAAGCTTATGGCGAGATGCTGCCCCGGGCGGATAACCGGGTGACCCTGCATCCGACCAAGACCGATAAATTTGGTTTGCCGCAGCTCCATATCGACTGCAGTTACGGCGAAAATGATAAGAAAATGCAGAAAGACATGCTGACCACCACCGTCGATATGCTGAAAGAGCTGGGCCTGCAGAATGTCAAAGGGTACAGCGATAACGAAATTCCGGGTCTGGCCATTCACGAGATGGGGACGGCGCGCATGGGCCGCGACCCCCGCACTTCGGTGCTGAACGGTTATAACCAGTGTCATGACGTGGACAATGTCTTTATCACAGATGGCTCGGCCATGGCCTCTTCGGCCTGCCAAAATCCGTCATTGACCTATATGGCGCTGACGGCCCGGGCCGTGGATTACGCCAGTCGTCAAATGCAAGCGAATCTTTTGTAAAGGAAATCGGATATGTCACATCTTACACGACGGACGATGATGAAAGCCGGGGCGGCTCTGGGCCTGACCGGCCTGTGCGCGCCGATGTTCACGCCGGCCTTTGCCCATCGGGTCACTATCCCGAAGGTGGGTCTGCAGCTTTATACCGTGCGGGATTTGATGGCGCAGGATGTGGCGGGCACCTTGCAACAGGTGGCGGCGCTCGGCTATCAGGAAGTGGAATTCGCCGGATATTTCGGCCATTCGGCACAGGACATCCGTCATATGCTGGACCAGACCGGGCTCTCGTCGCCGTCGGTGCATGTGGAGCTTGAGGATCTGCAGGGTGATCTTGATCTGCTCATTGAACAGGCAACGACCATTGGGCAGAAGTATATCGTCATGTCCTGGCTGCGGCCGGAGCAGCGCCAGACGCTGGATCAGTTCAAATCCTATGCTACTTTATTCAATAAGGTGGGCGAACGCTTTCGGGCGGCGGGATTGCAGCTCGCTTACCATAATCATGCCTTTGAATTCGAGCCGCTTGACGGAGAGATGCCCTATGATCTGTTGCTGAGGGATTGTCCGGCTGACCTGATGCAGATGGAGCTGGACCTCTACTGGATTTATCAGGCGGGGCAGGATCCGTTTGATTATTTCGCCAGACATCCGGGTCGTTTCCCGCTGTGTCATGTGAAGGACCGGGCGGCGGATGGCAGCATCACGGAAGTGGGGCAGGGCGCCATCGACTTTGGCCGGATTTTCGCCGCACAGGAACTGGCGGGACTGAAACATTTCTACGTCGAACATGATGAGCCGAAAAATGCCCTGCTGTCCATCACCACCAGCATGAAAACCATGCAACAATGGCGCGCCTGAACCGCACAATAGAGGATTGATATTAATGGGATCTTTTGACACACCTTCTCCCGCCTACGGCCCGGCTGAACTGCAGGATATGGCGGCGCGCTTATTTGATATCTCTGGTAAGATGAAGGCTCTGGTCGGTGACCGGGATCAGAATGTGCGACTGACGGCGGCGAATGGCAGTTACGTGTTGAAAATCGCCCACCCAGGGGAAGGCAGGGCGTTTCTCGCTTTTCAGAATGCAGCGATGGATCATCTGGCAAATGTGGTGCCGCAGTTGCCGCTTCCGCGGGTGGTGCAGAGTGTGCGGGGGGAAGCAATCGCCCGTTGGCCGCAAGGGGCTGGTGAAGGCCATGACGTACGGCTGCTGACCTATCTGCCGGGAAATCTGTTCAGTGACGTGGCCAAGACACCGGCGCTGCTGCGGGACCTTGGGCATTTTATGGGGCAGGTGAGCCGGGGCTTGCAAAGCTTCGGTCATCCCGGCGCCCATCGACCTGATTTCCTCTGGAGCCTCGATAATGTCCTGCTGTCCGAACCCTATGTCTCTGATATTGCGCAGGAAGGCCACCGGGACTTGGTGGCGGGCTGTTTCGCCCATTATAGGGATCAGGTGGCGCCGCGTCTGACCGACCTGCGCATGGCGGTGATCCATAATGACGCCAATGACAATAATCTACTGGTGGCGGCGGATCAGCCGGATCAGATTGCCGGGCTGATTGATTTCGGTGATATGGTGTTTGCCCGTCAGGTCAATGAACTGGCGGTGATGCTGGCCTATGCGATGATGGATCAGGCCGACCCGATCGCGGCGGCAACGCAAGTGATATCTGGTTATACGGCGGAATTCCCGCTGACAGAAACCGAAGCGGAGGTTTTGTTCGATCTTGCCATCATGCGGTTGGTGATGAGTGTTTGTATTTCGTCGCACCGGGCCAAGGATTTCCCCGACAATGACTATCTGGTGATCTCTCAGGCCCCGGCCTTTGCCTTGCTGGACAAGCTGCACGGCTATGACCGCAACTGGCTGATCGCCTTGGCGCGGCAGGCGGCGGGATTTGATGCCGTGGCGACGGCCTCTGCGGTGAGCGCGCTATTTCCTCCTCTTACACCCTTGAAGGTGACGTCCGTTGATCTGATGTCTGAACCGCGGCGGTTGGTCGAGGCGGGGCCCTTGTCGCCAGCGTCGCTGGAAGAAATTTTCGCCCTGCAGGCAGACGGCGATCAGGCGACTTACGCCATCTCCGCTTATGGGGCGTCTGACACGCTGGGCACCGCGCTCTATCTCGCGCCGGGCAGCGCGCTTATGTCGCCGCTTGCCGGTCGAGTGGTCGAGGTCACCGCGCAGGGCGGCGAGAGCCGGGTGGTGATCGCGCATCAGGCCGCGGCGGAGCCACTGTTTTACAGCAGCTACCGGTGGAATGGTAACACTCAGGTGAGCCGCAATCAGATACTGTCCGCCGGGGAAGTGATTGGCGAGATGGGGGGAGACGCGCCCGCCGGTCGTTTATTCCTGCAGCTGATGACGGTACTGCCATCGTTAGGACATGCAGTGCCGGAAAGCTGTACAGCCGCCTTATGGCCGGTTCTTAAAGATATTTATCTTGATCCCAATCTTACGCTCGGCCTGCCGCCGGAGACTTTCACCTCTGACGAACAGGGCCCGGCGGAGATGATGGCGGCACGCCGCCAGATGCTGGCCCCGTCGCTGAGCGTCGCCTATGCCCGCAAGCTGAAGATGGTGCGTGGCAAGGGGGCGTATCTCTATGATCATACCGGGCGGGCCTTTCTCGATTGCGTCAATAACATCACCCATGTGGGTCATTGTCATCCGCATGTGGTCGGGGCCCTTTCCCGTCAGGCGGCTCTGTTGAATACCAACAGCCGTTATCTGTCGGAGAATATTCAAACATTGGCGGCGCGGATATTGGCGACTTTGCCCGACCCGCTGGAGGTGATGTTCTTTGTTAATTCCGGGTCTGAGGCCAATGAACTGGCCCTGCGCCTGACCCGGGCGATGACGGGCCGCAAGACTATGGTGGTACTGGATCACGCCTATCACGGCAACACCAGCAGCCTGGTCGACATCAGCCCTTATAAATTCAATGGCAAGGGTGGCGCGGGCTGTCCTGATCATGTTCGGATTGCCGATTTCCCCGATCCTTATCAGGGGCTCTACAAGGGCGATGGCCCGGATGCCGCCAAGGCCTATGCGCGAGAAACGCCCCGCTCCGTCGCCCAGTGCGTGGCGGACCTTGAGGCAACCACCGGGGCGGGGCCGGGCGGCTTTATCGCCGAGAGCATTGCCGGCGTTGGCGGGCAGGTGATCTATCCTGATGGCTATCTGGCGGAGACCTATAAGGTGATCCGGGCGGCGGGCGGTTTGTGTATTGCTGATGAAGTCCAGGTCGGCTTTGGCCGGGTGGGCAGCCATATGTGGGCGTTTGAGACTCAAGGTGTGGTACCTGATATTGTCAGCCTCGGCAAGCCGATCGGCAACGGTCATCCGCTGGCGGCGGTGGCGACGACGCGGGAGATCGCGGAAAAATTCGCTAACGGTATGGAATATTTCAATTCCTTCGGCGGCAATCCGGTATCCTGCGCGGTGGGGCTTGCGGTACTGGATGTTATTGAAAATGAAAAGCTGCAGCAAAAGGCGCAGGATACCGGCGATTATATTCTCGCAGGTCTGCGCGAGCTGGCGACGCGCTGGCCCCTGATTGGCGATGTGCGTGGGCGCGGCATGTTTATCGGCGTGGAACTGGTCAAGGACCGGGACAGCCGCGCGCCCGCCGCCGAAGAAGCCGGGCTGATTGTTCAGCATCTGCGCGATCATGGGGTGTTGCTGTCGACCGACGGGCCGCATGAAAATGTCCTGAAGCTCAAGCCGCCGATGGTTTTTGGCCGGGCGGAAGCGGATATCTTCCTTACCAAACTGGATCAGGCCTTCGCCTGTCTGGCGGCGAAAAAATAACAAAATCAGGGAGAGCGCGTGTCCAATGTCACCCTTAAAGCCCCGAGTATCGGGGATGCACTGATCCCGGTGGGGGTGCTGGTTATACTGCTCAGCTTGTCTGTGGAGTTATACGGCGATGAGTCTTCTTATGGCGCCAATCAGATTGCCTTGATCCTGAGTGCCGCCGTGGCGTTGCTGATCGGCTGGAAAAACGGATATAAATGGCAGGATATAGAGCAGGCCATCGGGGAAGGGATTGGCAAGACCTTCGGCGCGATATTGATCTTGCTGACCATCGGGGCCTTGATCGGCAGCTGGATATTATCCGGTACGGTGCCGGCCATGATCTATTATGGGCTTCAAATTATCAGTCCGCAGTATTTCTATGTCACGGCCTGTCTGCTTTGCGCCATTACCGCGCTTAGTATCGGCAGCAGCTGGTCGGTGGCCGGAACTGTCGGGGTGGGGTTGATGGGCATTTCGGCGGGCTTGGGGCTGTCACCGGAGATGACGGCTGGCGCAATTATATCCGGGGCCTATTTTGGCGATAAAATGTCTCCTTTGTCCGATACGACCAATCTTGCGCCTGCGGTGGCGGAGGTCGATCTGTTCACACACATCCGTCATATGGTCTGGACAACGATACCGGCAATCGTGATTGCGCTTGTGTTGTATGGCATCATTGGTTTGATGCAGGAGGTGCCGGCCTCTTCTGTCGATCTGGAGAACCGTCTTCTGTTGATTGAGCAAAATTTCACTATCGGGGTGCATATGCTGATCCCGCTTCTGGTGGTGTTTGTTCTGGCGATGTTGCGTTGCCCGGCTTTTCCGACATTATTGTTTGCCGCCATTCTCGGGGCTGTCTTCGCAATGATCTTTCAGCAGGAGGCGATCCTGCGCATGGTCAATCAGCCGGAAGGTTCTTTGTTGCGCAACCTGGTGGACGGCGTATGGCGCACTTTGTTTGACGGCTATCAGGCCTCAACCGGGGATCAGAGCATGGACAAACTGCTCAGCCGGGGGGGCATGAAAAATGTGTTGATGACGATCTGGCTAATCATGTGCGCCATCACCTTTGGAGCGATTATGGAACACCTGGGCCTATTGCAAAAAATCGTACATCTGTTAATCCGGATGGCCCAAACAACGGGATCTCTTATTCTGGTGACCGCGCTGACCTGTATCGGGGTAAACATCATCGCCGCGGACCAGTATATCGGCATTGTTCTGCCAGGGCGGATGTTCCGGGCGACCTTTCGGCAGCGGGGACTGGCGGCAAAGAATCTGTCGCGGGTGCTTGAGGATTGCGCCACAGTGACATCGGTCTTGATTCCCTGGAATACCTGCGGGGCTTTTATGGCGCTGACCCTGGGAGTAGCGACTTTTGACTATGGTCTTTATTGCTTTTTCAATCTGATTTGCCCGATCTTGTCAGTGCTGTATGGGGTTCTGAATATTAAAATAGCGCCGCTTGCTGAAGAAGAGCCGCCAAAGACATTGCGTCCTGCCGAGGCCTGATGAGGTTTTCTAGTTTTCGCCGAACCTTCTTTTGGAAGGTCGGCCGACAGGGCGGCAGCGATATAAGTAAGTGTCGGAAAGAAAACATTTTTCAGCCGGGCGGATAGTCGCTTAATTCTAGGGGTTTTTAGCTTGAATTCACTCTATTAGTGTAATCAATTACATCCTTTTAAAATAATAATGTAATTGATTACATTTTTGATTGTATAACATATGCTAAATGTGATATTGATGTTTCATGTAATACGCAATGGCAGGACGAAAACCGGTTTTTTATCGGCGGTCTTTAAAATAAATAAGCCACTTATTGCATGCCGTAAAATATGGGAAAGGCTGACTAGAACACCCTTCTTTTATTAAAAAACACACACCTGACAAATGCGGATGAAAATCAGTTTTAATCGTTTTGTTAAAAAATAAAGAGGAAAATGTCATGTTGACATCTAATCGAGTAAATAAATATCTGGTAACGACAACCATGCTTTGCTCCGGTTTGTTTTTGCCATCATTTGCGAGCGCGCAAGAGGCAGAAGCGGGCATGGACGAGCTGGCGATGGAAGAAGTTGTCGTCACCGGCATGCGCAACAGCCTGAAGAAGTCGATCGATTATAAGAAAAATTCGAGCACTGTGGTGGATGCCATTACCGCTGAAGATATCGGCAAATTCCCAGATCAGAATATTGCGGAATCCTTACAGCGCATCACCGGAGTGACCATCGACCGCAGCGGTGGCGAAGGCCAGTTACTGACAGTTCGCGGCATGGGGCCGGAATTTAACTCCACCTTGCTCAACGGACGCACCCTGGCGACGACCAGCGGCGGCCGGGCGTTCAGTTTTGACATCATGGCGTCAGAATTGGTCAGTGGCGCGGAGGTTCACAAAACCCAGTCCGCCTATCTGCAGGAAGGCTCCATCGGCGCCACCGTTAATATTAAAACCCTGAAGCCTATGGATTTCCCGGGTTTTCAGGCTGTAGGCAGCGTAAAGGGACTTTATGATGGCATGACGGGCAAGGTTAAGCCTCAGGTTTCCGGCCTGATCAGTGATACCTTTGCCGATGACACGTTCGGGGTTCTGGCTTCATTCTCATATTACAACCGGGAAAGCCGCTATGATAAGGCCAACACCGCTTATTACCGCAAATATGACAGCGTCGAGATTGATGGCCAGACCTATTCAGACATCTATTTCCCGCGCAATTATGACCAGATTGCCCAGACCGAGACCCGCGAACGCCTGAGCGGCACATTGGTTCTGCAATATCGTCCAACGGATGATGTTGAAATAACCGCCGATGCTCTCTATTCCAAGCTGGATGTGCAATATCGTCAGGATGTATTCCCGCATTGGTTCACCACGGGCACGGCGAAAAACCCGGTTTTCGACGACAATAATACGGTCGTGAAAGCCGATTTTGAAGGCACTTTTGTTGAATCTCTGGTGCGCCAGTCGGATGCGAAGAATGAACTGATTGCCGGTGGCTTCAACGTTGACTGGGATGTTAGCGAAAATTGGAAAATGATTTTCGACGTCAGCGTCTCGAAAGCCGAATCTGACCCGAAAAAAGGCTGGTCGGACACTGTTATCGGACGTCCTGGTGATTTTTCCTATGACCGTAGCGCCGGCGATCTTGTGCCGACAATGGGCTATAGCAACTTTGATGAGTCCGATCCTTTGACGGCTGGTTGGGGTTCGCTGCAGGGCACACGCATTGAAGATGAAGTGTTGGAAGCCAAGTTTGACAATAATTACTTCATCGAAGATGCCGGCCCCTTGGTTAAAGTCGGCTTTGGCGGGATGTTTTCGAACCGTACCCTGGGGTCCACATATGGCGAGACCGAATATCCTCTGCCATGGATTTTTGCTGACAACAGTTCCCGTATCGTTCTGCCGACGTCCATGTTTCATCCTTATGATGCGGATGGTTTCCTGTCCGGCGCCTCCGGCAGCCCAACAGAAACCTGGCCAACCTATGATTCAGATGAATTCCTGAATTTCCTCCTGTCCGAGGAAGCCATTTCCCAGCTTGATGATCCAGAGCCCATTCGTGAGCTGATCGCGCGGACCGGTGGTTTCACCATGATCCCCGATCCGGCGGCCTATGAAGTGAATGAAAAAGTCAAAGCGCTGTATGTGGATGTTCATCTGGAAGGCGATGTCGCCGACATGCCATGGTCGGTTGTCGCGGGTCTGCGGTATGTGGAAACCAAGAGTAAATCCATTGGCCAGCAGGTCGCCTTGCTTGACCTGATCCCGGCCCCTACCACGCCGGGCGAAGTGATTGCCATTCGGTCGGATGATTATGTTCCGGTGGAAGTTAAAAACACCTATCATGACTTCCTGCCGAGCCTGAACGCCAAGCTGAACATGACGGATAATGTTATTGCCCGCTTTGCTTTCTCAAAAAGCCTGACGCGTCCAGAACTGGACGAAATGTCACCGCTGACCAGTTATAGTGGCGGTTCGCTTGATAATCTGACGGGATCCGGCAGCAATCCAAAACTTTCTCCGTATCTGTCGACCAACTTTGACCTGTCCCTGGAATGGTATTACAGCGACGCGTCCTATGTGGCGGTGTCCGGCTTCCATAAGGATATTGACGGCTATATTGGCTCAAGTGAGGTCAGTGAAACCGTTGTTCTTACCAGCGGCACCTATAACTATGAAATTTCCCGTCCGGTGAACCTTCATAGCACAAAGATTAAAGGTATTGAGGTTGCGGCTCAGCATATGTTCACCAGCCTGCCATCACCGTTTGATGGTTTGGGCATCATGGCGAATGCGACTTTCCTGGACAGTTCCTCTTCGACAGACGTTGAAGGTGAAAAACTGCCCCTGATCGGTCTGAGTGATTCCCAGAACCTTATTCTGTTTTATGAAAAAGGCCCGTTCCAGGCGCGTATCGCCTATAACAACCGGGATCGCTTCATGCAGCAGAAACCGCTTTCCTATCGTGACGGACATTATGTTGATGATTATCACCAGATCGATATTACGGCGAGCTACGATATTGACGATAACTTCACCGTATTTTTTGAAGGCATCAATATCACCAATGAACTTTATATCACCACAGCGGAATATAAAAATCAGATCATTGAAGTCATAGAAAACGGCCCACGTTACTCTATTGGCATACGCGGGAAATTCTAATTTCCGCCTGATACTCGAATGATAAAGAGGGGTGCGATTGCATCCCTCTTTTTGCGTTTTGCAGACAGGACACTACAGGGAGTAAGAAAATGGTCAAATCTATTGTTGTTGTGGGCGGCGGTGCGGCTGGCTGGATCACCGCCGGATTGCTGGGGGCGAAATATATTCGCGGCGCGGAAGCATCGGTTTCTGTCACGGTGGTCGAGTCTGAAAATATCGGCATTATCGGGGTCGGGGAAGGCACCTGGCCGACGATGGTCGATACGTTGCGAAAAATGGGCATTGAAGAGATTGATTTTATCCGGAACTGCGATGCGACCTTCAAGCAGGCCTCTAAATTCAGATGCTGGACCACGGGTGAGGAGGACGACAGCTATTACCATCCCTTTTCCCTGCCACAGAGATTCGAAGAGGTCAGCCTGGCCGCGGAATGGCGGGATAATCATAGGGGGACGCCCTTTGCCACGGCGGTTGGACTACAGGCTGATCTGTGTGATCGGAAATGCGCCCCCAAACAGGTGAGCTCTCCGGAATATGCTTCTGTGGAAAATCATGGTTATCATCTTGATGCGGGAAAATTCACCAAATTTCTGACAGCCCATTGTCGCGGAAAACTGGGGGTGAATCATATTCTGGCGGATGTTGTTTCGGTTAATACGGCCGAAAACGGGGATATCCTGTCCCTGACGACGCAGCAGGGCGCCGAAATCACTGGCGATCTGTTTATCGACTGTTCCGGGTCAGCGGGGCTGTTGATCGACAAGCATTATCAGGTGCCGTTTCTCAGCCAGAAGGATGTGCTGTTTATTGATAGCGCCCTGGCGGTGCAAGTGCCTTATGAGCATCCTGACGCTGAAATTGAATCTGCGACCTTGTCGACGGCGCAGACGGCAGGCTGGATATGGGATATCGGTCTGTCGTCCCGACGCGGGGTGGGGCACGTGTTTTCGTCCCGCCATATTTCAGACGCAGAGGCCACTGAACAGCTCAAGAATTACCTGCGCCCCGATGTGCCGGATGTGGAGGCGCTTTCTTTCCGCAAACTCAGCTTCCAGCCGGGGTACCGCGCGAAATTCTGGGTTAATAACTGTGTTGCCGTCGGCATGTCGGCGGGCTTTATCGAGCCATTGGAGGCTTCGGCCCTGGTGATGGTTGAGCTTGCGGCCAATACCATCAGTCAGCATCTGCCGGCCTCCCGCGCGGCTATGGACGTGGTCGCTACAAAATATAACGAGACGTTTCTGTTTCGTTGGCAAAGAGTGATCGACTTTCTCAAATTGCATTATGTGCTGAGCAGGCGGCGCGACAGCGCGTTTTGGCGCGATAATCAGAAAGCGGAGAGCATTCCCGAAAGTCTTCAGGATCTGCTGACGCTCTGGCGACATCAATCGCCGTCGAATAACGGATTTCTCAGTCCCTATGACCTGTTTCCCGCAGCGAGTTATCAATATATTCTTTATGGCATGGGGTTCCGCACTCACCCCAACCCATTGGAGAGCATGCCGCACCTGACCGCAGCGGCGCGCACGCAACTGGAAAAGGTTAAGGAACGCAAAGTAAAGGTGTTGCCTCGACTGCCGGGCAACCGGGAACTGATCAATGGCTTATGCCGCCCGGCTGCGGCGGTGGAGCTGAATTTGGTCAAGACGACGTCGGGCAGTTGGCGGCGGGTGGCGCCTGATGAGGTGGATCGGATGGCGAACCATTGTCCTTTGTTTTTTCGTCGCGACAGTATAACTGCGCAGTTTGAATGTATTGCCCTTGTCGGATTGGCGCAGGACGAAACCTTGATTGAAGCTCCTGAAATACCTGTTACAGGAGGCGAGGGGGAAACATCCGGGATTACCCTGTCACCACAAGAAGAAGCCTTGCTGGAACCGGTGAAGCTCGATATCGCCTTTTCTGACAAGAGCACATTATTGATCACTGGGCTACATGTGGTTAATCGGGAAAAGCTATCGGGACTTTCGGCCCGGAACAGACGCAGGCGGACAGCTCTTTTTCAAACAATGCAGGAATCCCTGCAGCATGTGTCGGCCCTGATCGAGATGAGGAACAGGCAACTGATGTCGTGACCTTGGAAAGCCTCCGTGGTTTTTCTGAAACAAGCTGCAGGGTGAAGGGAAATATCGCCGTTGTTATCTTGCGAATATCTGTCTTGGGGCGGGAAGAATTGAAAGCTTTGCTGATTTTATTACCATAATATGGTATTAAACTTATAGGGCGTCGGACCTTTTCTTACCGGTGACAGGGGGCAGAAGGCGGGCGGCGTTTCGGTAACATCTGATTTATTCAATGATAAAAGAAGATGGAAAACAGAATGATGACACAAGAACAGAAATCCTATCTGGAAAAAGCGATGCAGGACCCCGGTGATTTGTTCGGGGCGCCGGAAGATGTTCTTCAGGATGATCGGCTCTCTGATGAGGACAAGGTAAAAGTTTTGCAGAACTGGGCTGATGAAATGAAGCACATTCTGGAATCACAGGCGGAAAATATGCATCCGGAGATCTGCAGCACCGCGGAGGAGGCGTTGTTGCAGAAAATCACTAAAACACTCTCGGGGCTGGGCCGCCAAGGTTCGTAAATTACGTTGTCGCGGTATCAGAGGGAACGGGGAAGAAGACGGAGGCGCGGGTGCCCTCGCCCAGGGCGCTGCTGATTGTGACGCGCCCTTTTTGCAATTCCGTTAATTCCTTTACGATGGCCAATCCTAGGCCTACCCCTTCATGTGTGCGGCTGTAACTCATATCCACCTGGAAAAACGGATTGAATACCTTGCTGATACTTTCTTTGCTCATGCCAATTCCGCTGTCCTGAACATAGAATTCAACTTCATCAGGACTGGTGCGGACGCCCAGAGTAATTTGGTCCCCCGTGTTGCTAAATTTTACGGCATTGGTCAAAAGATTGATCAGGATCTGGGTGGTGTGGCGTTCATCTAGAAAAACATCCCTCAGCTTAGGGTCAAGTTGACAGTGCACCGTAATTCCTTTTGCCTGGGCTCGGTCTGAAATAAACTTCAGGGGCTTTTCGACAAGTCGTTCTGGCTCAATCCAGTCTGCCCGCACATCTATGGTGCCGACTTCAATTCTGGAAAGGTCGAGGATGTCATTAATGATGGCCAGAAGATGTTGCCCGCTTTGCTGTATGTAGTCGGCATACTCTTTATACTGCTTGTCCAATGCGCCATAAATCTCGCTTTGCATGCTGCCGCTAAAGCCGATAATGGCGTTTAAAGGGGTCCGCAGCTCATGGCTCATCGTGGCGAGAAACTGAGATTTAGCCTTGTTTGCCGCTTCGGCTTTTTCCTGGGCTCCTGCCAGAGCCCGCTCTCGATACCAGCTTTCTGTGATATCCTGAACGGTGCCGGTCATATGCATGGGATGGCCATTTTCATCCCGCAGAACCTCGCCCCGCTCGCGGATAACTTTTTCAATGCCTTCAGGGGTCAGGATTCGATGTACAATGTCATATGTCTTTTGATGGTGGATGGCGGCGTCGACGGCCTGTTCGACCTTTTTCAGGTCATCAGGGTGAATGGCGGCAATAAAAGCAGGGTAGGTGACCGTGAAGCTTCCGGGCATACGCCCGAAAATGCGAAAGACTTCATCCGACCATTCCAGACCATTATTTTCAATATTCCACTCCCAATTTCCCAGATGGGCGATTTTTTGCGCACGGGCCAGGCTGTTTTCACTTTTCCGCAGCGCTTCGTTGATTTCCGCCAACTGGGTCACATCCATGGCTTCGATCACGATCCGCTTGGGGGCGGTGTTTTCAACGGTGATGGTTTTTAAGGTGACTTCCAGAGAATAAGACTTTCCTTCCGCAGAGATAATTTTTGCCGATATCCGGCTAAAATTATCCTGTTCCAGCTGGGCAATTTGTTGTTGCAGCAGGGCGCGGTCGAATTTGTTGTCCCAAAATTTGCAGGAACAGATTTTCTGACCAATAAAAGAAGTTTTGTATCCGGCGAGTAAATTACAGGCTGTTTTGTTCATTTCCTGAATTTCGCCATGCTCATCGGTGAGAAAAATTAATCGGTTGGAACTGTTGAACAGAGTTTCAAATTTGGCTTTTTGTACCGCAAGCCGTCTTTCCCGTTTAATTCTTCCGGAAATATCCCGACAGATCGCTGTATAGCGCACCTGATTGGTTTCCGGGTGGTGTTGAATGGCGATATCCAGTGGGACGGCATGGCCGTCTTTGGCGCGGCCATAAAGGATGTCGCGTTCGCCCATAAGGCGGGCTGACTTGGCTGATTTTCCAAAGTTCTCTACCCGTTTGTGGTGACTTGAGGCGATTTCCTTTGGCAGTAAAACATTCAGTTTCCGCCCCAGAATTTCGGCGGAGGAATATCCGAATATGGTTTCAGCGCCTTTGTTGAAAAGCACAATATTTTGCTCTTTATCCAGGGCAATAATACCATCTACAGTATGCGCTATGATTTCGCTGAGAGGGTTGGGATTCTCTTTTAAATCATTAAACTCGTTCCAGTATTCTTTCATATCAAGGTACTCTTACTCTACCTGTAGGTGGTGATAATTTATTTTTTTGATTATATTACACCCGTATCCCAGGCTCAGATTCCCACGCCTGACCTGAAAATAGCCTATAATAACAACAGGAACGATGTCAAAGAAAAATATGCAACTTATGGTCAGGATTATTTTACAGGTGCGGGTTTTATCATCGCAGATGCAGGACTTTATGATTTTGCATTGTCGGGAGGGGGGATGAAAGAAAAGTGGCTGTAGTTATAGGATGTTGCCCCAATCTCCGGGGAGGTCTGAATGGAGAATGCAAGGGAACCGCTCAACGAAAAAGGTGCGTTGATATTTAAGATGCTAATCTTTTTGAAAAAATGGTGCGCTCGGGAAGATTCGAACTCCCGACCCCTAGATTCGTAGTCTAGTGCTCTATCCAGCTGAGCTACGAGCGCACATGGTCATATTGACCGGAACAAAACATCATCTGTCCCGTGGCGCGGAAACTACTGGCATCCAGAAGCGATTGCAAGCGCTTTTATGACAAAGTGTAATTTTTTTCTGAAATTCATCAAAACCCGGCCTTGTTCTGGCCGTGGGGATGGCTTAGACTTCCCCGGAATTCGGGCCATTCGCGCCCCTCGATAGAGAAAGAAGATATAAAAGATGTTAAACCTGAAGGGGTTGGGGAAATTTATGTGTTTGGCGCCAGTGATCGTGATCAGCGGCTGTTCCAACACGGGCCAAGACGCTGGTGCGCGCCTCGCCGCCGATGACTTGTGGGACTGGATGGCCGCCGAACGGACAAAGCCCCTGCCGCAGGAGCCGGAGACCGGGGAACCCGGGCGGGGCGATTCTGCTCTGCCGCCGCCGGCGGACCTCGGGACGGGGACGCGCACTCCATTAACCGCCGAGGCTCGGGCCCGACATATGCAGACCCTGATGACGGTGCCGGAACGATATGGTGTGATTGACAAGGCTATCGCACGGGCCATGACATTGTTGCGCAGCATCCCGGCGACCGATCCGGAAACCCGTCAGCAACATCAGGGCGCCGTGGAACTTCAGATGTCCCGGCTGACCAGCCTGCAGAAAAATATCGAGACGGCGCTGCAGGCGTTGAAAGAAGATCCTGATGCCTTGTCGTTGCCGCCCGCCGCTGAAAGCCACCAGTTGCTTTCGACTCTGGCGGCGCGTCAGGCCACCGTCCGCCGGGAGCTTGATGACCTGACCGCCGGCTTGTAACGGTCTTTTTTGTTTTTCCAAAAGTGGGATATTGTTTATGAAATCGTGTTTTCTGCCTTTTCTGCGTTGCTTGTCGTTAGTGGTTGGTTTGTGTGTGGTGGCGGGGGGATATGCCCTGGTATCGGCAGATTCAGGTCAGGCGGAAAACCACCAAAAGGCCAGCCGGCACATGGTTACGGCGGCGAATCCCCATGCGGCGCAGGCGGGGCTGGAAATCTTGCGGGCCGGGGGCAGCGCTGTGGATGCCGCGATTGCCGTGGAAGCGGTGCTGGGGCTGGTAGAGCCTCAATCTTCCGGCCTTGGGGGGGGAGCATTTCTGATGCATTATGATCCAACCGCCCCGAAAGGCGAACGCATTGACGCATACGACGGGCGGGAAATGGCCCCGGCGGCGGCGACGGCTGACATGTTTCAGGATGTGCTGAACGACAACAGTAAAGGGTTTTATGATGCGGTGCTTGGCGGGCGTTCCGTGGGCACGCCGAGCGTGGTGGCGATGTTGTATCTTGCTCATCAGAAACGGGGGAAACTGCCGTGGGGCGACCTGTTTGCGCCGGCGCTCCGTCTTGCCGAGGGGGGCTTCAAGGTGTCGCCGCGGCTGCATTATCTGATCGACCGGGATCCGTTGCTGCGTAAAATGAAGGCCAGTCGGGCCTATTTCTATAATGCGGACGGAAAGGCCTGGCCCGTGGGGCACCTGCTGAAGAACCCGGCTTACGCCAAAAGCCTGAAAATAATCGCCAGGGCGGGGGCGGCGGGATTTTACCACGGCCCCTTGGCCCAGGAAATAGTTGCGGCAGTCCAAGGCTCAGAGGTAAACCCGGGCAAACTGACGTTGGAAGATATGGCGGCCTATAAACCGAAACTGCGGCGGCCGATCTGTGGACCTTACCGGGTGTGGACCATTTGCGGCATGCCGCCGCCATCGTCCGGCGGGGGCACGGTGGCCAGCATATTGGGCATCCTGCAATCTTTCGATCTGAAGGCCATGGGCGCCAATTCTCTCGCGGCGGTGCATGTCATACTGGAAGCCGAGCGTCTCGCCTATGCCGACCGCGATATGTATATGGCCGACAGCGATTATGTCAATGTCCCGATGGCGCTGTTTACCGATCCGTTTTATCTTTCTGACCGGGCGCGGCAGATTGATCTTCAACGTTCCATGGGGCATGCCGAGGCCGGCACCCCGCCCGGGGCGAGCCGCATCGCGTTTGCGGCGGGGATGACGCCGGAACTGCCATCGACAACCCACTTTTCCATTGTTGATCAATGGGGACAGATGGTCAGCATGACGGCGACGGTCGAGAGTGCTTTCGGCAGCCGGGTGATGGCGGGCGGTTTTATGCTCAATAATGAAATGACAGATTTTTCGCTCCGTTGGGAACGGGACGGTTTGCCAGTGGCCAACCGGATTGCGCCGGGAAAACGTCCGCGCAGTTCCATGTCGCCTACCTTTGTTTTAGACGAGGACCGCAACGTGGTGATGGCGATCGGGTCGCCGGGCGGCGGCAGCATCATCGCCTATGTCGCGCAGACGATTATCAATGTTCTTGATTGGGATATGGACCTGCAACAGGCCATTGATCAGCCGCATTTCCTCACCCGCGGCGGGGTGGTGTCTCTGGAACGGGACACAGGTCTGAGTGCATTGGAAGAGCCGTTGCGGGACAAGGGGCATCAGGTGCGCAGCCGCACGGTGAACAGTGGCCTGCATGGCATCATTGTGCATCGTGGTGCGGACGGAACCTGGTATGAGGGCGCCGCCGACAAGCGGCGGGAAGGTGTTGTTGTCGCCGACTGAAGGCGACGTTTAAGAAAAGGCATCAGGGCAGGGTAATGCGGAACCGGCTGCCCTTCTCGTCGGTCTGGAGCAGTTCCAGCGTTCCGCCGTGGGCTTCTATGATTTCCCGTGAAATGGCGAGACCAAGACCGGAACCGCCGTTACTGCTGCCGTGAAAAGGTTGAAATAAAGTGGCTTTTATCCGGTCAGGGATGCCGGGGCCATTGTCGGAAAAATCAATCACATGCTGCCCGTTTTCTTCTTGAACGGTGATGGTGATCTCGCCGCGGTGATGCATGGCCTGCAAGGCGTTCCGGGTCAGGTTCATGAATACCCGATACATCTGGTCGGCGTCGGCATTGAGGCTAAATCCCCGGGGGATGTTATTGGTGAATTTCAGGTCAGGCTGATCGTCAATGCCATAGGACAGAGCGATTTCATCAACCAGTTCCTTCAGGTCCACCGGCGCCAGAATGGGTTTGATGATGCCGGCCTTGCCATATTTCAGGGTGGTTTCACATAATTCCACCGCCCGGTCGAGGGCCGATACGAAACGCGGCGTGAGTTTTTGTACAGTAGGGTTGTCGATGGTGGTCAGGTGATCGGACACCATCTGCGCGCTGGACAAGATGTTGCGCAGGTCATGATTGATCTTGCTGACGCTTTCCCCCAGTTGGGCCAGATGTTTCTTTTGGGTCAGGGCCCGGCGAATCTCGGTTTGCATGGCACCGACTTCATTCATTACGATGCCGATTTCGTCGCTACGGCCATCGGAGGTAAGGTCATCGGTGGCTTTTTCCGGCGCGGCGCGGAAGGACATGACGCTGTTGGTCAGACGACGCACCGGGCGAATCAGCAGGCAGGACAGGCTGTAATATACCAATCCTGCGGTGATGAGAGAAATGATGATCGACAGGATCATGACATTATAGGAAAAGGCGTACATGTCTTCACACAACAGGTCTTCATGAAAGATGATCTGGAGATAGGAATTGTCCTGGGCAGGCTGGGTGAAGTCAGTCGAACCGGTGACCTGGATCATGCTGTTATGGGGGTGAACGTGAAACATGGTTTTCATGGCATCAATTACCAAGGTCCAGTAAGACGCATCCCGCAGGTCATAGCGGGCCTTGATCTCCAGAGGTTGGTCTGTGTTAAGAACAAGCTGACTTTTATCTTTTTGTTTCAACACGATGGCGTCAACCCCGGCATGTGTCAGAAGTTTTTTGGTCATCATTTCATTGATCATGTTGTCCGGCGCGGCCTCAATCGCGAGAATCGCAATATTGGCCGCTGACAGGCGTTCTTCCAGCCAGGATTTGCGGTAATTGGCAATGGAAGGCACATAAATCAAGATTTCAGCAAGCAAGACAAAGGAAAATGTCAGCAGCAAGAGGCGCACAGACAAATTTGATTTTATCGACAGTTTTTTTAACTTCTCAACCATAAATGCTGAGGGTCCCCTTTTGCGGTAGAGAGATGTAAAGTGGTTTACTGACTTCACTTTATCGCCTTTTGTGTTAAAAGGGGAATTAATTTTTTGACGTTTTGATCAATAAACGCAGCGGGGGGCGGTCAGCTGTCAAACCAGCGGAAAACAGCCATCGTTAAAAAACTCATGCCTGGGTGGGTTTGTCGATTGACTTACCATGGGAATGGTTATATACACCCGTTTTGAAATTGAGCGTCAAGTTATGATGATTTGGCGGGTATCGCGTTTATGCAATGCATAAATTATAAACAGCGGCAAATGGAGTAGTTCAGTGAAACGTACATTTCAGCCAAGTGTTCTGGTTCGCAAACGTCGGCACGGTTTCCGGTCACGGTCTGCCACAGTAGGTGGTCGTCGGGTTCTGTCAGCACGTCGTGCAAAAGGACGGAAACGTCTTTCTGCATAAACCCCGTAACCAGGGTTAAACACTTTATACAAACCGGCCCTGTATCTCAGAGGCCGGTTTTGTTTTTTTGGGAGACAGGAATGTCCCAGGCGGCTTTAAGCCTTTCAGTCTTGAAAAAACGACCCGATTTCTTACGGGTGGCGGCCACCCAGGTCAAATGGGTGTCGGGCAGCTTGATTGTGCAGATGGCGCCCAGACCAGACCAGGCGGCGGCACATACCACAGATATCAGGGTGGGCTATACCGCCAGTAAGAAAGTCGGCAATGCTGTGGCTCGGGTACGGGCCAAGCGGCGCTTGCGGGAAGTGGCGCGCGCGGTGCTGCCGGAGCAGGGTCGGGCGGGCACGGATTATGTCCTGATTGCGCGGACTGCGACGGTGGATGTGCCCTATGATCAGCTGATTCGCGACCTGCGGTGGTGTGTTCGACGACTGCATGAACCCCGTGATCCTGATAAAGTGCGCAATTCCACAGGTCGCAAGTCTCTGAAAAGACGCGAAAAACCTGATCTTAAGGCAGAGAAGGGGGACGCATAGGTGAAACTGGTCATCTGGCTCTTGAAAGGCATGATCACAGTCTATAGATATACAGTCTCGCCGTTGCTGGGTAAAAACTGTCGATATCTGCCGACCTGTTCGGACTATGCCTATCAGGCGATCGACCGGTTTGGGCCTTTCAAGGGGACCTGGCTGGCGTTGCGGCGCATTGGCCGCTGTCATCCCTGGGGAGGCGAAGGATATGATCCTGTACCGGATCGGGTGGATAATTCTGGAGATATTTCCGGAAAAAGAAAATGTTGTAACGGCAAAGCCGATCATTCGGTGGGCCAAAAAAAGTAACTAGAGAAGAAGTCGATGGAAGACAACCGTAATTTTATGATCGCTATTGGTCTGACCTTGGTGATTTTGCTGGGCTATACCTATTTCTATGACGCCCCGCGTCAGGAGGCCCTGGAACAAGCACGGCTTGAGCAGCAAAAAGTGGAAGCCGCTCAAAAAGGTGACGAACTTCCTGACTTGAACTCTGGTGATGCGGCCCCGGGTAATCTGGCCAATCCTTCGGCAGACGGCGATATGCAAATCTCCGCCACGCGTGAAGAACTGATCAGCAACCGTGATAAGGTCCTGATCAAAAGCCCGCGCCTCCACGGCTCTATCGCCCTGAAAGGCGGCCGACTGGATGACCTGACGCTGGCTGATTATAAAGTTTCCCTGGAAGAAGGTGCCGAGGATGTTGCGCTTTTGAGCCCGGAAGGCAGTAAGAAAGCCTATTTCGTTGATTTGAACTGGGGCGTTGAGGGCAGCAAGGCGCCAACAGCGGATACCGTATGGGCGGCGGATCAGGATACGCTGGAAGCCGGCGGTGCGGTAACCTTGTCGTGGGATAATGGCGAAGGCCTTTTGTTTACCCGGACCATCACCCTTGATGAAAATTACATGTTTGGGGTAAGCCAAAAAGTTACCAACAGTTCTGATAGCGCGGTTAAGGTGGCGCAATACGGTCGTGTTGTCCGTAAAGGCCGTCCGGAAGGACAGGCGCTTTATATCCTTCATGAAGGACCAATGTGGTCTTTGGATGAAGGGATTGAGGAATATTCTTACGGTGACCTGGAAGACATGGGACCGAAAGATAAAATTACGGCCAGCGGCACCGATGGCGGCTGGGTGGGCATCACCGATAAATACTGGTTGGTGGCCCTGATTCCGGATGCGAAAAAGGATTTTAATGTTGAGGTTTATCGTCGGGGCAATGAGACGTCGGAAAACTTCTATGCCAATTATTTCCATAACTGGACGGTTTTGCCCGCCGGTGAAAGCTATGTCGAGACGTCACGGCTGTTTGCCGGGGCGAAAGAAGTTTCATTGCTGGATTATTATACCGACATCGAAAATGTCAAAATGCTCAATTACGCGATTGACTGGGGCATGTTCTACTTCCTGACCAAACCGATTTTCTATCTTCTGGAGATCCTCTATGGTTTGGCGGGCAACTTCGGGGTTGCGATCCTGTTGCTGACGGCGCTGGTGAAACTGGCGCTGTTCCCGATTGCTAACAAAGGCTACAAGTCCATGAACAAGATGAAAGTCTTGCAGCCCAAGATGCAGGCCCTGAAAGAGAAATACGGCGATGACAAGGCCAAGATGCAGCAGGCCACGATGGAGCTTTACAAAAAGGAAAAGGTCAATCCGGTTTCCGGCTGTCTGCCCATGTTCCTGCAATTCCCGGTTTTCTTTGCGCTCTATAAAGTGCTTTATGTGACGATTGATATGCGTCATGCGCCCTTCTTTGGCTGGATCAAGGATCTGTCCGCGCCGGATACCATGCTGGTCACCAACCTGTTTGGTCTGATCCCTTGGGAACCTACGGGCTTTCTGGCGCTGGGGATCTTGCCGGTGGTCATGGGCTTTACCATGTGGTTGCAGATGCAGATGACGCCATCCTCCGGTGATCCGATGCAGCGCAAGATTATGCTGTTTATGCCGATTGTCTTCACCTTCATGTTGTCACAATTCTCTGTTGGTTTGGTGATTTACTGGACGTGTAGTAACATCCTCGGCATCCTGCAGCAGTGGGTATTGATGCGCCGGGCTGATCCGGTGCCGACCGCCGACAAGAAGGCGTAAGGATCGTGTCATTGGAAGAACCAAATCTGGAACAGCAGGCCGAGCTTGAGGCGCAACGCCTTGAGCGCGGGCGTCTGTTGTTCGCCAAGCGGGCCGAATTTATGCTCGGTGTTGTGGCGTTGAAGCATTTGCCGCCGGCCGACCGGGTCGAGGTATCCTTCGCCGGCCGCTCCAATGTAGGAAAATCCAGCCTGCTGAACGCTCTGGTCGGGCAGAACGGCCTTGCGCGGACCTCCAATACCCCCGGTCGGACCCAGGAAGTCAACTTCTTCGAGATTGGCGCAAAGGACGAAGACGGACTTTATCTGTCGGACCTTCCGGGGTATGGCTATGCCAAAGTGTCGCGCTCTCTGGTCAAGGAATGGACAAAATTGCTGAAGAGCTACCTGCGGGGACGTCCCAATCTGCGGCGCGCCTTTGTGCTGGTGGACAGCCGTCACGGCATCAAGGATAGTGACCGCGAAATCATGACCATGATGGATGAATGTGCGGTATCCTATCAGATCGTCCTGACCAAGATGGACAAGATCAAAAAAGCAGAACAGGAAAAGGTGGTCGCCAAAACCCAGGCGGATGTCCGTAAGAATGTCGCCGCTCACCCGGAAGTTCTGTTGACCAGTTCCACCAAGGGAGATGGTATCGCCGAATTGCGGGCCACCATTGCCGATATGGTATATGGAGGATAACGCCGTGAAGGGAAACTATTGGGACCCATGCCTACAGGGAGAGTTATCATGACGGACGCTGTTCTCTCAGCAAAAGAAAAGAAAAAGGCGAGCTGGATAAAAAAAGCCAGCATTCTGTCTGAGGCGCTGCCGTATATGCGCCGTTACAGCGGCAAGACCATTGTCATCAAATATGGCGGACATGCCATGGGGGATGAGGATCTGGCCCTAAGTTTCGCCCATGATGTGGTGCTGATGAAACAGGTCGGCATGAATCCGATCGTGGTCCATGGTGGCGGCCCGCAGATTGGCCGTATGCTGGACCGTCTGAAGATCGAGAGTTCCTTCATTGACGGCTTGAGAGTTACCGACAAGGCGACTGTTGAAGTCGTGGAAATGGTCCTGTCCGGCAGCATCAATAAATCCATTGTCGGGGCGATTAACCGGGTGGGAGGGCACGCCATCGGCCTGAGCGGCAAGGATAACAACCTTGTGGTGGCGGAACCATTGCGCCGGACCAAGAAAGACCCGGATTCCCAGATCGAACAGATTCTCGATCTGGGTTTTGTCGGCTACCCGAAAGAGGTCAACGGCGATTTCCTGAAGATGTTCCAGAATACCAACATTATTCCGGTGATCGCGCCGATCGGCCTTGGCGAGACGGGGGAAACCTATAACATAAATGCCGATACCATGGCGGGCGCAATCGCTGGCTCCTTGGTGGCGGAACGTCTACTTCTGTTGACTGACGTCGCAGGGGTGCTGGATAAGGACAAGATACTGCTGCCGGACCTGACGGAAGAAAAAACCCATGCATTGATTGCCGATGGCACCATTCTTGGCGGGATGATCCCGAAAGTGGATACTTGCCTGCATGCGGTGGAAAAGGGCGTCAAGGGGTCGGTCATCATTGATGGCCGGGTCGAACACGCCTTGTTGCTGGAACTGTTCACCGAACATGGGGTCGGGACATTGATCCATAAGTAGAGACATCTCAGTCGAAAAAACAAGGGCGTGTTCTGGTGATGGAATGCGCCCTTTTTTATCGGTTCAGGTGCCGCCGTCGTAAAGCGCCAGATCATACTCCATTTCCGCCCGTGACAAGGGGTATTGCACCCCTTCCTTGGCATTGATCACCTGGCTGCTCGGGATGCAGGCGATTTCCAGCTGAAGTTTGATTGCGGTGCGCATGTTGAGTTCGGCGCGCCAGGCCAGGGCAACCACTCGGCGGGCTTTTTTGCTGGTGAGGATTTTGCGAATAGAGGTCAGAGGCATTTCCGCCAGCTGCGCCAGACAATGGAACAAAAGCTCCCGTTGGCGGTTCTTGATGGTGTTTTCGATAAAGGCGTCGTCGAGGAGTCCCTTGGCATGGAATTGCGCCGCCTGACTGGCGAGGGATTCGGCGTCATCTTCATCGCCTGTGGTTTCCTGAATGCGTTCGCGCACCTGTTTGAGGAGTTCCGTGGCAATGCTCTCGTCAAGATCATGGGCGCTGATCATGCGGTTGACCAGGGAAGAGGCGACAAAGCCGGCAATGCGTTTGATGGCGCGCAGCGACAAATTCGGGCGTTCGGCCAGAGGGCGGTGTAATTCCTCCATCTCATTGGCCTGGCTAATGATTTTGTCGAGCGTACTTTCCCTGATTTGGGCGTTTTTATTGGCGAGAAGGGCGGCGACCGCGGGAATGTCGAGTGAGGCCGTCACTGCTTCAGAGACTTCCTCGTTGACCTGGTCTCTCTGGGCAATGGCTTTGATCGCACCACTGACGGTGGTGGCCGCGATGATTTCCTTCAGGTCTTCTGTGCTGAGCAGCGGCGAATATTCGAGAACCGGAGCGCAGACCTCCAGATGATCATCGTCGGCCAGTTTCCGAATGATCTGCTTTGGAACGCAATCAAAGGTTTTCAGTTCTTCCGAGACTATTTTCCGGACTTGCGGCAATTGATCGTTGGCCAGGGTTTCGAGTATTTCAAGGGCGCTTTCCCGGACTTTACTGACCTCGTCGTCAGTCAGGTCCGGCAGCATGCGGGCGATTTTGCGCGCCAGTTCCTGCCGCACCTCGGTATCTTCATCCTTCACCAGAAGATCGTTGGCCTGGTGGGGAGTGTTTTGATTGATGGCGATTTCCCGCCGGACTTCCGGGGATTCATCCGTCGCCAGATAATAGAGGATCTCAGGCTTGGTTTCGGCATGAGACGCCAGTATGGTCTTATCGCGCCGATTTTGTTTTTTCAGGGCAGTTTTGGCTTCCTCATAGGAATATGTCTTGTCCCCGCCAGTGATTTTCTGGAGTATATTCTTAAGCATCCTGATCCCCCTTGTCGTTGTTTGGACCCATAATATCCGGTTCAAAAAGTACAGAGGTGTTCTTCCCTGTTCCTTTGGCGCGATACAGTGCCTGGTCCGCCTGATCCATCAATTGATCCAGCGTCGCTGGATTTTCCGGCAGGCTCATCGCCAGACCAATGGACAGGGACAGCTGTGGCCCATCCAGGCAGGCATTTTGATTGAGTTTCGTTGCGATCCTGACGAGGTTTTCGGCTTTGATGATGGCTTCTTCCTTGTCGATTTCGTCTAGCCAGATGGCGAATTCATCTCCGCCAAAACGGGCGGTATAGTCACCTACCCGGAGGTTGTCTTGCAACAATCTGGAGAGATCCTGAAGAATTTTGTCGCCGAAAACATGACCCTTCGTGTCATTGACAAGTTTGAAATTGTCCAGGTCGATGTATACCATGGCGCTGGATTTGAGGCTTCTTTTCTGATTTTTAAGCCGCTTGTTTACATGGTCCCGAAAAGCCCGGCGATTGAGAAGGCCTGTCAGTTCGTCAGTATAGGCGCGCCGTTCCAGTTCCGCATAGGTCAGGACCTGTTCGATGGCGATGCCCAGATGAGAAGTGATGCCACGGAACAGATGAATGTCATCTTCATGCCAGAGGGTTTCGCCGCTCCGAACCAGGAATATGGCGCCATTGTCTTGGGTATGGTGGTTGGTTACCCCCATCAGGATCTGATGGTCACCAAAGACGAGTGTTTGAATACGTTCTTGCGGTATGGCTTCGTTCTGCCAGACCTCCAGAGCTTTCTGGCAGAGGTTGGCAATCACATCTTCCGTCAGGGATATGCCCCGCTGGTGCTGAATCTCTGCCGTGAAGCCTTTTTGAGAGCAGGGCACCTTTTGAAGAATGCAGCAAAAATCGGTCTTGATGCCTTCCATGGTCGCCTTGACGGCGCCCTCGAACATTTTTGTAGGCGTTTGCATGTTTCGGATTGTTGCGATAATGCTGCTGAGGACATGTTCTTGTTTATTGGCGCGGCGCAGGGAAGCTTCCCTCTCCCGGATATGGGTGATGTCACGACAAACACCGCGGGCGCCTTTCCATTTGGCTTTGGCATCCAGTACAGGAACTGCAGAAACCAGCAAACAGGCCATGGATCCATCTGCGCGATTGAGCCAGAGCTCCATTTCTGTGATCTTGTCGAGTGTATCAAACGGGTTGCGGTCACCAGCGCCGATAATCATTTCCTGGGAATTCTTGCCGTTTAACTCGTAAGCGGTATACCCGAGTATGCCTTTGGGGGAGACATAGATGAAATTGCCGCGGGTGTCCGTTTCCCAGGCGAAATCGGTTGAACAACTGACCAGATCCTTGAACATCTGCCGCGAATCGACCAGTGCAGTGGTCAGGTTATGTTCAATGGTGGTTTCCCGGCCAAAGAGAAAAACCAGAGGGATGTCTTCCTTGTTCTCCCGCTGGATCGGCAGGGCAGTAAGGTCGTAATGACGCAGACCATTGTTGTCCTTGATGGTTGTTTTCTGGGCATCAGGGCAATTGTTTGTCAGGCAGCGGGATACCATGCTTTTGAGGAATGTGTCCCGATTATGCAGGGGTGGCAGCAAGTGCAGCGCATAAACATTATGATGGATAATATTAAGCTGGCCATCAACCAGAAGAGCTGGCCCAGGGAAAAGGTCAATTGTAATCGCAGGATCAAACTTCCCAAGGGGAAGGGGTGTTTTTGAATCTTTTTTATCATCCGGTTTGGTATTTAGCAAAACACGTGCGATATTTGTTTCCATAGGGGTGATACTCAATTTAAACATTTTCCGATATCGCTATGGTAGCGGAGGAGGCTTAACAAGAAGTTTACCTGGTGTATTATTTCTTTTGAATCGATGACGATGAGTATGAAGGCAGTAAAATTATGAATTTGGACAATAAACAGGTCAAACACTGGGTTTTTGATTTGGACAATACCCTCTATCCTTCGGATAATAACCTGTTTGCGCAAATCAGTGACCGTATGGGGTATTTTATTGCAGACCGTTACGATCTGCCTTTGGAGCAGGCCAAGGCGCGGCAAAAGAAATTTTTCCACGCCTATGGGACGACATTGAGGGGATTGATGGTTGAACATGACGTGCAACCTGACGAATTCCTGGAATATGTTCATGATATTGATTTTTCATTTCTTGCGCCGGACCCGGCTCTGAAGACGGTGCTTGGAAAACTGCACGGGCGGATGATTATTTATACCAATGGGTCGGTTCCTTATGCGGAACGGGTTCTGGAGCACATCGGTCTGAGCAATATGTTTGATGACATTTTCGCCATTGAAAATGCCGATTATCTGCCCAAGCCCGCAGCCGCCAGTTATCAAAAAATGATTGAGACCACGGGTGTTGCTCCGCAGGATGCCGTGATGGTCGAGGATATGGCGCAGAATCTGATACCGGCGAGCCGTATGGGCATGAAAACCGTCTGGTTGCCAACGGCGGAAGAGTGGTCTGCGCGCGGTCATGAGGCGGATCATATTGATTATACCGTGAACGACCTGACCGCGTGGTTGGAGCAGCTGACCGGGCAGGCTTAAAAACTGCGCCGTGTCGGCCTTAGAGTTATTGACAGTTTGCGGCTAATCACTATTGTGCTGCTGAGTAAGCCACATATTATACTTTAGGGAATTTTTTATGACCGACATGTCATTACAAGCCACCATTGACAGCGCCTGGGAAAACCGGGACACCATCTCCGCCGCAACCACCGGCGAAGTCCGTGACGCCGTCACGCACGCTCTTAATCTGCTTGATTGCGGCAAGGCCCGCGTCGCCTCAAAGGAGACTGGCGAATGGGTGGTGCATCAATGGCTGAAGAAGGCGGTACTGCTGTCTTTCCGTCTTAATGATATGGCGATCATCAAAGGTGGCCCGGGAGAGAATACCAACTGGTACGACAAGGTGCCGTCCAAATTCGAAGGCTGGGGCCAGACAGAGTTCGATCAAGCCGGCTTCCGCGCCGTGCCCAACGCCATTGTGCGCCGTTCGGCCTATATTGCGCCGGGTACGGTTTTGATGCCGTCCTTCGTCAATCTGGGCGCCTATGTGGACACCGGGACCATGGTTGATACCTGGACAACGGTTGGCTCCTGCGCCCAGATCGGCAAGGACGTCCATCTGTCGGGTGGTGTCGGCATCGGCGGTGTTCTGGAGCCGCTGCAGGCCGGTCCGGTGATCATCGAAGACAACTGCTTTATCGGCGCCCGCTCCGAAGTGGCGGAAGGCGTGATTATCGAGCAAGGCGCGGTGCTCAGCATGGGCGTTTATATCGGGGCCTCGACCAAGATCATTGACCGGGAGACCGGCGAAATCTTCATGGGCCGCGTACCGGCCTATTCCGTGGTCGTGCCGGGCAACCTGCCAGGCAAGCCGCTGCCGGACGGGACGCCGGGACCAGGGCTTTATGCCGCCGTGATCGTCAAGCGTGTTGATGAGCGCACCCGTTCGAAAACCTCCATCAATGATCTGCTGAGAGCCTGATGAAAATTGACCCGGTAAAATTCACCCAGGATTTGATCCGCTGCCCGAGCATTACGCCGCTGGATGCGGGGGCTCTGGATGTATTGCAGTCGGCGCTGGAAGGTCTGGGCTTTGTCTGTACCCGTTTGCCGTTCTCGGAAGAGGGCGCAGATGATGTGGATAATCTCTATGCGCGCTTTGGTGGCGATACCGCCCCCAATTTCTGCTTTGCCGGTCACACCGATGTGGTGCCGGTCGGCAGCAAGGATGGCTGGCAGTCGGACCCTTTCGCCGGCGAGATCAAAGATGGTATTCTTTATGGTCGTGGCGCGTCGGATATGAAAGGCGCCATCGCCGCTTTTGTTGCAGCGGTGTCGGATTTCCTTGAAGGTCACCGCGAGATCAAAGGCTCGATCAGTTTCCTGATCACTGGCGATGAAGAAGGCCCGGCGGTCAATGGCACCATCAAGATGCTCAAATGGCTGGAAGAAAACGGCGAGAAGCTCGACTATTGTCTGGTGGGAGAGCCGACCAATCCCGGCAAGATCGGCGATATGGCCAAGATCGGCCGCCGCGGCAGCCTCAACACCACGTTGACGGTGGTTGGCACCCAGGGCCATGTGGCTTATCCCCATCTGGCGGATAACCCAATTCCGCGTCTGGTAAAGATGCTGGATATTCTGCAATCGCATACACTGGATGAGGGCACAGAACATTTTCAGCCTTCCAATCTGGAAGTGGTGACGATTGATGTGGGCAATACGGCGAGCAATGTCATTCCGGCAGAGGCGGTGGCGAAATTCAATATCCGCTTTAATAATCTGCAAACCGATCAGGGACTGCAGGACTGGATCCGCGCCGTGTGTGACAGCGTGGGCGGGACGTACCGGCTTGAGATGAAGGCCTCCGGTGATGCTTTCCTTACCCCGCCCGGCCCCTTAAGCACCCTGATCAGTGATGCGGTGCGCAAGGTCACCGGCGAGACGGTGGAACTCAGCACCACGGGCGGGACCTCTGATGCCCGCTTTATCAAGAACCACTGCCCGGTTTCCGAATTCGGGCTGGTCAATAAGACCATGCATAAAGTAGACGAATGTGTCAGTCTCCATGATCTGGAACTGCTGACGAAAATATACCGGGAAATTCTCGGTGATTTTTTTAAGGAATAATCTATGTCCGACGAGGGACCACAGACGCCGCCAGAAAAACAAAATCTGATCAGTTATATCGGCCAGTCACTGGCCGGGGCCTGGCAGTTGGTCAGGTTGAACCCGCGGGCGATGGATTATTTCGACACGTCTGCGGAAGGCTTCTGGAAATCTTTCTGGGCGATCCCGGTTGTGGCGCCAATTTTCTTTCTCAGCCTGCAGATAAACTTTGAGCCTGCGGTAGAGCAGGGCCATCAGGTGTCGCTGATGGCGCATTTTCTGAACTATCTCCTGCAGTTGCCTCTGGTGGCGATTGTGATGATTTTTTTCACGCGGTTTTTGCGAATTGAAGCCAATTACGCGGCGATGATTGTCGCCTATAACTGGCTTTGGGCGCTCTTGAATTACATCATTTTGCCGTTGTCGCTGTTGTTGACGAAGGACATCGTTTCTGTGCAGGTTGGCGGGATGATTATCGCCGCGGCGGCAATTTATCTGGAACTGTTTGTTGCCTGGTTTATGTTCAAGCAGGCGTTGAAGATCAGCACCTGGCTTGCCATTGGCGTCACGGCGTTCGAAAGCCTGTTTAGTCTGACCGTAATGCAGTTGCTGATCCGGTTTGTATGAGGGGTTACCTCTTCACCACGACCGCTATTCTTCGATCTCAAAATCTTCCGGGTAATCCACGCTGACAAAATACAGACCGTCCGGCGGGGCGTTGTGGGCCAGCGCCGTACGGTTGCAGGCTTCCAATGACTGCTGCAATTGCCGCTTTGTCCATTTGCCGCGTCCGACATAATAAAGTGAGCCGACCATGGAGCGCACTTGATGATGCAGGAAGGAGCGGGCCGAGGTGTCGATATAGATATTCTCGCCTTCACGCCAGACATCCAGCTGGTCCAGGGTCTTTATCGGCGACTGTGACTGGCATTCGACACTGCGGAAGGTGGTGAAGTCATGATGTCCGACCAGCAGTTGCGCGGCCTCATGCATCAGGTCCGCATCCAGGGGGAACTTTACATGCCAGGCGCGGTCTGTTTGAAAGGTTAGCGGCGCACGGCGGTTGATGATATGATAGCGATAGTGGCGTTTGGTGGCGGAAAAACGCGCCTGAAATTCTTCTGACACCCGGGTCGAGGCCAGTACGGAAACAGGCTGCCATTTCAGATGGTAATTGAGCGCATCCATCACTTTATAGGCCGGATATTCCTGCGGCAGATCCACATGGCAGACCATGCCGAGGGCGTGTACTCCGGCGTCGGTGCGCCCGGCGGCATGGAACGTGACGTCATGATGGCAGAATTTCTTGGCGGCCTCGGCGAGGATGCCCTGAACAGAACGGCCGACATTCTGTTTCTGCCAGCCGACAAGGCCGGTGCCAAAAAATTCCAGGGTAAGTTTATAGCGGTAGACAGGGGCGTCTGAAATATTCATGACATGAGGGTCCCCAGGGGCAGTTGCAGACCGCGCTGCAATTCTTCGGCGGTCATCGGTCCTTTGCCGGCGCGTTGGGCGCGGTGGATTTTCAGGGCCATCCCATTGCCGCAGGCGATGGTTAGCGGCAGGGCGATCAGTTCGCCGGGCTGTCCTTTGCCGGGCACGACCTCGGCCTCCAGTATCTTCAGCCGAACCTCGCCCGTCAGACTGTAAGCGCCGGGGAAGGGGCTTAGTCCGTGAATATGGTTGCGCAAATCCTCCGCCGGGCGCCGCCAGTCAAGGGCCGCTTCCTGTTTATCGATCTTATGGGCGTAACATATACCGTCTTCCGGCTGCGGACGCGGGATCATAGTGCCGGCGACATAGCCTTCCAGCGCAGGAATAATGGTCTCCGCCCCGAGGGTTTTCAGCTTGTCATGCAGGCTGCCGGTGGTGTCGTTTTTTGTGATGGCGAGTTTACGTTCCAGCACCACGGGCCCCGTGTCGAGACCTTCTTCCATCACCATGATATCGACGCCGGTCTCTTTGTCCCCGGCCATGATCGCCCGGTGGATTGGCGCCGCCCCGCGCCAGCGCGGCAACAGGGAGGCATGAATATTCAGACACCCATACTTCGGGGCGTCCAGGATCGCCTTGGGCAGCAACAGGCCGTAAGCCACCACCACGGCGGCATCCAGATCAAGGGCAGCGAAACGCTGCTGCTCTTCTTCCGGTTTCAGGCTTTTGGGGTAATGGACCGGCAGGCCCAACGCTTCGGCGCGGGCCTGAACGGGGGAGGGGCGTTCTTTTTTGCCGCGTCCGGACCGGCTGGGCGGCTGACAATAGACCGCGACCACCTGATGGCCGCTGTCGACCAGGGCCTGCAGAATATCGACGGAGAAATCCGGGGTGCCCATAAAGGCCAGCCGTAAAGGTGATGTCAAAAGGCGGTCCTTTTTTACTTAACGCGGTCGGTTACCCGGCCTTTTCCAGTTTCTTGACCTTGCGCACGATTATATTACGTTTCACGCTGGAAAGATAATCGATAAAGGTAATGCCGTTCAGATGATCCATTTCATGCTGGATACAGGTGGCGAGCAGGCCGGTGGCGTGCATATTCTGTTCTGCCCCGTCATAGTCAAGATAGGTGACTTTACATTCCGCCGGGCGTTCGATATCGGCATATTGCTCCGGGATGCTGAGGCAGCCTTCATTATAGACGGCCATGTCTTCCGAGGTCCAGGTGATCTCGGGATTGACGTAATATCTGGGGGCCGGGTCTTCGTCTTCACCGGCGAGATCCATGACCAGCACGCGGATCGGTTCCCCCACCTGAATAGCGGCAAGGCCAATACCGGGGGCGGCATACATGGTTTCCAGCATATCGTCCATCAGCGCCCGCAAGGCGTCATCAACCCTCTCCACTGGTTTGGAGATGAGTTTCAGCCGGGGGTCCGGCACGGTTACTATTGGTCGTATGGCCATATTATCCTGATCAATCCTTTGTGCTTTTGTTTTGTAGGTAATATGATACGGTGGCCCCGTCAAGGTTTTGCCGGGGAAAAATTACGGACAGTGGCATAAAATAAGGCAAAAGAGGGTATCTTTCATGGATCAGACCACATTGTGGCTCATTGGCGGCGTTATTATCGCTTTTGTGGGCGTAAGCCTGTTCATCTTCGCGATAGTGCGGCGCCTGGGGCGGCATAATCAGGATATGTCGGCGCGGATCGAAGAAAACAAAACCGGGCAAATGGCCCAGATGCAGCAGCTGGTCCAGCTCACAGCGTCATTGGAAGGCCGCCTGCGCCAGATGTCGGAACAGGCGGGCAAGGACCGGGAAGAGATGAACCGGACGCTTGCTGAACGGCTTGACAAGGTCAGTCAGCGCATGGGCGACAGTCTGGAAAAAAACACCAAGGACACCACGGCTTCCCTCGGCGATCTGAAAAGCCGTCTGGCGGTGATCGATGTGGCCCAGAAGAATATCACCGAACTCAGTGGCCAGATGATGGGGCTGCAGGATATCCTGTCCAATAAACAGGCCCGTGGCGCCTTTGGCGAAATTCAGCTTAATGATCTGGTCTCCCAGATTTTGCCGCCGAGCGCGTATGGGTTTCAGGCCCCGATGGGCAATGGTCGTCGCGCCGACTGCCTGATCAAGCTGCCCAATCCGCCGGGATCCATCGTGGTTGACGCCAAATTTCCGCTGGAAAGCTATCATGCGCTGCGCAATGCCGAGGATGACGGGCAGTTCAAACTCGCCGCTGCCCGTTTCCGCGCCGATATCCTGAAACACGTGAAGGATATTTCCGATAAATATATCATTCCTGGTGAGACAGCGGAATCGGCGCTGATGTTCCTGCCCAGCGAAGCGGTCTATGCGGAACTGCACGCGAGCTTCCCCGATGTGGTCGAGAAATCCTACCGCGCCAAGGTGTGGATCGTCAGTCCGACGACCCTGATGGCGACCCTGAACACGGTGCGGGCGGTCCTCAAAGACGCCCGCATGCGCGAACAGGCCGGGGTGATTCAGAAAGAGGTGGGCGTGCTGATGGAGGATGTTGGCCGTCTTGATGACCGGGTTGGAAAGCTGCGCGTTCATTTCCATCAGGCGGAAAAAGACATCGGCTTGATTGAAACCTCGGCCCGCAAGGTGATGAGCCGCGGCGAGAAGATCGAGGGTCTGCAGCTGGAAGAAGCCGAAAGCCCCGCCGAGGCGTTGGAGCCGGTTCAGGGGAAGTTGAGTGTGGAATAGACTGCTGGCATGAAAGCGCAGTATCGTTTAGTCAGTTTCAATTTCGATGCCACAAGGTGCAAAAAAGCCCCGCCGCGTTTCCGGGGCAGGGCTTTTCTGTGATGATAGGAGGCGTGTTGTTAGTTGATTTTAGCGGAGAAGGCGTTCAGGTCCGCCTGTAACGCCGCGCCGCGGTCATTGATGGCGGATACGGTTTTCAGCATTTCCAAAGCAGCATTGCCGGTCTCGTCCGCGCCGCTGTTAACATCTTCGATGCGCTTGTTGGCCTCTTCGGTGCTGGTGGCGGCCATCTGGGCGCTGCGGCTGATTTCACTGGTGGCCGCGGATTGTTCACCCATGGAATCATTGATGCTGACAGAGATGGTTTTCACCTCGTTGATTTTCTCTCCAATATGGGCAACGGTGCCAATGGCGTATTTGGTCACGGACTGGATCTTCTGCAATTGCGTGGTGATCTTGTCGGTGGCTTCGGCGGTTTTCTGGGCCAGGCTTTTTACTTCATTGGCGACCACGGCAAAGCCTTTGCCGGCTTCCCCGGCGCGGGCGGCTTCGATGGTGGCGTTGAGCGCCAGAAGGTTTGTCTGGCCGGAAATCTCGGTAATGATATTGAGCACGCCGCTGATTTCCTCGACTTCAGTCGATAATTCGCCGATGGCGTCATTGGTCTTGCCCACATCCTGCACGGTTTCAGTGACCAGGGCGGAGGAACGTTCGACCTGATGGGAAATCTCTCCGATGGAACTGCTCAATTCTTCGGCGGCGCTGGCGACCGTATGAACATTCATCTTGGTTTCGGTTGCGGAACGGACGGCAAAATCGCAAGAATCCTTGGTGCTTTTGGCATTGCCGGACATGGCGGAGGCTTTCGGCGCCAGATCGGCGGCAGAAGAGATCATTTCTTCCACATTATGAATGAATTTTGTCGTCATGTTTTTCAGGGTGGCGTCGTTTTCCTGGATTTGGTCGATGACGTGATTGATGGACTCACTGTAGCTCAGAAGTTCCCCGCTGAGTCCGTCCGGCTGAATGCGGCGGGAAAACTTGTGGTCCCTTACGGCCCGCATGGTTTCGTTGATTTCAGTGAGGAAAGACTGGACCACATTGGCAAAGGCATTGACTTCCATCGACAGCAAACCGATTTCGGATTCACGGTCCTGAGGGAAGTGACGGACTTCAAGGTCGCCCTCCTTCAGTTTGGCGAAGTTTTCCCGGGCGGCGATGATTTCACGGGTGATTTCGCGGTTGCTGCTGTTACGGCTCATTTCGTGAATGGCGTGGGCAAGGTCCGTCAGGTCTGATGAACCGGAGAATGTTTCCAGAATTTCCGGGCTATCGCCTGCGGCAATGGCCCGGCACAGGTCTGTCAGGGTGGTAATATCTTTTTGGGCGGAGCCCTTGGGAGATGTTATTTTTTTGGCGAAAAGGCTCATTTTTTGTTCTTTCTGATCTCGGCATTCCTGATTTTTTCAGGCGCTGTGCTTAAGGCGTAAACAGGTTCGTAATGGATTAGGGCAGGGCATGGACTGGAAAATGTCAAAACGGACGATCCAGATAACATTTACCTCTCTCCGACGGGCGGCATGATGATTTCTGTCCGGCAAAAGTCGAGAATGTAGAGGGCTTGACCATAAACATACGCATCATACTCATTGAATTACCAATAGGGATATTACCAACAAGACGGATAGACTCCGCCATGTGTCATTAAATGGTATTTTTAGGCACTGCTGGTTAAAAACAGATTAAATTCCGCCTCTGCAAGCGTCGATTGGCAAGTTTATGAGAAGAAAGGAGGTAATTTGGTTGGAAAACCTTATGAAGAAGAATTTTCTAATGTGATGAGTTTTTTAATCAGGTGATGTCTTTTACGTTCTGTTCCCAGTTCTGACCATCAAAATCCTCAAGTGTAATGCTGGAAAATGTCGATTTGTCGAGGCAGTTCAGATTGATGCTATAGCCATCAGGATGTGATCGGGGAATATAGAATGACTTCACACCGCAGGTCTTGCAGAAGTAGTGCTGAGCGGTATGGCTGTTGAAGGTATAGAGGTTAAGGTTATCAGCGCCGTTGATCAGGGTGAAGGCCGGCTTTTCCACAATCACATGAATGAAGCCCGTCATATTACATATGGAACAGTTGCAGCGTCGGGCGATGATGTCTGTCGGGGCTTCTACGGTGAATCTGACGACGCCACAATGGCAGGAACCTTTATGCTGCATAATATCTCCTTTAAAAGGGGCGTCGAGAGCTCATGGCGGCGGTCAGGGTGCCGTCATCAAGATAATCCAGTTCGCCGCCGACAGGGACGCCGTGGGCGAGGCGGGTGACGGTAACCGAACTGTCCTTTAGACGGTCGGTGATATAATGGGCGGTGGTCTGGCCATCGACGGTGGCGTTGGTGGCGATGATTACCTCCGTCACCAGGTCTTCCCGGGCCCGTTCAATAAGAGGCGAGATATTGAGATCATCCGGGCCCACGCCGTCCAGGGCCGACAAGGTGCCGCCGATGACATGATAAAGGCCGCGATAAGTGCCGGAACGTTCCAGCGCCCAGAGATCGGCGACATCCTCGACCACGCAGATGGTGGTCCGGTCACGCCGGTCGCCTTCACAGATGTGACAGGGATCACTGGTATCGAGATTGCCGCAGGTGCTGCAGGGATTGACATGTTCCGCCACCTCGGCCAGTGCCGTGGAGAGAGGGCGCATGATCGAATCCTTGCGCTTGATCAGTTGCAGCGCCGCCCGGCGGGCCGAACGGGGACCGAGGCCGGGCAGTTTCGAGAGCAGCTGAATCAATTGGTCAAGTTCGGACCCATAGGAGGCTTTGCGGTACACGGGATAATCCCTTTGTCAGAGGTAAAGGCGCATCAGAACGGCAGGTTGAAACCTTCAGGCAGTTGCAGACCGCCGGTAACTTTCTGCATTTCGGCCTGGGAATGTTCCTCTACCTTGCGTTTGGCGTCATTAAAGGCCGCCACGATCAGGTCTTCGACCATTTCCGCATCATCACCGTTAAAGATGCTCGGGTCTATTTTAAGGCTGCGCATGTTGCCTTTGCCGTTCAGGGTTACGGTCACTAGACCGCCGCCGGACTGACCGGTGCATTCCGCCTTTTCCAGGGCTTCCTGCATTTCGGTCATTTTGCCCTGCATTTCCTGGGCTTGCTTCATCATTTTACCAAGATTTTTCATGGGTACTCCAAGGTCGTCATATATGTCTAATTGTAATATGGGGCGTGGGCGTGAGAATCAAGGCCTACTCCAGGCCAAAATCTTCTTCATCCACCAGAAAGTCGCTATTGACGAAATCATGCGATCCGTCGTCCAGCAACAAAAACTCGTCGGCTTTCTTGCGAATGTCTGAAATCTGCGCCGTGGGGAATTGTTCCAGCACCGCCTTGATCAGCGGGTTCTGGCTCAGCCGTTGCCGCAACTGGCGTTCGGCTTCCAGTTCCTGTTCATAAAGCGTGTCATCGCCACGTTCGGTGGTCTGGCTAATCAGCCAGTTCTTGCCGGTCCATTGTTTCAAAAGATCCGCCATGCGGCCAATCAGGTTGGACGGCACCTGGTCTTTCTGACGAAAGACGACAATGCCGGGCTCAAATTTTTCCAGATGGATGTTGTCATTAAGCTGGAAGGCGATCGAGGCTTCGGCGTAACGTTCAAACAGGGCCACCAGATCGGCGAAAGTCTCTGGATTGGGTTCATAGACCACGTCCGCGTCCGGGGCGTTGACTTCTGCCGGGACATAATCCTGGGCCAGAATACGGGCCTGGCCGTTGCTGCGGATCACCTGAAAGGCTTTTGGCGCACCGCTATTGTCGGATCCGGATATCTGACCGGCGCCGCGGGCGGCCGGGGCGTTTCCGCCACTTGCGTTGCCACCAGAGGAGACGGCGCCGCCGGGACCACCTTGCGGATTGTCCTGTAATTTCTTGACCATGTCGCCGGGAGTGGGCAGCTTGGCGGCATAGGTCATGCGCACCAGCACCATTTCTGTGGCGGCCAAAGGAGAGGGGGCGATCCGCACCTCCTCCAGTCCCTTCATCAGCATCTGCCATGACCGGGTCAGAATTGGCATGCTGAGGCCGGTGGCGATTTCCATGCCTTCTTTACGTTCCGCTTCGGAGGTGACAATGTCTTCCCCGGCATCGGGCACCACCTTCAGGCGGGTCAGCCAGTGGGTGAGTTCCAGCATATCGCTCAAGACCACCACAGGGTCTGCGCCGTGATCATATTGATGGCGCAACTGGGTGAGGGCGTCGGCGGTATCCCCCTTCATGATGGCCTTGTAGAGATCCAGCACCTGGGCCCGATCGGCAAGGCCCAGCATGTCGCGGACCTGCTGTTCGCTGACGGCGCCTGCGCCGTGGGCGAAGGCCTGATCCAACAGGCTGAGGCCATCGCGCACCGATCCTTCGGCGGCGCGGGAGATCATGCTCAGGGCCTTGTCTTCGATCTCGCAGCCTTCAAGCTTGGCGAGTTTGCTGAAATGGGCGTTGAGCTGTTCGATGGAAATCCGCCGTAGATCAAAGCGCTGACAGCGGCTGAGCACGGTGACGGGAACTTTACGAATTTCGGTGGTGGCGAAAATGAACTTCACATGTTCCGGCGGTTCTTCCAGGGTTTTCAGCAGCGCATTGAACGCGTTGCGCGACAGCATGTGCACTTCGTCGATGATGTAGATCTTGAAACGGGCGGAGACGGCGGCATAGCGTACGCCTTCGATGATTTCGCGGATGTCATCGACGCCGGTGCGGCTGGCGGCGTCCATTTCCATCACATCCACATGACGCGATTCGGCGATGGCGGTGCAATTGTCGCACTGACCGCAGGGGGCAATGGTCGGGCCGCCCTTGCCGTCGGGGCCGATACAGTTCAGAGCCTTGGCGATAATGCGGGCGGTGGTGGTCTTGCCGACACCGCGTACGCCGGTCAGAATAAAGGCGTGGGCCAGTCGTCCGGTTTCGATGGCGTTGGACAGGGTGCGCACCATGGCTTCCTGGCCGATCAGTTCGTCAAAATTTGTCGGGCGATATTTCCGCGCCAGAACGCGGTAATTCTCATCTTTGATCTTGGAAGGCGTCTCTGACATATAGTCTGTAATCCATCGTCTAACGGTTTTTTAGATACTATAGATGTGCCGGATTGAATTTGCCATAGGTGAGTTAAAAAAAGGCGGGGAGTTAAAAAATGGGGGGAGTTTTAAGTGAGAGATTGAACGACCCGACCTATCCCGTTACGGCTGCTCCCTTCCGGGCCTGACCGAATTGGCGGGTCAGTCGTCCGCCAACCTCTCGAGCGCTTATATGGTCTTTTTTGACCTTAAGATCAAGTCTGTTGTGCATTGTTGTGGAAAAAAGATGCCGGGTATGCCAATCTGCGTCAAAAATAAGAACTAAAATAAGAATAACTGGAGACGTTCCATGACTGATTTAGCCGCTATGGGCGCTAGCGAGACAGCGCCCTGTATCTTTACGGGCTTTCCCCTGGATACAGCAGATCACCTGCGCGGAGACCAGGCGTGGCTGAAACAGCAATTAAGCGAATCATCTACTCACTTTCTGATATATGCCGGAGGATGTCCGTTGATGGATGTCTCTGACGGTTTGCATCCCGGTTTCAAGTTTTCCGATGAACTTGACAGCTTTCTTGGGGAAAACTGGCGGGAAAATGATTGGGTTTTTATTGGCCTGGATGATCATCAGAATGCGTTTTTTGCCGGGGCGGTTAAGGGTAATGTCACCTTGCAGGGGCATGAAAAATTCATCGACTTAAGATCGGTTGCCCTACAGGTGGGGCAAGGGGGCTTTAGCGATATACCGTCACTACTTGGCCGGGGAAAGATGCTTCTGGAATGGCATGGCCGCCGACACTATTGTTCCTCTTGCGGAGGAAAAAGTATATCTGAACGCGGCGGTTACGTCCGTAAATGTCAAAACAAAGATTGTGGAGCGGAACATTTTCCCCGCACGGACCCTGTGGTTATTATGATGGTGTATAAAGGGGATAACTGTCTTCTGGGCCGGGGCGTTGGCTGGCCCGAAGGAAATTATTCAGCGCTTGCAGGGTTTATGGAGCCTGGCGAAAGCATTGAAGAAGCCACACGGCGAGAGGTCTTGGAGGAATCCGGTATCAAAATTGGCAAGGTGACTTATGTACAGAGCCAGCCTTGGCCGTTTCCGTCGACCCTGATGATCGGGGTCATGGCGGAAGCCCTGACGGAGGACATTACGATTGATAAGACTGAACTCAGCGATGCCCGCTGGTTTTCCCGTGACGAGCTTAAAGCAAAAATGGCCAATGGTGGTGACGATGAATTTCGTGTGCCGCCAACGCTCGCCATTGCCCGCCACTTGTTGGAAAACTGGCTGAAATAATCACCTGAAATGGTGAAGGCCGATTGCAGCAGGCTGTTTTTTATGTCATAGAATGAGCGAATTTGGATTCCTGTAAAACGTAGGGTGAAGGCATAGCAACATGAGCAAATCTCGGCAAACTTATCAGGGCGCGGTATATTCCTGGCATTGCGATCATATGGGTCACATGAATGTCATGCATTACGTGGGTAAATTTGACGAAGCAACCTGGAATTTCTTTTCCTCTGCCGGCCTGCAGGGCAAGGCTATGCGGGAAGATAAAAAAGGCGTTGTTGCGGTGGAACAATCCATAAAATACAAGAGCGAACTGCTGGCCGGTGATGTGATTACCATTCACAGCGAGGTGGTTGAGTTCGGCGATAAATCGATCAAGTTTCGTCACGAAATGCGCAATGCAGAAACAGGCGTTGTCGCCGCGGTGACTACCCTGACCGGCCTGTATTTTGACAAGGTCGCCCGGAAAGCCATCAGCCTGCCGGACCAGGTCAAAACCAATCTACAGACGGCCCTGGACGCGTAAAATCTTCAGCACCTGACAGAGCGCATCGCAGCCGCGGGTAATCTCTTCCGAAGTTAAATGACTGTACCCCAGGGCATAGCCCTGCCAGGGCGGGGGACCCTGATAGTAGCGGTCCAGTCCTGTGATGTATACGCCCCGACGGATCAGCTCCTGATGCAGGTGATCGCGATTATGGGCCGGCAGTTCCAGGCAACAATGTAATCCCGCATCAAGTCCGTGTATCTTAATACCCTCTGGCAGGCCAGAAAGACCACTTTTCATGGTTTTGTGCAGCTTTCCGTAATGGCGCCGCATGCGCCGGAGGTGCTTGTCCAGATCCCCTTTTTCGATGTAATGGGCCATCGCCTGCTGCAGAAGCCAGGTGGGCTGCATGTGATTCTGGTCAATCTCACGGGCGACGGCCTGACGGATGGTGGCTGGCGCAATCATATATCCGATGCGAATGGCCGGCGACAGGCTTTTGGACAGGCTGGAGAAATACAGGACATGTCCGGTCTGATCGAGCTCCTTGAGGGGGGGTAAAGGTGCGACATCGTGGCGAAATTCGCTATCATAATCATCTTCAAGTATCAGGGCGTCATGACGGCGCGCCCAGTCCATCACCTGATGACGCCGGTCGAGTGACAAACGAAAACCAACGGGAAACTGGTGGGATGGGGTACAGAAGAGCACCTTCGCCCGGCCCGGTGTTTCCGGCAGGTCGACGGTCCGAAGTCCATCATGGTCAATATTCAGAAGGCGGATGTCATGGCCGTACCGGGTGAAAGTCTGATGCGCGGCAATGAAGCCCGGATTTTCAAGGCAGCACTGGGGCTGAAAAGGGGCCGTAACCCGGGCGAGAAGATTTATCACATCGGCGGCGCCGGTCGTGATGACGATGTCTTGCGCCTGGCAGCGAATGCCGCGGCTGCGGGCCATATGATCGGCCAGGGCCTGGCGCAGGGGCAGAATGCCTTCCGGCGGGGGCGGCTGATTGTGAAATGGCTGGGCCAGCGCCCGCCGCCAGGCCCGTTTCCATGCCGCGTCATCAAACCGGGTCCCGGCCGGGCGACCAAGCATGAAATTAATATCCACATCGGGCGGTGTCGTCGGTGCGGGGGGAGGTGTGAACCAGTCCGGCCCGTGATAGGCGAGGGGGGCGGGACTTTCCGGTGGAATATCGGTGGCGCAATAGGTGCCTGCGCCCGGGCGGGTGATAAGATATCCTTCGGCGATCAATTGTTCATAGGCGGCGAGGGTGACAATACGGGAAACCTGCAGGTCACGGGCAAGGGCACGGCTGGAGGGCAGCCGTTGGTTCTGAGCGATTTGGCGCTGCCTGATGTGTTGTTTCAGGTAGCGGATCAATTGGGCTTGCAGGGTTTCTGTATGGTCCCGGCGCAGGGTGATGTGCAAACTGGTCATATAATAATTATCAATAAGTGGATATTTTATAATACCGAATAATCGGTTATTCCGGAAAGGAAAACAAGACAATATTGTGTAAAGGAATGAATTATGGCACGGGGTTATGACTTGGCTACCCGCCCGGCGGCACAGCAACGGCGGGGACAATTAAAGCAAGACGATGCATGGATCAGTGATCTGATCCAGCGCCTGCCGCTCGGGCATTTTGACAGCCGCTGGGATGACCAGCCTTTTGTTCATCCCATGACCTACGTCTATAACGTGGAGAAGCATTGTATCTATATGCATGGTTCGACGGTGGGACGGCGTCGCGCCAACACGGAACGACATGAGAAAATGTGCTTTTGCGCGTCAGAGATGGGGCAGCTTCTGCCGTCTAATCAGGCGCTGCATTTTTCCGCCCAATACCGGAGCGTTGTTGCCTTTGGCGAAGTCCGTCATGTGACCGAAGAAGCCGAACAGAAGGCGGCGCTATATGCTTTGATTGATAAATATTTTTCACCCATGGCTTTAGGGAAAGAATATAGTCCTATCCGGCCGGAAGACCTGAAACGCACGACAGTTTTCGCTCTTGATATTACCAGTTGGAGCGGTAAGGAAAACTGGAAAGAGCGCACAGATATGGATGATCGCGGCTGGCCGGAGCTTGCAGCGCACTGGTTTGAAGACGACGCTTTTGCCCTCTCCCGTGGGCAGGCGAAACCAAAGACTTAGCGTCGGTCCAGGCGATACTGGGCGGCGGGGTAGCTGCCGAGAATACGGAATTCATTGGTGAAAAATTTCAGCTCGTCGAAAGCATGCTGCACGCCTGGATCATCTGGATGACCTTCGATATCGGCGTAAAACTGGGTGGCGACGAAATCTCCGTTTAACTGATAGCTTTCCAGCTTGGTCATATTGACACCGTTGGTGGCGAAGCCGCCCATGACTTTATACAGAGATGCCGGGCTGTTGCGGACCTGAAAGACAAAACTGGTGATGGTCAGGCCTTTATTGGGCAGATCGATCAGGGGTTCGCGGGAAAAGACCACGAAACGGGTAGTGTTATGGGCCGCGTCCTCTATATCTTTTTTCAAGCTTTGCAATCCGTAGATTTCACCGGCGAGAGACGACGCGATGGCGCCGATGCTGGGGTCCTGAAGTTCGGATATCAGCTTGGCGGCGCCGGCCGTGTCGGAATAAACGTCTGGTTCCAGTCCCCAGCCAAGAAGATTGTTGCGGCATTGGCCGAGGGCCTGTTCATGGCTGCGGACAGATTTCAGGCTGTTCATGGTGGCCCCGGGGATGGCCAGGAGATGATGGTTGATGCGTTGAAAATGCTCGCCAATAATGTGCAGCGAAGCGTGGGGAATCAAATGATGAATCGCGGCCACCCGACCGGCGACAGAATTCTCTATCGGAATCATGGCGTATTTGGCGCGCTTTTCTTCGACCGCGGCAAAAACATCTTCAAAGGTATGGCAGGGCAAGCTGTCCATGTCAGGAAAGACCGTACGGCACGCCAGATTGGAATAGGCGCCTGGCTCGCCCTGGAAAGCAACAATATTCTCTGAATTTGATTTATTTTGCATTATTCTGCCCTTGATGAATTTGGCGCAGTATTTCTATTTCAGGGGGAGCTGTCAAACTTTTTTGCCTTTGAAGGCGGCTTTTTGTTGTTTATGAGTTGAAGAGTTCTTGTATCCGTGGGAAAACCCCTGTAAATAGAGACCAAAGAGGGTGGATGCGGTCATTGAGGTAGAAGTTTAATCTTCTGATGTACAGTATTCTGATAGTTTTTTGACATTTAACCTGCGAGGAAGAACAGTGAATTCCTTTGAGATCAATAAAATTGTAATGGCGTTTTTGCTGACCATTTTGGTTGTTTTCGGTATTAGCGGCCTGACTGAAATTGTCTATGAAGATCATGAGCTGGAATCCAACGCGTATCCCATCGAAGTGAAAACGGCTGCGGCGGCGTCTGATGATGACGATGAAGAAGAGCAAGGCCCAACTCTGGCGAGCCTTCTGGCTGTATCATCAGTGGACAAGGGAGAAAAGATCTTCAAGAAGTGTAAAGCCTGTCATACAGTTGACAATGGTGGCAAGAACCTTGTTGGACCAAACCTGTGGAACATCGTTGGACGCGCCAAAGGTTCTGTTGAAGGCTTTGCCTATTCCAGTGGCATGACGGCAAAAGGGGGCGACTGGTCCTATGAAGATCTTGATGCCTTCCTGAAAAAGCCAAAGGATTTTATCGACGGGACAAAAATGAGTTTCGCGGGTCTGAAAAAAACAGCTGACCGTGCGGCGACTATAGCTTATCTCCGGTCCTTGAGCGATGCTCCGATGGACCTTCCGGCTGAGGCCGCTGAAACAGTGGATGCGACTGAGGTGGACCCTGCGACGGTCGATTAATATATCTGGCGGCAACGTCAGGGCTTAAACATGATTTAAAGGCTGTTTCTGGTATCAGAAGCAGCCTTTTTTGTGGGATACGACCGGGACGGTGACGGGACTAGTCTTCCGCGGGGCGTTTGATAAAACGCAAGGGGGGCTCGTCCGTTTGAAAACTGACGATGTCTATCACGTCCCGCAAGGGGTCAATGCTAACCCGCATATGATGGGCGTTGGCATGCAGAAGATGCATGTCATCCAGCATAAAGCCGACATGGCCGGGGAAAAAGGCAATATCACCCCGTTGGGGCACGGCGTCGTCATCAAGTGTGGTCCCGATCATTTCGGCCTGGAGATCGCTGTCGCGGGGCAGAAACACCCCGGTGGCGGCGAAGGCCAGCTGGATCAGGCCCGAACAATCAATGCCGATGCTGCTTTTGCCGCCCCAAAGGTAGGGGGCATAGAGAAATTTAAGGGCCTCGGACAAGGGGTCTACACCATAATCTTTGCTGATATGGGGGGCGAAAATCCAGTTTCCATCAGCCAGTTGCACGAAACCTCTTTGGGGAATTTCATTGATAACGGCGACATTGGACATCATATAGACCTGCCCTACGGCGGGGCTTTTCGGGTTCGGTTCTGAATAGATATGACTGCTTAGGTTGGTGACATAATGGGTACCGGGATGCAGATCGGGGCTAAGGGCGTCGGCGCGACAATAGCCGACATAGCTGTCCTTTTCCGCCTGGCCCCAGGCCCAGCCATCCTTGATGTCATAAACAGTAAAATACTCGCCGTATAACAATTGGGTTTGCAGAGGTGTGTTGGCGTCAGGCGCACCGTACAGATTTGTCAGGCCATCAATAAGTTGGTAACGAGTTCCCTCGCAAAAACGCTTTGCCGTCACGCGCCCCTTGAGAAACGCCGCGGCAAGGTCTGCTCGTGCAGGGGTCAGCCGCGGGTCCAGGGATGATGTGGTCATTTGGTTTTCCTCAATAGAATAATCACGATGCACCTGTTTCTAATTCAGGGGTCAGCTGTTGGTTTCCAAGTGGGCCTTTTCCATGGTTTCGGCAAAATCTGTTAAGAAGACGGCGCCTTTGACGGTGCGCTGAATCAGGACATTGCGTTTGTCTTCTTCATCCCGGACCCGTTTGACGAACCCCTGAGCACTGAGCGTGTCAATGGCGCGGGTAATGACAGGTTTGGAAACGCCGAGCGTAGCGGCAAGGCCCCGCACCGTATGAGGTTGAGGTTCAAGGTAGATCCTCAGCAACAGGGCCAGTTGTCGCGAGGTGAAATCCGGGCCTTTGGCTCTGACCGTATCTGTCAGGGTTTGCATCCACAGTTTCAGCCCCTTATGTCCCCCGAGTTCAATCTCCATCCCGTAACCCCACTCTATTCCACTATATTATTCAAATACTGCCTTTATATTCGGCTTTCTGCAATGTTTTTTAGCATTTACTTGCCGTAGCGTTTTGTCAGATATGCAAGCACGGCACGCAACGCCATTGCTTCTCCCCCCTGGGGGCGTCCCGGACGGTTGTTTAAATTCCAGGCGAAGACGTCAAAATGTACCCATTTCTCTGGTTTTGTGACGAAGTGCTTGAGGTATAAGGCCGCGATGATGGCGCCTCCATACGGTCCGCTGCCCATATTGCTCATATCGGCGCATTTGGACTTGAGGTCGCTTTCGTAAGGGGCATATAACGGCATACGCCAGATCGGATCACTTTCCTCTGCTGATTGGTCGGTGAGTGCACCGGCAATATCGTCACCGTCGGTGAAGAACGGCACGATGTCAGATCCCATGGCGACCCGGGCCGCCCCGGTCAGGGTGGCGAAATCAAGCATCAGGTCAGGGTCTTCCTCCGATCCGAGCGTCAGCGCATCACAGAGCACCAGACGGCCTTCGGCGTCTGTGTTGTCGATTTCGACTGTTGTGCCTTTATAAGTGGTAATGATGTCCCCGGGCCGGAAAGCATCGGCGGAAATGTTGTTTTCCACAGCCGGGATCAGGACACGCAGACGCACGTCCAGGCCGCTGTCCATAATCATGCTTGCAAGGCCAAGACTATGGGCGGCGCCGCCCATGTCTTTCTTCATGATCCGCATGCCGGAAGACGGTTTCAGGTCAAGTCCGCCGGTATCGAAACACACACCCTTGCCGACCAAGGTTAGTTTTGGCGCATCGGGGCGGCCCCAGGACATGTCGAGCAATCGCGGGGCATTGGCAGCGGCGCGGCCCACGGCATGAATGGTGTTATAGCCTTTTTCCAGCAAGGCATCGCCGACGGTTTCGTGAAAGGTTGCCCCGTATGACGCGGCCAGGGCCTGCATGGCGGCGGAAAGGTGGCTTGGGCCCATATCGCAGGTAGGGGTATTAACCAGATCCCGCACCAGAGTCAGACCGTGGAATAGGGTGGTAATCTGACTCTGAAGGTCTGCTGTGGAGACCATAAGCACCGCGGCGCGGTCATTTTTTTTGTCGAGATACCGGTCGAATTTATATTGGGCCATGGCCCAACCAAGAGCCGCCAGTTTTTCATCATGCTCCGAGACTAGGCGATAGTACCCTTTGGGCAAACTTTGCGCCAGTGTCGCCAGAACCCAGATGTCCTTCTTGTCATGATGCGTCCCCATCCCGAGCGCCACGGCTTCAAGGCTCCCGTCGGCGGCGGCTAGTGTCAGGATCTGGCCGGCTGCGGCGGTAAAGTCATTGTCATCGGCCCAACGGCTCTGGGCCGGGCTCAGGCTTTTCTGCCAGGCGGCCTGATGGTCGCGGGTCACCAGTGTGATCGGAACAGCCTTTTTGCGGGCGGTTGCGGAGAGATAAGGGCAGGGTGCGGTCACGGAGACCTCCTCGTTTTTGAAATATATATTACAGGTCGCAGCTGCGCACAGTGATATCGGCAAAGGCGCGACGCCCGGCAATGATGCTAAAGCGATATTCTTTTCCATTGACGATCACACTATGGTAGATCGGCAAAATCCCACTGGCTTCCTGGGTTTCGCCACCGGGCAGGGTGAAGGTCGCGCTGACCGGTTTTGCCGGGTCGAACCAGGCTTCCGGGTTGCCGTCATCATTCAGGGTCGGGCTTCCGGTGCCGGCAACGGTGATCAGGCCGCGGTAGAAGCTAACGGAATTATCCGCCAACTGTGAGACGGGGGTGATGATGGCGAAACGTTTGGCCGGGGAGACATCGGAACAGGTTTCGTCACCGGACAGACCGGCGATCACTGTGGCCATACGTGACGGCGCGATGCCATCGGCCGCCTTTTGGTTGATGACGCCAAGAAGATCCTGAATTTCTTCGTTTGGCAGCAAATTACGCAGCTTGGTAAGTTCCGCTTCCGTATTGCCGAGTTCCAGACGCATATTTTCAAGGTCGGAGGCCTGTTGCTCATATTTTTCCTGTGTCGAAGCCACATTGAGCAAGGCTATTTTCTGTCCTGTATCAAAGGCATAATAGCTACAGCCGATCAATATGGTGAAAAACAGGGCGGTTTTGAACAGAAACCAGAAACTTTGAGCGCGGCGTTTCTGAAGTTCTTTTCGATGGGCAAGGCCTAGAGACATTTTTGATGCGTTTCCATATGGTTAGATATTGGCCTCACTTTAAGCCAGTTGCGTCGATTTCTCAAGTGGTCAGACATCGATCTTCTGATTATGTTTATAGAGAACCGTGTCATATTGTTTATATTTTGCTGTCGACCAGAAGTGGAAGCCGTTTTTCTCGGCCAATTTAATCGAAGGGCCGTTTTCCGGATCGACCATGCAGACGATTTCCCTGTCCGGGAAATTGGTTCTGGCCCAGACCAGAATGGCTCTTAGGGCTTCTCCGGCATAGCCTTTGCCTTGGGCATTGGCGACCAACCCCCATCCGGCTTCCAACATGGAGTCGAGAGAGGGGGTGACAGCGCGTTTGAAATCGGCAAGGCCAATCTCCCCAATGAAATCACCGGAGGCCTTGTCCTCTATGGCCCAATAACCATGCCCTAACATGGCCCAGTGTCCCCCGTGGCGGATCATTTTGTTCCAGGCGTCTTCCCGGGGCAAAGGCTGGCCAGTGGTGTAGCGGGTGAAATCCGGATGCTGGAACATGGCTTCATAGATCGGGAAGTCTGTATAGCGATGGGGACGCAGGATCAGGCGCTCTGTTTCCAGGGGAGGGGGTGTTGTAAAAGGTTGTTCTGACATGGCTCACTTTTCTCTACGGTTGCTATAACTTACCGCATCAGAAACCTTTGGCAATGACAAAAATAGATAGATGATATTAAAAGCGCGTATTGGCTTTTATATACCAGAATCCTCCATTAAACCCGAAAGGGGACTGAAAGGAATAAGGCAGACCAAAGGACAGAAACTGGTCAGTTTCATCGGAAAATTATGGAAAATATTTTGGCCACCAAAGGACAGCTTCAGGGTTTCATTTATCTGATAGTTTGCTTCAAGGTCGAAAACCACTTCCGTGCTAATTCGGGTGGCGATACCCGGTGTCGGTGTTACGCGAAAATCATGGAATCATTCACTTGGCATATACCCGCTATTTGTCCTATACTATAGTTGATATAGTTTTTAATTAAACAAACTATGGTGGTGTTTCTGTCTTGTTTCAGGAAGGGAAAATGACCCGATTTTCCTGACAGGTCACATTCAGCCAGTCACGGTTCCGGGAAGAGATCGGGATCAACAGAATGGGGAAGTCAATGTTGTGACTATTTTGACTACCCCTAATAGCCCAGGGGATTTTTTATGGACCATTACAGCTTTCTTATTGAATCCACGGAAAAGCTGAAACAATGTCATAATGACTGGGAATTAAAGGATACCTTTCAACGTATTATTGAAGAGTTGGGATTTTTCCAGTTCATATACATGGTGTATACGTTGAAAAATATGAAATTCGTTCATGCAATTTACACGTTCGACAGTGAATGGCGGGAGAAATATAACGCAAACAGGTTTGAAGAGATTGACCCGGTTTTCGTCAAATCCTTCACATCGCGAGATGCGTTTTTCTGGAGTTCGGATGACTATAAAAATATACCCGAGATCAGAGAGAAGTTTTTTGATGTTGCAAATGAGCATTTTCATTATCATGGTATTACAACCCCCTATCAGCTGAATCACGATCATAGAGCACTTGTTACGGTATCGGCGGGACAGAAAACACCGGAAGAGAAAGAGGTTCTTTCTAGCCAGAAATATCTTACATTGGTCTCGGCACTGTCCTCCTGTTTTCTGCAGGTTGCCTTAACCCATAAGTTTTTTGGCAAATCCGCGCTAACCTTAAAGCCTTTTGCCAAACGTATCCTGAGACTTTCCGAAATGGGTCTGACAACCAAGCAGATTTCCCTCATTCTGGATAAAAGCCCCAACTATATTGATGAAATTTTCAAAGGGTTATTTTGTGCGACAGGTATTCGCAGTCGTACTGCCCTTATTTCTTTTATGAAATTCAAGAAAATCATCTGATATATCCCCGGAAGAGGCACGGGGGCTGTTTTTCCCTAAAATTAGGGGAAAAAAGACCCATGTTTTCGGGGGTGGAAATATTTTACTGAGGCGGTTATGATCTTTGGATACATAAAACGTTACTCTAGAGTGAAATTATCCGTCTTCATAGGGGCAGAAAAAACGATGAAAACAAGACATATATCCTCTAAAAATCATGTAGCATAAACAACGCTGATTTCTCCCCCGTCTCATAATTGTATCCCGTAGCAGCACATTAGGTGTGCTGACCAGTACGCTAGTCTGTACACCAACCGGTATGGAGAACGGGAGGTGGCGCATAAAAATGCCAAAATAAATTCAGGAACGATCAGATGATACGCAAATCGCTCAACCCGATAGATGTTCATGTAGGCTCAAGAATATTTCTCATGCGCAAGATCCGGAAACTTACCCAGAGCAAACTGGGGCATGAACTGAACGTAACGTTTCAGCAAATACAGAAATATGAACAGGGAAAAAACCGGGTGAGCGCCAGCCGGCTGTATCAGTTATCGCAAATTCTGAAGACGCCGATCACCTTCTTTTTTGATGATTTTCCGCCCGAGTTACAGGTGGCGCAGGACTATCAGCACAGGCAGGCGGAAATGACGGATGAAAATAGGATGCTCAATCGGCCGGAAACTATGGAATTTGTTAAATATTATTATGAGATCCGCGACAAGGACATCAGAAACAAACTGTTGCGTATGATCAAAGTTCTAGGAGAAGCCTGATATAAAACCCGCTTAAGGCAGGCTGTTTAAAATTGGAAAACCCAAATGAATCAAGACGGGTGGACCTCCTTCAATCCTGAATAGCGAAATTTATCGGTGAATATTTGAGGATAGGGCGTTCCGATCCCGTGAGTCCTCTGGCTCGCTCGGCATCAAAGATTAAACGAAAAACGCCCGAGCGATATGGCTCAGGCGTTCTTTGTTGATGTGTAACCTTTTTCTAAACCGCAACCTTACCGGTGATCGAAATCGACGACGATTTTTTCGGTCAGGGGGTGAGACTGGCAGGTGAGGATGAAGCCGGCGTCGACCTCTTCCTGTTCCAGGGAATAGTTGATTTCCATATTCACCTTGCCTTCGATCAGTTTGGCGCGGCAGGTGCAGCAGACACCACCCTTGCAGGCAAATGGCACATCCGCCCCGTGCTCCATAGCCGCATCAAGAATATTCTCGCCGCCCATGTCGAGATCGAAATTGAATTCGTCACCATCGACAATTACAGTGACCTGGCTCATTTTGCCTTTCAGGTCGGCGGAGGCCTCCTGTTCGACGGCCTGTTTTTCGCCCTGGGTGACAGAGGGGGAGGTGAAGAGTTCGAAATGGATATTCTTCTTCGCCATGCCGCGGGCTTCGAGCCGTTGCGAGACGCCGGTGATCATTTCTTCCGGGCCGCAGAGATAGACCTCGTCGGCGCCGCCGGCGGGAATCAATTTGTCCATGATTTCATCGGCTTTCTCGCCGGTGATGCGGCCGGAAAACAGCTGTACTTCCTGATCTTCCCGGGACAGAATATTGATCATGTTGAACCGGCCCATATAGCTGTTCTTCAGGTCGACCAGATCTTCGCGGAAGATGATGGATTTGCGGGTCTTGTTGCCATAGACCAGAGTGAATGTACTCAGCGGTTCATAGGCCAGAACCGTACGGATCATGGCGATCAACGGTGTGATGCCGCTGCCGGCGGCAAAGCCGACATAATGTTTCTTGTGATCCTTATCAAGCGGGGTGTAGAAATTTCCCATCGGCGTCATGACGTCAAGCTTGTCGCCGACCTTGAGGCCGTTATTGGCGAAGCTGGAAAACAGACCGCCCTTGATTTTTTTCACCGCCACCCGCAGTTCGTCACAAAAAAGGCCGCTGCAGATGGAATAGGACCGACGGGTGTCTTCGCCATCGATCACCGTTTTCAAGGTCAGATACTGACCGGCGTTATAGCGGTATTCCTCTTGCAGCGCTTCGGGCACGTCAAAGGCGATGGAAACCGTATCGTCGGTCTCCTTGCGGATATTGGAAATGGTGAGAGAATGAAATACTGGCATGCGTTAAAACCCTGATTTTAATGTATTTTTTAGTAAACGTCTGTCGTTGTGACTAGATGCATTTGAAATAATCGAAGGGCTCCCGGCAGTCGAGGCAGCGGTAAAGCGCCTTGCAGGCAGTGGAGCCGAATTCACTGATTTGTTCCGTATGGTCGGATTTGCATTGGGGACAGGATACCTTTTTCTGTCCGCCAAATAAAACGGATTTATTGGTGGTGGACTTTTCCGGCGGCGCGATACCGTACGCTTCAAGCTTCTGCTTGCCCGCTTCGCTCATCCAGTCTGTGGTCCAGGCCGGCGACAGGCGTGTGGTGATCACCGGGTCGGGATAGCCATGGTGGATCAGGGTTTCGCGAATCTGCTCTTCCAGCATATTCATCGCCGGACAGCCGGAATAGGTTGGTGAGATGACCACTTCCAGCTGGCCCCCTGGGGTATCCTTCACCTCACGGGCGATGCCGAGGTCGACGATGGACAGCACCGGAATTTCCGGATCCTTGACTTCTTCTAGGATGGTCCAGACCTGGGCCGGATCGAAATTACGCTGTGCTGTTACCATTTTGTCTGCCTTTCGGTTTTACCATTCACAACCGGGATAACGGCGCTGCATATATTGCATGTCGGTGATGATATAACCGAAATGTTCTGTATGACGGCCTTCCGCCTTACCGCCGAGCATGGCCCAGTCATCCTGGGGCCGGTGCAAGGTCGCCTGGCGCAGAACCCGGTTAACGGTATGTTCCCACTCTTCACGGAGGGCCTCAACATCAACGGAGATACCGTCGGCGAGCAACTGCTTCTCTACGTCACTCATGGTGAACAGTTCGCCAACATACATCCATAGACTATCAATGGATTTTTGGGCGCGGGCGTGGCTTTCTTCTGTTCCGTCACCGAGACGGATCAGCCATTCGCTGCTGAACCGGAGGTGATAGATCACCTCTTTCAGCGATTTTTCACCAATGGCGGCGAGTTGCGTGTCTTTTGACTGGCTGAGGGCTTTATAGAATAGATTGTTAAAGGCGCTCATGAAGAACAGCCGGACGATGGTGTCGCCCCAGTCGCCGTTGGGGACTTCGGCAAGAAGATTGTTGCGGAAATCCTGCTCATCACGCAGGTAAGCGAAATCGTCTTCTTTCTTGCCTTCGCCACCGGCGACGCCGGCATAGGTATAAAGTTCACGCGCCTGGCCAATCAGGTCGAGGGCACAGTTCATGAGGGCCATTTCCATCTCGATGGTGGGTGCTTTAAAGCACCATTCCGACATGCGGTGGCCGATAATCAGACCGTTATCGCCGATCTGGGCGGCGTAGCGGGATATTGCCTGTTGTTGTGTTAATTCAGTCATTTCATTATCTCCTTTATGGTTCGCGTCGGGCGCGAGTTACATTTTCCCGGCACCTTTAGGAATGTCGTAAAAGGTGGGGTGGCGATAAATCTTGTCATCGGCTGGGGTGAACAGGCTTTCCTTGTCTTCCGGTTTGGAGGCCGTGATGGCGTTGGACGGCACCACCCAGATGCTGACACCTTCGCTGCGGCGGGTATAAACGTCGCGGGCGGCTTCAAGCGCCATTTCGGAATCGCTGGCATGCACGCTGCCGCAATGTTTATGGTCCAGTCCGGCTCTACTGCGGATAAATACTTCCCAGAGAGGCCATTCTTTGTCACTTGTTACATTATCAGTCATGTCTGTTTTCCTTAACTTTTATTCGGCGGCTTGCGCAGCGTGTTTGGCGGCATAGGCGTTGGCGGCTTCGCGGACCCAGGTACCATCTTCATGGGCTTTAATATAGGCGGCGGCGCGCTGCTTGTTACAGGGGCCATTGCCTTTAATGACATGGGCGAATTCTTCCCAGTCAATCTCTCCATAATCATAATGGCCCCGTTCCTCGTTCCATTTCAGGTCCGGGTCGGGCAGGGTGATGCCGAGGAATTCGGCCTGGGGCACGGTGGCATCGATAAATTCCTGACGCAGCTGATCATTGGATTTTTTCTTGATCTTCCATTTCATGGACTGAGCGGAATGGGGGGAATCGGCGTCATTGGGGCCAAACATCATAAGAGACGGCCACCAGAAGCGATTGACCGAGTCCTGCAGCATGGCTTTTTGTTCCGCCGTGCCCTTGGACAGGGAGAGCAACAGCTCATAACCCTGGCGCTGATGGAAGCTTTCTTCCTTACAGATCCGGATCATCGCCCGGCAGTAAGGCCCGTACGAACCTTTCGACAGGGCGACCTGATTGGTGATCGCCGCGCCGTCGACCAGCCAGCCGATGGTGCCGATATCGGCCCAGGTCAGGGCCGGATAATTGAAGATCGAGGAATATTTCGCCTTGCCGTCGCGCAGGGCCTTGCACATATCTTCCCGGGAGGTGCCGAGTGTTTCGGCGGCGGAGTAGATATAGAGGCCGTGACCGCCTTCATCCTGAATCTTAGCCAGTAAAATAACCTTGCGGCGCAGGCTCGGGGCGCGGGTCAGCCAGTTGCCTTCCGGCTGCATGCCGATGACCTCGGAATGGGCGTGTTGTGACATCTGGCGCACCAAGGTTTTGCGGTAGGCATCGGGCATCCAGTCCTGGGGCTCGATCTTGATGTCATCATCGACCATTTGCTGGAAACGCGCTTCCAGCTTGGCTTGTTCCTCCGAAGTAGGTTCGGCGATTTTCATCGGCTTTTGTATTGATGTGTCTCCGTACATGGCGGGCCTCTCTTAGGGGTCAAAAGAAATGCATGTCCTGCAGGAAGTGCGGGACGAAAACTATTTAATATCTGTAATAACCACAATATGAAACATAAATTATGAAAAATCAACAAAAAATGTATCACAATGGAATATTTTGTTGATATCGGGGAAATTCAGTGACTTAAAATATCAAAATTTAGGGAGTTAGGCCGTTGAATCGTTCATAGAATTCTTCTCCCGGCGGAGGAAGAGGGCCGTGCTGGGTGGTCATATGGTTGCTGAGATACGACTCAGAAGTTTGCAGCAGCAGCTGATAAATATCGCGACATAGATGATAGGCTTGATCGCCTTCCCAGCCCGTGGGCATCAGTTCTTCCGGCAGGCGGGGGTCGCGCAGCAGGATTTTACGGTATTCATGAACCATCAGAAGCCGGATCAGCAGGGCGTCCCGGGGCGTCAGCGCATCTTCGGCATGGAGCGCCGCCTGAACCGGCTGGTAACGTTCGAGAAAGGCGTGATACATGAGGCTCAGATCCTCAAGATTCCAGCAGCTATGCACCAGCGCATCCAGGGTTTCACCTGTGGTCAGCTCATCTGAGGATTGGGTGAAGAGCAGGACGTCGTCCCGCATGCCGAGATTATCCAGCGCCTTGAGGACGATTTTCATATCCGGCATCGGATGGGCGAGGACGCTGCGGGCGACCTTGCCAAAGCCGAGCCAGCCCAGTTCCTTGGCGGCCAGATCTTTGTTGATGTCTTTGATATCGGGCAGGATGATCGCGGTCCAGCGCTTGTCCCAGCCACTGCGGGGGCCGGCATAAATCTGCGGCGTGGCGGTGGCGAAACGCTTGCGGCCCGAATCGGTCAGGCTGTAGTAGCTTTTGCGGCCGACCTGATGAGGACTGATCCAGTTATCCTTGCTCAGGCGCGAGACGGCGGTGCGCACATGGCGGGCGTTGATGCCCAGCGGTTCGAGAAGGTTGATCACATCGCCGAGCCAGACGGCCCCGCCGCGGGCCGCCAGCAGGTCGCCGTAAACCGTGATGATCAGCGATCCGGCGCGCAAGGGCTGCTGCTGATTAAATTCATGAATCAATCTGTCGAGTTGCTGGGATATGGTCATGTGCCTGATACGATGTTACTTGTTATTATGATTTTTCTTATATTTTTGTATCACTTTGTGAACGTCGTTACAATAATGGAAGCGCCGGACTGTCACAAGGGACAGGGCAGCAAAAAAATAAGGCCCCCCAGTTTCCTGAGCGGCCTTGATTGCAAAGAGGTCATTTAGGGGTTAGTTGGTAACGTGAATATTTCCGCTATTTTCATCAACAATGGCAGTCGCGACTTTTCTGGTGCCGCGTTTGATGCTGACCTTCCAGGTGTCACCGTCCTTTTCGATGGTGCGGGCTTCCAGGCCTTCGCCGCTATATTTACGTTTCAGAAGAGTTTCCACCAGTTTCTTGGCGTTCTGTTTTGAAACATTGCGTTCGATTTCAGCAGAAGACATTGTTGTGTGCTCTGTTGAGATATCATGGGCGAATGCGGCTGATCCGAAAGTTGTGGCAAGAGCGATGATGGCTGTGGCTGTGATGGCTTTATATGTTGTGGCTTTGGTCATTGTTTTATTCCTGTCTGTTTTTGTAATGTGTGTGTATTCAAGTGACTGATGAATTTGTTATACCTGCTATTGAGGTGACGAGAAACAGCAATGCGGTAAAACAAAACAGGTTTGCGGTGAATGGTAAGTAAGTGTGATGAAAGGATATTATTCTGCGACGAATGGTATATTATTGCGATTTAGTGACGATGGAATTTCTTTCGCGGAAGAAAATTAAGGGCCGCAGAATGAGTCCGCGGCCCTGAAGTTAAAACAACATATCAGTTGGTTTCGATATGGATATTTCCGGTTTTTGTATCGACTTTGGCGGTGGCAACTTTTCTAATGTCCCGCCAGATTTTGACTTTCCAGACGTCCCCATCCTTATGTATGCCTCTGGCTTGCAGACTTTCTCCGTTATACTCGCGTCGAAGAAGGTCTTTCACCAGTTTCTTGGCATTCTGTTTTGAAACGATACGTTCCGTTGTATAGGAAGGCACGCCATCATTACAGACCGCCGTGTCATGGGCGATTGCCTTTGTACTGGCCGTCAAGGTGAAACCGGTTACTAATGCGGCTGTGATAATTTTACATGTTGTGGCTGTATGTATCATAATCCTGGTCCTGAAGTAATAGGTAAGTAATCGGGTGGCTACTCTCCCCTATTTTATCCGACGAAAGCCGGTCAAATAACGTCTATGCGATGAAATGTAAATGAGTTGAGATAAAGATTAAGTATTTGTAATAAAACACTTAATATTCAATTCAGGGCGTGTCATTTTAGGAGGGGGCGGTATGAATTATGCCACTCTATGATACATCATATGAAGAGGTGAGTCGGGTGTTCAGTACGCCGGTTTCTGGGGCAGGTTTTTGCTGTCTACCGGGGTGCCGATCAGGCGGGGGCGGCGCAGGGCTTTTCGTGTTTTTATTTTTGAACCGGTGGCGTAAATCTGCTTTTCCGCCTCCAGGATCAGGGTGCCGGACAGATGCGGCCACCATCTCTGGCCGGTGCGCTCCAGCCCCGACATCAGCGACAGCAGGCTGCGGTTAGAGAAGGCCGGCAGATGCAGGGCCGTACGATTGCGGGTCGGGGTCAGCATATTGTCGTTGAGCAATTGCCGGATCTGCAGGGTGGAAAAGGGCTTGCCGTGACCAAAGGGGGTATGGTCGTTGCGGGACCAGAATCCCACCCGGTTGGGGACGATGACAATCACCCGGCCACCGGGGGCGAGACAGCGCCAGACCTCGCGCAGCAGGGCGCGGCTTTTTTCCGTATGTTCCAGAATATGCACCATCAGGATGCGGTCAATGGCGGCGTCGCGGATCGGCAGCTGTCCTTCATGGGCCAGCACCGTCAGGTTGCCGTTATAATGGTAGGGATGATCACGCCGGTCCTGATGTTTGTTGAGATTGCCATTATGGCGCGGCCAGCGCATGACCCCCTGGGCGGCGGGCATGATATTGGCCACATGCTGGGCCCGGTTGCGATAGACATCGAGATACGGGGTGGCATAGCCGAGCCCCATAACATCGATTCCGGCCATATCCGGCCACAGGTCGGTAATCTGCCGCCGGATCAAGCGCGCGGTGATGCGCCCCAACGGAGATTCGTAGAAAGCCTTCAGCTCAACCACATCCTGATACATTCTGCCGCCTTTAATTGCCCCTTGTCAGGTAGAATAGCCAAAATCCCTTACGCAGGGAAGGGGGAATGTTGGGGGGCAAGTTGCAAACCTATTGAGATTTGGCAGGAGGTCGCTTCATCATAGGCAAGCTGGGTGATCGTCACCGTAATCCATTAAGCTGGTGCTTGTGGTGCGTGCGAGTAGCACTTTTAGGATTGACCCGACACATAAACACAACTATAAGATTCACATCATTAATTTTCTAATCGCTATACGTTTCAATTTTTTGTGATTTGAGCAAAATATGGAGACAACGTATGTTCGAAGAATATGAAGGATTTCCAGTAGCTTCTACCGCAGACGAATGGGCAGCGTTACTCAAAGATAAGAACATCAAGGTTGTTCGATGTGAAGCAGATTGGAAAGCTTCTTTTGAATGCGACCCGTCTGGCCGACATCCTCTGGCAAAATGCACAGCAAAAGCCATCGAAGAATTCACCCGAACACTCGTATTTAACAATGGCGGACTGGCACATGCAAATTACCGGAGTCTGCGAAATTCATTGACCCTTGCAAGATTTGATCAGTTAGGGGCTATGTTTGGCATATCCCCGGGCCTGATGCTTGATTATAATAATAAGGAGTGTGCGAAGCGCGCGACTTGTAGCTCGTCAATCACGGATATCTGCACCAGTAATTGTTAAGCTATCGGGGGGACCCTATGCACAATGCGCCCCAGCGGGAATTGGTAGAAAGCCTTGAGCTCACCACGTCCTGATAGACTTTACCGCCTTTAATTGTCCCTTACCGGGTAGAATAGTCAAAATCATCTTGGCAGGGAAGGGGGAATGTTTGGGGGGCGCGTTCTGCCGGGCGTCCGGCGGAAAAATCGGATGGAAAAATTCTAGGGGTGAAGATCATGCGTCATAATGACTGCGGATCGCCTTGACGCTCAACAGCAACGTCATCGGGTCAACGGGCGAGACCTGAAAGGCGAAATGCAGATAAAACCGCTTCGCCTCGTCGGACAGCGCATGCACCAGCAGTGCCTTGACCCCGACAATCCGGGATACTTTCAGCGTGCGCAGCATGGCGTCCTTCAGCAGGGCGGCCCCCAGTTTCCGGTCCTGATACGCCCGGTCGATGGCCAGCCTGCCCAGCACCATGACCGGGATCGGGTCCGGCATGTTTCTTGATAGAGATCCCGGCGTGCCCAACCGCGCGATGCTACCGCTGGACAGGGCGTAATAGCCGATCACACGTTGACCGTCGCACACCACATAGCTATGGCTGGCGTCCTGCGTTTGATTTTTGAGCGCCCGTTTCTGCAGCCACTCATTCAAGGTGTCATGGCCACAGTCAAACAAGGCGGTCTCATGATCTGCCGTCATGATCTGCGGCGGTGTTATTTTTCCCAAGGCGACGGCCCGGTCAGTAATTTCCGCAACCGGTCATGCTCTTCCACCGGGGCGTTGAGCACCTCCTGCAGGGCCTGAAAGGCGTCGTCCTCCAGAGAGAAGATGCGCTGATCCAGCAGGACATTCTCCGCCTCACGGCAGGCAACGGACATGATAAAGCTGCTCCGGTCGGTATGAAGCATGGCGGCGGCCCGGGTCACCAGATCATGCTGGGCGGGCTCCACCCGCATATTGATGGCGGCTGTTTTGGACATGAAGTGTCTCCTGTATATCTAATGACTATACGATAACGTATATTTGAGCGATATACAAGGAGAATTCTAATCGTCCGGGCATACAGGAAATAGCCAACCCTCAGGTGACCCTCGCTTCCGCAGCGTGATGATCGTCACAGGGGGAGAATAAAGTAAACTGTCACCGTAATTCCAGGACGCCGATCCGGGGTCCATTTTGATATCATGCGCCTTTTCACGTGACTTGCGATCCTCTTGATATGAGCATGGATTCGGGATCGCGCTTTGCTTGTCCGGAATGACAAGGGAGGGACATGCGCGCTCGTTGTTCAGATGGGGCAGCATTATCATCGGCAAACTGGATGATCGTAGAAAGGGGAGAATAAAGTAAACTGGCACCGTAATTCCAGATCTATTTGTCGTCAATTTCGCGCTACCGGCATTTGTCACCCCATTCTATCAATAATTTTTCATGTAAAAAAGATTTCAATCGCTCATCAATTTTCCGCCATTCCGGCAGCAATGCTTTGTCAAACCCTGACTCAATGCGAATTCCGCCTGCGACTTCGCTATACATTTTGCAAAAAGCGTGATTATTTGAAACCACCCGTTTTCGGGTGCATTCAATAAAAACACTGTCCACATAGCCACTATCGGCAATATATTTGTAAAATTCCTCATTACGGAAATCATTTGACGCCGGTAGTTTATACCGGGCAAGACCATATACACTGCCATCGGCGATATCAAATCCGCTAAAATGGTTATAAGCCTCTGGCCCGAACATACCTTCATTGAAGCCAGGCAATGTTTGTCTAATGCTAACCGACATATGTACGCCTTTGATGATTTGCGCACCCTGCAACCGCGGCTCTAGCGTCTGATAATGTGCCAAAAAACTAAATCCCCCGCCTTTATGCATCTTTTTTTGCCGCCCCTTGGCTGCATAATATTCCGCCGGAATGCCCAATATGTGCCCATTGGAAAATTCAAAACAATCCAGCGAAGGATCGAACGTTTCAAAATGACGTTCATAAATATCTGTCGCCCACTGGATCAGTTTGCGACGGTCGCGTACATCCGCATAGGTGAGATAACTGGCAATTATCAGGCTGATCACCCCAAAGCCAATAAGCTTCCTCATCCCCCCAACTCCATCACCTTACGCTGACCTGTGGCGGGGTCGGTATGGTGGAATTTGAACTTTTTGTTTAGAATTATACTTGGTCTATTTGGTAGGAGAGTAAGTTTAGTCATATTGAATCCCCCTTCATTTCCTACTTTTTCAGCCTAACACCTACCCCTGCCCCATTTTCCGGGATGAATTCGATACCAGCCGCCTCCAAGGTCAGCTTTAGCACAACAAGCGTACCTTTTTGCGGCATGGTTTTTTCGTTCTCAAAGTTACGGATCGTCACGCTGGTGATTTCAGACTCACTAGCAAGGTCCTTTTGAGACCATTTGAGAAGGCCGCGAGCCCCACGACATTGAGCAGGTTTTATCATAGGCAAAAAGTTAGCTTTCCTTTTCAAAAATAGCAAAGTCTTTCTATTTTTGCTTGATAAATAGTTTCTTTTAAGGTATTATTCTTTTCTTTTAGAAAAGTATTTTGTTTTCACCTGTATCTTACTAATCGGACCATGAAGGTGCGCGAACACCCGCATGGCCCTGACCACACCAACCTATCAAGGAGGCTGACATGGCTAGCCAATGTCTTAGCACAGATGATCTGTGCTTGTTAACCAGCAACTTACCCACCCGTGTAAAATTTCCGGATATTTCCCTCTATCGTCCCACAGAGTTCTGGATTCCCGCCTGCGCGGGAATGACGACTGGGTGTGAAGGGGAAAGCGCATGAAATTCTCCCTCGCCCATCTGCCGCAGCAGATCCAGACGGACCTCAGGCATATCGCCGATTTTCTGGTTCGGCGGGCCGTCCCCACCCAAGACCCCCGTGATCGCTACACCCCGAGCCGCATCCGCCATATCATCCTGCACGGCTGCTTCACCGAGGATCACTGGACTCCGGACAGCAAGTTGCGCCCCGGCGAGAGCGCCTATAGCTATAACCTGATGGTCATCATCTCGGCCCACCTGGGTGATATTCTGCCCTCTCTGGAAAATGCCGTGGCGGAGCTAAACCAGTCCGGCAAGGTGGGTTTTCCCGTACGGCTGGGGTTCGCCGACACCAAGGGCCGCATTGACCGCAAATTGCGCAACGGCTATCTCGCCTATGACGAAATTCAGGTCCGGGGGACGGTGATTTATAGCCGGGGAGAGATCAGCGAAGACCTGTTTCAACGGCCCGAGCGCCCGCCGGCGGCGACGCATCTCGCCCGCGCCCAAGGCTATTATGATCACGCCTTTTCCCTCGCCCGCAGGTTTCTCGCCGGGGCGTGGTCCTATGCCGGGCGGGATCGCGGCGCGGCGGCCCTGATGCTCAATCTCGCCGCCGCCGAGGCCTATGAGGCCCTGATGGTGGTGCATATCCTGAAATATCCGCCAAGCCGCCCGCTGTCCTCTTTACGGGAACTCGCCGAAAGCCTGCATCCGGAACTGGCTCTGATCTGGACCGGGCGCAGGGCGGCCAAGAGTTTTGACCGGTTGGCCCGCGCCTTTTGTGAGGTGCGGTTCCGCCCGGATTATGCGATCACGGCGGCGGAACTGAACGTGATGTTCGGGTCTGTGGAGGATTTGCACCGCAGTGTCGCCCACATCTGCCGCCTGAAGTTTGAAACTTTAAAGACCGGAAGCCTCGCCCGGCCCCGGAAAGACGGGGGGCCGGATAAAGGGGAGGGCTGAAGAAAGATTTGGGCGGTGAATGCAGAGATTCACCGCCAATGCCCCGGTTACGAGGTCAGATATTGGCCACCGTTGATGGTCAGGGTCGAGCCGGTGATGAAGCTCGCCTTGTCGGACACCAGATAGGCCACGGCGTCCGCGATTTCCTCGGCCTCGCCCAGACGGCCCACCGGGATGCCCTTGACGATCTTCGCCAGGATATCTTCCGGCACGGCCTTGACCATTTCGGTGGCGATATAGCCGGGGGCTACCGCATTGACGGTGATGCCGTGGCGGGCGCCTTCCTGGGCCAGCGCCTTGACAAAGCCGATGGTCCCGGCCTTGGCGGCGGAATAATTGACCTGGCCGATCTGGCCTTTCTGCCCGTTGATGGAACTGATGCAGACGATGCGGCCGAATTTCGCCGCCTTCATGCTGTCGAATGTCGCCTTGCACATGTTGAAGTTGGACGTCAGGTTGGTGTCGAGCACCGCATCCCACATGTCCTTGGTCATGCGGCTAAAACCGGTGTCGCGGGTGATGCCGGCGTTATTGACAAGCACCGCCACCTCGCCGAGGTCCTTGGTGACCCGGGCAACCCCTTCGGCGCAGGCGTCAAAATCGCCCACATCCCATTTATAGACCTCAATCCCGGTGGCTTCCTTAAATTCGGCGGCGGCGGTATCATTGCCGGCGTAGGTCGCGGCGACAGCATAGCCGGCCTCTTTCAGGGCGAGAGAGATGGCGGCGCCGATACCACGGGTACCTCCGGTAACTAGTGCAACTTTAGACATCGTGTTTCCTCATATCAATTGGGCATAGGTTAGTTAAGAGGCCGTCGGGAAAGGGGCTCCCTAGGGCCGTTCGACACACATGGCGACACCCATCCCGCCCCCGATACACAGGGTGGCGAGACCTTTATGGACGTCGCGACGTTTCATTTCATGGAGCAGGGTGGTCAGCACCCGCGCGCCACTGGCGCCCAGCGGATGTCCGATGGCGATCGCGCCCCCGTTAACATTCAGCTTGTCCGCCGGAATATTCAGATCCTGACCCACGGCGCAGGCCTGGGCGGCGAAGGCTTCGTTGGCTTCGACCAGATCGACATCGTCGATGGTCCAGCCGGCTTTGGCCAGTGCCTTTTGGCTGGCGGGCACCGGGCCGATGCCCATGATGGAGGGGTCGACCCCGGCAGTGGCCCATGATTTGATGATCGCCAGCGGGTTGAGACCGCGCTTTGAAGCTTCCTCGACGCTCATCAGCATCACGGCGGCGGCGCCGTCATTGATGCCGCTGGCGTTGGCAGCGGTGACGGTGCCGTCTTTTTTAAAGGCCGGGCGCACGCCGGACAGGCTCTCGAGGGTCACGCCTTTGCGGATATATTCATCTTCGGAAACTTCAATATCGCCACGGCGGTTTTTGATGGTCACGGTGAGGATTTCGTCTTCGAATTTTCCGCTGGCCTGGGCGGCCTCGGCTTTATTCTGCGAGGTCACAGCAAAAGCATCCTGTGTATCGCGGCTGATGTCCCATTTCTCGGCGATGTTTTCGGCGGTGATGCCCATATGGGTATTGTTGAAGACATCGGTCAGGGCGTCCCAGAGCATGGTGTCCTTGAATTCGGCGGAGCCCATTTTAATGCCGCCGCGTAAATGGGCGCTGTGCTGGGCCTGGCTCATGCTTTCCTGGCCACCGGCGATGATAATATCCGCATCGCCGCAGACAATCGCCTGATAGCCGAGCGCCACAGCCCGCAGACCGGAGCCGCAGAGCTGATTGATGCCATAAGCTGTTGTTTCAATCGGCAGGCCGGCGTTGATGGACGCCTGGCGGGCGGGGTTCTGACCGGCGCCGGCTGTCAGGATCTGTCCGAGAACCACTTCTGAAATATCTTCGGGCGTAACACCGGTTTCCTGCAGTAGCCCCTTGATCACCACTTCGCCGAGATAATGGGCGGGAACAGAGCTGAGAGAGCCGTTGAAAGAGCCAACGGGGGTGCGGAGGGCAGAGACAATAGCAACTTCGGTCATGATTTATTTCCTTAAATATTTCGGTTCGAGACGACAGAGGCCGCGTGCTACCTGGCAGCAACAGCCCGTCATATTGTGTCTACTATCGCACTGCACAAAGAAAATGTAAATCAAACTTTATGACTAGACCATGACATTTCCGTGAGTCGTAAATTTTATAGGGGATTCGGAAAAATATATCAATAATTACTTTTTTAAGTGTTTTATTGCAATATTATTTCAAGTATAAAGCAAATTTTCGCCATAAAGTGTCTTTTGCATTCTGCCCGGCGACCATGCTGACATGACCGCCTTCCATCACATGATGGTCAAAGTGCGGTAATAATCTGATCAGCGCCTTCGCAGATGCGGGGGGAACGATGCGATCCCGGGTCGGGGTGATAAGGCGGCCCGGCAACCGCAGGGTCACGGGGTCGATTATTTGGCCGGCTATTTTCCACTGTTTTTCATGGGGTTGATTGTGTTTATACCATTTGATCAGGCAGTCTCTGGCCACGGGCGGCGCCAGCGGCGGAATGCGGGCGCTTTGAGGCGTTGCGGGAATGCTGTTTTCCCCATTGGCCCAGTCTTCGAGAGCGACAAAGTGCCGGGCGGCGTCGCTGTCGGGGTCAAGGGTGGCGAAATGGCGGAATTTGCGATCTGACAGGGTCGGATCGAGGGTGTAAAAAAACATCTGCATGATGTTGACCGGCGTGGGGGCGCGCAAGGCGGAAGCGGCTTCTATCTCAATAAATTTTTCTGTCAGGGCCGGTAAATGAACCGGCTGGTCGGCGTGGAAATCCCAGGGAGTCGCCATCAGGGTGAGACTGTGCAGCAGGTCTTCTTCCTGAAGGAGTTGGGCTGCGGCCAGACACAGGTTGCCGCCCATGCAATAACCGACCAAATGGATTTTCTGACCATGATGTTGATGCAAGCGGCGGATCAGCGGCATCAGGCGTTGGGTGATATATCCTTCAAGGTCAAAGGTCAATTCTTCCGGTCCCGGCAAGGTCCAGTCCAGAAGATAAGGATGCAGCCCCTGATCGGCGAGACAACGAAGGAAGCTGTGGTCTTCCTGCAAGTCAAGCACGTAGGCCGGATTGACCAGCGAAGGCACAGCAAGAACCAAAGGCGCATCGGGGGCGCTGTTTGGCGCGTAATCGCGGAGTTCGCTGCTGCCGATCGTCCCCTGTAACGGCATGACGGGAACGTTTCTGCGATAGGGATGGTTTTGATAACGGGTCATGCCGTCAAGGGTTTCTTTAAGGCGCGTCTGGGCCTGTTTCATCACTTCAATTTGAACAGTCTTCAGGTCCTGCCCGCCGAGATCGCGATGAAGGTCGGCGGCTTGTGGTTTCAGAGAGGGATGTACCTGAAGACCGCCGAGCTGAAACAGCGGCAGGGCGGCGGCGGCGGCGAGCCAGTTCTGGGTCGTGCCCGCCACATGCAGGCTCAGAGGGTGGGGGCCCCGGCCCGTCGGGTTTTTAAGTTGTACCGTGTCGTCAGTCATGCATTTCTTCCGCGTTATCTCCTTACTATAGGCAATGATACGGGAGAATAAACGACAAAATATGCCGGGGTGCAGAAACACAGGTCATACTGATTATTCCTTCATCGGAATAACGACAAAGTTCAACACATCGGCCTGTCGCACATTATCAACCACTTGCATCATGATACCGGTACTGGCATTGGGATGGGTTCTGATAACGACGGATGAATCCTCCAGCTGTGACATTCTGCGTTTCAGGTTGGGGCCGACGGCCCGGACATCTATTCGGCGTTTCGCAAACCAGATGTCATCATTATCGCTGATTTCTATGACAATACTGACTTTTTCGGTCGTGACCTTGGTGGCGTTTTCCGGAACGCTGATGTGTATGCCGCTTTCTTTCAGGAAGGAGGCGGTAACGATAAAGAAGATCAACATGATAAAGACAATATCCAGCATCGGTGTCATATCAATTTTAACATCATCTTCCTTATGGCGATAGCTATAGTCGCGCATATATCCCTCCTGTAAGTAATCCTTTCCTTATGTTAGACTGAACTATCAGTGCCGCGTTTAACCGACACAACTGAACCCTCATTATATCATAAAATATCATGCCTTGCCATGCGTGGAATTGAGGGGGGGCGCGAGGAGTGGGGGATGAATGAAGATGCAGATCCGGGGCCTGAAAACGTCAGGCGTCACAGACCTGCATCCGCCCCCAAAAGCCTCCCCAAGGGACTGCCGGTTGGTCTATTCCTTGATCGGAGAAACGATAAAGTCGTGCACTCCGGCGTCGTGTACCCGGTCGACCACCTGCATCAAGGTATCGGTCCGGGCGCCAGGGTGGGCACGCACCACCACCGAGGGATTATCAAGCTCGGACATCTTGCGTTTCAGGTTAGCGCCCACGGCGCGGATATCGATGCGCCGGGCGCCAAAGAGAACTTCATTGCTTTCACTGACCTGCAGGATCAAGCTGACCCTGTCCTTCGTCGTGGGTGGGCTGTTTTCCGGCACATTGAGCGGCAGACCGCTTTCTTTCAGGAAGGAGGCGGTGACGATAAAGAAGATCAGCATGATAAAGACAATATCCAGCATCGGCGTCATATCGATTTCCGCCTCATTATTGAGGGTGCGGGCGCTATGGTTGCGCATATCTTAGCCCTCCTCCAGCTGAAAGGTGACTTTTTCCATCACGCCGAGAACATCTACGGCGACACCGTTCAGCACCCGTGGCTTATATTTATATTTCTCCACGGCTTGGAGGGAGGGACGTTCGAAGGCGCTATGAGTGGATTCGACAATCTCTACATTCTCGACAGAACCGGTGCGGGTGACGGTGAAACGCACCACCACGTAGCCTTCGATGCCTTTTGTTTGCGGACCATTGGGATAGCGCGGGGCGAGTTTCGTGATTGGCTGCATATCACCTTCGGCAAGACCAATCATTTTCGGAGCGACAATGCCTGTGCCGGGCGGAGTGAGAGGGAAACTGCTGCCAATGGTGACGGTTGGTTTCTCGGTGGTGGTTGTCGGAGGAGGGAAATCAATGATCTCTGTTGTATTATCTATGATATCCGGCTTTCTGATCTTTTGACGCGGGGGTGCCGCCGGTTCCACCTCGCCGATAATGACTGGGCGGTGCATCGGAAGTTCAGGCTTCACCATTTGCGGCGGTTTAATTAGCAGATACATGCCGAGGAACAGGGCAAAGGTCATCAGGAGGGCGCCAAAAGCGGAGGGAAAATATCTGGTCAACATGAAGGTCTCCTATATTTATGTCATGTTATAATATTATGATTGTGGGGTGTGGGGCATCCTTGGATGGTGCGGGACGCATGGTCCGCAGCATCAGACGTTTAAGTGATGATGTGTCTTGTCGTGGTCTTAGAAAAGGCGTCGCGATCGGCCGGTAAGCACATGGGCGTTACGGGGCTGACGACAGTTATTTATTTTTGTAAACATGAACCATTACCACTATGTAATGTGATAATATAACAATATATTGACAGCTGCATTTTGTCAAGATCTATCTGCGGGCCTGCGGGCGGGTTATTTTTGACCGGGGCCTCAAAGACATTACTTATTATCCAGGGGGTCATCTTTTGTCGTATTTTCTGCCAGCCACGTCTCCAGCGCTGCCGGATCGGTGGCCCAGAGTTTGAGATTGTCCTGCCACAGGTCGAGGTAACGCCGCGCGATGTCTTCCGGTGTCGGTTCGGGGGCCGGGTGATTCTGGGGCGCGGATGTTTTGCCGTAGGGCTTATGGCGATCGGATGTGGTCATAGCATAAAAACATAAGCGGTTTGGCGTGATTTGACAGCAAAAAAGCGCTAAATTAGAATTATTTTTTGTTGCGCAGCATTTTTTCTTGCGCTCTGCAGCATTTTATCGTGAGATAACGCGCAACGGGACATAAAACAACAAAGGTTTATCAGGCGTGGCGAAAAAAAACAGCCGGGATGGCGATCGAATTATCATTAAAAAATATGCCAATCGACGGCTTTATAATACTGACAGCAGCAGCTATGTGACGCTGGACGATCTGGCGGTGATGGTCAAGGACGGTACGGATTTTGTTGTCCGTGACGCCAAGAGCGGCGAGGATATCACCCATTCTGTCCTGACGCAGATTATCTTCGAAGAGGAAAGCAAAGGGGAAACCATGCTGCCGGTGAACTTTCTGCGTCAACTGATTTCCTTCTATGGGGATGGTTTGCAGAAAGTTGTGCCGGATTATCTCGAAAGCAGCATGTCGGCTTTTGCCGAGAATCAGGAAAAATTCCGTGATTTCTTTACCGGCACGTTGCCCGGGGCTGATTTGGCGAATCCGGCCCTGAAGCCGTTCGAGGAAATGGCCCGTCAGAATATGGCGATTTTTGAGCAAACCATGTCAATGTTTTCTCCTTTCGGCGCGAGCAGGGGTGCCGCCGAAGGAAAAGCTGCCGATAAAAAGGCAGAAGAAAGTGAAGCACAACCTGAACAGGGAACTGCTTCATCTACCGGGGTAGATGGCGATCCGTTGTCCGATTTACAGGCGCAACTGGCCGCAATGCAGGATCAAATCAATAAACTGCAAAAAAATAACAAATAAACATCTATAAATTTGGAGACGGATAATGAAATTACATACAGGATTTAAATATGTCAGCATGGTCGCAGCCGTTGCGCTGCTGGCAGCCTGTAATGACGAGGCCTCAACGGATAAAACGGTGGCAGCGCCACTTGACTCCGGTGTGCTGACGGCCAATATGGATACAGGCGTCAAGCCGGGAGATGATTTCTTCGAATATGTCAACGGCACTTGGCTGAAGAATTATGTCATTCCGGAAGACAAGGCGAGTTACGGTACTTTCTATAAATTATACGAGCAGTCTCAGGATGCGGTGAAGGAAATCATCGACACATCTGCTGCAGGGCCGCAAGAGGCCGGCTCCAACGAGCAAAAGGTTGGAGGATTGTATAATTCCTACATGAATATGGAACAGCGCAACGCCACGGGCACGGCGCCTTTGATGGCGGTATTTGCCGATGTGGACGCCTTGTCGGATGACAAGGCGCTGTTTGCCTATTTCGCAACATCCATCCGGGCCGGTTTTGGGGCTCCTTTTAATTTCTATATTGACGGTGATGCCAAGGATCCGACCAAATACGCGATGTATACCAGCCAGTCCGGCCTTGGACTGCCGGATCGGGAATATTACCTGAAAGAGGATGATGAATCTGCTGATATCCGCAGCAAATATGTTGCACATATCGAGAAAATGCTGGCCCTGGCCGGGGTGGAAAATGCTGCAGAAAATGCTGCAGCAATTATGGCGCTGGAAACCAAAATTGCGACAGCTCATTGGAAGAAGGAAGATAACCGCGATACGGTCAAAACTTATAATGTTAGGGACCGGGCCGGGCTTAAGGCGATGATGCCCGACTTTGACTGGGATGGCTATTTCACCACGTTCGGCACTGCGGATCTGGAAAGCATGGTGATCGCGCAGCCGAGCTATTTCGAGGCCTTGAACGGCATTGTAACGGAAACACCACTGGATGTCTGGAAGACGTATTTCAAATGGCGGGCTCTGACCAGCATGGCGACCTACCTCAATGAAGATCTCGACAAGCAGAATTTCGATTTCTACTCGAAAACCCTGAGCGGGGTACCGAAACAGCGGCCACAGTGGAAACGGGCTGTAAGTACCGTCAATGGCCATCTTGGTGAGGTGATCGGCAAGGTTTATGTCACCAAACATTTCAAACCGGAAGCCAAGGGACGTATGCTGGAACTGGTCGGTAACCTGACACAGGCCTATGAAAACAGCATCAAGAAACTGGACTGGATGGGTGAAGAAACCAAGCTGAAGGCGCTTGAAAAACTGAACAAATTTACACCAAAAATCGGTTATCCCGATATCTGGAAAGATTATTCCAAGCTGGAAATCAAGGGCGATGACCTGTTTGGCAATATTATCCGTTCCAATAGCGTCGTTCATGATCGGGAAATCGCCAAACTCGGCGGGCCGATCCAGCGGCATCTCTGGTTTATGAATCCACAGACCGTTAACGCCTATTACAATCCTTCTATGAACGAGATTGTCTTCCCGGCCGCCATCCTGCAGCCTCCATTCTTTGGCATGTCAACGGATGACGCCGTGAATTACGGCGCGATCGGTGGTGTAATCGGTCACGAAATTGGTCACGGATTTGATGACCAGGGCAGCACCTATGACGGGGATGGGGCGCTGAAAGACTGGTGGACTGAGGCGGATAAAGCCGAATTCAAGAAACGCACCAGCGCTTTGGTGGAACAGTATAATGGTTTCAAGGTGTTTGATGACCTTAATGTCAATGGCGAGTTCACGCTCGGTGAGAATATCGGTGACCTGGGTGGCTTGAGCATCGCGATTAAAGCTTATCATCTTTCCCTGAATGGCAAGCCGGCTCCGGTGATTGACGGCCTGACCGCCGAGCAGCGAATTTTCATCGGATGGGCCCAGGCCTTTATGGGAAAAATGCGGGAGAAAACAGCGCGACAGCAAATTGCGACGGACCCACATTCTCCTGCACGTTTCCGGGTGAATGGTGTGGTGCGCAATATCCCTGAATTTTATGATGCTTTCGGCGTCAAGCCGGGAGATAAACTTTATCTGCCACCGGAAGACCGGGTTAAAATCTGGTAGCTTTCGGGCAGAAACTGAACGGAAAAGGGCGGCCTGCGGGTCGCCTTTTTTATGGCGCTTTGCGCAGGGCGCGGACCATAAAGCGGGCGGGGAGCAGGGCTTCGATCAAAGATCGAGGCAGCGGTAAGGCGTCTCCGGCGATAAATCCGCTGATGAGTTCTGCCAGTAGTGGCGCTGTCATAAAACCGCGCGCACCAAGACCACTGTTGATATACAGATGGGGATGGTAAGGGGCCACCGGGAAAGTTTTGTGGCGGGGGCCGTGATGCAAGTCGGCATAAGCCGTCTGGTAGGCAGCCATGTCGGGAACAGGACCGCATACCGGCAGGTGATCCGGGCTATAGGCGCGGATGGCGGCGCGTCCGCCAATGATGCAATCTGAGCTGAGGTGCGGGCCGGCCTCTGGCCAGAGGTCGGCGAGAGTGGCGAGGTTTTTTTCATGATCTTCAGGACGGAGAGTATTATCCAGACTGCCGCGCTGAAAAGTAGCGCCGGTGACCAGAACAGATTTTCCCGCCACTTCAACAGGGGGGACAAGATAACCCGCCCCGCAACGGGCCTGTTCGGGAGGGGATGGCAGCTTGTCGGCCTCAAGAAGACTGATCTGGCCGCGCACGGGCTCCAGCGGCAGAGTATCTGTCTGGGGATAACCTGTGGCGGCGGGTCCACTGCAAATAACGATGGCATCGGCGCTATAGGGCGTTGTCTCTGTTCCACAGGTCAAGGTCCAGTGATCGCTGTAGGATAGGGATGTAATCCGACTTTTTACGGTTCGGGGCAGGTGGGCCTCGAGCGCTTCCCTGATTTGTGGCGGGCGGAGGCTGACGCATTCTGGAAAAAGTACCGCGCCGTTCGGCCCGGCGCTGACAAAATCATGGGGAAACGGGGGATGAGAGAGGAACGAGATGAATTTTTCGTCTTCTGACGGGCGCGCGGGATATTTGTTTAATCCTCTGGATAAAACAGCGTTCGGCATATGGGCCGTGTAATAATCAAGGGCGTGAAACAGGGCGCTGCGGGAAAACTGGGCTTCTGCCGTGTCGCCTCCCGTGACCGGCGGGTCGATGATGGCGGCCGGATTACCGGAAGCCTGGCTCATGGAGGACGCCTCTGCCTCGAAGACGGTAACCTGATAGCCCCGGTTTTGTAGAGCCAGAGCCGTGGTCAGTCCGGCGATGCCCCCCCCGATGATTGCTACATGGCGGCCTTGGCTTAGCGGTTCGGGGCGGTGGTACCAAGGGGGGAGGTCAGAACTTGAGGGCCCGGTAAAGCAACCTCGCATACATTCACGTTTTGCCCCGTAACCCGGCTCTTTTTGTATTCTGAAACCGGCGTCTTCCAGGCCGCGGCGGACGAAACCAGCGGCGGTGAAGGTGGCGAGCCGGGCCTCCGGAGCGGCCAGGCGAGCGCATTGTCTAAAGATTTCGGACGTCCACATATCCTGATTACGTTTTGGCGCGAAGCCATCAAGGTAGATGGCGTCGACGGATGCTTCGAGGCCGGACAGGTTGTGGGCACTGTCGCCGATCAGCAGCAGCAAGGTCACACGCCCTCCCAGAAGGGTGAAATGATGGTAGCCTTGTGAACGCAACCCATAGACCGCAAGCAGAGCGTCCCGTTGTTCATCAAGTTCGGGCCAGGGGCTGAGGGCCCGTCGGATATCAGTAGGGGACAGTGGATGTTTTTCTGTTGCGATATAGGTCAGGCGCGCATTCTTCGGGGCGGTTTTTGCCCAGGCCTGACAGGTCATGACAAAATTAAGTCCGGTGCCAAAGCCGTTCTCCAGCAGGGTAAGATGGTCCTTGTTTCGCCATAATTCCGGGGCATGGATGCCTTGAAGGAAAACATAACGGCTTTCGTTCAGACCATTCTCGGATGAGAAGTAAATATCCCCATAGCGCCGGGAAGCCGGTGTACGGTCATCGGGCCAGTGGATGTCTTTTTGCAGCATTTGCCGGTCAAGCTCACTTTCGTTTTGCAGAGGTATGGTGTACATAAAGACCTTATTGAAAAGGAAAAACAAATGAAAAATACCAGGGTGCTGGAAAAAATGCGGTCAACAAGCAGTGGGCTTATAGGGTTTTGCCTTGTTTTGGTGGTCGGGGTGATGTCTGGAACGGTGCCTGCTGACGCGGCAAAAAAAGAAAAACGTGTCGTGCCATGTGCTCATCCGATGTTTCGCACTCTTGATTTTTGGGTTGGGGACTGGAAAGTGTTTCACAAGGAAACCGGGGAACTCGCCGCTTTTGACAGGGTTGGCCGGACTTTGAAAGGCTGCGCCATTCAACAGAGCTTTATCTCTTTGGATGATCATTTCTCCTCTCCTATGGTGCCTTTTCGCATGAATGGCAAAAGCCTGACGGCTTTTAATGGGCAGCAGTGGGTGCAGTTATGGGTAGATAATCAGGCCGGTTCCCAGGTTATCAAGGGCGGTCCGGAAGACGACAAGTTTGTTCTCAGATCAGAAGTGCCGGTTATGGGCCATGATTACAAACTGACCTGGCAGCAGCAGAAGGACGGTACAGTCCGTCATACGGCGCGGCGCAAGAAGGTTGAGGCTGAAACCTGGGATATCCTGTTCGACTTCATTTATCGTCGTAATGTGGGTAATGTCCCTTTGCCTGATGAACCGATAGAGGAAGACGACGACGTATCACAATGATGTGACTATTATTCCGGTGTATTTTATAGTTTGTTTACGTTTTCACAAGGAACGTTGTGCCATGATGGGGGCATAGAATGTGGGGGGAATGTCCGGTAAAATGTAAGGTTGGCGTCGTATGAATATGCTCTGTACAGGTATGAAACTGATGATCCCGTTGGTGGGGTGCCTAAGTCTTGGCGCGTGCGGTGGATCGTCAGGCAGCACGGCAAGTCCGACGGCAGTGATTGGAACGGCACCGCCGCCCCCGGCGGAACCGGTGAATTACGATACAGCGGAATATCGCCATAATTACGGACTGGCGCAGATCAACGCCCTGACCGCCTACGAGCAAGGCGCTACCGGCGGCGGCATTACTGTGGCAGTGATTGATTCCGGTGTGGATGTTGACCACCCGCAAATCGAGGCCAATATTCATCCCGACAGCACCAATATTGTCACCGGCAATAAAAATGACCTTAATGATATAGACGGACATGGCACGGCAGTGGCCGGAGTGATTGCTGCGGTTCGTGATCCGGAGAACAATGCCAGTACCAATGTGCATGGGGTGGCCTTCGACGCCAAGGTGATGGCCCTGAACACGGCCTCGGTCGGCAGTTGCGAAGGGGACGGTTGCTCATTCTATGACAGTGATATTGCGGCGGCACTGGATTATGCCCGTGTTCGAGGGGTGAAAGTGGTCAATATCAGCTTGGGGGGAGATGATTTTAATACCCAGTTACTGGTGGATGCCTATAAACGGGCGGTGGATGCCGGCATGTTGATTGTAATCGCTGCCGGTAATCGGGATGAGGGAGATACGGACGCTGATATTGCGCGACCGGAAAATTCCGCCTCGGTGGCCTGGGCCGACTGGGCCAACGGGCAGATTATTGTGGCCGGCGCCGTAGATAGCAGCAAAACCATTTCTGTGTTCAGTCACCGGGCTGGACCCGTCGCCAAGGATGTTTTTCTGGTCGCCGCCGGCGACAGCATTCTAACCCTTGGGGAGGGCGGGAAGTATTTCTATTATTCCGGGACCTCTTTCGCGACACCGCATATTGCCGGTGCGGCGGCGCTTCTGATGGATGCATTTCCCAATCTGACTGGTAAGACGGCAGCCGATCTGTTGTTTGATACGGCAACGGATCTGGGGGATGCAACGATTTATGGTCAGGGCCTGATCAATTTGCAGGAAGCCTTCCAGCCGCAGGGCACGAGTTCCGTCGCGGTGCGGAGTGCTGCGGGCACCACGGTTGTGGTGAGCCCCGGGGACAGTGTCATGCTAGGCGGGGCGGCCTTCGGTTCTTTTGCCGGTCTTTCATCGGCGGTGAGCCATTCCATGTTGCTTGACGGGTATAACCGGTCTTTCCAGCTTGACCTTGGCCAGCAGATATTTCATGACGAAGATCCTTTGCAGCTGGAAACGCTGGTTGGGTCCCGCAAGGGGGCGAGACGGGCTGATTTGCCGTTGAACCGCCGTAGTCAGGTAACGTTGAGCTGGCGCGAGGGCAGTGATATGCGTGAGGTGGAAGAGCGATATTTCTCTCATCAAAATCAGGTTCAGAACCGATATCGTGATCTGAGGATGAAGGTTGACCTGTCTTTTGACGGGGGGCAAAAACTGACGTTTGGGCAAGGTCATTCATTAAAGGAAACCTTGGAAGATTATGACGGTGACGCTTTCTTGACCATAGGCAAGGGTGACTTTATGGCGCTGGCCAGTGGGTCGGACAGTCAGAATGTCGCTTACAAGAAAAAGCTAAGCGCCAAAACCGGGCTGACCTTGGCATTGAGCCATAAGTCACAGGACTGGGCGCTTTATAACTTGAAATCGAACAGCTATCTGGCGATGACCCGCTGGGATCATCGCCTGTCAGACACGGTGCATGTGGGGATTGATCTTGGCCTGATGGCGGAAGAGGGGGGCGTGCTTGGCAGTCTGTCAGGTGGTGCAATATCCCTGGGGGACGGTGCGGCAACAAATTTCCTTGCCACCCGTCTGACCTGGAAGATGAATGATCATTTGAGGTTCTTCTCTACCGCGACCCTTGGGAGAACCAAGGTGCACGCGGCGACGTTCAGTTTGATAGAAGGTGTGTCTACTGTCACGTCCCAAAGTTTTTCCGGGGGTTTGATCGGCCAGTCGTTATTCCGGAACGGGGATCGCTTGAGCTTGGCGGCCAGTCAGCCGCTACGGGTCAGAGGAGGGACAGCCAGGGTAGCGCAGGTCAGAGAGCGGGATTATGCTACCGATGTCCTGTCCTTCGCGACACAGCAGGTGGCCTTGCGTCCGACCGGACGCGAGATTGATATCGAGCTGGCGTATCAGATCGGTAATGTCTGGGGGGCCGATGTGGCGTTGAATGCGCTGCATCAAATTAATCCAAATCATGACAGCTATGCGCCAGACAATAGTGCACTGATGATCCGCTTTGGATCCAGTTTCTAAGTCTTGTAAATTAAAAAGAAGAACCGGCTGTTCAGATTAAATACCGTGTTTCTCGTTGTGGGCAAGAACCCAGTTTTCAAATTCATCAACAGGCAGTGGCTTGCTGAAATGGTAGCCCTGCAGGACATCACAGCCTTTTTGTCGCAGAATCTGGACCTGCTCTTCGGTTTCCACGCCTTCTGCGACCACGGAAAGGCCGAGACTGTGCCCCAGGCGAATAACCGCATCGGTAATGGCGGCGTCGTCATGATCTTCGGTGATGTCGCGGATAAATGACTGGTCTATTTTCAGCTGATGTACGGAAAAGCGTTTCAGATACGCCAGAGAAGAATAGCCGGTGCCAAAGTCATCAATGGCGAGAGATATTCCCATGTCGGCGAGGATTTCCAGTTTGCGGGCCACGGCATCAGTATCACCGATCACCATACCTTCGGTGATTTCAAGCTCTAACCGGCTGGGGTCAAGCTGGGCGCCTTCCAGAGCGCACTTCACATTATCGACGAATTCCTTGGTCTGGAACTGCCGTGCGGAAATATTGACGCAGGTACGGAAATAGGGCATTCCCTTGTTCTGCCATTTCTTGGCCTGCAGACAGGCCATTTCAAGAATTTTCTGCCCCAGATCAAGCATAAGATCTGAATTCTCGGCAATGGGAATGAAGAAAAAGGGCGGAATCATACCTTTTTCCGGATGTTGCCAGCGGATCAGGGCTTCGGCGCCAAGAACGCTATAATCTACGGTGTCCAGCATGGGTTGGAAATGCAAAACCAGTTCATCTTGGTTAATGGCTTTTTTCAAATCAATTTCGATCTGTTTTTCTGCCTTGGCGCGGGAATCCATATCGGAATCATACAGGCAGAAAGTATTCTTGCCGTCATGTTTTGCCTGATAGAGCGCCACATCGGCCATGCGAATGAGTTCTTCCGGTTTTTCTGAATCGAGAGGAAAGAAGCTTATGCCGATGCTGGTGCCGATCTGATGCTGATGATCTTCTATTTCAATGGGTTTGCTGACCGCGTCGAGGATGCGTTGGGCGGCCCTGGTGATGTTCTTGGTTTCTTCTACGTTGGTAAAGATAATGGCAAATTCATCACCGCCGAGCCGGGCGACGGTATCGACTTCGCGGGCGCAACTTTCCAGACGATTGGCAACGATCCGAAGCAACTTGTCCCCGGTTGCATGACCGTGCATGTCATTGACAGGTTTAAAGCCGTCGAGATCGAGAAACATCACCGCAACCTTGTTGTTCATTCGCAATGCCATACGCATGGCCTCGTCCAGACGTTGCTGCAACAGATTGCGGTTGGCAAGACCCGTCAAGCTGTCATGCAAGGCCATCTCACGGATGAGCGTCTCGGCTTCGTGACGTTCCGTGACGTCGGAAATGACGATGGTATATTGTTTGTGACCGCTGACAAGCACGTCCTGGACCGACAATTCCACGGGAAAGCTTGTGCCGCATTTTTTGTGTCCGGTTCCGGTGTGGTTGCGGAACCGGTCATCGGATGTCAGGGAGACAATAAAATGTTCCATATCGGCTTCCGATGCGACATGGGTGCTGTCCATCAGAAACAGCAGGTTTTTTCCAAGGACATCCTGAGTTGAATACCCGAAGGTCTTGCTGACTGAATTGTTGCATGTCAGGATTGTGCCTTTGGGGTCAATGGTCACCAGAACATCATTGATGGCATTGAGGATGGCCTCAATATGTTTTGCCGAATTTTCTGCGGATTCCCGGGTCAGGGCCAGTTCTTCTGCCATCTGAACCGCTTTTGAAGCCTCCTGCTCCATGATCTCCCGGTCGCGTTCGGCTTCGAGCAGGCGAATGTTATGTTCTTCATGTTCTTCGCTTGACTTTGTTGACAAGGCGGGTCGGGAACTTATATGCGGGTACTGGTTCACCAGTAAAGAAATATCTGAAAAGGTCAGAATGACGCCCACACCGGGAATGACCTCGCCCTTGATGTCGAGTATTTTTACTGGCGACAGGCGATATTCATAATTGAAAGGGAAGAGATCATCTGCAGTTTCCGCCTTGGAAAGTTCTTCCAATATCTTGCTGGCGAACTGATTTTGTGCCGAGGTTTCTTCATCCCACTTGATATAAAGGATGTTCGTGAGGGTCAGTTTGGTGGTGAGCTTTTGGGGATCTATTTCCAATATCTTGGCAAGCTTCTTGTTCCACATGTTGAGTGACAAGTCATGCGAAAAGAGCGCCACACCATGAGGCAGACCGTCCAGAATTTCCGGCAAGCCGCTGATAGGGGTGGTCTTTTTATCTTTACGTTTTATTACGCTAACGACTTTACTGCACATTGAAGAAAGCTCTTCTATATAAATAATTTGCCATAGTCTATAATGGGGGGCTTAATAGTCAGTTAATGATGGGGGTGAGAAAACAAAGAATTGTAATAAAAATGTATATGTCTGTTTTAATTATGATATTTTGCGTCAAAGCAGTGGTTTTTTTTCCTGAAAATCCATTCTGTATAACAATTTACTTAATTAGATTAATCTTAATTGGTGGTGTATGAAAGTCAATAATCCTGCAGATGTGGCGGGGGGGAAATCGGCCCCTTTGGACCTGGATGTAAGGGGCCATAAATGTCCGATCCCGATCCTGCGTTTGCGTCGTTGTCTTGAAGGACAGGCGGCGGGAACCTATATCAGGATTACGGCCACCGATCCAATGACGCAGATTGATATCCCGCATTTCTGTCAGCAGGCCGGCCATATGCTGATAGAGCAGACGGAGATCGGAGAGAATTTGTATTTTCTGATCAAAAAAACTGGTGATTGATGACTGAAAGGTTTATCACAGGGACATCTTTGGAAAGCAGAGTAATCTATGAGTGATACAATTGACGACGTACTGGAAACCTTCGCATTTATTGATGATTGGGAAGACCGGTATAAATACATTATTGATCTGGGCCGCAATTTGCCGCCCTTCGATGAAGCGGCAATGACCGAGGAAAACCGTGTGCATGGCTGTACCAGCCGGGTTTGGCTGGTGCATGATTTGGAGGATGGGCGTGTGCAGTTCAGGGGCGAAAGTGATGCTCATATCGTGCGTGGGCTTGTGGCCTTGATGCTGATGCTTTTTTCTGACAAAACGCCGGCGGAAATTCTCAGCATAAATGCGCGGGATACGCTTGATCAGCTGGGGCTGGAAAAGCATTTGTCGCCGATGCGTACCAATGGTCTGTTTTCGATGGTGGAAAAAATCAAGACAATCGCCGCCGCCTATCAGGGCGTTATCGCCTGATCCATGGCACAGTTTGACCATATCACCGAAGATAATATCGTTCAGCTTGTCGATCGTTTCTATGAAGAAATTCGCCAGGATAGCCTGCTCGGGCCTATTTTTCAGAGGGTGATCGGGGATCAGTGGGATCAGCATATGCCCAAAATGTACGCTTTCTGGTCCAGCGTGATGCTGAAGACGGGGCGCTACAAAGGTCGTCCGGTCCCAACCCATATGAAAATAGGGCCGCTTGAGCCGCAGCATTTCACCCATTGGCTGGCGTTGTTCAGACACGTGGCCGAAAGCCTGTTTGTGAAAGACGTCGCCGCGCAATTTGTCAGCAAGAGCGAGATGATCGCAGAAAGTTTGCAACTGGCGATTTTCCGCAGTAAAGCCCTTGAGGGCGGGATTGATCTCGCAGGTTGGAAGAAACCACTCTCCTGATATAGCTAAAAGATATGACATCATAAACAAGATGGGGTATAGTTTTCGTCATGTTTCCTGACTGTAGTGTTCTCTGACGGCAGAGAGCCTGTTTATCGGTCAGCAGAAGAATATATTTGATGGTGACTATGGATTTGAAAAATCTGGTGTTGATGATCCCGCATGCGCAACGTTTGGGACTTCGTTTTGTTGATACCTCAGACGACGAGCTGGTTGTTGAAATGCCGTACAACCCTGAACTGGAAGTTCTGCCGGGGACTGGTCTGATTGCCAATGGGGCAATTACGGCTTTTCTGGATACAGCGCTTGGGGCGGCGGCTTCGGCTCAGTTCAATGAGATCAGGCGGGTGGCAACCCTGGACCTGCGGGTGGATTATTTTGAGAAGCCTGCCGCTTATAGCGATGTGCGGGCAAAAACCCGTTGTCTGAAAGTCACTGACCAGCTTGTTTTTGTGCAGGCGGATGCTTATGTCGGGGCGGCAGAACAGCCTTTCGCCCATGCGGTGGCAGCTTTTTCTCATATGGCCTTTACTTTTTCTGATGGACAGTCCCTAAATTCAAAAGAGGATGAAACGGTGGGGCAGTTGTCATGATACGTGATTTTTTACAGCCGCTGAAGAAGTGTGACCGTTTTGATCAAGGTCTTGATTTTAGTCCCTATGCCGCGATGATGGGCTTTCGTCTGCGCGGGGAACAGGGGGCGTTGACATCAGTGATGGAATTCCATGATGACCTGGTGGGGTCGCCGTATCCTCCGGCCTTGCATGGCGGAACTGTGGCCTCCCTGATGGAAATGGCGGCGCTGCTGCAACTGGTATGGCAGAGTGACCGTGAGGTTATGCCCAAAGCCATTGACATTACTATAGATTATCTGCGCAGCGGCCAACCGGAAGATACGTATGCCAGAGCGCGGATTTTTCGTCAGGGGCGTCGCTTTGCCACATTGCACGCCGAAGCATGGCAATCCAACCCGGAAAAACCCATTGCTTCCGCCATGCTGCATTTTCAGATGGTGGACTGAACATTATCAGTTTTGGCAAAGGTCCGGGCGATCGCTGGTGGTGGTAAGCCAGACAAAATCGGCATCGCTTCCGTCCAGGGTTTCCTGAAAGGCAATCCGGATAAGAGGAAGGCCTTCGGCTTCTTTGACCCTGTGATCCGTGGTGGTGATCAATACGGGAATTTGATCCGGAAACTGCTGTCGTTGTTCTTGCAGAATATGGCTGTACAGGGCAGTGCGGGATCGATGGGCAAGGATAAGCTTGTCCACTGTTTCCGCAGGCAGATCGAGACAAAAATCTCCTTTCAATCGTGCCTTGTGCCGGATGACGTCTGCTGGTGGCAGGGGAGGCTGTAATGCCGGCAACAGGGCGGTCTTCACATCATCCGGCAATCCTGAGAGTCCTCGTTGATGTATGCTGCCGACTTCATGACGGGCGAAATCGGCGGCGATCAGGGGCAGTGATTTTTCATAGGCGAAATCAAACAAAGGCTTGATTTGCTGCCAGAGAGGTTTGCCGCTATTGTTCCAGGTGAGTAATATTTCGAGTCCCCGGGACTCCGCAGTCAGATTTTCATTTTTATTGCGTTGGGTTATAATCTGGAAGGCATTTTGTTTATCTCGTTCTATCATGGACAGGATCAAAGCCGGGTTGCGGTTGTGGCTTTCCAGGTGACGAATGATCTGGATAATCTGGTGGACCGGGACAGGGGTTTTAAGATCTGTCGCCAGCAGCAATGCCGTGGCCGGGACAATTTTTTTGTGTAACTGTTTCTGTGATATGAACTTTTTCGTCTGCCGATCCCAGATGGGGGTGGCGGAGTCCGGGGTTTGAGCCATCGCTGGTCCGGGCAGAAGGCCGGACATCTGTACCAGTAGGAGGACAATAATGCCGATGGTTTTCATAAGTCCTCTGAATAAATAAAGCCGAAACTACATTATTATCTGTAAAAGATCTTATTTTTACGTCATATTCAAGATTATGTCCATATAGCTAATAGAGATATAGCAGGAGAAATATTAATGACTCATATCAATCAGCAGATCGTTTTGAAAAGCCGGCCAGAGGGCTGGGTGACGCCGGATAATTTTGAACTGGTGGAAGGCCGCATTCCGGAAATCGGCGCGGGCGAGTTTCTGGTGCGCAATCTTTATCTCTCGGTGGATCCCTATATGCGCTCGCGGATGAATGACGCCAAGTCTTATGTGCCGCCGTTTCAGATCGGTGAAGTGCTGGAAGCCGGGGTCGTCGGTGAAGTGGTCGCCTCGCAGAATGACAAATTCAAGGAAGGCGATGTGGTGGTCGGCATGTTCGGCTGGGAAAATTATTCCAAATCGACCGGCCAGGATGTGATGGTCGTGGAGCGCGGTGCCGTGCCACTGTCTTATTATCTCGGGGTGCTGGGCATGCCGGGCATGACCGCCTATGCGGGCCTTGTCGGCGTGGCGAACCTGCAACCGGGGGAAACGGTATTTGTATCGGCAGCCTCGGGCGCGGTCGGCAGTGTGGTCGGGCAGCTCGCCAAGATTATGGGCTGCACCGTGGTCGGATGCGCCGGGTCCGATGACAAGGTGACGTATCTGGTGAATGAACTCGGTTTTGACCGGGCGTTTAATTATAAGACCTGCGGCAATATCGCCAAGACCATTGCCGAGATGTGTCCGAAAGGCATTGACGTCAATTTCGAGAATGTCGGCGGCGAGATCATGGAAGCCGCTCTATGGAACATGCGTAACTACGGCCGCATTGCGCTGTGCGGCATGATCGCCAATTATAATGACAAGGAAATGAGCCCCGGACCGCGCGGCCTGGGCATCATGATCCAGCGGCGCTTGAAGATGCAGGGCTTTATCGTGTTCGATAATCCGGCGCTGAATATGGAATTTGTCGGCAAGGCGGCGCAGTGGCTGAAAGAGGGTAAGCTGAAATACCGTGAAACCGTGACCGAGGGACTGGAAAATGCCCCGGCGGCCTTTATCGGCCTCCTCAAGGGGGAAAATTTCGGCAAACAGATCGTCAAAATCGTTGACTAAAGTCAGGTCAGTTCTATTTTTATTGACGCTGCATGCCGGCTATGGAATAGTCACGCTGACTTTCATACAGGAGATTTGATGTCCCGATCATAGTTTGAGGAAATATTTCCTCAGAGACGCGAAACGCAAAACCCATTGCTTGACTGACCGAGCAAGCTGTTTCTGCATCTGATTTTGGATAGTTAATAATTGGGTGCCGGCATTGTCTGTTTAGGACTCCCGGCCCCTGTATGATTGAGACAAATCAATGATTAGAAAATACGAAACCCGCGACACAGATGAACTGGTCGCGATATGGCGGCGCGCGAGCGCCGTGGCGCATCCCTTTCTTTCGAAGGATTTTTTAGAACAGGAAGCGGAAAATACCCGCAGCCTCTATCTTCCCCATACGGAGACCTGGGTTTTTGAGAAAGCAGGGCGGCTGGTTGGCTTTATTGCTTTGCTGGGCAATGAAGTGGGGGGATTTTTCGTTGACCCGCTCCATCAAGGCCAGGGTCACGGTCAAAGTCTGATGGATCACGCGGTGCAGTTGAAAGGAGACTTATGTGTCGACGTTTTCAGTGAAAACCCCATTGGTCGTCGGTTTTACAGCCGTTATGGCTTTCGGGAAGAGCGCGAGCATCATCATGAGGCCTCGGGCCATATGCTGACGCATATGACGTATAGCAATAAGTAAACGATTGAACGAGAGGGGGAAACGCCTCTCGTTTTTTTTAGGTCACAGGAAACGGATATTTCCAGATCCCAAAGCGCGATAGGTTCTACTCCTAATCAATGAGGAGACAACAGATGAGCTTTATTTTTAACGCCCTGGATGATCGGGAATTTTCCCATCTTTATGGTTTGAGTGACGCGGAACTGGCGGCGCAGGGCGTGGTGACGCGCATTGCCGACAGTCCGTCTTTTCCCTGTCGTGTGACCCTGGAAGGGGCGCGGATTGGCGAGCGGGTGCTGCTGTTGAACCACACCCATCTGGACGTGAATAGCCCCTACCGGGCGTCTTATGCGATCTATGTGCGCGACGGGGCGAAAACCCGGCGGCTCGCGCCGGGAGAACTGCCTGACTATCTGCAAAACGCCCAGATTGCCCTGCGCGCTTTTGATCGGAAAGCCTTGCTGGTGGCCTATCAACTCACCCCCGGATCGGATGCGCACGACTATCTGGACGAGATGTTGGCCCAGCCCGAAGTCGCTCATGTTGATGTGCATTTTGCCGGGCCGGGTTGTTACTTCGGTCGCGTAACCCGTTGCCCTTAATTATCTTTTTTGTCCGGTTTGTTGTTTTTCTTGTCCGCCTTCACTCCGACATTATCGTTGGAGGGGGGCAGCAGGTCGCGGGCGTTGATGGGGCAATAGGGGGGCTCGACATTGGCCGGGGTGCCGTCATCGCATAACCGTGTGCAATGTTCGCTGTCCCAGCAATGAATTCTGGTGCAGGCGGGTAAGACAAGAATGAGCAAGAGCGGCAACAGGTACTTCACGTTAACTTTCCTTTTCTGGGGTCTCGTCGAATTCCAATATATCCGCTGGCTGGCACTCAAGAACGCGACAGAGTTTTTCCAGGGTGCCGAAACGGATGCCTTTGACCTTGCCGGTCTTCAGCAGGGACAGGTTTTGTTCGCTGATGCCGATCAGGACGGCCAGATCTTTCGATTTCATTTTTCGGCGGGCCATGACCACGTCGAGATTTACAATAATTGCCATGAGGTCCTCATACAAACTGCTGATTTTCAACGGATAGACTCTGGGCTTCTTCCATCACGTGGGAGATCACCACAAACACCAGTCCGAGCAGGATAGTGTGAATTTCTGTCGTGCCGATATTGACGGAGAGAAAACGTTCACCGTCGGCATGGTTCATGGACAGGATGACGCTATAGACGCCGCCAAAGACGGGCGCCAGGCCGCCGCCGATGATGCTGACCCAGGCGAATTTACGGATATAGATAGCGTTCTCAAGCAAGAAAACCTGACCCAGGGCATAGTTTTTAAACAATCTCCTCAGGTTGATCAGCCCGAACAGCCAGATGGCCAAAGGGAGGAGGGAAAATAGCGCACCATAAATTTGGGTCATGACGTCAAAGGTCGCGACATCATACCGGTCCTCGAATATCTGGGGAAACCAGTCGAGTTTCAGCCAAATCAGGAGGGAGAGGGCCGGCAAAAGGATGAGAAGGCCAGTGCAGACATGGGCGAGCCAGCGGCTTAAGCTTTGAATTTTGTTGCGATACGCCATGAAAATCCTCGTAGAAAATGACATTTATTCATGTAAAACATGAAAAAAAGGCAAAATCAAGGATTAGTTAAAGTGCATCAGTGAAAATCTGTCGCAGGGCCTTGGCCGTTTCCGGCCAGTTGAGAGGACGCATATTTTGGGAAATTTGTTGGCGGTTCCACGGATGGGCCAAAGCGCTGTTGACGGCGTCAACCAATGCGTCGGCATTACGTTCGGGCAGCAAGATACCATTTTCAGCTGTGATGACCTCTGGAATGCCACCGACGTTGGTGGCGACGACGGGGGTGCCGGCGGCCAGGCTTTCCAACACCACATTTGGCATGCCTTCGCGGGAAGACATCAGGATACTGCAGTGAGCGGCGGCGTAATAGCGGGGCAGATCAGCGTGGGGCACATGGGAGAGAAAAGTAACCCGGGGGGATATGTCGAGCTTCTTGGCCAGGGCTTTCAGGCGGCCTTCCTGTTCGCCGGTTCCGATAATGGTCAACCGGCATTGCGGCAACTTGACCAACGCCTCCAGGATGTAGCGGTGACCTTTTAACGGTACCAGATTGCCGACAGTGATCAGGTGATTTTTTTCGATTTCCGCACTGTGGGCGGCGGCAAAGAAGGTGGGGTCTACCCCGTTAAGCAGCAGGGTGAGCTTTTCTGCCGGTACGCCGTGGCCGATCAAACGATCTTTGAGCGCCTGGCTGACGCAAATGATTTTCCGGGCATAGGCCAGGGCCTCGAGTATGGCGGTACGGGGCTTGTCCTGTTCCATCCAGTAATTGACGTCACTGCCCCGGGCGGTTAGCACCAGCGGTTTGGTGTGGGTCTTCGCCAGATGGTACGCGGCAACCCCGTCAGGATAGAGATAATGACCATCCACCAAATCAAAATCTTCGTCATCGGGATAGGCGTCAGGCAGGCATTTCTCACCGGCTTTTGCCATGGCATCGGCCACATTAATAAAATTGGTGCCGGGCAGGGTCAGATAGCGCGGGTGCCAGACTGCAATCCCGTCTTGATTTTCCTGCAGGTGGATATGATTGTTGCGATAAAATCGCGTGCCTTTACTGAACCCTAGAAGCGGGACGTAATGAACCGGCGCGATGACCGTGCGGCTTACCCCGTCAAGGGCGTCAAAGGCGCACATGCGGTTTTTGACAAAGATGCCCAGACGGGGGTCCATGTCGTTGGGGTAGAGGCTGGTGAATGTCAATATCCGCACATGTTATCCTTAGGTGCCGCCGTATCAGGTGGCGAGGTTTTGCCGCGCGAGGAATTGATCAAACATCATCAGGGTCCAGAGCGGGGCGCTGTAATCGCGCAGGCCGGACTGATGTTGACTGACCAGGTGATTCAGGTAATCGGCGTTGAAATAGCCGCTGTCAAGCATGCGGTCACTGAGCACGGACTGCTGAATATCCTGTTTTAATTCGTTACGGAACCATTTTCCGAGTGGCACCCCGAACCCCATTTTGGGGCGATAGAGAATATCATTCGGCAGACGACCTTCGAGAGATTTCTTGAAGATATATTTGCCTTCACCGTTGTGGAGTTTGAAATTGGAAGGCAGGGTGGCGATCCATTCCACCAGTTTATGGTCCAGAAGCGGCACGCGGACTTCCATGGAATTGGCCATAGAGGCCCGGTCAACCTTGGTCAGGATATCACCGACCAGATAGGTCTTCATATCGATATATTGCAAGATCGACAGAGGATCGGTACTGCCCGACATGCCGCCATATTTATTAAACAGATCCAGAGTATTGTACCCTTGCAGGTCATTTTTGAGACCGTCGGAGAACAGCTGGGATCGCATATCGCCTTTCAGGATCGAAACGCCGTGGAAATAGCTTTCCACATGATCACGGGCAAGACCCTGGAAAGTCGTTTTGGCGCGGAACATGCGTGGCGCCCAGTCGGCTTTTGGATAGAGCTTGCCGAGGGTGCCGAAGACAGGCTTGCGTAAGGCGTCGGGGAAGATGCCGCGCAATTTCTGTTCGAACATTTGCAGCTGATAACGGCGGTAGCCGGCGAGATTTTCATCGCCGCCATCGCCGGACAGGGCGACGATCACTTTTTCCCGCGCCAGTTCGCAGACCCGGTAGGTGGGCAGGGCGGAACTGTCGGCATAGGGTTCGTCATAGATGTCGATCAGTTTGTTAACCAGGGAATAATCGCCGGGATCGACCATGCGTGACCAGTGATTTGTCTTGTAACGTTCGGCGACCCGCTGGGCATAGTCGGCCTCGTTATAGCTTTTTTCCGAAAATCCGATGGAACAGGTATTAACCGGGGTGTCACTGATATCGGCCATATCGGCGACCACAGCGCCAGAATCGACTCCGCCGGACAGGAAAGCGCCAAGCGGCACATCGGCAACCATGCGGATTTTTGTGGCTTCTCTGATGCGGTCCTGTAATTCGACCCGGGCATCTTCGAATGTGCCTTTATAGTCGCCGGTGAATTGTACGTCCCAATATTGGGTTTTCTCCTGCCGGCCGGATGCCATGTCTACCAGGATACTGTAGCCGGGTTCAAGCTTGAAGACATTTTTGTAAATGGTGTTGGGTTCGGCGACATACCCGAGGGAAAAGTAATCTTCCATACTTTCCTTGCGCAGGTTCTTGACGAAATCCGGATGGGCGGTCAGGGCCTTCAGCTCGGAGCCGAACAGGATGGTTTTTTCCCCCACAGGCGCGTAAAAAAGCGGCTTGATGCCAAGCCGGTCACGGGTCATGAAAATCTGCTTTGTACGCTTGTCATAGATCACATAGGCGAACATGCCGCGGATGCGCTTGACACTGTCCGGTCCCCAGGCGTGATAGGCATACAGGATCACTTCAGTATCGCAGCGTGTGCGAAAACTGTACCCGAGGCCTTCCAGTTCGGCGCGCAGTTCGACAAAATTGTAAATTTCACCGTTATAAACAATGGTCACGTCTTCCGAGGCGCTGCTCATGGGTTGTTGGCCGCTTTTCAGGTCAATAATCGACAGGCGACGGTGGCCGAGGCCGATGCCATCATCCACATAAAGTCCCGCTTCATCAGGGCCCCGATGATGGATGGCATCCGTCATACGTTTGATGATTGCTGCGTCAGGTTTCCGGTCCAGCGATGTAATTATACCAGCTATGCCACACATATTGCAGGAGTTTCCCTCGAAAAAAATGTTGCGTTATATATCTTTATGGCTCTCTTTTAACGACCATAATTTAAAAGATGTTTAATGTCAGGAGAAAAATAGCGCAAGTTTGTGGCGCTGGTATGTCGCAAAAAAAAGCCCCGGTTGTGACACCGGGGCAGTCGGAAGATATCAGGAGAGTATCTCCTAATATTGAGATGAGGTTACAGGCTCTTGCGTTTTCTGAGAACGATGGTCAGATAAAGCAGGGCGGCGCTCAACGCCAGGCCAAGCCAGAGTTCCGGGTCAGAGATGCTCTGAAACATGTCCAGCGGTGTCTGAAAGCTGATCTGTTCCATGCTCTGGCCATCCATATGGATATTGTGTTCGGTATTGATCGACAGGCGATTGGCGACAAACATCAGCAGATGGTTGGTATTGAAGAATAATTCTTCCATCAATGCTGCCAAGGCTACGGGAATGGTTGCCACCAGCAAGGGAGTGCGTTTGGCGACCACTGAGGCCAACATGAACCAGGCGAAGATCGGCAGGGACCACAAGCCATAGATGATGACGGCTGAAATTTCTGTCAACAACAGGGCTGGCAGGTTGCTTGATCCCCACAATAGTTCCCAGGCGCTGAATTCCGTGCCGATGGTAACGAAAGACCCGACAATTAACAGGAAAACCTGGAAGATAAAGGTAAAGCCTATGGCCACCAGCGGAATAACCAGCATAACAGTCAACAGTTTGGAGGCCACTGTCTGCAGGTCGGACACGGGCATTGATTTCCAAAACAGAATGCTGTTGTCCTTGCGTTCGTCATACAGACTGCCCAAGGCGGTAAAGACCATGCAGAACCAGACCCCGATGAAGACCGGCATATTGGCAGCCAGAAGTGCATGATTAAGGTGGTCACGCATTTCCTGGGCGTCACGTTCTGACATCGTTGAAATGAATTCACGCAGTGTGAAGGCTTCGTCGTCAATATGGATGGACTGTCCGAAAATGCCCATACCGACGATGACGAGGGCCATGGCAAGCCCGGTGATGACCAGAGGCGTTGTGAAGATGGCGCGACGGTTTTCCCAGTATTCCCTGAGCATCAGGGTCTTGAAAGGGTTATACCCGTTTACTTTTACAATGGAGGCTAACATATTTTTTCTCCGTTTCTCATTCTAAAGTTTATTTCTAATGGCCTGTTCAGGCTGCGTTACACCAGGCTACATTCGCTCAGCCAGCATGTGGCGGTTGTCCGGTTTTGTGACCCGTCATTGTTCGGGCCCGACCTTTCTTTTTGTCCGGTAGGCATATTGGCCAGTCCACTGACAAGAAGAAGGGTAATGACACCGGCAACAATCAGAGCATGTGTTCTGGTGTGTGACGCAGACATGATTAACGGCCTTCCATAAGGGTGACGAAAAGATCCGACAGGTTGATGCGGTTGACGTCGCCAAGTTCTGAAAGCTCTGCCCGGCTCCGGCCTTTGAAAATAAAGGAGGTCCGACCAAGCACGCTTTGTTCTGACACGGGGCCCAACGCGCGGGCGGCATCGACATTGGCGGCGGGGGGATTCAGCACCATCCAGTTTTCTCCAATGTCTTCCATATCGGCGGCAAGCACGATCTGGCCTTCACGGATGAAGACGACCTGGGACAGGATATTCTCAATCTCGTCCACCTGATGGGTGGTGATCAGAATGGTTCGGTCCTCGTCAAAGAAATCTTCCAGCAGATGATGGTAGAATTTCTTGCGGTAGATGATGTCGAGGCCAAGGGTTGGCTCATCCAGAACCAGGATCTTGGCGTCGATGGACATGATCAGGGCCAGATGAACCTGAACGATCATCCCCTTGGACAGCTGGCGGACCTTCTTATCCAACGGCACACTTGTTTCTTTCAGGAAAGCCAGGGCCTTCTCGCGGTCAAAGCTTGGGTGAACGCCTTCGACAAAGTCGATGGCTTCATGAACCTTGATCCATTTTGGCAAGGTGGCGACGTCGGAAATAAAGCAGATTTCTTTCATTAGTTCGTCGCGCTGGCTGTAGGGATCAAACCCCAGGACTTTCAGGTCGCCGTCATAGGCGCTGAGGCCGAGAATGCTGTTGAGCAGGGTGGTTTTACCCGCGCCATTGGCGCCGATGATGCCGACGATCTGGCCTTTTTCGATGTTCAGGTCAACATTCTTCAGGGCTTTGAAATTGCCGTAAGATTTGCTGAGGTTCTGAGCGGTAATAATATTGGTCATGCTAGGCTCCTCGCTCAATGACTGGTGTTGTTTTCTGAGGCTTTGACCAATTCCTTGGGGTCAAGCCCGAGGCGGGAAATCCGTTTGATGATTTCGGGCCATTCCTCGGTGAGGAATTTTTCCTGTTCCGCTTTTAAAAGATTCTTTTTGGCGCCTTCTAAGATAAACATTCCAAGACCTCTTCTTTTTTCTACCAGTCCTTCATCAACAAGCTCTGCATAAGCTTTGGAGGCTGTGATGGGGTTAATTTGATAATCCACGGCGACCTTGCGTACGGAAGGTAAGGCTTCGCCTTCTGTTAGAACCCCGTCCATTATCATGGCGAGGATCTGCTCCTTCAGCTGCAGATAGATCGGTTGGTCATTTTTCCACTGTGTTGCCACTGTAAATTCCTATCTGTAAGAGTTGGCACTAAACTGTTGTGGTGTTTAAGTGTTGTACAAAGATAGTACACTATTGCGATAAAGGTCAATGAAAAAAGTTATAAATCTTTTAAATCTTTTATTTATATGTAGTTATGTATATTAAGGGGAGGCGTGGACTGTTGTATCCGGTGTGTTGCAGGCCCCCTGCGGAGTAAAAACATGGTCTCTGGCGACTCATTGAATTTGATCAGAAGATAAAAAATTCCTCTGCCCTCTATCTCTGACGCTGCAAAAAGCATATATTAGGGGTAATAATGAAAACAAAGGATCTTAAATGTCTCTGACCTCTCTCGCCCCGTTCCGCGGCATTTTTATCATAAAGCAAACTCTGTTAGGTTTTATCATGACGGTAACTCTTCCCCTATCGGTCGCCATGGCGGCTGCGCCAGTCTCTGTCGATATGATTGTTCATGGTCGTTATGTGGTGACGATGGACAAGACGCGGCCGGTGATTGACAATGGGGCTGTTGCGGTCAGGGACGGGGTAATTGTCGCCGTAGATACGGCGGAAAAGATTACGGCGGCCTATTCGGCGGAAACTTATGTGGCGGGGGATGACCGGATATTGATGCCGGGGTTGGTCAACGGTCATACTCATACGGCGATGGTTCTTTTTCGCGGCATGGCGGATGATCTGGCGTTGATGCCGTGGTTGCAGAATTATATCTTCCCGATGGAAGGCGAATTTGTTGACCCGGACTTTATTGAAACGGGCATGCAGCTTGCCTGCATGGAAATGATCAAGGGCGGCACCACCTCTTTTGTCGACATGTATTTTTATCCGGACCGGGGGGCGGATGTTATCGAAAAATGCGGCTTGCGGGCAGTGATGGCGGCGCCTTCAATCGACTTCCCGAGCCCGGGCTTTACCGGCTGGGATGATTCCTTTGCAGCTGCGGTCAAGTTCGTCAAGGAACGCAAAAGTAAATCCGGGCGGGTGATCCCGGCGTTTGCACCGCATGCGCCTTATACGGTTTCTGCAGAACATTTGGCGGAAGTCGCCAAAGTGGCTAAAGAACTTGATGTGCCGATCAGTTTCCATCTGGCGGAAGATCGGGCGGAACTTACCCAGATTAAAGAAAGATATGGCAGCAGCCCGGTGCTGCATGTGGCCAATCAGGGGATGCTGGACAGCAAATTGATTGCCGCCCATGTTGTCCATCCAACCGATGAAGAAATTAAGCTGCTGGCGGATCATAAGGTCGGGGTGATCCATAACCCGACATCAAATCTGAAAACCGCCGCCGGTGTGGCGCCGATCCCGCAAATGGTCGAGGCAGGCGTTGTTTTGGGGCTGGGTACGGATGGCGCGGCGTCGAACAATGATCTGAACATGTGGGAAGAAATTCGTCTGGCGGCGCTGCTGCATAAAGGGGTGCAATATGACGCCACACTGATGCCGGCGGAGGTTGTGCTTGATATGGCGACCCGGGGCGGTGCGGAAGCGGCGCAACTGGGGGATCTGGTGGGTGATCTTGTGGTGGGCAAGAGGGCCGACATGATTCAGGTGGACATCACCGGAGCGCATATGACGCCGCTATATAATGTGATCTCTCATCTGGTCTATGCGGTGAACAGTAACGATGTGGTGACAACAATTGTCGACGGCCATGTCCTGATGCAGGACAGGGTGTTGAAAACCCTGGACGGGGAAAAGGTGCGGGCGAAAGCCAATGCTATCGCCGCTAAAATCACCGAAGCTCTGAAGAAAAAGGCCGCCGCGGAATAAGCTATTCCGGCAGGACGAAGGAATGGGGCAGGAGTTCCGCCAAAGTAAAACTGCGGTTTCCGTCAACATGCACAGGTGTATCCGGGCTCATGAATTCTGACATTACCTGACGGCAGGCGCCGCAGGGCACCAGAGATTCTTTTGCCAACTGGTCTTCATCCCGACCAATGGATATGGCGAGCCCGGTTACCTTGGAATTACTTGCTGTGCGGGCGGAAAACAAGGCCACCCGTTCCGCACAACAGGTCAGGCCATAGCTGGCATTTTCAATGTTGGTGCCCGAAAAGACCTGACCATCTTCCAACAGCACAGCAGCGCCAACCGGAAATTTGGAATAGGGGGAATAGCTGTGGGCTTTGGCCGCCCGGGCGGCTTTGATCAGTTCGTCTTTGCTCATATGTCCAGTTCCTTCTGTAAATCCTGAAAGTTTTCTGAAGAGTATACCTGGATGCCGTGCTGTTCCAGTAAGGCGGCGGTTACGCCTTTGCCTTGTCTTCTTGTGCCATCAAACTGGCCGTTGTAAATCTGAGCTGAGCCACAAGAGGGGCTGTATTCGGTGAGGATGGCATATTGGCATCCATTTTCCCGGGCCAGGGTGAGGGCGCGTTCCGCTCCGCGGATAAAGGCTTCGGTATGATCCGTTCCCTGCGCGTCAAAGACCTGGGCCTGTTCACGCAGGACGTCTTCGCCATCCCCAGTCCTGATCTCAGCGGCGGGCCGCGGGGCGGGCAGTCCCCCGACCATTTCCGGGCATACCGGCACCAGACGGTCTTCCGCCTGCCATTTTTCCAACAGGGGAGAGGCCATATATTTATCACCGCCATCATACCGTACCTTGTGGCCGAGAAGACAGGAACTGATCAATATTTTTGCACGGGCCTTTGTAATGTTTTTGCCTTTGAGTTTTGGACTGTTATTGGTGTAAGAGAGTTATACCGGGTTAAGGGATATCTATTTTATTTACCAACTGATAAAAAAACTATATATAGGATGGATATTTTCTGAACACAATAAAAATCACAGCAAGCATAAGTTCTTAAAGTAATGGCCAAACTCTATTTTTATTATTCATCGATGAATGCGGGAAAATCAACTACTCTTTTGCAGTCGAGCTTCAACTATCAGGAGCGGGGCATGGAAACCATGCTGTTTACCGCCCTGCTGGATGATCGTTTCGGGGTGGGCAAGGTTGCCTCGCGCATCGGGCTTGAGGCCGAGGCGCATACGTTCGATGACAAGACTGATATCTATCAGGCGGTGACCAATGAACTGAAACGCCGCAAACTCAATTGTGTGTTGATTGACGAGGCGCAGTTTCTCACCAGGGATCAGGTATTTCAGCTGGCGTCCATTTGTGACCGGATCGGTATTCCGGTGCTGACCTATGGTATCCGCACTGATTTCCAGGCAGAATTGTTCGAAGGCAGCAAGCATCTTCTGGCCATCGCCGACGAACTGCGGGAGCTGAAAACCATCTGCAAATGCGGCAGCAAAGCCACCATGAATCTGCGCACCGACGATAAGGGAAATGTCATCAAGGAAGGCGCACAAACCGAGGTTGGCGGCAATGAACGCTACGTCGTGTTGTGCCGTAAACATTTTATGGAATTGGCCTTTAGCTAATCAAACATTCACTCAGGAGACCATTATGCGGAAATTCTTAAGTCTGGTTATGATTTTTACCTTGTCGGGCATTCCCAGTGCCCTGGCTTATGAAAAAACCGGCCACCGGGTGGTGGGGGAGCTGGCGGAACGTCATCTTACGGATGCGGCGCGGGCGGGCGTCAAAGCCATCCTGGGCAACGCGTCCCTGGCGGAAGTCGCCAACTGGGCGGATGAAATGAAATCCAATCCGGATGACTATTGGCGGAAAGCCAATGTGTTTCATTATATCAATGTACCGGCAGGTCAGACATTTGAAAATACACCGCGCAATCCTGAGGGCGATGTGCTCAGTGCTTATGAGGAATTCGTCGCCACCCTGAAGTCAAAAAATGCCACGCTGGCGGAAAAACAGCATGCCCTGAAGTTTCTCGTCCATATAGTTGGCGATATGCATCAGCCGTTACATTATGGTCATGCCGAGGATCACGGCGGTAACCGGGTGAAGGTTATGTGGTTCGAGGAGGTGACTGATCTGCATTCGACATGGGATATTCATCTGGTCGATAAAGAGAAGCTGTCCTTCACCGAATGGTCCAATTTCCTTGATAAAGCCAGCCCGGACGAAATCGTCGCCTATCAATCCGCCACACCGCTGGATTGGGTGCATGAAGGGCTCAAGCTGCGTGACGAGGTTTATCAGGTTGGTGACCGGAACTTTTCCTGGGGCTATGTCTATAAATATCGCCCGGTGATCCGGCAGCAATTGCTGAAAGGCGGTATGCGTCTGGCCGGCACCCTGAACGCAATTTTCGCGGAATAAAATCGCCCCCGAAAAATGCTTTGGCTTTTTCGGGCTTTGTCGTACCATTTATCGGGGGGACCTATTTGATTGAGAAACATTCGTGAGAAAGGGGAAATGGAATGACAGAACGTAATACAGCCAAGGGCAGATGTTTGTGCGGCGCAGTCGCTTTCACGGCACATCCGGCGCAATGCCATGTCGGGGCCTGCCATTGCAAGATGTGCCGGAAATGGGGCGGCGGTCCTTATATGGAGATTGATTGCGGGACGGATGTTGTGTTTGAGGGGACGGAAAACATCGCCTTGTTCAACTCGTCGCAATGGGCCGAGCGAGGGTTTTGCCGCTCATGCGGCAGCCATCTGTTTTATCACCTCAAAGAGACAAATCAGCATATGATGCAGGTCGGCCTGTTTGACGATGATGAGGCCTTTCAGTTCACGCACCAGGTCTTCGTTGACGAGAAGCCAGCCTATTACAGCTTTGCCAACCATACAGAGGATATGACGGGGGCTGAAGTCTTTGCCAAATTTGCGCCACCGTCGGCGTAAGGACCAAAGCCCAACACGCCAACAGCAGGAGTTTAGAATGACGGGACGCACATATAAAGTATCAGCCATTATGATCGTGGGAGCTTTGCTGCTACTGGTCAGTAGCGGCTTGCCGGCGCGGGCAACGGCATCAGAGGAAAAAGCTGTACGTGCAGTATTGGACCAGATTTTTGACGCCATGCGGGCCGGGGACAGTGGGCCGTTGAAAACCCTAATTCTGCAGGATGCACCGCTGAACCGTATCATGCCAGGAAAACCCCTGCATCATGGCGACCTGTCGAAGTGGACAGCCTGGGTTGATGGTCTGCAGCCAGGGCAGGCGGATGAACAGATTTTTGATGTCAAAATCAATGTGGAAGGCGCGCTAGCGTCGGCTTGGGCTCCCTTTACCATAGCATTGGACGGGGAACTGAAATCCTGTGGCGTTAATCACTTTACTCTGGTGAAGCTGGATGACGCCTGGAAGGTATCGGCCTTGATTGACACCCACACCCCGGAAAAATGCCCGACCAAATAGGGCCGGGCGTCTGGGAGGGCTGATCTGCCTTACAGGGTTCCAAAAATGCGGTCGCCGGCATCGCCGAGTCCGGGAACGATATAACTCTTCTCATTGAGTTTCTCATCAATGGCGGCGGTATAGATTTCCACATCCGGGTGGGCCTTGCGCAGGGCGGCGATGCCTTCCGGGGCGGCAAGCAGACAAAGGAAGGTGATGTCGCGGGCGCCGGCGCGCTTGATGCGGTCGAGCGCCGTAATCGCAGAATTCCCCGTGGCGAGCATGGGATCAACCACCAGACAGAAGCGTTCCTCCAGATGAGCCGGCGACTTGAAATAATATTCAACCGCATGCAGGTCATTTGGATCGCGATACAGGCCGACATGGCCGACCTTGGCCGAAGGGATCAGGTCCAGCAGGCCCTGCGCCAGGCCTTCGCCTGCCCGCAGGATGGAAAAGATGCACATCTTGCGGCCCTTTAGTTTCGGCGATTGCATGGTGGTGATCGGTGTTTCAACCTCCACCTGCTGCACGGGCAGGCTGCGGGTGACTTCATAGCCCATCAGCAGGCTGATTTCTTTCAGGAGCATGCGGAACAGGAAGGACGGGGTGTCTTTTTTCCGCATGATGGTCAGTTTATGTTTAATCAGCGGGTGATTGATCAGCGTAACGCCTTCGGGGGTATTCAACATGTTATTCTCTATTCGGTTACCGTTAAAGGCGGAAAAGGGCGCTGTTAATGCTCAGGACTCTTTTAGAACTCCGCCCAAAATAATTTGTTTGACTGTTTTTTTAGCCTGTTTGTAAAAATCTTCGTCCTGCAGCGTTTTGCCGGTCAATGTTTCAATCTGGGTTTCAAAATCCGCGTAATGCTGGGTTACGGCCCAGATCATGAAAATCAGATGGATCGGATCGATCGGGCGAATGTCGCCATTCTTGACCCAGCCCTTGATGACCTTGGTATCTTCATCCACCAGACGTTTCAAGTCTTCCCCCAGCAGGGTTTTAAGAATCGGGGCGCCTTCCATGATCTCATTGGCGAACACCCGCGATCCCGCCGCATGATTGCGGGAAAATTCCAGCTTGGTGTCAATGTAATTGCTGATGGTTTCTTCCGGCGTGCCTGTAACCTGCCAGTCTTGCAGGCATTGCAGCCATTTATTGAGGGTTTGCTCAAGAACCGCGAGGTAAATTTCTTTTTTGGTTTTGAAGTAATACAGCAGGTTTGGCTTGGACATGCCGGCCATTTCGGCGATCTGGTCAATGGTGCCGCCGCGAAAACCATATTTGGCGAAGATGTCGGTGGCCGCGTCGAGGACCTTCTGCTGATTTATTATCTGTATGCGAGAGCGTTTTTTTTGCATAACCTAATCTTTTTTCATTATTGTCATTAATACTGCCTGTTCAGAAAAGGATTCTGAATATCCATATTTGGTAAGTATCTGTATAATCAGTTTTACACGTATGATCCATAAATCATATTCAATCCGCTACCCTCACAGCACAATAGCCTAAATTGAGCTTCAAATAAAATAAAATTGGAAAATATTTTATCAAATGATAAAAAAATACTCTAAAAGGGTAGAGAAACAATATTTAAGTCATGGAATTAAGGAGCAGAACATGCTTGTCAAAGAGATTATTCGCAAAAAGCGCGATGGCGGAGAATTATCGGCTCAGGAGATCAACAGTCTCATCGAAGGGCTGGCGGATGGCTCTGTGAGTCGCGAACAGGTTTCGGCCTTCACCATGGCGGTTTACTTCCAGTCGATGAGCATTACCGAGGTCAGCGCCCTGACCAAAGCGATGATCAGCAGTGGCGTCAAACTCGACTGGTCGACGGAAGATCTCGGCGGGCCTGTGGTGGATAAGCATTCCACAGGCGGTGTTGGCGACAAGGTCAGCCTGATGCTGGCGCCGATGATTGCGGCCTGCGGCGGTTACGTGCCGATGATTTCCGGGCGCGGTCTTGGCCATACCGGGGGTACGCTCGACAAGATGGAAGCCATTCCCGGTTATGATGCGACACCGGATCTGGATATTTTGCGGCGGGTGGTGAAGAAAACCGGCTGCGCCATTATTGGTCAAACCGCAGAACTCGCCCCGGCGGACCGGCTGATTTACAGCGTGCGCGACGTGACGGCGACGGTTGAATCCATCGCCCTGATCACCGCCTCGATCCTGTCGAAGAAAATTTCCGCCGGTCTTGACGCCCTGGTGATGGACATCAAGGTGGGGCCGGGCGCCTTTATGGAAACAGAAGCACAAGCCGAGGAACTGGCCAGTTCCATCATCCGGACAGCGGGGGAAAATCAGGTGCCGACCCATGCAATACTGACCTCCATGGATGAGGTGCTGGGCCGTACGGCGGGCAATGCCCTGGAGGTGGTGGAAACGCTCGACTATTTGAGTGGCCGGGTGCGGGATCCGCGGTTGCATGAGGTGGTGATGTCACTGACGTCAGAGATGCTGCTGCTGACTAAACTGGCGGCGACTCGTGAAGAAGCCGAGGCGAAGCTGGAGGCGGTGCTGGATAATGGCCGGGCGCTGGAAATTTTCGCCGAAATGGTTACGGAATTGGGCGGGCCGGCGGATTTTGTCGAGAAAAATGATCTCTATCTTGCCAAGGCGCGGGTGATCAAGCCGGTCTATGCCCGCGATGCCGGGTATGTGTCCGCGATTGATGTCCGCGGGGTTGGCAATCTGATTGTTAAATTAGGTGGCGGAAGATCGGTGCCGGGGCAGGTGCTGGACATGGCCGTGGGATTGGGCGACATTGCCCGGATCGGCGAATATGTCGATGCACAAACTCCGATGGCGATGGTGTATGCCCAGTCGGACGCCGAGGCCGAACAAATTATTGCCGATATGCAGAACTGTTACCAACTGTCGGAACAGCCGCAAGCGGCGCCGCCGGTGATCCGCAAGCTAATGACGGCCTGATGATAACAGACGCAAAAAAAAGCCCGCCAAAAATAATCTGGCGGGCTTTTTTAATGAAGAAGGCTTAAAGGTCTTCGGTCAGAAGAGAGGCAATGCTGGGCGATTTGTTCTTCTGAATTTCGTCGACTGTCAGGCCGTGCAATTCATGGGGGAAGACCAGCCATTCATTGGTTTCATGAATGTAATAATCCGGAATCCGTTCTGTCTTGCGTTTTTCGGGTTTGTAATAAACGGTGGCGACACGGGTGTCTTCCGGCATGTTGCGGCGACACTGTTCGGACAGGTCGCGGATGATGGCGTCAACACTAAGGCCGGAATCAAATACATCATCGACGATCAGAAGTTTGTCTTCTGCGTTGATGTTCTCGACGATATAGCCAAGGCCGTGCACGCGTACGGTCGAGGACCGGGTGGCGATCCCGGTATAGGAAGAGGTACGGATGGCGATGTGATCCGATTTCAGGCCACGATAATCAAGGTATTCCTGTACGGCGATACCGATTGGTGTTCCACCCCGCCACACCCCGACGATATAATCCGGCTCAAAACCGCTTTCGAGTATGGCATGCGCCAGTTTGAAGGAATCATCCAGCAAGTCATTTGCCGAGATATAAACTTTATCCATGTTCAGTCCACTATAGTAAGTCACATATTAAATGAAAAAGGGAAGTGTGATAGATGAACTATGACACATCCCACTGGGTAATTTGTTGGGTTATGGTTTTTTGTCCAAGGTCCCGGGCAACCGCCTGTGAAAGCTGGTCAAAGGTTAACAGGCCGGTCTGGGTATCCACTTCGGAGATCACAGAAACCGCATTGAGAGAAGCGGCATACAGCGAGACATCAGGGGCGTTGCCGGCGGAAATCAGGCTGGCAAGTGTCGAGGAAAAACTGTCACCGGCGCCGGCGGAGCCTCTCATCACCACTTCCATCGGTGGGCAGTAATAGAGTATGTCATCCTTGAGCAAATAAGCCCCCTTGCTGCCGTCTGTAATCACGACATAGTCCGGACCTTGGGCGGCAAGAATCTTCATGGCGGCAAGCAGGCCCATTGAAAATCCAGCGAAATGAAATCCATTCACCAGTAACGGGGGCAAGCTGTCGGGGTCTGCTGCGGCGATGGTGGGATGCAAGGCTTTTGGCTGATGGCTTGAAACAAGGTGAGGGATCAGGGCCTCACATTCCACTTTATTGATGGACAGCAGATTGATCGCGGGCAGGCAGCTGAGGAAGTCTTCGCTACGCCGGGTCAGTTGGCGGATGCCGGGGTTAGAGGCGATGAAACAATCGGCCTCTTGGGCGCGGCTGACGATCAGGGGAAACTGGTCGGCGGATTCGTTGCTCAGGTTGGTGATATAAACCAGCTCGTAAGGCGTGAACTTGATGGCTTTGACCATGTCCGCGTCCAGGCAACAATTGGCCCCACGATGGGTGAAAATTGCGGCATTGCGGTCATGAGACGAGACATGCACCGCCACGCCGCTGCCGACCTGAGTAAGAATTTGCAGATGGGTAAGGCCGATATTCTCTTCTTCCAACCGCCGCCGGATTTTCTTGCCGTTCAGGTCTTCCTTGATCAGGGCCAGTATATCCATTTCCATGCCCAGTCGGCCCATACAGACGGCCGTATTTGCCCCGCCGCCGCCGACATAATCATCGATGCTCTCGGATTCGATTTTACGGCCTTGTTCCAACATCAGATAAGAAGAGGTCTGATTGTGCAGGGTCATCAGTTCGATGTCATTGTCGGCGATAACCGTAATAATATCAATCATTACACTGCCGATAGAGAGAGCTTTTTTTGTTGGGTGACGTAAGGCTGGCATAAATATAGAGTCTCACTGAATTTTGAGTTAATCCGAAAGCTGGTCCAGGAAATGTATCAGTAACTTACTGATGTCGCCATAGGCTTTTTCGGCTTCGCTCAATGTTTCGTCATGGGAGAGAGCGTGCGGCGACAGGCCGGCGCCGAGGTTGGTAATCAGAGACAGACCGGCGACCTTGATGCCGCAATGGCGCGCCACCAGACATTCCTGCACCGTCGACATGCCGACGGCGTCAATGCCCATCTTGCCCAGCATGCGAATTTCAGCCGGGGTCTCGAAATTCGGTCCCGCGAGCTGAACATAGGTGCCGTTGAACAGTTTGATATCAAGAGCATCCGCGGCGCTGGCTATCCGGTCTTTCATGCCGGGATCGTAGGCTTCGGTCATGTCAAAGAAACGGGGGCCAAAATTGTCATCATTAAGCCCGATCAAAGGATTGCTGCCTGACATGTTCACGTGATCGTCGATGCGCATGATGGACCCGGCGGGCATATCCATATGCAGGCTGCCGGCGGCATTGGTGATGATCAGATTTTCAACGCCGAGCCGCTTGAAGGTGCGGATTGAAATGGCGAGCTGTGCGGCGGGATGGCCTTCATACAAATGCATTCGACCCTGCATGCAGACCACTGGCGTTCGTCCGACCTTGCCGATCAGCAAGCGCCCGGCATGACCTTCGACGGTCGGTTGGGGGAAGTCGGGAATCTGGTCATAGGAAATAATGGTGTCTATTTCCATATTATCGCCGAATTTTCCCAAACCGCTGCCCAATATCAGGGCGGTCCTGGGGAAGTCGCCCGAGTAGGCTGATTGGATGGCGGATACGCTTCTTTCGACTTCTTGTGCAGTCATGCTTGTTATGCTCCGGATGTTACTGGATTGAGGCGCATTCTATCATGGGTGTGGCGAATGGCCTTAAAAAAATACATGTTTCTTTTATAAAGTTTGGATAACCTCTGGTCGGGGCGGGTGATATACTGTAAATCTTCCGTCATGCGCGGGGTTACCTTATGTTATACTGTCATCCCAGCCGGTTCCCGTGAATGTGTGACGCGGTTGTTCGAACAAGGCGTGCCGCCGGGAATATCTGATGAATAGTGAGGATAATACTGAATTTATCCGGATTGTGAACTATTTTTTTTACCATCTGGACAAAATTTAGGGCGGGCTGTAGTATAAGCTACATATCTGTCCTCAAAATGACAAAGATTTTTAAGTTTTCTGGAGACGAGACTGTGCGGGCCATAATAGTAGTGCTGGATTCTTTCGGGGTCGGTGAAACCGATGATGCGGAGCATTTCGGCGATCAGGGCGCCAATACTTTTGGCCATATTGCCGCCGAATGTGCGGCGGGCCGGGCGGACCGTGACGGTCTGCGGGCGGGTCCATTGGTGATTCACAATCTGATGCAGCTTGGCCTTGGTCTCGCAGCCGAACAGTCGGCGGGTTACGAGATCGCCGTGGAAAAAGCCTCTCACATCACCGGACGCTACGGTTTTGCAGCTGAACTCAGCAAGGGCAAGGACACGCCGAGCGGTCATTGGGAAATGGCCGGGGTGCCGGTGGAATTCGAATGGGGGTATTTCTCCATGGAAACACCAAGTTTTCCGGAAAGTCTGATCCATGATTTGGTGACCGAGTGCGATCTGCCAGGGGTACTGGGCAATTGCCACGCGTCCGGCACGACGATCATCGCTGAACTCGGGGCGGAACATATCAAGACCGGCAAGCCGATCGTCTATACCTCGGCGGATTCGGTCTTCCAGATCGCCGCCCATGAGGAGAGCTTTGGTCTTGAGCGCCTGTATGAGGTCTGCGACGTGGCGCGCAAACTGGTCGACCCCTATAATATTGGACGGGTGATCGCCCGACCGTTCACCGGCGACAGTCCAGAGAATTTCATTCGCACCGGCAATCGCCGCGATCTGTCGGTTTTGCCGCCGGTGCCGACCTTGCTCGACCGCTTTGCGGAAAGCGGCGGCGAGGTGATTTCCATCGGCAAGATCGCCGACATTTTTGCCCATCAGGGCATCACACAAAAATTTAAAGCCCACGGCAATGCGGAGATTTTCCGCGTGCTGATGGAGCAGGTGAAGGACGCGCCCGATAACGCGATTCTCTTCGCCAATCTCGTAGATTTCGACATGTTGTATGGGCATCGTCGTGATGTGCCGGGCTATGCGGCCGCTTTGGAAGCATTTGACCGGCAACTTCCGGAACTCTGGGCGGGGCTTCGGCCCGATGATGTGGTGGTTCTGACCGCCGATCATGGCTGCGACCCCACCTGGCCCGGTTCCGACCATACCCGCGAGCATGTGCCCGTGATTGCCTTCGGACCAAATGTCACGCCCGCCAACATCGGCAAGCGCGCGACATTTGCAGACATAGGAGCAAGTCTGGCGGTGCATCTGGGGCTCGACCCTCTGCCCGTAGGGACTTCATTTCTGTAACATTTAATGAATTGAGATAAATACAGTGAGTGAACAAGTTAAAAAATCGGGGGCGGTTGAGATTTTGCATAATCACTTTCCCCGGGTTGAAGGATGCGATTTTCACCCGGAATGGGTCGATGAGATCAAAGTCAATAAATCCGCCGTCGACCGGCGCATTGCCTCGCTCAGCGGGCGGCGCACGGTCAAAAAGGAATGGCAGGCCGCCTGGCACCTGAAGGCGATTTCCTGCATCGATCTGACCACCCTGTCCGGGGATGATACGCCGGGGCGGGTCAGACGGCTCTGCGCCAAGGCGCGCAACCCGGTGCGGTCGGATATTCTCGAAGCCCTCGGCGCGCAGAACCTGGGGCTGACCACCGGCGCGGTCTGCGTCTATCATGAGATGATCGAAACCGCGGTTAACGCCCTGCGCGGCAGCGGCATTCCCGTGGCGGCGGTCTCGACAGGCTTTCCGGCCGGTCTCGCGCCCTTAGAGACCCGGCTCGCGGAAATCCGCGCTTCTGTCGCCGCCGGGGCTGAGGAAATCGACATCGTCATCAGCCGCCGTCATGTGCTGACCGGCAACTGGCAGGCGCTCTATGACGAAGTGAAGGCCTACCGCGAAGCCTGCGGCGAGGCGCATATGAAATCGATACTCGCCACCGGGCAATTGGGGTCGATCACCAAGGTTGCCAAGGCGTCCATGGTCTGCATGATGGCGGGATCTGATTTCATCAAAACCTCCACCGGCATGGAAGCGGTCAACGCCACCTTGCCGGTCAGTCTGGTGATGATCCGCATGATTCGTGAATTTTACGAGAAGACGGGGCAAAAGGTCGGCTATAAGCCCGCCGGTGGCATCGGCACCGCCAAACTGGCGCTGCAATATCTGGTGTTGATCAAGGAGGAACTGGGTGATGAATGGCTCTCGCCCAATCTGTTCCGCTTTGGCGCGTCGAGCCTGCTCGGCGATATCGAACGCCAGCTCGAGCATTTTGTCACAGGCCGCTACTCCGCCGCCAACCGTCATCCAATAGGGTAGGTCACGTCCCATGAACATATCAGAAATATTTAACAGCATGTCTTACGGTCCCGCACCAGAACAATCAGACTACGTCCATGACTGGCTGAAAAGTCATAAAGAAGGCTTCAAGCTTTACATCAACGGCAAATGGGTGGCCCCGAAAACCTCGGAAGCCACCATCGACAGCCATAATCCGGCGACTGGCGATTATCTCGGCCGCATTGCGGTCGCGGGCGCCGACGATGTGGATGCCGCCGTGGCCGCCGCTGCGAAGGCCTTTCCCAAATGGTCGAAACTGCCCGGTCATGCCCGCGCCAAGCATCTTTATGCGCTGGCCCGTATCATCCAGAAAACCGGACGGTTCCTGTCCGTGCTGGAAACGCTGGATAACGGCAAGCCGATCCGTGAGAGCCGTGACATCGATGTGCCGCTGGTGGCGCGTCATTTCTATCATCACGCCGGATGGGCGCAATTGATGGATCAGGAACTGCCGGATCAGGAAGCGCTCGGCGTGGTGGGTCAGGTGATTCCGTGGAATTTTCCGCTGCTGATGATGGCCTGGAAGATCGCTCCGGCGATCGCCGCCGGTAACTGTGTGGTGCTGAAGCCCGCCGAATATACCAGCCTGACAGCGCTCTATTTCGCCGAACTGTGCGAGGAAGCCGGGATCCCGCCGGGGGTGATCAATATTGTCACCGGGGCCGGGGAAACCGGGTCTCATATCGTCAACCATCCGGATATCGCCAAGATCGCCTTCACCGGGTCGACCGGCGTGGGCCGTTATATCCGCGAGGCGACGGCCGGCGCGGGCAAAAAACTTACTTTGGAACTCGGCGGAAAATCACCTTTCATCGTCTTTGAAGACGCCGATATTGACGGCGCGGTCGAAGGTCTGGTGGACGCCATCTGGTTCAATCAGGGCCAGGTTTGCTGCGCCGGGTCCCGCCTGCTGGTGGAAGAGGGCATTGCCGACCGTCTGATCGAAAAAGTCAAAATCCGCCTGAGCAAATTTCGCCTCGGCAATCCGCTGGACAAGGCGATTGATATGGGGGCGATCGTTGATCCCATACAGTTGGATCGCATCAAGTCTCTGGTCGGCAAGGGGGCCGAGGAAGGCGCCGAGATCTGGCAGCCGGACGTGGCGATGCCTGCCGAAGGCTGCTATTATCCGCCGACCCTGATCACCAATGTCAGCCCGGCGAGCATCGTGGTGCGCGAAGAAATCTTTGGGCCCGTGCTGACGGTAATGACGTTCCGCACCCTGCAGGAAGCCGCCGATCTTGCCAATAATACGCGGTTCGGTCTGGCCTCCAGTGTCTGGTCGGAGAATATCAACCGGGCGCTTGAGGTGTCTTCAATGATCAAGGCCGGTGTGGTCTGGGTCAACACCACCAATCAGTTTGACGCGGCCTGCGGCTTTGGCGGCTATCGTGAATCCGGTTTCGGCCGGGAAGGCGGCAAGGAAGGCATGTATGAGTATCTGAAAACCAAAAATGAATGGCTGACGGAGAAAGGCAATCTGGTGCCTGTACCCAAGGCGACGAAACCTGCGGACAATGGCAACGGCCTCGACCGGACGGCGAAAAACTATATCGGCGGCAAGCAGGCCCGACCGGACGGCGGCAATACACTGCCGGTGCTCAGCCCTGACGGCAAGCTCATGGGACGGGTCGGCGAAGGCAACCGCAAGGATATTCGCAACGCGGTGGAAGCCGCCTATAAGAATGCTGGCTGGTCGTCCGCGACGGCTCATACCCGCGCCCAAGTAATCTATTATATCGCCGAGAATCTCAGTTACCGCGCCGAGGAAATGGCCGCCCGTCTGGTCAGTCTGACCGGCGTCAGCAAGAAGGCCGCGCAAGCCGAAGTCGACATGGCGGTCAGCCGCCTGTTCTCCGCTGCCGGCTGGGCCGATAAATTTGACGGTTTGGTGCATACACCGCCGGTGAAGAATGTGGCGCTGGCGGTTAATGAACCAATGGGTATTCTCGGGATTGTCTGCCCGGATGTGATGCCGCTGCTGTCCTTCGTTTCGCTGATCGCCCCGGCGATGGCCATGGGCAACCGCAGCGTGGTTATTCCGTCGGAACGCTATCCGCTGATCGCGACTGATTTTTATCAGATTCTCGAGACGTCCGATCTGCCCGCCGGGGTGATTAATATCGTCACCGGCGACCGGGAGAGCCTGACGAAAACCCTGGCCCAGCATGATCAGGTTGACGCCATCTGGTATCACGGTTCGAAAGCAGGCAGTGAGATGGTGGAGCGGGAGAGCGCCCATAACCTGAAACGCAGTTGGGTCAATGACGGCCGGGCGCGGGACTGGATGTCCTCTCACGGTGAAGGCCGCCGCTTCCTGCGTGAAGCGACCCAGGTCAAGAACATCTGGTTGCCTTATGGGGATTAGGCTTTAAAGTACTCAACAGAAAAATATAATAACGGAACCACTATCGGGCCGGAAGGGCACTCCGGCCGATACCAAATAATAAAATAGGGAGTAGGGTTATGCCATATATCAGTATCGTGGGAATTATGGTGCTTCTGGGGCTGGCGTATCTCTTGTCGGGGGACAAGAAAAATATCAATCTTCGGGTGGTGGGCAGTGCCTTCCTGTTGCAATTGGCGGTGGCGGCCTTTGTGCTGGTGGTGCCTTTTGGCAAGGATATGCTGACGGCGATGTCGAATGGCGTCAATCAGGTGATCAATTATTCGAATGTGGGGATCGAATTTCTGTTTGGCGGACTGGCCGATATGGATAATGTCGGCTTTGTTTTTGTCGTCAAGGTTCTGCCGATCATCATTTTCGCCTCGGCCCTGATGTCGGTGCTCTACTATCTGCATATTATGCAATGGGTGGTGAAGATCTTTGGCGGCGCGCTGCATAAGATCATTGGCACCAAGCGGGTCGAATCTCTCTGCGCGGCGGCCAATATCTTCCTCGGTCAGACGGAGGCCCCTCTGGTGGTGCGCCCCTATCTCGGCAGGATCAGCGATGCCCAGTTCTTTACCGTCATGGTTTCTGGTCTGGCGTCGATTTCCGGCACCATTCTTGCGGGTTATGCGGCGCTTGGGGTCGAGATGCAATATCTGATCGCGGCGAGCTTTATGGCGGCGCCGGGTGGATTGCTGATGGCCAAGATCATCATGCCCGATCCGGATCCGGAAGAAAACGAGACCGAAATTCTCGACGTGGACAGCTTTGACGACGCCCATAAGCCGGCCAATGTGATCGAGGCGGCGGCCAATGGCGCGGCCGACGGTTTGAAACTCGCAGCCAATATCGGCGCGATGCTGTTGGCCTTTGTTGCCCTGATCGCGATGCTGAATGGCATGCTCGGCGGCATTGGCGGGTGGTTCGACTATCCGGAATTGACGTTTAATTTGATTCTCGGCAAGATTTTTGCGCCGTTGATGTATGTGCTGGGCATTCCCTGGGCTGAAGCCGATATTGCCGGTAATCTGATCGGCACCAAGCTGATCCTTAATGAATTTGTTGGATACGTAGAGCTGGCCAAATTGCCAGACGGGGCGCTCAGCCCATATTCGGTGATGGTGGTGACCTTTGCCTTGTGTGGTTTCGCTAACCTGAGCTCTATTGCTATTCTGATGGGCGGCTTTGGTGTCTTGGTGCCGGAACGGCGTCACCTGATTGCCAAGTGGGGGCTGAAGGCGGTGGCTGCCGGGTCTTTGTCCAATCTGATGAGCGCCGCGCTCGCAGGATTATTGATCGGGTTTTGAGGAGTTATCCGATTCTGTCCAAGCATAAAAGAAGGCTGCCGGATTATGAAAGTCTAGCGGCCTTTTTTGCAGGATTTTGCTGTACCAGAGAGCGAACTGCAAGTTTTTAAATCCTGTTGTAAAAAAGTCACTTTTTTCCTTTTTAGTAAAATATCCAATTTTTACGACGGGATGTCAGGTTGTTCTCATTTAATATTTTCCCTGTTTTTAGCCGAATCGTAGGGATTTGTCATCTTGCCGTCATATTTCGGGGTGGGGATTGTCTTAATGGCGGTGTATCAGTTCCGGGTAGAACACTTGGTTTGCACCGGTTTTTGGCTGGAGTAGGTTGTTTTTTAAGGATAATTTGCGTCTTTTAGCCGTAATTTTTTCTAAAAAAATTTGTCTGATATAAAAATTTGACTTTTTGATCAAATTATTTATCTTTACTCTAGCTAAGAAATGGCAGAAAAACCGCCACTGGCATAGTTAATTGTGTTCTTACGGTATTGCATTGAACGAATTGAAATCCGAAAGGGAGAGAAATGAGCAGTTTTAAATCTAACATGAAGGGTATGATTGTGAGCGCGTCGCTCAGGAAGTCCCTTCTCCATACATCTACGGCATTGGCCATTGCGCTCGCCACCACGACTACCTTCGCCATTCAGGCTGAAGCACAGGTCACAACGTCCGGGATGAAGGGTGTTGTAACATCCGGTGATGCAACGGTCGGAAATGCGACTGTTGTGATTACTCATACACCTTCAGGTTCTCGTAAAACTCTGACAACCGGAACAGACGGTGTTTTTAATATTTCTGGTCTGCGTGTTGGCGGTCCGTACAGTATTTCCGTTACATCCGATCAAGGGAAAGCCGAAGTAGAAGGTGTTTATCTGACGTTGGGTGAGATGTCGAATGTTCCTGTCGCCCTTTCAAGTTCTTCGTCAACATTCGAAGAAATTGTCGTTACGGGCAGTGCTATATCCGGCGCCATTAAAATGGGTATGGCGACAACGATTGATGAGGAACGCCGTAAAGGCATCCCTGCTACCTCACGCGAATTACATGATTTTGTGAAAATTGACCCCTTGGTCACTATTGATCCGACCAACAGTAACGCGATCAGTATTGCAGGTTCAAATAACCGTTATAACAGCATCACTGTTGACGGAATTAAGCAAAATGATGACTTTGGATTGAATAATGGCGGATTTCCGACCCAGCGCAGCCCAATATCCCTAGACGCGATTGATCAGTTGGCTATTAACGCTTCACCATTTTCAGCTGAATATGGTGGCTTTACGGGCGGTAACATCAATATCGTAACGAAATCAGGGACCAATGACTTTCATGGAACGGCATTTTTTACTTACCGTGATGATGGCTTGACAGGTACGAAAAGCAAAGACGATGATATTACACTGGATTTCAGTGAAAAAATATGGGGTGGTACACTTGGGGGCCCAATCGTAAAAGATAAACTGTTTTTCTTTGTTGGTTTTGAGAAGTTTAACTCTTCCTCTCCTAACCGTTTTGGACCTGCGGGTACCAATCTTGCGAACGAAGTCTCCGGCATTACAGAAGCAGAACTTGATCGTGCTTCACAAATTGCAAATGACGTTTATGGGTTTGATGCAGGAACGGCTGCTGATTTGAACAGTCTTCCCGAAAGTGACCGTAAGATCTTTGCGAAGCTGGATTGGAATATTAATGAAGATCATCGCGCGGCATTCACCTATCAGAACACCGAAGGCAATAAAATCAATCCTCAGAACCAGGGAACAAGTTTTGGAGGGTCATTATCCTTACCGTCAAACTGGTATGATAAAAATGATAAAATGAAATCATACAGCTTCCAGCTATTCTCTGATTGGTCTGATAGTTTTTCGACTGAAGTGAAAATTGGCCGTAAGGAAGTTGAAACCTTACAGGAGCCTTTGAAAGGCAACGAGTTTGCCCAAATGCGAATTCGTCTTGCCTCTGGGTCAAGCATTTATTTGGGACCAGATCAGTATCGTCATCAAAATTTCCTGAGCAATGACGGTTGGAATTTCAAGTTAAAAGCAACATACTATACTGGCGATCATGAAGTCAAAGTCGGTATGGAATATGAAACACTAGATATTGTGAATGTGTTCAATCCACAGAGTAACGGGGTTTACGAATTCCAGGCGGATGCTGCTTGTGGTACGGCGCTAGATTGTTTCGAGGCGCGTACGGCTGATACTTTGTTCTATAGCAATGCGACATCAAATAATAAGAATGATGCGCTGGCGGAATTTAGCAACAATGTGATGACTGTGTTCCTCGAAGATGTGTGGACGGTGAACGAAAAACTGACCATGACAATGGGGGTCCGTTATACCCGTTACGGTACGAACGATGAGCCGTTATTGAACCAAACCTTCGCGACAAAATATGGCTTTAACAATAATGAAACTCTTGACGGACGTGACTTGATTGCGCCGCGGGTTGGTTTTAACTATCTGGTTGATGAAAGAACGACTATTCGCGGTGGTGTCGGCTTATTCAGTGGTGGTAATCCGAATGTCTGGATTTCAAACAATTACACTAATGACGGCGTGACTCTGGTGAACACTGGTACAATCCGCAGCGGTGATGCGCTTTCCAATGTGGATGGTTTTAACATTCATCAAGATGCTCTCAAATTAATTTCCGATCAGGCCGGTTTGGGAACGGGGAGTGTGAATTATCTGGATCCAGAATTCAAAATTCCGTCCGTTTGGAAGTTTAATCTGGCTATTGACCATGAATTCAATTTCGGTGAAATCATGGGTGATGGCTACAATGTGACGGCTGAGGCCTTGATTACGACTGTCAAGCAAGCGGCCCATTGGGAAGAATTGCGTGCATCAGCGCAGAGAAAAGATATTGACGGTAATGATATGTTTGCGCCGGATGGTCGTCCTATTTATACTCGTCAAGACCGTGGGAGTTTCGACCTGGGGCTGACCAATGACGCTCGTGGTGATATCAAAGTATTTACACTTTCCATGCAGAAGCAATACGATAGTGGTTTTGATTTCTTCGGGGCTTATACATATACAGACTCAAATGATGTAAATCCTGGTACCAGCTCAACAGCGACCTCGAACTATAGTAAGATTGCGGTTTCTGATCGTGAAAATTTCTCGTTGGCGACTTCAAACTATGAAGTGCAGCATCGATTTGTCTTGAACATGAATTATGTTAAGGAATTCATTGACGGGTACAAGTCACGCTTCTCCATGTTTGTGACATCTAAATCTGGTCGGCCGTTCAGCTATACTTACGATCAGGCAAGCAGCAGTCGTGATATTCCATTTGGTGGTGGTGCTGAATTCGAACGCCGTGACCGTCAGTTGATTTATGTGCCAACATCTGGTGATTCCGCCATGTGTTACACGGGTTGTTTAGTCGACGGAGCCGCCACGTCAAGTGCAGTGACGGAAGCAGAATTTATGGCTTTCTTGTCAGAAACGGGCCTGGATAAATATGCAGGGGAAATTGCCCCGCGTAATTCTCAGAAGAACCCTTGGATTACGACTATGGACTTCCGCTTCACGCAGGAAATTCCGGGTATTATGGATGGCCATAAAGGTATCTTTACCTTTGATGTCCAGAATCTGACCAATCTGTTGAACAGCAATTGGGGTCGTCTGGATCAGGTTAGCTTCCCAAGTTTGAGTTCCGTTGGGCGCGTGTCTATCACAGATGATAATCAATATGTTCTGACACGCTTCTATAATCCGACAGAGCCTTGGAATTTGAACTCATTGGCTTCTGTCTGGAAAATTCGTCTTGGGGTTCGTTACGAATTCTAATCTAGACCTCATATAGAACTTATAAAAGGGCAGCTTCGGGCTGCCCTTTTTGCGTTGTGGGATATAGGGCGGGACAGGTGGCCTGCGGGGATAACAGGGGATGTTGCCGTTCATGTCATGCTGGTTGGCGGGCACTGTGGAGGGAAAGAGATGGAACGAAGTGAACCGGTCATCAATTAGTGAAGTCCATAATTCTCTCCAGCAGCAGGGGAGGCTGGTTCGTGACTGAAGAGCAGGAGGAAGCAGAGTGTCTGGAGGGATGTAACCAAAACAGGAGCCATGGCGTGACTAGCCTTGTCAGGCCCTTGCTTGGGCGGGGTTGCCATTACGCAGCCACAGAAACCCGGGACAAGTAAAAGGCCCGGCGGAGGATGCGCCGGGCCTTGAGGCAAACAGGTCTGTCTATAAAGAACGACAGACCGTCCAGGGTTGAGGTTTACGCCATCAATTGACTTTGGCGTCTGCGGTATAGCGCCACCAGTCCCATCAGGATCAGCAGCATCTGACCGGGCTCACTGATCCGCGCAATGCGGAAGCTGGCGAGCAGGGGATCATGGTCCGACAGTTGGCTCAGGAAGCCGCTGTTGAGATGGACATAATCAAACAGGGCCGAGCCAAACAGCGAGCCGGATACCAGAATGTGATCCAGCGCCTGAGAAACCCCTTCGAAGATGGTGGAGTAGCGTTCTTCCTCCGCGAATAGGGTCGCCAGGTTGAACAGTTCTTGTCCGGCAAGCAGGGCCAAGGCCTCTTCAAACCAGAAGGCGTTCATATCGCCAAGCGCGATGACATTGGCGCCGGGCATCTGATCGAGCATATCCTTGATAAAGGCGTTGACGAAAGCCATTTCGGCGTTGCGTTTTTCAGGCTTGCCCGTATTGATCGGCTGATTGGCGCTGAACAGCGGATCAGAGCCACCGCGGGACCGGGCATGGTTGTTGACAATGGTCACTTCCTGACCGTTGAACATGAAGGTGCCGACAAGCGGCGGACGGGAACTGGAGAAGGAGCCTTTTTCAACGCCAGCCGGGTCAATATAGGTGTCCGTGTCATAGCCGTCGATAAAGGAGACGTCTTTGACGTCAACCCGGTCCACCCGATAGAGGAAGCCATTGCGGATGTTGCCATTGCCCTGGCCGCCGGTGCTGTTCATGGCTTCCGGATCAAGGGCTGCGACTGCATATTCCGGACCGCCCGCGTCCTTGATCGCCTGAATCAGGTCGGCATAGGTCTGGCTGGCGCTAAGTTCACCACTGCCGGTGCCATTATTGTCCTGAATTTCCTGCAGGCCGATGATATCCGGGCTGTTGAGGTTGTTAACAATCTGCTGACCGAACTCGGCGATGCGGCCGTCTCCGGCAGCAAGATTTTCCACATTATAGCTGGCAACCGTCAGGCGGTCATCGGCGGCGACAATCTGGCTGACTTCCGGGGCAAGGCCACCGTCGGTGGCGGTGACGGCTTCTGTCGCCAGAAGCTCGAAATTGCCGTAGGAATAGCTCATCACGCCGGCGACGCTGCCCAGGCTATCACCCATCTGGGCCTGTGGGCTGTTGCCGTTAAGGGCGGTGTCATCAATCTGGATCTTTTCCGGGTTGAAGTCGCCCTCATCAAGGGTGATGCCGCCCCGATCATTCATGCCGGTGGCGGTGGCGCTATTGACGGCATAAAGTTCGCCGTAGCGGTTGGTGGCGTCCACGGCCTGGGCATTGTCGAGCACGACGCGCATGCCTTCGACGCTCTCGTAATAATCAATGCCGTCTGTCGCCGGGTTGAAGCTGCCGAGGCCGTCTGTATCGATATGGGTTGTCGGGGCCGAGAGGCTGAGGGCTGCCGGCAGACTGTTGCCGCTGGAGACCACTTCGATGACCTGGGAATTTGTGATCTCGGTCAGGGTCAGTTCATTGCTTCTCCGGGCATATTCAGTGACCTCCCCCTGAATACGAACTTCATCCCCTACGGATACCGTGGGAGGATTGCTGCTGCCGGTATAGACATAGACCGCGTCAGACGTGTCACCATTGCCGTCGCCGGTGGGGTCCTGGATGTAATAACCGCTGCTGGTCACGGCGGTAACGATACCCGATGTGGCGACCGTCTGGCCTTCCATGGCGGATTTATGACCCGCCCCCTGAATATCATAGATCGCGGCTTCTACCGCGGGCTCACCGCCCCCGCCATCGCCGCCGCCAGTATCGCCTTGGCCGCCAATGGTCAAGCCGTTGGTGAATTGAGTCTGGTTGGTATTGGCGGCGCCTTTGGTGCTCGCCTGCGGGTCTTGCCAACCGCTATCCCCCAGTTGCAGGGAGTGACCAATTGCCGTGCTGCTGGTCTCGCGCACGCCAATATCTGCGCTGGAAACGCCCGTGGCCGCACCGCTTGTGCCGTCGAACGCGCCTTCATAGCTGATGAACTGGTGTAAGGTGCCGGTATTGCTGATCAGGGCGATGCCGTCTGGTGCGCCGTTCTGAATGCCGTTTGAAGGATAATCAATGGCGGCGAAATGATAGCCGTTGAAAGCATTGCCGTAACTGAGGCCTGACAGGCTGACGCTGCTGCCGTAGGTGCCGCCACCATTGCCGTTATAAAGACTGAGTGACCACCCGGTTAGGTCAAAGCCGGATTCTACGGCGATTTCAATAAATTCCCCGGTGTCCGCGCCACTGTTGTCGTAATGGATTTCATTGATGAATGGCGTCGCGTGGGCGTTGGCCGCCATAAGCGCGGTAAAGGAAACGCCAATCAGGATATGGCGCAGTCTGCGATGATGGTTCATGTGTCTTTCCCTCTATATAATGTGTACCGATGTATGCACAGGCTGATCTGGAGAAGATCTGCCATCTTATTAGTTGTTCCGGCTTATTCCGGCCGGTGTAACCGGGCGATATAGTGTGAAGAATCACCCTTGTGGGAAAAAGCCTAACACCAAATTTATTTTATCAAAAGATAAAATTTTAATATATCGTTAACTAATTGATACGCTGATAACAGAGAAATATTGCAATTATGTGACGGTTTTTGTTATTTTATATTTGATTCTTTGGTAAAATTATAGTTAACAGTTCCCGCTCGAAAACCTTAACTTCAAGAAGAAAAGTATTGACTGAAGTCGTTCAAGGAAAGGGGCGGCAGAAGGGATTATTCCGTAACGAAGCAGGGACGGGCCGTTTTATGCGGAGGCTTTTATGTTTTGCCGATCAGAAAGATAGCCGTCAACAGACCTGTCACGATGAAAAGATATCCGCCAAAAGCCTTGTTCCATCCACGGGATGCGGCCTTCAGATTCAAATAGTAGCGCAACATTAACAGTGCTTTGCCCCAGGTGATGAGGCCAAGGGTGAAGATCATGGGGGCGCTTAATGTGATCAGGCGTGTTGCCTGACCGGACAACATGCTGGCCAGGGTGAGCAGCAGCAAAAAAAGCCAGCAGAAAACAAGAGCGCGAGGCGGGGGGCTTTGAAAATTCATCAGCAGGCCTTTCTAGCGCAGCAAATAGACAAGCGGGTAGAGAATGATCCAGATCAGGTCAACCATATGCCAGAAGCTGGCGCCGATCTCGAGGTTCTCGTTGCTGTTCTTCCACCCGATAATAATCAGGATGAAAATACCAAAAACAACATGCAGGGCGTGGAAACCGGTCATCAGAAAATAGAGGGTATAAAATGTATTGGTATCCAGACCAATTCCTTGGGTCAATTTTTCTGCATACTCAAGATATTTGACCCCAAGGAAGACAATGCCCAGTCCGATGGCGCCGGCAAGCCATAGCCGCATGCGGGTTGTTTTTGCGGCTTGCTGGGCGTGGACCGCCAAGGCGGCACAAAGGCCGCTGGTGATCAGCACCATGGTGTTCAGGCCCCCAAGGAACCTGTTCAGGCTATTCTGACCGCTGATAAAGACATCCGGCTGCAGTATATGGGCTATGGCAAAACCCGCGAAAAAAATACCAAAGACAACAAGCTCGCTCCAGATCAAAATCCACATCATGGGGTTACCGGGCAGACGGGAGAGGGCGCCCCAGCCGCCAGTGCCATGACCGGACTGAGGGGGATTTGTCGGGTGAGCGTTCATTATTTAAACCAGTATTTAAAATATATCTTATTTAGAGATGTACTGCAGCAAATGACGGGAGGCAAGTCTTATCTCGGCAAGGGCGAGATGACCTTTTGTTGCAAGGTCGCCGTCGCCGAGGTGTCACATGTTTTTGTTAGGCTCAGGACAGATTAAATTTAACGATGAGGTGTGCTGTGATTTCGGCCAAGAATCTTCTTAGAACCTATTATCCCACTCTGGAATCACGTCCGACATTATTCAAGATTGCCTGCGCTGCCGCCCGCTTTATGATCCGGGAACAAGACTTTCAGGCCTTTGCGAAATTGCACCCGGAAGCCAGGGGGCTCTGTTTTATTGATCTGGTGATGGAACATTTTGATTTTGATATGGTTTTGTCAGAAGAAGACCGCATCCGTATTCCCTCTCGTGGGCGGGTGGTGATTGTTGCCAACCATCCGATTGGCTCTTTGGACGGGCTGGGGTTGTTGCGGTTGGTTTCTCATATTCGACGGGACGTGAAGATCGTGGCGAATGAACGTTTGAGCGCCATAAAGCCGATTGAAGATTTGATCTTCACCGTCGATAATATGACCGGTAACACCAGTCGCCAGCAAATTACCGCCATTCATCAACATCTGAACAAAGACGGCGCCGTGATTATCTTTCCTGCCGGTGAAGTATCCCGTATGGGGCCGCGTGGGGTGCGCGATGGCAAATGGCGCAAGGGGTTCCTGCGGATGGCGCGTGCGACCCATGCACCGATCCTGCCGGTGTTTGTTCAGGCGCGCAATTCCATTCCGTTCTATTTGACCTCGATGTTGTTTAAACGGTTGTCGGCGGCGTTACTTGTGCGGGAAATGTTCGGTCAGGCACGGAAAAAAGTCCCGGTCAGGGTTGGGGACCTGGTTGACTATGGCAGCATTTCGGCCCCGGGGACGAATGACAAGGCATTGGCCAAACTCTTCCGGTCACATGTGGAACGGATCGGCAAAGGAAAAAAAGGCCTGTTCAAAACGATGCGCGCCATTGGCCGCCCTGAAAGCGAGATCGACGTTTTCCGGGATCTGGGGCATCAGAAAATTCTGGGTCAGACACCAGATGGTAAAATCATTTATCTTGCCAGGGATATCGCCGGTACAAGCCTTTTACGGGAAATTGGACGCCTGCGGGAAGAAACCTTTCGCGCGGTTGGCGAGGGTACCGGAAAGGCGTATGATTGCGATGAATATGATCTGGATTATTATCACCTGGTGCTATGGGACGAAAAAGATGCGGAGATTGCCGGAGCATATCGTTTTTGTGATACGCGCAAACTGATCGCGGAGAAGGGACCAGAAGCGCTTTATACTCACCGTCTGTTTGAACTGGGGGATGAAATGACCCCATATCTGGCGGAGGGTCTGGAACTTGGCCGCAGTTTTGTCCAGCCGAAATACTGGGGCAAGCGCAGTCTGGAGTATCTCTGGATTGGGATGGGCGCTTTCCTGCGGGAACACCCGAATTACCGTTATTTGTTTGGTGCGGTAAGTATTTCCAATCAGTTGCCACAAGGCGCGCAGGACCTGATGGTTTATTTCTACCGGCTTTATTTTCAACAGCGCGACGGGGTGGTGGCTTCCCGCTATCCCTATCATTTCAAGCAGAGATCAATTGAAGATCTGGCGCAAACGTTCGACGGAGGTGATTATGCGACGGACTTTAAACGCCTGAAAGCCTTGTTGGCCAACATGGGGGTTGCGGTGCCAACTTTGTATAAGCAATATACAGAACTGACCGAACCCGGCGGCAGCCAGTTTTTTGATTTTGGTTCGGACCCGGGATTCTCGGATGCAGTGGACGGTATGGTGATGGTGGATCTGACGTTGCTGAAGCCTAAAAAGAGGGCCCGTTATATGGGGGATAACTGGTCAATGGCGGAAAAAGATCACATGCGGATTACGCCTGCTTCTTGAAAGAAGTCTTTTCTATCACCGGTTCTTCACGAAAAAAGGCTGCAGGAAAAATCCTGCAGCCCTAAGTCTATCTACGGAGGATAGAAATTTCTGTGTGGGAAATAACTATCACGTAAGCTACGACGCTTGAGAACGTAAAATCCACTACAGAAAAGCAAAAAAAAACGACGGCCCGCAGGCCGCCGCTGTGATTTACGTGATATTTCTTCTAAAATCTGGCTGTTGCGCCAAAGAAGAAATAACGACCAATCGGATCATATGTGGCGGGATAAATATTACCGCTGTTTTCTGTGGTGCCGCCGAAATCATTCCCAACCACGGTAGGCTGGTTATCGAACAGATTGTTGATTCCGGCTCTTAGGGTATATCGCTCCATTACCGTATAGGCCGCCGTCAGGTCAAAATAATGTTCCGACGGAATGGTTGGTTGCATGAAGTCAGATGGACTGGTTTCTCCGAACCCGACGGTATCCTTGGTGACGCTGTCGAGGAACTGCCAGCGCAAGAGCACCGTGAGATCCTCATAAGTCCATTGGGTGGTCTGGGTGAAGCGCCATTTTGGATCAGGACGCAGACAAACCGTACCCGCCAGACCGGCGCAGTCATCAACCACGAGGAAATCAGCGTCTTGTTTCAGGGTCTTGAACACATGGGTTCCGGCAAAAGACAGATCAAGGCTCCCCATATTATCAAGATCAAAGCTGTAATTGATGTTGAGATCAATTCCTTCGGTCTTGTTAAAGGCGGCATTGACCAGACGCACATCGACACCGGTTTCCGTGCCCCCGTTCAGGGACCCGTTCAGCGGATTACGGGCAATTCGTTGACAGAACTCCCCGCTGGCATCCTGTTCAATGGTGTAACAGGCATCAACCACACTTTGTTCCGCATATTGGGTAATGACATTCTTGATTTCGATACTGTAGTAATCCAGGGAAACAATCAAACCCGGCGCAAATTCGGGCTGAAACACGGCCCCGATGGTATAAGTGTTTGATTTTTCCGGCTCCAGGGTGGGATTGCCGCCGAGGAAATTATTGATCTGGCCGGAGATGGGACCATTGACGCCGCCAATATCACCGGCCGGCACCCCGGTGGCGATACACAAGGCCGTCAGGGCAGCATTGCCGACCGGATTGCTGCCGGAACAAGGATCCGTATCCAGATCCCCGGTGCTCGGGGTTTTAGGCAGACCTATTTCTTGCAGATTAGGGGCGCGAACAGCCCGTTGGTACAGGCCGCGAATCCGTAGATCTGAGATCGGGGCCCATTCGCCGCCAACCTTATAGGTCCAGTTGGTGAAACTGTTGCTGTCGCCGCCCACATCATTTTTATAGTCGGCGACACGGACCGCGGCATCCAGCACCAAGGATTCCGCAAACGGCGCATCCTGGATCAGGGGCACCTTGGTTTCGGCGAAGAATTCCCAGACCCGGAAGTTGGCGTCAACCGGCGTACTGGAACCAAAGCCGATGCTGTTGCCATTGACCAGATTGTCATCAGGCAGCGATTCATTGGCTTCCTTGCGATATTCAAAACCGGCGGCAAAGGCTGCGGGGGCAGAGGCGCTCGGCAGTTCAAAGGGCAAATCCCCGGTGAAGGAACCACCAATGATAGTCTGCTCGGTATTGTTGACTTCCGCCAGATTGAAAGCGATATAGCGGGCCGCTTCTTCGGAAATATTGCCAGCCCCAAAGAAATTAACCGGTACGCAGCCACCGCTCGAGTCCTCGCAGACAATTTCGCCGGTAACCGGGTCGGTGATGGCACGCATGCCTTGTTGCGCCTTGGAGAAACTGACATCATTAACAAAGTTTTGAGTGCGTTTTGTCCGGCCATATTGCGCGAAGATATCCCAACTTAGTGTATCCGTGATATCGCCCTTGAACCCGCCAAGGAACTGATAGGCGGTATTCTCATAGATGGAATCCCGTGTGCCGACCTCGGGCAGGCGTCGCCCGAAAGCGATGTCAATATTGGCGTCATCATCCACCACATTATTGCTGTCGGTATCAAACTCCGCATCAACCATGCCATCCCCGTCCTGATCGGTTAGGGCATTGACCGCCTGAGCCGAGAGAAAAGGGTTGTTGAGGTTAAGGGAGAAGGGGAAGAAGAAGGTTCCTGTTGGTGCAATAATGGTTCTAACCTGGTTGTTGGCGAAAGACGCACGACTGTAGAATTCGATATTATCGGTCACCTGATAGGTGGCGAGGGCCGTGGCGGTCCATTTCTCCTGAGGCGTGGCCAGAAGGTTGAACGGGTTAAAATTGAAGGTACCGGCAAAGGGTACAATATTTCCGTTGGAATCAAAGGACACGGCCTGATCTCCGCCAGGATCTGGAACCAGGGCAAACGTGCCGTCTATGACGCCATCCGGTGTAGTGAAGCTGCCGCCGGGCGAAAAGTCTGCCGCGGCCAGGGCAAATTCGGAAAATTTCCGGTCCCCTTGAGTGACTTCATCAGCAACGGTGTAGCCCATACTGAGAACGGCATGGCCGCGGTCATCGGCGAAGCTGCCGCCAACGGTGATGCTGAAATCCTTACGCTCGCCGTCGCCGCGCTCGGAGATGCCATATTGTGCGTCCAGCTCAAGGCCCTCAAAATCATCCTTCATGATGAAGTTGACGACCCCGGCAATGGCGTCTGAGCCGTAAACGGCGGAGGCGCCCCCGGTGACCACTTCAACCCGTTTGATCAGGCTGGTCGGAATCATGCTCAGGTCGACGAAGCCCTGGTTGTCAAAGGGCACGAAACGCTTGCCGTCAACCAGAACGAGGGTGCGTTCTTCCCCGAGATTACGCAGGTCAACGGTTGCGCCGCCGTCATTGCCATTGTTGGCCTGGGCCCCAACGCCGGGGACGGCCTGGGGGATATCGCGCAAGAACTGCTCGATATTGGTTGTTCCGGTCAGTTTGATGGTTTCGGATTCAAGAACCGCCACGGGACTGTTGGCGGTCAGGTCCTGCCGTTGAATGCGGGACCCTGTTACGACAATTTCTTCGAGGGTGATGTCATCCTGGCCTGTTGCAGCTTGGCCCCATGAGGCAGTGGTCATTGTGAGGGAAATTGCGAGTGTGGAAGCACCATATTTTAACAGTGCCGCACAGAAATTAGAGGTGTGAATATTCATGATATTCCTCCTATATTGGGTGTAAATATAGAAGATCGATGGGGAACTATTTAAATTAAATAGGCTCCTCCCCTATGGGGGGTGGAGGGAAATCTACATTATTAACTGTATCATCGCCCTTCGAAGAGGTGATCCTTCAGTTTTCAAAACCCGCTATAGAAAAAACAAAAAAGTGAAAATGAGGTGCAGAGTATTTTTTGCGGCCTAAGGCGAAAAAAACGGGGCCCTTTCGAGCCCCGCTTCTTTTGGATAGATATCTGATCACTGATATCAGAATTTCTTGGTGACTTTGGCCCAGACACGACGTCCGATGACATCATAGGTCCCAGGCTCCGTATTGGCGTTGAACGCACTATGGAAACGAGGGGGCTCGACATTTGTCAGGTTGTTGATGCCTAAGGTCAAGGTTGTGTCCTTGTAGGAATAAGAGGCGGTCAGGTCATGATACCAGACGGCTTCCGCCACATTATCATCGGTCAACTGCGCCGGACGGTAATCATCCAGAGTTTTACCAATATACCGCGTATCCCAGGTGACATACCAGTTTTCACCTTCCAGACCGAGACTTGTGGTCATGCGCCATTCCGGGAAGATGGCCGCACCCGCCGCCGTGCCAATCCGTTCACGGGTTCCGATCAGCGGGAAGGTTTCTTTCCGGCTGTTCATCCACGTGGTGGAGATATTGGCATTCAGGCCGGTGACAACTTCACTGTTGAGGTCATGGTGATAATTGACATTGACATCAACGCCATCTGTTTCAAGCTTCCCGAGGTTGTTAAGCGGAATGTTGGCAATGTCCGGTCCACCCTGATCAGCCGCATCACGACCATTCAAGCCAGAGGAAAAGACCTGACACGCCGGTGTGGTTGACCGGTCAGCCGCATTGTAACAAGTCCGGATAATATCATTATAGTTGATGACCTGAATGAAGTTATCAACTTTGATATTCCAGTAGTCCACACTGACGGACAGATTTGGCAGAGCCGTGGGAGTGAATACCGCGCCCAGAGTGATGGAGCGGGATTCTTCCGGCTTCAGGTCCGGGTTGGTGGTTTGGTCAACCTGGGCCTGCCATTGGAAACCCCATTCGAAGTCGGGACCGAAACCGTCCGCCAGACAATTGGCGGCGAGATTTTCGTTGGCGTCCGTACGACGGTTATAGAATTCACAAGGGTCCTCGAAAACCGGGAAGTTGGACACGGTGCCGCCTTCCTGGGCCTCCACGATATTGGGGGCGCGGAAACCGGTGGAGTAGACCGCCCGGAACCGCACGTCATCGATGGGTGCATAATTCAAGCCAACACGGTAGTTGGTGGTCTTGCCAGCGGCCGTGCTGTAGTTGGAATGACGGATCGATGCTTCCAGACTCAGGTCCTTTGCAAAGGCCGCATCCGCAAGAATGGGCATGAGGAATTCCGCGTAATATTCTTTCACGGATTGTTCACCATCAAGAGGAGAGCTTGCCCCGCCCGTTGTCAGGCCACCGCCGATAAATTCATCAGGCTTGAATTCAGCGGATTCTGTGCGGTTTTCAAAACCGATCGCCCATCCGATAGGGCCGCCGGGCAGTTCCAGCATGCCTTCAGTATCGCCGGTCAGGTTGAACTGCCATTGATGCATACGGTTCAGGAACAGATCTTTCAAGGAATCCGCAGCAAGGAAAGTCATCTGATCTTCGGAAATAGACCCATAGTCCCCGAACGGGTTTAGGAGGCCCGCTGCGGTACAGGCGGTATTCGCGGCGCAAAGAGCCGGATCAACGGCAATTTCCCAACGATCGAAACGGTGGTAGAATTTCGTCTCGTTGGACATTTCATTGTCGGCGAAAGTGTAAGAGGCATCCCAGGACAGGTTGTCCTTGATGTCCCCACGCAGTCCGGCGACCATACGGAACGTCGAGGCTGATTGCCGGAACAGGCGTCCGCCACTTTCCACAAAGCGACGATTGATGCGGACGTCTTCACCTGAGATGCCCCAAGGGTTCAGGTCGTCAGCATTACCCAATATGCCATCCGGTCCGGCGGCATTGTCGCCAAACGGGTTGAACGGGTTGCTGCTGGGCACCAGATCATTCCAATGACCATTGAAGCTTGGCGTGACGCCGAAGGAGGCATCAGGGGCAAGACGTTGATGGGATTCACGTTTGGTGTAACTTGTTTCCATGTAGGCTTCGAGAGAGCCCACGGAACTGTCGTCCACGAGGTCGTAATGCCCGGTTGTTGCAAACTGCCAGCGCTCATTGGGGGTAACAAGGGCATTTACTGCAGAATAGTTATAGGTGTCCGTACCGGTAAACGCCCGAACAACACCGGTACCGGCATCAACAATATAGTTACCGGTATTTGGTCCACCCGCCGCCACAATCGCATCAAGGGCTCCTTGGGAAAGGCCACGAATACGGCGGCTGTTGGATGATCCGAGTTGCTGAGGCACAAATTTATCTGTGGCCGCATCAAGGGTCGGATAGAGACCAAACTCGGCCCAGGAACGTGAATCCTGTTTGATTTCTTTTTGCGTGGTATATTGCATGGATGCGGTGAAGTTGCCACGGTCACTGGAGACGCCGCCAAGGGCTGAGACCGACCAGTTTTCCGCATCCCAGTTTTCAGTGCCCGCACCATAATCCGCAGAGACTTCGAAACCTTCATAGTCATCCTGCAGGATCACATTGACCACACCGGACAAGGCGTCAGAGCCATAAGCGGTCGAGGCACCGTCTTTCAGTACTTCTATGCGTTTGACCAGGGCCATGGGAATGGAGTTCATGTCCACGGCGCCCACGTCGCTGTTGCCGCCGATGAAACTGCCCACCTGACGGCGACCATTGATCAGGACCAGGGTCCGTTTGATGCCGAGGCCGCGCAGGTCAACCATCTTTGCACCGTTGTTACCGTTGTTGGTGGTGGAGCCAAGCTGGAAACCGGTGAAGGCCGGGATGTCTTTCAGGAAGTCGTCAACGCTGGTCACGCCGGCATTGGTGAGCTCGGTTGCGTCAAATGTTGAAATGGGACTTGCAGAACTGAATTCATCACGGGCAATGCGTGAGCCGGTGACGATTACTTCTTCAAAGACGGGTTCTTCTGCCGCGTTCTGGGCAAGTGTCGTATTGCTCATGGCCACAGACATAGCTAGAGCGGATACCCCAAGTTTTAGAAATGAGGTATGATTTTTTGGTGTATGAATATTCAAGATATTCCTCCTTAATTGGTTACAATTACAGAAGGGCGACGGTTTTTTTAAATGAGGAAGTTAGCTTCCTTCTGCTCCCTAGAGGTGCCAAAGTTTATTATAAATTCTCGTCGGCCTTCATTGAACAAGACCCATGAGAAATCAAAAGCCACCATTTGTAGGGGTGAAAACCCAAAGATATTCAATATTTAGATGATTCTTTGTATTGCGAGGAGTGGTGCAAAATAATATGCGGTCATATTGCTATGAAATAATTGATAGTTTAGCTGGGGGCGTTTGAAAATTTAATAATAAATATTGATGCCCAAATGAAAGTATGTGCCAAGTGTATCATAGAGATTGGGGAAGGTGTTGGCCTGTTGTTGATCGCTGCCGACAAAATCGGGTGCGGTATCGAAAATATTGTTAACCCCGGCTCGCAGAATGCTGTTATCGGAAATATGATACCGGAGATAGCTGTCAAAATAATTCTTGGCATGCAGTTTAGGGACGGCGATATCCGATATATCGTTAAGTTTTTTATGAGCTGGTCCGATATGCCGCCATCTGAAGGATACTTCAAGGGTATCATTTTCCCAACTGATCAATTGTGTCAGGCGAAAACGCGGGAGAGGGGTATAGCAGTTCCCGGAGAAAAACCCGGCACACTGTATGTAGGCTTTTTCATCAACGAGCTTATATTTGTTGCTGAACAAATAAGAGCCCTGAAGGGAAAGGTCAAGTTTTTCGTTATCTCCAAATATACCTTTATCAAGCGGATGGAAATATTGCACATACCCATCGAGGCCTGAGGTGACAATCTGACCATTATTGGTTATTTTTGAATTAATGAAATCGAGTAGGCCTTTTGAATCTCGGTAAATATTCTGGCAGGCGCTCATTATTGGTGCCGATATGTTGTAGCAGTTTTGTACTGTCTGGTTTGCGCCGCTGCCGAAACTGCCAATAACATCGTTTACTGTAATACGATAATAGTCCAATGCCATTTTAAAGCCAGGCAGGAAACGAGGTTGATATATCGCGCCAATTGTTACGGTATCTGACTTCTCTACATTTAGCTCAATATTTCCACTGTAGACTTCCTTGATTTGGAGAAGGATCTGCTCATACAGCCCTACCTGATCTGCCGGGACGCCTGTGGCAATGCAAATATCGCGAATGCTGCTGGTATCAATAATTTTTCCATCACTGCTGTAGCGGCGGGAGCAGGGATCATAAACAGTCGGATAGCTTTCAGACTTTTCGTTATATAAGTCTTCAATGCTAGGTTCCCTTACTGCATGTTGGAACTGGCTTCTTATCCGTAAACTTGATGTTACTTTCCAGTTTAACCCTGCAGCGAAAGTCCATACGTCTCCTATGAGGTTGTAATTTGAATATCTAAGAGCGCCGGATAGTTCCAGTTTTTTAAATATGGGTGTGTTTTCGATGACAGGGATCTGAAATTCGCTGAAAAGGCTCCAAACATGATATTCTCCTGTGGCGGGGACTTGCTTGTTAAAACCGGTTGAAGGGTTGTCAGGGGAGGACTGGTCGCCACTATACCAACTATCTTCTTTGTGCCAATCTGTGCCAATCAGTATTTTAATGTTATCCTGCAAACCGGAATTATAGGTGCCGTTGAAATAAAGGTTTGCATCTTGTCGTGAATAGGTTGTGTGCTCTGCGAGGTCAGTGCTTATATAATTTAGTGCTTCCGCGGATAAATTCCCGGCGCCGTAAATATTAGCGGGAGAGCAGCCAGCTTGGCGAGCGGCCATATCCTTACAGACATATGTACCGTCTATTTCTATAATATCCAGGGCATTGTACAGGCTCTGGCTTAAAATGGCGTTTTTGTGTGTGATGTTGTTTTTATAGTGGCTGTAATTATACTGTGCGACCATATCCCAATGAGATGTTACGGTGCCTTGCAGTCCAAGAACGATATTCATGGTTCGCCGGTTATATTTGATTTGTCTTGGGCCAGCCTCGGACATGCGCCTTAGTAAACGAGGTAGAACAGCCCGGCCATCTGCTTGATAAAGGAGTGCGCCAGCCGTATCGGCATCAGGGGTTCCTGTGACGGCTACAGGACTACCGTCTTCTGCCCAAAGAGGGGTTCTTCCAGAAATGGTTCCATCAGAGTTATATGCAAGATTAACCGCTTGGCGTGCTTGGACGGGGTTCCCCAGAGCGTCGAATATAAGGGAACCGTTTGTATCGCGAGCTTGCCAGATGGAGCCTGTACTATACCAATCAATTCCTCTTAGTGCGATCTTTGAACTCTCTGCGAGAAAAGGGTGTTCGACCAGTATTTCTATATCATTTAGCTCAATGGGGGTGGGCGCCAGCTCAAGGTCGACTTTATTGTTAGACAGGATGGTTTGATTAAATAACTCGAACTGATCAGATATCTGATATTTTACACCAAATGTCGCTATAAGCTGTCGTTGGGGGACCTGGAGAAAATTATATGGTGCATAGTTATATTTATCAAACTCGCTGTTGAAGGGCAGGTTCTCTCCATTTGGGCCGAATTTTTCAAGACCAGGATGGGGGCCATTGTTATTTACGCCAATAACCAGACCGTCTGGTGTGCCGTAACTGCCCGATCTAACAAGCCCGGGGATTCCCCCAAGTTCGGGGCTAAGGGGTCTTCCGTAACCAAAATATGGGTTTTCGGAGCCAGGGCTAATAAATCCGTCAGCCAGAGCAAATTTTGAAAAATTTCGATCTCCTTGCATGATGGCATGTCGGTTTATTACGCCGAAATGAATAAAGGCATGTCCTTTTTGATCATTAAATGAATCGCCATAAGCTAGGTTGACATCGTATTTATCCCCATCTCCCTGATGCGATACACGATAGCGGGCTAAACCTTCAAAGCCGTCAATTTCATCCCGTAACTTGAAATTAACGACACCTGAAATTGCATTGGCCCCATATACGGCGGAAGTACCCCCTGTAGCTACCTCGATATTTTCTATCAGGAACGAGGGGATGGTATTGAGGTCAATAAGACCTGATTGGCTGCTTGGTACATAACGCCGACCATTAAGCAGAACCAGAGTTCGGGCCGCGCCGAGCCCACGCATATCAACAGTTGCAAGGCCATTTCCGGGGTTATTTGAGTTTCCGGTAAAAGAAGGAACGACTTGGGGAAGTTTGTTCAGCAGCTCCTCAATATTGACTGTTCCAGTTTTTTTTATTGTTTCTTTTTTAATAATGGATACCAGATTTGGTGCGGTGAATTCTTGCCGACGAATGCGGGAACCTGTGATAACCATTTCTTCTGGTTTTCTGGTTGTGGTTTCAAGTTCAGAGGGGCTTATAATTAGAGTTTTCTGGTGCGAACCTTCTTTTTCTATAGTTTGAGCGGTTGATGGCTTCTTGATGTCTTCCTTTTTCTGGTAATTTTGTTCTTTTTTGACCACAATTGTACCCTCAGTATTGCGGTATGCTGTGAGTCCGGTATCTTTGAGAATATACAATAAAGCTTTGATGGGGTGATAGGAACCGGTTAGCCTTTTAGCGGGGATATGCTTCGCATCATCAAATCGAAAGATTATGTGTTCCCGGGACTGTTCTGCAAACAAAATCAGGGCATCTGCAACAGAATGCTCAGGAATAGAAAACTGAATAAGATTAGCCGAACTACTCTGGTTGAGTTCACTTGCGATAGAGCTTTCTGCACGGCAGACCGGAGCTGTATTAGCTAAGATTGCGAAACTGAGCGCAATAACAATACCCCGTTTCGTCATTAATGTAGACATAAGATGAACTCTATCCAATCTACTCGGCTTCTAGGCTTCAATGATGACCGCGACCAAAGGGGTAAACCTAATTATCCTTACAGGAAATGTATCTTCAATGGCGTTCAGTAAGGCTTCAAAATCATCGGTATCAAAAGCGCCGCCGATTTCCATTTCTCCCAAACGGTCATCGGAAATGATAATTTTTTTGCTGGTATAGCGGGACATTTCTTTAATTACTTCGGACAGTTTCTGGCCTCTGAAAATAAGTTTACCGCTTTGCCAGGCAATTTTCTGTGACAGTTCTAGCGGGTGGGCAGATCTTACCACACTCAGGCCATTTTTAAGCGCAGCAATTCTTTTGCCTCCACTGACCAGAACGGCATTTGTAGCATCACCTTCTTCAGATAAGGATGACGCGTTTAATTTTGTTGTGCGGTTGGTGTTGTGATTAACGGCAACGGTACCTTCGAAAACGATGACTTCTACCTGTGTTTCGTTATCATAGATATTAAAAGAAGTGCCAATTGCTCGAACGATCCCTCTTGATGTTTCGACAATAAAGGGCCGGGTTGCATCTTTTTCAACATTAAATCGGGCTTCGCCTTCTATAAGATTAACTTTTCGGACTGTGTCGGTATAGATAACGCTTGCCTTGGAATGTGTGTTGAGAAAGAGAGTGGACCCATCTGTAAGTTCAATGATTTGTCGTTCGCCGGTAGCCGTTTGGTAGGTACCATCTGGCAAATCATTTGAATAAATAATTAGTCCAAGGCTGCAGACGAAAAGGAGAGATGCGGCCATGGCCCATCGTTGCATTCCTGAAAACCTACGGGAAGGTGCCGATGGTGTTCTATGGTGCTGAGTTATTGGGACTACTTTATTCTTTTGCTCAGGCTCGCTGTTAGCCTCAAGCCTTTCCTTAAGATGTAAGGAAGGCTGTTCTTCTGTTTCTCTTAAGGCCATAATCTCAGGCATTGTATCAATTTCCGACCAAAATATTGCAACTTCCTCGAAAGCGGCGCGGTTTTCTTCATTTTGGTCAAGCCATTTATTAAAGCCATCAATTACAGTTTCATCCCAGGAACTGTCTTCAAGGCGAAGATACCATTTCCGGGCGATGTCCATAGGATCATCATCCTGTTCTACATCAATAATTTCACTCATCAGACTACCCACTGACTATTAAATGTTGATCTTACGCAGAACAATTGTCTACCCCTTAGACAATTTGACGTTTGACTTTTCTCCCTTCAAGCGTCTGTTGACTGCTAAGATTTACGCTTTGTTTCTTGGCTCTTTTCATATAGTTCTCACAATCGCGCATGCCTTTTAAAACGTGTTTTTCGGCAGTGCTGACTGATATGCTTAACTCTTGTGACACTTCTTTGAAGGATTTTTTATGAATGATCCGCAGAGTAAAGGCTGCACGGCATTTTGGAGGCAGGGTTGCAACAGCGTCACAAAAAAGCTTGTATTCCTGTTGGGAACTTACTTTCTGATCGGCAGGTGGCTCGTTGCTTTCCACTTCCATTTCATCCATATTGATGCCGGTATCAAATTTTATTATTTTACGGCGGCGCAATGCTTTCATTGCCAGATTATGAGCAATTCGATAGAGAAACGCTTTGTGAGATATAATCTCTTCGGGGTTCTCAATACTATGAAGTTTCAGAAAGGCTTCTTGGGCCACTTCTTCTGCTTCATTTTCAGACCGCAGAAAGTTATAGATATAGCCGACTAAGCGTTTGCTATGATCTCGATATAATTCTTCGAGAATGGTCTGTTCGTTCTTTGCCATAAGTCTTAAGCCTTTATGAATGAGGCCGAGACGAAAAAACCAAGTACGACTTTCCAGAGGTGCTTTTTCCTCCGCAGATAGACATTATATATCCTTGTTTTTATTGATCTATGGTATTTTCAGGGGCTATATACTGAAGCTACCAAGTTTCTCAAACTTATAAGAGTAATATGTAAAAGTCTACTAGTGGAAAAAACTTATTCAAGGGTCTTTAGTTTAATGGACTTTTTTTTGAGATGAAGAAGCCTTGAGGCTATTATAGTGCTTCCAGATGAATTATTGTTAATTTAAAACAAACATATCGTCCATAAGTTTTTTTGTTTGGTATATGCCCGTTGCACAATCTGTGCAGAACAGGTAATAAGGGTCCAAATTATCAACTCATATATAGAAGTGAAGAGCAATACATGGCGTCTTATCAATATAGTTATGTGATGAAGGGTCTGAACAAGACCTACCCTGGTGCGAAGCCGACCCTTAAGGATGTTACCCTGTCCTTTATGCCGGATGCGAAGATTGCCGTCATCGGCGTCAACGGCGCCGGTAAATCGACATTGATGCGGATTATCGCCGGACAGGACAAGGACTTCCAGGGAGAAGCCTGGGCCGCCGAAGGGGTGCGGGTCGGTTACCTGGAGCAGGAGCCTCATCTGGATCCGGAAAAAAATGTCTTTGAAAATGTCATGGATGGTCTTGGTAGCCTGAAGGCGATTGTCGATGAATTTAACGCCATTAGTTTGAAATTCGCCGAGCCAATGAGCGACGATGAAATGAATGAGCTGATTGCCAAACAGGGCGAGTTGCAGGAACAGATCGATGCCGCCGATGCCTGGGATCTGGACAGCCGTGTGGAGCTTGCCATGGAAGCGCTCCGTTGTCCTCCGAAGGATTCGGACGTAACTGTCCTCTCCGGGGGGGAACGCCGTCGCGTGGCGTTGTGTCGCCTGCTGTTGTCCAAACCGGAAATCCTCCTGCTTGACGAACCAACCAACCATCTGGATGCGGAATCTGTCGCCTGGCTGGAAAATCATTTGCGCGAATATGTCGGCACCATCATTCTGGTGACCCATGATCGCTACTTCCTGGATAATGTGGTGAACTGGGTGCTGGAAATTGACCGCGGCCACGCAATCCCCTATCAGGGCCATTATTCCGACTGGCTGGAGCAGAAAGAAAAACGCATCGCCCAGGAAGAAAAGGTCGAAGCCAGCCGCAAGAAAACCATGAAACGGGAGCTGGCCTGGATCCGGCAGTCACCGAAAGCCCGGCAGGCGAAAAGCAAGGCGCGTATCAACGCTTATGACGACCTGTTGGCGGCGGCGCAAGAAGGTCGAAATGCCGATGCCCAGATTCAGATCCCGGTGGGGCCGCGTCTCGGTAATGTCGTGATTGAAGCGGAAAACTTGAGCAAAGCGTTTGGCGACAAGTTGCTGGTGGATGGGTTGAGCTTCAAACTGCCGCCGGGCGGTATCGTGGGGATCATTGGCCCCAACGGCGCGGGTAAAACGACATTGTTCAAGATGATCACCGGACAGGAAGTGCCCGATGGCGGTTCATTGAAAGTGGGAGAAAGCGTGCTGCTAGGCTATGTGGACCAGAGCCGTGATGACCTTGATGATACCAAAACCGTCTGGCAGGAAATCTCGGACGGTCTGGATGTGTTTGATTTCAATGGCCGGGATGTGCCGAGCCGGGCCTATGTCGGGAATTTTAATTTCAAGGGCACGGATCAGCAGAAAAAGCTTGGTCAATTGTCCGGCGGGGAGCGTAACCGTGTACATCTGGCGAAGATGCTGCGCACGCCAGCCAACGTTCTTCTGCTCGATGAGCCAACCAACGACCTTGATGTGGAGACTTTGAGCGCCCTGGAGGCGGGGCTTGAGGATTTTGCCGGTTGCGCTGTTATCATCTCGCATGATCGCTGGTTCCTGAACCGGATCGCCACCCATATTCTGGCCTTTGAAGGCAATTCGGAAGTGGTGTGGTTTGAGGGCAATTACGAAGATTATGACAAGGACCGTCATCGTCGTATGGGCGCGGCAGCAGACCGTCCTCATAAACTGCAATATAAGAAACTCACCCGTTAAATATTAAACGGATCAGAAGCTGAGAAAGCCGGGTCGCATGATCCGGCTTTTTTTATATCTGGAATTTTGTTCTCATGCGGTACTGTTACACATTTTAGAGATATTCAATTTATACGATTATGGTGCATGGGACATATTGGGAGAGGGTTTCTTTGAAAGACTCGCCTTTTTACGTTTTCTATGATGTAAATTGTGGATTTTAATTACTGAGATGATGCTAATTGCCACGCATAAGGATTTTATCAACCGAACAATATTTTGTGGGAAACAAATTTTATTCTAAATTTTACAATCATTTTGAAATAATATTTAGTTGTTGATTTTATTAGTGTTTTTATTTTTTTTTACTAGTGGAGTAGCGGGTGTGAAGGGTCGTAATTACCGGAGGGGTCCAACATGTTACATGTTTAATTGACTATTAGGTATAATAATAGACAGTTCTATTTGTTGATGTTGGTGTCCTCCATTAATTATAACCAACGGAGGAATACCATGAAGAAATTCTCTTCACGTTTTAAGTATGGCGTCTCAGCTTTGGCTGTTGCAGCTACTTTACCACTATCAATACAATCTACACTTGCAGCGGACGAAGCCGCTGCAGCGGAAGAAGTAGCTTTTGAAGAAGTTGTTGTGACGGGTTCGCGCATTAAGCGGAAAGACCTTATTGCAACATCACCGGTGAGTGTTATTGGTACAGAAGCCATTGAGCTTAGTGGCTCGACACATGTCGCCAATTTCCTGAATGAACTGCCATCTGCCGGTGTCCCGGGTTCTGTTGATACGGCGACAAACTTTCGGACGGCAACAACTGGTTTGAATACAATTGATTTACGTAACTTGGGAACAGAACGGACACTCGTTTTGGTCAATGGACGTCGCCATGTTGGCGGTGCCGCTGGTTCACCAACAGTTGATGTTTCTATGATCCCTGCTGCATTGGTTAGCCGTGTTGAAGTTGTCACAGGTGGGGCCTCTGCGGTCTATGGTTCTGAAGCCATGGCTGGTGTCATCAACTTCATCATGAAGGATGATTTTGAAGGTATTGAATTAAACGGTCGGTATGGCACATCTGAAAAAGGCGGCGCCAGTGAAACTGATCTTTCTTTCTTAGCGGGCAGTAACTTTGCGGATGATCGTGGTAATGCGACTATCTATCTTGGTTATAGTGATCGGGGTGTTTTGCGGTCATCACAACGAGCGCTTTCCGCGCATGATGCGACAAACAGCTCATACGGCCCGAAAGGCCATTTCTATACACCTGGATTTGGTGGCAACTGGACGCAGGATGATGACACGGGTCTTTTTGACAAAACATTCGTTGCTGCTGAAGATGGCTTTGATCGGAATGCAGTGCGTTTGATTCGTGTCCCGACTGAGCGGACACAGTTTAACGCTAATCTGAATTATAGAATTAACGACAACATGACATTCTTTAATGAAACGTCATATGCTCAATTGACATCTTCGTCGCAATTGGAGCCAACTGTAGTCGGGTTCAATATCTCTGTCGGCAGCACACCACACATTAATGTGCCTCTTAATAACCCTTTCATGCCTACAGAATTGCGCAATAACATTCTGGCTCTTGACCCGACTGCTGAATATGCCGTGATGCTCAGACGTTTTACGGAAATCGGTCCGCGGACGAGTGATGTTCAACGCAAGACTTTCCGTACAATGTTTGGTCTGGAAGGCTCAATTAACGACAATTGGGATTATGAAGTTTATTACCAGTACGGTAATAACAGCCAAGATCAAACAAACGGTGGCGTGTTTAATACATTGAACTTCTTGAATGCATTGAACGTTGAGGATGACGGTGCAGGTGGATATCAGTGTGTTGATCCGGTTGCTCGGGATCTTGGTTGTGTGCCTTTGAATGTCTTTGGCGAAGGTACTATTACCGGTGCTGCATTGGACTTTGTGAAGGTGAATAGTCAGCTGACGACACGTATGACGCAGAATGTCGCTGGTGCGACTATTACTGGGAGTGCTTTTGAACTTCCTGCTGGTGAAGTTGGTGTCGCGTTCGGTGGAGAATGGCGCAAAGAGAAAAGTGCGTTTAATTCTGACTCGCTGGCAGCATCAGGTCTGACATCAGGTAATACAACGCCTAATACTGTTGGCGAATATGATGTTTATGAGATGTTTGGTGAAGCAAATATTCCTATTCTGAAAGATGCGCCATTTGCAGAATATCTTGGTCTTGAGCTTGCTGCGCGTCACGCCAACTACAGCACAATTGGGGGAACGTGGGCTTATAAAATCTCATTGGATTGGCGCCCGATTAATGACGTGCGTGTGCGGGGGGGCTACTCTACTGCGACACGGGCGCCGAATATCGGAGAACTCTTTGATCCAGGTAGTGAAACTTTCCGCAGCTTTGCGGACCCCTGTGCCTTTGGTGGTACGGGTGGCGCTAGCGCGGATGGTGACACAATATATGATGCGCAAAGCTCAACTGTTCAGGCGAATTGTGCAACGATTGCCGGTACAGCAACGCTTGATCCTGCTGGTATCAATATTACCAGTGCAGGTGGACTTTCCGCTGGGAACCCAGATCTGAATGAGGAAAAAGCGAAGACATGGACCGTTGGGGCAGTATTTACGCCTGAGTTTGTACCAGGTTTGAATATTACGATCGATTACTTTAACATCGAGATTAACGATGCGATTGATAGCTTCACTGCTCAGGAAACAGTTGATCAATGCGTTCGTCAGCCTGATTTCCCAAACAACGCGTTTTGTGATTTGATTCAGCGAAATGCTACGACGGGTCTTGTTTTGCGTGTTGATGCATTAGCAATTAATGCGGCGAGCCGTAAAACTGACGGGATTGACTTTGCACTTGATTATTCCCGTGACATCGGTGAAGGGGTGCTTAACTTTAACCTCAATGGTACACGTACCTTCTCATATAACTTCATTCCATTTGAAGGTGGTGATGTTGTTGATGATTTGGGCGAAATCGGTTTCCCAAAACTTAAAGTCAATGGTACATTGACCTATGCATGGGATAAAATCCGTATCGGGTGGAGCACACGCTTTATTGACGGAGTTAACGTTGATAATGACAACCCATCCGCTGGTCCAGGTACGGTTGGCTCATATCTTTATAATGACCTGCAGGTTCGATACACTATCGACGATGAAGGTAACTATGAAGTCTATGCCGGTATTGATAACATCTTTGACAAAGAACCTCCATTTCTTGGGCAGGGCGTTAATGGTGACGTGACAGGTACAAATACTGCGGCCGATATTTATGACGCAATCCGTCGTTATGCTTATGTTGGTGTAAAAGCCAAATTCTAATCTATTTTAATATGGCTCTCCCCGGTTGTTGCCGGGGGGAGCTGTCTTTACAATAAATCCGTATTAAGCTCAGGAAATGCTTCCCTCACTTAAATGCGCTAAAAAGGCAGATGCAAGAGAAGCAGGTTTGTTATATAAACGGTTAATATTTCTTAGAGCGGATTAACCTGTTCCTTTATAATAAGTCTTTCAAACGTCTGCTTATTTCAGGACCGTTGAAATGCTTTTCTATATTGTCTAAAAACCACGTAGTCAGAAAGTTTTTTGATTTTTATTGAAGGTTGTGTATATTGTAACCCTCAACTAACGGAGGTGTTCACTCAGTAGGGTACAAATTTGGCTACTTTTTAAGTATAGTCAGTTGCATTTGTATTGTTCGATGGCCACCAGTTTCCAGTAATTTTCTGACCCTCCATTTATGTAACCAATAGGTAAATATTCATAGGAGGAATACCATGGAGAAATTTTCTTCACGCTTTAAATGTGGCGTGTCACTTCTGACTGCCGCCATTTTACCCCTCACATCCCAGCCTTTACAGGCCGCGCAAGACACCGTGCAGAATTCTATCGAAGACGAGATCGTTTTGGAAGAAATCATGGTCACCGGATCGCGGATCAAACGGCGCAGCCTCGATTCGCCGACACCGGTCGCGGTAATCGGTGCAGAGGACCTCGCATTCTCAGGTAAGTTGAACCTCGGGGACTATCTGTCGGAATTACCTCAGCTTGGATCGACTTTTACTACAGCCAACTCGACCCGCTTTATCGGCACGGCCGGGGGATCTTTTCTCGATCTGCGCCGGTTGGGGTCCGTGAGGACGCTGGTGCTTGTGGATGGTCGTCGCCATGTGGGCAGCAGCGCCGGAGACACCCGGGTGGATATTAATACAATTCCCTCAGACCTGATTGAACGGGTCGAGGTGATCACCGGCGGGGCCTCGGCCATTTATGGTTCTGATGCGGTCACCGGGGTGGTCAATTTTATCTTGAAAGAGAATTATGAGGGACTGACGGCGCGGGCGCAATATGGCCTTGCCGATGAAGGCCCTTATGACAGTTATCATTTAAGTCTCACCGGTGGCGGGAACTTCAACGATGACAGGGGCAATGCGGTATTGTCCGTGGAGTGGGCGGAAGAATCCCGGGTCAAAAATACCGATCGCGAATTCAGCAGCAGACGGTATCGTCTGGTCAATAATCCCGATGATACGGGGCCGGATGACGGTATACCGGACCAGTTCTATCGCCCGAATTCCGGCATTAGCTTTATCACCAAGGCCGGGACGATTTTTTTCGACCTGGGCAGTTTGATGACCTTTGACCCTGATGGATCGGTTCGGGATCAGGTGCTGGGCACCGACTTTGGCGGTTTTGAATGTATGGATTGCGATTTCCTGGATCTGGACGAGGTGTCCGATCTCAGGCCTTCCCTGCAGCGGTTGTCTCTGAACGGGAAATTCACCTATGACCTTACAGAAGATATATCTGTGTTTGCGGAGGCGAAATACGTCAATACGCAGACCTTCAATCTCGGGCAGCCGGCCTTTGATTTCTTTGGGTCCGCCATCACCATACAGCGCGACAATGCCTTTCTCAAAAGTGACCTGGCCGCGTTGATGGATGACGCCGGGGTGACGGAAATCGGCATCAACAGGTTCAATGTAGATGCCGGCCGACGGGGAGAGGACAATGAACGGCAGACCCACAGGATCGTGGCCGGCTTCAAAGGTGATCTCGGCGAGGCCTGGACTTGGGAAGCGTCCTACAGCTTTGGCCGCTCGACCCAGATATTGACGGCCATCAATAACCGGATAAATGACCGCTGGACCGCCGCCACCGACGCGGTGGTGGACCCCGCGACGGGTGAGATCGTTTGTCGTGTGACATTGGAAGATAGTGATAACTCGCTGCTTGACGGTTGTATTCCAACCAGTATATTTGGCGATGGCGCTGTAAATGCGGCATCGGAGGCTTGGTTTAATCAGGACACCATTCGCCGGGATACCATTGAGCAGCAAGTGGCCTCGGCCTTTATCTCGGGCAGCGTATATGAGCTACCTGCCGGCGATCTGGATGTGGCGGTCGGGATTGAGTGGCGGAAGGACACCAGTCTGTCGAAACCGGCGCCGCTGGATTCTGCCGGGCTGACATTCGGTAATGCCCTTCAGGTGACATCGGGCGAGATCGAGGTCAAGGAGGCTTTTGGCGAGATATCCGTTCCAGTGTTGAAGGATGCCCCCTTTGCGGAGAGTTTAATGCTTGATGCGGCCATTCGCTACGCGGATTATGACACGTCATCGGATAAAAATACGACCTGGAAAGTTGGGGGGACCTGGCAGCCAATTTCAGATGTCAGATTTCGCGCCACATATTCCAAAGCGGTTCGGGCACCAAATATTGGTGAATTGTTCGGCCCTCAGGATGCCAATTTCTTTAGTGTGGATGATCCCTGTAAAACCAGTGAACTGGATCTGATTGCCGATCCGGCCCGGCGCAGCAACCGTGAAGCCAACTGTGCGGCGCTCGGGGTCGCGCCGGATTTTGATTCAGATTATGATCAGGCGACGTTGCCCGGTCTGTCCGGGGGTAATCCGGATCTGGAAGTGGAAACAGCGAAAACCTGGACGGCTGGCGTTGTGGTGACGCCGCGTTTTCTGGACGGATTTAGCGCGACGGTTGACTGGTGGCAGGTTACGATTGACGATGCGATCAGTTCGACCGATGCTCAGGATATCCTGGACCGTTGTGTCGATGCAGAATCGATCAATAACATTTTTTGTCCGCTCATCACCCGGGACAGTACCGACGAGATCACCAATATTCTCCAGATTCAAGCCAATATTGCTGGTTTGGAAGCGTCCGGGGTTGATTTCGATATTACCTATAATATTTCAGGTATCGCCAATACGGATGGCATGTTGTCACTGAAATTAATGGGGACCTATTTGTTGTATAATCGTGATTTCCCCTTCCAGGACGAGCCCGATAATCCAGACCGGGAGGATGGGGAGTTAGGTGATCCGGAGTGGTTGATGAACTTTACCGCCACCTACTATTCCGGCCCTTGGACCTTCAACTATAAACTGCGCTTCATTGATGACATGTTGCGGGTGGAGCATGAAGATTTTGAGGCCTCGCCAGAGGAGCAGGAGCTGATCCATACGGGAACGGTGACCTACAGCGATATTCAACTGCGTTACCAAATCCGCGACGGCATTGAAGTTTATGGGGGGGTGAATAATATTTTCGAAAAGAACCCGCCACTGCCTTTTGATGCGACGGGAGGTGATTCCGGAATTTATGACAATGTCGGGAGATTTTTCTATACTGGCGTGACGGCAACCTTCTGATCATCGTTGATCTAACGCAAAACACCCCCGGTCAGGGTCTGGCCGGGGGTGTTCTTTCTTTAGTGCGATCGCTTAAAAGTCGTCATCAAAATCGTCGTCGAACAGGTCGTCGTCTGCGTTGGTATCCAGCTTGCCGTTATTGATTTCATAATTACGGTTCTGACGATAGGCGCTGCGAATAGTCGCATAAAAATCTGTCGAAGACTTCCCCAGGTCATCGAGAGTTTCGAGATTTTCTTCCCGGTAGATCAGGCCGCGTAACGCCAGACGGCCATAACGCACGTAAGTCCAGCCTTTGTGAGATAACCACAGGCTGACAGGGTCATAAAAGAAGTCGACCGTAAAACCGGCGAAGTCCCGTGCATTGGATGGGCCGAGGATCGGCAGCATCAGATAAAAACCCTCGCCAAAGCCCCAGACGGCGAATGTTTCGCCAAAATCTTCACTATGATGTTCAATGCCCCAATAGGTCGCCGTATCTAATATCCCCAGTAGTCCGAACGTGCTGTTGATTAAAAACCGGGTCAGGGTAGTGCCGGCGCGTTTTGCCTCGCCCTGCAATACATCATTGACGAAGGTAACCGGTTCACGCCAATTACTGACAAAATTAGAAATCCCGTCGCGAATATCAGGCGGGCCGAACTGGCGGTAAAGTCGTGCGGCCGGGGCCAGAAGAATACGGTCAAAACCCTGGTTAAATGAAAATATTGCCCGGTTCATGGGCTCCAGGGGGTCATTTGCCTCCAGATAGGCGGTCAGGGCCTGAGGATCTGAAGCGGGGGGCCTTTTGGCGCAACCTGCTGTAAAGAGAAGCATAATAGACAGGAGAACAAGCCCGGCCTGGCGAAACGATATGCCCGATAACTGGGGCAAAAAGCGCGAAATGCGCGGGATGAGTGTCATGAAAAATCTTTCTGCATCTTATACCTCAGACGTTTTACTGGAGCAGGGGCGCAATTGCAATATACCTTAGAGGTTAAATTTTCACAATTTCGTTAATTTCTGGTGAGAGTTTAATATCTTCACTTTACTTTATATAAATATATCTTTATATATTTCTTTATGAAAAAGGAGAATTCAGGTGGATGTACAGGTGGAAATCGGTTTTGATCGAATGTTGAATGCATTGAAGGCCGTGGGGGAGGAAACCCGGTTGCGGATTCTGGCCTTGTTTCAGACCGGAGAGTTGACGGTTACTGAACTGGTCACCATCCTGCGACAAAGCCAGCCGAGGGTCTCGCGACATTTACGGTTACTGTGTGAGGCGGGACTTCTGGAGCGTTATCGGGAGGGCACATGGATATTTTACCGTCTGGCCGCAGGTGGGCCGGAAGGGGATCTGGCGCGCGCCATTATCACATATATACCTTTCTCCGAACAGGTGCTGCAGCATGATGCGGAACGTTTGCGAGAGGTTAAATCGGAACGTCAGGGACGGGCGACACAATATTTTAAGGAAAATGCCGAGAATTGGGATCGTATCCGCTCGCTATATGTGGCGGAGGAAAAGGTTGAGCAGATCCTGCTGGAAGTGACGGCGGATATGGAGATCAATGATTTTCTTGATGTGGGGACCGGGACAGGCCGTATTCTTGAAGTCTTTGCCGACCGCATCGGCCGGGGTACGGGGATCGACCTCAGTCGGGAAATGTTGGCGGTTGCGCGGGTGAATCTGGAAAAGGCCAATCTGCATAATTGCCAGGTACGTCAGGGGGATATGTATGATCTGGCGTTGGCCAGTGAGTCCATGGATCTTGTTCTGATCCATCAGGTATTGCATTTCGCCGATGATCCAAGCGCTGCGATCAAGGAAAGTGCGCGCTTGTTGCGGACCGGAGGGCGGGTGATCGTGGTTGATTTTGCCCCCCATAAACTGGAATACCTGAGGGAAGAACATGCGCATCGTCGTCTTGGCTTCAAGAATACGGAAATTGCCGGCTGGTTTATGGCGAACGGTCTGGAAAGCCATCCGGTGATAGAGCTTGAGGGCACCGAACTGGATCTGTCGATCTGGGTCGGCACCAAAAATTGATATACTAGATTTAAACAAATTATTGAGTAAATATCGTGACTGATTTTCAAAGAGAAGACCTGCTAAAGCCGAGCCTTTTCGCCGCTGAAGCAAAAGACATTGATGTCTCGTTCGAATTTTTTCCCCCGAAAACAGAGAAGATGGAGCAGGCATTATGGAGTAGCATCCGTAAACTGGAACCCCTGCATCCGGGCATGGTATCGGTCACTTACGGGGCTGGTGGATCAACCCGGGAACGCACCCATGCCACTGTGTCGCGCATTCTCAAGGAAACCGATCTGCTGCCGGCGGCCCATCTGACCTGTGTGGCGGCGACCAAAGGGGAGATCGATGATATCGCCCGCGAATATTGGGACATGGGCGTGCGTCATATTGTCGCCTTGCGCGGTGATATGCCAACCATCGGGCAGGCGTATGCGCCCCATGAACAAGGCTATAAAAATGCCGCCGACCTGGTGACGGGTCTGAAAAAAATTGGTGATTTCCACCTGTCCGTGGCTGCTTACCCGGAAAGCCATCCGGATTCCGCCAATCCGGCGGCAGATATTGATAACCTGAAACGCAAGATTGACAATGGCGCTGATCAGGCGATCACCCAGTATTTTTTCGATGTGGATATGTATTTCCGCTTTATGGACCGGGTGCTGGCGGCGGGCATCACGGTGCCGATCATTCCGGGCATCATGCCGGTGACCAATTTCGCCCAGGCGAAGAATTTTTCCGGGCGGTGCGGTACCAGCATTCCCGCCTGGCTCGCGACCCTGTTTGAAGGTCTGGATGACCGGCCTGAAATCAGACGCCATGTGGCGGCGACGGTCGCGGCGGAGCAATGCATGCGGCTCTATCAGGGCGGGGTCAAGAAATTCCATTTCTATACCCTCAACCGGTCGGAACTGACGACAACCATTTGCCATTTTCTGGGGATCAGACCAGAAGGAGAAATATCATGACAGCCTCCCGTACAGACCTGCTGAAACAGGCGATGAAAGAACGCATTCTGGTGCTCGACGGCGGCATGGGCACCATGATCCAGAGCCACAAGCTGCAGGAAGTCGATTATCGCGGTGCGCGCTTTGCCGACTGGGGGCAGGATGTCAAAGGCAATAACGACTTGCTGACCCTGACACAAGCCGAGATCATCAAGGATATCCATCGGCAATATTATACCGCCGGGGCGGATCTTGTCGAAACCAATACGTTTAATTCTACCCGGGTGTCTCAGGCCGATTACGGCATGGAAGAACTGGTCTATGAACTCAATAAACAAGGGGCAGCGATTGCTCGTGAGGTGGCCGATGAGTTTATCGCCACGGAACCGGATAAGCCACGGTTCGTGGTGGGGACGCTGGGCCCGACAAGCCGGACGGCATCTCTGTCGCCGGATGTCAATAATCCGGCTTTTCGCAATGTGACCTTTGATGAATTGGTGGAAAATTATACCGAGGCCACCAAAGGTCTGATTGACGGCGGATCTGATGTTATTCTGATCGAAACCATTTTTGACACCCTGAACGCCAAGGCGGCGGTCTTTGCTGTTAACAAGGTATTTGAAGATACCGGAGTCACCCTGCCGATCATGATTTCCGGCACCATCACCGACGCCTCCGGCCGCACCCTGTCTGGGCAGACAGCAGAAGCCTTCTGGTATTCCCTGCGCCACGCCAAACCTTTGAGTATTGGTTTTAACTGTGCGCTCGGGGCCAAGGATTTGCGCCAGCATGTGCTGTCCGTGTCCAAGATCGCCGAAACCGGAATCTCCGCCCATCCCAATGCGGGCCTGCCCAATGAAATGGGGGAGTATGACGAGAGCCCGGAAGAAATGGCCGGTCAATTGAAAGAGTGGGCGGAAAGCGGCCTGCTGAATATCGTTGGCGGCTGTTGCGGTACAGAGCCGGAGCACATCAAAGCCATCGCCGAGGCGGTGGCGGGCGTTCCCCCGCGCAAAATTCCCACAGTAGATATCCATATGCGCCTGTCGGGCCTGGAACCTTTTGAGGTCATTCAACAATGAAAAAGAGTAGTATTTTTATCAATGTCGGGGAGCGGACCAATGTCACCGGCTCGGCGAAGTTCAAGAAACTGATCCTGAATGGTGATTTTTCCGAAGCACTGGATGTGGCGCGTCAACAGGTCGAGGCCGGGGCGCAGATCATCGACGTCAATATGGACGAAGCCATGCTCGACAGTCAGGAGGCGATGGTCACTTTCCTCAACCTGATTGCCTCGGAACCGGATATCTCCCGCGTGCCGGTGATGATCGACAGTTCCAAATGGTCGGTGATCGAGGCGGGTTTGAAATGCGTGCAGGGCAAGGCGATCGTCAACAGTATTTCCATGAAGGAAGGTAAGGAGCCTTTTATCCAGCAGGCAAAGCTGATCAAGGAATATGGCGCCGCCGCGGTGGTCATGGCCTTTGACGAGCAGGGCCAGGCTGATACCTGTGCCCGTAAAGTGGAGATCTGTACCAATTCCTATAATATTCTGGTGGATGAAGTGGGATTTCCGCCGGAAGATATTATCTTTGACCCTAATATTTTTGCCATCGCCACCGGTATTGAAGAACATAACAATTACGGCGTCGATTTTATCGAAGCCACCCGCAAGATCAAGGAAACGCTACCTTATTGCCATATTTCTGGCGGGGTGAGTAACGTATCGTTCTCTTTCCGGGGCAACAACCCGGTGCGTGAAGCCATGCACAGCGTTTTTCTCTATCACGCCATTCAGGCGGGGATGGATATGGGGATTGTTAATGCCGGTCTGATCACGGTCTATTCCGAGATTGAACCGGAATTGCGCGAACGGGTCGAGGACGTGATCCTCAACCGCCGCGAGGACGCCACCGACCGGCTGCTGGAGATAGCCGACAAATTCAAGGGCGAGAAAGGCGTGCAGCTCACCGAAGATCTGAGCTGGCGCGAAGGGCCGGTTGAGCAACGGCTGTCCCATGCGCTGGTCAAGGGCATCACCGCCTATATTATCGAAGATACCGAAGAAGCCAGGACACTGGCGGACAAGCCACTCGACGTGATCGAGGGCCCGCTGATGGCCGGGATGAATGTGGTGGGCGACCTGTTTGGCTCCGGCCAGATGTTCCTGCCCCAGGTGGTGAAGTCGGCCCGGGTGATGAAACAGGCGGTGGCCCATTTGCTGCCCTTCATTGAGGCGGAGAAGGAAAAATCCGGTGGGGTCAGCACCAAGGGCAAGATCCTGATGGCGACGGTCAAAGGCGATGTGCATGACATCGGCAAGAATATTGTCGGGGTGGTGCTGCAATGTAATAACTACGAGATCGTCGATCTCGGGGTGATGGTGCCTTACGACCGAATTTTGAAGACCGCCATTGAGGAAAAGGTGGATATTATCGGCCTGTCCGGCCTGATCACGCCGTCGCTGGAAGAAATGGCCCAGGTGGCCGAGGAAATGCAGCGTCAGGAATTCACCATTCCACTGATGATTGGCGGGGCGACGACCTCGAAGATTCATACGGCGGTGAAAATCGCGCCACATTATGAAGAACCGGTGATCCATGTGCTTGATGCGTCGCGCGCGGTGGGGGTGGCCAGTAATCTGCTCAGCAACACACTGAAAAAGGATTATGTTACCCAGGTCGCCAATGAATATCAGGACATGCGGGACCGGCACGCCCGCGGCTCCAAAAAAGACAACCGGGTGACGATTCAGCAGGCGCGGGACAATAAATTCCCCATCGACTGGACCGGTTACGAGGCACCTAAGCCAGGTTTTCTCGGCCAGAAATCTTTCGATGATTATGATCTCGGAAAGCTGGTGGACCGCATCGACTGGACACCCTTTTTCCGTACCTGGGAACTGGCGGGAAATTATCCCAAGATCCTTACCGACAATGTGGTGGGCGAGACGGCGACGAATCTGTTCCGTGACGCGGAAGCGATGCTAAGACGTATCGTCGACGAGAAATGGTTGCGCGCCCGGGCCTCGATCGGTTTCTGGCCGGCCCAGTCCGTCGGCGACGATGTGGAGCTTTATAGCAATGAGGACCGCGCGGAAGTGTTGCTGCAGGTGCCCTTCCTGCGTCAGCAGATGAAGAAGCGTGAGGGCAGTTTTAACATGTGCCTGGCGGACTTTATTGCGCCCAAAGACAGCGGCGTCGCCGATTATATGGGCGGTTTCGTGGTCACTGCCGGCATCGGCATCGAGGAAAAACTGAAAGAGTTCCAGGCGACCCACGATGACTATAACGATATCCTGTTGAAATCCCTGGCGGACCGGTTGGCGGAAGCCTTTGCCGAGCATATGCATGAATGTGTCCGTAAGGAGCATTGGGGCTATGCGGCGGGCGAGAACCTGAGCAACGCGGAATTGATCAAGGAGAAATATGCAGGCATTCGTCCGGCGCCCGGTTACCCGGCCTGTCCCGATCACACGACGAAACCGGCGCTGTTTGACCTTCTTGATGCGCCTAATCAGGCGGGCGTGACCCTGACCGACAGTATGGCCATGTTGCCGGTGTCCTCGGTATCGGGTTATTATTTCAGCCATGCGCAAAGCCAGTATTTCGGTCTGGGTAAGATGGGGATGGATCAGCTGGAAGATTACGCCAAACGTCGTGGGATCGAGATCACCATCGCCAAACGCTGGCTGGCGAGCAATCTGGCGTGAGCGGGACCGCTTAGCAGCAGGAGGTATCACAACAGGATGTGTTGTCGTGGAAAGTAAAAAAATTATCGGGCAGGGGGCGGTGGCGCTGTCCTCACTTCTGGCGGTGCAGGGCCGGAACTGTTCAGAAATGCATTTTGTGGATTGTCAGTTTGCAGATATGGATTTTCTGGACGTTGATTTTTCCGGTAGTCGTTTCGAAAACTGCCATTTCACGGCCTGTCGGTTTGACGGTTCCGATCTTTCCGACAGCATTTGGCATAAATGTCAGGCAATTGGGGGGTATTTTTGTGATGTCAACGCCACGGATGCCCGTTTTACCCGAGGCAATTTTAGCAATACGGACTGGACAGGGGCCACCTTGACCAGCACGGCGTTTGAGGATTGCAAACTCATCGGGGGGCATTTTGAGCGGGTTTCAACATATGGGATGGTGTTGCGTCAATGCCGCCTCGCCAGTGCTTTCCTGCGGGGGATCTCCTTTTACAAAAGTCAACTTGATGAGGTTGATTTCTCGGATGCGGACCTTGATGGCGCTGACTTCCAAAAGGCGGTCTTTGTGAATTGCTCCCTGCGTCAGGCGGCGTTGGCGACCGCAAAATTCGCCGGTGCGGATTTGCGGGGGTGTGATTTGGGGCCATTGTCCCTGACGGATGCCCGTCAATTCCGTCAGGCCGTGATTTCCCATAATCAAGCCGCTGATCTGCTGCGCGGTATTGGACTGGTCGTGATGTGAGGTACTGCTGTTATATCTTGACTTTAGACCCTGCATTTGATTCTCTGCTTTTATGACATATCAAAAACCCATTTTGCTGCTGAGCTTTATCCTTTTGGCCTCCTGCTCAACCACGCCGCCGCGCAATATCACCAATAGCTGTGATATTTTTCAGGAGAAGAGCGGTTGGTACAAGGCGATGAAGCGGGTGCAGAAACGCTACGGCACGCCGATTCATGTACAGTTGGCGATCATGCGGCAGGAATCGAGCTTCAAGCACAATGCCCGCACCGAACGGACGCATATCTTGTGGGTTATTCCCTGGGGACGCAAATCGACGGCTTACGGTTACGCTCAGGTGAAGGATGGGACCTGGGATTGGTACAAACAGAAAACCGGCAACCGCGGCGCAGACCGGGATGATTTTAATGATGCGGCGGATTTCATCGGCTGGTACACGACAGTCAGTCAGAAGACGCTGGGCATTTCAAAATGGGATGCTGAAAATCAATATCTCGCCTATCATGAAGGCCACGGCGGTTTTAAACGCAAGACATATCGCAAAAAGGCTTGGCTTATGAAGGTGGCGAAGAAGGTCAAGCGCAACAGCCTGCAATATGCCGCCCAACTGAAAAAATGTGAAAATGACCTGGATCGCGGTTTCTGGCTCTGGCCGTTTTAGGCGGTAGTGTCCTCCGCCTCGAAGGAATACTCCCGCTCTACCAGCGCGATGCGGGTGGTGTAGCTTTTATACCATTTCTCGCGGCCGGCATTTTGCGCAGCGGTATGTTCGCTGACGGCTTTCCAGGCCTTGATGCTCTCCAGGTCTCGCCAGTAGGAGACCGAGATCCCGTCTTTGTTTTCCCGCACCGACTCAAAGCCGAGATAGCCCGGCTGCTCGGCGGCAAGAGCCACCATCCGATCCGCTGTCTCCGCATAGCCCGGTTCAAAATCTGTCCGGACATTAGTGAAGATCACGGCGTAATAGGGCGGTTTTGGGGCTTGATTCATGTTGCGCTTCTCATGCGTTAATATGGTGGCTGTCATTTTCTGGGGGTTAGGCATATCAGGGCCGCAGTATGCACCGCGACCCGTCAACTATGGTTATCATTCCACAGCGATCCGGCCTTGCGCCATGACGAAGCTCGGGGTGCGCAGGGTTAAAATATTTTCAAGCGGATTGCCGGCGGCCGCTATAATATCGGCTGACTTGCCCTTTTCCAATGTACCAATCTGATCCGCGCGGTCGGCGAGTTCCGCCGCGTTGACGGTGGCAGCGACAAGAACAGCCTGTTCCGGCATGCCGGCTTCGACCATGAGTTCCAGTTCTCGGCCATTGATGCCATGTTTGCTGACCCCGCTGTCGGTGCCAAAGGCGATTTTGACCCCGCCTTCATAGGCGCGTTTTAGCATGTCCAGCATGCGCGGGCCGACCCGTTTGGCCTTGTCGGCGACCGCCGGAATGAAGAAGCCCGGTTTGTTTTCGGCAATTTCTGCGACCGTCACACCGGCGAGAACTGTCGGCACCAGATAAGCGCCGGTTTTCTTGAACAGTTTGATGGTGTCCTTATCGAGATAGGTGCCATGTTCGATGCTGTCGACGCCGGCGCGCAAGGCGGCCTCGATCCCGCCCTTACCGTGGGCATGAGCGGCAACCTTGCGGCCCATGGCGTGGGCGCTTTCTACAATGGCGGCCTGTTCCACATCGGTGAACTGCTGTCCGGTGCCGGTGGCGATTTTGCTCAGAACCCCGCCGGTGGCGACATATTTAATCATATCGGCGCCGTATTTAATTTGATCGCGTACCGCGTGGCGGCAAGCATCGGCGCCGTCGCAGATGCCACTATCGGGGTCGCCAAAAACATCCGGACGGTAGCCGTTATGATCGCCATGTCCGCCGGTGGGGGAAATGGTCAATCCCCCCGCGACGATGCGGGGACCCAGAGTGAGACCTTTCTGGATGCCGTCCCGTAAGGCGAAAACCGCTTCACGGGGGCCGCCGACATTGCGTATGGTCGTGAAGCCGGCGTTCAGCACCCGGCGGGCATAAACCGCGCCTTCCAGAACATAGTCTGATTCTGTCATCGTGACGGCGTCAAGGCGGCCCCGGGGGCTCAATTCACCGGTGATGTGGGTATGGCTGTCGATCATGCCGGCCATGACGAACTGATCTTTCAGGTCAATGATTTTCGGGTCTGTGACGCCTTCCGCTGTGGCCAGATAACCGGCCTTGATATCAACGATCTTGTCATTTTTGATCAGTATTGTTTGCTCTGTCGTGGGCTTTTTCCGGGCGTCGGCGAGCAGGGTGCCCGCATGAATCAGAGTCCAGTTATCTTTTTTCGCCTCTTCCGCCAGCGTCGCCGGGGTGAAAAGGCCAAGGCCGAATGTCGCGCCGAGAAGGCCCGAGATGAGTTTCTGCTTATAGGTCATATCTGCTCCCAAGGTTAATTGATTAATCAACTATATAAAAAAATCTTCTTATTGCCAGTTTATTCTGCCTCTTTTTGTGCCGTTCCGCAACCACCGCCACCGGGGGTTTCGATAATCAGAACATCACCGGGTTGCATTTGCGTTTCTGCTGCAGAGGCGAGCATTTCTTCTGTTCCGTTTGTGCGCATGACTTTGTTGACGCCGCAAAGACCATCTTCTCCGCCGTCAAGTCCTGCCGGTGGAACCCGGCGATGGTTGGCGATGATCGCCGCCGTCATCGGATGATTGAAGCGGATATGGCGGATCACGCCGTCACCGCCGCGATGCTGGCCGTGTCCACCACTGCCGTGGCGGATTTCGAAAGTCTCCAAAGTCACCGGATAACGCCATTCCAGCACTTCCGGGTCGGTGAGGCGGCTGTTGGTCATATGGGACTGGACGGCGCTCGCCCCGTCATTGTCATGGGTGGCACCCATGCCGCCGGCGAGGGTTTCGTAATATTGAAACTCATCATCGCCAAAGGTCAGGTTATTCATAGTGCCCTGGGCCGCCGCCATGACGTCAAGGGCGAGAAACAAAGCGTTGACCACCGACTGGGACGGCTCGACATTGCCCGCGACCACGGCGGCGGGGGGCAGGGGGTTGAGCATTGAGCCTTTAGGCACAATAATTTCGATCGGTTTCAGGCAGCCTTCGTTGAGGGGGATATCATCCTCTACCAGACAACGGAAGACATAGAGCACCGCCGCGCGGCAGACCGCCAGCGGGGCGTTGAAATTGCTGTCGAGCTGGGCGCTGGTGCCGGTGAAGTCGACGCGGGCTGTACGGGCGGTGGCATTGATGGTGATCCTGACCCGAATATGGGCGCCGTTATCCAGCGGATAGTCATACGACCCGTCACGCAAGACCTCGATTACCCGGCGCACGGCTTCCTCGGCGTTATCCTGCACATGCGTCATATAGGCGCGCACCACCGGCAGGGTGAATTCACGGATCATCCGGTCGAGCTCACGCGCGCCCTTTTCATTGGCGGCGATCTGGGCCTTGAGATCGGCGATATTCTGATCCGGGTTGCGGGCGGGCCAGCGACCGGAGCGGAGTTTCTGGCGCAGGGCGGTTTCCTGAAATTCCCCATTATGGGTAAGGTGGAAATTATCAAACAAAATGCCTTCCTCGTCGATATGGCGCGATAGGGGCGGCATGGAACCGGGGGTGATGCCGCCGATATCCGCATGATGGCCGCGGGTGGCGAGGTAGAATAGCGGTGCTTGCTCCTTATCCGCATCGAAATAGGGGGTGACCACGGTCATGTCGGGCAGATGGGTGCCGCCGTGATAAGGATCATTGAGCAGGTAACAATCGCCGCGCCGCATCTCGCCCCGGTTGGCGGCGATGACGGCTTTGACGCTGGCCCCCATACTGCCGAGATGCACGGGCATATGCGGGGCGTTGGCCACCAGATTGCCCGCGCTGTCAAACAGGGCGCAGGAAAAATCGAGCCGTTCCTTCATATTGACCGAATGGGCGACCTTTTCCAGCACTGCCCCCATCTGTTCGGCGATGGACATGAACAGGTTATTGAAAATCTCCAGCATCACCGGATCGGCCTCGGTGCCGATGGCGGCGCGGCGTTCGATCGGAGTGATGCGCTCGAGGATCAGGTTATTCTGCTCATCAATCCGCGCCTGCCAACCGGGCTCCACCAGGTTGGTGCCATGATCCTCCAAAATCACCGCCGGGCCAGAGACGGGCGCGCCGGGGGCCAGTTGATCGCGATGCCATCTGGGGCAGTCTTTTATCCGGCCGTCAAGATGGATCTGCTGTCGGGCGGCGGTCTGGGATCTGTCCGGGGGTTGTTTTGCAGCGGGTGTGACGGTGCCGCCGCCACCGTATGCCTCGACGGTGACCGCTTCGACGATCAGGATTTTCTCGGGCGAGATAAAGCCGAACTGCTGGCGATGCTGCTGCTCGAAATCATTCTGAATTTCCCTCAGTGTGCCGAGCGGCACCTGTAATGTGCTGTCGCTGCCGGCATATTTGATCTGCAGGTTTTTGAGAGTGTCGATTTTGGCGACATTCTGGTCTTGCAGATCCTGTCGCGCGGCCCTCTCAAGATCGTCGATACATCTGGTGACTTCGGTGAGGTTTCGGGCGTCAAGCGGCTGTTCGATGGCCTGTTCCTTCAGGCTACGCAGGTCGGCGAGCCCCATGCCGTAAGCCGACAATACCCCGGCGAGGGGATGCAGGAAGATACGTTTCATGCCGAGCCGGTCGGCGACCTTGCAGGCATGTTGCCCGCCGGCGCCGCCAAAGCTGACCAGGGTATAGTCGCTGACGTCATAGCCGCGCTGGGTGGATATTTTCTTGATCGCGGTGGCCATGTTCTCGACCGCAATGGCGAGAAAGCCCTCGGCAATCTCCTCGAGAGTGGGCTCTGGGCGGCCACTGGCGGTGATCGCGTCGGCGATTTCCTGAAATCTGGCGGTGACAATCTCCCGGTCGAGGGGGTGATCTCCCGTAGGGCCGAAGACGTTGGGAAAGCTCTTGGGATCAATACGACCCAGCAGGATATTACAGTCGGTGACGGTCAACGGGCCGCCGCGGCGATATCCGGCGGGACCAGGATTGGCTCCGGCGCTGTCGGGGCCGACGCGAAAGCGGCTGCCGTCAAAGGTGAGGATCGAACCGCCTCCGGCGGCCACCGTGTGGATATGCATCATCGGCACCCGCATGCGCACCCCGGCGACCTGGGTGTCGAAACTGCGTTCATAGCTGCCGTTATAATGGGTGACGTCGGTGCTGGTGCCGCCCATGTCAAAACCGATCAGACGGGTATAACCGGACTGGGCCGCCGTCTTGACTGCGCCAACGATACCGCCCGCCGGACCGGAGAGGATGGCGTCCTTGCCGTGGAAGTGATCCGCATGGGCGAGCCCGCCGTTGGATTGCATGAAATAGAGCGGCACGCCGGGCAAGGCCTGCTGCACCCGGTTGCGGTAGCGCAGCAGGATCGGGCTGAGATAGGCGTCGACCACGGTGGTGTCGCCGCGGCTGACCAGCTTCATCAGGGGGCTGGTCACATGGCTGAGGGAAATTTGTCGAAAGCCGACCTGCCCGGCGAGGGCGCCGATCTGTTGCTCATGATCCGGATAGCGGTAACCATGCAGGGTGACAACGGAAACCGCATCAATGCCCATGGCGTACGCGTCTTGCAGTGCAGGCTTTAGGGCGGTGAGCTTCAGGGGGGTCTCAATTTCCCCGTGGGCGCTGATCCGTTCCTCGACCTCGATGACTTTTTCATAAAGCAATTCCGGCAGTTGCACATCGAGGGCGAAAAGGTCAGGCCGGTTCTGATAGCCGATGCGCAGGGCGTCGCGGAAGCCTTTGGTGATTACCAGCAGGGTGCGGTCGCCCTTGCGCTCCAGCAGGGCGTTGGTGGCGACGGTGGTGCCCATCTTGACGGCGGCGACGCGACGTGCCGGAATGGGATCATCCTTGCCGAGCCCGAGAAAGTCTCGGATGCCCTGCAGGGCGGCGTCTTCATAGTGCTCGGGATTTTCCGACAGAAGTTTATGGCTATGCAGCGCGCCATCCGGCGCCATCGCCACCACATCGGTGAAGGTCCCGCCGCGATCAATCCAGAACTGCCATTTTTTATTTTTCAAGATTTGGCTCCGACAGAGACGCCTCATAAATGCGGGCGGGGTCGAGGTGAGACATAGGCACCGCGGCTTCCATAACGATCTGGGCGGCGATTGTCGGATCTATGGCGTCCTTGGATTCAAGGATCAACTGTTGGGCGGACAGGCCGATGATCAAGGGCCATTGCGCCGGGGGCTGTTCATTTAACACCAATGTATTGCGGATAATATTCCAGTATTTCCACAACAATGCTTCGCTGCTCATCTGGGGTAAATGTTGTTCGGGGAGTTCCGGCACGCCGAAGCTGTCCTGTCCGATAGTGGCACCGGTGTGAGCGAAAATGTCTGTGACGTCTGGTAAAGGTTTGCCAAGATGCAGGGCAGCGCCGCCGACAAATCCCCAGACTGAATGTTGGCCTTTCTTGTCTGTGATCAAACATTCATTGAGAAACGGGCCGGTGAAAAAGGTTTCGCCATTTGTGGTTTTGACAGCGACCAGGGCCTTGTCGAGGGTGATTTTTCCTTCGGCGATAAAGCCATTGCGGATCGCCATCTGACAGGCAAACCCGGACAGGGCGCCAACGGTGGTCAATGTGGTTTGAATATGAATGGCTTCGTTACGGGTTTGTTCGGCAAGAAGGAGATTGGTGATCTGACTGGCGACCTCATCCGGGGGCAGAATGTTTTCAGTTCCCTTCTTGGCGGCAGTGGCGCGGAGACTTTGCAGGACCATGCGCATCGGGTCACTGTCGAGCAAGCGGGCGTGGTCGGTTTGCCAATAAAGGGGATCACTGCGGTCCTGCAGGGTGAGGGCGCGTTCAGCACGGGCGGGGAGGCCCAGAGCAAGGCTGGCAGAGAACAGGAGTGCAGCCCACAGGATGACGCGACGATTTGGCATAGATATGGTCCCTCGAAGAGATTGAATGTAATGCATGTTTGGCTCACTCTAGCGGGATCAACGGGATTATTCAATGTCGTTTGACGTCAGGATGTCTGCAGGTAGCTTGAGAAATCATATTGCTGCGCGAACAGGCGTATTTACTGAAAAATGGCAAAATTTTACCCCTATCTTTCCTCAGGTTAAGTGATATAGACTAGGGCAATTAAGCGAGAAGGAATTTGTTTTATGTCGATTTGGTCTTCGATTATTGGGGGAGCGGCCGGTGGTGCGATTTTAGGGGGGCCACTGGGAGCGTTACTGGGGGCGGTTGCCGGTCATTATATCGGTAAGAAGTTGAACGAAGGCACCGGCGGCGGCACCGAACAGGTGACCTTTACCATTGGTGTTATTGTCTTGAGCGCCAAAATGGCGAAAGCCGATGGTCATGTCAGCCGGGAGGAAATAGACGCCTTTAAACAGGCCTTCAAGGTACCCGAGGGTGAAATGAAGAATGTAGCCCGGGTGTTCAATATGGCGAAAAAGGACGCCACGGGGTTCGAGCCTTATGCGGGACAGCTGGCGAAACTGTTTCACGATAAGCCGGCGATGTTGGAAGAACTGCTGTCGATCCTGTTTTATATCGCCAAAGCCGATCAGGTGGTGCATCCGGCGGAACTTGATTTTCTCGAGAAAGTATCGGCCATCTTCGGTTTTTCTGCAGCGGAATTTGACCGTATCAGGGCGGAAAACCTGGGGCCGGACAAGGCGGATCCCTATACCATTCTCGGTGTCACACGGGAGTCCAGTGATAAAGACATCAAGTCGGCTTACCGCAAACTGATCAAGGAACATCATCCGGACCTGCTCGCCTCTCAAGGGTTGCCCAAGGAATTTGTCGAAGTTGCCAACGAGAAACTGTCGGTGATCAATGTTGCTTATGACCGGATCGCGAAAGAGCGCGGCCTGAAATAACAAGGTCGATATCTTGTGTCGCCAAACCCCTAAGGACCGTGGATGCCCATACATCATATTTTATTTGGCTTTCTGGTATCCATCGCCTGGGGCGTTAATTTCGTCGCCATGAAGATCGGGCTTAATCATCTGTCACCATTTCTTTTTATCGCGTTGCGTTTCGCCATTGTCCTGATGTTGATGGCGCCGTGGTTGCGGGTCATGCAGGGTAAGATGTGGCTGTTGCTGTGGATCGGACTGTGCCTTGGCGGGGTGCATTTCGCCTTTGCCATCATGGGGTTGCAGTTGGCGGAAAATATTACCTCAATCGTGGTGATTGTTCAGATGCATGTGCCGATCACGTTGATTATGGCGCATATTTTTCTGCAGGAAAGGCTCAGTTACTGGCGCGGCAGCGGGATTGTCATTGCCTTTATGGGGGTATTGCTGATCACCTTCGACCCGGCAATCGCCAATGAGCGTTTGGCGATTTTGGTGATTTTTGGCGCGACTTTATTTTATTCCACCGGGTCAGTGCTGTTGCGGCGTTTGAAAGATGTCGGGGTCTTTAATACCCAGGCCTGGACAGCGGTTTTCGGTTTGCCTATTCTTTTGAGTCTGACATTTATGACAGAGGCGGACCAAATGACGCAATTGATGGCGATGAACCAGGAAGGCTGGATGGCGGTTTTCTATACCGCCGTGGTGTCGTCGATCATCGGCTATGGCGGCATGAATTTTCTGGTGAAGCGTCACCCGGTGACCCTGATTGCGCCGATATTCCTCAGCGTGCCAATTTTCGCGACCATGGCGGCGGTCATCGCCTTTGATGAGATATTGACGCCGCGCTTTCTCATGGGAGCCAGCTTGACTCTATTGGGGCTTTCGGTGATTCATTTGCGGGACTGGTGGAAGAAACGTCAACTGGTGGAGGAGTTATTGCCGTGATTCTCCACCCGTCACCCAACTTCAACGATCGCCCGGCAAACGCCCAAGGGCGCGCCCGTTATCTGGTCCTGCATTATACCGGCATGGCCAGTGGCGGAGAAGCTTTGGCGCGGCTTTCTGATCCTAAGGCGCAGGTTAGCGCGCATTATCTGATCGAAGAAGACGGGCGGCTGTTCAAGCTGGTGGAGGAAGACAAGAGAGCCTGGCACGCGGGCGTATCAAGCTGGGAGGGAGAGCCGGACATCAACGGCCATTCCATTGGCATAGAATTGGTTAACCCCGGGCATGACAGTCCGGGCTATATTGGCGATTACCGACCCTTTCCCGAACGGCAAATGGCGGCGTTGATCCCGCTCTGTCAGGACATCATTGCCCGTCATGATATAAAGCCCTGGCATGTATTGGGGCATTCGGATGTTGCACCGGGACGCAAGATTGACCCGGGAGAACTGTTTGACTGGCCGCGTCTGGCTAAGGCGGGGGTTGGTCTGTGGCCGGATGAGGGGAGCGTTACGGGTCAGTGGGAAAAGGCGGCAACCATGCAGAAGATGTTGCGGCGTTATGGGTACGGCGTTGAAGTGACAGGAGGCTGGGATCAGCAGACATCGGATGTTGTCGCGGCGTTCCATCGCCATTTCAGACCACGCGATCATACCGCGTCGGCTGATGAGAAGACAGAGGCGTTGCTGTCGGCGTTATTGCAGCTAAAAGAGGCGGATTATTAGTTCTTCGTCTCGGGCTGTGGTTCCAGTGTGTCTTCTGTATGACTGGCCTTGACTTTGTCGGGCTGTAACCCTTTCGGCAATGATTCCAGAGTGCGTTCTGTATTGGGGCCAGCAGGCCCATGTTCAAATATATACTCGTCATTTCCGGCACATCCTGTGGTCAGGGTGAGACAAAGTCCCGCCATCAGTAAGGAAAAGGTGATGTTTTTACGCATAGTGTGAATTCCGGTTATTTCTGAGCCAAATTTGATCATGTTGGCAATGTGCCCGAGTTTGAGGGGGAAGGCAAGATGCGGTCGACGATAAAGCGAAATAATTATGCAAAATTATTACTAGTCTTAGAACTTTTTAAATAATTGCGCTGTAGGGTGAAAGCAGAAGCTGGAGGTAGGGGGCGCTAGGGAGTTTGGCATGACGACGTCGTCTGTGAAGAAGGGTGCTGAAAAAATTCAGAGTATCAGAGAGGGGCTGAGCTATATGCGCGCCCACAAGCGACGCACCGTGGTTTGGCCGGCGACATTCTATGTGGCTAATTTTGAATTCAGTTCTACCCTTTATGATATTTCGTTGAGCGGCATCCGGATAAAATTGCCTTTGCCGTTGGCCAATGGAACCGAGGCTTCGGTTAAAATCAGAAACAAGGTTCAACTCAAGGCACGTGTGGTTTGGCATGCAGGTGAATTTCTCGGACTGCAATTTATCGATGATGCGGATGAGGTGCGTGACGCACTGGGCGATATGGCGACCGGGCTCTATTAAACGAAGGCGACCCTGCTGTCTCTTCAATGCCTGACAACATAATTCATTTTTTTCTGTTTTTTCCTGCTGTTCTGGATTATTTCTAGGTCATTCAGATGGCCGGATGGCTGCTGCCGTCTTCGGGCGGGAGAGGAAAGTCCGGGCACCACGGAAGAACGGTGCCGGTTAACGACCGGCGAGGGCGACCTCAGGGATAGTGCCACAGAAAGCAAACCGCCTGATTTATCAGGTAAGGGTGAAAGGGTGCGGTAAGAGCGCACCGCTCCGCTGGTAACAGGGGAGGCAGGGTAAACCCCACCGGGTGCAAAATCAAATAGGAACGACCGCCCTGGCGACAGGGCAGCTCTTCTTCCGGAGCGTCGTTCGGGTAGATTGCACGAGCGGGCTGGCAACAGTCCGCCTAGATGAATGGTCATCCATTGGGACCGCTTCGGCGATCTCGAGGACATAACCCGGCTTACAGGCCATCTGAATATTTTTTTAATGCCGAGCAGTAGTAGTGTTTCTTGAGATTTGGGTGGCAATCTGAGCTACTCTTCCATTCTTGTCTTGTGCGCTGTGCTTTTTTGATTGGTTTGAGTAAATCTGTTTATGGAATTCTTTTGCATCAATAAGAAGTGCGATTTAAAATAGGGGAGCTTATATGCCTGAAGAAGTAAAAGAATACAAACTTACACCAGCCAATCAAAATCCTTGGTATCTATTGATGATTTGGTATGGAGAACCTAGTGCTCCTGAGGATATGGAGATAGCGAGCCAAAACAGACTTTTCTGGCATCGCTATATGTTTGAGAAAATGACTACTGAGCAGAGAGGAGATTTAATTGAGCGAGGTGTGCATGAGGGGGAGAATTTAAAACCCTTTAGCCGTCAGGAAAAGCTGGAGCATGAACAGATGCTTCGCGAAAGAATCAAGAAAAATGGAGGGGATGATAACTATCCCTCGAATGGGGTAATCGACCTATCAGGCATTGAAATTGAAAAAGACTTCATCGCATATAATTACATTTTTCCACATCATACGAAATTTAACCAAGTAAAATTTAGAAAGAGAGCTAATTTTTATAATTCAAGGTTTTATGGTTATGCGGAATTTGTGGGTGTAGAGTTCTCGGAAATGGCATATTTTAGATATGCTACCTTTTATGCTTGGGCGAATTTTAAGGGAGCTGTATTTTTAAGTACGGCTGATTATAGAAACGTTCCATTCAATTCAACGACAGATTTTTCCGAAGCTGAATTTACTATGGCGCCAGTATTTCATGGCAGTAAGATGTATTTGGACACAGATTGGAGCGATACAAAATTCTCTAATAGATATGAACAGGAAGCAGATGCTGTGCGGGCTGAAAGGTGTTGGTCAACTTTAAAACTTCTCATGAATCAAATGATGCGCCACGATTATGAGTTGAAGTTTTTTGCTCTGGAGATGGAAGCCCGTACACTCTATCGAGGTAAATCATTATCCTACAATTTATATAAATATCTCTCTGACTTTGGGCAAAGTATTTCACGACCTTTCTATTGGTTGGTTGGGGTGTTTGTTTTATTCTGGGCTATCTTTTACGGCATGCAATTTTATGAATATTCTTTATCTGTCGGCGCTGATCAAGGTTATTTTACATCCTATTATGTGAATGCTGTTGCGTTGCCTTCAGTGAGCCAGTCGGCTTTGACCAGCTTAGTGAATTCGGTTCCGTTCGTAGGATTGCAAAAATATGTATATGGGGCAGAAGCGTCAACACTCACATTAGTTATTGGCGTCGTCCAAACTCTGATCAGTAGTATTTTATTGTTTTTGATCGGCCTTGGAATTCGTAACCGATATCGTATCAAATAAAATTATCTAATCACATTTTAAAAAAATGCCCAGGAAGACCTGGGCATTAAAGGACGTCTAGGGAAACGCCTTTGGTAGTTTAAGAGGTGGGGCGAAACAGTTTCGCCCACGGGTCGGGTTACTGTGTGCCGGTGTGGCTGGCTTTCCAGGTTTTCTGAACCTCGCCGGTCTGGGCATTGATCAGAACGACACCTTTGGTCGTGGGCAGTCGCTTTCCAGTGCGTACTCTTACAATCCAGGTGCCCTCTTTAAGTTCTGCATCATCGATAGCGGCGGTCACATGCAGTGAAGTGCCGGCCCGCAGAAAACCAATCGAGTCAAGATAGCGGCGGGCAATGCGCTTGGCGTCTTGATCCGTAAAAGTGACTGCCGTGTCTGCGGTGGTCGATTGGGCCCAGGAGGAGGGGAGACCGGTGGTCATGATCAGGCCAAAAAACAAGGCCGTGATTTTGTGCAATGGTGATATTCGCATGTTAAAATTCTTTCCAAGCTCATCATGTTATCTAAATGAGTAAATGCGAAGTTTCCGGTGTGTTACGCGACTCATATGAATTCATATATAAATAATGCAGTTTCATGTGCGTTGATTCAAACGAATTTTTGTCATATATTTATGAGATAAATTCATATATGAGAAAATTTAAATGTTTGTATCGCCTGCTATTTTATCCGCCTTGCCGGCTTTTGATGCTGTGGCGCGTTTGCGAAGTTTCGGAGCGGCAGGGGAGGCGCTCAATATCAGCCAGAGCGCCGTCAGTCATCGGATCAAGCATCTGGAGGAGCAGCTCGATGTTCGTTTGATACGGCGGACAACACGGGCTCTGGAATTAACGCCAGAGGGGTTGCGTTTCGCGGATGCCGCGCGTCAGGCGCTGGCCGAGATGGAGGGGGCGCTGTATGACCTGAAACAGGATAAAGATGAGGGCATGATCATTTTGTCGGCACTGGCGTCGTTGGCGGCCAAATGGCTGGTGCCGCATCTGGTGGAATTTTATCGGGCCTATCCAGGCAGTCAGGTCTCTGTGATGGCCCAGGATGCGCTGGTGGATTTAAGTCGTGAGCCGGTGGATGCCGGATTGCGTTACTCCCGGGCACCGCAGCCCGGTCTGCATGCGACCCATTTGTGCAAGGATTGGCTGGTGCCGATTGCCAGTCCGCGATTGTTTAAGGATGGTAAAATTCCGACCACACCGGAAGATCTGGCACGATTTCCCCTGATGTCCTATACGGCGTCGTTGCCGTTCGATATCGCATATTCCTGGAAATACTGGTTTGAACAGATGGGGTCTGATATTGAGCCGGAATTGGTGGGGCCTTATTACGACCGCGCCGACATCATGATCCAGACGGCCATCGCCGGGCATGGTATTGTACTCGGGCGCGCCATGTTGATGGAAAAAGATTTGTTTGATCAGGGGCTTTTGGTTCAGGTGGGCCCGAAAGTGAGGGCCCAGGCCTCTTATTATTTTGTGACCTTGCCGGATAAGGCGCGCTGGCCTAAGATTGTGATTTTCCGGGAATGGTTACAGCAAACCATGGGCGAAAGCTATGCCCGTATTTCCGAATTTCTCTATTAAGACACTTCGTGCGATAAGGTATTTTTATGTCTTCAGTTTCTAAAGTATGCATGTCTCCCGGCGGACCTGAATTTTCTCCTTTTGTTCAGGGCTATTGGCGGTTGGCGGAATGGGGTATGTCTTCGGCGGAGCTCCTGTCCTTCATTTCACAACATGTGGCACATGGCATCACGACAGTGGATCATGCGCCGGTCTACGGCGATCCTTCCTGTGAGAGCCTGTTTGGCGCCGCGTTGAAGCTGGACCCGTCTTTGCGCAACCGTCTAGAGATTGTTTCCAAATGTGGCATCGAGAACCCCCCTGAGGGCGGGGGCGCGGGGGCTGTCGCTTATTATGACAGCAGTAAAGGCGCGATTATCGCCTCGGTGGAAGGTTCTCTGTCACGGCTCGGGGGTGATCATCTGGATGTATTGTTGGTTCATCGTTGCGATTTTCTGATGCAGGCGGATGAGGTGGCGGAAGCCTTCGTCGCCCTCAAAGCTAGTGGCAAGGTACGGCATTTTGGCGTGTCCAATTTTAGCCCAAGTCAATTTTCGCTGCTGCAGTCGCGGCTGGACGCCCCTCTGGTCACCAATCAGGTCGAGATTAATCCGGTGAACTTCGGCGTGGTCTCTGATGGTACTCTGGACCAGTTGCAGGAAGGACGGGTGCGGCCGATGGCCTGGTCCTGTCTGGCGGGAGGTGAAATTTTCCAGGGACAATCCGCGCAAATGATCCGGCTGCGTGCAACACTGGAGGTTTTGCGGGAAGAGCTGGGCGCGGAAAGCATCGATCAGGTGATTTTTGCCTGGATCATGCAGATGCCGTCGCATCCGGTGCCGATCCTGGGGAGCGGCAATATCGCGCGCGTCACGGCGGCGCTCGGCGCGCTGGATCTGAATTTGAGCCGGGAGCAATGGTACCGCCTGTGGGTCGCGTCAAAAGGTCACGGGGTGCCGTGACGCCGCGCCATCTTGGCGGCTGACAAGGGGTGAAAAATCAGTTAGATTAGCCTCTGATAAAAATAATAATACATAACAACGGGATATCTCATGTCACTTTTGCATACTGTTTTACCATTTATTGTGGGGAGTTGCCTTCTGGGTTCCCCGGCCGCGCTGGCGGCGGAAAAGTCTTCATCCATGAAATCATCACAAAAACTTACCATTGAACGGATCACATCAAGTCCGGCGCTGGAGGGCAGTTCGCCCCGGTCGGTGAAATTTTCCCCGGACGGCTCGCGGGTGACATTCCTGCGCCCGAGCGCCGCTGACTATAAGGTGCTGGATCTGTGGGAATATAACCTGAAAGATCAAGAAGCCCGACTTCTGGTGGAAAGCACCTCGATCACCGGCGGAGAGGAAGAATTATCCCAGGTCGAACGCGCCCGCCGTGAACGGATGCGGATTTCCAATTCAGGGATTGTTTCTTACAGCTGGTCCGAAGACGGCGCGAAGCTGCTCTTCCCTTTGGGCGGTGATCTCTATCAGTATGAACTGGAGGGCGGCGCCGTGAACCGCCTGACTAACTCGGCTGAATATGAAACCGACAGTCGCTTTTCACCACAAGGCAGCTATGTCTCCTACATTCTTGATCACAATATCCATGTGGTTGATGTCAAGGCGGGCAAAGACCGGGTGATGACGACCTCGCCGACGCCGACCATCAAAAATGGCAGCGCCGAATTTATCGCGATGGAGGAAATGGACCGGGATACGGGCTACTGGTGGTCAGAAGATGAGAAGTCTATCGCCTTTATCCAGTTCGATGAAGCGCCGGTGGAAATCGGTCAGCGCTATGAGATTGACCGGACGAGCTTTAAAGTGCTGGAGGAGCGTTATCCCCGTGCCGGCACCAACAATGTCACTGTGAAGCTCGGCATCATGACGGTTGCGACCGGTGATGTAACATGGGTGGATCTGGGCGATGACCAGGATATTTACCTTGCCCGGGTCAACTGGGTGCCGGATAATTCCGGGGTGTTTTTTCAGCGTCTCAACCGGGATCAAACAACGCTCGATGTGATCTTTGCCGATGCCGCGACCGGAAAAACCCGCCCCGTGTTGACGGAAAAAGCCAAATACTGGATCAACCTGCATGACAATCTGGATTTTATCAAGGACGGCAAGGAGTTTCTCTGGACGTCCGAGCGCAGTGGCTTCAGTCACCTTTATCACTATAAAACCGACGGTACATTAATCGGGCAACTGACCGATGGCGACTGGGTGGTGACCGGCTTGAAGCAGGTCGATGAGACGGCGGGAATGGTGTATTTCGACGGCCATGCGGACACGCCGCTGGAACGTCATCTTTATCGCACCAGCCTGACGACGGCCCATAAGGTGACGGAGCCTCAACGAATTACGGCGTCTGGCGGATCGCATGGCGTGAAATTCCCGGACGAAGGGACGGATTATATCGATTATTATTCAGATCCCTCTACCCCAAGCCAGGTATCTATCCGTAACCAGAACGGCGAACTTCTGACCTGGGTGGATGAGAATAAATTGGATGAAAATCACCCGTATTTTCCTTACCTGAAGGACCACATCACGCCGGAATTCGGCAAATTCACCGGGCCGAGTGGGGATGATCTCTATTACCGCATGTATAAACCCGCCAATATGGAGAAGGGTAAGAAGTATCCGGTGATCTTCTCGCTTTATGGCGGGCCTCATGCGCAGTTGGTGCGGCGCAGTTGGGACAAGAGCCTCCATCAGATCCTGGCCCAGAGCGGCTATATTGTTTTTACACTGGACAACCGCGGCAGCAATTACCGTGGCGTCGAGTTTGAAGGCGCGCTCTATCATGAAATGGGCAAGGTGGAAGTGGAAGACCAGGTCGCCGGGGCCGCGTTTCTGAAGAAATTTGACTTTGTTGATGGGGACCGGATCGGGGTGCATGGTCACAGCTATGGCGGTTATATGACCCTGATGACCATGTTTAAGGCGCCTGAGGTGTTCAAAGTGGGGGTTTCTGGCGCGCCGGTGACCGAATGGCGGTTGTATGACACCAATTACACGGAACGCTACCTTGGCCACCCGGATAAAAATAAGGACGGCTATGACAAAAGTAGTGTGTTTCCTTATGCGCAAAACCTGAAGGGTAAATTGTTGCTGGTGCACGGCATGGCGGATGACAATGTGTTGTTCAACAACAGTACCATGCTACTGGATGAGCTGCAGAAGAACGCCATTCAGTTTGATTTCATGGCTTATCCTGGGCAGACTCACCGTCTGGGCAGCGATAATATGCGCCAGAGGCATCTCATGCACCTGATCAAGCGCTATTTTGATGATCATTTGTAAGGGATTGACAGCCCTGAGCCAGTCGCGCTAAAATTCTTTAGGTGGAAAAGGATAAGCTGCATCCGAAAGGGCGGTTAGGGCGACTGATGGAGCGCCAACAGCTTGCATGTGGAATTCCTGTGGCCTGAATTCGGTCGCGGTGGCTTTTTTGTGATCTGTTTTTTCCGATGATAAACGCTTTTGGCGACCTCCCTGACAGAAGGGAGGTTGCCTGGCCTTTTATCGAACTTTTAGACTTTGTTAATGTTTTCAATATAAGATTTGCCTAATTATTGAATGGAGAAAAGCAGGCAGAAGGGCCATGGGAAATTAAATGGTTAGTGAAGGCGTGAGAACAGTTTTGAGTTCAATGCGAAAGCACAACAGGCGGACAATGGTGCAGCCTGCGGTTCTGGGTATCGGCAGCTTTGATTTTGAATGTACGGCCTATGATGTGTCATTGGGCGGCATCCGGATCAAGGCAGACTTGCCGGTTGAACGTAACGCCAGTGTCTATGTCCAGATGCGGCACAGGCTAAGACAAAACGCCAAGGTCGTCTGGGCAGCGGATGGTTTTATGGGATTGCGGTTTATCGATCCACCTGAAAAGGTCAAAATGGGCCTGGGTAGTCTTTCTAATGGATTGAATTAATCTTTATCGTGAAGTGTATTGGTGTTAAGGTGACTTTTTGTCGCCTTTTTTTGTCAGAATTGCAATTATACCGTATTGTGCGCTATGGTTTGCGGGAAAGCCAATTTGGGGTGTGAAGGACGAGCCGTACGATGACTGAACGGACTGCCAATGTTGAAGTGTCGGAGAACAGACAATTTGTCCGGCGTCATGTGTTGTTGAAAGCACTTCTTGATACCGGGAAATATGAGTTTGACTGTATGGCGTATGACCTGTCGGTCAAGGGAGCTCGTCTTAAGCTGGATCTGCCATTGAAGACCAGATGCGAGGTTCGTGTTCTGGTCAAGCAAAGTTCAATGATCCCTGCCGAGGTGGCCTGGGCGAAGGATGGATTCATTGGCGTTGAATTCACCATGCCGGTGAAGGAAGTTAAACAATTATTGGATGATCTTGGCGTAAAGCTGCCTCACACAGGAGACATTGTGTAAGGTCGTTTCCCCCTTTTATTTTTTGAACAGCAGCGCTGTGATGGCGCCAAACGGTTCGTTATGATTTATATTTGACTCTTTTTAGTGTATATGCAACTAATTTCTAAAGTGTATGTAAGTGTATGTTTTTTTAGTATGATTTGAAATGGAAGCAATGAGTAAAAAAAGTATAACCACTCTTGACCGGAATGCGAGAAAATCCATCCGGCAATCTGTGTTACTGGGAGCCGTTATTGAAGCGGGAGATTATGAGTTTAACTGTAAAGCATATAATCTTTCCTTGGGAGGTGTCCGTCTGAAGTTAAATTTACCCCTGGCATTAAACAGTATGGTAAAGACTTCGGTCAAAGGCAGTGACTTTTTACAGGCGCAGGTTGTCTGGGTCGATAAGGGATTTATTGGTTTGTCGTTTGCGCATTCGCCTGAAGAAGTAGCGAAATGTCTCGGTGAGCTTGGGGCCAGACTCCCGAAAAGCTGAATATCAAGAGCCTGAAATAAAGAGAAAATGACCGCCCTGTTATACCGGGGCATGACGTGCTGATCCGGGCTGCGGTCGGGACGGCGCGCTCTTGTCTGTTTTTCTTTTTGGCGTATCTCACCCCGAGTCTTTTTCGGGGAAGAAGATGCGCCGTTATTTTTTCTGCAAAATCCATAATCCCCCAATTTTTTCTGTGTTTGGCGTGCCGCAAAATATTTCTTTAGATATTGGGCAGGGCGCTCTGCTGCCTGATCTGTGGTCTCTTTCGATCTATCCATTTGTAAAGTAAGAACTAATTGGCAGAAACCCGGGGCGTTAAGATATTGTTAACGCCCCCTGTGTACCATCTAATTCCATTGACGACCCATACAATACCATGTTATTCCATAAGGGTAGCATCTGAGGGCCTGACAAGCGTAGGCTGTTATGTGAGGGTAATGAATATTTTAATCCGGGGCTGGGCATGCCATTATTTACGTCGACATACACCAACAGGGTGGATAAGAAAGGCAGGGTTTCCGTGCCCGCGTCTTTCCGTGCGACGTTGCCAGAGGGCGATCAGACCATCACTGTCCTGCGGTCCCTGAACGGGGCGGCGATCGAAGGCTTCGATGCGGGGTACCTTCAGGATATCAGTGAAAAGGTCGATAACTTCGATCTTCTGACCTCTGCTCTGCCAAAACAAAATCCGGCGATGAAAATTTTGCGTAAAAGTGCGCCGCTGAATATTGATTCAGATGGTCGCGTGGTGTTGCCTCAGGATTACATGGCCCATGCAGGTATTACAGACCGGGCTGTCTTTGTTGGTCTTGGCCGGACGTTTCAGATCTGGAGCCCGGAAGAACATGATCGCGCCATGGGCGAAGAGGAGGAGGATTGATTATGACTGATGTGTCTTTCGATCCCCGTCATTATCCTGTTATGCGCAATGAAGTGCTGGATATGGCGGCTCCTCAGGCCGGAGAAGTTTTTGTTGATGGCACTTTCGGGGCCGGCGGATATAGCCGGGCGTTGCTGGAGACTGCCGACTGTATCGTTTATGCGATTGACCGCGATCCTAATGTTCAGGCGACAGCGGATAAGCTTGCGGCCGAATTTCCGGGCCGTTTTCATTTGCTGGCGGGATGCTTTTCCCAGATGGATCAGCTTCTTGATACGGCGAATGTTGCGGCTGTGGATGGTGTGCTTCTGGACATCGGGGTGTCGTCCATGCAGTTTGACGATGCCGAGCGCGGGTTTTCCTTTCAGAATGACGGCCCGTTAAGCATGCGCATGAGCGATGAAGGGCTCAGTGCTGAAGATGTCGTCAATGACACGGAAGAAACCGAGTTGGCCAACATCATTTATCAGTATGGGGAGGAGCGTAAGTCCCGTCGGATCGCCAAGGCCATTTGTGAAGCCCGGGCACAGGGGCGCATCAACCGCACCACGCATCTGGCCAATATCATTGAAAAGGCTGTGGGCTACCAGCGTTATATCAAAGGCAAGAAACAAATTCACCCGGCAACCCGGACCTTTCAGGCCTTGCGGATTTACGTCAATGACGAGTTGGGGGAACTGGAAAAAGGTCTTCTGGCGGCAGAAAAGATACTGGCGCCAGGGGGGCGTTTGTGCGTGGTGTCGTTCCATTCCCTGGAAGACCGTATTGTGAAGAAGTTTTTTAAAGCCCGCAGTGGTGCGCCGGCCCGGGGATCTCGTCATCTGCCGGAAGCGATGATCGAACGTGAATTGGCGACTGCCGGGAGTTTCGAGATGATAGCGCGGGGGGCTGTTAAACCGGGAAAAACTGAACTGGATCAGAATCCAAGATCGCGTTCTGCAAAATTGCGCGGGGCGCGTCGTACGGCGACGGCGCCTTGGTCAGGAGAAGGAAAATGATAAAAGTTGTTGGTGGGTTCTTTGTTTTGATGGTGATGATTGCGGCAGGAACCGTATATAGCTTGAAGGAAACAACGGAACGGCTTGAGACGCACAAGGCGCAGTTGGCGACCCGCATTCTGGAGGATCGGGCCGCGATCAAGGTGTTGCATGCAGAAATGGCCTATTTGTCGCAACCTGAAAGATTGCAGAAGTTGAGCCAGCGTTTTCTAGCGTTGCGTCCGGCGACCTCTTTTCAAATGGCGGATAATGTGACGTCCTTGTCCTCGCGGGAGGATGATACTGTCCATCTGGCATCTGCGCCTGTGGATCAGTTCCCGGTGTTGTTGCCTCAGGAAAAACCGGTCTTCAAAGCTGAAAAATATCGGAATGCGGTGACGTTGGCGGCTTATCCGGCTACGGAGGAGGCCCCGAAGGTTGCGCAGAAAGAACAGGTAAGCAAGAAGACAACGCGGCGCATGGGGTTTTACGAGCGAATTTCTCTGAAACTGGAGGATGAGAAATGAGGTCAGTTGACCTCCATATCGAAGGGGCGACATCGGGCGCAATAGAAGTGGCGCGCAACCGTCTTGTCGTGCCAACTTTTTTCTTCGTGCTCGGGTTCAGCATTCTGGTGATCCGCCTGATTTCGATCGGCATGTTTGAACCCATGTCGGACATCAATACCTATACCCGCGTGGGGACGACGGAGCTTGTCCGTGACAGGGTTGATATTCTGGATCGCAACGGCATTGTGATGGCCACTAACCTGAAGGCGCCGTCTCTGGCTGTGCGGCCGAGGCTGATTACCGCGCCGGAAGAAACCGCGGACCGGATTTTGCGGGTTTTACCGGACCTGAACCGGGTGCGGTTGCTCAATAAGCTGAAATCTTCAAACCATTTTGTCTATATCAAACGTAATCTCACCCCGCAGCAGGTCTGGAAGATCAATGCGCTCGGTTACCCCGGGCTGGTTCTGGAGGAAGCGGAGAAAAGAGTATATCCGCAAGGCAGTCTGGCGTCTCATGTGTTGGGGTATGTTGATCTGGATAATAAGCCTCAGGCCGGTATTGAAAAATTTGCCAACGATCATCTGTCAGACCCGGAACGGTCCAATGATCCGTTGCAGCTGTCAATTGATCTCAGGGTTCAGCATATCATGCGGCAGGAACTGGCGTATGCCATGGATAAATTCTCGGCTCTTGGCGGGGCGGGGATTGTCATGGATGTGAATACTGGCGAGGTCCTGGCGATGACCTCTTTGCCGGATTTTGACGGCAATGGCGCCATCAGTCCGGGGGCGCCGGAGATGAAAAACCGCAACATTCTCGAACCTTATGAAATGGGTTCTGGTTTTAAGGCTTTTACCGTCGCCATGGCCCTGGACACGGGCAGGATCAGTCTGGATGACAAATTCGATGCAACGGAGCCGCTCAGGGTGGCGGGGCGGACCATTAATGATGATCATCCAAAGAAGCGCCCCTTGACGGTACCGGAAATTTTTACTTTTTCTTCCAATATCGGCGCCTCCCTTATGGTGCGGGAGCTGGGCACAGATATTCAGCGGGATTTCCTGCAGAAAATAGGCATGTTTGACAAGGCGGAAATTGAATTGACCGGCCTGTCACGCCCGATCCTGCCCAGTCGCTGGGGCGAGATACAATCAATGACGGTATCCTATGGACATGGTATTGCCGTAACACCGTTACATCTGGTGACGGGAATTGCTGCAATTGTCAATGGGGGACGCCTTATTCCCGCCACCTTGATCCGTAAGAATGAGTCTCAAGAGTACGCCGACTATGATCTGAAGGATTTGCCGGGATATCGCAAGTATCCTCAGGTGATTTCCACCGAAACCAGTGTCAAAATGCGTCATCTGATGCGGCTTGCCGTGGATTATGGCAGTGGCGGTAACGCCCGGGTTGATGGTTATCGCGTCGGGGGCAAGACCGGCACGGCGGAAAAGGTCAAGAACGGCGTTTACAGCCGCAAGGACAAGATTACCTCATTCACGGGCGTTTTTCCCATGGATGACCCGAAGTATGTCATTTTTGTCATGCTGGACGAACCGAGAGGAATTGAGGAAACATTTTATAAAGCGACCGGCGGCTGGGTGGCCGCGCCGGTGGTGGGGCAGGTGATCCGGCGGATCGGACCTCTGCTCGGTGTGTCACCGAAAGCACATGTAGAAACGAAGTATCAAAATTTAGTACTGGTGAAAAATAACGAATGATCAAGCTGTCGAAACTGTTACATGAACATACTTCACTCCGGGATACGGATATCGCGGGGGTAACGGCTGACAGCCGCACGGTGAAACCAGGATACCTCTTTGCTGCCTTGCCGGGAACACAGGTGGACGGGGCGGACTATATTCTCAAGGCAATTAAGGCGGGCGCCGTTGCAGTTCTTTGTCGTCCCGATGCGGTCAGGGCCGATGTTATGGCGGCTCATGACAGTGTGATCTGGATCAGGGAAGATATTCCGGCGCAGGTGTTTGCCCATATTGCCGCCCGTTTTTTTGATCAACAACCAGAAACCGTGGCGGCGGTCACCGGCACCAATGGCAAGACAAGTGTTGCGGCATTTACCAAGCAGATATGGGAACATATGGGATTTAAATCCGGTTCCGTCGGTACATTGGGCATTAATGGCCCAGACAGCCATCAGGATACCGGCATGACCACACCGGATCCGGTCACCCTGCAAAAAGCCATGCGGGATTTGTGTGAGGCCGGGGTTGACCATGTTGTGTTTGAGGCGTCCAGTCATGGTCTGGCGCAATATCGTCTGGACGGGATGAATGTGTCCGTGGCGGCATTTACCAATCTTACCCGGGATCATTTTGATTACCACGGTACGCAGGAAGAGTATTTTAACGCCAAGGCGCGCTTGTTTGGTGAAGTGATGAAACCAGGCAGTGTCGCCGTGCTCAATGCCGATTGTCCGTTGGTGATGGAAGTGGCGGATATTTGCGGCGCTCGGGGGCACAAGGTCATTACCATCGGGCACCACAGCGGGGATATTCGCCTGCTGCGTCAGCAAACTTCGGAAGTCGGGCAGGATATTACGATTGGTTATCAGGGCGAAATATACGACCTGACCTTGCCGCTTGTCGGGTCTTTTCAGGCGATGAATGCGTTGATGGCTGTTGGTCTGGTGATCGGGAGCGAGGGAAATGTGGACCAGGCATTCGAAGCCCTGTCCCATTTGCGCGCCGTTGAAGGACGTATGGAACAGGCGGGGCGGCATAAAAGCGGGGCGCGAATTTATGTGGATTACGCCCACACGCCGGATGCTTTGGAAACGGTGCTGACGGCCATGCGGCCCCATGTGAAAAACAAGTTGGCGGTGGTATTTGGCTGCGGCGGGGACCGGGACAAGGGCAAGCGCCTGATTATGGGTGAGGTCGCGGCGCAATTCGCCGATCGCACGTATGTTACAGATGATAACCCGCGGGGGGAAACTGCGGCGGATATTCGGGATCAGATCATGCAGGGTTGTCCCGGCGCCATGAATATTGGTGATCGGGCCAGTGCCATTGGGCAGGCGATTGCGGATTTAAAAAATGGGGACATCCTGCTGGTGGCGGGGAAAGGCCACGAACAGGGTCAGATCATTGACAACAAGGTCGTGCCCTTCGATGATATTGCCGAAATAAGGTCGGCGCTCGCGGCGGCCCCCCTTCAACCCTCGCCACAAAGGAGGTACGGCGCATGAGCTTGACACCACTTTGGTCCAGCGCGGAAGTCGCCAAGGTTTTGGACTGTCGCGAAGAGGCTTCCTGGCAGTGCCAGGGTGTTTCCATTGACAGCCGTACGGTCGAGACGGGCGATCTCTTTTTTGCTCTGATTGGTCCTCATTCAGACGGGCATGATTATGTCAAAATGGCCGTTGCCAGAGGCGCCGTCGCGGCCGTGGTCAGTAAACCGGTCAAGGGTCTGGACCCCAAATTCCAGGTCAAGGTTGATGATGTGCAGCAGGCGTTGAACAAACTTGGCGAAGCGGGTCGGGCGCGGGTTGATATACCCATTATTGCGGTGACCGGCAGTGTGGGCAAGACCGGCACCAAGGAAGCTCTGAAATGTGCGTTGTCGCGCAATAAAAAAGTGCACGCCAGCGTGTTGAGTTACAATAACGATATTGGTGTGCCCTTGTCACTGGCGCGGATGCCGCGCGATGTCGATTACGGTATTTTCGAACTCGGCATGAACCACGCCGGAGAGCTGGGTCCCCTGTCTAAAATGGTGCGGCCTCATGTGGCGATGATCACGACCGTTGAACTGGCCCACAGTGAATTTTTCGAAAACATAGAAGCCATCGCCGACGCCAAGGCGGAGATTTTTGAAGGACTGGAGCCCGGCGGTACCGTCATTCTCAATCATGATAACCCGCAGTTTACCCGTTTGAGTGATGCGGCCAAGACCCGGGGTATTGATCATATCATCTCCTTCGGTTCCGACGAATCCGCCCATATACACGTCATTCGTCAGGTTTTTCATCCCACCTGCAGCTGTGTTATCGCACAGGTGATGGGTCAGATCATGACTTTCAAGGTTGGCATGCTGGGCCATCACTGGGTAATGAACAGTCTGGCCATATTGGGGGCTGTAAAGGCGGTCAATGGAGATTTGGGCCTGGCGGGTCTGGGCTTAGCGGAAATGCAGCCGCTTAAAGGTCGGGGGCGTCGCCATCAGATCTTTCTCGACCCGACAAATGAGGCCTCAATTCTGTTGATTGACGAGAGCTATAATGCTAATCCCGCCTCTATGCGCGCGGCGTTGCAAACCTTGCAGCAAACAACACCACAACATAAGGTGCGCCGCATTGCGGTTCTGGGAGATATGGGTGAGCTTGGCGACCAGAGCGCCATGTTGCATGCGGCGCTGGCAGACGTGTTGAAGGAAAAAAATATTGACCGGGTTTATATGGTGGGGCCGCAGATGAAATATCTGTCGGACCGGTTGGATAAATTCCGCAATGCCGGCCATTTTCCGGATCGGGAGGCGCTGGAAAGTGCGCTTCTCCGGGATTTGCGGTCCGGGGATGTGGTTATGGTCAAAGGTTCGAATGCCAGTGGCATGGGCAAAGTGGTGGATAAAATACTGGACCTGGAAGGACCTGTGGCCAAACAGGCTGCCGCCGGGTGAAATTAAAGGGAACAGGCCTTATTCGGGCCCTATAATAAACAAGATCGTTCCCTACAAGAATAGGGGGTCCCAAGGGGCCATGTTTCTTGATTTAGCGAGTTGGAAAGAAAGTTAATGCTGTATCATTTTTTATACCCCTTGAGCGATGACTTCGGAGTATTCAATTTATTTCGCTATTTGACCTTTCGGGCGGGCGGGGCTCTGATGACAGCATTTCTGATCAGTTTCCTGATGGGACCTTCCGTGATTGGCATGCTGAAACGGCGCCAGAAAAAAGGACAGCCCATTCGCCTCGACGGCCCCGAAGGTCATATCATAAGTAAGCAAGGCACTCCGACCATGGGCGGATTTCTGATCCTGCTTGGTTTGTCAGCGGGCACGGTATTATGGACGGATATCACCAATCAATATGTCTGGGCCTGTCTGATCATCACGACGGGCTTTGGTCTTATTGGTTTTATGGATGATTATTATAAGATCACCCGCGCCAGTTCCGATGGCGTTTCAGGCAAAATGAAGTTGTTGATGGAAGTTGTCGTTTCTGTGGTGGCAATTCTGGTGATCCTGGACAAGGCGGGGCCTGAAATCGGGTCGCAACTGGCGATTCCATTGTTTAAAGACATGTTGATTGATCTTGGGTGGTTTATGGTGCCGTTTGGCGTCTTTATGCTAGTGGCGTCCTCCAACAGCGTCAATCTCACAGATGGCCTTGATGGTCTGGCGGTGATGCCGGTGATTATAGCCGCAGGCACCTTTGCCCTGATCGCCTATCTGGTGGGCAATGTGGTGTTTGCCAATTACTTGCAGCTGACTTATGTCGCGGGTGCCGGGGAACTGGCGGTCTTTTGTGCGGCGATCATCGGTGCAGGGCTTGGTTTCTTGTGGTTCAACGCCCCGCCGGCGATGGTTTTTATGGGCGATACGGGCAGTCTGGCGCTCGGGGGCGCCCTTGGGGCGGTCAGCGTGATCACCAAACATGAAATCGTCCTGGGGATTGTTGGCGGTTTGTTCGTTCTGGAAACTGTATCGGTTATTGTCCAGGTGGTGTCGTTCAAACTGACAGGCAAGCGGGTTTTCCGCATGGCGCCGATCCATCATCATTACGAGAAAAAAGGCTGGGCCGAGCCGACCATTGTGATCCGTTTCTGGATCATTGCGGTGTTGCTGGCGCTTGTCGGACTGGCGACATTGAAACTGCGTTAATGTGATAAATATTTTTTTGGGGGAAACTGGATAAATACTGAGATGACTGAATGACCGTTTTTTCGAGAACCGATACCAGCCTGTTGAGCAACTGGTGGTGGACTGTTGACCGCCGCATGCTGATGATGCTCGGGCTGTTGATCGGACTGGGCATTCTGATGACCTTGAGCGCCAGTCCGGCAATCGCCGAGAAGTTGGGGCTGGACCCTTTTCATTTCGTCAAACGCCAGATGTTTTTCATTTGCCTGGGAGGGGTGATGATGTTCAGCATCTCGTTGCTGCCCATTATCTGGATCAGACGTCTCGGGGTCGGGTTGTTCCTGATCAGTCTGGTTCTTCTGGCCCTGACAATGGCCATCGCGCCAGAGGCCAAGGGGGCCCGGCGTTGGCTGCGCTTAGGCAGTTTTACCTTGCAGGCGTCTGAATTTCTTAAACCCGCCTTTATCGTCTTTACCGCCTGGATGTTTGCCGAGACACAGAAAACGCCGGGTTTCAAGGGCTGGACCATTTCCTTGTTGTCTTATGGCATCGTAGTATTTTTCCTGATCAATCAGCCGGATTTTGGCCAAACCATTTTGATTACCATCGTGTGGGGCACACAATTTTTTATGGCCGGCCTGCCAATGATCTGGGTTATGGGGCTGGCCGGTTTCGGTATTGCCGGAATTTTATCGGCCTATCTGTTTCTGCCGCATGTAACCAGTCGTATTGACCGGTTCATTTCACCGGAAACAGGGGACACCTATCAGGTGGATACGGCCATGAACGCCTTCCGCAGCGGGGGGCTTTTTGGACGGGGTCCGGGGGAGGGCGCAGTGAAAAAAATTCTGCCTGACGCCCATACGGATTTCATTTTCGCGGTCACCGGCGAGGAATTCGGGATTGTATTATGTCTGGTGCTGATTGTGTTATTCGCGGTGATCGTGGTCAGAGGCCTGATGAGGATCATGAAGGAAAGCGATTTGTTTATCTTCCTTGCCGTTTCGGGGCTGATGATTCAGTTCGGGGTGCAGGCCTTTATTAATCTCGGGGTTAATTTGTCTCTGCTGCCAAGCAAAGGCATGACCCTGCCGTTTATCAGTTACGGGGGATCGTCTTTTTTATCGACCGCCATTGCCATGGGAATGGTTTTATCTCTGACCCGGCGTGGCAGCCGGGATAATCTGGAAAACCTGAATTCCGCCTGGAGACAAATATGAGGAAGAACGGCGCATGAAGAGACGGCGGACCAGTCATATTGTTTTGGCGGCAGGCGGCACCGGGGGGCACGTCTTTCCAGCCAGTGCCCTGAAGGATGAATTGATCAGTCGCGGCCATCAGGTCAGTCTGGTGACCGACGTGCGGGGCTATGGCTACAAGGATCATTTTAACGGCGCAAAAATTTATAAGATTAACAGCACGAGCTTTGCGGGGCGCGGATTGTTTGGCAAGATTCTGGCCCTGCCAAAAATTATTCTCAGTGTGCTTCAGGCGCGGTCTTTGTTGAAGACGATGCCGCGGCGTCCCGGCGTCGTCGTGGGTTTTGGCGGTTACCCCTCATTTCCGGCGATCCGGGCGGCGGCGTCTCTGGGTATTCCGACGTGCCTGCATGAACAAAATGCGGTGCTGGGGCGGGTCAACCGTTTGATGGCGAAATCCGTTGATGCGGTCGGCCTGTCATTTGAGAAAACCCGCAAGGCGGAGTTTGAAAAATACGAACATGTGGTGGTGACAGGCAATCCGGTGCGCAAGGAGGTTGTCGAACTTGGGGATAAATTCTATCCGGATATCGGCGAAGATCGCATTTTCCGAATTCTGGTTATCGGCGGTAGTCAGGGAGCGAGCATTTTTGGTGAAGTGGTACCGCAGGCGATTTCGACCCTGCCACGGGCTTTGCAGCGGCGGTTGCAGATCACGCAACAATGCCGGGCCGAGGATATTGACCGGGTCCGGGCGATTTATGCAGAGACCAAGATCGCGGTGGAGCTGTCGACGTTTATTCCCAATATTCCCGAATGTCTGGAATGGGCTCATCTGGTGATTGGTCGGGCCGGGGCATCGACCATTGCCGAACTGACCGCGGCCGGGCGGGCGGGCATATTGGTGCCTTATCCCCATGCAACCGATAATCATCAAATTGAAAATGCCCGTGAAATGGTGATCAATGGTGGGGCGTGGTTGTTTAATCAGAAAGAATTCAATGCCGCCGAACTTGCTAAATTACTGCAACGGCTGGCCAAACGCCCCCGGGATGTCTGGCGGGCGTCGGAAGACGCCCGGAAGGTTGGTAAACCTTACGCGACAAAGGACTTGGCCGATCTGGTGGAACGCCTGGCTCTGGTCAAGGGCAGTTGGAAAAGCATAAAAACCCATGATGAGGATCCGGCGGTTCTGACGGTGAAAGTTGTACCGGTTCCGGACCCTATGTCCGATACCGCTACGGACGAGCCGTCTGCCGCCCAAGAGGACAAAGAGGTGGTAAAGGCGCCGATCCCTAATCCGTTAAAAGTCTTAAGATAAGTGAAGACCATATGAACAAGAATATACAGCCGGTCAAAATTGGCCATCCGATCAATATAGGAACGTTGCATTTCGTCGGCATTGGCGGCATCGGCATGAGCGGCATCGCCGAGGTCATGCATAACTTTGGTTATAAAGTACAAGGCAGCGATCTGAGCGAGAACCCAAATGTGGCGCGCCTGAGGGCCATGGGCATCAAGGTTATGATCGGGCAGCGGGCTGAAAATCTTGACGGGGCCTGGGGCATTGTCTGTTCCTCCGCGATTAAGCCCGATAATGCGGAAGTGATCGCCGCCCGCGCCGCCAAGATGCCGGTAATCCGGCGGGCAGAAATGCTTGCCGAGCTGATGCGCTTGAAATGGTGTGTGTCGATTGCCGGTACCCACGGGAAAACCACGACGACTTCGATGGTGGCGGCGGTGTTGGATGAGGCGGCCTATGATCCAACAGTGATCAATGGCGGCATCATTAACGCATATGGCACCAATGCCCGCCTCGGGGAGGGCGACTGGATGGTGGTCGAAGCCGATGAAAGCGATGGCACTTTTGTCAAGATTCCGTCAACTGTGGCGGTGGTGACCAATATTGATCCTGAGCATCTGGATTTTTATGGTGATTTCGAAGCGGAAAAAGAAGCCTTCCGCACGTTCGTCGAGAATGTTCCCTTTTATGGCTTTGCCGCCATGTGCATTGATCATCCGGAAGTGCAGGCCCTGATCGGTCGTGTCACCGACCGCAAGATTCTCACCTATGGTTTCAGCCCCCAGGCGGATGTCCGGTGTATGGACCTGCGATTTGAAGATGGCAGCGCCCTGTTTAATGTTCATCTGACCGACCGGCAGGAAGATACCGTCGAGATCCTGGCTGATATCGCCCTGCCGATGCCGGGACGTCATAATGTTTCCAATGCGCTGGCGGCCATTGCCGTTGCCCATGAAATGGGTGTGTCTGGCGAAGTCATCCGCCGCGCCTTTGGCAAGTTCTCCGGCGTCAAGCGCCGCTTTACTCTGGTGGCCAAGGTCGGGGGGATTTCGATCATTGATGATTACGCCCACCACCCGGTTGAAATTTCTTCTGTGCTTGGGGCGGCCCGGGAAGCCTATCAGGGGCGGGTCATTGCCGTGATGCAGCCTCATCGCTACAGCCGGCTGGAAAGTCTGTTTGATGAGTTTTGTAGCTGTTTCAATGATGCGGATGTGGTGTTGGTTGCACCGGTCTATGAAGCGGGGGAAAAACCGATCGAAAATATTAACCGCGACAGTCTGGTCGATGGTATCCGGGCTGTGGGGCATCGTCATGTGATCGCCTTGGACGGACCGGAAAGTATGGCTGCACAGGTCGCGGCGGTGACGCAGTCTGGCGATATTGTGTTGTGCATGGGGGCCGGCAGCATCAGTCAGTGGGCATATGACCTGCCGACACCACTGGCCGCAGCCTTGGGAGAAAGACAATAGTGAAGACGGCGATGAGTTCAGATGCATATCAGAAGGATGCCTTGCCGCGGGTGCGCGGTAAAATCGCCGCCGAGGCGTCGTTGAATACATTGACCTGGTTTCGGGTTGGCGGGCCTGCAGATATCCTGTTCACGCCGGAAGATGTGGCGGACCTTGCTGATTTCCTTCGTCAAATTCCAGCCGATCTGCCCATTCTGCCGCTGGGGGTGGGGTCCAATCTGTTGATCCGCGACGGGGGGGTCGCCGGGGCCGTGATCCGTTTTGGCAAAAAATTCTCCGAAATCACCCTGCAGGGCGATGAGCTTGTTGTGGGGGCGGGGGCGCCGGATATTGCGGTCGCCGGCGCGGCGCGGGATGCGGGGCTCGCCGGTCTCGAATTCCTGCGGGGGATTCCGGGCACCATCGGTGGGGCGGTTAAAATGAATGCCGGGGCTTACGGTGCGGAACTCGCCGATATACTGATCTCTGCGGATGTCATGGACCGGACCGGGGCCCTTACGACACTGACGGCGGCCGACCTTGATTTTTCCTATCGTCATTCAGCCTTGCCCGAAGGTTATATGTGTTTGTCTGTGCGCCTGAAAGGAAAGCCCGGGAACAAGGCGACCATTGCCGCCCGTATGCAGGAAATTGCCGATGCCCGGGAAGAGAGCCAGCCCTTGCGCACCCGCACCGGGGGCAGCACGTTCAAGAACCCGGACGGGGTCAAGGCCTGGGCCCTGATTGATGGAGCCGGATGTCGGGAACTGACCATTGGCGGAGCGATGGTATCTGAAAAACATTGTAATTTCCTGATAAATACCGGGTCAGCGACCGCAGATGACATTGAACGTCTTGGTGAAGAGGTGCGCCGTCGGGTGATGAATAATTCCGGCGTTGATCTCGTTTGGGAAATTCGTATCGTTGGACGCAAGGCGGAGGATGTTTTATGAGCCGGCATGTCGCTGTATTGAAAGGTGGATGGTCTGCCGAACGTGAGGTTTCCCTGGTCAGTGGCGCGGCTGTGGCGGAGGCTTTGCGTGGTAAAGGATATCGGGTGAGTGAAATTGACGCCAGCCCGGATTTGGCGGCGGACCTTGCCCGGATGAAACCGGATGTGGTTTTTAATGCCTTGCATGGCCGTTGGGGCGAGGACGGCTGTGTGCAGGGCTTGCTGGAAATTATGGGCTTGCCCTATACCCATTCCGGTGTTACCGCATCGGCCGTGGCCATGGACAAGGTGATGGCCAAAGTGCTGTTCCAGACGGTTGATATTCCTTGTGCTGCCGATAAAATTGTCACTAAGGAGACGCTTTTTGCTGCCGATCCCCTGCCACGTCCGTTTGTGGTCAAGCCATATAATGAGGGCTCCAGTGTCGGGGTGGTGATCGTCAAGCCGGGAGATAATTTTAGCCCTGAGCAACCGGGACCCTGGCAAGACGCTGATGAATTAATGGTGGAAAGCTATTTGCCAGGTCGGGAACTGACCGTATCGGTACAGAACGGCAAAGCCATGGCCGTAACGGAATTGAAGCCGCGCTCCGGCTTTTATGATTATGAGGCCAAATATGAAGAGGGCAAGACCGATCATATCATTCCGGCAGAAATTGGTGTCGAGAGGCTGTCACAGATTATGGATTATGCCGAGCGGGCCCATGAGGTGCTGGGATGTCGCGGTGTAACGCGGTCGGATTTCCGTCTGGATGACGGCCCCGGCGGTAACGGTATACCGTATATTCTTGAAATTAATACTCAGCCGGGCATGACTCCCCTGTCTCTGGTGCCGGAACAGGCCCGTCATATCGGAATTGACTTCGGGTCCCTGGTGGCCTGGATGGTGGAGGATGCGTCATGTGGCCGCTGAGACAAAAGCCGCCGGTCAAGGGGGGCAAAAAGGTCTCCGGAAAGAAAGTACCAGCTAAGAAAGTCGTGAAGCGGGGGGCGAAACAGGCGCAGAGTCTGATTTGGCGCCGCCGGTGGGATCTTCTTATTCGCGCGACATCCATGGCGGTGGTGTGTTTCGGGGTGGTGACATCAATCTACATCTGGAAAAGCGGCTTGTTGAAGGAATGGATGCTGGAAGCAGGCGATACGGTGGATCGCCAGATTGCCGAGGCGGGCTATACCGTGGGCGAGGTTCGTATTCGTGGACAGAAATATAGCACGCTGCAGCAAGTGCGTACGGCATTGGCGCTATATGATGGTCAGTCAATCGTGTCTTTGGATATTGATGAAATGCTTCGCCGGGTTGAGGCTTTGCCCTGGGTCAATGAGGCAACGATTGTCCGGGTGATGCCGGATGCTCTGGAAGTGACGATCACTGAACATACGGCGGCGGCGTTATGGCAGGTGGATGAACAGTTGTTTCTGATTACGGCCGAAGGACATATAATCACCGACCAGAATGTCGAGAGTTTTACTGATTTACCTCATGTGGTGGGGGAAGGGGCGCAGCAAAATCTGGCTGGCCTGTTGGCGATGAAAGCAACATACCCCGCTCTTTTTACCCGGGTAAAATCAGCCATCTGGGTCGGGGGGCGTCGTTGGGATCTGAATTTCCATAACGGGGTGAAAATAAAATTACCCGAGAAGGGATCAGACCTTGCATGGGAGCAATTATACCAATATGAAGATCGACAGAAAATCCTGTCCAAAAAAATACTGATGATTGATCTCAGGCTACACGGCAAGACAGTTGTGCGTCTGACCCCGGAAGAGGTGAAACGGCGCAAACTTCTGGCCGAAAGTGGACAGGCAGAAGAGACTATTTAAGGACAAATGAGCCAATGCGAGAGCAGACCATTGCAGCATTAGATATCGGAACCAGCAAGGTTTGTTGCTTTATCGCCCGGGTGAGCGTCGATGGCGCGGTCACGGGGGAAAACGTGGATGAGATCAGTCGTCCGCGGGTGATCGGCATTGGTCACCAGATATCCAAGGGCCTGAAAGCGGGCACTATTGTTGATATGGAAGAAACGGAAACGTCTATTCGGGCGGCGGTGGATGCGGCCGAACGCATGGCGGGCGGCAGCCCGATCCACGATGTTTATGTGAATATTTCTGCCGGACAGCCGTCTTCCCGGGTCTTCTCGGTTGAAGTGGATGTGGCGGGTCACGAGATCAGCCAGTTGGATATCGACCGGGTGCTGGCGGCGGGGCAGGAAAACCTAAAGGAAGAAGAACGCTTCCTGCTGCATTCCCGCCCGATAAATTTCAGCATTGATGGCGTGCCGGGGGCGAAAAAACCGCTTGGCATGTATGGCGAAAAACTCGGCGTGGAAATTCATATGTCGACTGTGGCGATCAGCCCGTTGAAGAACATTCAGACCTGCCTCAACCGATGCCATCTGAACTTGCAGGGGGTGGTCTTGACGCCCTATGCCTCGGCATTGTCGGCGCTGGTGCCGGATGAACGGGACCTGGGGTCGATCTGTGTCGACATGGGCGGAGGGATCACCAGTATCGCGGCTTTTCGGGATAATGAATTTGTCTTTGGGGATATTCTGCCGGTGGGGGGCAATCACGTGACCCGTGATATCGCCCAGGGGCTGTCGGTGCCGGAAGCCAAAGCCGAACGTCTGAAAATCCTCTATGGGGATTGTCTGGTTGAACGGGTGCCGGTGCGGGAACAGATTGATATTGTGCAGACTGGCGAGGATGGCCGGGACCATGCCATGACCATTCCGCGGTCCATGCTGACGTCCATCGTTAATCCACGCATTGAAGAAATACTTGAACTGGTGCGGGACCGGATTGTTGAATGCGGCCTGGCGGACAGTGTCGGCCGGCGGATTGTTTTCACTGGCGGGGCGAGCCAGATTTCCGGACTTGAGGAATTGGCGCGCAAGATATTCTCTGCCGATGTTTCACCGGAACTGCGCGGGGATTTCCATGTCAGGATGGGGCGGCCGATCAGCATCGACGGGTTGGCGGACGCGACGGCGGGGCCTGTATTTTCGACCTGCGCGGGTTTGCTGAATTATGGCGCAGCCTTGCCGGGGGAAGTCCATTACCGTAATGCGGAAAAACCAAAACCGGGATTTCTAACCCGGGCGCAAAGTTGGTTGAAAGCCAATTTTTAGAAGAAACCGGGCGGGGCTAGGGTGATTTTTTGGGAAAAAGAGTCAAAAAAGGCCAAAAAACGACTCGAAAGACGAAAAAAACGACTCGGGACGCAGTTTTTCTAGACAGCGCGAATCACTTGAGTTAAATTATAGTTAACTATTTGTTAAGCCACATTGAATCGTAAATGAGCAACAGGGCAACCGGAGCGCACCATGACCATAGAATTTACAACGACAGAATTAACCGAACTGACACCTAAGATTACGGTGTTTGGCGTCGGGGGTGCAGGCGGTAATGCCGTCAACAACATGATTGAAACCGGACTCGAGGGTGTCGATTTCGTCGTTGCCAATACCGATGCTCAGGCGCTGGCCTATTCCAAGGCGGAACAGAAGGTGCAATTGGGCGCGTCATTGACCCAGGGGCTGGGCGCGGGGGCCCGTCCGGAAGTTGGACGCGCTGCTGCGGAAGAAACCATCGATTTGATCCGTGAACATTTGCGCGGGTGTCACATGACCTTTATCACGGCCGGCATGGGGGGCGGAACCGGAACCGGGGCTGCGCCGATCATCGCTCAGACGGCGCGGGAAGAAGGTATTCTGACGGTCGGTGTGGTGACCAAACCGTTCCAGTTCGAAGGCAATCGCCGCATGTTGCTCGCGGATCAGGGTATTCAGGAATTGTCACAATATGTCGATACGCTGATCATTATTCCCAATCAGAACCTGTTCCGGATCGCCAATGAGCGCACGACTTTCGCCGATGCCTTCTCCATGGCCGACGAAGTACTGCATTCCGGGGTGCGCGGGATTACCGATCTGATGGTGCTGCCGGGCCTGGTAAATCTTGATTTTGCTGATGTACGTACCGTGATGAGCGAAATGGGCAAGGCCATGATGGGGACAGGTGAGGCCGAAGGCGAAAACCGGGCCCTGGAAGCTGCTGAAGCCGCCATATCCAATCCATTGCTGGATGAAGTTTCCATGAAAGGCGCCAACGGGGTGTTGATCAATATTACTGGGGGTATGGATCTGACCTTGTTTGAGGTTGATGAGGCGGCCAACCGTATCCGTAGCGAAGTCAACGCGGAAGCAAATATTCTGGTCGGGTCCGCCCTGAACCCGGATCTTGACGGTAAAATGCGGGTATCAGTTGTGGCGACTGGCATGGATTCAGATGGTCAGCCGCGTCGGGAAGAGCCGAAAAAAACATACAGTTTTGAAACGAAACCTGAGCCTGCCAAACCAGCCGCAGACCCGACGCCGACAGGTGGATGGGATGAGCCTGTGGCCGCGCGCAAGAGCCTGGTCGAGAATGTTATGGCAGCGCCCGCTGCGCCGGAAGAGGCACGGGAAGAGGAGCCGCTTGAGCTGGTTAATGAAGCCCCGGTAGTAGAGGCGCCGATCGTAGAGGCACCTGTCGTAGCGGTGGCTGAGGAAAAAGGTCGGGATCAGGTGCGTCAGGAAACTGAAAGCCTGTTGGCGCAATTGGCCGACGGGATCGTGCAAAAACAAGCTGATGAGGCGCCCGAGCCTGCAGCGGACGCAGGTTTGAGTGCGGAACGGGAAGAGCCCTTCATCGCAGCAGCGCCGGTCATGCCGAAGAAACGCATGGTCCCGCTGGAGGACGCCGCTGACCCGTTTGCCGAGGCGGCTATGGCCAATCCGGTGGTGGAAAAGACAACCGAGAAGCGCGGTTTTATGGGTATGTTCGGCAGCCGCCGCAAGACGGCTCCGAAGAAGCAGGCCATTTCCCGTCAGGCGGATTTGCTGGCCCCTGAGCCAGAGGCGCCCCGGAGTGAGCCAAGCTTGCGGCCCAACCCGTTAAAAGCGACGGCCCAGGCCCCGGTAGAACCGCAACAGCCAGCCACGACGCCGGTGGTTGAACCTGCAGTCGAAGCAGACACACCGTCCGGCCAAAAAAGCCAGGACGAAAACCATCTGGAAATTCCGGCGTTTTTGCGACGTCAGGCCAACTAGACAGTTCAGACAGTAAAGAGGAACGGGTGAAATAATATTAAAAAAGACCGTATTGTTAAGCGCCCATTAACCATTAAAATGTTATTACAATTGCCATTGAGTAGAGAGTACCCAAAAAAATAATACAGTAGAGTAATAAAAAGAATAGTTACAGGCAGCGGGTAATATAGTGGTTATTTTCCCGGAACTTAATTGAAAGAGACAGTTTTTACTGTCTCTTTTTTTATGAACTGGCGGTCTGGAATGCTTGAACTTACGGGCAGGGGGGACGTGCTGTGCTTATAGAGGAAAAGTGCCGGGCAAAAAAAGAGACGGTCCTTTGGACCGTCTCAAGACAGGGAAGGTTACTGTACTCAACTTAGACAACGCCGCGGCGCATCTGGTCCAGTTCAATGGATTCGAACAGGGCTTTGAAGTTGCCTTCGCCAAAGCCGTCATTGCCCTTGCGCTGGATGATCTCGAAAAAGATCGGGCCGATCACAGTGTCGGTGAAGATCTGCAGCAAAATACCTTCTTCCGGTGACCCATCGATCAGGATTTTGCGTTTGCGCAGTTCTTCGACATCTTCACCGTGATCCTTGACCCGACTGTCAATCAGGTCGAAATAAGCGTCAATGGTGTCCTGTAGGACGATGCCGTTGGCGCGCAGTTGGTCGACGGATTTATAGATATTGTCGGTATGCATGGCGACATGCTGAATGCCTTCGCCGCGATATTCCACCAGATATTCAACGATCTGTGACTTGCTGTCCTTGGATTCGTTCAGCGGGATGAAAATCTTGCCGCACGGACTTGCCATTGCCTGACTGGTCAGGCCGGTTTTCTGGCCATCAATATCGAAATATTTCTTTTCATGGAAGTTAAAGATTTTTTCGTAGAATTCAGCCCAATAAGACATGCGACCCTGGTAAACATTATGGGTCAGATGATCAAGATAGGTCAGATCACAACTGACCACATCCTTGTCGGCGGGATCGGTATAAGGATGGAAATCCACATCATATATGGTCTGGTCGCCGTAACGGTCGATGAGGTAGAGACGGCTTCCGCCGATGCCTTCAATGGCCGGAATATTCAGCTCCATGGGGCCGGCAGTGCTTTTGACTTCTTCGGCGCCATTTTCCAGGGCGCGTTTGAGCGCGAAGGTGGAATCCTTGACCCGGAAGGCCATGGACGCGATGCTGGGGCCGTGGGCAAATGCATAGCGTTGGGCAAAGCTGTTGGGTTCCGCATTCAGCAGAAAATTCACATCGCCCTGACGATAGAGGGTCACGTCTTTTGAACGATGTTTCGCGACGGCCTTGAAACCCATCTTACGGAACAGAACCCGCAACTCTTCCGGGTTCGGGGAGGCATACTCGATGAACTCAAAGCCATCTAGGCCCATGGGATTGGCGGTAGGATCTGCCATAACTATACTATCTCCTGAAATACTGTTGATATGGTGTAATTATACTCCTTAAATGTTGAAATATTGTTTTTAAAAACGAGGTGATTGGCGCTATATTGAAATATAAAACCAAATTAAGGATATTTTTGAAATGGCTATTTCGCTTGATGAATCGGACCGTAAAATACTTGATCTGATCCAGCAGGACGCGACACTGACCCACCAGGAAATTGCCGAGAAGACCGGGGTTTCCGCGACGTCTGTTTGGCGCAGAATTAAGAATCTGGAAGAGGTTGGTGTTATTCGGGCCCAGGTGGCGTTGCTTGATCCAAAAAAAATCGGCATGCAGGTCTGCGCCCTGATTAATCTGCGGCTGGTGCGCCATGGCGAGGACACCCGGGTGGAGTTCGAGGAATTTATTGCGTCGCGACCAGAAGTCATGGAATGTTATGCGGTGGTGGGGAGTTATGATTATATGTTAGTGGTGGTCGTGCCGGGTGTGGAGGATTACGAGATATTTCTATCCCGTCATCTGCTCAGTCACCATCTTGTAGCTTCATCCAATTCAAGCTTTACCCTGCGGCGGGTGAAATACACCACGGCCCATGCCTTACGATGAGAAGAAGTTGTTAAAAATAAAAAAATAAGGAGTAACAGGTGTTTATTGGACATTATGCAGCGGGTTTTGCCCTGAAAGCGGTCGAAAGAAAGGCGTCATTGGGCGTACTTTTTCTGGCGGTTCAATTCGTCGATATACTGTATTTTATTCTCGTGCCGCTCGGGATCGAGCGCTTAAATATGGTGGAGAATTATACAGCCGTCAATCATATGGAATTGCTTTATTACCCCTATAGCCACAGTCTGATCGCGGCATTTTTCTGGGGAGTGATTGCCTATGGTCTGTGGCGGTTTTTTCCCTGGTTCAAGAGAGAGAGGCGACATAGTGTGGCCATTGTGGTTGGGCTGGCGGTCCTGTCGCACTGGTTCATCGATTTTCTGGTTCATACGGCGGATATGCCACTTTTAGGTGATGACGGTGTGAAAGTCGGTTTCGGGCTGTGGAATAATTTTTCCCTGACCGTGATGGGGGAGATATCTCTGTTGCTGGCGGCGGTGTTCTATTATGTGAAAAGGACAAAGCCGAAAGGTAAATGGGGTGGAACTGCGGTCTGGATTTTCACACTTCTGATGGTTGGTGTATATCTGATGACCGTGACGGCACCTTTTGATCCGGGGATCACACCGGACATCGCATCATATGGTGGCTTGGTGTTATATTTTCTTTTTGGCGCCGCGGCCTTCTGGATCGATCGTTTCCGCAACGGAGCATAAAAAGAACGGCGCCGGGTCTGGCGCCGTTCTTTTCATATATTATCTGTTATGCCGCGAAGAACTCTGCAAACGCGGCGAGCATCGCTTCGTTTTCGGCATCAGTCCCAATGGTGATGCGCAGGGCTTGTGGCATACCGTAGTTGGCGACTGGCCGGACAATGATCCCGCGAGAGCGCAGGAACTGATCGGCGGCGAGGGACTGATCAGGGCCACCCGGGAAATGGGCCAGAAGAAAATTGCCCTGGCTCGGGGTTACGGTCATGTCCCATTCATTCAGGGCCTGGCTCAGTTTCGGCAACCATTTTAGATTATGGGCTTTGGCCTTCGCCACGTGGTCCTGATCCCGGACCGCGGCGGTTGCGGCGGCCTGGGACAGGGCGGTGACGTTAAAGGCGCCACGAATGCGGTGCAGGATATCAAGCACACTTTTCGGACCGTAAGCCCAGCCTACCCGCGCCGCGGCGAGGCCGTAGATCTTGGAGAAAGTGCGGGTGACGATGGTGTTTTCCAGACCATTGTTCACCAGATCAAAACCGGCGTCATAATCATCCTGATCGACATATTCTGCATAGGCCGCATCCAGCACCAGCAAAATATCATTGCGCAGGCCAGCCCGCAGACGCAGGATCTCGCTTTTCGACAGATAGGTGCCGGTGGGGTTGTTGGGGTTGGCAAGGTTGACGATCTTGGTTTTACCGGTCTGGGCCGCCAGAATGGCATCAACGTTGGCGGTAAAGTTGTCTTCCGGCACAACAACGGGGGTAGCGCCTACCGCATGGGTGGCGATGGGATACGCCAGGAAGCCATACTGACAGAAAATAATCTCGTCGCCGTCTGTGGCATAGCCCTTGGCGAGCAGGTGCAGCAGCTCTTCCGAACCGTTGGAGCAGATGATCTGATCCGGGTCAATGTTATGGACATCACCAATAGCGGCGCGGAGCGCTGTACAGGCGGGGTCCGGATAAAGCTGCATGCCGCTGTCGGCCGCAGTTTTGACCGCGTCGATGGCCGCCGGGCTCGGGCCCATCGGGCTTTCGTTGGATGCAAGTTTAATAACGGTGTCAAATCCTTCGATCTTGGCATCGCCCGCCTTATACGGGGTGATGTTCAGGACGCCTTTACGGGGCAGAATTTTGGCCATAGTGTGGTCCTCTAATTTTATATTAGTTTCTTATGCAACTTCTTTATGCTTATCCCGAGAATGATATTCTTGCAAGAGAAGAGCAGATTTTTGAGTCGCCAATTCAACTGATTTCTCTTTGACATGGCCGTAACCTCTTATGTCTTCAGGGATTTCAGAAAGTGCAATGGCGCTGGATAATTTTTCAGAAGTCAGACTGTCAGCGAAAATAGCCATGAGGTCTTCATAGTCACTGATCAGTCGACGCTCCATTTTACGTTCTTCTGTGCGGCCAAAGACATCAAATGCCGTACCGCGCAGGCCACGCAGACGGGCGACGACCTTCAACGCCTTATGCATCCAGCCACCAAATTCCATCTTGCGCAGATGGCCCTTGCTGTCCTTGGGGGCGATCAGGGGCGGCGCCATATGGAAATGGATTTTGAAATCCCCTTCGAACTGCTGGTTTAAACGCCGTTCAAAATCGCCGTTGGTATAAAGCCGCGCCACTTCGTATTCGTCCTTTATGGCGAGCAATTTGAAGTAATTTCTGGCGACGGCCTTGGTAAGGGTATGGTCAGAGCCACCGATCTTGTCTTCCAGGGCGCGAATGGTCTCGACTGTAGAGAGATATTTATTCGCCAGTGCCTGGTCCTGATATTCTTTCAGGAAAGTGGCGCGGTAATTGACGATATCTTCCAGTTCTGTGAAGGGGGCATCCTGCGACAGAGGGTGGGGCAGGGCCTGTTCGATCATTTTGACGTCATGAGCGGCAATCCGGCCCCAGCTGAAGCTTTGCTTGTTGGAATCAATGGCAACACCATTGAGTTCAATTGCCCGGTAGATGGCATCAAGGCTGAGGGGCACCGTGCCCTGTTGCCAGGCGTAGCCGAACAGGAACATGTTGGTGGCGATGCTGTCGCCCATCAGGGCCGTCGCCAGCCGGGTGGCGTCGACGGTGTTCAGGGCGTCTTCCCCGACCACGCGGCGGATGTTGCGGGTGATCAGGTCATCATGAATATCCGCATCGCGGTTGAGGGTGAACTGCGCCGTCTGGATTTTCTGGGTGTTGAGAATGACGCTGGATTTCTTTTCCTGCAGGGTGCGCAGGGATTCCGGGCTGCCGGCGACAACCATGTCGCAGCCGAGCAGCAGGTCGGCTTCGCCGGTGCCGATGCGCACCGCCTTGATATCGTCAGCATGGGGTGCAAGACGCAGGTAGCTGATCACAGACCCGCCCTTTTGCGCAAAACCGGTGAAATCAAGCACGGTGGCACCTTTGCCTTCCAGGTGGGCCGCCATGACCATGATCTGACCAATGGTGACAATACCTGTACCACCGATACCGGTGACCATGATGTCATAGCCCTGATCCATAGCCGGAAGGGTCGGCATGGGGACCTGATCCAGGAAGCTGTCGGAACTGGTTTTGGCACCCTTTTTAACGCTGCCGCCGTGGACGGTGACGAAGGACGGGCAGAAGCCATTGATGCAGCTGTAATCTTTGTTACAACTTGACTGATCAATCATGCGTTTGCGGCCAAGTTCGGTTTCCTGCGGCATGATCGACACGCAGTTGGAGGCGACCGAACAATCGCCGCAACCTTCACAGACCGCCTGGTTGATAAAGGCGCGTTTCGGCGGATCGGGAAATTGTTTTTTCTTGCGGCGGCGGCGTTTTTCAGAGGCGCAGGTCTGATCGTAAATCAGGGCGGAAACGCCTTTTACCTCGCGCAGCTTGCGCTGGACATCATCCAGTTCATCGCGGTGATGAATGGTGACGCCGGGGGCAAAATGGGTCACACCTTTGTATTTTTCCGGCTCATCCGTTACCACATAGATCGCACGCACCCCCTCATTATGCAATTGACGGCTGATCTGGTCGGGCAGCAGGGTACCTTCCAGCGGTTGCCCGCCGGTCATGGCGATGGCATCGTTGTATAGAATTTTATAGGTGATGTTGACCTTGGCCGCGACCGCCTGACGGATGGCGAGCAGGCCGGAATGATAATAGGTGCCATCACCGAGATTCTGGAAGATATGGCCTTCATGGGTGAACTGGCTCTGGCCAATCCAGTTGACGCCTTCGCCGCCCATCTGGGTCAGTTGCCCGGAATTACGGTCCATGCCATTGGCCATGAAGTGACAGCCGATACCCAGCATGGCGCGGCTGCCGTCGGGAACCTTGGTCGAGGTGTTATGGGGACAGCCGGAACAGAAGTAAGGCGTGCGGAAATCTTTATGTTCAAAGGTTTTAAGGCTGTCGATTTTTTCCACAACAGCGTTGTTCAGCTGATCGAGCGTATGATTAAGACCAATTCCCTGCAGGTACGGGGTCAGGGCGGCGAGCACGTCTTCCGGCGATATTTCGCCTACGGGGTTCAGCATCTGTGTACCGTCTTCGCGTTTTTTTCCGACGATGACCGGCCGGTTTTCGGCAGGCATATTATAGAAAAGATCGCGGATTTGCCGTTCGACGAAGCTGCGTTTTTCCTCGACCACGACAATACGGTCAAATTGGCGACAGAAGGCAGTGACGCCTTCTGGTTCGATGGGCCAGGTCAGGCCAATCTTGAAGATTGAAAGACCGGCCTTCTCTGCCGTGTCCTTGTCAATGCCCGCCTTGGCGAGGGCTTCCATCAGGTCGAGATAGGCCTTGCCGCAGGTGACAATACCGAGCGGTTTCCTGGCGCCGCCCGCCGGTTTGTCGCCGTCCCAGATCACCTGATCAAGGGGGTTGGCGCGGGCAAAGGCGTGCACGGCTTTCAGTTTGTGATCGATCAGGCGACCTTCGATTTGCGGGAAAGGATCGGGCCAGCGGTAATGCAGGGCGTTTTTGTCATATCCTTCATGAGGCGGAAAAACAAAGCTGTCGTTCACCAGATCCATATTGACCGTGGCGGCGCTTTCCACCACTTCGCTGACGGCGATAAAGCCGGACCAGCAGCCGCTGTAGCGGCTGAGGGCAAAGCCATAGAGACCAAAATTGAGGTAATCCAGAAGATTGGACGGGGCCAGCACCGGCATCATCCAGGATTCCATCAGCTGTTCGCTTTGATGGTTCATGCTGCTGGACACCGCCCCGTGGTCATCACCGGCAACGACCAATACGCCACCGTGGGGGGATGCCCCGAAGCTGTTGGCATGTTTCAGGGCGTCACTGGCCCTGTCGGCGCCGGGACCCTTGCCGTACCAGATGCCGAAAACACCATCATAATCTGCATGACCGGATGTTTCCACCTGTTGCGAGCCCAACACCGCCGTGGCGGCGAGCTCTTCGTTGATGCCGGGGGTGAAAGTAATATTGTGCTCTTTCAGCGTCGCGCCGCAGGTCCAGAGTTCCCGATCATAATTGCCAAGGGGAGAACCGCGGTAGCCGGAAATGAAACCGGCGGTGTTGAGGCCGGCCTTTTTATCGGCCTCGGCCTGCAGCAGGGGAATGCGCACCAGCGCCTGTGTCCCGGTCAGGAAAATTTGCCCGGAGGTCCGTTTATAGCGGTCATCCAGTTGGTAATCGTCAAGCGTAACAGGCTGCGCCTGCTGGGGTGCGGAGTTGGTCATCGCGTAAGCCCTATAGTATATGCCATAATTATTCTGCATTCCACCAATGCAGATGTTTTTGAAGCTGGAAACATAATACCTCTAATAATAAGGGTATGTCCTTGCGATTTTGTGTGAAATATGCCAAGAAGTGAGCAAGTTATTTTAATTTTATGTAATATATTAGAAGGATTGTTCTTTGGCGAAACTGGATAGCATAGATTTCAATATACTCAGGGAACTGCAGGAGAATGGCCGCCTGTCGAACCATGATCTGGCGAAACGGGTCGGTTTGTCGCCGTCCCCCTGCTGGCGGCGGGCCAAGCGGTTGGAGGATGAAGGCATCATTGACCATTATGCCGCGATTCTCAATGCGGAGAAGGCGGGTTTTCACCTGATCGCCTTTGCCCATGTGATGCTGGAGAAACATCAGATGGAAATGCTCGAACAGTTTGACGAGGCGATCTGCCAGCGGCCGGAAGTACTGGAATATTATTCGATGAGCGGAGATTATGATTTCCTGATGAAAGTCACCACCCGCAATATCAAGGAATATGAGGACTTCCAGACCGGTTTCCTGATGCGGCTGCCGGTGGTGCGCTCGGTCAGCACCAGTTTTGTGCTGAAACAGAAGAAACATACGACAAGACTGCCCCTGCGCCTGCTGGAAAGCCCAGAGAAATAATTGTGGGGTAATCACCAAAGAAGCCGGGACTTCTTTGGTGATATTTTAAGGCGATCAGGGGCTGGTCACGGCTTGGGTCTCATCGTTGGCGGGTTGTGAGGTGAAGCCTCCTTACCACCCACGTGGGTCGCTAAAGCCGACAGCCTATCCTGATCCTACTTGTTGGTTTTTCCCGGCAAGCTTAAGTCACCTGAGGCGATATCCATGACATTGACCACGCAGAGGAGGGGGCATGGACACTCTGGTTAATCCGTAACCCTGCCGTGACCCCGTCAAAGCTTGCCTCTTCGACAATCCCGATGCTGTCAAAAGGGACATGGACTTCAACCGTATCGCCGTTAAAGCTGGGGCTCCAGCCAGGGCTGTCGAGCAGGAGAGGCAGGCCAGGCCAGGTTTTTGGCAATCGGGGTGTTTGACCTTGGGGAATATCGACAACGCCGAGCGCCCCCTTGCCGCATTGGTCATTGGGCTGAAGCACCACCCAATGGCTGTGCCACAGATTGCCGTCATTGGCCCTATTACCGTCGCCATTTTCATCAAACAAGGGGGTGTCATCAAAATCCGGATGGGCGGTCACCGCCAAGGCCAGAATGCCGGCATCCTTCTCAAATCCAACGTCGTAACTATTGATCGAAGTCGGCCAGACATAAGAGAATACGTCGCTGCCCGCCAGTTGACCGGTGGCGGTCGGCGTGCTGGCCCCGGCTTTGCCGGATACCGCCATGTGAAATGTTGCCACCTTTCCTGTGGTGGAGATCTTGGTATGGATGATGTCAAAAGGCGTCAGAACGGCCGCGCTTTCAGCGGACTTAAGGCCATCACTATGGTGATCATGGGCGAGAACGGGGAGCGACACACTCGCTAACAAGGCCACTGCGGCGATGGTTACCGGATCATGCCGCACCCCCTTTCAGGTCGGCAAGGGACGCCCCGAAATTGATATGAAACACCGTATTGTTCACGACCAGAGCCGGTACGGACAGCACTCCGGCCTGTTCAGCGTCCGCGAATTTTGCGGCATCTTGCCCCAAATGAACCACGTGAATGTCAAAACGGCTTCGGTCGAGGGTTTCCAGCAACTGTTGTTCCGCGCTGACACAAACCGGGCAACCGGCATGATAGAAAAATGCTTTCGTCATTATATTCAAGTCTCCTGGATAAGGTTAAGTAGTATTGATTCGATACCAATGTATGTGAGGACTTTACGCTTGTCAATATGGTATTTAGTCGATACTATTGAGATCATGAAAACAAATCGCATTTATCATTATCTGGAACGTATGGGAGAACTGCTCAAGGTCAGCGCCCGTCACGCCGGCGCGGACCACGGGCTGCAGCCGGTTCATCTTGAGGTCTTGCGCTATCTGTCTGTGTGTAATCGATATTCAGATACACCGATGGCGGTGACAGAATACCTGGGGCAGACCAAGGGGACCGTGTCGCAAACCATAAAAATTCTTGAGAAAAAAGAACTCGTCCGCAAGGAAGCGGATCAAAATGACAAACGAATGACGCATTTGAAGGTCACCAAACAAGGCCGTGATTTCATCGACGCAAATCTGCCCACGGATATGTTTGTGACCGCCTGTCAAAATTTGTCAGAGACGCAGCAAGCCGAAATCGATGCCGCGCTTGATTTGCTGCTGACGACGATGATCAGGTCCAATCATATGAAATCTTTCGGGGTGTGCAGTTCTTGTCAGTTCAATCTGAAACGGGGGGAGGGCGCGTATTTTTGCGATCTGGTCAAGGCGCCCTTGACGCGGGATGATACCAAACTTATCTGCAGGGAACATGACGCCGGAGATAGGGACGCTCAAGGAAATCTAAGGAGACTGAAATGACAATGGTTTTGTTGGTTTTAAAGTATGGTGATGATCATGCTCACAGGTGAATGTTTTTGTGGCGCGATCACCTATCAAATTGATGGTAAAGTCCGCGATGCCCGATCCTGTCATTGTTCACGATGTCGCAAGGTATTCAGCGCACAGGCTTCCGCCTACGCTCTGGTTGACAAGAATGAATTTACCTGGCTCACCGGGCAGGAGAAGCTCACCTCCTATATGGGGGAACACGGCTTCGGTTTCCAGTTCTGCACTCACTGTGGCTCGACTTTATGTGGCGTGTATCGGGGGGATATTCATGGCATCACGCTCGGTTGTTTGAATGAGGACCCTGAAATTGAGATCGGTTACCATCTTTATGTCGGGTCCAGAGCCACCTGGGAAGCCCTGCCTGCAAGCGGCAAGTTATATGAGGAAGGCCAAACAGAAAACGAAGTGGCCAAATGACGGGGAGGCATGCGGGCCTTGCCAAGTCCCGACCGCTGTGCTTATCGAGTAGCAACAGTGACGCTGCCGCTTATTATCCGCCGTCACTACCCGATCAAGTCAGGTAATGACGGGGTGGGGGGAAGCTGTGGAGCGGAGTATTTTCACTCTCTATCACTTCTTCAGTCGTACCCCTGTGCCGCCGCCGTTTTCGGGGATGAATTCGATGCCTGCAGTTTCAAGCGCTCCTTTTATGGCTTCGAGGTTCACGGGGCGGGGGGTGCGGGCGCCGCGCTCAAAGTCGGCAATGGTTTTCTTTGCTACATTCGATGCGGCTTCGAGTTCGTCTTGTCTCCAGTCTAGGAGTGAACGTGCCGCACGGCATTGAAGTCTTGAAATCGGCGTCATAAAAGTTACATTTCTAATGTTGTTTTGTGAGATGAAATATGTTACATTTTAAATGTTACTAAAGCAACTCGGCAAGGTGCTACCAACACCCTGCCGAGTCTAACCACACCAACCTGCTTAGGAGGCTGACATGGCTACCTCACGTCTTAGCACAGATGAGCTGTGCTTGTTAATCAACATCTTCCCCATCTCCCCGAAAATCATTAATATCTCTCCCTGTTCTCCCGTTATTGTCTGGCGCTCCTCTTGTGCGGACGGGCTGAAGGGTGAGGAAAGGGGCATCTTATGAAATATTCCCTTGGCCAGCTGCCGGACCCGGTCCGGCGTGATCTCTCACATATTGCCGATATTCTGGTTAAAGAGACCATTGCCCGTCCCGCCACCCAGGATCGGTACATCCCGGGTGACATCCGGCATATCACTCTGCGGGGCGGCCTTGTCGAGGACCACTGGACGCCGGACAGTTATTGGTTTGACGCGGCGTATCACCATACGGCACTGTCCGTCGCCCTGTCCGGCCTGGAAGGGCATTGCGCGGAGCTCCATACCATCGCCGATATTCTGCGCTCGCTCTCCGATCTGACGGCTGGCGTCGCGAGCAGTTGCGAGTTCGCCCTGATGGGGCAGATCTTGCAGGAGCGCACTTTGATGATCGAGGAGGTGCATGGGAAGATGGCTGATCTCGTCAAATAACCCCGCAGGTTCGCTGGTATGAAAACCAAGGGAAAGTCTGCGGAAATTTATATCTTGAAAAATTCATGTAAAACATTAATATTTCGACTCGTGGGTAGTCCGGGGGAGCGAGATATAAATGATATGATATCACGACGGATAAGACGATCAGCAGGTTATCGGCGACGGATCAGGGGCGCGGCGGTGCTGCTTGCGCTGTTTTTCACATTGCATTCTGTCCCGTCTCTGGCGATGGACCCTTCATCGCTTTTGGATAAAAGCCTTAAGGCGTTGCGGCTTTCGGGAGCAACTGTTGCGCCGCAGGATGTGGCGGCGGAGCCGATTGTGTTCATCTACAATGATGCGATCCGCGTGAAATGGCAAAAGGGGATGGCGGAAGGAAGCTTTATCGGCATTGAAGGCAACTATGACTTTGGCGCGCCCTATGGATCTTCGGCCTATGGGCCTGATCCGGAGCAGGGAGGCCGGGTTACCTTTGATGTCAAGGCGGCGCTCGGGTTGGTGCTGACCGAGAAAAGCCGGGTTTATCTTTACACCGGGGCCAGCAATGCCGGACTGCATATCAGCGAAAATCATTATCAGCGCGCCGCGGATTTCTATTTCGGGATCGGATTCGAGATTAATGTGACCGAAGAGATGAAATTACGCGCCGAATATAATCTGACCAATTACGGCAATAACTGGCTGCGCGACGGCTTTACCGAAATTAATCGAGGGCAGGAGGGAGATCAAACGTTCCTGACCCGGATGCTTTGGCTATTTTAATCTGCATATTAAGAAGTGGGAATGACATGCGTTTTTTTTCTTTCCGGAAGTTTATGGTTTTGTTTGCTATTATGGGGGTGGCCAGTTTTTCGGTGGCTGCCGCGTCTTCCGCCCCTGAAGAAGGACCGGCAGGGGAAATTTCCTACGGTCAGAATGCGGCCGCCGGCCACTATGCCGACATTAATGGCATCAAATTCTATTATGAAACATATGGCGACGGCGCGCCGCTTATTCTTATTCATGGCAATGGAGGCAGCATCGCTAGCCTGGCGGCGCAAATCGCCTTCTTTTCCCGGACATATAAAGTCATTGTCGCCGACAGCCGAGGGCATGGCAAATCAGGTCTGGGGGATCAACCCCTGACCTATAGCCAGATGATGGAGGACTGGAACGTCCTTCTGGATTTTCTCAATATTCAACAGGCGTCGATCTTTGGCTGGAGCGACGGCGGAATTCTCGGGCTATTGCTGGCGATCGATCACCCGGATAAAGTGGCTAAAATGGCTATTATGGGGGCGAATCTCAGGCCCGATGACACGGCGGTTCATGGGTGGGTCAAGCCGATTCTGGCTCAGGCGGAGCAGGATGTCGAGGCTCAAATCGCCGGTAAAGATACGTCTCGGAACTGGGCGCTTCAGAAGCAATTGCTGGCTTTGCTGAAAACCCAACCGGATATCAAGGTCGAGAGCCTGCATAAGATTATGGCGCCGGTATTGGTCATGGCGGGGGATCGGGATGTGATCAGGGGGGAACATACGCTTGAAATATTCAACAATATCGAAAAGTCGCAGCTGGCGATTTTGCCGGGCAATACGCATTTTGCGCCGGTTACCGATGCGAAAAAATTCAACGCGATCCTGAATGACTTTTTTGAAACGCCCTTCAGTATGCCGACGACACAGGCGATCATGGAACAACATTGATCTGAGAGGAGGCAGGCGCAGATTCTGGGCGCAGATTCTGGGCGATGTCCCCTCTGAGGCGTTATTTCACTGATGGTAGTCCGTCGATGCTGACCCGGTTCTTCTCCTGGAAATAGTCTTCGATGCCTTTGGGGCCTTTTTTCTCGGCCCATTTGGTCAGGGTCTGCCGTTCCTCGCCGGTCTCGAAGATCGGTACGCCATAACCGCAGGATGTCTGCAAATTGTCAATGGCGATGGTAAAAATTTGGCGGATGCCGGGGGCGTCGTCAAACATCTTCATCAAGTCGGCAAAGCGTGCGCTGCCCGGGGCATGGGATGTGCCGCGCCCGTATATCCGCAAGATCAGGGCGTTGCGGGTATAACTGTTGAACATCACCGTAATGCGCCCGTCGTCAAGCAGATGAGCCGCCGTCTCATTACCGCTGCCGACAAAATCCAGATAGGCGACTTCGGTCGGGGAAGTAATGCGGAAGCAGTCAAGCCCCTTGGGTGACAGGTTAATGCGGCCCTGTTTCGGGGCGGTGGCGACAAAAAACATCTGCTGCGCGGAGATGAAATCAATATGTTTCTGCTCTAGAGCATTAAAAAAATCAGCCATGAAATTTTTATCCTGTAAATTCAAAAAATAATATAAGAGACTTAACCTTCCGTGCCGCCGACCGTCAGGCCATCAACCCGCAAAGTGGGTTGTCCGACGCCGACGGGGACGCTTTGTCCTCCCTTGCCACAGATGCCAACGCCGCTGTCCAGTTCCAGATCGTTGCCGATGGCGGAAACTTTGGTCAGCACATCGGCGCCATTGCCGATCAGGGTCGCGCCCTTGACCGGTGCGCCGATCTTGCCGTTTTTGATCTGATAGGCTTCTGTACAGCTAAACACAAACTTGCCATTGGTGATGTCGACCTGTCCGCCGCCGAAATTAACCGCATAGAGGCCGTCCTTGACCCCGGCGAGAATTTCCGCCGGGTCCTGTTCTCCGGCCCGCATGTAGGTATTGGTCATGCGGGGCATCGGTTGATGGGCGTAGCTCTGACGGCGGCCATTGCCGGTGGCGTCGACGCCCATCAGGCGGGCATTCATCCGGTCCTGCATATAACCAACGAGAATGCCGTCTTCAATCAGGGTGGTGCAATTGGTCGGGGTGCCTTCATCATCAAAGGTCAGGGAGCCGCGCCGGTTGGGCAGGGTGCCGTCATCGACAATGGTCACGCCGGGCGCGGCAATGCGCTTGCCCATCAGGCCGGCGAAAGCCGAGGTGCTCTTGCGGTTGAAATCGCCTTCGAGCCCATGGCCGATGGCTTCATGCAGCAATACGCCGGGCCAGCCGGGGCCGAGCACCACATCCATCTCACCGGCCGGGGCGGCGACGCTGTCCAGATTGACCAATGCCTGACGCAGGGCCTCATTGACCTGCCCCTGCCAGTTTTCCTGGGTGAGCAATTGACTGTATTCATAGCGCCCGCCTGCGCCCTGATAGCCACTTTCCATGCGGTCGCCGTCTTTGACGACGACGCTGACATTCAGCCGGACGAGGGGGCGGATATCGCGCACCCGGTGGCCGCCGGGGCGGATGATTTCCACGGTCTGCCATTCGCCGGTGATCGAACTGCTGACCTGACAGACCTTCGGGTCGCGGTCGCGGGCATAGGCGTCAATTTTTTCCAGCAAACTGATCTTGTCGCGAAAGGCCATGCCGAGCAGGGGATTTTCTTCCGCATAAAGCTTTTCATTGGTGCCTTTGGGATGCAGGGCCAGTGTGCCGCCCGGACCGGTGTTGATTGATGTTACCGTATCACGGGCGCGTTTCAGGGCGTCTTCGCTGAGTTCGGAAGAATGCGCATAGCCGCTGACTTCGCCGAGGACGGCGCGCAGGCCGAATCCCTTGGTGGTGTCATAAGCGGCGCTTTTCAGGCGTCCATCGTCGAAGGAAAAGCTTTCTGACTGGGCATATTGCAGGTAAAGCTCGCCATCGTCCATGGCCCCCAGGGTTTCGTCAACCAGTCTTTGGGTGCGGACAGAATCGAGGGCGTTGTCGGAAAAAAAGTGGGAATCGTCGGAAGTCATAGGGTTTACACCTGCTAAAGGCCTTAAATATTTCAAGGATTGATTTAGAGGCAACTATAAACGACGGGGCTTGGTTTTGGCAAGAAGTGGCTGTAAAATAGGAGAATTGAAAAAATTTCAAGCTCAAAATACCTTGTGAACTAAAGCATTGATCTATGTCAATGCTTACATCTCTAATTGAATTTGATAATAGTTCCTTGAGCTATGTCAAATTTATAGTTATAAAGCTCGAAATGTCGCGTTTTCTCAGGGTGGAACCAGAAAATTCAAACTATATCCGGGTGTGCGGCGGGTTTCTTAATTCATTTTTGGATTTAAGGGGTAAGACGAATATGTCTCTCAATAAGTTATTCAGCGTTGTGACAGCGTTTATCGTCACATTTTTTTCATTCGGGGCTCCGGCTCTTGCAAACGGTACCAATTACGCAGAACCCAAGCAGTTGGGGTTCATGGAACCTGTAACAGAAGTGATGCGTGATATCGTTGGTTTTCATGACCTTCTGTTATGGATGTGTATCATTGTAAGTGTTTTCGTACTGGTTTTAATGATTTATATCTTCATTAAATTCAATGCCAAGGCAAACCCAAATCCCTCCAGCACCACCCATCATACCGGTCTGGAAATTGTCTGGACCACCGTGCCAATCCTGATTCTTCTGGTGATTGCGATCCCGTCCTTCAAACTTCTCTATAAAGAAGATGTGATCCCGCAATCTGACCTGACGATTAAAGCTATCGGCAATCAGTGGTATTGGACTTACGAATATCCCGATCATGACAATATGTCGATTGATGCCTATATCCTGAGCGATGAAGACGCCAAGGCCGCCGGTCACCCGCGCCTGTTGGGAACGGACGCGCATATCGTCGTGCCAGTCAACAAGACTGTACGCATGATCGTTACCGCAAGCGATGTTATCCACGCCTGGGCCATGCCGGCCTTTGGTGTGAAGATTGACGCGGTGCCAGGTAAGTTGAATGAAACCTGGTTTAAAGCAGAAAAAGAAGGCATGTTTTACGGTCAGTGTTCCGAGCTTTGCGGCAAGGATCACGGCTTTATGCCGATCATGGTGAAAGTAGTCTCGCAAGAGGAATACGAGGCCTGGTTGGTTGAAGCCAAAGAAGAATATGCTGAAACTGAAACAGATAATCTGACCCGTGTAGCCGCCGTGCTGCCGGCTCAGCAGTAAGGAGCGTCGTCTGATGAGTAGCGAAGCACACGCAAATCCAACCGGCTGGCGTCGTTGGGTACTATCCACAAACCATAAAGACATCGGGACGATGTATCTGATTTTTGCCATCTTTGCCGGGATTCTCGGTGGGGCCTTTTCCGGCCTGATGCGTGGTGAATTGATGGAACCAGGAATCGAATTCCTCACAGCCTTTACCAATGGCGATGTGGAAGCTGCCAAGCATTTCTTTAATGTTCTGATCACCGGTCACGGTCTTATCATGGTCTTCTTCATGGTGATGCCGGCTTTGATTGGCGGGTTTGGTAACTGGTTCGTGCCGATCATGATCGGGGCGCCGGACATGGCTTTCCCGCGCATGAACAATATCTCCTTCTGGCTGCTGCCGGCGGCGATTGGTCTGCTGATCCTGTCCACCTTCATGGAAGGGGCGACATACCCCGGAGTAGGTGCGGGCTGGACAGTTTATGCGCCATTGTCAACCTCCGGTCACGGTGGTCCGGCCATGGATCTGGCGATCTTCTCGCTGCATATCGCCGGGGCGTCTTCTATTATGGGCGCGATCAACTTCATCTGTACCATCTTCAACATGCGCGCGCCGGGCATGACATTGCATAAAATGCCTTTGTTTGTATGGTCCGTTCTGGTTACTGTCTTCCTGCTGTTGTTGTCTCTGCCGGTTCTGGCGGGCGCCATCACCATGCTGTTGACAGACCGTAACTTCGGCACGCATTTCTTTGATGCCGCCGGTGGTGGTGATCCGATCCTGTATCAGCATCTGTTCTGGTTCTTCGGTCACCCAGAAGTTTATATCTTGATCCTGCCGGGTTTTGGTCTGGTCAGTCATATTATCTCCACTTTCTCCCGCAAGCCGATCTTTGGTTATCTTGGCATGGCTTACGCCATGGTGGCGATCGGGGTTGTTGGTTTCGTGGTTTGGGCTCATCATATGTTCACCGTGGGCATGGATGTGGATACCAAGGCTTACTTTACCGCAGCGACCATGGTTATTGCTGTGCCAACCGGCATCAAGATCTTTTCCTGGCTGGCGACAATGTGGGGTGGTTCCATTAAGTTTGAAACACCGATGTTGTTTGCGCTTGGCATGATCTTCCTGTTCACCATCGGGGGTGTTACCGGTGTGGTTCTCGCCAACAGTGGCGTTGATACCGCGATGCATGACACCTACTATGTGGTTGCGCATTTCCATTACACCATGTCTATGGGGGCTCTGTTCTCCATCTTTGCAGGCTGGTATTACTGGATTGGTAAAATGAGCGGCAAGCCATATCCGCAGTTCATCAGCAAGCTCCATTTCTGGGGAACTTTCATCGGTGTGAATGTGATCTTCTTCCCGCAGCATTTCTTGGGACTGGCTGGCATGCCGCGTCGTATTCCGGATTATCCTGATGCTTATGCATACTGGAACTATGTCTCCACTGTAGGCTATATCATTACCGGTATCTCTACTCTGGTCTTCCTCGTCGGTGTCTTCATGACACTGCGGTCCAAGGAACGGGTTGGGGATAACCAGTGGGGCGAAGGCGCGACAACGCTTGAGTGGACATTGTCTTCTCCACCACCATTCCATCAGTTCAATGAACTGCCGCGAATTAAATAATCTGATCTGGACCGGGTCACCTGTGATCCGGTCCAGTTCGCACGTTTATCATTAAAAGAGATAGTTAAGGTCGAACATGAATAGCATTGTCCATACAGCAAATCAGAATGTCCGGGAGGATTATGTCCCCGGCGCCGCTGATTTTCTGGCGCTTTTGAAGCCTCGGGTGATGTCACTGGTTATTTTTACCGCCTTTATCGGGATGGTAATGGCACCCGGTGAAATTCATCCTGTCATCGCCTTTACCGCTATACTCTGTATTGCGGTTGGTGCGGGGGCTTCTGGTTGTCTCAATATGTGGTATGAGGCGGATGTAGATGCGCGTATGAAGCGTACCGCTGATCGTCCCATTCCTGCGGGCCGCATTGACCCGCAGTCTGCGTTGCATTTCGGCGTGGCGTTATCAACGGCTTCTGTGCTGGTCATGGGCCTGATGGTCAATGTCGTCGCAGGGGCGTTGTTGTTGATGACAATTCTGTTTTATGTGGTGGTTTACACCATCTGGCTGAAACGCCGCACGCCAATGAATATCGTCATCGGCGGTGCATCGGGCGCTTTCCCGCCCATGATCGCCTGGGCGGCGGTCACCGGTGATGTCAGCCTGGATTCGATTGTGTTGTTCAGCATTATCTTTATGTGGACGCCGCCACATTTCTGGGCGCTGTCCCTGTTTGCCTGTAAAGACTACGAAGCGGCGGGCATTCCCATGCTGCCGGTGGTCTCCGGGGAAGCGGAAACCCGCAAGCAGATTCTGATTTACACAATTTTGATGCTGCCAGTAACGCTTCTGCCCTGGACCATGGGTTTTGCCGGACCGGTATATGGTGTGACAGCGGCGGTTACGGGCGCGGTATTCTTATATCTTTCAGCGACGCTTTATCGTAATAAAGATATTCCAACCGCAAAGAAAACGTTTTTCTATTCCATCTTTTATCTGTTTATTTTGTTTGCCGTCATGGGTGGTGAAGTGGTGATCGGGAGAATGATCTGATGCCTTTACATGAAGAACATAAAAAACGCGCTGGCCGCAATTATGCCCTGGGGGGCATCCTGCTGGCCATGGTGGCGTTGTTTTTTGTCGTCACTCTGGCAAAACTGGGTGTGATTTAAGTCTATGAATACCGCAGTATCCCCCAATACAAATCATACGAAAACCCTGGTGTATATTTTTATCATGCTCGGGGTGATGATCGGACTTGTTGTTGCGTCTGTGCCGTTGTATCGCCTGTTTTGTCAGGTGACCGGATATGGCGGAACGACACAAAAAGCGGAATCTTCTACAGGCACCGTATTGGCGCGGGAAATGACCGTAAGGTTCAATGCCGATGTCAATCAGCATATGCCGTGGTATTTCAAGCCGGTACAGACTTCTGTAACCGTGAAAGTCGGGGAAGAGGCGCTGATTTTTTACAAGGCGGTGAATAACAGCAACAAAACCATCACCGGCACGGCGACATTCAATGTCACGCCGTTCAAGGCGGCGATGTATTTTAACAAGATTGACTGTTTCTGTTTTACAGAACAGACATTGGCGCCGGGAGAAGAGGTTGACATGCCGGTCACCTTCTTTGTTGACCCGGATATCGTGAACGATAAACGGCTTGAGGAAGTCACGGAAATAACTCTTTCCTATACTTTCTTCGAGGCGGATGAGGACGAATAGGGACGCCGGGGTCTGACGCGCAGGCACACGGCTGAATTGGATTTTTAATAGCAAGGTATAGTATAAGGGATCACATATGTCAGATTCACATGCACCAAAACATGACTACCATCTCGTAGACCCGAGCCCCTGGCCGGTTGTCTGCTCTTTGGGCGCTTTTCTCACAGCCGTCGGGGCTGTTCTTTTCATGCATGAAATACCACTTATTTCCAGCATGGAAGGGTCCGACAGTTTCCTGTTTATTGTGGGGCTTGTGATCCTGCTTTTCGGCGCGTACAGCTGGTGGGGAGACGTGATCAAGGAAGGGGAGTATCAAGGCTTCCATACAAGCATTGTACAGCTTGGTCTGCGCTACGGCGTCTTCCTGTTCATTATTTCAGAAGTAATGTTCTTCGTGGCTTGGTTCTGGGCGTATTTTAACGCCAGTATCTTCCCGACAGAAGCCATTGGCGCTGTGTGGCCGCCTCAGGACATTCAGACCCTTGACCCTTGGCATTTGCCACTGATCAATACCCTGATCCTGCTGACATCCGGAACAACCGTTACCTGGGCGCATCATGCGTTGCAGGAAGGTGACCGTAAGACGTTTATCAACATGTTGTTGTTCACGATCCTGCTCGGGGCCTCTTTTACCGGCGTTCAGGTGTATGAATATGCGCATGCAACATTTGCGTTTGATCAGAATATCTATTCATCCACTTTCTACATGGCGACGGGTTTCCATGGGGCGCACGTGCTGATCGGGACAATCTTTCTGACAGTATGTCTGTTCCGTGGACTGAAAGGCCACTTCAAACCGGATCATCATTTCGGTTTTGAAGCTGCCGCCTGGTATTGGCATTTTGTCGATGTGGTATGGCTGGTTCTGTTTATTGCGATTTATGTCGGTGGTGCCGGAACACCTGCTGTTCATTAAGCCGCCTTCATGACAGAAAATTATCAAAATAAGAAAGTCTCGCCTGTTCGGGCGGGACTTTTCTGTAAGTGCCCCCGCTGCGGCGAAGGGGCGCTGTTTCAGGGGTTCCTGACGTTCCGCAAATCCTGCCCGGTTTGTGCGCTCGATTATGAAACATTTGATTCCGGCGATGGACCGGCGCTTTTTATCATTCTGTTGATTGGTTTGATTGTGATTGCCCTGGCCCTGATGGTGGAAGTAAAATTCCAGCCGCCGGTATGGGTTCATATGCTGTTGTGGGTGCCCTGTATCATGGGCGGCGCACTGGGCTTGATGCGGCCGGGTAAAGCGCTTATGGTGACCCTGCAATATCATTTTAACGCCCAGGAAGGCAAATTGGATCAGTAAGATTATTATGGGTTTTCGCGGCTATCATTTCAGACCACGGCTTTGGCCAACAGTGATGACTATTCCAATGATTATAATTCTCTGTCTGCTGGGCAACTGGCAGGTGGAGAGGTTGGCGTGGAAACTGGACCTGATTGAGAAGCTGGAGAGCCGCTATAGCCTTCCGTCGATCAAAATTCCTGTAAATATTGAGGCGCCCGATGATTGGCTGTATCGCCATGTAACAGTGACCGGTCGGTTTCTGCACATGCGGGAAATGCCGCTTTACGGGGCAGGACCAAATGGCAAACCAGGCTATGACCTGTTCACGCCTTTGTTGCAGGATGACGGCAACGTGGTCATTATCAATCGTGGCTGGGTGCCGGAAAAACTGAAAGAACCTGCATCGCGACCACAAACCATCACCAATGGCGAAGTCACCGTGACCGGTGTGTTGCGTAAAAGCTGGAAAAAAGAACGCTTCGCCCCGGATAATGATCTGGTGCGTAATATATGGTATTATGGCGACCTGAATGCCATGGCGAAGGCGCAGGATTTAAAGAATGTCTTTCCGATGTTTGTCTATGCCGATAAAGCCGCAGAAGCCGGGGCATATCCGATGGGCGGTCGTACCCAGTTGAATATCATCAACAATCATCTGGATTACGCCTTGACCTGGTACGGGCTTGCTGTTGTATTGGTGATTATTTTCCTGATCTTCCATATTCGCAAAGCCGAACCAGAGAATGACCCGTTCTGATCAGCTAAAGACTTCTGCTTGCAAGAATGAGCTAAACTGATAATCTTTGCAGCCGAATTAAGATGATTCGGCAGGCCGGTTGCCTGTGTTCTTCTATGCGCCACACATAAGGAATGAATTAAGTGAAATATATCAGTACCCGCGGTGAAGCCCCCGCACTTGGATTCGAGGATGTCCTGTTAACCGGTCTCGCCCGTGACGGAGGATTATACATCCCGTCCGAATGGCCACAGTTAAGTCGTGATGAGATTAAGTCTTTCCGTGGAATGTCCTATCAGGACGTGGCTTTCCGGGTGATGAAACCCTTTGTCTGTAACGCCCACAGCAGCATTTCAGAAGATGACTTTGAAGCCATTGTCGCCAAGGCATACAGCACGTTTCGCCATAAGGCCGTTGTGCCGTTGGCCCAACTCGACAGTAATGAATGGATGCTGGAGCTGTTTCACGGCCCGACATTGGCTTTCAAGGATGTGGCTTTGCAGCTGCTCGGCCATCTGTTCGATCATGTGCTGACCAAACAGGGGCGGAAAGTCACCATCGTGGGGGCAACCTCCGGCGATACCGGGTCCGCGGCCATTGAATGCGTGCGCGACCGGGCCTGCGCCGAGATCTTTATGCTGCATCCTTATGGCCGCGTGTCGGACGTGCAGCGTAAACAGATGACAACAGTTCTGTCGCCCAATGTACATAACCTGGCGGTTGATGGTAATTTCGATGATTGTCAGGCGATGGTCAAGGCGTTGTTCAACGACCTTTCTTTCCGCGACGAGATCACCCTGTCGGCGGTCAACAGCATAAACTGGGCCCGGGTAATGGCGCAGATCGTTTACTATTTCACTTCCGCTGTGGCCCTTGGCGCCCCGGACCGGGAAGTTTCCTACAGCGTACCGACCGGCAATTTCGGTGATATTTACGCCGGTTATGTGGCGCAGCAGATGGGTCTGCCGATCAAGCAGCTGGTGGTGGCCACCAACCGCAATGATATTCTGACCCGGGTTCTGACCACCGGCGACTATAGTGTTGGCACCGTCAGTCCGACCATCAGCCCGAGCATGGATATTCAGGTGTCGAGCAATTTTGAACGACTGCTGTTCAACCTCTATAACAAACAGGGCGACGATGTCCGGCGCCTGATGAATAATCTCAGTCAGTCGAAAAGTTTCACCATTGACGGGCCGGAACTTGCCAAAGCGCAACAGATTTTTGATGCGCTGCAGGTTAGCGAGGAAGATACCGAAGCCACCATCGGACAGGTTTATCGGGAGAGCGGTCAGGTGATCGACCCGCATACCGCGGTTGGCGTTCAGGCCGCGCGGCGCAAGAATGCCGACGCCGCGACACCGATGGTCACCCTGAGCACGGCCCATCCGGCGAAATTCCCGGAAGCCGTGGAAAAAGTTACGGGCCGTCATCCAGACTTGCCCGCCCATATGGCCGATCTGTTTGAGCGCGAAGAGCGCTGTGATCGCCTCACCCATGATCTGGATGCTTTGAAATCCTATATCCGAGAAAATATATGAATGTAAATGTGACAACATTAAGCAACGGCCTTCGGGTCGTGACCGACGTCATGCCTCATGTGGAGACCGTGACTGTCGGGGTATGGACCGATGTGGGCAGCCGTCACGAGACGGCGGCGCAGAACGGTCTGTCGCATATGTTGGAACATATGGCCTTCAAGGGCACGCAAAAACGCTCCGCCAAGGATATCGCCGAAGTGGTGGAGGATGTAGGCGGTTATATGAACGCCTATACCTCGCGGGAACATACCACCTATTATGCCCGGCTGCTGAAGGAAGATCTCGCGCTTGGCGTTGATGTGCTCGCCGATATTTTGCAGAACTCTGTTTTCGATCCTCAGGAACTTGAACGCGAACGCGGCGTGATTATCCAGGAAATTGGCCAGTCCAACGATACGCCGGATGATATTGTTTTTGATTACCTGCAGGAAGCCTCCTATCCGGATCAGCCCATTGGGCGGCCGATCCTCGGGACGACGGAACTGGTCAAAGGATTTCGTCGGGAAGAACTGGCAACCTATATGGCCGATCATTATAAAGCGGAGCAGATGGTCGTCGCTGTATCGGGGAACTTTGATCATGCAGAGTTGATCAAGCATGTGGAAGATCAGTTTTCCGATCTGGAGCATACCCGGCAAATCCCGAAAGAGGGCGCCGCATATCACGGGGGCTCATATCTTCGGGATAGAAAGCTGGAACAGGTAAATCTGTTGCTGGGTTTTAACGGTATATCCTTTGATGATCCGGATTTCTATACGGCCCAGATCATGTCGATGATCCTTGGTGGCGGTATGTCATCCCGCCTGTTTCAGGAAGTGCGGGAAACCCGCGGTCTGGTTTATTCGATCTACAGCTTTATGCAGTCCTACCTTGATGGCGGCAGTTTCGCCATTCATGCCGGTACCGGACCGGAGCAGGTGCGCGAACTGATTCCTGTGGTGGCCGAGGAGATGCACAAGATGTCGCATCATGTCGGGACGGAGGAAGTCAACCGGGCGCGGGCACAGATGAAGGCTGGCCTGCTGATGTCGCTGGAAAGCACCACCAACCGTATGGAGCAGCTGGGACGTCAGATGATGATCTTTGGCAAACCGATTTCGCACGAGGATATTGTCGAGAAAATTGATCAGGTAGACGCCACGGCGATCATGCGTTTCACCGACCGTTTGCTGAATGATAATAAACTGTCGCTGGCGGCTGTGGGCCCGCTTGGTCATCTGGAAGATTACGACAAGATCGCTGCGCTGTTTTAGAGCCTTGAGGCTTTAAGGCAAAAATTCAGGGGAAGGCTTATGACGATAACATTGTTGGCGTGCCAGATTGAGTTGCCGCAGATTACGTCCGTTGAGGCACGAAACCACTATACAGCCGAAATGATCCAAAGACTTGATCACTGTCTGATCTCACGGCCTGCGGATATGGTGGTTTTCCCAGAACTCTCTTCCACCGGCTACCCGATGCAGGGACTAGAGAATATTTCAGAACTGGCTGAGGATATGGCCGGTGTCACGGTGACGGCATTCGCGGAACTTGCCCAGAAACATAAAACTGCGATCTGTTTCGGTATGCCACGGCGTGCGGGAGACAGCGTGATGCTGTCGCAAGTCATGGTTTATGGCGATGGCAGAGCCGCTGGTTTTTACGATAAAATCTATCTCCATAGCGGGGAAAAACCGGCTTTTAGCGCGGGGGAGAAAATATTCGTAACCGAGCTCGCCGGCTTACGCTTTGGTGTGATCATCTGTTACGACATGCGTTTTCCCGAGCTTTGCCGCCGTTTAGCCTTTGAGGGAAGTGTCGACGTGATCCTGCATGCGGTAGCCATGGAGCGGGACGACACCTTCAGATCCTGGCCGTCGTTTGTCCTGACACGGGCATTGGAAAATGAAGCCTATATGCTGAGTGTGAACTATGCGGGTGACGATTTCGGTGGCAGTCTTTTCTGCCCGCCACGTTTGGATGAGGGGCATGACATGTGTTGCTTGGATACATCCGAAGATTTTCATTATTTTACCGTTGATCAAACAATGATTGATTCAGTGAGAAAACATCCCAGCTACCGGTCAGTACAGAAGGAGAAAGACTGTTGACCGATTATATTATTACTATTGGTATTTTAATCTTACAGTTCATTCTCAGTTGGTTCGTAGCAGGGTTTTATTGGAGAGCTTTGTTGGGGACAGATAAATACTTTAGTGGCGTAATTAAAATTATCATTGTTGGAGTGTCTTGGCTGGCGGTTATCATTTTGTTATTCGCTATTTGCGGGGGCGTATTGTTTCTTTCCGAGTTGCTTAAAATATCCGTCGACTCTTCTTTCTGGCTTCTTGCAATAGTATTAGCCAACCTTCTGTTAGCGATTTTTTTATCTTCAAAACCCTACAAAAATAGACTGAAAAAAGCTGGGTTCTTCGGCTGAAGATAGGCGCACTTTTCTTTAGGGTTTGGCGGAGCGTTACATTCTGTTCTTTATCCTGAGACTTTATATTATATTCCGTCGCAGGACTAGGAAGGCGTCGTCTCCCTTAAAGATGAGGTCTATTCATGTTCGCTGCGCGGTAATCCATCAATGAATTCTATTTGTGGGAGCTGCTGGCTGGTCCAGATGTGTTTTTTGGCGCGGAAGGCCTCCGGATCGTCAAAGGCCCCCAAGGCAATATCCACTGTCTTGGGGAAATGAAACGTCAGGGTCGCGCCACAATCCGGGCAAAATCCCCGTTCTGATATGGCGCCCGATGAGAAGAGTTTCAACGCTCCTTTAGTGACGACGAAATCCTCTTTGGCAAAGGTTACCCAGGGGACGAAGGCCGCGCCTGAGGAACGTTTACACCAGTCACAATGACAAAGGGTGACATTCTGACCATCACCCTGGGCGTGCAGTTCTATTCGACCACACAGACAGCGGGCGCTATAAGTTTCTTGTGTTATTGAGAAGGTCATTCTGTTTGGCAAGTCAGCTTGCTCCTTCGTCATACTTTGGCAGATCATCAACTATCGTCACATGACTGATCTTGCTTTTAACCCAGATATGCTGATGGGCCGGAAAATCCTCTGGTTTATCCATGACACCGAGCGCGATGTCAAAGGACCGTTCCGACTGGAAGCTCATGGTCGAGCCACAATCGGGGCAAAAACCCCTATGACACCCCGGACTTGAGTCGTAATGACTGAGGGTGCCCGATGTTACACGCACCTGCTCCGGTGCAAAAATGACCAGCGGCAGGAAGGCCGATCCCGACACCTGTTGGCACCATTTGCAATGGCAATATTCGGTATATTTAGCGGGGCCGGTGGCCTCTAACGTGATCTTGCCACACAGGCAGCGGGCGGTATGAATATCTGCTGTCATGATTTTCTCCAATCTTCTGGATACATTGCCACAAACCCCGGGGTCTGTTCAATGCGTCTGAACCAGGCAAGGATCGCCGGGAAGGTTGAAAGGTCGAAGCCGCCCATAGCCGCTTTATGCGTATAGGCAAACAGGGCAATGTCGGCGATGCTGTAGCGGTCCTCCACCAAATAGTCATGGGCGGCCAGCCGGTTTTCCATAATCTGTAAGGCGATATAACCTTTTTCATGCAGGCTGGGTATTTCTGCCCGGCGTGGGCTGTCTTCCGGCAACATGGTCAGAATATATTTAGCGACGGCAACAAAGGGTTCGTGGCTATATTGCTCGAAAAAAAGCCATTTCATCACTTCGGCCTGATGCCATTTGTCTTCGGGGAAAAGGTCGGTGCCGACCGCGAAATAATAGAGGATCGCGTTTGATTCCGCCAGGCAGCGACCATCTTCGAACTGAACCACAGGAATGCGGCCATTCTCATTGATGTTGGAGAGATATTCTGCCGTGCGGGTCTCGCCTTTGGTGACATCATACTGGATTGTCTTGAAGGGCAGACCCAACTGGCTGAGCAGGAGCCGCGCCTTGTAGGCATTGCCGGATTCGGTATTGTCGTGAAGAATGAACATTTTTTGAATCTCCTATAAATCAAGTACAGGTTCGCGCAGATGGTGGATGACCTTCATCATCACCGTCGGCAGAGCCAGGTCATTGATGCGGCTGAAGGGGAACCAGTCGCCTTCCTGCAGATCAATCTGTTCGGCGAATTCGAGCCGGATGACTTTCAGTTCCAGATGGAAATGGGTGAATGTATGACGCACCATACCGGGTGTTTCTTTCCAGTTGGTGATGATGGGAATTTGCGGGGCGGGGACTTCATCCCAGCTTTTGCTTTCCAGCCAGTCCGTAGAGGGCACTTCCATCATGCCGCCGAGCAGGCCATTTTCCGGACGACGGCATAACCATATATGGTTGTTGAACTCGGCCCAGAAGGCGTAACCGCGGCGGGTTGGCTTCGGCGCTTTTGATTTACGGCGGGGCAGCTGGTCAGCAGTGCCAAGCGCATTGGCGGCGCAATGGTCTTCCCAGGGGCAGCGCCCGGAACATTTCAGAAGCTTCGGACCGCAGATATTGGCGCCCAGATCCATCACGGCTTGCGCGTAATCCCCGGCGCGATGCTGCGGGGTCATACGCTCAGTAAGTTCTTTTAAAGCAGGCTTTGCATCGGGCAGGGGCGTGGTCACATTAAACATGCGCGCCATAACCCGTTCGATATTGCCATCCATAACGGCAGCGGGTTGCCCAAAGGCGATGGCGGCGATGGCGGCCGCGGTATAGGGGCCAACACCGGGTAACTGCAACAGGTTTTCTTCCGTATCGGGGAAGATACCGTTCAGTTCTTCTGTTACATATTGGGCGCATTTATGCAGATTGCGGGCCCGGGCATAATAGCCGAGCCCGGCCCAGGCAACCAGAACATCGTCCTGTGCAGCCGCCGCCAGATCCTGCACCCTTGGCCATTGGTGCAAAAATTTGATGAAGTAGGGGATCACGGTGGTGACAGTGGTCTGCTGCAGCATGATCTCGCTCAGCCAGATATGATAAGGATCTGGTTCGATGTCAGATCCAGGAGGGATCCGCCAGGGCAGTGTGCGTGCATTGACATCATACCAGTCGAGCAGAGCATCGGTAAGCTCTGTCGGGTCTTGTGGCGTCTTGCTGTGCGGGGAAATTATACTGTCCATAAATCCATATCATCTCGTGAAGCGGGACTATACATGAGTTGAATGATGAATCCAAGGCCGGGCTGCCGTCGATGATAAGTCTTGAACGGCTAGTCTGCTAGTCCTGCGGAATCCGGATATGGGCGTAAAGAATGGGCATGGGAAAATTTTCGTCCTTGATGCTGGTCACCGAAAAGTCTGTAAAATGCTTACTCAGTAATTGAGTGAGTTTTTTTCGTGTGAATTTAATGACATGCGACGGTTCATCAATAGGCCCCAGGCAATCGTCCGGCACGAACAGAAAACAGGTGGCGTCGGGCCTGGCGACCCGCTTGATTTCATCAAGGAAGCGGTCGCGCTTGATAATATGTTCTAAAATTTGCGACGCAATCACCACATCGAAGCTATCGTCCTGATAGTCAATTTTCGGCAGGTGTGATTCGAAGGCTGTGATGCCGAGTTCTGTCAAACGACGTTTACACAGGGGGGATATTTCGGTGCCATACAGGTTCTGATAACCCTTTTTTTTTAAGTGCCGCAGGATGGAACCGGTGCCGCAGGCGATATCCAGAATGGCGTCTGTAGGACGGGTTTCGCTTTCGATCAGTTTGTTTTTGGTGGGCCAAATTCTCTTGGGGCTGTCCCATTCTTTGTCATATATCTCATCCCAATAGGCGGCTGTGTTCACTTTCACGCCGATATTGCTTATCTTGTGATAAAGCAGGGGGAAATTTTCCGAGATAAAGTTTTTAAAACGCCATGGCAGCATAGGGTGCCCCTTTTATTTCATCATACCTTGTTTTTTTGAGTATTTTATACCTCTGACAGGCCATACCCGATGGCAATGGTCAAGCCGGTGCTTAAGAGGATCACATAAAACATACTGATCAATGCCGTTTTGAAAAAAGTTTTTATCGGCCCCTGTTGATATACGCGCCAAAGCGCGAGATAGAGATAAACCGGAATATACCAGAGCATCACATCCAGATAACCGTCGCTCTGGGGGACAAACTGGTAAAGCAGCAGCATCGCCGTAAACAGCAAAAATATAAAACCATGAAAATACAAAGAAAAAACCAAATGCTCAATATAGTATTTCTTGCGTCTGATATAGAATAGCTTTAGCAGGATGGCGAACAGTGGCAGCATGACAAACATCATCTTTGGTGTCCAGTTGGCGATCACCACATTAAGCAGTTTTGGGTCGGCCCAAACTTTTTTTATCCCGCTCATCAAACTAACCGAGCGGTCGTAGAGTTGTTTTTCGGTTTCTGTGGAATTTTTGAGATTTTCTTCCCGGTTTTTTGTCATCCTCTCTGTCACTTCATCAAGAATTTCAGGACTGAGATCTTCCGCATCGACATTCTTCAAGGGGGCCGCCATAAGCGGGCCTGGTTGATCTGTCGTCTCTTGCTCGACGGGCGCGCCATTCATGGTGAGTTTTACGTTTGCACTCACCGGCGCGGCACCGGTTTTTGACGGGTCTGACTTGTCTTCAAACAGCTGAATATCGACAGATACGAGCAGGAGAAAAAAGATAACACTGATGGCCAGATACTGGCGAAAAGGCGGTACAAAACGTGTGCGCCGACCCAGGTTGAATTCTCGTGTGACATAACCGGGTTTAAAAAAAAGCGGAATAAGTGTCGCGGAAAGGCGGGAATCAAAGGAAAAAAGATCGCCTAAAGTGTCTTCGATTAATGTCCAGAATGGTCTTTGCAGAATGGTGTCTTTTTGTCCGCAGGCCATACAAAAAACGCCTGTCAGGCTTTCGCCGCAATTGGCGCAGGTTTTTACCGCAAGGTTCGGCAGTGGTTCATTGACGTCGATGTCGACAATTTCTTTTTGCCTTTTTTTCTTTAGCAGCTTAGCGAACATGTCGCATCCCTCCAATTGCCCCACTTGTTTTGGGAGAGAATACGCTATTTCTTCGGAAATCACAATTTTGTCATTATGCTGTATATCCTGGATCATTTAGGTATAGTGACGACATGAAAACAAAAGCTATTCGAAAACCAAAAACGCTGGCAGAGGCGGTTCAGGGGGTGAGCAACCGGGCCTTCCGACGGTTTGGCTTTAGCCAGCGGGAAATCATCTCGCGATGGCCTGAGATTGTCGGGGCGGCACTGGCGGATTGCAGTCTGCCTGAACGGCTGACCTTTCCTCAGGATGATAAACGGGGCGGGACGCTTTATATCCGGATACAGGGCAATATGGCGCCGGAGTTACAGCATTTCGAACCGATGGTGATCGAACGCATTAATGCGTATTATGGGTATCCGGCAGTGGAACGGCTGTCATACCGCCATGGCCCGGTGCCGACCAGAACCCACAAGACCCGGAGACCGGATCCTGTATTGAGTGATTCTCAGCAAAAAGATCTTGCGGAACAGCTGAAGGGTGTGACAAACCCTGAATTATATCAGGCGTTGTATCGTCTGGGTGCAGAAGTAGTGGCGGAGAAAAAACCAGATAAACCAAAGGATAGACTGCGCTTTACCCGGCGTGGTATGGGACGACGCAAGCCCATGTAAAACTTCTTGCTTGATTTTTCAGACGATAAATTTTTATACTTTAATACAACATATTGTGGATGGATGATGATTAAACAACTATATAAACGAAATACGACAAAACTTTCCTTGATATTCGCGGCGGTTCTGTCCGTCTTTTTAGGTCTTTTCAGCGTGAGCATGGCATCGGCCCAGGAAAGCGGCTTTCTGAACAAGGATATGGTGATCGGCGATCCTAATGCGCCGATTGAAATTATCGAATATGCTTCCACGACCTGTCCTCATTGCGCGACGTTCAACAACGATATTCTGCCGGAGCTGAAGAAAAAATACGTTGAAACCGGCAAAGTGAAGATTATTTTCCGCAATTATGTTTTTCAGCAACCTTTTGATATTTTTTCTTCTTCCTTGAACCGTTGTGTCGATGAGAAGAAATTTTTCCCGCTGCTCGGCCTGTATTTCAAGCGCCAGCATGACTGGATGAAATACAAAGAATTTAATGAGCTGAAATCTTACGGCAAATATGCAGCCCTTGGGTTTGCCAAAGGGGAAGCGATCAAGATCGCTAAAATCGCCGGGATGAAAGAATCAGAAGCCTATCAATGTCTGGCGCGTACAGATGTGCTGGAATTTCTGATGAACGGCAATAAAGAAGCTCAGGAAAAATACGATATCAACAGCACGCCGTCGATCATCGTCAATGGCAAAAAACTTGACGCCTACGATTTTGAAACCATCGAAAAAGCTATCCTGGCGGAAAGCAACTAAGTATGGCCAAAATGATCAGTAAAAAAATAGCCCTTTTGATCGCCGCTTTGGTGATCGGGGGCGGGGCGTTAATGGTTTCGATGATGGCGCAACCGGAGGATCAGGTCATGGCCAATGCCGAACCTGAAACCAAAGCCGCTGCATCCATCGCCCCTGCGGCAGATACGACGGATGTAGGTTTTTTGAATTATGATATGGTGCTGGGTGATCCCGATGCGCCGATCGAAATCATAGAATATGCCGCGATTTCATGTCCTCATTGCGCCCATTTTCACGCAGATGTATTGCCGGACCTGAAGAAGAAATATATCGATACCGGTAAGGCGAAACTGATTTATCGCAATTTTATCTTTGATAACCCATTTGATGTTTATGCCTCGATCATGACCCGTTGTGTGGCCAAGGATAAATTTTTCCCGACCGTCAAGACTTACTTTGAATATCAGAAAGTCTGGATGAAGGGGAAGGAAATGATGAATATTTACGAGACCGAAGGACGGGATGCGGCGATTGCATTTTCGCGTCAGGAAGTGGCCAAAGTCGGCAAGATGGCCGGTATAACAGAAGATCAGGCAAACGCCTGCTTTGCCAATGAAGAGGTTGTCACCTATCTGCTGAATGTCCGGCAGACAGCGGTGCAGCAATATAATGTGAACAGCACGCCGACATTAATCGTTGGCGGCAAGGCCGTCGAGGGGCATGATTTTGAAAGCCTGGCAGTTGCGATCGACAAGGCGGGGGAAGATGCGAAAGCGGGACAGTAATATAATTTAAAAAAAAGAGGGAAGATTGGACTTTACACGACTTCGATTATCCGGTTTCAAATCCTTTGTGGATCCGACCGAACTGATTATCGAAAACGGCCTGACCGGGGTGGTTGGGCCGAACGGGTGCGGCAAGTCCAATCTTCTCGAAGCCCTGCGTTGGGTGATGGCGGAGAATTCCGCCAAAAGCATGCGGGGATCTGGTATGGACGATGTGATCTTTGCCGGTACGTCATCCCGTCCGGCGCGTAACCTGGCGGAGGTCACGCTGACCATCCACAATAATGACCGCAGCGCCCCGACCATTTTCAATGATGAACTGCAGATGGAGATTTCCCGCCGGATCGAACGGGAAAGCGGCTCGGCATATCGTCTGAACAGCAAGGACGTGCGGGCCAAGGATGTCCAGCTTCTGTTTGCCGACGCCTCAACCGGCGCCCATTCGCCGTCACTGGTCAGTCAGGGCCGCATCGGCAGCCTGATCAACGCCAAACCCAAGGAACGCCGCAAGGTGCTGGAAGAAGCCGCTGGCATCAGCGGCTTGCATTCCCGGCGCAAGGAAGCCGAGAGTAAACTACGGTCGGCAGAGCATAATCTGGAGCGACTGGCTGATATTGAACTGCAGCTTACCGACCAGATCAAGGGCTTGCAAAAGCAGGCCCGACAGGCGACCCGCTACAAGAAGATCAGCGCGGAGATTCGTACCCTGCAGGCCCTGATCAATTATATGGAATGGCGGGCGATTCAGGACCAGAAGCAACAGGCGGATAAAGGGCTGCGTGATGTGGTGGTTCAGGTGGCGGCGATCACCACGGATCTTGGCCGGCATAACCGGGAACAGGCCATAGAAACCGCCAAACTGCCGGACTTGCGACAGGCGGAAGCAGAGCTCGCGGCGAAACTGCACCGGATTACTGTGGCGCGGGACGGGCTTGACGGGGAAGAACACAGGCTGCAGGAAACCCAGGGAAAGTTGCAGGACTTGCTCAGTCAGATTGATCAGGATGAACAGCGCGAACGCGCCGTAATTAAAGATACGGCGTCGATTCTGGAACGCCTTCAGGCGGAGAAGAAGGACCTGCTGGCGCAAGTGGAAAACCAGACGGGCAATGTGGACGAGTTGGCGGAACATCTGAATGCCAAGCAATCGGCAACATTGGAGGCCGAATGGAAACTGGAAGAATTGACCCAGAAACAGGCCCAGCAGACCGCCGACAAAAATAACCTGACCCGCAATTTGCAAGAAGCTGACGAAAGATTGCGCTTCCTGGCGGAGCAGCGCACCACCATTGAAGAACGGCTGGTGCGGCTGGAAAGCAATAATTTGTTCACCCAGGCGCTGTCGAATGCAGAAAATAATCTGGCGACATCCGAAAATGCCATTACCCATCTGTCGGCGAAGGCGCGGGAAGCCGAAGATAAACGGCAGCTTTTTCAGCAGAAAGAACAGGACGCCAGAGAGATTTTACAGTCTCTTCAGGGCCGTTTGGCGCGTATTCAGGCGGAGAAGGAGGGGTTGGAAGAACTGCTGCTTGATGATGGTGAGGCGACGGGGACGCCGGTCATGGAAAAACTGGCGGTGACGCCGGGATATGAAACCGCATTGGGCGCAGCGCTTGATGAAGATCTGGAAGCATCGGATGATGTGACGGCAAAGGTTCACTGGCGACAGCTTGCCGCCTATGAACGCGGCCAGGACCTGCCGGCAGGGGTTGCGTCGCTGTCGGCCCATGTGACGGGACCGGCTGTTCTTAACCGGCGTCTGGCGCAGATCGGGGTGGTTGAGCATGAGCAGGAGGCACTGTCTCTGCTGCCGCAGTTAAAGCCTGGACAGAGACTGGTGTGTTTGCAGGGCGGCTTATGGCGGTGGGATGGGCTGTGTGTCTCGCCGGACGCGCCGAGCACGGCGGCGGTGCGGCTGAAACAAAAGAACCGACTGGCAACCTTGCTGGAAGAATACGCCGCCCGCAAGGAAGAGGTCGGCGCCGCCCGGGAGGTACGTCATCAGATTCAGGAAGAGGCCGAGACGGTCAAGCAGGAAAACAGGGATGCCCGCAAGGCCTGGCAACAGGCGGAAGAAAAAGCTGCCGCTGCCCGGCGTAGCCTGACCGAGGCGGAAAAACAGGCGACCCGGCACCAGTCCGAGGAAAGCGCCCTGAAAGATCGATTGGGGCATTTGGTTGAAGAAATGGATCAGATGCAGGCACGGGTACGTGAACTGGGGGATAACCTGAAAGCCCTGCCGGTATTGGAAGATCTGGGTCTTGAAATTCTCAAAACCCGCGAAGCGGTGGAAGAACGGCGCAAGGCTTTGTCGGAAGCCCGGTTTAATCATGACAGTTTTATTTCCCAGTCTGATGCCCGCCGGGATCGTTTGGTGCAAATCGAGACCGAACTCACCGCCTGGAAACTGAGAATAGATAATGTCGATGGCCATTTAAAAGATCTTCAGGATCGGCGAAACCGCACGGCGGCGGAACTTAAATCTCTGGAAAATCGACCGGGGGAAATTGTCGAGGAACGGCGCAAGCTTAATCACCTGATCAATGAAGCGGAAGGCGGTCGGCAAGCGGCGGCGACGGCGTTGCTTAATTGTGAGGATCAGGTAGCGGGCAAAGAAAAAGAAGGCCGGGAAATACAAAAGAAGCTTGCCGAGGTCCGCGAGCAGAAAGTCCGTCTTGAAACGAACCTTGAACAGTTCGAGGAACAGGAAACCCATCTGAAACGCCGTATTCTGGATGAATTCGACTGCCAACCCAATCTTCTGCGCGGGCTGGCGGAACTGGAAGAGGCTCAGGATCTGCCGGACCCGGAACAGACCTTGCACCGTCTGGAACGATTGCGCGGCGAACGGGAACGGCTGGGGGCGGTGAACCTGCGGGCGGAAAGTGAATTGACCACCATCAGTGAACAGCTGGAACTGTCGGTCAAGGAACGCCAGGAGCTGGAACAGGCGATTGCGGCGCTGCGGCGGTCAATTTCTGACCTGAACCGGGAAGGGCGCGCCCGAATCCTCAAAGCCTTTGACGAGGTCAATGAGCATTTTAAGCATCTATTTACCACCCTGTTTGGGGGGGGCGAAGCCCATCTGGAACTGACCGAATCCGACGATCCGCTGGATGCGGGGCTGGAGATCATGGCGAGCCCACCGGGCAAGAAGATGCAAAATCTTGGCCTGTTGTCCGGGGGGGAACAGGCCCTGACCGCTTTGTCGCTGATCTTTGCCGTCTTCATGACCAACCCGTCGCCGATCTGCGTACTTGATGAAGTCGATGCGCCGCTGGATGACGCCAATGTGGAGCGATTCTGTGATCTGCTGGATGAAATGGCGGAAAATACCGCTACCCGGTTCCTGATTGTTACCCATAACGCGGTGACCATGTCACGGATGAGCCGGTTGTTCGGGGTCACGATGGCGGAAAGGGGCGTGTCACAACTGGTATCTGTCGACCTGGAAAGTGCGGAGCGCATGCGGGAGAGGGCCTCAATCGCGCCGGGTGATTCTGTATTGGCCTAAACAAACAGGTCTTCTGCGAAAAGTGTTTATTTCACAAGAATTCTTTTACAGTTTAAATACAACCTGTTGCGCACTGCAAAAAGGATCGTACGGTTAGTGTTTTTGGTTCTTGACAGGCAAATGAGCAGAAACTATGTTGCTGTCAATTTTATGGGTACGAGATGAAGGATCGCCTTAATGGAAGATCGTGACAGCTCTTCAGAAAAAGAGCCATCATCAGAAAGTCTTCGTGCCCGGGTTCGGGACGCACGGAAGGCCGCTCAACCGAAGGCGAGCGACGGTGTGAACGAATCACACGCTTACGGGATTGCGATGCGTCTTGTGGCGGAATTGGTGTCGGGGCTGCTCGTAGGTTTTGCGATTGGCTGGTTTCTGGACAAATGGTTCGGGACAAAGCCCTGGATGCTGATCGGATTTATATTTATCGGCCTTGGGGCCGGGATTTTTAATGTGATGCGGGCCGCGCGGCAGATAGAAGCCAGGGAAGCCCGTCAACGAAGTGAAGCCGATCAGGCAAATAGTAAAGAAGGATAATATAGTGGCTAGTCCGCTCGCACAATTTGAGATCAAGACACTTATCCCGCTTCAGCTGGGTGAATATGATATTTCTTTCACTAACTCCTCTCTCTTTATGGGGCTTACGGTTATTGCCATTATGATCTTTATGATCGGTGGTATGCGGAAAAGCGCCATGGTGCCGGGCCGCTGGCAGCTTAGCGTGGAAATGTGTTACGAATTTGTCGCCAATATGCTGCAGGATGCGGCCGGGCGTGAGGCGCGGAAATATTTCCCCTTCATCTTTACCCTGTTTATGTTCATCCTGTTTGCCAACCTGATGGGAATGATCCCTTATCTTGGTTTTACCGTCACCAGTCATATCGCGGTGACCTTCGCTATGGCGGGGTTTGTTTTTGTCGGTGTGACCCTGATCGGTCTGGCCAAACACGGGTTTAAATTTTTCAAGCTGTTCGTGCCGGAAGGGGCGCCTCTTGCTCTGATGCCATTGCTGGTGGTCATTGAGCTGGTGTCTTATCTGTCCCGCCCGATCAGTCTGTCAGTTCGTCTGTTCGCCAATATGGTGGCAGGACATACGATGCTGAAAGTTTTCGGCGGCTTTGTCGTCGCCCTGGGCGTTCTTGGGGTTGTCCCGTTCGTCTTTATCGTCGCTCTGACAGGTCTGGAACTTCTGGTCGCCTGTCTGCAAGCATATGTGTTCGCCATTCTGACATGTATGTATTTGAATGATGCCCTGCATTTGCACTAGGTCTTGCTGACCAAAGGCGATGTGGAAATAAACCTGAATTTAGATAGTTAATTTTTATAAAATAAAAGGAAGTTAAAATGGAAGTAGAAGCTGCAAAAATGATCGGGGCCGGTTTGGCTTGTTCCGCTTTGATTGGTGCTGGTATCGGTATTGGTAACATCTTCGGTAGTTACGTTTCCGCCGCCATCCGCAACCCTGCTGCTGCCGGACCTGTTTTCGGTCGTGCGATGCTTGGTTTTGCCCTGGCTGAAGCGACTGGTCTGTTTGGTCTGGTTATCGCCTTCATCATCCTGTTCGGCTAAGTTTTAAGAATTTCATTCTTAATATTTTGTTTGTACAGGCCTGATCCTCTGTAAAACAGGATCAAGGAGAGAAGACAATGCCACAATTAGACCCCGCAGTTTTTCTGCCGCAGATTTTCTGGCTGGCTGTGATTTTTGGACTGATTTATCTGTTCATGTCACTGAAGGCCGCCCCGAAGATCGCCGAGGTACTGGAAAGACGACAGGACCGGATCGTATCCGACCTGGAAGAAGCGGAAAAATTGCAAGCCCAGGCGGACGCCGCCAGGGAAGCCCATGAAAAGGCGCTGGAAGATGCCCGTGCGAAAGCCGCATCAACTGTTGCCGCCAAGCGGGAAGCCATCAAGGCTGACGTGGAAGCGGAATACAACAAGTTGAGCGAAAAGCTGGGCGGCGAGGCTGCGGCAGCGGAAGAGAAGATCTCTGCTGCCAAGGACCAGGCGCTTGAGCAGGTTCGGGCAATGGCGGCGGACGTTTGTAAAGACGTCGTTGCCTCTGTGTCCGGTCTTGACCTTGATGACAAGACTGTCGCCAAGGCCGTAGATGCCAAATTCGCCGACATGAAGGAGACTGCGTAATGGCTGATCAAAGTCACGCTGCGGAAACTGTCGCGGAAACAGGACATGCCGAAGTAGCTCATCACGGATATGATCACTTCTATCAGGATCCTTCCTTTTGGGTTGGGACCGCGATTATTGTCTTTTTCCTGCTGATCATCTGGAAGAAAATTCCAGGGATGGTTGGCAAGATGCTGGACGAGAAATCTGAAGAGATTGCGGCACAGCTTGATAACGCCCAGACCTTGCGGGAAGAAGCCTCTTCTCTACTGGCGAAATATCAGCGGGAACAGCGCGACGCGGAAAAAACCGCGGCCAAGCTTCTTGCACAAGCGGAAGCCGAAGTTGAATTGTTGGCCGGTGAAGCCAAAGTTCATATCGACGAGATGATCTCGCGCCGGACCAAACTTGCCGAGCAGAAGATCGCCCAGGCTGAAGCCAACGCTCTGAAGGAAATTCAGCAGGTTGCGGTCAGTGTTGCCGGTGCGGCGGCCCGTGAATTGATTGCGGATAATATGAAAAAAGCCGATCGCGACGCTTTGATCAAATCCGATATCGAGAAACTGGACAGCCAGCTGCATTAAGCCTGCTTTACGCTATAGATTTTGAAACCGGGTCTGATATTTCAGGCCCGGTTTTTTTTGGGGAAAAAGGTTTTTACCCGAGGTTAAAAGCGGCGCGGATTTCATCCAGTTCGGTCTGGCGGATCGGGCGACCATTCCAGTGGATGTTCAGTAATGTCGGTGCGGTTGTGCGTGGACCCTGCTGAAAGCTGCAGGCGATGCTGTAGGGCACAGGCACCTTATAGCCATTCCATGCTGTAAAACCGAGATTGGTGGTGATCTTCGCGTCGGGGTAATGCTCATCCTGCACGGTTTTACCTTCGTAACTGTCCGGATGCTTGATGCGCCCGAGGGCAATTTGTCGACAGGTGTCCTGCAAAGGGGTCAGGTCTGGCGCGGTATCGCAGGCGCTGAGTCCCAGGCTAAGCAGTATCAAAACAGTCAAACGCATATTATCTCTTTTCAACAGGGGGCAGGGACAGGGAATATTTGATCGCTATCAGCCGAATGCTGAGAGTGATCATACAGGCCAGCGTAATATTCAGCTTTTGATCGAACCCCGCCATATGCAGAAGAACAAGACAGGCACCGCCAATGATGGCGGGCAGGGCATACAGCTCTTTTTTCAATACCAAAGGGACCTCATTGCACAACACGTCACGGATCATGCCGCCAGCAGCGGCGCTCATCACGCCCATCATAACCGCAACCAAGGGTGTTGCGCCGAAATTAAGCGCCTTTTCCGTGCCGGTTACGGCAAAAAGTGCGAGACCACACGCATCCGCGAGCACCAGAATACTCATCCGGCTTTCCAGCATCCGGCCCCAGAAAGGGGTAATGGCAGCCATGGCGATGACAATATACAGCGACATGGGGTCCTGCACCCAGAATACCGGCACATCAAGAATGATGTCGCGAATGGTGCCGCCGCCAATGGCGGTGACCGTGGCGATAACCACCAGACCGAAGGCGTCCATTTCCTGACGCATGGCGGCGAGGGCGCCACTGATGGCGAAAACTGCAATTCCGATCAGGCCTAGCCCGTTAATCAACTCTTCCATAGTTTTGCCATGATATTGCTTATTCTATTTAACCGAACCCTTACTGGCATAAGCGCTCTTGAATGTTTTTTCAATTGAATTACGCAAATCTGCTGCCAGGCTCTTTTCTGCCGGGCGTTCTTCGGGTAAAACAGGAACCTGTATAATTAGGATAAGGATCTTTCCTCCATGCCCCATCTCGTGATTGAATATGCCAAAGACCTGGAACCGCAACTGACGCCAGGGCAGCTGATTGAAAAGGCATTCGGCGGCGCGGTGCAATCGGGCCTGTTTACCACTGATGACATCAAGATTCGGGTGAGAGCCTACGAAGATTATCAGATTGGTACAGGGGAAAACCGGTTCATCAATATCACAGCACATATTTTGTCTGGCCGTACGGTGGCGCAGAAAAGCAGCCTTACAGATGCGATCCTGATGCAGCTCAAATCATTGAAACTTGGCGCGATTGAGCTTACGGTACAGGTCTATAATATTGAACGTGAAACCTATGCAAAAGCAAGATTTTAAATGGCTTCCGGGCAGGGAGTACCACTGATGACAAACACAACAGGATCAAGAATGAAAAAAATCAGCATAACTTTTTTCAACATTGTTATGGCAAGCCTTGTTTTGGGCGTTGCGTCGGGCAGTGCCGTTGAACGTAAAGTACCTTCATCGCAGGCAGAGGTACAGCTATCCTACGCGCCGGTTGTCAAACGGGCGGCCCCGGCTGTGGTGAATATCTATACCAAGCGGGTGGTGAGATCGCGCAACCTGTCGCCGTTCGCCAATGATCCTTTCTTCCAGCGGTTCTTTGGGGACAGCTTTACCGGTGCGCCGCGGGAACGGGTGGAACGCTCGCTTGGCTCCGGGGTGATTGTCGGGGCGGACGGGGTGGTGGTGACCAATCATCACGTGGTGAACGGGGCCGACGAAATCACGGTGGCGCTGGCCGATAAACGGGAATTCGACGCGAAAGTCATTTTGCTTGATGAACGCACAGATCTTGCGGTTTTGCGTATTGATACGGCGGGAGAGCCTTTACCAACCTTGACGTTTGCGGATTCCGATCAGGCAGAGGTTGGCGATCTTGTGCTGGCCATTGGCAATCCTTTTGGCGTCGGTCAAACGGTGACCAGCGGCATTGTCTCGGCTCTTGCGCGGACCCAGGTCAGCAGCAATGATTATCAGTTTTTTATCCAGACCGACGCGGCGGTTAACCCTGGTAACAGTGGGGGAGCGCTGATCGGTATGGACGGCGAACTGATTGGAATCAATACGGCTATTTTCTCCCGCTCTGGCGGATCGAACGGCATCGGTTTTGCGATCCCGGCCAATATGGTGCGCTATGTTGTATCTTCCGCCTTGTCACAGGGCAAGGTCGTGCGCCCTTGGTTTGGGGCCGGGGGGCAGATGGTGACGGCGGATATTGCCGACAGTCTTGGATTTGATCGTCCCGGCGGTGTGTTGGTGGACGACATTTATCCTGAAGGGCCGGCGGATAAAGCCGGACTGGAGCAGGGCGACGTTATTGTCAGCATTGACGGTAAGGATGTCTCCAGCCCTCAGGCATTGCGGTATTACATTGGCCTGGAGCCAGTAGGAGGGCGTATTCCATTAGCAATCGTCCGTGGCGATAATACGAAGACCCTGTGGGTGCCGTTGGAGGCCGCGCCGGAAGATCCACCGCGCAATATCACGACTCTGAAAGGCAAACATCTGCTGTCCGGGACAAAACTGGCTAACCTGTCGCCGGCCTATGCGGATGAAATAGGCGTGAACGTCTATGAGAAAGGGGTGATCGTTCTCGAGGTTTCACGCAGCGTCATGCAGCGCACCAGCCTCAGAAGTGGCGATATCTTTAAGGAAGTTAACGGCGACAAGGTCACGCGCGTCAAGCAGATCAAGGCGGCGTTGGACGATGCCCCTGTAAACATCAGTTTCACGGTAAGTCGCAGCGGACGGTTGATCGAATGTGTAATTCGTGCCCGCGGCAACAGTTATTGCCGCTAAGGAAAAAAATATGACAGACCTGTTCACATCAGCGGGATTGGAAGAGGGCGCGCCGCGCCCCCTGGCCGATAAATTGCGGCCCAAGACACTTGATGAAGTGGTGGGGCAGGACCATCTGATTGCACCTGACGGGCCGATCGGGCGTATGCTGTCGGCGGGGCGATTGACGTCCTTGATCTTCTGGGGCCCGCCGGGAACCGGAAAGACCACAATGGCCCGGCTTCTGGCGGATCAGACGGATTTATACTTTGAACAGATTTCGGCGGTATTCTCCGGTGTGGCCGATTTGCGAAAATGTTTCGAGGCAGCGGCGGGGCGCCGCAAGACAGGTAAAGGCACGTTGCTGTTTGTTGATGAAATCCATCGTTTCAACCGCTCACAGCAGGACGGCTTTCTGCCATATGTAGAAGACGGGACGATCATTCTGGTGGGGGCAACAACGGAAAACCCGTCGTTCGAACTCAATGCGGCGCTGCTGTCACGGCTACAGGTTCTCACGCTGAACCGTCTGGACGATGAGGCGATGGGGGAGCTGCTCAGTCGTGCTGAACGGTTGGAAGAAAAAAGGCTGCCGGTGACGGATGAGGCGCGCCAGATGTTGCACAGTATGGCGGACGGTGACGGGCGTTATCTGCTCAATCTGACCGATATTCTGCTCAGTCTTGAATTTGAAGAAACTCTTGATGCGGCGGGCTTGCTGAAGATCTTGCAAAAACGGGCGCCAGTTTACGACAAGGACCGGGAAGGCCATTACAACCTTATTTCCGCCCTGCATAAGTCCCTGCGCGGATCGGATACCGATGCGGCGCTTTACTGGATGGCGCGTATGCTGGCGGGCGGGGAAGACCCTATGTATATCCTGCGGCGACTGGTGCGTTTTGCGGCAGAGGATATCGGGCTTGCGGACCCTAACGCCTTGGTGCAGGCATTGGCGGCGAAGGATGCCTATGAATTTCTGGGATCCCCCGAAGGTGATCTCAATCTGGCGCAGGCGGTGATTTACCTGGGAACGGCACCCAAATCAAATGCGGCCTATATGGCATTCAAGAAAGCCGGCAAGGCAGCGAAATCCACCGGCTCCCTCAATCCGCCGATGCATATTCTCAATGCGCCGACCAAGATGATGAAGGATCTGGGGTACGGCAAGGGCTATGCCTACGATCATGATACGGCGGAAGGTTTCTCAGGTCAGAATTATTTCCCCGATGGTCTGGCGCGAGAGGCGTTTTACGGCCCGAAAGAACGCGGCTTTGAACGTGAGATCAAGAAACGTCTTGAGTATTGGAACAAGCTGCGTTCGGAATAGAGTTCAGGAGGCTTTGGCTTCCGCTGCGCCTTCGGCGGCAAAGTCGCCCTGGACAAACGCGCTGTTGAAAATTTGCGGACATTCCGCCCGGAAGCAGGTCATAATGTGATCCAGCGGCACATCGCTAAAACTGCCGCGTTCACGGATATAGTCCATATGCTGCTGACCGTCCTGGGTGAACGGGTGAAAGATCGAATCTTCCGTGCCGTTAAATTCGAGCGGCTTGATGCCGAATTTTTCACACAGGCCGATATTGAAGGCTGGTGTCGCCTTGACCCATTTTCCCTTGAGAAAAAGTTCTGCAAAGGCATGCCATCTCATGACATCTCCGCCGACGAATTGCCGTAGCCGGGCGCTGGTCATATGATTGCGCACATCGGCAAAACCGAGCCGGGCCGGAATGCCCAGAGCCCGGGCGCAGGCGGCTAGCAGGGCGGCTTTGGAGATGCAGAAACCGATTCCTTCTTCCAATGCCCAGCTGGCCTTAAATACTTGCGGATCATTATAATCGAGATACGGGGTATAGGGGATGTCATCGCGTATACGCCGGTACAGCGCAATGATGCGGTCAATGTCATCTTCGATCCCGAGCGTGGTTTCATAGGCATAAGCCCCCACATTGGCGGCATCGCTATCAATAAACGTCGCGGGCAGAAGATAAATGGGCACAGACATTACGCTTTACTCATAATCAATATTACATCAGAATGCGCTAACATATAGCATTTGTTTTCAGATTGCGAGAAAAATAGCCGCGATGCGGTTTTTTGCCCGGATTTAAAAGTGTCTTTCTATTGATTGGCAACATTCTTCAGGGGGGGCTCAAGCGGAGGGATTTCTTGCTTGATGTCTGTATCCTGAAGAAGATATTCCCGGGTGAGCGGGACGGCGTCCTGCCGTTTCGCCAATTGCAGCTGGAAGACCACATGGCCGAGATGGCGGAAGGCGCATTCGGCGCTGGACAGATAGAAATCCCACATGCGGAAGAAGCGCTCGTCATATAATTCGACGATGGTGTCCCGATTCTTATAGGTGCGTAGGCGCCATTCCCGCAATGTATCGGCATAGTGCAGGCGCCAGACTTCCATGTCAGTGATATACAGTCCTGATTTCTCTATAATCGGGGCAATTTCAGACAGGCTCGGGGCGTAGCCGCCAGGGAAAATATATTTCAGGGTCCAGGGATCGGTGGAACCCGGCCCGTCCGCCCGTCCGATGGTATGGATCAAGGCGACACCATCATCTGTCAGGCTGTCATAAACCTTGTCAAAATAGGTCTTGTATTGGCGTCGACCGACATGTTCGAACATGCCAACAGAAACCACCCTGTCGAATTTTTCAGTAAGACTGCGGTAATCCTGGAACTTGAACTGTACCATGTCGCTGACGGACCGGTCTTCGGCGCGCTTGCAGGCGAGGTCATATTGTTCCTTGCTCAGGGTTACCCCGGTGACATGGGCGCCGGATGTCTGGTTGATATGCAGCGCGAGACCGCCCCAGCCGCAGCCGATATCGAGCACCTTGTGGTGTTTATCCAGCAGAAGTTTGGCGGCGATCAGGCTTTTCTTGTTTTCCTGAGCCTGTTCCAGAGTGTCTTCAGGTGTTCTGAAATAGGCGCAGGAATATTGACGGTCGGCATCCAGGAACAGATCATAAAGTTTGCCTGACAAATCATAATGATGGGCGACATTCTGGCGTGAGCGTCCGGCCGGATTGATCTGACTTATCCAGCTTTTGAAACGACTGTAGGGGTCGCCGCCGGTGAAATGCATGGGGTTATTGCGCCGCCATTCCATATTCTTGGTCACCAGATTGAGGAAATCAAATACCGTTTTGCCGTCTTCGATGGTTAAGGTGCCGTCCATGATCGCTTCCCCGGGCCGCAGATCGGGCTTGAGGAATATCTTAAACGGCAGCCACCTGTCATGAAGGCGGATGGTGACTTCAGGTGTTGCTGTGCCACGATAGCTGTAGGTGCGCCCTTTAACGTCAATAACGTGTAAAGTACCTTCTTGGATCAGTTTTTTCAGAAAGAAATTCAAAAGTATCATCTTTGTGTCCCCGGTATTTATCTGCCTGATAATTATACCCTAATCATGCCATGTTGTGGATCATCTTGCAATAACCACTTTGACGTTCTGCATGATAAAAGCGTGAACGATTGAATGCTGGACTTAGGAGGGGCGGGAGCATTATGATCGCGCGAAGGTGTTTTATGTGGAGGCAGTGAGGATGAATATGATTTTTGCCGTGGCGTTGGGCGGGGCATTGGGCGCGACGGGACGTTTTTTGGTCGGCAAGGCGATGTTGCGGATCATGGGCCCGGGCTTTCCCTGGGGCACACTTTCAGTCAATATCATCGGTTCTTTTGCGATTGGTCTGATTGTCACGCTTCTGGCCAGCCGCTATAACCTGTCCCACAGCTGGCAGGGATTTCTGATTACCGGCATTCTTGGCGGTTTTACGACATTTTCTGCCTTTTCGCTTGAAGTCGGCCTGATGGTCGAGCGTCATGAAATTACCCAGGCGGCATTATATGGTCTCGGGTCGTTGTTCTTTGGGGTTGCAGCCCTGTTCATGGGGCTTTACGCCGGGCGTTATTTGGCGTAAGAGGGGGCAGAAATTCCTGCGGTACTGCGCTATGCGGTCAAAGGCAGGCTATAAATTTAGGAAATAGTATGTCGGGTGTAACCCACCAAAAAGTCCAGACCTTTGAAAATGACTGGCGGCTTGATAAATGGTTTAAAGTCAATTACCCGGATCTCGGATTTGGACGGCTGTCCAAACTGCTGCGCACCGGTCAGATCCGCATTGACGGCAAGCGGGTCAAAGCCAGCGCCCGCCTTGAAGAAGGTATGGAAATCCGCATTCCTCCCCTGGGTGTCAATCCCAACGCCGGTAAGCCGCGGCCCGAACAGCTGGGGCGCAAATCCTTTACCAAGGAAGAAAGCCGTGCGATCCACGATATGGTGATCTATCAGGACAACAGCGTCATTGTGCTTAACAAACTGCCCGGTCTTGCGGTGCAGGGCGGCAGCAAGATCACCCGCCATGTGGATGGCTATCTTGATTGTCTGCAGGGCGATAATCCGGAACGCCCGAAGCTGGTGCATCGGCTTGATAAGGACACCAGTGGTGTTCTGGTCATCGCCCGGACCAGCGCCGCGGCGAAAAGCCTGACCGAATCTTTCCGGAACCGTAAGACCAAGAAGATTTACTGGGCGCTGGTTGTGGGCCGCCCGGAACGTAGCGAGGGCACCATTAATGCGCCACTGGACAAGGAACCGGGTACACACGGGGAACGTATGATGGTTGCTGACAAAGGCAAAAAAGCAGTGACGGACTTTCATGTCATGGACAGCGCATTGCGCGCCACAAGCTGGGTCGCCTTTAAGCCGGTAACCGGACGCACCCATCAGATCCGCGTGCATGCCACCGTGCTGGACACCCCGATTGTCGGTGACGGTAAATATGGCGGTAAAGACGCCTTTCTGGATGGGGCAGTGAGTAAGAAACTACATTTGCACGCCCGCAGTATTGACATTGATCACCCGGATGGGGGCCTGCTGCAGATCACGGCCGAACTACCGCGCCATATGAAAGAAAGCTGGGACATGTTCGGTTTTGACACCGACGACCGTAGTGATCCTTTTGAACGGGATGACGACGCCCGATGAAACTGATTGTATTTGATTGCGACGGCACTCTGGTGGACGGTCAGCATATGATTATTGACGCCATGCAGACTGCCTGTGGGGCGTGTGATGTGGTCTACCCCGGGGATGAGGCTGTGCGGCAAATCGTTGGGCTGTCCCTACATCAGGCGATCGAGGTCTGCCACCCTGCAGAAGCCGCGGTAACCCATCTCGCTTTGAAAGACGTTTTTATAGAGCGTTTTCAACAGCTGCGTTTGCAGAAAGATTATGAAGAACCGCTCTATGACGGGGTGGCGGATGTTCTGGATCAGTTGAATGACAAGGGATATCTTCTTGGTATCGCCACGGGAAAATCCAAACGCGGATTACTGTCTACTCTGGAAAATCATGGACTCAGTGATTATTTCCTGACCCTGAATACGGCGGATGACGGACCGGGGAAACCGCATCCTTCCATGCTGCATAACGCCATGAAGGATGTGGGGGTGTCTCCTGACCAGACCTGGATGATTGGCGACACCACCTTTGATATGGAAATGGCGCGGACGGCAGAGGTCAAGGCTGTCGGCGTTTCCTGGGGCTATCATGAACGGGCCGTATTGCAACAGGCGGGGGCGCATCATATCCTTGACCATATTTCTGATTTACACAGAGTTTTGGAGGCTTGAATGAAACGCTTTTTTAAACAGGCCACGGTAGAAGAAGACGGGTCCGGTTATGTTGTGAAACTGGACGGGCGGTCGGTCAAAACACCGGAAAAACGCCAAAATATTTGCCCCAACCGGGCGATCGCCGAGGCGATCTGCGCCGAATGGAATGCACAAGGCGACGAGATCAAGCCCGCGAGTATGCTGATCACCAAGATGCAGAATACCGCCATTGACCGGGTCGGGGCGCGGCGTGCTGATCTGGAGGATGAACTGGTCAAATATGCCGGAACAGATTTATTATGTTATCGCGCCGATTACCCCGCCGATCTGGTGGTGCGTCAGGAGACGCTGTGGCAGCCGTTGCTAGACTGGGTATTGCAAAGCCATGATATTGCACTGAAAAGCACCACCGGCATTATCCATGTGGCGCAGGACGACAGCGAGATGGATAAATTCCGCGACCATATCACCGGGCTTGATGATTTCACCCTGATGGCTTTTTACAATATCACAACACTGTGCGGGTCGGTTTCCATTGGCCTGAATGTGCTGGGGAATAATCTGACGGCGGAAGAGGCCTGGGCGGCGGCGGAACTGGATGAAAATTATCAGATCGACCAATGGGGGCTGGACGATGAGGCCAAAACCCGGCAGGATAATATGAAAAGCGAACTGAACGCGGCAATCAGATTTCTGGAGCTGTTGCATCAGACGTAAAGGGGCCGGCATGACGGAACAGGCGATAACATTGGTGATCGGAGGCGCGCGATCCGGCAAAAGCAGCTTCGCTGAAAGACTGGCCGAAGACAGTGGCAAAAAACTCTATTATATCGCGACAGCCGAAGCCCATGACGCAGAAATGGCGGCGCGCATTGCCGATCATCAAAAACGTCGGGAAGACCGCTGGATCACGATTCAGGAACCTCTCGACCTTGCCCGCGTGGTGTCAGAGACAGCGGCGACAGATCGGGTTATTCTGGTCGATTGCTTGACCCTGTGGCTGAGCAATATCATGTGTCGCGACGGCGATGTGGAAGCTTATTGTGAGGATCTGCTGGCGGCGTTGAAAAACATTAAGGGCCCGGTGATTTTTGTTGCCAATGAGGTGGGACTTGGTATCGTACCGGAGAATAAAATGGCGCGGGATTTCCGCGATGACGCCGGGCGGCTTAATCAGGCGGTGGCGCGTCTTGCCCATGATGTTCATTTCATGGCGGCAGGCTTGTCGCTATGCATGAAAAGAGACGGTAATCCTCAACAATAAAGGCGCGACATGGCAGATCAGATAATATTCACCGCGGAGGACCTGACCCGTATGCTCATTGATTTGCCGACCTGTAACCAGACCATTGGTGATCAGGCCCGGGCGCGTCAGAACAGCCTCACCAAACCGCAGGGATCTCTCGGCCATCTGGAAGAGTTGGCGATTTGGCTGGCCAGCTGGCAGGGTCGGGACGCGCCGTCAGTCGCGGACGCCTACTGTCTGGTCTTTGCCGGAAATCATGGCATCGCCGCCAAAGGCGTTTCGGCGTATCCTGCCGAGGTGACGGCGCAGATGGTGATGAATTTTGAACAGGGCGGGGCGGCGATCAATCAGCTCTGTCGGGTGAGTGGCGCCGTGCTGAAAGTTGTGGCGCTGGAGCTTGACCGACCAACGGATGATTTGTCCCAGGGCCCGGCGATGACGGCGGAAGATTGCGCCCGTGCGCTTCAGGTCGGGCGCGATGCGGTTCCGGAAACGGCTGATATTCTATTGCTTGGAGAAATGGGAATTGGAAATTCGACCAGCGCGGCGGCCTTGTCGGCGGCCTGCTTTGGTGGAGCGGTGAAGGACTGGACCGGTCCGGGAACCGGCCTTGACCAGTCCGGGCTGGACTATAAAATCAATCTGATTGAACAGGCCATGTCCTGTCATGATAATATGTTAACATCCCCGTTTGAAATCCTGCGGCGACTTGGCGGGCGGGAACTGGCGGCAATTGCGGGGGCTGTAATCTGTGCCCGGGAACGCGGCATTCCGGTGATCCTTGACGGTTATATTTGTACGGCGGCAGCGGCGGTGCTGACAACGGGGGCGACAGCGGCGCTGGATCATTGCCAGGTCGCCCATCTCTCGCGGGAGCCGGGGCACCGGGTGTTGTCTGAAATCCTTGGGAAACGCCCGATTCTTGATCTGGACATGCGGCTCGGGGAAGCCAGTGGCGCGGCCGTGGCGCTGATGGTGCTGCAGGCGGCGGTCGCGGTTCATAACGGCATGGCGACTTTCGCCGAAGCAGGGGTAAGTGAACATGACTAGGGCATTGCAGTCGGCAGAGGTCAAAGAAATTTATCCAACTGGGCCGAAGGGCTGGCTCTGTGATCTGGCGTCGGCCTTTATTCTGCTGACCCGTATTCCGGTGCCGTTGCGTTTTCTCACGCCACTGCCGCCGGATATGACCCGCAGCCTGTGGGCCTTCCCGTTGGTGGGATTTGTCGTATCCTTTGTCGGTGCAGGCGTGTTTTTTCTCGCCATTCTGGCGCAATTACCGTCGGTGATTGCCGCCTGTCTCGGCTTTCTGGCGATGATTTTTCTGACCGGGGCGTTTCATGAAGACGGCCTTGCCGATGTGGCGGATGGTTTTGGGGGTGGTTTCGGGCGGGACAGAAAGCTTGATATCATGCGCGATAGCCGGGTGGGTACTTATGGCAGTCTTGCGGTTTTTAGCGCTCTGATCTTGCGGGTTTTCGCCGTCGGTTCCTTAAATCTGTCTTTCGCGATCATTGCGTTTCTGGTGACCGGCACCGTCAGTCGCTATGGCATTTTGTGTTTGTTGCGTTTTATGAAACCGGCACGTGAGGAAGGCACCGGCACGGCGGCAGGGGTGCCGAGCCGGGTACAAATGGTCGTCGCGGGCCTTTTCTGTCTGGCGATCAGTTTTCTGTTGCTGCCGTTAAATTATGTGTTCCCGGTGCTGTTGACGGGGCTGGGCGCTTTGGCGGTGGTCAGTTTTATCAGTCACCGCCAGATCGGCGGACATACCGGTGATGTGTTGGGCGCGGCACAGCAGGTCAGCGAGATTGCGATGCTGATTTGTATCCTATCCGTGTGGCGGAGTTGACCATGATGATCAGGGACTGGTATCTCATCCGTCATGCGCCGGTGCTCGGGGCGCAGGAAAAGCTGTATCGATCCGGGGATGAGCCGGCGGACCTGTCCCAGACCGCGGTCCTGGATCGCCTGGCGGCACAGTTGCCGGAACAGGGACAATGGGTCACCAGCCCTCTGTTGCGGGCCATTATGACGGCCAGGGCGTTAGGGGACCGCATGCCGGATACGGTCAAGATGCGGGAAGACGCGCGACTGGAAGAACAGGATTTCGGGGACTGGTTCGGGCTCAGTTTTGATGAATTGTGGCAAAAGATAAAAGATCTGCCGCCGCACAACTGGTCACTGCTGGCGGCGGAAACCACCCCGGCGGGCGGCGAGAGTTTTATGGCGGTCTGGCAAAGGGTCGGGGACTTTTTAGCCGAGCAGGAGGATGTTGAAAAAGAAACCCCTCAGATTATCATTAGCCATGCGGGCGTTATTCGCGCTATAGTCGGTCATATTTTGGACATGACGCCGGATCAGGCGCTGTCCTTCGGCTGTGACCCCCTGTCATTGACCCATCTGCAATATAGTGATCAGGCCCATGCGGGGGGGCAGTGGCGGCTTGTCGTCTTGAATCAGAATTTTGGAGAGTAATTATGGCTGGCCCTGTCTTTGATGAGGAATTCCGCGCGAAACTATTTGACCTGTCGAAATGGCGTCGGGATGTGCGGCATTTTAAATCCGATCCGGTGGATGAGCAGATTATCCTCGATTGTCTGGAAGAGGCGACCCACGCGCCTTCTGTCGGCAATTCTCAACCCTGGCGCTTTGTTTTTGTCGAGGACGCCGAAAAACGCGCCCGGCTGGCCGAATATTTTGAACAGGAAAATGAAAAGGCCCTGAAGAGTTATATCAACGAACGGGCCGAAAAATATGCCAAGCTGAAGCTGGAAGGCATTCGTCAGGCGCCGGTGCAAATTTCGGTCTTCGCCGATACGGGGACGAAGGTTGGCTATAACCTTGGTTCCCGTTCTATGCCGCAATCAAAAATTTATTCCGTGGTGGCAGCGATACAGGTGCTGTGGTTCCTGTTGCGCAGTTATGGCGTCGGCCTCGGCTGGGTCAGCATCCTGCCGCCGGACAAAATGACCGGTCTGATGGATGTGGATCCTGACTGGACCTTTGTCGGCCACCTGTGTATCGGCTATCCCAAGTTTGAGACCGATACCCCGGAGCTGGTCCAGATGAAATGGCAGGACCGGCTCGATTTCGATAAATTCATCACCCGGAGATAGGGTATAACGCCGCGTTAAAAGTCGAGACCTTGAACTGCCTTGATGCCGGCGTCAAAGGGGTGTTTGACCTTTTTCATTTCCGTGACCAGATCGGCTACTTCGATCAGGGCGTCAGGGGCGTTGCGGCCTGTGATGATCACATGGGTGTCTTTATGGCGCTTGCTAACCTGTTCGATCACGTCTTCCACCGGCAGGTAACCATTGCGCAATACGATATTGAGTTCGTCAAGCAGCACCAGTTGATAGGCCCCGCTCTGCATCATTTCACAGCTCAGGTCCCATGCGGCGCGGGCGGCTTTGATGTCCCGTTCCCGGTCCTGGGTGTTCCAGGTGAAGCCTTCACCCATGGCGCGGAGGGTCACCAGATCGTCAAAGCGCTTGAAGAACTCCTTTTCGCCTGTTTTCCAGGTGCCTTTGATATATTGTACGATACCGACATTCCAGCCGACGCCCAGTGCGCGGATTACGGTGCCGAAAGCGGCGGTGGACTTGCCCTTACCGTCGCCGGTATTGACCAGAAGCAGGCTGTGATCGGCCTTCTTCTTGGATTTGACGATTTCCCTTTGTTTAGCCTGTTGTTCCTTCATGGCCTTGGTGTGGGCGGCGTTAATGTCTTTTTCTGAAGCTGTCTGAGAACTCATAAGAGGGGATCCTGTAAAAGTGTGTTAAGCCGATCGAAGGCGGTCTCTGTTGGCGCCAGGCCAAAGCGTAAATGATCCGGCCGGTCATGAAAACGGCGGGTGTAAATTCCGGCTTGGGCCAGATGATAAAACAGTTCGGGAATGTTGTCCCCGGTGATAAAGCAGTAGAGGTCTGTCCGCCCTACAAGGCGATAGCCACTCCCCTTTAGCAGATCGCACAGGCGATCCATTTGCCGGGCCAGTGTTTTGTGGGTGGTGGTGATCCAGGCGGTGTCGGCAACCGCCGTTGTGGCGATTTCCAGGGTCAGGGTGGAAATATTCCACAAGGCAGACAGGCTGATCATGCGCTGGCAAAAGCCGGGCGAGGCATGGAGAACGCCGAGACGCAATCCGGCGAGGCCGAAGAATTTTCCTAGAGACCGCAAAACAAAAACGCCGTCGGGTAGGTCATAATTGATCAGGCTGTTTTCCGGTGTCAGATCCATGAAGGCTTCGTCAATGACCAGAATGCCATTTTTAGCCGTATAGGACAGGGCGAAAGCGTAAAGCTGCGCCGGTTCTATTGTTGCCCCGTCAGGATTGTTGGGGGTGGTGATCTGGATGATCTTTCCAGCTGGGATCATGGACAGACTTTCCGCCGTATAGGGCAGAAAATGAACCGTATGTCCCATGCGGTCCCAACTGTGGCCATGTTCCTGATAGGTTGGACCGAGCACATAGACATCACTGTGAGGAAACAAGGCGGGCAACTTTTCCAGTAAAGCCTGAGACCCTGGGCCAAACACCAGTTTTTCAGCGGTGCAGTTGAGATAGCGGGCATAGGCCTGTCGGCAACGTTCATAGTCATTATCACCCGGCAACCTGTTGCCAGCCTGATATAATCTTTCGGAGGATAATTTTTCCATCCACGGATAGCCCCAGGGGTTTATGCCAGTGGAAAGATCAACCCAGGGGGTATGGGCATCCGGATAAGTCTGTTTGATGCGGTGGAGGTCGCCGCCATGGAAACGTGGTGTCATTGGTTTAATATTCCCCAAAATGTCAAAATAAACAGGAAGATGACCAATGCCCGATAAATGACACGGATAGATTGATCAATATCAACATCAGACAGATTCTCCCGACCTTCCCCGAGCCATACACCCCGGGCGTTTTCACCGTGATAACTGCGTGGGCCGCCCAGGCGAAAGTCGAGTGCCCCGGCGAGAGCCGATTCCGGCCAGCCGGCATTAGGGGAACGATGTTGTGGGGCATAGCGTTGTGCCATATGCAGGGCCCGGGCAGGTGACGCCTTCACGGTAAAGATGGCAGCCCCGATGATGAGCAGGGCGGTGAGGCGCGCCGGGATATAATTGGCCAGATCATCAAGACGGGCGGCGGCCCAGCCAAAAGACATATATCTGTCGTTTTTATGACCAATCATACTGTCAGCGGTATTGAGCGCCTTATAAAGGATCAGGCCGGGCAGACCGGCAAGCAGGAAATAGAAGGCCGGGGCAATCACGCCGTCTGAAAAATTCTCGGCCAGGCTTTCTGTGGCGGCGCGGCTTATAGCAGGGGCGTTCATCTGTGTGGTGTCGCGTCCGACAATCATGCTGACCTGATGGCGGGCGGCATCAATGTCATGGGTGCGAAGGGGATGTTCAACGGCTCGTACGTGATCAATCAGGCTGCGGCTGGACAGGAAAATACTGGACAAGAGAACAAAGACCAGGCCGCTGATCAGGCTATGGGATGTGGCGGAAAATACCAGATGAAGAGCGTAACCGACAGCGCCGACCGTCCCGAGATAGGCGATGAGGCATAATCCTCCCATAATCCTGCGTGTTCCATCAGAGGTTGCCGGTCGATTGCCAAGACGTTCCAGCCCCATCAGCAGGCCGCCCATCCACACCACAGGGTGCGGCAGATGACGATAAAGCCACCGGGGATCACCGATGAGAAGATCAAGCAGCAGAACAAGGACCAGGGTCCAGAGATGCGGCAGGCCTGTGATATGTTCGGCAGACCAGATCACTCGTGTCTCCCTTTATGCCGTGGGGTCCCGGACCGTTTCCAGGGGACGAGGAAATGGTCTCCGTTTTCGTGCCAGCGGCTCGCCTGGATATGATAGGCCCGGTCGAGGTTTTCTTCGGTCAGGACATTTTCTGCTGTACCGTGGGCCATGATCTCGCCGTCATGCATCAGAACAAGATCATCGCAGTAGCGTTGCGCCAGGGTCAGATCATGGAGGACGATTAAAACCCCGTGGCCCGCGCGGGACAGATCGTGCAGGATGTCCATCACCTGGAGTTGGTGATAGGGGTCGAGCGAGGCGATCGGTTCATCGGCGCAGAGATATTCCGCCTGGGACACGATGGTTCGCGCCAGCATGACACAGGCGCGCTCGCCGCCGGACAAGGTGGTGGTCAGGCGATCTTTCAGGTGCAGGGTATCAGTGGTGACCATCGCCTGATGGATGATCTCACGGTCCGCCGCGGTGATTTTCTGCCAGGGATCAAGGTGTGGGATGCGACCCAGCGCAATGATATGTTCCACATCCAGCGGCCAATGCACCGGCGCGCCCTGGGCGGCGTAGGAAACCCGCTTTGCGCGTTCTTTCAAAGACCAGCCGTCAAGGGTAGCGCCATTGAGGGTGATCTCGCCCGCCTGATGGTCCGTCAACCCCAGAATGGCTTTCAGCAGTGTACTTTTCCCCGCGCCATTGGGACCGATCAGGCCGACGAGCTTGCCTTTGGGGACATTCAGCGATGCGCCGTTGAGAATCTTGCGGTCATTGAGGGTGACATGGATGTCACGGGCCTGCAGGCTGTTTGATGTCGTGGTGTCTGTGGTCATCGCATGGCTCCCCGTGTTTTATAAATGATATAGAGGAACAAGGGGGCGCCGACAAAGGCGGTGACCACACCGAGCCTGAGCTGCCCGTGACCGACCGGCATGCGGGTGATCAGGTCGGCAATGGTCAGCAGAATCGCGCCGAGCAGGGCGCTGGGGATCAGAAGCCGTCCGGGCGCATGGCCAATGAGGCTGCGCACCATATGCGGCACGACAAGCCCGACAAATCCGATGGAACCGCAGACGGATACGGCAGCCCCGACTGATATGGCGCTGCCGACAATCACCTGCAGGCGCAGACGGTTGAGATTGATGCCAAGGGTCTGGGCGGTTTCTTCCCCGAGACTGCTGGCGTTCAAACCTTGTCCAATATTGAACATCAAGGCCCACCCGAGAAGAATGAAGGGCGCGGCGAGACTGAGGTCCGTCATGGTGCGATTGTCCAGAGATCCCAGAATCCACATGATCATATCCTGCAGGGACATGGGATTGGGTGCAAAATTCATGGCCAGTGAAATGGCGGCGGTGGCGAGAGAGCTGATGCCGATCCCGGCCAGGATCAGGGTCAATACACTGCTGTCGCGGCGGGACACCACCGACAGGGTGAAGGTGGCAATTAACGCACCGCCCATGGACAGTATTTGGATCGCGAGAGGAAAGATGGAAGACAAGCCAAAATAAATGGCGGTTACTGCGCCCAAACTGGCGGTGGCTGATACTCCGATGACACCGGGGTCGGCCAGAGGATTACGCAGAAGACCTTGCAGAGCCGCCCCGGACAGACCAAGCGTCGCCCCGGCAAATATACCAAGCAAGACCCGCGGCAGACGTAATTCCAGGACGATGATTTGGACACTGTCAGAAGCCGTACCGGTCAGGGCGGCGAATATTTCTCCCGGAGTAAGGCTGGCGGCGCCAATAAACAGAGACATAAATGCAATGCAAGCCAGACCGGCCAACAGAAGGATATTCATATACAGGGGGGCTATTTTCATGGCATGTCTTTTCGCGAAGGAGCGGGCGGGAAAAATTTCTCTGTGGCGGTTTGAATATATTCAATGGCATCGACTGAAAAGATGCCATTACAGGACAGATAACGCCCCGGAATCAGAATACTGGGGATGTTGTCTATCATCTTGCTGATACGGTGGTGGCGGGAAAGACTCCAGTTAGAAACATGCAGTTTTTCCATATCAAAAAAGCTGCCAATGATCACGTCGGGCGGGTTTTGCACCAAGGCTTCCAGGGGAAGAGGCTGCCAGCCTTTCAGGCCAGCCTCCTCAGCAAAGGAGAGGAAGCCTGCTTGTTTTATCATGTCATTGACGAAAGTATTCTCCCCCGCAGTAATGCCGCCCGGCGTGATATAGGCGGCGCGCAGGCCGTGATGAGCAACGGTGAAAGCGGCGGTTTTTGCTTCGACGGCTTTCAGGCGGGTTTTATAATCCTCTATCATGTCTTCGGCCCTGCTCTGCTGATCAAGTGCCTCGGCTATGATGCGGATATTTTTATAGAGCAGTTCAGCCCCGGTACCGTAAGCTGCCGAGGCGACTTTGATAGAGGTTCGATCGAGCAGGGGCAGCATTTTGTATCCGCCCCAATAGCGTACGACCACATCGGGATTCAACCGCAGAACCTGTTCCGTATGGGCCTGAAACAGGGGCAGGCCGACGGCCTGGTCGCGATAGAAGGAATGATCCTCAATCGCATCTTCGGTGAGAGCCATAATCTGGTCTCGGTCCGCCAGAGACAACAGAAACTGGTCGGCGCAATAATCAAGCGATACGGCCTGTGGTTTTTCCGTCGCAAAAAGCCCCTGCGGCGAGAGGGCGACAAAAAATGCCGCAAGCGTCGGGAGAAGATTTCTCATCCGGTGGGCTGCGGCATTTTTCATATCATTTTCCTGATGTCAGGGGTTAACGGTGGCGGGGCTTAGAAGGTTCCTCTAAGGCCGACGTAATAGGACCGATCCGGCGTGCCGTAACCATGAACCTGCTGATATTCCTTGTCAAACAGGTTGTCGACACGACCATAGACCTCGATCTTGTCACTAATGGCATAGGCGGCTTTCAGGTCAAAGCGGGTCCAGGCTTTTGTCCCGTCCGTATAGGGATCGATTTCCTTGCCGTTATGGGTCAGGCTCAGGGCAAGCTCCAGTTCAGGCAAAGCCTGCCATTGCACTTCGGCGAAGGCGGCATTGCGTGGCACCCGCACCAGGTCTGCATCGGCGTCTAAATCCGTGGCATCGGTGAACGTGTAATTCCCCCGCAGCCGCAGACTATCCAGCAACTGCAGATCGGCGGAAAGCTCAATGCCTTGCGTTTTGACATTGGCAATATTGGCGTAACCGGCGGAGAAATCAAAATCAATCATATTGGTGATCTTCTGATTAAAGTAGGTGGCGCCAAAATGCAGACGATCCCCCATCAGGCTTTGCTCTACGCCAACTTCCCAGCCTTTTGATTCTTCCGGCAACAGATCCTTGTTAGGTTCCGTCAGGCCGCAAAAACCGCAGACATAGGTGAGCTGGAAGATGCTAGGCGCTTTAAAACCTTCACCCCAGTTGGCGAAGATTTTAGTGCCGCTGTCGGCGATGTGGTAAGCGGCGGTCAGGCGCGGCGTCGTGGTGTCGCCATAGGCGTTATGATCGTCATAGCGTAGGCCTGCGGTTACGGTCAGGCCACCCAGACCCTGCCAGCTTAATTCGGAAAAGACGCTGTCGATATTGAATTTCGTGTCTGCCAGCGTATCAACCTTGGTTTCTTCATGTTGCAGGCCGAAGGACAGGCCGAAGGCCTCATCAATTTTATAATACCCGAAATAATCCAGGTTAAGACGGTCGCCCTTGGCGTTATAGCTTTCGACGCCGTCTGTTTCGTTACGGCGTTTTGTGGTGGAATATTCGACGGAAAGGGTATTCTCGAACGCGCCGTCGAGATAATTGAAAAAACCGCGACCAGCGATGAGGAATTCTTTGGTGCTGCCGGATTTGTTGGCGTCCGCCGGGCCGAACCCGTCAAAGTCATTCTGGCTGTCCACATAGCGGCTGATGATCTGCAGGCTGTGGCTTTCACTGATCTTGCCGGTAACCTTGCCATGCACGGAGATATTGTCATAGCCATCGGCTTCGGTATTGCCGTCATTTTCGTCGGCCTTGGAAATCCCGTCAGAGGTAATGCCGCTGGCCGACAGACTGAAGTTCAGTTGTTCGGACCCGCCAACAATGTTGGCGCCGGCGCGGAACGTGTTATAGGAGCCGCCCTCGGCAAACAGGCTGCCTGCCAGGCCTTCTGCGCCGTCCTTGGTGATCACATTGACCACGCCGCCAATGGCGTCAGAGCCATAAAGGATTGACTGGGGGCCGCGCAGCACCTCAATACGATTGATGCCATTGGGATCAAGATTGGCGAAGTTAAAGCCGCCGCCGGTGGTGGAAACGTCATTGATCTGAATGCCGTCAATCAGGATCACGGTCTGATCGGAGCCGGCCCCGCGAATGCGTACGGAAGAGGTTCCGCCAAAGCTGCCGTTCTGGTTCAGGGTCAGGCCAGGCACGGACTGCAGGGCTTCCTGAACGAAGACGGTCTGGGATTTCTGGAGGTCTTCGGCGCTAAGCACGGAAATGCTGCTGCCGATGTCAGATGTCATGCGGGCATAACGGGTGGCTGAGACGACGACTTCCTCGATACCGGCGTCATCGGCCAGAGCAATTTGGGGGGCAATCAGGGGCGCACTGGCGGCAGAGGCCAGAAGTAAGGCGAAAGAAGGGGACTTGTAAAACACGTTTTTTTCCTCAAAGCCTGCATGTCGCAGGTCTTTATTGTGACTAATAAAACATGTGAGGAATAAAGAGACAATAAGGGTCAAGACACTCCGCACACAGCAACAGCGTCACCTGCGCGGAAAATCCGCTCCGTCCTATTATCCCGATAGGCGGAAAGGGCAACTTGATGGCAGGTTTCCTGACTTATGGGTTATTACACGTGATCTCCTTCCTGGGGGTCCCAGTGGACAAATGATCACGCATTCGCCAATTACAGTTGCGGGTACAGTCTCGGTCTTATCACCGTGTTCCCTATTATCCCCTTGCGGGGCACCATCTTGAGACAAGTCTATAATCCTCATGCCCCTGACTGGCAAGTGAAAAATAGATGCAGAGTTTTGATTTACTGAAAGATCATGACCGCGGCGCCGGCGAAACACAGTGTGGAGATCAGAATACCGATTAGGGGAATTTTGAACCAGTATTTCCGGGCCAGCCAAAGATAACTCAGCCCGGTGAGCAGGGGAAGGAGGGTGAACCATGAACTGCCGATGATCACTTCCATATGATTAAGCGCCAGCGGGATATAGATGCCGGCGAACAGCATGGCGCCCAGACTGTGGCTGGCGTTGAAACCGATCCAGGCCTTCCACATGGTGGTTTCACGGGTGATCCGGGGACTGCCGCCCTTCATGGCGGCCTTGATAGCCGGGTCATGGCTGTCGAATTTGGGCGTGAAGAAGGTATAGATCAGATGAAGGGCGCCCAGCAGACCGAATATGCCTGCGCCGATAATCAGAAGAATTTGCGACATTTTATAACCTCCTGTTTCATTCTTTAACCGTACGTTCAAAGAGGCGGATGGTTTTCCTGACCAGCGGGCGGTAGAGATAGCGCAGCAGCCAGCCGGGGAACCACAGGCCGCGCTCTTCGAAAGCCACCCGGGCACGGGGATGATCCATGAATTTCAAAGCAGGCGGGCGAAAGTGGGTGTTGTCGGTCCAGAATTCTATCGCCTTGATCTGCTTGATGCTTTTATAGCCGTAATGCGCCGGGGCAATCAGTCGCAGGGGCGCGCCGTGCACAGGGCAAAGCGGCTGTCCCTGCAAACTGTCAGCGAGCAGAACATCATCAGCCAGCAGGTCTTCCAACGGCAGACGGGCGCGAAAGCCATCATGACTCCTGAAAACCACATGGGTTGCACCGTCTTTCGGGGACGCTTTAGGGGCAACAATATTTTCGTAAAAATCGCGAAACCGCACACCGGACCAAGCGAGATCGAGGCTGGTCCAGGTGGTCACGCAATGAAAATCGCTGCGCTGGTCCTGACGCGCCAGGGGGACGAGGTCGTCTGCTGTGAGGGAGAAGCTATTTTCCACATCGCCATAAATTTTTATTTCCATTGGCGGGATGTCCGGACTGTAACGCGCGGCATAATCGGTGAGGCCGAAACGGGGAAAGCCGTCGATTGCGATTTGTCCGGGGGGTAATTCAGAAGACATTTCAGGTTCCTCTATAGAAAAAATATCTATCCAGTAGATATATTATTTTATCTTGAAAGGAGAATATGGCGGTTCACCAGCAATGTCAAAAAAATCCCGAAAGTGAAAATAATAATGTGGTGATTCTGGCGAGTAAGGACGCAATAACCAGCAACAAAGTTACGACGTATGTTCGTTTCGATATGAAATAAAAACGGCGCAAGATAAGAAATGCATTGGAATATTTACCCATTCCACAAGAAATTCTGTCAGCCCGGCAACATTTTATATAATCTTTGCTTGACGGATTATTTTTCCTCTCTATGTTCGGCTGCGGGCTATCCCTCCCCAACGGGGGACGTCTATTCTGCAAGGAGTAGGAGAAAAATTATGAAACCTGTACAGAAGCCAGCAAACCCGCTGTTTTCGTCGGGTCCGTGCGCCAAGCGCCCGGGCTGGACGATCGAGAATTTAAAAGACGCGCCTTTGGGCCGTTCTCATCGTGCCAAGATTGGCAAATCCAAATTAAAAGAAGCGATTGATCGCACGGCGTCCCTGCTGGGGCTGCCCGAAGGTTATCGCGTGGGCATAGTGCCCGGATCAGATACCGGCGCTGTGGAAATGGCGCTCTGGTCACTGCTCGGCGCACGCGGCGTTGACATGCTGGCCTGGGAAAGTTTCGGTTCCGGCTGGATCACCGACGTGATCAAACAGCTGAAGCTTGACGATGTCCGCAGCCTGACGGCTGATTACGGCGCACTGCCGGATCTGGGTCAGGTTGACCCGGCGCGGGATGTGGTCTTTACCTGGAACGGCACGACCTCTGGCGTGAAAGTCCCTCATGCGGACTGGATCAGTGACGATCGCGGTGGCCTGACCATTTGTGACGCCACCTCGGCCGCCTTTGCAATGGATCTTCCGTGGGACAAGTTGGATGTCACCACGTTTTCCTGGCAGAAAGTACTGGGCGGCGAAGGCGCGCATGGCGTCATTATCCTCAGCCCCCGGGCTGTGGAACGTCTTGAAAATTACACCCCCGCCTGGCCTTTGCCGAAAATTTTCCGCCTGACGAAGGCCGGAAAACTGATCGAAGGCATTTTCTCAGGGGCGACCATCAATACACCGTCGATGCTCTGTGTCGAAGACTACCTTGATGCGCTCAACTGGGCCGACAGCATTGGCGGTCTGCGGGGTTTGATCAACAGGTCCGAAGATAACCTTGCGGTGATCCGGGACTGGGTGGCGCGCACGGACTGGGTACAGTTCCTCGCCAATGATCCGGCGACGGTCTCTAATACCTCCGTCTGTCTCAAGATTGTGGCACCATGGTTCACGGCCCTTGACGGCGACGCGCAGGCGGCGGCGGCCAAGGAACTGGCGACCTTGCTGGACACGGAAGAGGCGGCCTATGATATTGGGGCCTATCGTGATGCACCGGCGGGTCTGCGGATCTGGGCCGGCTCGACGATCGAGGCGTCCGATCTCAAGGCCCTGTTGCCTTGGCTTGATTGGGCCTACGGCGAAGTCAAAAAGACAAGGGCGGCCTGAGAAGGCCCCCTTCACGTCACAGCATAATCCAGATTTTCGCAAAAGATATTTTTGCATTTGTAATTTTTGAAAGGCGCCTCACATGGTTAAGGTACTCATTTCTGACAAGTTAAGCCCGCTGGCAAAAGAAATTTTTGAAAACCGCGGCATCGAAGTTGACCAGATCGTTGGTCTCACCCCGGAACAGCTGATCGAAGCCATCCCCCGTTATGACGGCCTGGCGATCCGGTCCGCCACCAAAGTCACCGCAGACGTTCTTGCGGCGGCCAGTAATCTGAAAGTGGTGGGCCGCGCCGGGATCGGGGTTGACAATGTGGACATCAAGGCCGCGACAAATCATGGCGTTGTGGTCATGAACACACCATTCGGCAACAGCATCACAACGGCGGAACACGCCATTGCCATGATGTTCGCTGTTGCCCGGCAAATCCCGCTGGCCAATGAAAGCACCCATCAGGGTAAATGGGAAAAATCCCGCTTTATGGGGGTCGAGCTGACCTCGAAAACCCTGGGCGTGATCGGTTGCGGCAATATCGGCGCCATCGCCGCCGACCGGGCCTTGGGCCTGAAAATGAAAGTGGTTGCTTTTGATCCGTATCTGTCTGTTGAACGGGCCGAGGAACTGGGTGTTGAGAAAGTAGAACTTGACGAGCTCTTGGCCCGTGCCGACTTTATTACCCTGCATACGCCTCTGACCGACGGTACTCGCGGTATTCTGAACGCCGACGCTTTCGCCAAAATGAAAGACGGTGTGCGGATTGTCAACTGTGCCCGCGGTGGTCTGATTGATGAGGACGCGCTGTTGGCGGCATTGGATAATGGCAAGGTTGCCGGGGTTGCCCTTGATGTGTTCGCGGTTGAACCGGCCAAGGCAAGCCCTCTGTTTGGTCATGAGAAAGTCGTCGCCACCCCGCATCTGGGCGCGTCAACCTCCGAAGCGCAGGTTAATGTAGCGGTTCAGGTTGCCGAACAGATGGCCGATTATCTGTTGGACGGGGCCGTGACCAATGCGTTGAATATGCCGTCGGTTTCCGCCGAGGAATCTGTGCGTCTCGCGCCTTATATGACGCTGGCCAAACAGCTGGGCAGCTTCGCCGGCCAGTTGACCGAACATGCGCTGCAGAGCATCCAGATTGAATATCAGGGTGATGTGACTGAACTGAACACCCGGCCGCTGACGGCGATCGTAGTTGAAGGTTTGCTGCAGCCGTTGATGGATTGTGTCAATATGGTCAATGCCCTGGCGGTGGCGAAAGAACGCGACATCGACATTATTGAAACCAAACATGACGCGGAAGGCGACTATCACACCTATATCAAGGTGACGGTCACCACAGACAAGCAGGAACGTTCCGTCGCCGGAACCCTGTTCGCCGACAAACGTCCCCGGATTGTCAGCGTTAAAGACATTCTGGTTGACGCTGAATTAGCGCCGAACATGCTGTATGTCTCAAACGAAGATCTTCCGGGCTTTATCGGCGCGTTGGGCACGACTCTCGGGGACGCGGGTCTTAATATCGCGACCTTCAGTCTCGGTCGGGCCAATGCCGGTGGTGAAGCCATTGCGCTGGTCGCCATTGATGCGGCGCCAAATGACAAGACCGTTCTCGCGGTTCAAAGTCTGCCCCATGTGAAGCAGGTGCGGGCGTTGAAATTCTAAAACACGTCTCATAAGTTCTTTAAAGAGGCCTCTTCTTCGGAAGGGGCCTCTTTTTGTTCAGAGTATCTCATTTAGGGATGCCTTTTTCGTTGTCAGGGGCAAATTTATTTCCCCCTGGTGACTGGTGAATTGACTGTATAGGTGACCTGGGATATAAGCACGGCGGCGTGAGTCACAACACTGTCAATGGACGCGATATGCCCAGATCAATTAATGAACCGAACGATACAGCTCTCCTCCCGGAAGGCCTGCATGATACCCTTGCCCATACCGCTGAACATGAGGCGGAAATCGTCGAGAAATTGCGGCAATGCTTTGCCTCTCATGGCTATGAGCGGGTGGTTCCGCCCCTGATGGAGTTTGAGGAAAGTCTTCTGATCGGGCCGGGCAAGGCCCAGTCGCGCAATATGTTCCGGGTGATGGACCCGGTGACCCAGCGCATGATGGCCGTACGCACCGATATGACAGGGCAGGTGGCCCGCATTGCCCGTACCAGATTACGCAATGCGCCGCGGCCCTTGCGACTGAGCTATTCCGGCGATGTACTCAGGGTGCGGGGTACGCAACTCCGGCCTGAACGGGAATTCAAGCAGGCGGGGGTCGAGCTGATCGGCTCCGACAGCACTGAAGCCTATGTAGAAATTATTCTATTGGCGCGTAATGTGCTATCTTCTGTCGGGATTGCCAACGCCTCTATTGACTTGACCATGCCGTTACTGGTGCCGGCGATTTGCCGTGGCCTTGGCTTGTCGAAAGAGGTTTCTGCTACTGTGCGGCATGCCTTGAACGCCAAGGATATGGGCGAGTTGGAAACACTTGATGGCGAGATCGGCGAGATCAGCCGGGCGTTGCTGGCCGCGACCGGCGCGGCAGACGCCGGTATGGATATTCTCAACAAGATAAATTTGCCGACAGAGGCCCGTGAAATCTGCGGGGAAATGGATATTCTTCTGGCCCGCCTGAAAGAGGTCGCGCCGGAACTGAGTATGACGCTTGATCCTGGTGAATATACCGGATTCGAATTTCAGACCGGCATTGGGTTCTCTCTGTTTGTCAAAGGCGTGCGCGGGGAACTGGGTCGCGGTGGGCGTTATCCTGTCGAAGGTGATGACAGCCCGGAACCGGCGACCGGTTTCTCCCTCTATCTGGACAGTCTGATGCGGGCTCTGCCGGAAATGACGGCCTTGAAATATATATATTGTCCGTATGGCATGGATATGGCGGCGATTGCCGATCTGAGGGATCAGGGCTATCGTACCATCTGTGGCCTGCAGGAGGCAGAGGATGATCGGGCGGAAGCCCAGCGGCTGAAATGTCAGTATCTCTGGCAGGCCGATAATGTTATTGAGTGTTAAGGTTTTACGACCAACTTTTTGAAAGGTATTTAACGTGGCGAATGTAGTTGTCGTGGGGTCCCAATGGGGCGATGAAGGTAAAGGCAAGATCGTTGACTGGTTGTCCGAACGCGCCGATGTGGTGGTGCGGTTTCAAGGCGGCCATAATGCCGGCCATACCCTCGTCATTGACGGTAAGGTTTATAAGCTGAGCCTGCTGCCATCCGGCATCGTGCGCGGCGGAAAATACTCCGTTATTGGCAATGGCGTCGTGGTTGATCCCTGGGCCTTGTTGAAAGAAATCGATCTGTTGAAATCTCAGGGCGTCGAGGTGAATTCCGACAATCTGATGGTCGCGGAAAACTGCGCGCTGATCCTGCCGCTGCATGGTGAGCTTGACGCGATTCGTGAAGACGCCGCCAACCTCTGCACCAAGGGCGGACCGAAAATTGGCACCACCCGTCGCGGCATTGGTCCGGCCTATGAAGATAAAGTCGCGCGCCGGGCGTTACGGGCTTGTGATCTGACCTCTGACGAGGCGATTGAGGCGCGGGTTGATGTGCTGCTCGGCCATCATAATCCGCTGCGCCGTGGTCTCGGAGTTGCGGAAGTGGACCGTGAGGCGATGATCAAGCAGATCAAGGAATTGGCTCCGAAAATCATTCCCTTCCTGGGGGCAAGCTGGCGGGCGCTGGACGAGATGCGTCGTGACCGCAAGCGTATTTTGTTTGAAGGCGCCCAGGGCATCATGCTCGACATTGATCACGGAACATATCCGTTTGTTACGTCGTCCAACACCATTTCATCCCAGGCGGCCGGCGGCAGTGGCACCGGCGCCAATACTCTGGATTATGTGCTCGGGATCACCAAGGCCTACACCACCCGTGTCGGTGAAGGGCCTTTCCCGACAGAATTGTTCGATGACGTCGGTAAAGGTCTTGGCGAACGCGGTCATGAATTTGGCACGGTCACCGGCCGTAGCCGGCGCTGCGGCTATTTCGATGCAGTGATGGTGCGACAGGCAACGAAAGTCGGGGGTATTTCCGGTATTGCCCTGACCAAACTTGACGTGCTGGACGGTATGGATGAACTGAAAGTTTGTATCGGGTATAAACTGGGGGAAGAAACCCTTGATTATTTCCCGGCTTCCACAGCAGATCAGGCGCGGGTGACGCCGATCTATGAAACACTTGAAGGCTGGTCCGAGAGTACTTTTGGGGCCCGCACCTGGAAAGATCTGCCGGCAACGGCGATCAAGTACATCCGCCGGATTGAAGAATTGATTGAAACGCCGGTGGCGCTTCTGTCCACCAGCCCGGAACGGGAAGACACTATTCTGGTGCAGGACCCGTTTGAAGATTAAAGGCGTTACCTTTTCTCATAATAATAACGGCGCTCAGGGTATAGGAGCGCCGTTATTTTTTTGTGAATAATGATTAGCCCAATGGATAATGGAAGACGTTCATTTTATTGCCGTCGAGGTCGCGGAAATATCCGGCATAGAAGTTCGGTGCATATTCAGGACGGAGGCCGGCTGGTCCTTCACATGTCCCGCCTAATTCAAGCGCCATGGCGTAGATTTTGTCAACAGTGGCATTGTCGGGGGCATAAAAAGCCATCATTGATCCATTGCCAACTGTAGCTGCGTTACCATCATTTGGGGTTGTGATGCTAAAGTCGGTTTTGCCTTTACCTGTACCCCATGCGATAAAAGATTCTTCTTCCATAGTGCGGCTTGCACCAAGTTCAGCAAGTATTTTATCATAAAAATCAGCCGCTTTGGCCATATTATTCGTTCCCACCATAACGTATCCGAGCATTAATTAGTTTCCTTTGTTCTATTTTTGTTCTTTTTTAAGATACGATTTTCTGTAAATTAGTCAATTGAAATTTTACTAATCTTTAGGGGAACATAAAGTTTGGGAAGCGTTCTTTTGGACGCAGGTTTCGGTGGGGGGATGTCTGTCGATTATGCATGTTAAAAATGGCGCGGCCTTTATATTAAGGCCACGCCGTTTTTTTTTGACTGTATTAGCCTTGCGGGTAATGGAAGGCGTTACATTTGTTGCCTTCCGGATCGCGAAAATATCCGGCGTAAAAATTAGGGTCGAAATTCGGGCGTGGGCCGGGCTCTCCCTCACATGTGCCGCCAAGTTCCAGTGCGATGGCATAAATTTTATCAACCGTTTCGGGGTTCTGGGTGGCAAAGGCCATCATCGTACCGTTCCCGACAGTTGCCGGTTTACCATCATTGGGCTTGCTGATGCTGAACATGGTGCTCTTTTCATCCGTGCCCCAGGCAACAAAGCTTTCAAAATCCATGGTGCGTTTTGCGCCAATCTCCGCCAGAATGGCATCATAAAATTTTGCTGTATTTTGCAGGTCATTGGTCCCTACCATTACATATCCGAGCATGTTTAAATCCTTGAGATTGAGAAGTAATTTATTGATGTTGTGGTGAAATCCTTAAAACGCCATCCTGAGATTTCAAATAATATAATATGGTAAAAATCACATTCTGCAAGGGATGTTTTCTTCACTTTAGATCTTGTATTTGGAAAAATAGTTGCGTACCGTTTGGTGTTTTTTTACCAAATGTTTAAATATAAAAGGGTTGAGCATGGAATTTTCTGAAGCTGTTAAATCGGTCTTTTCAAAGTTTGCAACATTTTCAGGCCGGGCAGCCCGGTCTGAATATTGGTACTTTCAGTTGTTTATCTTTCTGGTGCAGATTGCAATCACGATCCTGACGATGGTTGTCCCGTTTCTCGCGCTGCTTTCCTTGATCTTTGCTTTGATCACGATCCTGCCCGGACTGGCGGTATCTGTGAGACGGTTGCATGACAAGAATAAATCGGGCTGGTGGTTGTTGCTGTGCTTCATTCCTCTGGTCGGGGCTATTATTCTGCTGATCTGGTTTGCAATGGCCGGTACGGAAGGGCCCAATGAATATGGGGATGATCCTTTGGCTGATCCTGCCGAAGTCTTTGCATAAGGATTCATACGAGGACATGAAAGGCGGCCCCGGGCGGGTCGTCTTTTTTGTTTCTGCGCCGCAAAACCATTTTTTAGTTCACAGGCCATATAAAATTGTTTATAAGGCGGGAGAATTAAAATTTTACGCAAGAATGAGCATGATAAAAGCAACTATTACATCGTTGATTTTCTTGGCCTCAGCCCCTTTACCGGCGCTGCGGGGCTTGCTGCCGTCTGCACCACTTCTTCTCTCCCTTCTATCACTACTGGGTCGACTTAGCCGCCCCTGACGTCTTGTTATATTTAAAGCCATTCGATGGCGGACGTTTAGGGGAGAAAAATACAATTTCATTCCCCGCGGGGAATTTTTATCCAATTCAGATTATATTTTAAGGCTACTACCATGACCAATGATAAAAACAGGGTTATCATCTTTGACACGACTTTGCGTGACGGCGAGCAATCTCCGGGCTGTTCCATGACGTTGAATGAAAAACTCCGGGTGGCGGAAGCGCTGGAACATCTCGGTGTTGACGTGATTGAGGCGGGGTTTGCCATTGCGTCAAATGGTGATTTTGATGCCATATCGCAGATTTCGCAATTACTGAAGAACACCAGCGTTTGTTCTCTGTCCCGCGCGTCTTTCAAAGATATCGACCGGGCGGCGGAAGCCTTGAAAAAGGCCGTACGCCCCCGCATTCATACTTTTATTTCCACCAGTCCGTTGCATATGGAGCATAAGCTGCAAATGACTCCGGAGGAGGTGATCGGCCGCATTCATGACAGTGTGAGCTATGCCCGCAATCTTTGTGATGATGTGGAATGGTCCTGTGAAGATGGCACCCGCACGGAAGAGGACTTCTTGTACCGGTCTATTGAGGTGGCGATCAAGGCCGGGGCGACGACCATCAATGTGCCGGATACAGTGGGTTACACCACACCGGATGAATATGAAATCATGATGCGCAAGATCATCGAGAATGTGCCGAATTCCGACAAAGCGATTTTCTCGACCCATTGTCATAACGATCTGGGGCTGGCGGTGGCGAACTCCATCGCGGCGGTTCAGGGCGGCGCGCGTCAGGTTGAATGTACCATCAATGGCATCGGCGAGCGGGCCGGCAATGCGGCTTTGGAAGAGATTATCATGGCTTTCCGCACCCGTCAGGATGCTTTGCCTTATCATACAAATATCGTGACCGAGAATATCACCAAAACCTCGCGCCTGGTGTCTTCTGTGACGGGGTTGGAAGTACAGCATAACAAAGCGATTGTCGGCGCCAACGCCTTCGCCCATGAAAGCGGCATTCATCAGGATGGCATGCTGAAGAATGCCGAGACCTACGAGATCATGACCCCGGAATCTGTCGGCCTGAAGAAATCGGAACTGGTGATGGGAAAACATTCGGGCCGTCATGCTTTCAAGGAGAAACTGAAAGATCTGGGTTATGATCTTGGTGATAACGAATTCATGAGCGCCTTTACCCGTTTCAAGGATCTGGCGGACGTGAAAAAGACACTCTATGACGATGATATCATAGCCATTGTCGACGAAGATAGACGCGATAATGAACATATGAAGCTGGAAAGCTGGTCCTTCATTTGTGACAGTTGGCAACCGAGCAGCGCCACCTTCGGGCTGCTGGTCGATGGTGAAAATCTCACGGTGTCCAGCAAGGGTAACGGGCCAGTGGATGCGTCCTTCAAAGCGTTACGGACCCTGACAGATGGGGAGCCGCATCTGGAACTGTATCAGGTGCACGCGGTGACCCGTGGCACGGATGCCCAGGCGGAAGTTACCGTACGGCTGGAAGAAAATGGCAAGACGGTCAATGGCCACGGGGCCCATGTGGATACGTTGGTCGCCTCGGCCAAGGCCTATGTCAATGCGTTGAACAAGCTCAAGGTGAAACGCGCGAAAACCGCCCCGGAAGCGCTCACGCTATAGAGTCTATGGCGATTACCTCTCCTGAAATTATGTAAAGAATTCTGACTAAGTGTCAGGGTTCTTTACAGGTATCAACCACGTATACGGTACCATTTCATAAAATGTCGCACGTTTCAGCCACTGGTACAAAAATTGCATATAATTTTGATTGGGTAACAAGTCAAATTTCAATTACATGCAAGATGAGGTTTTGTGTTTTTGCACAACATTAAATAGTGAGGGAAAAATGTTTAAAAAAATTCTATTAATTAAGGCTGCTGTTTTGGTGATGACGAGTTTCACTTATTCTGCTGCGAACGCCACTTATATAGTGGGTGGTCCAACGGCAAATCTTCAAACCCAAAATGGGAGTTACCGCTGGGATGGGGGATCCTTTGTCACGGATTTCAGGAATGCTCTGGAAAATCCAAATAATTTTGGCCCAACGGGCACTGTAAATACAACTGTCGATACAGTTGATGTTGATCTAAGTACAGGAAACATGTCCGGTTTAGACGGCTTTCTTGTTCCTTGGTGGAGTTCTGCCGAATCTGCAGCCTATGATCAGCGGATTGTCGATTTCTTTCTGGCGGGGGGGGATTTGTGGTTATTGCAGGATAGTTCTGGTCGTGACGGTGTTGGCGCATTGTTAGGCCTTCCAACGGTTGGCCAGACTGGCGCATTGCCGGTAAGTGGTACGCCGCTCTTATTCGATGGTCCTTTTGGTGTTGCGACGTCCGTCACTCAAGGGGGCGGTGAAGAGGGTTATCTGAGTACACAGGATGTGCTCGATCATTCAGGCACCGTTGCTGCCACAAATACGGCAGACCAGGTAATTGCAGCGGTCTGGGCACCGGGCCAATATGCAGCAGGGGCGGGATCGCTTATCGTCGTTGCTGATATTGATATGTTCACCACTCAGGCCGACTTCGACGCCATGAATGGTAATGCGATCTTTACATTGAACGCATTTGCCTTCCTCGCAACCTCGCAGGATGTTCCAGAGCCGGCTTCTTTGGCGCTATTGGGTTTTGGTTTGGTCAGTCTGGCCTTTGTTCGGAGACGTCGCTATTAGGGCGGCTATTCGCGCGAGCAGCATCTAAATGTTACGAAAATGGCCCGATAAATTTTGGGCCATTTTTTTTAGATTTTATCCACATGACTCCACTTGATTAACTTGTGATCAAAACCGGATTCGAGGGTGGGCTTAATAATCTTGAAATAGGGAGACAGGTCGAAGTCTCGCGGCGTAAACAAACTATGATGCCGGATATGATAGATCTCCTGTAAGACAGACTTTGCCGGAGGTGTCTCGATACATTCTCGCGTAATCTGCGGCAAAATGGGGTAGTTGACACTGTGAAAGGCTTCGGCAATCAGGGTTGAACATATGGCGCGGGTGGGGTCGCCACTGCCCATGGCCAGCATGCGTCGGCGGAAGAAGACAGGCACCGGTGGATAAGGAATGAGATAGCGGCCAAGGTCAATGATATTCTTCATGTCATACTGATGACCAATGCGGTTGCGGGTGTAGGCGATAACAGCGGCCTTTTCCGCCACAGACAGACTGGCGGGGCGGCATATCCGGGTATTGAAATGCCTGTATTTGTTTAAGGATACGCATTTGACGCCCCCGTCGGCCTCGGCTTCAATCAGGTCGAGGCTTTCGCTTGGCCCCTCATCAGCCGCATTCAGGTCGGGTCCAATATAGAGCGCCGCATGAGACCAGGTCGATTGGGTCAGATATTTTATGATGCTGCTGACCCTGAGATTACCTTCGACCAGCAGGACATCGCCGGGTTGGAGATGTTGTTCAAGAATTTCGGGGCTGGTGATGGAAAATGGTTCATATTTCCACACCGGCTTGCGCAGGTAAAGGATGATCAGATTAGATATTTTTTCACGCAACCACTGGAACATAATTTGCCCTTATTTCTACGCTTAATGGACCCCGGGATGAAAAAGAGGCGGGGGGAACCGTCGCGTACTGCTATTTCTGTTCTGGAAACCATAAAATGGCATAAAAGGAGCCTCTTTATCCACAAAGAAATTGCAATCCAAACGGTATGTTAATACAAACGATGTATAAGCGGGCTGAATTAGGGTTAACGACTCTGAATAATAACGCATTAAGTTTTAAAATAGGCGAGCATAAATGTTAGAAAAACTTCTGGGGATGTTCTCATCCGATATGGCCATTGATCTGGGAACAGCAAATACCCTGGTATATGTTAAAGGGCGCGGGATTGTTCTTAATGAGCCTTCCGTGGTAGCCATTAAAAACGTCGGGGGCGTGAAGTCCGTTATTGCCGTGGGGGAGGCCGCGAAATTAATGCTGGGCCGGACACCTGGTGATATTGAAGCCATCCGTCCTTTGCGCGACGGCGTGATTGCCGACTTTGAAGTGGCGGAAGCCATGATTAAGGATTTTATCCGCAAGGTGCATAACCGCAGCATGTTCGCCAGCCCGCAAATCGTGATCTGCGTGCCGTCCGGCTCAACGCCTGTGGAACGCAAGGCGATCCGGGACAGTGCGCTGGAAGCGGGCGCCCGTCGGGTGTCTTTGATTGAAGAACCCATGGCGGCGGCGATTGGCGCCGGGCTGCCGGTGACAGAGCCCTCCGGGTCGATGATTGTCGATATCGGGGGTGGGACCAGTGAAGTAGCGGTTCTCTCTCTGTGCGGTATCGTGTATGCGGCCTCTGTCCGGGTTGGCGGCGATAAAATGGACGAAGCGATTATCTCTTATGTGCGACGCAATCACAACCTGTTGATCGGGGAAGCCAGTGCGGAACGGATCAAAAAAGAAATCGGTACGGCGGCGGCCCCGGAAGACGGCGTCGGAGAAACCATGGAAATCAAAGGCCGCGATCTGATGAACGGGGTGCCGAAAGTGGTGATCGTCGATCAGTTGCAGATATCCGAAGCCTTGGCCGAACCGGTCAGCGCCATTGTTGAAGGCGTGAAAAGCGGCCTGGAACAGACGCCACCGGAACTGGCGTCCGATATTGTTGAAAAAGGCATTGTGCTCACCGGTGGCGGGGCGCTCTTGCGGGATCTGGATAAGGTTATCCGCAAAGCGACCGGTCTTGCAGTTATTATTGCCGACGAACCGCTGACCTGTGTGGCGTTGGGGACAGGTCGGGCACTGGAAGATGAAATTTTGTCTCACGTTCTGTTGGAGTCATACTAAACCATATGAGCCCTGTGCGGTTAAATAGAGGTGTGTTATGAAAGAAGTAAGGTACAGGTTCTCTACCGGCTTCTTCATTACCTTGTCTCTGGCCCTGTTGCTTTTTGGCAATAAGAACGCAACAGTTGTTCAGGAGGCGCGCTCGACCCTGATTGATGTGTTTGTGCCCGTTCTTGACGTGGTGTCGCGCCCGATTGAGGCGGTGGACAGTGCGTTTGGCTGGGTTCAGCAGGTGGCGATCGTTTTTTCCGAAAATAAACGGTTGCGGGAAGAAAACGCCAAGCTAAAGAATGACCGCATCAAGGCGTCCCAGCTGGCGATTGACAATCAGCGCCTGAAAAAACTTCTCAATGTCGGCGAGGGACAGGTTAACACCATTGCCGCCGCCCGTGTGGTGGCCGACAGTGACAGCCCGTTCTTTAAAAGTGTCCTGATTAACCGGGGCACCAGTGACGGTATCGCCAAAGGACAGGCCGTCATTACCGAAAACGGCATTGTCGGACGGACCATTACAGTGGGAAATTCCTCGGCCCGGGTATTGTTGGCAACAGACATCAACAGCCGGATTCCGGTCAAATTGGCCTCGCGTGGGATCAATATGATTTTGGAAGGGGACAATTCGGCCTATCCTAAAGTCACCTTTTTGCCGTTGGGCGAGGAAATTGCCGTCGGGGACCTGATTTTAACTTCTGGATATGGTATGGTTTTTCCACCAGACCTTCCGGTGGGGCAGGTGATCGAGGTCGATGAGAAAGGGGTAAAGATCAAGCTGTCCGGTGAGCTGCACAATCTGAATTATGTCAGTATCGTCGGTTATGAGATTATCCGTAATCAATTGACGCAGCCTGGCCGTGCAGGAACAGCCCTGCAGGAGGACCAGAACTGATGGCGGTGGTACAGGAAAATAAATCCGAACGCGGCATGCGTGGCGTTATTCCTTTTGTCAGCACGCTGGTTCTGATCCTGCTGATGCAGCTTCAGTATAAAGTGGCGTTTATCGATACCATGTTTCCCAGCCTGTCGTTGATGGCGGTCTATTACTGGTGTATTTACAAGCCGCAGCTGATGCCGGTTAGTGCGGTTTTCGTGCTGGGGCTGTTACAGGACATATTGTCCGGCGGCGCATTGGGCATGATGGCCTTGCTCCTGATCTTGGTGAGAGTCTTTATCGTTCGTCAGGGACCACGGCTTCTTGAGCGGGAATTTCTGTTCAGCTGGCTGGTATTTATCGTTGTCGGTCTGGTTTATGGCGCTCTCAGTTGGGCAATTGCCACGGTATACCTAAAGGAAAGTCAACATCTGGGGACCGCTTTCGGGCACAGTCTTCTGACCATAGCGGCGTATCCTCTGGTGGTGTTCCTTTTGAACCGGTTGCGTCAATTGTTGATCAGTGAAAGCAGGTGAAATGAATGGCGACCCCTGCCGATGACCTGAAATATAAACTTTTTACCCGGCGGGCGAGTCTGCTTTCCGGGGGGATGCTGGTGCTGACCTCAGGATTGGTGGGGCGGCTGTATTATCTGCAGGTGGTTAATCAGAGCCAGTATAAGCTTCTTGCGGACAAAAACCGCATCAGTCTGCGTCTTCTGGCGCCGGAACGGGGAAAAATCCTGGACCGTAATGGCCTGGATCTGGCGATTAACCGTACAGATTACCGGGTCAATCTTATCCCTGAACAGACCGAAAATGTAGAGCAAACTCTGGATGCGCTGAATGCAATCCTGCCCATTTCGGAACGTCAAAGAAAACGCATCCTGCGGGCGGTGAAACGCCAGCGCGGCTTTTTGCCGGTGATGGTGGCAGAAAATCTGGACTGGGACACATTCGCCCGGGTAAACATCAATATTCCCGACTTGCCCGGTATTCAGCCGGATATGGGGATCACACGGTATTATCCGGAAAAAGATCTTCTGGCTCACATTGTTGGCTATGTTGCCTCTGTCAATGAACGGGAGATCGGCGAAGATCCCCTGCTGGAACTGCCGGGATTTAAAATCGGCAAGAACGGGATGGAACGGGTTCTCGATCAGCGATTGCGGGGCAAGGCCGGCAACAGCAAGGTTGAAGTCAACGTGATGGGGCGGGTGATCCGGGAACTGAACCGCAATGACAGCCAGCCAGGCGATACCCTGCATCTGACCATTGACCGGGACATTCAGAAATTTACCGCCGACCGGGTGCGGGACGAGAGTGCGGCGGTGGTGGTGATTGATGTACACAGCGGGGAATTGCTGGCCCTGACCTCGACGCCCGCTTATGATCCCAATGATTTTAATCTGGGCATCAGTCAGAAAAAATATGATGTTCTTCTGGGTGATGCCCGTAAGCCGTTGATCAACAAGGCGGTGCAGGGGGTTTATCCACCGGGATCGACTTTCAAGATGATCGTGGCGTTGGCGGCTTTGGAAGCCGGGGTTATCGATAAGGATGAGACGATATTCTGTAACAGCCGCTATAAAATCGGTAATACCGTAAAGCATTGCTGGAAACGTACTGGTCATGGCCATGTGAGCATGGTGGAAGCCATTGCCGGGTCCTGCGATGTATATTTCTATGAAATTGCCGGGCGGGTCGGTATTGACAAAATCCACGAGATGGCGGCGCGCTTCGGGTTAGGTCGAAAATTTGGTATTGATATTCCCGGGGAAAAAGACGGCATTAACCCGTCCAAAGGATGGAAGATGGCGACCCGGGGGCAGCGCTGGCAGGGCGGCGACACGGCGAATGTGGGGATCGGGCAGGGGGCTGTCCTGGTGACGCCCCTGCAGCTTGCTGTTATGATCGCCCGGCTGGTTAACGGGGGGCGGGCGATTAAGCCGAGCATCCTGATTGCTGACAGGGAAGATAAACCTCAGGAGCCGGAAAAAATTCCGTTTAATCCGGCGAACATGAAAGTCATTCACGAAGGAATGATGGCCGTGGTCAATAAGCAGTTCGGAGTGGCCTTCGCGCAGCGGATACGGGAAGAAGGCATGTCTTACGGCGGCAAGACCGGGTCGGCGCAGGTGCGGCGTATTTCCAAGGCCGAACGGGACGTGCGGGTGCGAAAAAATGAAGAAAAGCCCTGGATCGAGAGGGATCATGCGCTTTTTGTCGGATATGGTCCACTGGAGAATCCCCGATATGCGGTGAGTGTTATTGTGGAACATGGGGGCGGCGGCTCTTCCAAGGCGGCGCCAATTGCCAAAGACGTTCTGAAGTACATGTTTGAGCAGGACAAGGCGGAGGACAAAGCCTGATGGCCTTACAATTGCAGGGACGTCGACGGTCCAAATCTTTGCTCCAGAAAATTTCGGAACTGAATTTTCTGATGATCATTGTCGTGGTTCTAATTGCCTCTATCGGCTTCGGGCTGCTTTACTCGGTGTCCGGCGGCGCTGTTGATCCCTGGGCAAAAAAACAGGTGATCCGTTTTGTTATCGGCATGGCGGGTATGGTGGTGATTGCCTTGATCGACATTCGGGTGTGGATGTTTCTGGCCTATCCTTTTTATTTCCTGTCGCTGATGTTGCTGGTTATTGTGGATATTGCAGGGCATACCGGCATGGGGGCGACCCGATGGATTAATCTCGGGTTTATGAACCTGCAACCTTCGGAATTGATGAAAATCGCCCTGGTGCTGGCTCTGGCGCGGTATTTTCATTGCCTGGACAATGATCAGGTGGGTCGATACCGGCGGCTGGTGATGCCTCTTTTCCTGATTATGGCGCCGATTATTCTGGTGCTGCGCCAACCGGACCTGGGCACCAGTATATTGATTGCTATTGGCGGCGTAGCCATACTGTTTGCTGCAGGGATAAGGATGTGGATATTTGTTGTTACGGGCCTGGCGTCCATTCCGGCGGCCTTCGGGGCCTGGCAATTTATGAAACCCTATCAGCAGAGCAGGGTGCTGACCTTTCTCAACCCGGAAAGAGATCCTTTGGGGGCGGGATATCATAGTATTCAGGCCAAGATCGCGGTGGGCTCCGGCGGCGTGCATGGCAAAGGCTTCATTCAGGGAAGCCAGAGCCAGTTAAACTTTTTGCCGGAAAAACATACGGATTTCATCTTTACGGTTCTTGCGGAAGAATTTGGTCTGATTGGTGGTTTGGGGCTGTTAGGTCTGTATCTGCTTTTGCTGGGGTATGCAGTGATCATCAGTATGAGCGTCCGCAGCCAGTTTGGCCGGTTGCTGTCGCTTGGCATGGCGGTGACCTTTTTCCTCTATATGTTTATCAATGTGGCGATGAACCTCGGCATGTTGCCTGTGGTCGGTGTGCCGTTGCCGCTGGTGTCTTACGGCGGCTCTGCGATGTTGACATTGCTCGTAGGGATAGGGTTTGTTCTTTGCGTTGCCATCCACCGTGATACATCAATTTCACGAGGGGGTGCTTTTGCGTGAGTCACTTATTTCTTATGCTCTGATTCCTTGTTAATGAATTAAGACTAGTCCACTTGAATGATTGGAATCCGGCGGAAAATAATGTAAAATTATGGCCGTAAACAGATGATTCGGAAGAGGGAAATATCCCTTTCTGAACGGTATGTCTGTATGTGGGTTCAATGCCCAGAAGAAATCACAATACTCAGAATGAGCTATGCTGCCCCAGAAGGGGCATGGAGAAAGAAATGCCTTACCGAATTCCACGTCATGAGGTCTCGAAGCAATTTTTTAAAGCCTTTTTATTCGGGGTTTTAACCTGCAGTTTTTTCCTGTTTCTTGTAGGCTGATCGCAATTTGAAGGATACGCCCCGGACGGTCAGTAACGTTTAAACCGGGGATTATTTCAACTGACTATGGCGGAAACAATCTGTTGTGTGGTCATTAATAATGCCCACGGCCTGCATAAAGGCGTAACAGATGGTTGGGCAGTGAGCTATGCGATATTTTGTACTTGTTTGTTTATTTTCTTTAATAGGTAATTTAATTTATATAGTGCAATGTGATTTTTTTAAGTTGTAGAATTAAATTCATTTGATGGCCGTAGGTGAATGGATAATCGTTAATATTATTCAAAATATTGAGCTTTGTAAATTTAGTTGGAAATGTATGATAGAAGAAGTTGATTTTGAATTAATAGAAAACGAAGAGGTTAAAAATGAATATGAGAGGTGTAAGAAGGGAATTGGTGAGGAGGATAAATACAAAGATGCAAAAAGACTTGGTATTCATGATGTTGTAAAAGCTCATTTTCTAATTGCTGATTATTTTTATTCTGCGGGAGAAGGTATGGGAGGTATTGGTCCTCGAGATACTGATTTACTTAATTCTGCACTTTATAGGCAACATGTTTCATTAGCTGGGATATTAAAGTACAATGATTCATTGACTATATGTTCAACTCTATTTTACGGTTTAGTAAAGGATCACGTGTTTTATGATGGGAATAAAAGAACAGCTTTTACATGCTTAGTATATCACTTAATGCTCCATGGCTTATATCCAACACTTTCTCAAAAAGAGTTGGAAGACTTCACAGTTGATGTTGCAGATGGTGAATTTAAGAAAAAAAAACGATATATTGACTATTCGAAAAATTCAGATGACCCAGATATTAAATATATTGCTCACTTTTTAAAAAAGAATACACGTAAGAAGGATACGAAGTCCTATTCTGTTACCTATAGGCAATTAAATAAAATACTGATGAAGTTTGGTTATGAATTGGAAAATGCTGGCGGGAACTACATTGATATTAGGCGCAAGGAGATACGAAGGAAGGCATTTAAAGCTTTTGGTATTGAAATTAAACAAGGGAAAGAAGAAAGCGTAAACATTAAAGTGTGCCAGATCGGTTTTCCAGGATGGACAAAAAAAGTAAATGATAGTGCCATTAATACTGTTAGAAAAGCTACTAAGCTTGATCATAAGCATGGTATTGATTCGGCAGCGTTTTTCAAGAATCAAGATCCTATTAGGTGCATGATTTTGGATTATGCAGAACCTTTACACCGTCTAGCTTATAGATAAATATGACTAGGTGTACGTGGTAGTAATTTGATTAGATATGTAATTGCTTATGGCGGAAACAATCTGTTGTGTGGTCATTGATAATGCCCACGGCCTGCATAAAGGCGTAACAGATGGTTGGACCGCAAAAACCAAAGCCTTTTTTCTTGAGCGCTTTGCTCATGGCCTGTGACTCTGCCGTTTCGGCAGGAACGTCTGCCCCGGTCCGCCAGCTGTTCTGTACGGTCTTGTCGTCTGTGAAGCTCCAGATAAATTCCGAAAAGCCTCCGGGGTGCGCCTGCTCTATTTCAAGATAGGCGCGGGCGTTTTTAATTGTAGCGAGAATTTTCATGCGGTTACGGATGATGCCCTTGTCCTGCATCAGCCGTTCGACGTCCTCGTCGTCATAAGCGGCTATTTTCACCGGGTCAAACTGGTCAAAAGCCGTGATGAAAGTTTCGCGGCGCCGCAAAATGGTAATCCATGACAGCCCGGCCTGAAAGCCATCCAGGATCAGTTTTTCAAACAGGGCGCGGGAATCTCTTATGGGAACGCCCCATTCCTCGTCGTGGTAGGCGACATAGAGCGGATCTTCCCCCGGCCATGTGCAGCGTGATTTTTGTTCGGTCATCTCAGATATCCTTGATCCAGTCGGGTTGTTCCGGTGTCACGGTGGCGTCTCCGCATGTATAGATGTCGCCAAATGTCAGGTCGGCGAGGCGGAAATACCCTATGGCTCTATCGGCGAAGCCTGAACGAATATCGCCGACTTTCTTGCCGGCGCTGTTGCATATTTCGCTGCCCCGGGCGGGCAAGGGCCCGTTAACCGTGACCGGCAGCAGACGTTTTTTTAACGAAGTGCGGTGTTTCATGCGGGCGGTGACCTCCTGTCCCACATAGCACCCCTTGTTGAAGTCCACACCGTGGAGTTCTTCCATGTTGCCTTCGAGGATCAGGGTTTTGTCGACATCAAAATCACGGGCGCCATCCGGAATGCCAAGGCGCAGGCGTGTGGTATCATAAGCACTGATATCATCAGGCAGTTCTGCGGCCTCTTCCTGCGGGACAATCGCCCGAAAGCCAAGACCGGCATGGCGGGGGTCGGGACAGGCTTTATCAAAAGCGTCCCCAATACCTTGTCCCGCCACGATCCTGTATAGGGCGCTGACATCCTTTATTTCCACATCGGCGCGCAGTTTATACATCATCAGGCGTCGCAAAAGATCCGTTGCCCGGTCCGCTTCGCAGTCGAGAAACAGCACCTCATCGAATTCGGACAGAAAAAAATCAAACAGATATTTCCCCTGCGGCGTCAGCAGGGCGGCATAAATCATCTGGCCTGGCGCAATTTTATCCACATTATTGGTGATAATGCCCTGCAGCAGCCTTTTGCGGTCCGGTCCGCAAAGGGTCAGGATCGTCCGGTTGTTCAGCGGGACGGGAACGGGATGGGATGCGGTCATAATCAGGTATGGTAACTTTCTGCGATGTCTTTCAGGTGATGAGCAATTTTTTCAGCGGCATGGCCATCGCCAAAGGGATTTTCAGCCGTCTGCATACTCTTATAATGCGCCTTGTCATGAATGAGCAAGTCCAGTTCCTGTAATATGGTGGCTCGCTCGGTTCCTGCAAGGCGCAAGCACCCATTTTCTACGCCTTCCGGGCGTTCTGTTTTCGTGCGCACCACAATCACGGGAACGTTCAATGACGGGGCTTCTTCCTGTATGCCGCCGGAATCGGTGATAATGGCGAAGGCGCCCGACATCAGGGCGACAAATTTGGGGTAGGGCAGTGGATCAATCAGAAAAATATTATCGTGGCGGCCCAGCATCTCCTGGACCACGGTAGAGGTGGCCGGATTGGGGTGCAGGGGCATGACAAGGTCATAGGCCGGATTGGTTATGGCGAATTCCATCAGGGTCGCCAACGTGTTGCGCAAGGGCTCTCCCTGGCTTTCCCGCCGATGCAGGGTGATCAGGAAATAGGGCCGTTTCCCGTCCCGGCCGGCCAGAATGGGGAGGGATGTATTTTTCTGCCGGAGTATCATGTCGATCACGGTGTTGCCGGTCACGAAAATCCGGTTTTCAGGGTGGCCCTCCTTCAATAAATTCAGCCGGGCCTGTTCCGTGGGGCAAAAATGCCAGGCGGCGATTTTGGAGATGCCCTGACGGTAGATTTCCTCCGGAAAGGGAGATGTGATATCATAAGTACGCAGACCCGCTTCTACATGCGCTACGGCAACATTCTGTCCCCCGGCGACCATGGCGGCGGTAAAGGCGCTGGCCGTGTCGCCCTGGACAACAACCAGGTCCGGATGCAGACGCTTTATCACCTCGGGAAGCTGGGCGGTGAGTGTGGCGATCAGCTGATCAAGGCTCTGGCCGGACTTCATCACGGAGAGCCGGATGTCCGCCGTAATGTCCAGTTCCTGATACAGGTCAGCCAGAAGGTCTTTTTGCTGACCGGTGTCACACAGACGGGGCGTGATGTTAAAATGGGATTTTAAGTTGTGATAAACGGGGGCCAATTTTATGAGTTCTGGCCGTGACCCGAAACAAAATAGAATTTGACTGTCGTTACTCATTTAATCATTTCCTGACTTTGAGTTTCCACGGGGACCTGAGGAAAATCTTGTTGACTTGGTTAAATAAGAGTATGTCTTTAACTGTAACTTAAAAAGAGGGGTTATTCTAGTGTCGATTGATATTCTTATTAAAAACGCAATCTGTGTGTCCCATAACGGAACGGAGCCAGCGGATGTCGCCATTAAGGATGATATCATTGTTGCGATTGGTCATTTGGATAATGTAGACGCCACAGAAGTGATTGATGCGACTGGTTTACACCTGTTACCAGGCGTCATTGATACCCAGGTCCATTTCCGCGAACCGGGGGCTGAAACCAAAGAAGATCTGGAAAGCGGCAGCCGGGCAGCGGTGATGGGGGGCGTGACGGCGGTTTTTGAAATGCCGAACACGAGCCCCGCGACAACAACCGCCAAGGCGCTGGCCGACAAGGTCAAGCGTGGCACCAACCGCATGTGGTGCGATTTCGCCTTTTACATGGGGGCCTCGGCTAAAAATGCCAAGCGGCTCGACAAACTGGAGCGATTGCCCGGCTGTTGTGGGGTAAAGATATTCATGGGGTCTTCCACCGGTGATCTTCTGGTGTCCGATGACCAGATGCTGGCGGATATTCTGTCGAATGGCACCCGCCGCATCGCCATTCATGCCGAAGATGAAGATAGGCTTCTGGAACGAAAATCCCTGTCGGAAGACGGCGGAGTGGCGCAACATCCGGTATGGCGGGACAAGGATACCGCCTATAAGGCGACAGACCGTATTCTTGACCTTGCCCGTCGGACCGGTCGCCGTATTCACGTATTGCATGTGACCACCGAAGACGAGATGGCGCTGCTCGCCGCCTATAAGGATGTGGCGACAGTGGAAGTGACGCCGCAGCATCTGATTTTGTCGGCGCCAGAATGCTACGCACAACTGGGCACCTATGCCCAGATGAACCCGCCAATCCGGGATGAAAAGGAACGCATCGGTTTGTGGAAGGCGCTCAGTGTCGGCATCGTTGATGTTCTGGGGTCCGATCATGCGCCACATGAAAAGGAAATGAAGGATCTGCCGTATCCGCAGAGCCCGTCCGGCATGCCGGGCGTACAAACCATGTTGCCGCTGATGCTGGATCAGGTTAACAAGGGGGTCTTGTCAATTGAACGCCTGATGGATCTGACCAGTGCCGGTCCGGCGCGGGTTTTCAACATTGCGGGTAAAGGCCGTCTGGCAGTGGGATATGATGCGGATATAACCCTTGTGGACCTGAAAAAGAAATGGACCATTGACGAAGACTGGTTGCAGAGCAAATGCGGCTGGAGCCCCTTCACGGGTCGTCAGATCACCGGCAAGCCCGTGGGGACGATTGTTCGTGGCAAGAAAGTCATGTGGTATGATGAACTGGCCGATGAAGCCACCGGCCAGCCCATCCGCTTTCAGGATACCCTGAACGGCTAATCACGCAGCGGGTCAGGGGGCGTTTCTCCGACCCAACTGCCGTGAAAAGTCAGCGGGATGACCTGGGAAAGCTGTATCCGGGCCTGTTCCACGAGATCTGTCGCATCAAGAATAAGGATATGGGATTTCTGGTCATAACAGTCATAGACCAGGGTGAGAATTGATCCCTCATCCTCCCGAGAGTGCAGGGGCATGACCGGGACCGGTTCGCTACAGAACTGACCAGGGGGCAGGGTGTAGGTTATCACCCCCCCATTTTCATCAATACGACTTATTTCAGAACGCAGGCAGTCCTCGATATAGCAGGCCGTCTGCAGCCAGATTACCTGGTATTTCCTTCCTTCGCGGGCTGGATTGATGCGGGGAAATTCACACAAGCCGTCCCAGCGGGGGGTCGTGGTGAACGTCCGGTGCGCGATGTTGATATGGGCGCGATGCAGGGCGCCATGAACATGGCGTGACTTGTCCGTCCAGGTCATGCCAAGACCATCTTCCAGAACCGTGATCAGACTGATATCGGGGTAGTGAATATAGTCGACAATCAGATGACCGTCTTCTTCATAAGCGCCGGCAAAATGGCTGGCGAAAAACGCTTCTACAGAAAAACGTATTGGCTGGTCCGGTCTGTCGATTGGCACGATAATGACTTCTGTGCCGAGAGCGGGGGACCACTTCAGCTTGTCGGCGAAATCGCCAAACCCCACCATATGGCGCCAGATACTGATCGATACCGGCGCAATGAAAAAGATCAGGTGGTTATCGGACGCAATAAAATCATGCACCATCACCGGATGGTCGAGTGGCAGCGCGCCTAATCTTCTGGCGGGTCCCGTGTCGGGGAGGGTGAAAAGATCTATCTGGGTCTGTTTTCCATAACGCAGGCCAAAGTTATAAAGAGCTTTCCGGCTTTCCACGCGGTGGGGGTGGGCGGAGAAAGCACCAGGAATTTCACCTTCAAGATCACTTTCCCCGATTGTCTCCAGCGTATCCGGGTTTATTTCTGTCGGTTTGCCGCCTTCCATCAGGGCGAAGAGGCGATCCTGCCAGGAGACGACATGCGTGTTGGCGTTATTTTTACTGCGGCCGGTGAAGTTCGCCCGGATGCGGGTGGACCAGCGCGCGGCCGAGCCACTCAGATGGCGTTGGGCTTCGCGCTCTGCCTTAAGGCCGTCACTTTCGACGAGACGGACGGCGGCTAGCGATTGACCGCCTTCGACCCGGACAGCGCTGATGGCGCCATCGCCCTCAAAGACATGGGTATAGCGGCGACCAAATTGCTCAAACAGGCCGACGCCGTTGCGATAGAGGGTTCCTCTGAGAAAGGCCGGTATTGTTCCGGTGACGGAGACGGGCTCGAACGGATGTTCCCGTTTCAGATTTTCGAACAAGCTCCGGGGTGATGGCGGGGTATTCTGGGGCATCATATTTCCTCTGTGATGTGAAATCTGATGGGACTCGCATTGCCACTGGTCACATCGTTTAAATATGATCTGACTTTAAAAAACAGTTTTCACCATAGCTTTCGCCGCGAGTGGCCGGGAACTGTACCGCGGTTAATTGTCTAATGCAGGATATGGTGTTTGTCAATTTCTCCTTGTCTGGCGGGGTTGTTTCAAGTGGATTTCCCGCTTGTTTTGGCCTATAAAAATGATCAAATATTACGGGTGGAGGGACGGCGCTTTTGTCCGAATATCTGATTGCCCTGATGCGTACAAGGAGAATTGCGTGCAAAGAGCGCTCGCTTTTGATCATCTCAAATCCGTCATGGATGCCTATTATGAACTGACCCCCGCGACCTGGGCGCGGCTGCAGGGCATCTGCCGTCTGGAGCAGATGGAGAAGAATGCTCATCTGCTGCAAATCGGGGATATTCCGCGGGAATTTTATTTTGTCTGCCAGGGTATTTTTCGCGCCTATGCCCTGGGGGGAGAGAATTTTGACAAGGAGATCACCAAAAACTTTTTTGATGAAGGACGGTTCCCGGCAAGTGTAATCGCCTTGTTAAGGGGAGAAGAATCAAGGCTGGCCATTCAGGCTTTGGAAGACAGTGTTGTGATCCGTATTGATCATGATAAATATCGCGGCCTTCTTTCTGAATGTGAAGATTTGAAATGGTATCATATCCTTTATCTCGAGAAAAACTGGGTGATGGAGAAGGAACCGCAGGAACTGGCGTTGCTGGGCAGTGACAGTCCGCAACGCTATCTCGAGTTTATTGCTCAATATCCCAATATTCTGGGCCGGGTCAGGCTGCACCATATCGCTTCACGACTAGGGATTACACCGACACAGCTGAGCCGTATCCGCAAAAATTTCGAATAATTTACCGCTCTCAACATATGTTAAGGCGGTGAGGCAGAAGGGCTGTTAGCGTGGCCCTTATGAATTTTATCACCATGATATCAATTGCGCTGGCCTGTGGCATGGGCATAGCACTGCAAAGCGGGATGAGCGGACAATTGGGGCGCTTGCTCGGGAATCCGATGTTTGCCACCTTGGTGGTTTTTGTGGTCAGCGCTACGATTATGGCGACAGTGGTTTTGACAACGGGTGTCAAGTTGCCGTCGATGATGACCTTGCGGGCCATACCGGTTTATCTCTGGGGGGCGGGCAGCCTGCTTAGCGCGGCCGCCTTGACGGGGGTTTATTGGTTGATGCCACAGATGGGGGTGCCTGGCGTGATGGTGGGCGTACTCTGCGGGCAGTTGCTGATTTCCCTGTTGGCGGGACATTATGGCTGGTTTGATATGCCGGTGGTGGTGGTCACTCCGCAAAAACTTGTCGGCGCCGGTTTGTTGGTGCTCGGAATATTATTGATTAACGTTGAGGTGCCAGGATGAAGACGACAACACAAACCTATTTGAACGGTCTGGATATAACACTGGGACCGGATCAACTGACATTCCTACAGAATATTACCGCAAAGCATCTGTCGGCCTACAGCTTTAATAATCTGGCTATTTTACTTGATCCGACAGGAATTCTGTCTCTGAATCTGGATGATCTTACGCATAAAATTGTGACGCAGGGGCGCGGGGGGTATTGCTTTGAACATAACAAATTACTGTTTGATGTTTTGCAGGATCTGGGATTCGAGGTTCGGGCGAAACTCGCAAGAGTGGTGTACGGCCGGGATGCTGATGTCCCGCGCAGCCACCGGGTCACTTTGGTCACATTGGCGGCAGAGACATATCTGGTTGATGTTGGTTTTGGGGCCTATACCCCTTTGGTGCCCATGCCATTGAGCGGCGCGGAAGTCACCTGCGTCAACGGCGCACGATACCGGGTCAAGGCATTGAAACAGGGAGAATATCAGCTTGAGATCGTTAAGGACGGGGCTTATTTCACACTTTACCATTTTGATGAAGGAAGCTACACCGAAAGTGATTTTGTCGTGGCCAATTATTACACCAATTGTCACCCGGAATCGAAATTTGTCCGGGAATTGGTGATGTCCAGGATCACGAAAAGGGAAACCTTCCTTATTCTTCAGGCCATGTTTTCCCGGATTACACCGGCAGGCCGAACGGATCACGTAATAGCAGACGGACAGGACTTGCAGCGCATTCTGAAAGCTTATTTTGACCTTGATCTGGAGAGTGTGGACTGTGACCGGCTTTTCTCAAAAACGCTGGTCAGTCTTTCTTGAAAATAACGGAAAGATTGTTGGCGGGCATATCAACGGTTTTAACGCAAGAGAAGCCATGGTCCCGGGCGAGTTTCTGGACTTCGGTAAGATCGCGGATGCCCCATTCCGGGTTGCGGTCTCTCAGGCTGATATCAAAAAGTTCATTGCTTGGTGCGGTATGGACGCCGTCGATCTTGTAGGGACCATAGAGATATAATATCCCTTTCGGGGGCAGAATGCGCGCCGCGCCTTTGAACAGGCCAATGGTTGATGTCCAGGGCGATATATGAACCATATTGATGCAGACAATCGCCGTAATGGCCAAAGGTAAATCCTGGCTTTCAACTGACCAGGGATCATCATCCGTGGAAATATTGAGCGGGGGCAATATATTCTTGAATTGCTTTTCCCACCACCAGGCGCTGATGCTGTTGCGGTTGTCTTTGTCGGGATCACTGGGCTGCCAGTAATGTCCGGGCAGTTGAGCAATAAAATAGGGCGCATGTTGACCGGTGCCGCTGGCAATTTCAAGAATAGTCCCATGGTCCGGCAAACATTCCTTAAGAACGTCCAGGATGGGAGCTTGGTTTCGGGCCGTGGCTGGCGCATGTTTTTTATGAGCTGGATTGATCATATGTTAACCCATAAGGGGAAAAACTTTCTATTCTCTTAAAATATCCGCCGGTGGATTCAGGTTGCTTCTATTTTTTGTGGCAGGGGGAAGTTTTCCGGGCTGTCGGGCATACTTTCCAGATAGACAGATTGACTTGGAAAGGCGAAACTGCTGCCGGCGTCTTCGACTACAGTCTTGATTTCCAGAGCTAGTTTTTCTTTGATTTCCAGCCATTCCCCCCAGTTGGTGGTTTTGGTGAAACAATAGAGCATCAGATCAATGGAACTGTCGTTAAAACTGTCTACCCGGACGAAGGTGGGCACTTCTGGCGGATGGGCAAAATCCGCACTATTCATGACATGATCATCTATTCTCTGGCGAATTTCCTTTAGCTGTTCGATGGTGGTGTGATAGACCAGACCGATTTTCCAGTAAATCCGACGGTGGGTCATGCGGGTGAAATTGATGACGGCATTGTCTGAAAGCTTGGCGTTGGGGACGAAAACCGGCGCTTTGTCAAACTGTCGTATGGTGGTGGTGCGAAAGCCGATTTCCTCGACAGTGCCTTCGACAATGCCGTCCACTTTTACCCAGTCACCGGGATGGAAACGTTTTTCGCCAATGATGAAAAGACCGGCGATCAGATTTTTAAACAGATCCTGTGCCCCAAGGGCAACCGCGACACCAAACAGGCCAAGGCCGGCGATCAGCGGGGCCACTTTGATGCCCCAGATTTCCAGAATGGCGGCGGCGCCCATAAAGAATACCAGGGCGCGCAGGGCCTTGATCATCCATACAATCATGCTTTCGGTGAAAATACCACGCAGACCGCCAAATGTCTGGCTCAGGGGGCCGACCATTTTGTAGATCGCCCAGAATATATTGAAGGTGATGAGGGAACGGTTAAGGTTATAGGCACCTTGCTGGAGGGTTTCATCCAGAGACAGGAGTTCCGTGGCGAGGAAAACTCCGATGACGATGGGCACAAACCGCAAGGGGTGTTCCAGGGCTTCAATGGCCATGTCATCAATTTCGGTCTTGGTTTTTTTGGTCAGTGCCTTGATGCGATTGACGACAAATTGACTGAACAGGCCCCGAATGAACAGGAAAAAGAAAAACACCAACAGGGCAAACATAATTTTGCCGATGTCGATACCGAAGACACCATATTCCCAGACATCAGTAACCAGTGTAATGAAATCGTTAAATGTCTCTTTATCCATAATACTTTCTATTTTCTTTGTGTTTCTTCTGGGGAAGGAGTGATTTCACATCAAATCGCATGCCCCAAGCCAATATAGTAATAGAGCCCACATAAAGAAAAATCCAGCGTCCGAATAAAATCGTTTCATCCAACCGGTTTTTTCTGTCGGGTCCAAGCAGGAAATCGACCCCTGAAAATGTCAGGCCATATTTCTGTACTTCCGGTTCGAGCCCCATATTGAGCAGGAACCAGCATAGGACCCCGGAGCCGGCAATGCTGACGCCTTTCAATAACCAATGGACCCGGGCTTGCCGGACCCAGACGCTGTTCAGGGTTAACAGAATAATCAACCCGTAAAGCGCCGTTCCTCCGCCCCCCAACACCCCTTGGCGCGCGATCAGTTCATTGAGGTTATCTGTGCTTGAATGATCAAAGGCGATCACTTTACACAGATAAAACCATGGCAGGGCATAGAGGAGATTCAGCCCCAGGCTGAGCAGGGTCAGGCGCAGCTTGGCTGTCGCACCTTGAATGTTATATTTCTTGATCAGATCACCTGTCGTGTAAAACATGCTCAACAAGAAGGTAAGCGGTGAAAACAGTGCCAGGAAGCGGACGATTTCTTCCAGACCATTCCACAGGGCGGGGAAGGGCAGAAGCTGACTGAGCCATAGACCGGCATCGCCCCAGATCGCCCGGTTGGTGACAAACCAGTATATGTTACTGGACCCGACAATATCATCCAGGGCTTCTTCAGTGACGCTTATTTTCAGGAGACTGTAACTGATCAGTCCTGCGGCAATGACCCAAAGCGGGAAAAAGACAAAATGGAAGTTGGGATGGGTCAGCATTCTGCGGCTGATCCAGGGGATGCTCATGCCGAACCACAGGATGAAACAGGTGAAAGGCAGAATGGCAATGATGCTGCCGTCCAGGCGGAATAGCTCCCTGACATTATAGGGCACGCCGGGTAGTCTGATCAGAATGGCAAGCAGGGCGGTGATGACAATAAGACTGCCCCAGAAAGACAATAGATTTCTCTTGCTGCCGGGGGCAGGCGGTTGAGAGGTGGGGGCATCCGTCACGGGAGCTGGCGAAACAAGGTCTTCCGGGGAGGATGTCTCATTGCGCCTGTGTGTTGTACTTCTGACCTGAATAAGGAGAGATAACAGCAAGATCAGAACCGGATCCGTGATTTCTGCCGTGCGGGAGGGCATGGTGATCTGGATCAGCTCCAGCAGAAGAATAAAGAGAAACAGCCAGAATGTTTTAAGCCGTAACGTCGGCCAATTCAGTTTTACCAGCCAGATCAGGCTGCCAAACAGGAAAACCTTAAAGAACAGGGACTTTGTATTGGTGAACAGATTACCGTCGAGAAACCCGGAAAAGGGCACCCAGTAAAAACTGGAAAACTGGCTCGAGAAATCCAGAGAACCAATGCTGTATATCGTGATGCTGACGGCGAGCAAGGCGGCAAGGCCTTTACCCCGATCGATTTTCTGCCCCTGAAAGACGATCCATATCACAATGGCAAAGAGAACGGCGGACAGATCGCTGAGGGTCAGGCTGTTTTGGATAATAATCATGCGTAGCGGCAGGCTCAGCAGGGCGATTAGAGGCAGTCTCAGGGGGTTCAACCGGCTGCCGAGAAACAGATTTCTGGTAAAATGTGCGAACAGGAGCCAGCCGGTTGTACTGATGATAAACGCGTGCCAGCGAAAATCCGGGGTGAGCAGCACCGGCTTGATGCTGTTCTTGATGGCCTGAAAATCCAGCGACGGGATAAAAGGAAACAGAAGGTAAAGCAGCCAGCAGAGCGCCAGCAGGGCCGGTGTGTTGCGGGCAGTGGTGAAGGACAGCCCTGGAAAGTAACGCTGTGTCAAATGATGTGCGGCAAAGCCGGCGAGAATACCCACACCGTTCCAGTATACGTCTGCCATTGCCGGGGACCGGGCCGGAATATAGACCTGAACGACCTGAATGACGAAGGCTAAAACGAGCCCATAAAGGAAGTATTTCAAATAAGACGGTTTTTTGCGGAGGCTTGATTCTTTTGGGGCCAGGGCAAGATAGCCATAGGGCATGAACAGGACAATATTTCCCAGAATATCCCCCAGGGAAGTGAAAGGGGCGAAACTGTCCCGTAATAATGTTTGCCAACGCGCGGCACTGTCCAGGGCACTGAATGTGAAGGGAAACAGGGACCCATAAATAATGGCGCCTATGATAAACAGGAATAACTTCTGCATGGGGTTACATTCTATTTCTATTTTTTCTGTTTCTTACGCAATATGTTTTAAGGGAGAGTTAGTTAAAAATCCAGTTTTTGACTCTGCGCCAGAAACTTTGTCGTTTGACGGCGCCGGCTTCCAGGCCTTTAATGTCGACAAGCTCATTGTTATTGAAATCGGGTGTGACTTTGGAGTGATTGCGCAAAAGATACATGGTTCTGTTTATGCTTTCTGCATAATTATTCTTGATGATGAGCTGATTGTCATCATAGGGTTGATGTTCCGCCCCGTAACTGATGACAACGTTGTTTTGGGCGCCGGCGGTGCGGCGGAAATAGTTGTTTTCTATATGGGCTACCCCGGCATTGGACAAGTCAACCAGATAACTGGCGGCTGCTTCACCGTTCTGTCCTTCATCAAAGATGCGGTTGTTGCGAATGATATTTGTCCGGGCCCGGCTTTTGACGGCATGGCCATATCGGGCCCCGCGGGATATGCTGTCTTCCAGCGTGAAACTGTAAATGGCACCCACATAGATATTGTGGGATAATTTCCCTGTCGCCGTATAATCCTGGCTGTTGGCGCTAAATTCTGACTTGACAATCCGCAGGGTTGCCGTCGGGTTTCGACTGGTCATCAGCCCCATTTCATTATCATGAAAGAAGCTATTTTCGACTATAAGGCTGCCGCGTTCGAACCGAACGCCCGCGCCATTCCGGTCCGGGACATGTGCGCCGGAAAACTCAATATTGCGGAGAACGACATTTTGCCCGCGAATGACCCAGATTGCTTTGCGGTTGGGGATGGGGCCTGTGGCCTTCATATGGGCGTAACCGCCAATTCCCTCAATGGTCAGATTGTTTTGGGTGATGGTGGCAAAATCATTTTCATAAAGCCCCGCCATAAGGCCGATGGTGTCCCCATCCCGGGCAAGGCGAATGGCGTCACGGAAAGTTTTGGTGGCATAATCAGGACCGACCATCCAGGTCGTGGCCTGGGCAGTTGTGAATGTTATGGTGAGCGTGCTGATAAAAAAGAGAACAAGGATCAGACCGGCCCGCATGTGGTTGGGGTGAGTCATCATTGTGAAATCCTGTGAAAATTATATTCGTTTTTCATTGCATATCCCTATGGACTAATGGTTACATAGTTCAGAAGAATTGGCAAATGTGTTGGAGTAATTATTATTCATTATTGATTTTTTTGGGATATCAAACGGGAGGTGGCGTAATGGAACAACAGGTGGAAACAACTGATATCATTATCATAGGAGCAGGCCCCGTCGGCATTTTTGCCGTCTTCGAGGCGGGTCTGCTGGGCTTGAAATGTCACCTGATTGACAACCTTGACCGACCAGGGGGGCAATGTACCGAACTTTATCCCGAAAAACCGATATTCGATATCCCGTCCCGTCCCCAGGTGACGGGGCAGGAACTGGTCGATGACCTGATGACGCAGGCAAGTCCCTTCAAACCGGTCTTTCATCTGGGGCAGCAGGCCGAGGCCCTGGCGCGACAGGGTAATGGCCATTGGCGGGTGACAACGACCCGTGGCGAGATCATCGAAGCTCCTGCCGTCGCGGTCGCGGCAGGCGCCGGCAGCTTTGTCCCCAAAAAACCTCCTTACCCCCGTCTCGGCGAATTTGAGGAACACTCCGTTGATTACGCGGTGCATCGCATGGAGAAATACCGTGATAAAAAACTGGTGATCGTTGGCGGAGGAGACTCGGCGCTTGACTGGGCCATCAATCTGGCGCCGATCGCCGGGTCGGTGACCCTGGTGCATCGACGGGAAGAGTTTCGCGGCGCCCCGGATTCCGTGCAGCAGGTGCTTGATCTGGCCGATCATGACGGACTGGAAGTGATTTATGGCAATATTACAGAGCTTCAGGGGGATGGGGGGCAATTGTCCTCGGTGCAGGTGACGACGCTGGATGGCGTGGTGCGCGATGTCGCCTGTGATTATCTTTTGCCGTTTATGGGGTTGAAGATATCCCTTGGTCCGATTGCGAAATGGGGCCTGAATCTGGACCGCAAACATGTGGAAGTAAATCATGAAACGTTTGATACGGATGTGGAGGGTATTTATGCCATCGGCGACGTTTGTCACTATCCCGGCAAGTTGAAACTGATTTTGACCGGTTTTTATGAGGCGGCGGTGATGGTGCGTACGGCGTTTAAATATGCATTTCCCGATCGAAAAATGGCCCGCGGCTATACCACCACCAATAGTGAAATCCAGGAACGTCTGGGCGTAACTCCCAAATAGAAAAAGATAAAACTGTTTAAAATAGAAATTGCATCCCCGTCTAAAGCATGTGAAAATGCGTTCAAGTATTGATTATTCATCCCCTATTCAGAAGGTCTAGGGTAGTTTGACATTATGAGTGAATTACGCATTTTTTTCTGCTGTGGGGTTATCAGTCTGTTCATTTGGGCAACTGGGGCATCCGCGTGGGCTGACGGCGGAAGTGGGCGTCAGCAATCATCGCCCTCTGGCAACCTGAATAAAGTGGTGCGTCATTTTCAGGAAAAACGTCCGCCGGTTGAAAACAGCTTTATCCGCCCGCCGGCCAAGAAAAACCCGATCGCCAATCAGATATATCGTCATGACCGGGCGCGGGACGCGTTGCAATCGGGGCGCATCGTTTCCCTGTCGGTTATCCGCAGCAAAATTCGTCAAAGCTTTCCTGGGAAAATCATTGATGTACGGTTGCTGGAACCGAAAAAGAAAAGCCGCCCCTACCTTTATATGGTCAAAGTCTTGCGCAAGGATGGCAAATTACTGATGGTGAAAGTCAATGCGGCCACGGCGGAGATCGTTGGCGTGAAAGGAAATGGTTGATGCGGTTATTGCTGGTTGAAGATGATCCGGACCTGTCCCGGCAGATGAAAATGGTGCTTGAGGAGGATGGCTATGCGGTCGATGTTTCCTTTGACGGAGAAGAGGGACATTATCTGGGGGAAACGGAAACATATGACGCGATTGTCCTGGATTTGGGTTTGCCCGTGATGGACGGTCTTAGCGTGTTGAACAAATGGCGTCAGGCGGGGATCGATACGCCCGTACTTATTCTGACGGCCCGGGATGGCTGGTCGGAGAAAGTTTCAGGCCTTGATGCCGGCGCAGACGATTATGTGACAAAACCCTTCAAGATTGAAGAAGTCCTGGCCCGGGTCCGCGCGTTGATCCGCCGGGCCGCCGGACAATCTTCGCCGGAATTAAGCTGTGGCGATGTGACCCTGAATACCACCACCAGCAAGGTCACACTGAATGGGGACCCGATCCGTCTCACGGCGCAGGAATATAAATTACTGGCCTATATGATGCACCATCCGGAAAAAATTATTTCCCGGACAGAACTGACCGAACATATATACGATCAGGATTTTGACCGGGATTCCAATACCATTGAAGTTTTCGTTACCCGGGTCCGGAAAAAACTGGGCGTGAATATCATTCAGACTGTGCGGGGATTGGGATACCAGCTTGTTAATTCGCAAGAAGAAAACAATTAGCCCCGACGGGTCGGAGAACCAATCCCTTTGGTTCCGGTTGATGTCTTTCTCGGCGGTGTGGACGTTTTTCGCGTTGATGCTGGGGGGATATCTGTTGTCGCTGACGTTTCAGGAAACCATCGAATCAAACTTTGACGACCGCCTGGACGGCCTGTTGGAAAATCTGGTCGGCATCAGTGGTACGACCTCGGAAGGGGAGGTCAGTTTCTACCGCGCCGTGGTGGACCCCCGGTTCGAGCAGCCCTATTCGGGTTGGTACTGGCAGGTCTCGGCCATTGATATGGCGCCTTATCGGTCGCGGTCGCTGTGGGATCAGAGCCTGGAACCGAATCTCGAAAGTCCGGCGCACCAGACCCGTTATTCCAATATTACCGGGCCGGAAGACCAGAAATTGCGTATGGTGGAACGGGACATCACCATTCCGGGGGAAACGACGGTTTTTCGCTTCAGCATCGCTGTTGACCGGTCTGAGATTGAAGCCCAGCGGGATCGTTTCGACAGTATTCTTATTTACTCTCTCAGCGCCCTGGGATTGGGATTAATCGCCGCCTCGTTATTACAGGTTTATCTTGGGTTGAAGCCATTGCGGAACATTCAGAGGACCCTGGCTAAAGTACGATCAGGTGAGGTGGCCCACCTGCCGAAAGACTTTCCGGCGGAAATCCAGCCGCTGGTTGATGAAATGAATGCGCTTCTGGATCACAATAATGAAATCGTCGAACGTTCCCGCACCCAGGTGGGTAATCTCGCCCATGCCTTGAAGACGCCGCTGGCGGTATTGATGAACGAGGCCAGCCTGCATAAAGGCGCGTTGGCGGATGTGGCGGGCAAGCAAGCCGATACCATGCGCCGTCAGGTGGAACATTATCTGCGTCGGGCACGGGTTGCGGCCACCACAAAAATCATTACCAGTCGTTGCGATGTCACGCCGGTGCTGGCTGATATCAGCCGGGCCATGACGTTGTTGCATAAAGACAAGAAATTCAGTCTACATTCTGGTGAGAATCCACAAGAATTTCAGTTTCGCGGGGAACGGCAGGATCTGGAGGAAATGGTCGGCAACCTGATTGAAAATGCGGCCAAATGGGCCAGCCATAAAATTGATATCGCCTGTGCGCGGAACGGAGACCAGCTGATTATACAGGTCAGTGATGATGGGCCGGGGATTGATAAAGCGGTGCGCGATTCCGTTTTTATGCGGGGTGAACGGCTGGATGAGGAAACACCGGGTACCGGACTGGGGCTGTCGATTGTCAAGGAACTGTCAGAACTTTACGGGGGGGAAGTGACATTGCTGGAAAATGAACCCCACGGTTTGTTGGCGCGTCTGATCCTTCCTGCAGCACGGTCATAACCCACAGAATTCGAATAATTATACTGAACCGGTTGTTCATGAATGGTTCAGGATGAATGGGCTACTTTTATTTTATCAACAAATGATTGGATGTGACATGAAGTATCCCAAGGTTGTTTTAATTTTGACCAGTATGGTCGCCCTGTCGGCCTGTGAACCTGGTTCAAAGGAAGGTTTTGGCACCATGCTCGGGGCCATAGGCGGCGCGGCCATTGGTTCCGCCCTTGGGGATAACGGCGACGGCACAACACATTTTTTCGCGGTGGCGGCCGGCACCATGGCCGGAGCGGCGATTGGCAACAGCATTGGCCGATCTCTTGATGAGGCGGATCGTGCCGCGATGGCGCGACATAGGCAGGTTGCCTTGGAAAGCTATCCGTCCGGTGAAACCGCAACCTGGTATAATCCGGATTCCGGGAATTCAGGCAGTTATCGACCAAAACCGGCTTATCAGACTGAAACCGGCCAGTATTGCCGGGAATATCAACAAACCATTACAGTGGGCGGCAAGACAGAAGAGGCTTATGGCAAAGCCTGTCGCCAGCCCGACGGCACCTGGAAAATCGTTAATTCATAAAACTAAGACCTTTTCTGGTGCCCACAGATTTTAAGCGGTTCCGGTTCATCCTTGAACATTCCCCTCCCCACATTTGTGCATGATGCACCCGGGGCCGCTTAAAAACCCTTCTATGAGACCCCAAACCTTCGATAACAGGATTTGAGAGATCACAGTCCGCTTCCCCTGACAACCTTCTTCCGGTAAAGTCTCCCTTGTTAGAATTACACAACAAACAAAGGGGCTTAAAATGAGTTCAATCGGTACTTTTGAAGCATTCGGCATTGTATTCGCTTTGCTGGGAATCATTATTCTTTTTAAGAGCGTCATTACCGTACGCCAAGGATATCATTATACAGTTCAGCGTTTTGGGCGCTATACCAAGACGCTTCATCCGGGATTTCATCTCATTATTCCGTTTTTCGATCAGGTGGGGTCGAAGATGTTGATGATGGAGCAGGTTCTGGATATTCCGTCCCAGGAAGTCATTACAAAAGATAACGCTATGGTCCGCGCTGATGGCGTGCTGTTTTTTCAGGTGCTTGATGCGGCGAAAGCCACCTATGAAGTCAATGACATGTTCCTTGCCATTCTCAACCTGACCATGACCAATTTGCGCAGCGTGATGGGGTCCATGGATCTGGATGAACTTCTGTCGCAGCGGGACAGCATTAACGGACGTCTTCTGGATGTGGTCGATGGGGCGACTCAGCCCTGGGGGATTAAAATCACCCGGATCGAGATCAAGGATATCGAACCCCCGCGGGATATCGTTGACGCCATGGCGCGTCAGATGAAGGCGGAGCGGGAAAAGCGCGCCAATATTCTTGATGCGGAAGGGTTTCGTCAGGCAGAAATCCTGAGGGCGGAAGGCGAGAAGCAGGGTACGATTTTAGAAGCCGAAGGCCGCCGGGAAGCCGCCTTCCGGGATGCGGAAGCCCGGGAACGCGAAGCCGAAGCCGAAGCCCGTGCGACGACCATGGTGTCCGAGGCGATTGCCAGCGGTGATGCACAGGCGATCAATTACTTCGTCGCCCAGAAATATGTCGAGACTTTGGGTAAATTCGCCAATTCTCCCAACGAGAAGCTGGTCTTTATGCCGCTGGAAGCCAGTGGCGTGATCGGGGCGCTGGGAGGCATGACGGACATGCTGCAAAATCTGGGTAAGGCGCCGAAAGCGGTTTCAGGCTCGGTGCCGACGTCACAGTCTAAATAACTGTGGGGATCAGACCGAAATTCGCACGGGGTATGCGGGGGCGCTTTGTCCTCCGCAGCCCTGTTTCGCAGTGAAAAAGTACAAGGAATGAATGATGGATTTCATGAATGAATTAACATTGAATCATTGGACCTGGTTTGTCATCGCGTTGGTGTTGCTGGTTCTGGAAATTGCCTTGCCAGGGGTGGTGTTCCTGTGGATGGCCATGGCCAGTGTCATCGTTGGCGGCGTGGTGTTTTTTGCCCCCGATCTTGGCTGGGAAGGCCAGTTGATCATTTTTGCGGTGCTCAGTATCATCAGCGTCTATGTCGGGCGGACTTTCCTGAGGCGTAATCCGATCGAAACGGACGATCAAAACCTTAATCAGCGGGGGCGCAGTTTTGTCGGGCAGACGTATAAACTGATTGCTGACATGGATAACGGACGTGGCAAGGTGCGTATCGGGGACACAAACTGGACAGTTGAAGGAGACTTCGACGGCCTGGCGGGCGACAAGGTCAAGGTTGTTGATGTGGATGTAACATATTTGATCGTGGAGCCTGTCTGATGCAAGAAAAAATACTGACGATCCGGTCTGCGGTGCCGGAAGATACGGGGCTTGTTTTAAGCTTTATCAAAGATTTGGCGGATTATGAAAAACTGCTGCATGAGGTGACGGCGACGGAGGACGATCTGAGGCAAAGCCTGTTTGGGGATCATCCGGTGGCACATGTGGTGATCGGTGAGATTTCAGGAATTCCCCAAGGCTTTGCACTTTATTTCTATAATTATTCGACCTTTCTCGGGCGGCCGGGCATTTACCTGGAAGATCTGTTTGTATCGCCTGACGCCCGGGGTAGCGGTCTTGGAAAGGCGTTGATATTGCATCTGGCGAAAAAGGCCTATGCCGAAGGGTGTGGCCGGATGGAATGGTCGGTGCTGGACTGGAATACACCAAGCATTGATTTTTATGATAGTCTTGGGGCCATGCCGCAGGATGAATGGATTGGCTACCGTCTGGACCGGGCGGGGTTGAAAAAACTGTCGGATTAATCGTCCGACATTATGGATAACCCTTCGTCGAGATAGTCGGGCATCAGATTGGTGCGCATCATATATTCGGCGGTATGGTCATTGCTGGCCTCGCGGGCGTCGGCAACGGCGTTGTTCCATTCGGATTTGCTGTATGTGCCCCGGCCAACCCACATAAGGGCCACCAGCTCGCTGCGTTCGTCGTCATGCATGCCGTTGATGACAGATTTCAGTTCCTGATAGGTTGTATCGGAGGCAAAGTCTTCGATGGTGGAATCCTCGGCCTGTGCCGCGAGGCTCAGCTCGGAGAAATGATTAGGTTCACTCTCCTCCGCCAGTTCCTCATCTATAATTGCGGGGGAAGACTCCGCGACTTCCCGGGCCATGGCAATGATATATTCAACTTTATCCTGTCTTAACGCATCCATGTCTACTCTCCGTTCCGGCTTAGTTTACCATTAACTGAAGCATGCGCCAAGAAAGGAATCTACTGCTTGATACAGATCAGAAAAATTCATTATTTCCAGACGGGATCAAGGGAACAGAACGGGGGTGTCATCGGGGTGCCACTGCGGATATTTTTTCATGATGCCTTTAAACATATCGCTGTCCAGATGATGCGTAAGCCAGCGTTGCAGATGGGGCAGGGGCTGGGCGAAAAACCAATCCCGGTCCACATGGGCGAATTGGCGAACGAAGGGGAACAGCGAGATGTCGGCGACGGTTTGCCGATCGGCAAGCAGAAAACGGAAATGGCTTAGCCTGTCTTCTAATTCTTGCAGGAACAGCATGCCATCGGCGCGGTATTCTTCCGCCGGCTGTTCCGGGAATCGGGACGCATATTTATATTTATCCAGCGCCGCCTTGAAGTAGCCATCGTTCTTCTGCCGCAGTGGTTCGGTGGTCGGCAGGAATGCCCGCCAGTCGTCGGGGTCATTCTGTTCCAGGGCCCATAGGATGATATCATAGCTTTCGTCGATGACCCGGCCATCAGGCAGTTGCAGCACGGGAACTGTGGCTTTGGGAGAAAGGGCAATCATTTCACGCGGTTTGTCGCGCAGCACCACTTCGCGCAGTTCACAGGAAACCCCGGCATAGGTGAGGCCGAGCCGCGCCCGCATGGCATAGGGGCAACGGCGAAAGCTATAAAGATGGGGAAGTTGAGACATGATGCACGGATTACTCACATTTGTTGGTCGAGGACGACTGGAAGTTTATAGAAAACTATTGTATAGTTAACGGGGCAGAAATAATAGGGATAGGGTGTTAAAATGAAGAATACGTCTACTGGCCTGGATAAAAATGTTGCTTCGGGCTTATGCTATGTCTTGTGCTGGATTTCAGGGCTTGTTTTTTTCCTGTTGGAAAAAGAAGATCAGGATGTCCGCTTTCATGCCATGCAGTCGATCATTGTCTTCGGGGGGCTTAATATTCTCAATATTCTACTCTCCATTAGCCTTATCGGATTGCCTTTGGTCCCGTTGGTCATGATCGTTTGGGTCGTGTTATGGGTCCTGTTGATCATCAAGGGATTTCAGGGCGAACATTACAAGTTACCCTATGTCGGTGATCTGGCAGAAAAATGGGCCGCCCAAATCAAGGCTTAAACCTTTTAAATGGTGCGTTTCATCCATTTATGCCGGATACCGGCGTCAAGAAATTCGTCGCCATATTCTTGAAAACCTAATTGTTGGTAAAACCCAACGACCTGAATTTGCGCGCCAAGTTTAAGGGTGGATACCTGGGCCTGTGCCTTGATGTCGGCGATAATAAATTCCATGAGCTTGCGGCCGATATTAAGTCCACGCCGGGTTTTGAGAACCGCGACCCGTTCAATCTTTGCAAGACCATCCACATAGCGCACCCGCGCTGTCGCTGTCGGCGCACCATCAACGGACAGAAGATATTGGTCCGCTTGCGGGTCAAGGCCGTCAATTTCTTCGTCCTGCGCAACATGTTGTTCTTCGACAAACACGATGGTTCTGATCTGAAAACATTTTTCCAGATCGGCAGCGGTGGTAATTTTTTCAATTGTAATATCAGTCATGATTTAGATATAGGAGATTGGCTAAAAATAAGCAATTGGATAAAAGTCTCGGTAATTGTTAATAAACCCTGAATATATACACGATAATGTTGCAGGCGGACGGGACACCATATCCTGTTTGTCTTGAATATATCATCGATAAAACGTTACTGGGGACGTCATGCGGGTTGGTTATTTTATATTTTGCAGCGGATTATATGCCATGCTGCTTTGGTCACAGGCTGCACATGCAGAACGCTTTTCGGGAAAAGTAAAACTGGACCGTTTAGATATTCTCGTTTCCGATTCTGCGCCGTACCGGGGCCATTTTGATCTATCGTCTGAATTGCCGTCGCAACAGGATTTTATCCTAACCAATGTCAGAATAACCTTTAATTTCAAAGATGATAAAGAATGGACAATCCGTTCGGGGGAACATATCAGGCAGGATACCGGTCGGGTGGAACGGCATAAGGGGCAATATCCTCTGTCGGGCATGGTTACAGGACAAACGGACCATTATGAGAAGGCAGTGAGCACGGAAGTTCACAGTAACCCGGGTGAGGTGGCGAAGCTGACTATTGGCCGCAATATCTATTATGGCACCACAAGTCGCCGGCGACAGGTGACACAAATACCACAGGGGCAGACAACCCTGCTGCTAGGGACCTATGCAGATACCGGCGATGGGGGACGATTGCGGCAACATTACAAAATTACCGACCGCAGCTTGGAACAGCGCCTGGATGGCTATGACGGTTATTTCACCATTCAAAATAAAATTCTGGATGTGACATCAGCTCAGGATCTCGCACATAGAAAACGGCTTGATTTCGAACTTTCAGGCGAAGGCGATTACATCCTGTTGGAGGCAACAGTTTGGTATGAAGGCCAGGTCAGTGGCGAGTTGATTCCAGAAACGCCCTCGGTGTTTTTTGCTAAGGGGTCGGGATTGTATGGCGCACTTGCCGGCGGATTGGTTTTAGGTTCTTTTGTCTGGCGCAGACGGGGGCAGGGGGATGACAAGGCAGCAGGCCCGCCGCGGCGTCCCCGTAAAACCACGAAGCCGCAAAAGCAGTTTCCTCTCTAAAACAGCTCTATTGTTTGACAGGCACCAGCGTGTCATGATTCGAGATCACATGGCTCCAGGCGAAGTCGGCATTGGTGAAGGTGATCAGATCTTCGGTTTGAATGACCGGGCTACCGTCCACCATATGACAGTAGCCGGTCCAGGCGGTGATCGCGCCTTCGCCTTGCCAGTTGACGGACAGATGAATGGCGGTGGCGTTATGCTTGCCCTCCACCGGGGCGGAGGTGTTGAGCCAGCCGCTCATCGGGTTTTTCGCGCCGTTTTTACTGATGTAGGTGCCGGTGATCCGTCCAGTGGCCGGGTCAACCTTCTCAATGGACATCACTGACTTTACGTCATTTCTCCAGTCGCCAACCGGCTTGGTGCAATCCATGGCCTGAGAGAAAGCGGTCGATAGCATCAGGAGAGGGAGGGAAAGGCATAATTTTTTCAGATGCATGGTCGGTCCTTTTATGGCGAGACAGGGGTGATTTGTGATTTAGTTTTCCTCGATCAAGCGGGTGAATTGTTGCACGGCGACCCGGGGCCCCTGGGGATGGTTCCACACACCGGAAGATACCGCAAGGAAATCGGCTCCGGCCTTGATCAGTTCATCGGCATTCTCCACCGTGATACCGCCGATGGCGACGCAGGGAATTTCAAACAGCTCCACCCACCAGCTGAGAATATCCTTGTTGGCGGGGGTGGTGTCGGCCTTTGTTTCGGTCGGGAAAAAGGCGCCAAAAGCGACATAGTTAGCCCCCTGTTCGGCGGCGACCATGGACAGATGACGGCTGTCCTTGCAGGTCACACCGATAACACCGTCATCACTGATTATGGTGCGGGCTTCGGCGTAAGACATGTCGCTTTGTCCGATATGAACCCCATCCGCGCCGATTTTCTTGGCCAGGTCCGGCCTGTCATTGATGATGAAGGCCACTTCCCGGGCATGACACAGCGGCATCAGAATGGCGGCGGCTTCGATCACCTGTTCGTCTGTGGCGTCTTTCAGGCGCAGTTGCACACTGGCGACCGGCCCGGCGTCAAGGGCCGCTTCAAGGCTCTCGGCAAAGGCGAGCGGGTCGAAGGCGGGGGGGGTGATCAGATAAAGCTGTGTATCGGCCATGTGGTAACTCGTGTGTTGTCTTGGGGGGATATATCATCCGTCTTCCGTGTATATCGCGATCCGTTGAAAAATACAATCAGGGAGAAGAGGAACACAGTCGTCATTCCGGACAAGCGCCGCGCGATCCGGAAACCACTGTGAGGTCAATTTCGGAGTGACACTGTATGATTTTCCGATAAAAAAGCCCGGCCATTTCTGGTCGGGCTTTGATATTAAGCGGCAAAGAATAAAAAACGAAGCTTTTATTTTTCCAAGGCCTTCACGCCGGGCAGTTCCTTGCCTTCCATCCATTCGAGGAAAGCGCCACCGGCGGTGGAGATGTGAGAGAATTGATCGGCAACGCCCGCATGGTTGAGGGCCGCGACGGTATCGCCGCCACCGGCCACGGATACCAGAGATCCGGCCGCTGTCAGCGCGCCGGCGGCTTTCGCGAGCGCGACAGTGGCCGCGTCAAAAGGCGCGATCTCGAAAGCACCCATCGGGCCGTTCCAGATCAGGGTTTTGCAGTCTTTTAGCATTTCGGCCAAGGCCACGACTGACGCCGGTCCCACGTCGAGGATCATCTCGTCCGCGGCGACGTCATTAAGACCGATGGTGCGGCATGCCGCATGGGCCTTGAATTCCTTCGCCACCACCAGATCCGTCGGCAGATGCACGGTGCAGCCCTGGGCTTCGGCTTTGCTGAGGATCGCGCGGGCCGTATCGGCCAGGTCATGTTCGCAGAGCGACGCGCCCACATCAACACCTTGGGCGGCGAGGAAGGTATTGGCCATGCCGCCGCCGATGATCAGGTGATCAACTTTTTCCACCAGATTGGTCAGGACGTCGAGCTTGCTGGAGACTTTCGCCCCCCCAACCACGGCGCAGACCGGATGGACCGGTTTGCCGAGGGCGTTTTCCAGCGCCACCAGTTCTTTTTCCAAAGACAGGCCAGCTGCCGACGGGATCAGATGCGTGATGCCTTCGGTGGAGGCATGCGCCCGGTGGGAACAGGAAAAGGCTTCATTGACGAAATAATCCGCATTGGCGGCGAGCGCCGCGGCAAAATCCGGATCATTGCTTTCTTCCCCCGGATGAAATCGCAGGTTTTCCAGCAACAGAACAGTGCCGTCTTCAAGGGCGTCCAGAGTCTCGGAAACCGCGTCCCCGGCACAGTCATTGACAAAAACCAGCGGCTTTTTCAAGGCGTTGGCCAGAGGCTGCGCCACCTGTTCCAATGACATCTCCGGCACAACCTGGCCTTTCGGGCGGCCAAAATGGGACATGACGATCACTTGCGCGCCTTTGTCCATCAGATGCAGGATGGTCGGGGCCACGGAACGGATGCGGGTGTCATCTGTGACGACCCGCTCACCGGCCTCATTGTCGCCCATGGGCACATTGAGATCCGCACGAATAAGGACGCGCTTGCCGTCAAGCGCGCCCAGATCTGCGATGGTTTTATATGTCGCCATATGACTAGAGGCCAGCCATGATCTTGGCGGTGTCTGACATACGGTTGGAGAAGCCCCACTCGTTGTCATACCAGCTCAGGATGCGCACCAGGTTACCGTCCATGACGGAAGTCTGGCTGGCGTCAAAGCTGGAACTGGCCGGATCATGGTTATAATCGATGGAAACAGTCGGCTCGGTGACGTATGCCAGAACACCTTTCAGGCGGCCTTCGGCGGCAGATTTGATGGCGGCGTTGATTTCCTCGATCGTGGTGTCTTTCTTGGACACGAAGGTCAGGTCAATCATGGACACATTAGGGGTCGGAACCCGGACTGATGTGCCGTCAAGCTTGCCAGCGAGTTCCGGCAGGACCAGACCAACAGCGCGGGCGGCGCCGGTGGATGTCGGGATCATGCTCAGGCCACAGGCGCGGGCGCGACGGGGATCACTATGCAGGGTGTCGAGCACCCGCTGATCACCGGTATAGGCGTGAACTGTGGTCATGATGCCTTTTTCGATGCCAACCGCGTCATGCAGCACCTGCGCCACGGGAGCGAGACAGTTTGTGGTGCAGGAAGCATTGGAGACGATGATGTCGTCTGCGGTCAGGGTGTCATGGTTGACGCCGAAAACGATGGTCTTGTCAACGCCGGAGGCCGGTGCTGAAATCAGCACTTTCTTGGCGCCGGCGGTCAGATGCGCGGAGGCTTTTTCTTTATCGGCGAAGAAGCCTGTACATTCATAAACGATGTCAACATTCAGTTCCGCCCATGGCAGGTTGGCCGGATCGCGTTCTGAGGTAACCCGGATCGGGCCGCGTCCGAGATCCATGATGTTGCCTTCGACTTTCACATCAAACGGGAAGGTGCCATGCACGGAATCCCGCTTCAGCAGATAGGCGTTCATATCAACCGCGCCCAGATCATTGATGGCGACGACGTCGATGTCTGTGCGGCCTGATTCATAGATGGCGCGCAGGGCCAAACGTCCGATGCGGCCAAAGCCGTTAATTGCGACACGAATAGTCATGAATAAATTCTCCGTTTTCTTATGTATAATGTGGCTTGAGTATCTATGGTCTTATAATCTATTTTTTACCGCTGTGACAATGGCCTCAGACGTAATTCCGAAATGTTTATACAGGTCGGGCGCCGGGGCGGAGGCGCCGAAGCTGTCCATGCCGATGATGATGCCATCGCGACCAACATAGCGTTCCCAGCCGAATTTAATTCCGGCTTCGATGGCGACATTGATCGGGGCATTCCCGAGGATTTCATCCTGATAGGCTTTGGACTGCTGATCAAACACATCGGTGCAGGGCATGGAGACCACCCGGGTCGGGATGCCTTCGGCCTGCAAGGTGTCGCGGGCGGTGACCGCCAACTCGACTTCGGAGCCGGTGGCGACAATGGTGACTTTGGCGTCGCCGTCGGCGGCCAGAAGTTCATAGGCGCCCTTGGCAACCATATTTTCATCGGTGTGCGTGGTCCGGACCGGGGTCAGCCCCTGACGGGTCAGGGACAGGATGCTCGGACGGGTGGTGTCCTGCAGGGCGGCGAGCCAGGCCTCGGCGGTTTCCACCACATCGGCCGGACGGTAAACCGCCAGATTGGGCATGGCGCGCAGGCTCATCAGATGTTCGACCGGTTGATGGGTCGGGCCGTCTTCGCCCAGACCGATGCTGTCATGGGTCATGACATAGATCACCCGTTGTTGCATCAGGGCGCTGAGACGAATGGCGGAACGGCAATAATCGGTGAAGACCATGAAGGTGCCGCCGTAGGGAATGTATTCCCCATGCAGCGCCAGACCGTTCATCACGGCGGACATGCCGAATTCACGCACGCCGTAATACATATAGCGGCCGGAGAAATCGTCGCCGGTGATCGGGGCCTGATCCTTGGTCTTGGTATTGTTGGAACCGGTGAGATCGGCGGAGCCGCCAATGGTTTCGGTGACAATCGGGTTGATCACGCCAAGCGCCATTTCGGACGCCTTGCGGGTCGCGACTTTGACCGGATTTTCGGCATTTTCTTTTTTGAAGGCGTTGACGGCATCGACCAATGCTTCGGGCAATTCTTTATTCTGCCGTCGGGTGAAATCGGCTTTTATGTCTTCATCAAGACCGTCGAAGGCCAGTTTCCACTGTTCCGCAAGATGCTGTGAACGCTTGCCGGCGGTGTGCCAGGCGTCAAGAATATCTGCCGGGATTTCAAAAGGCGGATAAGGCCAGCCCAGTGCTTCACGGGTGGCGGCAATTTCGTCCGCGCCGAGCGGGGCGCCATGCACACCGTTGGTGCCCTGCTTGGTTGGCGCGCCGTAGCCGATGGTGGTCTTGCAGGCGATCATTGACGGGCGATCATCGCGTTTCGCGGCCTCAAGGGCGGCGTCGATTTCGGCCGGGTTATGACCATCCACCGCCTGGACATGCCAGTTGGAGGCAGTGAAGCGGGCCAGTTGATCGTCGGAGACGGTGGCGCTGGTGCTGCCATCGATGCAGATTTCGTTATCATCCCAGAGCACGACCAGTTTGCCGAGTTTCAGGTGACCGGCCATGGAGATGGCTTCGTGGCTGATGCCTTCCATCAGGCAGCCATCGCCGCAAATTACGTAAGTATGGTGATCAATCACATCGCCCATGCGGGCCTGTGACAGACGTTCGGCAAGGGCAAAGCCGACGGATGTGGCCAGTCCCTGACCCAGTGGTCCTGTGGTCATCTCGACGCCGGGCAGTTCCTCTACTTCCGGGTGACCGGCGCAGGGTTGATGCAGTTGGCGGAAATTACGGATCTGATCCATGGTCGGATTTTCATAGCCGGTCAGGTGCAGCAGGGAATAGATCAACATGGAGCCATGACCTGCGGACAGGATAAACCGGTCGCGGTTGGGCCATTCCGGCCAGGCGGGGTCATATTTCAGATGTTTTGTGAAGAGAACGGTGGCCACATCAGCCATGCCCATCGGCATGCCGGGGTGACCCGAATTTGCGGCCTGTACCGCGTCCATGGATAGTGCGCGAATGGCATTAGCCATGTCAGAATGGGAGGTCGTCATATTATTTTTTACCAACTGATTAAAATTTCGGGTGAAATAATACCCACTTACGCGCGGCACAATGAACGTTTGCGGCCTTTTCGTCAACCGACTTATGAGATTTTCTGCGGAATCAAAGGCTTCACATTTATTTTTGTATTTTTGGCTTCTAATATGTCATTTTTTTTGTCACAATGAGTCTTCAAGTGACGGTGCATAGGCATCGGGAAATTCACTCACCAAGGGTATAATAGAATGTCATCACCCGAGACAAAGACTGATGTATCCGCTATTCGGCAGGAAATCGAGGACGCCATTCTGCGTCTTGAGAGGGCGTTGCTTTCCCGGAGCGAGAAGACCGGCGTCAGTTCCGACGAACAGGCAGGGTATATTGCCGAGTTGGAGGAACAAAATAAGAAGTTGATGCGGGAATTGGACGAGACTAAAAAACACTGTATCACCCTTAAAAAAGGTTATGAACTTCTGGAGGCAAAATACCGCCGTCTGGAAGAAGCCAATGATTCGGCGGAAAAAGAACTGGCGACAACGCTGCAGGACCTTGACGCACTTATCGCGCAGAAGAGTCTGCATTAATCTAAAATCACGGAACGACTTATGGCGAATGTAACCGTAAAATTCAATCACCGGAGTTATCACCTGGCGTGTTCGGACGGCGATGGCGAGAGTGAACGGCTGATCCGGCTGGCGAAATATGTTGATGACAAAGCGGCGATGATTTCCAGTAAAATGGGCGCGGTCAGCGAACCTCGTCTTATGTTGATGACGGCGATCCTGCTTGCGGATGAACTGGATGAAGCACGCGGCGGAGGGGCTTTGCAGGAAAACGGAGCGGTTGAGGATGCCACCCATATGGAACAAACTCTGGCCCGGACCCTTAAGCGCATAGAAGACATCACCCGTCAGGTAGAAGCGGAAGTGTAAGCCCCTCGTTTCGATCGTCATCCGGAAATTTTATAGTATAAGACTCACAAACCCGCGTCATTCCGGCCGTCGAGCGGGAGTGTACCTTGACGTCGGGCCGTGCAGGTGACGATCTCTATTCTGCCGCTTCCGCCTGTCGTACGGCGGGGGCACGAAACCCATCGGTGATGGCGCGGAAGAAGGTAATCGCCTCATGTTTTGAATTCAGGGCATTCATAAAATCCCGGTCCGCGGAATTCTTCACGATCACGATATTTTCCGGCTGATTGATATAGATAAACTGGCCATAAACGCCAACCGCGAAAAACTCGCCGGGGCGGGCGTCGGGGGCAAGCCACCATTGAAATCCATAACCGAATTTATCCTTGCCTGGCTTGTTGTGCTCTGATGATGGTGTAGTGGAAGCCTTGATCCAGGTTTCCGGCACGACCTGTTCACCGTTCCAGTTACCATTATGTAGATAGAGTCGGCCAAAGCGGGCATAATCGCGGGTGCGGACATTGAGACCGCCGAGGGCGAATTCGGCTCCCACTGAATCGGTCAGCCATTTGGCGTCACTTTCCATGCCGATCTTCGACCAGATATGTTGCTCGACCTGTTCGATCAGTGATTTTCCGGTGACCCGACGGGCGATCATGGCGATGACATGCGTGTCCATGGAGACATAATGAAATTTCTCACCGGAAGGCTTTTCCCGGGTGAGGGTGGTGGTGAATTCATCAAGCGATCCCCCGATGGCCAATATGCGGCCCATGCGGTTGATGTCGGAATAAAAGTCGGCGTAATCCTCGTTCCAGGTCACGCCGGAGGACATTTGCAGGACATCGGTGACGGGCACTCCCTCATAACCACTGCCCTTCATTTCCGGCAGGTAGTATTCTACCGGTTTGCTGATGTCGATCAGGCCGTCTTCCACCGCAATGCCGAACAGGGTGGCGGTGAAGGACTTGGCCATGGACCAAGAAATGCGCAGATCTTCCGGCGAAGTGCCTTTGTAATAATTTTCAAAGGTGACCTTGTCGTCTTTCAGCACCAGAAGCGCCGTGGTGGCCCGGCGCTTAAGATAATTCTCCGTGATCAGTTCCTGCCCGCGATAGGTGAAACTTCTCGGCAGCGGGGCCGGGGATGTCTCGAACCGGTATATCTCACCACTGCGTTTGACGGGGGCGGTCAGAAAAGCATCGTCCATATGAGAGAAATTATGAACAATTTCGTTCTTATCGAACAGGGTCATCGTGGCGTAAAGCCGGGCTGTCTTGTCGAGATTAAACAACACAACCGCGCCAAAGACCATTAGGGCGATAAATAAGGTGATTCCGGTAATCTTAAGAAATTTATACATGGCCTGTCCCTTATTTATTTTTTGTATCTTCGAGATATATATTAAAAAAAAGAAGAAGACAATACCCATGGTCTGCTGCTGAATTCGGGCGCGGTCTTGGCCGCACGGGGCCGCAGGGGGGACAAAACAAAGCGGCGGCCCAAATGAATGGGTCGCCGCCATGATATCTTCGAGAATAAGGCCGGTAAGAACTACCAGTCAACCTGGGCCCGGAAGCCGATGGTGTCGACCTTGTTCTTGCCGTTGACGTCATTCTTGCTGACATCAGTTGCGTTTTTGATGTTGGCGTGTGAGTAGTTCATCATAAACCGTGTGTGACGGTTCAGGTACCAGTTCAGACCCACCAGGAAAGTATCCTGTTCGCCGCCGAAGAAAGTCTCGTCGGTCAGGTCAATGCGGTCAAAGCGGGCAGCAACCTGCCAGGCGCCCATTCCGCCTTCAAAGACAGGGTTGTTGACTTTGATGCGCTGGAAGGAACCTTTGCTGCCTTTATAAGCACGGGATTCGCCGGTCAGCATGTAGCTGGCTTCGATGTAACCACCATTGAAGGTCGGATCATTTTCGCCGGTTGTCGGAGTTTTGATATTGGCTTTAACGAAAGCCCATTCGCCTTGAAGGGAGATAGGGCCCATAACGCCGGCGGCTTCAAAACCGAAGAACGTATCTTTATCGGCGAATCTGCCTGTATCAATGTAACGGTTTTGAGCCAGATGAGCATGTGGCCGTTGACGGTAGCGGATGCTGCTTTGATCGTCGCCCTTATTCTGATGACGGAAGGAGGCGCCAAGGTGAAGCTGTGTGTCGCCCATTTTGGGTCCGTAGGTCACACGGCCGGCAAAGGTCAGACCTTCGTCTTCATCATCGGTTGCATTGGCACCGCGGAAAATGCCGACGTTAACGGTATAGTCCTTGCCACTGGTGCCAAGGCCAAGGCCGATCTGGCGAGCGAGGGAGAAGGCGTCGGTGAAGGAGGCGCGTTCCATGAATGTGATGTAACGGGAACTGGTCTGTTCTTCCAGGGAGTTTGGAGTTTTGAACTGACCGACTTTGACCGCCAATGGACCTTTCCACTGAATGTAGGCATCTTTGACATCGACTTCGTTACCGGCGAAATCGGCTTCGAATTTGTATTTGACGTCTTTCCAGGCTTTACCTTCGATGCCGAGGCGTGCGGTTCTGAATTCTGTAGCCTGAGTGTTTTCATTGTCCTGCTGGTCATTGATCCAGGCAGTGTCGACATAAATGCGGCCGCGCAGGTTCATTTCAAATTTGCCGTCCGGGCTTGAAATGGACGGGGCTGGCTCCCACTTAACTTTTACGGGGCTGCCGCTAGATTTCTCTGACTGTTTTTCGAGCTTGGCTTCGAGTTCTTCCAGTTTTTTACGCAGGTCGGATATCTCGTTTTCAACGGTTCCCGCCGCTTGTGCCGTTGCGGTCGCAGCTAAGAAGATTGTTGTCAGCGCAGTGGCTGTGATGGCTTTATTGATCAGTCTCATGTTGTTTCCTCGTATGTTGCATTGCAAGGGTGCAATAGAAAGTAATACCCAGTTAATAAGACCAGGTTAATATACCCGGCGTTTGTTTGCAGAGGCAGAATTAGTCCGGTGGAATGATCGGCGCGTGGCGATTATGTGACAGGACTGTTACAGGTAACTTATAGCGGCTTGTCAGCCGGATTCTATTGGTTCATAACTAGGATTACGTACGTATCATCAATGCGAATTCAGTCATAGCGCGAGAGCAGGAATATTATGAGAAATATTGCAGACCAGAAAGTTAAAACCCCTTTTTACGGCTCTGAATCACTTGACAGCCTGCCTCTGCCGGTGATTCTGATCTCCTCCAACTGCATTTTGTTGGCGGCCAATAAAAGAGCGCGCGAAGTATTTAACGGTTTCCGCGCCGGCGAACCGCTCTCCAATATGATTACGGACAGTTACTTTCTCGAAGCCTGTGCCCGGGTATTTGAAAAAAACGAAGCAATGGAATGCGAAATTGTACGGACGGTTCGGCGTAAACGCACCTTTCAGGCCAGTATCAGCCCGTTTCAGAGTAAAGAAGGGGATGGCGCCTATATTGCAATTTATGAAACCACGGCGGCGAGAGAAGCCGAAAGAATGCGGGCTTCTTTTGTTGCTGATGTCAGTCACGAACTGCGCTCTCCTCTGACAACGTTGATTGCGACCATTGAAACCTTGCGGGGCAGGGCAGGAGCCAACCCGGACACCCGGGCGCGATTCATTGAATTGATGGCTCAGGAAACCGAACGCATGCACGGTATTGTCGATGATTTGTTGAGCCTGTCGGCCACGGAAGCCGTTGAGCATATTCTGCCGAATCAAACCGCCAATTTGTTGCCGATCATGACCAATATCGCCAAAGTGCTATCCACCAAGGCACGGGCCAAGGGAATGGATATCGTGCTGGAGATTGAAGACGACCTGCCGGATATGCGGGGTGAGTATGATGAACTGTATCAGGCGATTTATAATCTGGCGGAAAATGCCATCAAATATGGCGAATCGGATTCCAATGTTACCTTGCGGGTGGATGTTACGGAGCATAGCATGGAGATTAAAGTCCATAACTATGGGACACCGATACAGGAGAAGCATATTCCCCGTCTGACCGAACGATTCTACCGGGTCGATAAAAGCCGCTCCCGGGATCTTGGCGGTACGGGATTGGGGCTGGCGATTGTAAAGCACATCATTAATCGTCACCTTGGAGAGCTGAATATCACCAGCAGTGAAGAGGGCGGGACGACATTTTCCGTTACTTTCCCGGTGATGCCGGAAGAAAACTAAGGTTTTATTTCATAATGATGGCATGTAACGTTCTTGTAATATTTCTGTAAGTTGACGGTCTTATGGCCCGGGTAGTTTCTCCTTAGTTTCACACAAAGAGAGAAATTGAGATGAACCTAAAATCAATTACAATCAGTGCAGCGCTTTTGGCTGCTTCCGGGGTAGCAGCGTCCGCAGCGGATCAGATTCGTATCGTCGGGTCTTCAACTGTTTATCCTTTCACAACAGTTGTTGCTGAGCGTTTCGGCCGCACCACAAAATTCGCCACGCCAATCGTTGAAAGCACAGGCACAGGCGGCGGTTTCAAACTGTTCTGTGAAAGCGCCGCATTGGATACACCGAGTGTCTCAAATGCGTCCCGTGCGATTAAGTCTTCAGAAACAGCTCTTTGCGCCAAAAACGGGGTAAAAGATATTATTGAAGTGAAAGTCGGATATGACGGCATTGTTTTGGCCAACGCCAAATCTGCAGCGACTTTCACTGTTACGACAAAAGACATCTTCCTGGCTCTGGCTCATGAAATTCCTGATGCTTCCGGCAAGATGATCCCGAACCCGAACAAAACCTGGAAAGATGTGAATTCCGCTCTGCCAAACATGAAAATCGAAGTGCTTGGCCCACCTCCCACATCCGGTACACGTGACGCCTTTCAGGAACTAGCGATGGAAGGTGGCTGTAAACAGTTCCCTGAAATCAAGGCCATGAAAAAGAAAGACAAGAAAGCCTACAAAAAGATTTGTCATAGCGTCCGCGAAGACGGGGCCTATATCGAAGCCGGTGAAAACGACAACCTGATCGTGCAGCGTCTGCAGGCTAATCCAACTGCTCTGGGGATCTTCGGCTTCAGTTTCCTTGACCAGAACACAGATACTGTCAAGGCCGCTAAAATTAACGGTGTGAATGCCACATTCGATAATATTGCTGACGGGTCCTATCCGATCTCCCGGCCTCTGTTCTTCTATGTCAAAGGCGCTCATGTGAGCAAAGTTGGTGGTCTGGCGCAATTTGTTACAGAATTCACCGACGATAAAGCCAGCGGTGATGAAGGTTACCTGTCCGAGCGGGGTCTGATCCCGATGAGTTCTGCTGAACGCACAGCGTTACGGGACCAGGTTCTCAGCCGTTTGTCCAAGTAAAATGGCATTAACGTTTAGATTGGCCGTATAAATGAGTGGAATTCGTGAAATGGGTGAAGGACTCATCCAACGAAGAAGTCGACCACTGGAGCAGATCATAAGGGCAGCCCTTGTGATCTGTTCTGCCGTCGCCGTTTTCGTGACGATCGGGATAATTCTGTCCTTGCTGTTCGAAACAATCCGTTTCTTCAGTCAGGTATCGATTATCGATTTTGTCTTTGGTACCAATTGGTCGCCTCAGACTGCAATGCGGGAAGATCAGGTTGGCTCCACAGGCGCCTTCGGGTTTATTCCCTTGCTGACGGGAACGTTGCTGATCAGCTTCATTGCCGTGGCGATTGCCGCCCCTTTCGGAATTTACTCCGCGGTCTATCTTGCGGAATATGCAAAACCTGCACATCGGGCAGTGATCAAGCCGACGCTTGAAATACTGGCCGGTATTCCTACCGTTGTTTATGGTTTCTTTGCCGCGATCGTAATTGCTCCGGCGCTCAGGTCTGCGGGGGCCAGTCTAGGCCTTGACGTAGCGTCGGAATCGGCGCTGGCGGCGGGACTGGTTATGGGGATCATGATTATCCCGCTGGTATCATCTATTTCCGATGATGTCATTCGCGCGGTACCACAGGCGCTCCGCGAAGGGTCTACGGGACTGGGGGCAACCCAGTCAGAAACGGTTCGTAAAGTCATCCTGCCGGCAGCTTTGCCAGGCATTACCAGCGGCATTTTGCTGGCGGCGTCCCGGGCGGTCGGGGAAACCATGATTGTGGTGATGGCGGCCGGACTGGCGGCGAACCTGACGTTTAACCCCCTGAATGCGGTAACAACAGTGACTGTGCAAATCGTTATGTTGCTGACCGGGGATCAGGAATTTGACAGTGCAAAAACCCTCGCGGCCTTCGCCCTGGGACTGGTGTTGCTCTGTATCACATTGGTCTTCAATATCCTGGCCAGATGGATTGTCCTTAAATATCAGGAAGAATATGACTGATTTATCTTATATATCCCCTCTGTCGGCAGCGTCGATGCCGGGGCTCAAGAAGCGGTACAAGACGGAACGCTTCTTCCGTATGACAGGCCTGGCGGCGATTGTCGCCAGTCTTGGCTTTCTGGCCTTTCTGATGCTCTCTATTTCCATACAGGGCATGGGGGCGTTTTTTAAAACAGAAATCCGGTTCGAGGTAGAACAGACCTGGATAGAGGATGCAGCAGGGGACAGTTACAGTCTGCTGCGGAACATCATGGGTAATTCTGATCCGACGGTTATCGGACGCACGGCAAAGCGCGAATACAGACGCCTTGTGGGTGCGGATGCGGAAGAAAAACTGAGAAACGAGATCATCGGGCAGGAAATTGCCACGGATGGTCCCGTGGTTATTTGGCTTCCGGCGTCGGATGATGTCGATGTGGCGGTCAAGGATGGCCTGGGCACCACGGCGAGTGGTGTGGATACGGGGCAACTGAGCCAGCGGCAAGTGGACTGGATCATGGGACTGACGGCGGGAAACCGCATTCGCACTGATTTCAATATGGGCTTTTTGTTGAATGGCGATAGCCGGGATGCGGAACGGGCCGGGGTCGGGGGGGCCTTGCTGGGATCCTTATTCACGTTGATCATTTGTTTTGTCCTGTCCTTTTTCGTTGGCGTCATGGCGGCGGTTTACCTCGAGGAATTCGCCCCCAAGAATAAGGCGACCCTGTTTCTAGAGGTCAATATTAATAACCTCGCGTCGGTGCCGTCGATTATATTTGGCCTGTTGGGGTTGGCGATCTTTCTGAACGGTTTTGGGCTGCCGCGGTCATCTTCGCTTGTGGGCGGGATGGTCTTGGCGCTGATGACGTTGCCAACCATTATCATCGCGTCCAGAGTGTCACTGCGGTCAATTCCGCCGTCAATCCGGGAAGCGGCCCTGGGGCTTGGCGCGACAAGGGTTCAAACCGTTTTCCATCATGTTGTGCCGTTGGCATTGCCTGGTATGTTGACGGGTGCCATTCTGGGAATGGCCCGGGCTTTGGGTGAAACGGCTCCTTTGTTGATGATTGGCATGGTGGCCTTTATCGCCGATCCACCATCCAGCTTTACTGATCCTGCAACGGCCATGCCGGTCCAGATTTTTCTCTGGTCTGACAGCCCGGAACGGGCATTCACCGAAAAGACTGCAGGGGCGATCATGGTCCTTATTGTCTTTCTGATCCTGATGAACCTTGCGGCTGTTTTGTTGCGTAAGAAATTTGAGAAGAAGTGGTAAGAGATATGAACAGCTACGTTGATGTCAAAACAGCTGAGCAGGCTGAAAAAGAAAGTCGTGTGAAGATGGATATGAGAAAGAATGTTGAGGCGCCAACCAAGTCTGCGCCCGGGACCGAAGCATCCGCTGACGACGCCGTGGTTTATAAGATGAAAACATCCGATGTTTGTGTCTCTTATGGCGGTAATCTGGCGCTGAAAAATGTTAATCTCAACATCAGGGAAAACCGGGTAACCGCTTTGATTGGCCCGTCTGGTTGTGGCAAGACCACCTATTTGCGCTGCCTTAACCGGATGAATGACTTGATTCCGACCTGCAAAGTTGAAGGGTCGATCAAGCTTGGCGAGCATGACATCTACGACAGGAATGTCGATGTGGAAGTCCTGCGTCGCCGCATCGGGATGGTGTTCCAGAAACCGAACCCTTTCCCGAAGACAATTTATGAAAATGTGGCATATGGCGCCCGGATTCACGGTTTGGCGAAAGGCAAGGATGAACTGGACGCGATCGTCAAGAAAAGTCTGCGCCGCGCCGGGCTCTATGACGAGGTTGAACACCGTCTGGATGCGCCGGGCACCAGTCTGTCCGGGGGGCAGCAGCAGCGGCTTTGCATCGCCCGCGCCATCGCCATTGAACCGGAGGTGATCCTGATGGATGAGCCGTGTTCGGCTCTGGATCCGATTGCCACGGCGAAGATTGAAGAATTGATATATGAACTGAAAGAACGATACACAATTGTGATCGTCACCCATTCCATGCAGCAGGCCGCCCGGGTGTCGGATTATACGGCCTATTTCCATTTGGGTGAATTGGTGGAAGAGGGCGAGACCAACCATATCTTTACCGCGCCACAAAATTCGAAGACAGAAGCCTATATTACCGGCCGGATTGGCTAGGAGACAACAGATGACACATGAACATATCGTACAGGCTTTTGATGATGAACTGGATGACCTGATTGCCAAGGTTCTTGAGATGGGTAACCGGGCACAAAAGCAACTCAATGAATCCATCACCAGTTTGCTGGAACAGGATCTGGATCTGGCGCAAAAAGTGATCAGTGATGATCGCACCATTGATCAGCTGGAATTGGAAGTGGCGACGGCCGCTACGGAAATATTCGCCCTGCGCCAACCGATGGCGGCGGACCTGCGCTCTATCGTGGCGGCGTTCAAGATCTCCAGCGATCTGGAGCGCATCGGCGATCACGCGAAAAATATCGCCAAACGCACCGCGACCATGAAACAGGTGCCGCTGGTGGCGGAAGTTGGCTCTAATCTGCGTCACGCCAGTAAACTGGTGGAGATTATGATCGAGGATGTGTTGCAGGCTTTTGTCAGACGCGACGCAGAGGCGGCAATCAAGGTCTTAAGAGCAGATCAGGAAGTTGACCAGCTCTATACCAGCATGTTTCGGGAGATTCTGACCTACATGATGGAAGATCCGCGTTATATAACCGCCAGCACCCATTTACTGTTCATCGCAAAAAATATAGAACGTATGGGCGATCACGCCACGAATATTGCCGAGCAGGTTTATTATGTTAAAATGGGGCATTATTTTGAAGGTGAGCGTGAGAATGCTGACCAGGCTGCCACTGTAATTGTAGAGTAGAAACGACGGAATTTATGCTATGGCTTTAGATACATTGTATATTTTGATTGCGGAAGATGAACCTCGGCAAGCCGAAATTCTCAAATTCAATCTGGAAGAAGAAGGTTTTCGGGTTGGTTTGGCGCCGGACGGCTTAAAAGCGCTAGAGATGATTGATGAGGCGCTGCCGGATTTGCTGATCCTTGACTGGATGTTGCCGGAAGTATCCGGTATCCGCATCATGAAAAAACTGCGTAAGGAAAAAGAAACAAAATCCTTGCCGGTGATCATGCTGACGGCGCGGGGGGAAGAAGATGACCGGGTGCGCGGTTTCGAGGTCGGGGTCGACGATTACGTGGTCAAGCCCTACCTGCCGTCCGAACTGGTGGCGCGGGTGCGGGCTGTGCTGCGGCGCTCTCATCCTGAAATGCAGGAAGAGAAAATCGAATATGCCGGCATCGAACTTGATCTGGTGAAGTTGCGGGTCAGCCGTGACGGTGACCCGGTGGAGCTGGCGTCGACAGAATTGCGGCTGTTAAAAGCCCTGATGTCCCATCCGGGGCGGGTTTTTAGCCGCAACCGTCTGATTGATCTGGCGTGGGGAACGACGATTTATCTCGAAGATCGCTCCGTCGATGTGGCGGTGCGGCGTCTGCGCAAGGCGCTGAATGAAGGCGGTAAGGCCGATATCATCCGCACCGTGCGCAGCGAAGGTTACGCCATTGAAGAAAGCGCCAGCCGCTATTAAGAGGCGGCTTTGAGGCCAGCGTAATTACCATTGGCATAGAGCAGGGGGGCGACGTCGGAATTATACTGCAGATCTGTGACTTCGCCGATGAACAGACTGTGGCTGCCAAAGCCTGTCACTTTCTTCACAGTGATGAAAATATTGGCCTGGGCTTCCTCAAGGAAGGGCAGGCCATTTTTCATGGACCATTGGCCAAGCGTGAATTGATCTTCACCACTGCCCGGACGGCTGAAATGATTTGAAATATTTTCCTGACTTTGATGTAAGAGATTGATGCAGAAGGTATCGCTCTTTTCCATAAGGTCATGAAACTTTGATCCCTTGTGGACACATACCAGCATAGACAGCGGTTCAAAACTGACACAGGTGACAGAGGTGGCGGTCATGCCGAGGCGGGTGTCTTCTGTGGCGGTGGTGATGATGCTGACGGTGGCGGCCATGCGGCGCATGGTTTGGCGAAAATTTTCCTGCAATGCAGTGACGGTTTCGGTCATGGTTTATCCTTGATCAGGGCGGAGGAGGGAAGTCCCTCCTCCTGCAGATGAAATTCAAAGTCCTAAATTTACGAGGCGACTTTTTTGAGGTACTCGTCCGCCGCCGCGGGATCCATGAACCAGGGGAAGAAATCACGTGGATCGTTAAAGCCATCGACTATTTTTTGCGCAGTTTCAGGGTGTTCTTCGGCGGCGCCCAGGATCTGCAATACATGCGGGGGCGGGGGCAACAGGAAGGCGTTGGTCCAGTCGACGACAAATTTGGCATAGTCCCAGAACTGATCAAAAGTCTGTTGCATCCAGGCTTCGTCAAAGGCTTGGTCACCGCGGGCAATGATACTGTCAAAGAAGATTTTGGTGCATTTGGTGGCGTTGTTGGAGCCTTGACCGGTGATCGGGTCGTTCAGGCAAATGCTGTCGGCAAGACCAAGCACGATCTGACCTGAGGGCAGACGGCCAACGGGGTTGCGAATGGTTGGGGGAAAGCGTCCGGCAAGTTTGCCATTATCATCGGTCAATTCTATTTCATGGCAGCGGTCGGCTTCCCAGGGCAGAAATTTTTCGAGAATGGTCTTGCTGACTTCAAGGTGTTCTTCTGGGGAGGTTACGCCGCCCCAGCAGTCCATTTCGCCACCGGGAATGCCTTCGAACACCATGATGTCGCAAGGGCCGGTCGTGGTCAGGGCCGGGAAGGAGAAATATTCACCAACTCCGGGGATCAGGTTAAAACAGACGGCGCTGTGATCCGGGCGCGGGGTCATGTTTTTTACATAAGTCAGACCAAGAGCGCGCATCGGTTTATCGAAGGTGCTTTTCGCCGCATCCCGTTCAAACATTTTACCGATATCGCCTTTGCCGGACGCAACCATCACCAGATCACTGTCGCGGGCGATATCTTCGAGACTGTCAATGGTGACATCATCGATAATCAGTTTGCCGCCGAGCCGTTCGAATTCGTTCATCCAGGCGGGCATTTTGACCCGTTGGTCAACGGAATTGGCATGACCGGTTTCAAGACGCGCGGCCCAGTTTATGGCCTTGGTGCCATCGGGGGCGGCAACGGTCAGGGAGATGCCCTCGATCGGGGGACATTCATCATCCCAGAAGTCCAGCCCGAAATCCCGCTCGATATCCAGCGCGGCATTGAACATGGCCTGGGATGACAGGATGCCGCCGTTGTAGACCTCGTCGCCGGTGCGGTTGGTGATGATGGTAACGTCGTAGCCCTGTTTTTTCAGGCCGATGCCCATAAGAAGACCGGATTGACCGGCGCCGATGATGGTGATTTTACGCATAATGAATTCCTTTGTCGTTTATTCCGCCAGTTTGCTCAGGGCGTCTGTTTGCTGTTCCGGGCCCAGGGCTGTATAACCGCCATCGACCGGCAGATCGGTGCCGGTGATAAAACTGGCGTGGTCGGAACAGAGGAACAGAACTGCATCGGCGACTTCCCGCTGATCGCCCACCCGTCCTGTCATATGGAAAGGGGCGGCGACCTGATCGGTCTTGGCGCGATTGCCGTCAGTCACCTGATCCATGATCGTGCACCAGGTCCAGCCGGGGGAAACCGTATTGACCCGGATGCCGTCTTCGGCAAGAAGAAGTGCTTCATTGCGGGTCAGCTGATGGATGGCGCCCTTTGACATGGGGTAGAGGCATCGGCCGGGTTGGGCGACCTTGGCGCTGATGCTGCCAAAATTGACCACGGCGCCTTTGCTGGCTTTCAGGTGAGGCCGGGCGTATTGCACCAGCATAAATCCGCCGGCGGCATTGATGTTCAGTGCCTCGAGAAATTCTTCCCGGGTGGAATCCATGCCATTGTCGAGATAGGTGCAGGCGGTGTTGACGACAAAATCAAGCTGCCCCCAGGTCTCGACCGCGGTCTCGACGGCGGCTTTCAGGTCGGCGTCATTCATGACATTTGTGCGGACAAACCGGACCGCCTCTCCGAGGTCTGACGCCAGGGCTGCGCCGGCTTCTTCGGCGATGTCGGCGATGATGACCCGGGTGCCGGCCTCGACAAAGGCGCGGGCGACTTCAGCTCCGATGCTGGTGGCGCTGCCGGTGATGATGGCAACCTTGTTGCTTAATCCCTTCATGATATATTCCCTATGTTTTATGGTGTGGGAACAGTGAAGCAGATCAGCCGAAAGGCAGCTATTCAGTAACTGCAGAGGTTATTCAGTCAAGGCAGGATTGGCTATGCGGGGTGTGGCAGGCCTAATGAATGTTGTTTTTCAGGGTTTCTGACGGGCTCTCGCCGTAAACCTTTTTGTAGGATACGGCAAAACGGCCGAGCTGATTAAAGCCCCAGCGGGTGGCGATGGTGGTGACGTTGGCACCGGGAGCAGCGGCCTGTAAATCTTCCCGCACCTTGGCCAGGCGCATCTCAAGGATATATTTCATCGGCGTTGTGCCGCGAAAGCTGTTGAAGCCGTTATAGATAGACCGGGGACTGACCCCGGTGACCGCCACCAGGTCGTCTATGGAAATGGCGTCTTTCAGATGGGCCATAATATAATCTTCTGCCCGGCGCACATGTTTTGGCGCGGCGGTGGCTTCGCGGGCGTTTAGTTGCGCCTGATAATTATGCTGGAAGGAAAACAGCAGACTGGTCAGAAGATTACGTTCCAGATCTTCCAGCAGGAAATGCGACCGCCAGGGGTTCATATCCTGATCCAGTTCATTGATCAGGAACCAGATTTGCCGCCACCAGACCTGAGCCTGGGCGTTCTGATCGGCACTGACCCTGTGGTCAAACAGGATCGGCTTGTCAATGGGCCGCATCAACAGGCGGGACAGGCGTTCTTCCATGGCTTCGCGCTTGATCTGTACCAGCAGCTTCTTGCAGTCCTTGTTCCAGCGCATGCGGGTATATTCCGACGGATTAATCGCCGATGAAACCCCGGGGGTGCTGTCAAATTCATCGTTATTAACGCATATGCGGGCGGCGCCATCCACAGGCAGTTGAAACAGGAAGAAATTCTCCAGATAGCCGGGGTCGACGGTGACGTCGGAACCATATTCCATGTAATTGAGGGAGACAGAGGACAGTTTGGCCCGGTTATGCAGGGCGTCAACCCGGCCTCTGTGATCCGGAGTCAGGGTATGATCGCAATAGACGTTACTAACAATCTGGCGCGCTTCGTCCGCCTCATAGGTGTGGAACAGTTGAAATTTTTCGAGTGGTTTCTGAACCATAATCGTGTACTTCCCTGAAATGACCGCCCCCGGTATCGTCTTGTGACGTTATTTTATTCGATCAGAATAGCACAAATTATTTTACTGGTGAAATAATTTTCAGGGCCGGACCGGGCTGATATGTGCATATTTTGCACAATATGTGCGAAAAATGCATAATTCCATCCGTCGCAAGGGAAACCCATATCCTGCGGGGCAGGGAATTGGTTAAGGAATAAGGTCTGTCGTTTTATATCTAGGGAGAATAAACCATGGGCCAGTATATGGCACAAGCCGAACCGCATACTTCAGATTTTATCATCGTGGGCAGCGGGATTAATTCTCTGGTGGCGGCGGCGCTTTTGACGGGTCAGGGCCACAGCGTGTGTGTGCTGGAGCGCAATGACTGGATCGGCGGCTGCATCAAGACCGAAGAACTGACTCTGCCGGGCTTTCGTCATGACGTATTTTCCGGCTTTCACCCGTTGTTTGTCACGTCGCCCGCCTATGCGGAGTTGGGGGAAAGTCTACACGCTCATGGTCTGGAATATGTCAATACGACACGGCCCACAGCGGCGGTGTTGCCGGACGGGCGGCAGTTTACCCTGACCACATCGCGGGCTGAAAATCTGGCGGCCCTGTCCGAAAAAGACGCGTCAGCCTATGCGTGCGCCATGGCCGATATCGAGCAGAATACGGATATCATATTCGGTCTTCTGGGCGCGGACCTGTGGAAATTTTCCACCCTGAAACTTATGGTCAAAGCGGCCTGGGTGAGGGGGGTACGCGGGCTGTCGGATTTCTTTGGCATGTCTATGGACAATTGCGCCCATTGGCTGAGAAGCAGTTTTGATGCGGATGATGTACAGGCCTGTATCGCCCCGTGGATATTGCACACCGGGTTGGCACCAAACAGCCCCTTGTCTGGGCTGATGGGCAAACTGATCTGTTTCACGCTGGAGGTCGCCGGAATGCCGATCGTCAAGGGGGGAAGTGGCAATTTCGTCGCCGCTTTCAGGTCGCTGATCGAATCCCGGGGGGGGACTTTCCATACCGGACGGGATGTCACCGAAATTATAGTGAAAGACAATCAGGCGCAGGCGGTAAAATGCGGTTCAGGAGAAATTTTTACCGCCAAAAAAGCGATCATCTGTAAAGCGATCATCTGTAATGTCACGCCGACCCAACTTTATGGTGACCTCTTGGCGAAGGTACCGTTGCCTGCCGAGGTGAAAAGTCAGGCGGAAGCCTATCATTACGGCAATGGCGACATGCAAATTCATCTGGCGCTGGACGGCGATGTTGCGTGGCAGGATCCGGCGTTAAATAAAGTGGCGATGGTGCATCTGACCAGCGGGATTGACAGTGTGTCCCGGGCGATTAATGAAGCCGAACGTGGCCTGCTACCGGCGGAGGCCACAATTGTGGTCGCGCAACCCACGGCGCTGGATGCGAGCCGCGCGCCCGCAGGGAAATCCATTCTGTGGTTGCAGTTGCAGGAACTGCCCTATCATATCAAAGGTGATGCGGCGGGTGAGATTGATATTCCGGCAGGCGGGATGTGGGACGAAGTAACGAAGGAGGCCTACGCCGACCGGATCATAGAGCGTCTTGCCCGTCATATTCCCGGCCTGAAACAGCAAATTCTGGCGCGGGCGATCCTGAGCCCCCGCGATCTGGCGCGGGCCAATATTAACCTGGTGAAGGGGGATCCTTATTCCGGCGCTTGTGGGATTGAGCAGTTTATGCTCTGGCGGCCGCTGAAGGCGACGAAGAATCATGCGACCCCGGTAAAAGGGCTCTATCATATCGGGGCATCGACTCATCCGGGACCGGGTCTGGGCGGTACGTCAGGTTATCTGGTGGCGAAAGAACTGGGGTAGGGGATTATAGACGTTCAATCAGGGTGGCGAGCACTCTTTTGAGAATGGCTTCTTCCTCGGCGCTGTAATCTTTGAGGATTTCACGCTCATGTTCCTTGGCCTGGTGCAGAAGTTCGGCGACTTTTTCCCGGCCCTTGGCGGTTATCGCGACCTTGACAGAACGGCGATCCTGCCGGGAGTGTTGACGTTCAACCAGCTGTTCTTCTTCCATACGATCAAGGGCTTTGGTCAGGGTGGGTTGTTTCATCAACACCGTATTGGCCAGTTTGCCGATCGGCACCTTGTCATAATCGCTGAGGGACGCGAGTATCCGCCAGCGCGCCCTGTCAAAACCGGCGGCTTTCAATGTGGCGGAGAAGTCTTCCGAGACCAGATGACTGGCGCGGGCCAGCAGGTAAGACAGGAAGTCATCAAGGAATTTCGGGTCGTTATCTTTATCCGTCACGGGTTTCTTTCCGGGTTGGTCATCGGGCTTCCGAACAGTAGCGGAAGCCCGGTGCAAAGCAAAGATTTTTATTGGGGCCATAGAGACGGCAGGGTGCGGTCCCATTCTTTCCTGTTTTTGGTTGCTTCCCCGGTGAGCGCGTAGCCAACGACCTCGCCGACCTCGTCACGATAGAGGGCCTCTACATCATTGCCCTTGACCTGAATGTCCCAGGCGCCAGAAATATGGGCCGGCGGCGGCGCGACGACCACCGGGCAGGTGGGTGTCTTGACAATCACCGGCATAACTGTGGACGTGACAGCGGTTTTCTCGCCTGTCAGGGTCCGCGCCAAGGCCTTGGCCGCCAGCAGCAGCGGTTCCACATACATCAGGTTCAGCCCGTCGACCTCGGCGCAATCACCCAGGGCGTAGATGTCCGGGGTGGAGGTTTCCAGATGGCGGTTGACCGTGATGCCGCGCTGGGTCGTGAGCCCGGTCCTCTCGGCAAGCGCCACATGGGGCCGCAATCCGACCGCGGACAGTACGAGATCAGCGGAAAGAGGATCACCCTGGTCCAGCTGTACCTTGAAGTCGTTCGTAGATTTGTCGCCGGATTTGGAAATGGCGGTGACTTTGTGGTTGAACCGGAACTGCGCGCCTTTCTCCGTCAGTGCCCGTTCCAGCGCCCGTCCGGCCTCTTCCGGCAGCAAATTTGGCATGCAATGCCCGAAAGCGTCAATCACGGTCACCTGCTTGCCATGATTGAGCAGGTCATTGGTGAATTCACAGCCGATCAGGCCGCCGCCGATGATGACGACCTTCTCGGCTGACGCCAAAGCCTGGCGATAGACGCGATAATCCAGCAGATCATTGACATGCAGCAGCTGATCCGTCGCGTCACCTGCAAAAGGTGGCCTGATGACGCCGGCGCCGGTGGCGAGCACCAGTTTCGAATAGGTTATTGTCTCGCCGCCTGCCGTCACTGTTTTAGCCTCGGGGTCAATCGTGCGAACGGTGGTGAAGGCCTTCAGGGTCAGGGCGAGATCGGTTTCTATTTTTTTGGTGCTGGCCATCACCAGATCATCCGGGCTTTTGCCGGTGGTCAGGCCGGAGGACAGGTTGGGTTTGTAATAGAGGCTGCCATCGTCGCGGGTGATCATCATCACGGGGGTCGTGGTGTCATGCTTGCGAAATTCCTTGGCAAGGTTATGGGCGGCGAGGCCGGAGCCGATGATCACAACCGGATCCTGAGCGGACACAATGGCCGCGGCCGCTGTTGCCGGGGCAGATTGAGGGGCTTTTACCTCAACCATTTCAAAATCTTCTTTGCCAACACCGCAATCAGGGCAGGTCCAGTCATCGGGAATGTCTTCCCATTTTGTTCCCGGCGCCAGGCCTTCTTGCGGATCACCGAGCGCCTCATCATAGGTCCAGCCGCATACCAAACAAATCCATTTTTTCATGACATACCCTTATTGTAAATGACCAGAATATTCCCGTTTCTCGTATTTTTATATGAAAAATAAAATTATTCCTTTTCATATATATTAAATATGTTAAGCTAATTGTCAAGAATCATAAAAAAACATTAACAAGTGATATACAGGGTCCCCGAATGAATAGTGTATATGATGTCTTTAAAAGCAGTCGCGCCCGGTTCGGATCGCATGATTTCTTACATATTCCAGCGAGTTCCGCCCAAAAATACCATACTGGCGCGATAGATTACACCTATGATGCCGCAGATGACGAGATTGCGCAGTTAGTACAGGTATATATCAAGGCAGGCTATGGGGTTGGCCATCGGGTGGGGCTGTTGCTTGATAACCGCGCCGAATTTTTCTTTCACTGGCTGGCTCTGAACGCGCTTGGTGTTAGCATTGTACCTCTGAACGGCGAGTTTTCGATCGAAGAAATGGCCTATGTAATTTCTCATAGCGAATGTGATCTCCTGGTGAGTCTGGCTGAAAAGGCCGATCTGGTTCAGGCGGCGGTAGCGCATTTCCAAGGCAAAATACCCGTGATCGGGGCGGAAAGCTTTTCAGCTGTACCCTGTCCTGATAAACCCCGGGAAGATAGTCTGGTGGCGCAGGACACAGAATGCGCCATGCTTTATACATCGGGCAGCACGGGGCAGCCTAAGGGCTGCATCTTGAATAACGATTACTTCATTGTTTTTGGCGAATGGTACCGGGATGTGGGGGGCTTGTGCGCGTTGCGTCCGGGGCAGGAACGGTTGCTGACGCCTTTGCCGCTGGTGCATATGAATGCGCTGGCCTGTTCGACCATGGGCATGCTGATGACCGGGGGCTGTATTATTCAGCTCGACCGCTTCCATCCCCGCAGCTGGTGGCAGACGGTGGGGGAATCGCGGGCGACCGCATTACATTACCTGGGCGTTCTGCCCGCCATCCTGTTGAATATTGCTGAAGGCCCTTATGACCAGGCGCATCAGGTGCGCTTTGGATTCGGTGCCGGCGTTAACCCAAAACACCATGCCCGTTTTGAGACGCGTTTCGGTTTTCCGTTGATTGAGGCCTGGGCAATGACGGAATCCGGCGCGGGCGGCTGTATCGTCGCAAGCCATGAACCGCGCCATGTGGGGGAATGTTGCTTCGGCAAGTTATCTGATAAGGTGGCGATCAAGCTGATTGACGAAGCCGGTGATGAAGTGCCCGAAGGTATCCCCGGTGAATTGCTGGTGCGCGCCACCGGGGATGACCCGAAACGCGGTTTCTTCTCCCATTATTTCAAGAATGAACAGGCGACAGCCGAGACCTGGAAAGACAACTGGCTGCATACCGGCGACGTGGTGCGGCAGGGGCCGGATGGCTCGCTGTATTTCGTCGACCGGCGCAAGAATGTCATCCGGCGCAGTGGCGAAAATATTTCGGCATTGGAAGTGGAAACCGTTCTTTCCCTTGATCCGGTGGTGGACAAGCTGGCGGTGGCCCCTGCCTATGATGAAATTCGTGGCGACGAGGTGATGGCCTGTATTGTCCTGAAAGAAGGCGTTGTCCCCTCAGAGGATCTGGCGCGGGAAATTTTTGACCGCAGCATGGATCAGCTGATATATTACAAGACGCCGGGCTATATCGCCTTTGTCGAAGAATTGCCGTTGACGGCGTCCCAGAAACTGAAACGCGGCGAGATGAAGGGCCTTTGTGCTAAACTGATTGAGGCCGGGGCCGCCCATGACCTCCGGGCTTGCAAAAAACGCAGGAAGGTGAGTGCATGACGATAGTCTCGCGAAAATCCCCCGCCCCCTATGACGGTGTCGCTTTGGTCGCGCCGGTCACGGTGCCCTATAGCCGGTTCAGCGACAAGGGCGCACAATGGTTCTTTGGCAAGGCGTTGTCGGCTTTGTTACAGTCGGCGGGCCTGAACAAGGCGGATGTTGACGGGTTGGCGGTCTCAAGTTTTACGCTGGCGCCGGATTCCGTGATTAGCCTGACGGAATATTTCAAGATGTCGCCGCGCTGGATCGAACAAATTCCTTTAGGCGGCGCATCCGGCGTAATCGCGCTGCGCCGCGCGGCCCGGGCCGTGCAAATGGGCGATGCAGACGTCATTGCCTGTATCGGCGCCGATACCAACAGTCCCGATGGTTTTCGGGATCTTGTGGAAAATTTCAGTACGTTTTCGGCCAGTTCGGCCTATCCTTACGGTGCGGCGGGACCCAACGGCGCTTTCGCCCTGATCACCCAACATTATATGGATCAATTTGGTGCCACCCGCGAAGATTTCGGCGAGATTTGTCTGGCGCAACGCTATAACGCGCAAGCCTACCAGCATGCCCTGATTAAAAAGGATCTGGATCAGGCGGGCTACCTTGCGGCGCGCCCCATTGCCGGACCAGTCCATATGTTTGATTGTGTCATGCCCTGCGCCGGAGCGGAAGGATTTCTGGTGATGTCGGTGGACCGCGCCAGATCGCTCGGCCAGCCCTATGTGGTGATCGCTGGGGCCGGGGAACTGCATAACGCCTACGGCGATGATCCGTTGCAGACCCGGGGCGGCTGGGTTGAATTCGCGGCAGACATGTATGCCCAGGCCGGACTTGGTCCGGAAGAGGTCGATCTGCTCTATACCTATGATGACTATCCGGTGATTTCCATACTGCAGATGGAAGGTCTGGGCTTTTGCGACCAAGGTGATGCGCCCCGTTTCGTCCGCGAGACCAATATGCGCTATGACGCCGGTATGCTGGCGCACAACAGTTCCGGCGGGCAACTGTCCGGCGGGCAGGCAGGCTCGGCGGCGGGCTATATGGGCGTGGTCGAGGCGATGCGGCAATTGACCGGCAGGGCGCTCGGCAATCAGGTGAATGATCCCTGTATCGCGCTGGTCAGTGGTTATGGCATGGTCAATTATGATCGCGGGCTATGCAGCACGGCGGCATTGCTGAAAAAGGGAGACGTCTGATGACCGATCTTATTCTTCCCCAATGCGGGGCCTGTGGGACTGTGATTTATCCCCGGCGGGAAATCTGCCCCGACTGCCTGTCGGATGATATCGCCGATCAGACCATGACGGCTGAGGGCGTCTTGCTGGCCCGGGTGGATCTGCAGCATAGTCTGGAGCCGTATTTTCAGGATCATATGCCCTGGCCGACCGGTACAGTGCAGCTTAAACGTGGCCCGGTGATGATTGCGCATTTGGTGAACGGCGCCCTCACGACAGGGGCTGCGGTGGATATTCAACAAATGATGGACATTAAAGGCCGTCCGGTGATGGTGGCCGTGCCCTTAGGCAGTCCGACCTTCACCTGGGCGGATGTGGAAAAAGGAAGACAGATATGACGGAACAATTATGCGCCGTGGTCACAGGCGGAAGCGCCGGTATTGGCGCCGCGATTACCCAACAGCTGCTGGAAGATGGTCACAAGGTGATCAGTCTGGCGCGGCGGGCGGCGGATTTTACTCACGATAACCTGATTTCTTATGAAGTCGATCTGGCGGACCGGGCCCAGACGGCGGCGGTGGCGGCCGAGATTGCCGCAAAATATGATGTGACCCTGCTGGTCAATAATGCCGGGGTGATCCGTCCTGATCTTATCGAGGATGTCAAATTGGAAGATCTTGATTATCTCACCCAGTTGCACCTCGGAGCGATGATTACCCTAATCCAGGCCTTTTTGCCCGCGATGAAGGCGAAGAAGTTTGGCCGTATCGTCAATATGTCCTCCCGCGCCATTGTCGGGCTGGCGACCCGGACCAATTACGCCGGAACCAAGGCGGCGATCATCAGCATGTCGCGCACCTGGGCCTTAGAACTGGGGCAACATGGCATCACCGTCAATGTGATCGCCCCGGGCCCGATCGTCACCGACATGTTTACCGAAGTTATTCCGGAAGACAGCGACAAGGCGCGGGCCCTCGCCAACAGTATTCCGGTGAAACGTCTGGGGCAGTCCGATGATATCGCACGCGCCACAGCTTTTTTTCTTGATAAGAAAAACAGTTTTGTCACAGGCCAGACCCTGTTTGTCTGTGGCGGCACCAGTTTGGGATCAATTTCCTTGTAAAGCATAGAATGGAGAATGGAAAAACGATGAGTAAAACCATAGAAGACATCAAGGCGCTGGTGGAGCCCACCCGCATTCACCGCAGCCTCTATACCGATCCTGACCTGTTTAATCTGGAAATGGAGCGGATTTTTGAACGCACCTGGGTTTATCTCGGGCATGAGAGTCAGGTCAGGGAGCCGGGAGATTATCTCACCGTCAATGTGGGCAGACGACCGGTGATCATGGTGCGCGACAAGGACGGCAACATCAACGTGCTGCATAACCAATGTACCCATCGCGGGGCCAAGGTGGCGGGCAAGACCTGTGGCAATGCCCGGGCATTTCGCTGCTGCTATCACGGCTGGACCTTTAAAACCGATGGTACTCTGATCGGTGTGCCCCATAAAGACGGTTATGAACAAACCAATTTTGACATCAAGGACCCGGCCTTTAGTTTGAAAGTTGTGCGTTCGGAAAATTATCGCGGTTTTGTTTTCGCCAACCTGTCCGAAGAGGGACCTGACCTTAAAACCTTCCTTGGCGATGCGGCAAGTTCGATCGATAATATGATCGAGCGGTCGCCAGAAGGCGCGATTGAAATCACCGGCGGCGTGCTGCGGTTCCGGCATAATTGTAACTGGAAACTGTTTGTTGATAACCTCAATGACACCATGCATCCGATGGTCACCCATCAGTCGGTGGGCGATGCCTGTCAGGCCTATGTGGATGAACTGCCGGAAGGCGCGCCTAAAACCAACGAGGCCGATATCATCTCCCCCTTCGGCAGCAGCTATCAGATGTTCGACGAGATGGGGGTTTCGGTTGGGCCGCATGGACATGCCTTCACCGGCGGCGAGGAAAGCATCCACAGCAATTATATGGACATTCCCGGCTATATGGAGTCTATGGAGGCGACTTACGGCCCCGAAAAAGCCCGTCAGATCCTGTCGATTAACCGCCATAACACCATCTATTATCCGTCCCTGACCATTAAGGGCGCCATCCAGTCGATCCGCATCGTGCGGCCGATTTCGGTCAACGAGACGGAGATCGAAACCTGGACGTTCCGCCTGAAGGGTGCCCCGGACGAAATGCTGCACCGGACCATGCTTTATTCCCGTCTGATCAATTCGCCGTCCTCCATGGTGGGCAGCGATGATCTCGAAGCCTATGTCAGGCTGCAGGAAGGCTTGATGTCCGGCGGTACGGAATGGGTGGATATGTCACGCTTTATAGGCCGGGAAGAACATCCCGAGGGCAATATGACCCGCGCCATCGGCACCAGCGACATCAGCCTGCGTAATCAGTATGCCGCCTGGCTTGACTATATGACACATGAGAAGGAGGTCGCGTAACATGACCATCAGAAATTGCCCGGATGTCAGTGAACTGACCAGTTTTTTATACCATGAGGCGGATTTGCTCGACCAGACAAACTTGCGGGAGTGGATTGATCTTTATAGCGAAGAGGGCACCTACTGGATGCCGGTGACGGTAGATCAGGCGGACCCGTTGAACCATATTTCAATCTTTTATGACGACAAGGCGATGATGAAAATCCGCATGCATAATCTGGGACATGCCCGGGCGCCGTCAAAGGAAAATCCTGTGCGCTCGTCCCATATCATCGGCAATGTGCGATTAGTGGATTTTGACAAGAAAACCGGGAACTGTGTTGTGAAGTCCAATTTCCAGGCGGTGGTTTATCAGACGAGCCAGACTTTGTTTGCCGGCAGCTGTACCCATGATCTGGTGTGGGCGGGGGATAAATACCTGATCCGGCAAAAACGGGTCGACCTGATCAATTGCGACGCCTCCCACAGCACGATCATCAATTATATCTGAGGTGGGGTCGGTGGCGAAACACACAGTTTCGCCACTGAATTTCATTAAGCTGTTAGCCAGTTTGCCAGATAGGCCCCTAACATCGCGCCGACCATTAAGGCACCCAACACCAGGATAAAAATTCCTTTGGGGCTTTTGGGTATGAAAAAAGGAATAGCGTCCTGAGCTTTTGGCAAAAGCGACGCCTGCTCGATATCAAGAGCAGCTGCCAGGGCCATAACGGTTTCTGAAGAAGCGACCCCTAGATTTTCTACCCTCTGGATTGTACGCAAGCTTATATCGCATGCATCTGCCAAATGTTGTTGACTCCAACTGCGGGTCGCACGGTGGTCCTTTATGATGTCTCTATTGATTTCCAACGTATCACTTTCAAAATAATCTACAGATTGAAATATTCGATCATCCAACCAACGCCATAGCCTGCAACCAAGCCAATGCAAAGTGACGTTAGAAGGATGATAAGAAAGTTTGTTACGCCTCCGCTATAAAGCCCTTTTTCTTCCCGACCGATGACATGATCGTCTTTTAAAACCAGACATTCAACCCGCCCGGCGAAAGGGGAGGTCACATTGATATTAACTTCGTAATTATGATCGTTCCTTGCAAACTTATAGCGGGAAGAAAAGCCGTATTTCTTTTTCTTCGATATCAGTTCATCATTGAAGAAAATAGATTCTGTTCCTGTCCAGGCGCTCGCCTTCATGGTGATGATATCGTTACCGTCTGTGAAATTATAGAGATACCCATTCACTATGCCCGCACTGCTCATGTTTTTTCCTTCGGCGCTCTGTGTTATTGTTTCTGTTGTCATTGTTTATACTTTCTGTTGTTGTCGAATGACTAGACGTAAACCACAGAAAATTTAGGTTGAGGTCGACAGAGTTACGACAGCGCCGTTTTTTTTAAGACGACAGTTGAGTGTCGTAAGACCGAACCCCTTACCACGCCTCATCCCAATAGGGTTCGCCGCCGAAATGACTTTTCAGGAAATCAATCAGGCTGCGGACCTTTTGCGGCAGGTGGCGGGTCTGGGGATAGACGGCAAAGACGCTCAGGCCCGGAAAATGATGATCATTGAGGAGGGGGACGAGCCTGCCCTCGCGCAGATCCCGCCAGATGATAAAGGTCGGGGAGAGGATAATACCCTGACCGGCCAGCGCGGCATCTTTCAGGAAATCACCATTATTAGCCGTCATTTTGGCGGGCAAGTTGACGGACTGCATCTGGCCTTCCGGGGAGATAAAGCGCCAGGTTATATCGTCTGTATTGGAATATTGCAGAATATCATGCTGCTTGAGATCATTTGGTTCTTTTGGGGTGCCTTTGCGGGCGAGGTAGGCGGGACTGGCGCAGAGCAGAAGGCGCACCGGGGCGATCTTGCGTGCCATCAGGCTGGAATCTTTCAGATTAGCGATGCGAATGGCAATATCGAATCCCTCCGCCACCAGATCGACCTGCCGGTCATTAAAATCCATATGAATGCCGAGGTCGGGATGCTGTGTGGCAAAGGCCGTGATTGCCGGGCTGAGATGTTGCAGGCCGAAACTGAGCGGAGCCGATATCTTCAGGCTGCCGCTGAGCGAAAGTTTGCTGCAGGTCGTGGCAGCGTTAATCTCTTCCACTTCCGCCAGGATCTGCACGGCGCGATCATAATAGAGCCGCCCGGCTTCTGTTAGGCTGGAGGTGCGGGTGGTGCGATTGAGCAACTGTACCCCGAGCCGGGTTTCCAGATCCATCAACCGTCGGCTCATGGCCGATTTAACCACGCCTTGCCGTTGCGCCGCCTGGCTGATGCTGCCGGCGTCGACAATGCGGACAAAACTGTCCATATCTTCGAATTGACCCATGTTTTATTGTACTCCAAATAAGAACAAATAGTTCTTTATCTTACTGTTTATCGAATTTTATGCAACGGTTATAGTGATTTCATTGACGTAACACAGAGCGTTTTAGGCTCACATGAATTTTTAGAAAAGGATATCACAATGACCAAACTGACCTCTTATTCCGCTCCCGTCGGGCGTGTTTTTATCTCCCTGATTTTTCTGCTGTCAGGCATCAGTAAAATTTCTGCCTATGAAGGCACCCAGGGCTATATGGAGGCCATGGGCATCCCGGGGGCGCTGTTGCCGCTGACCATCCTCTTCGAAGTTGTCGTATCCCTCGCGGTGATTATTGGCTGGCAGACCCGGCTGGCGGCCTTGGCGTTGGCGGGCTTCAGCATCGTCACCGCGTTTTTGTTTCACGGGAACCTCGGGGATCAGATCCAGTTCATCATGTTTATGAAAAATATCGCCATGGCCGGCGGCTTTCTGTTTCTGGTGGCGAATGGCGCGGGCGTCTGGTCCGTGGATCAATGGATCGCCAACCGCTCAACCGCACAGGAGGCATAAATGAGCAAGGTCAGACAAATCATCACAATCAGTCCGGGGCAGGCGGCCTCGGACGGCGCCGGGGTCAAGTTGACCCGTTTGATGGGAACCGGAGAGGTCAAACACCTCGACCCCTTTCTGCTGATGGATACCTTTGAATCCGATAATCCCAATGACTATATTGGTGGCTTCCCGGAACATCCCCATCGCGGCTTTGAAACCGTCACCTATCTTCTCGCCGGACGGATGCGTCACAAGGACAATGCCGGGCACGAAGGGGTGATCAATCCCGGTGACGTGCAATGGATGACCGCCGGGCGTGGTATCCTGCATTCGGAGATGCCGGAACAGCAGGATGGCCTGTTGCGCGGCTTTCAGTTCTGGGTCAATCTGCCGGCGCGGGACAAAATGACGGCTCCCCGCTATCAGGAATATGCCGTGAACAGCATTCCGACGGAAAGTCTGGTGCCGGGGGGCACGATAAAGGTGATTTCCGGCCGTACCGATCAGGGCACAGAAGGCCCGGTGCGGGGTGTCGCGACAGCCCCGATTTTCTTCGATGTCACGCTGCCGGAGGGGGCGTCATTCAGTCAGTCCCTGCCGGAAAGTCATAACGGCTTTCTTTATATGGTGGCGGGGCGGGCTGAAATTGGTTCTGACCTGTTAGGGGAACGTCATTTGGGTCTGCTCGGCGACGGGGATCTGGTGCATGTCACCGCAGGCGATCAGGGCGCGCGGTTCCTGTTGCTGGGTGGGCAAAGGATCGAAGAGCCCATCGCCCGCAGCGGCCCCTTTGTCATGAACACGGAAGAAGAAATTCGTCAGGCCTATCAGGATTACCGGGCCGGTCGCTTTCTGGGAGAAGATCAATGGGACTGTTAATTGACGGAAACTGGCATGATCAATGGTATGACACCAAGGCCAATGACGGACGGTTCGTCCGGCAAGATTCCCAGTTTCGTAATTGGGTCACGGCAGACGGGGCGGCGGGGCCGACGGGAAAGGGCGGTTACCGGGCGGAAGCCGGCCGCTACCATCTTTATGTTTCGCTGGCCTGCCCCTGGGCCCACCGCACCTTGATTTTTCGTGCACTCAAGGGACTGGAGAGTATGATATCTCTCTCCGTGGTGCATCCGTTTATGGGGAAAGAAGGCTGGACTTTCCAGGAGGACGCCGGGGTCGTAGGGGATCCTCTGCATGGGGCGAAACGTCTGCATCAGGTCTACAGGGCGGCGCAAGCCGACTATACGGGTCGGGTGACGGTGCCGGTCTTGTGGGATAAAAAGACCCGGACCATTGTTTCCAATGAATCTGCGGAAATCATTCGCATGTTCAATTCGGCTTTTGACGAGATTGGGGCTGCGTCCGGGGATTATTACCCACAGGAATTGCGCGGTGAGATTGACGCCCTGAATGCCCGCATCTATGACACGGTCAATAACGGGGTGTATAAAGCAGGCTTTGCGACCCGTCAGGAGGCTTATGAAGAAGCGGTGGGTCCCTTGTTCGACAGTCTCGACTGGCTGGATGATATCCTCAGTCGTTCTCGCTATCTGACCGGCGCACAGCGCACGGAAGCCGATTGGCGGCTTTTCACCACTCTGGTGCGTTTTGATGCGGTCTATGTCGGGCATTTTAAATGTAATTTGCGTCGCATCATCGACTATCCACATTTGTCCGGGTACCTGCGCGATCTTTATCAGCAGCCGGGCGTGGCGGATACGGTGAATATGGATCATATCAAACAGCACTATTATCAAAGCCATGACATGATAAATCCGACTGGTGTGGTGCCCTTGGGGCCAATGCTTGATTTTATGACCCCTCATAATAGGCATATACTGGGACAGTAAAAGGAACTGTATCAAGACCAAAACGGTAGCCCCGGAAGCGATAAGGTAACTTCCGGGGGTGGGGATCATGCTTCAGGTTTTGTCGCGATGCGCAGATCAGCCGGGTCGATGGCCAGATCATTGATGCTGGCGTAACGGCGGGCCATAAGACCGTCTTCATTAAATTCCCAGTTTTCATTACCGTAAGACCGCATCCATTGTCCGGTCTCGGTATGCTGCCATTCATATTCAAAACGTACGGCAATGCGATTATCACTGTACGCCCAGAGCTCTTTCCTGAGCTTGTAATGAAGTTCCCTCTGCCATTTGGCGGTGAGGAAAGCCTCAATGGCGGCGCGGCCTGTCAGAAAAATATCCCGGTTGCGCCATTCGGACCCGGGCGTATAGGCAAGGGAAACCTTCTCGGGGTTACGACTGTTCCAGACGTCTTCCGCCAGTTGAACTTTCTGTCGGGCGCTGTCCAGGGTGAAGGGTGGTTTGATCATGTGAAACTCCTTTTATGTACTGATCGGTAAATATTAATTCTCATAAAAATACTGATCGGTCAATATAAAATAAATAATAAGGTGGTTTTCGGTTTATTAATCTCATATTGAGTGACTGTTGACGCTTTCCTTTAGCTGTGATAGGAACCAGAACAGATCAGTAACTATTGGAGAGTTTGGTGCGACCGTCTAAACGTGATGAATTGGTGCAGAAGGCATTGGAAGTTTTTTACCAAAATGGCTTTCATGCGACCGGCATGGATATGTTGGTGGCGGAAACCGGTATTTCCAAAACGTCGATGTATAAACATTTCCGCACCAAGGAGGATCTGATTTTGGCGACCCTGCGCCTGCGGGATGAACAGTTTCGCAACTGGTTGTTTCGCCGGATGGAAGAGTTGGGCGCCACCCCGCGCAGTCAGTTGATCGCCATGTTTGATGCGCTTAAGGAATGGTTTGCCCAGGACGCCTTTCGCGGGTGCATGTTTATCAAGGCATCTTCGGAGTATCAGGAAGAAAACGATCCCATCTATAAACAGTCGGCGGAACATAAGCGGCTGCTTTACAGTTATATCTGCGATCTGGCTAAAAAAGCCGGAGCACCGCGGCCGGAAGCCCTGGCCCGCAGCCTGTTGCTGTTAAAAGAGGGGGCTATTGTGACGGCTCACCTCAGGCATACGGCCAATCCGGCCATGGATGCCAAGGCGGCGGCGAAAACCCTACTTGCCGAGGCGCTGGGGCAGTAGAAATCGTTCCTTAGTTCACACTTTATATTGCGGGGTTAAGCCTTTTTCGCCTTGAATACAGGGTCGGGAATTTCCGTCTTGATCTGGCAGATATCATCAAAAGACTTTTCAAACTGGTTCCTGATTTCCGGATCAAAATGCGACCCGCAATTTTCTTTGATGTAAGCGAGTGAATCTTCAAAGTTCCAGGCTTTCTTGTAAGGTCGTTCCGAGGACAGGGCGTCAAATACATCGCAGATGGTTGTAATGCGGCCTTCAATCGGAATGGCCTGGCCCGCGAGCCCATTGGGGTAGCCGCTGCCATCCCATTTTTCATGATGGGTGAGGGCGATATCATGCGCCATCTTCAGAAGGGGAGATTTGTCGCCTTTGAGAATGTCCGCGCCGATCTGGGCGTGGGTTTTCATAACCACCAACTCTTCTGGATCAAGCTGACCCGGTTTAAGCAGAATGTGATCGGGAATGCCGATTTTACCCACATCATGCATGGGGCTGGCGTGCAGGATCAATTTACAGAAATTGTCATCCAGGCCTAATTCCTTGGCCAGAAGATGTGATGTTTGCCCGATACGGAGAATATGCTGGCCGGTTTCGGTATCGCGCAGTTCGCTGGCCATACTCAGGCGGTTGATGATTTCCAGGCGCGTGCGTTCGATTTCCCGGGTGCGTTTGGCGACCAAATGTTCGAGATAGACATTTTCATCCGTCAGCATGGAATGATAGGTTCTCATTTCCAGCAAATTATAAACTCTTTGCAAAACTTCGGCATTATTGAATGGTTTGGTGAGGAAATCCTTGGCGCCTTCGGACAGGGCCCGGAGACGGGTGGTGTTGTCTTGTTGTGCTGTCAGGACGACTACAGGCAGATAGTCATTTGGCGCATATTCCCGCAACGATTTCAATACCCCAAAACCGTCCAGTTTTGGCATCTGGATATCCAGTAACATAATGTCGAAACGCTGGGATTTGAATATCTGAATTGCTTCGAAGGGGTCGGTCGTTGTGACGATATGCTCGAAGCCGTCATCGCTGAGCAATTCCCGCAGCAGAAAAATATTCGCCGCATTGTCATCGACGATCAATATCCTGGAATTTTTGTATAGGTCAGGTAGCTCCATTATCAATCCCTATGAATTTCTTGATCTGTTGTAGAGTTTTTTCAAGGTTAATCGGTTTGGTCAGATAGGCAACAAAACCGGATTTCAGACCTTGTTTGATGTCTTTGGACATGGCGTTGGCGCTGAGAGCAATAACGGGTATTTCTTTTGTTGCGGGATCTTTTTTCAGTTCGGTCAGGGCTTCTACGCCGTTCATGCCAGGTAGGTTGATATCCATAAGAATCAGGTCAGGTATTAGTTCTTTTGCCGTTACCAGGCCTTCTTCTGCTGTCTGAGCGCTATGGAACGTGATATTGTCTATTTCATCGATCATTTCCTGCATCAGTTCCAGATTGGCCGGGTTATCTTCTATGTACAGCAGGGTTGATTCACTTGCAAAGGACGAGGACTGGTCTTTATGGGTTTTCTTTGTGGGGATGTTTTGGGCTGTCCGCGTCTGTTCCGTGGTGCAAATCGGGAAATCAGCGAAGAAGGTGGATCCTTTGCCTTCTACACTTTGGAAGGAAAGGCGCCCCTTCATTTCCTCAATCAGACGTTTACAGATCGTCAATCCGATGCCGGCACCCTCAACGGAGGTCTTTTCTTTACCCAACCGGTTGAAGGGCTCAAATATGTATGGTTTTACCTTATCAGGAATACCAATACCTTCATCCTCTACGGCGATACGTATAAAGTCATTATTCAACTGAGATGTGGTGACTTTAATGGATCCGTTGGCTGAATTATACTTCACTGCATTAGACAGAAGATTGGTGATAATTTGTTTGGCCCGGGTATAGTCAACCAAAATATTTGGAGTTTCGTCACTGTTCAGGATCAATTCTAGTCGGATATTATGTTCTGTCAGCAAAGGTTCAATCAATTCCTCACATTCCTTGAGGAGAGTCGATAAAGGAATGCTTTCCACCGAAAGAGAGATCTGACCCGCCTCAATTTTTGACAAATCAAGAATATCATTAATAAGGTCGAGAAGAAGTGTGCCGCAGGTGATGATGCGCTCGACAAATTTTGCCTGTTTTTCCTCAAGCGGATTTTTCTTGTTGCTTTCCAGCAACTGGGCGAAGCCGAGGATGCCATTCAGCGGGGTGCGCAATTCATGGCTCATGCTCGACAGGAACTCCGATTTGGCTTTATTGGCATTATCGGCCTGTTGTTTGGCTTGGCGGAGTTCTTCTTCATATTCCTTACGTTGTGTGATGTCTGTTGCAGATCCCCGGTAGCCAGTAAAGGTTCCGTCGGCGTCAAAAACGGGAACGCCGTTGACATTCATATATAGTTTCATACCATCCGGACGCTCCAGATGAAATTCGAAATCTTTCAAGGGGCGGTGGTTTTCAATGGTTTCCTGATAAAGACGCCATTTTTCCGGGTAGTTGCTTAGATCTTCTGGGGTGGCCACTTCCTGGCGGGTTTTGCCCAACATTAATTTGTGGGAAAGTCCGGTGAATGAACCTCTCTGGTCCGAGACGTATGTAAAGCGGAAATTTTCATCCATTTCCCATAGGAATTCAAAAGTATTTTCCACAATGTCGGTCAGCCGGTCATTGATGACCTTGAGTTCTTCCTCGGCTTTTTCCCGTTCTTCGATTTCCAGATTAAGACGCCGGGTACGCCAGGCAACCCGTTTTTCCAATTCTTCATTGCTGCGTTTTAATTCCGCTTGGGTGGCGCGAAGATTTTGTTCCCGGTCGCGGATACGTTCACACATGATGTTCAGATCGGTAGATATTTCGTAAAGTTCCTTGCTGCTGGTGATGGGGATGATGCGGCCGTAATTTTGTGCAGCAATATTTCTGGCGGCGCGGGCGATTTTATTCAAAGGAAGAACCAGATTGCCGCGCAGAACGAAATACAGGCTTATCACGATAAAAGTCAGGGACAGCGCGCCAATTCCTATGATCAGGCTGCTGATCTGCAGGGCGGCTTTGTTCGACATCTCCAACGGATAGCTGGTGACATACAACCAATCCGGCCCGGCTATGCGCCATACGGACATATATTGTTTATATTCTGGAATATAGACAACATCGCCGTTCTTTTTATTTTGAAAGATATTGAAAATATCACTGTATTTACTTGTCTGGGTCTGGGACGCAATGGTGATGCCCTTTTTATGATTACTGCGCAGGGTTTGCCCAGGGGCCAAAATGACGCCCCCCTTATTGTTAAAGAGAAAGCTGTCCGATCCGAACAGGTTGAGTTCCTTGGTTTTTTCCTGAAACTGCTCCCAAATGATGTCATAGTTTACCGCCGCCACATGCTGATCCTCTATGTCGATCGGGCGCACAGCTGTAATCAAGTGTTGGTTAACGATTTCATCGTAATAAGGGTCGGTCCATTTGCTGGTCCGGTCGGGATTGTTTTGTGGCCAGGCCAGCGTGTTCCAGTCAAGGCTATCGAAGTCTGTGGTGGCCTCCACATCCAGACCGGCCGGTTGTCCCTTCCAATAGATCATGAAATGACCTTCGGGCATATGGTAATACATGCCCGCATAGCGGTAGGACATGGCCAGACCATTTTCGCGCAAGACCTGATGCATGGCGACAAGGGTTAATCGATAAAAAGGAGAGGCATCAGCACGTTCAATAGAGGCCAGACCGGTAATGTCCTGAATGAAATATCCATCTGGGTGGATGCGGCCCTTAAAATGGTCGAGGCGCACCCTGTAGGTCCCATCATTTTTCTTTTCGAATATATCGGAGAAAAGCAGATCAATCTGTTCGGGGGGAAGGTTTCTTAACTGTTCAATTCGGTTTTCGAGAAACCCTGCCGCGGTTTCCAGATTAAGACTTACCGTTTCAAAAAATTTTTCCTGGCGGCGACCATGGTTGGTAACATATTCAGACAGATTGGTGCGGTAAAGTTGCGCAAAAATATCCTGAACGCGCCAATAGCTCAAAAGCGCCGCTGTGGTCATTGTAAAAGATACAACAAGGGCAAGGTACAACAATGTCATCGTTGACATGGACCGTAATTTTGCTTTTTCAGTCATAGACATACTCATATGAGCAACGGCGGCGGTGATCAGTATCCTACCATTATGTAAGGTAAATCTAAAGAAATTATTGATGCAGAAGTTTAGACGGTCTTCTACATAAGTTTTGATTATAGGTGATCAGGGGTTAAGCATTGAGAATTTTCTGAATTTCGCTTTCCAGCGCCTGAAGGAAGCGGGAGCGGTCGGCTTTGGAAAAACTGGCATTATAGCCCTTGCTTTCGCCGGTTTCCCGTTGGTGGGCCTTGATTTCCCGCAGGGCAAGGGCGTTCCCAATGTTGTTTTCGGAGAAAGGGCGTCCTGTCGGGCCAAGGACGGTAGCATCTTTATCCAGGCAGCGTTTGGCCAGTGGAATATCGGCGGTGATGGCAATGCCATGGGGGCCGATATGGTCTGCGATCCAGTCATCGGCGGCATCGGCGCCTTCCGGCACCACGATCTTTTCGACCAGCGGGCCGACTTCCAGACGCATCCATTGATTACTCACCAGATAGACTTTGAGGTTATGGCGATAGGAAACCGTAAGCACCTCGTCCTTTACGGGGCAGGCATCGGCATCGACATAGAGGGAGATGGCAGTTTTATCGGACATAGGTGACCTTGTTCATTACGGGAAGGCTGTTGTATCCTATTTTAGAATTTAAAACCAGCGGCGAACTCTGGATTTATAGAGGCGAAATTCTTCCCCGAAAGCATCTTCCATGTGGGCCTCTTCAAACGGGATATACCAGCGATTGGCGATCAGGAAAAAAATCAGCGGGAAAATGATGCTGAAGGTTGTGCTATAAAGAATGGCCATGCCGAATGCCACCAGAAACATGCCCATATACATAGGGTTGCGGGTATAGCGGAACGGACCGTCTTGCACCATATGATCCGGCTTTTTGTATGGCAAAATGTTGGTCTGATGGCGGAGAAACAGATAGCGCGCCCAAGCGGCGAGGCCCAGGCCTGCGAGGATGAAAAGCCATCCGGCATAATGCAAGGGCGCGGGCAGCCATATATGGGTGGCGAGACCATAATGATTGGAGGCCCATATGCCGATCAGGCACAGAGCAAATATAATGGGCGGCAAAAATATTTTGCGCATCATCTTCGTCTCCTCAGAAGTCGATAGCCATAAGCCTAAGCCTGCCCGCTTTCCCCGTCAATGTTTAATGTTTTTCGCCAGACTGAAGCTGAGGTGAGGGGAAGCAACCGTATTTATACTGCGGTGAACTATTTAAGGATTTTAATAATATAGTTGAATATTCAATCTATTTGTTGTAGGTTTTTGGCAGATTGTTATACTTTCGGGAGTTTATATGCGTTTATTTTCTTATAAAGATCGTCCTTTTCATTTGGGCCCTTATCCTCTGGAAAATGTGAAGCGCAGAGATGGGGCGGCTGATCTGAGCCGGATCCCCGCTATGACACCCCTTTCTTTTCGCCGACCGCAAGATCCGCTGAGTCTGGTCAATGCGATGCAGGATTATCAGGCGATGCTCGATGCCATTCGCGATGGCTCGGTAAAAGACCAGACAGGCGAAATTCCGGACGACCTGGCGGAACGCGCCCGCCACTTGAAATCCTTCGGCTATTATTGCGACGCCAGTCAGGCGGGCGTCTGCGCACTGCCGAAAGAAGCCATTCTGGATCAGGCGATTGTAAACCCTGATATCGCCCGGCTCGCGGACATCCTGAAGCATAAACAAACCAGCACCCTGGCCTCCGGGGTTGACGTGGTGATGGCGGAACTGAAGGAAACCATGGAGACACCGGCCAGCCGGATCGATCATCATAGTCACGTCATAGTCTATCTCTATGAATTTCCCCGTGATCCGGCGTCCGGGGAGCCGGGGACGGACTGGATCGGGGAGGCGCAGTTGCAACGGGCGGCCTTGCGGGCGGCGGAAACCACGGTGGTGATTTCCAACTATATTCGTTTGCTGGGCTATGAGGCCCGCGGCCATAGTCACAGCAGCACGGACGTAAATCTCCACGCGCTCGCGGTGGCGGCCGGGCTCGGCGAGGTGCGGCAGGATGAGAATGGCCCTTATGTGGAGAACCCTTATCTTGGGCGGCGGTTTGGCATTGGCGCGATCACCACCACATTGCCGTTATTGCCGGACCGGCCTTTGGCCCCTTCAGGGATCACAACGAAATGGCGCAGTCACGGCCCGGCCTGGTGGCTGGGAATATCCACGGCAAAAAGTGCGTTGAACCAACTGCTCTATAAAGACCGGCGGTTTAAGGACGGGGCCTATCCCTTTGAGCGCAGCCAACGTCAGGAGACGCCGACGACTTTTATTGACGAACCTCGCGTGGCGCGGGTGCCGAAGCGCACCGATATGTTCGCCCGGGCGTTGTTTGGCGATATGGGCAGGACGGTTCAGGAGGCGACCAAGAACGGCAATTATGTGCGCAAGAACCCGACTTCCTTCGCCGCCCGACGGGCGCTCGGGGCGTTTATCCTGATCCAGAATGGCGATGCGGCGCCAGAAGTTCATCCGGCCGCGACGGAAGCACAGCGTAACGCGGACAATGTCAAGGCGGCGCTGAATTTCCTCGGGGCCGATGCGGTGGGCATCAGCCGCTGCCCCGACTGGGCCTATTATTCCCATGACGCCGGCGGGGCGGAGATCACGCCCTATCACCAGAACGCCATCTCGGTCATCATCGATCAGGGCCATGAAACCATGGACGGGGCCAGCGGCGACGACTGGATCGCCTGCGCCCAATCGATGCGGGCCTATTTGCGTTTCTCCCTGCTCGGCGGCATTGTCGCCGGACATATCCGCAATCTGGGCTATTCCGCCCGCGCCCATACGGTGATGGACGGGGAGGTGTTGCAGCCGCCTTTGCTGTTGCTGGCGGGCCTCGGGGAAGTGAGCCGCATTGGCGAGGTGATCCTCAACCCCTATCTCGGGCCGCGCCTGAAATCCGGGGTGATCACCACCGACATGCCGCTCGCCCATGACAAACCGATTAATTTTGGACTGCAGAATTTCTGTAATAACTGCAATAAATGCGCCCGGGAATGCCCGTCAGGGGCGATTACCGCTGGGCCGAAGCTGATGTTCAACGGCTATGAGATCTGGAAGTCCGACAGCCAGAAATGCACCACGTACCGCGTCAGCCAGACGGCGGGAGCCATGTGTGGGCGTTGCATGAAAACCTGCCCGTGGAATCTGGAAGGGTTGTTTGCCGAAGCGCCTTTCCGCTGGCTTGCGACCAAGGCCCCCTGGGCGGCGCGTTTCCTGGCCCATCTGGATGATCGGCTGGGTCATGGTCGTCGCAATCCCCACAAGAAATGGTGGTGGGATCTGGTGATGGAAAATGAAGGGCCTTACAAAAAAGCCGCTTCAGCCAATGAACGGGAACTGCAGACCGACCTTGATCTGAAATATGAGGACCAGACCCTGGCGGTCTATCCGGCCAATCTGGCGCCGCCGCCCTATCCGGCGCCTTTCCCCATGGATCGGGAAGAGGGTATCGCGGCTTATGAAAAAATGATCACGCCCAGGGCCTATCAGGACAGGCTGGCCAAGGGCGAGACGCAGGGTCTGGCCCATGAGTTCAGGATACCTGCGGGCCCACCGCCGGTCTTTCAGGTGCAGGTGGTAAAAGCGGAGCGCATGACCGATGACGTGACAAAATATGAATTTACCTCACTCGACGGGGCCCCGTTGCCCGCCTTTGATGCGGGGGCGCATATCGATGTGGCCGTCGCGCCGGAGTTCTTCCGCCAATATAGTTTGAGTGGTGATCCGGCGGACCGGGCCCGCTATCAAATTGCCGTTTTGCGCGAGGACGAGGGACGGGGCGGCTCAAAACTGATGCACCGTATCTTTAGCGAGGGCCGCAAGGTCTTTATATCGCCGCCGCGCAACCATTTCCCGCTTGTGGAGGACGCTTCGAAAAGCTATCTGATGGGCGGCGGTATTGGCATTACTCCGATGATTGCGATGGCGCATCGGCTGTATGCCTTGGGGCGGGATTTTGAAGTGCACTATTCCTGCCGATCACGGGCCTCTGCCGGGTTTCTCGCGGATTTGGCGACGGTGCCGTGGCGGGACAATGTGCATTTGCATTTCTCGGATGAGGGGAGCCGGGTCGATCTGGGCCGGCTTTTTAGACAAACTGATCTAACCCAGCATATCTATGTTTGCGGCCCTGATCGTTTCATGACGGCGGTGCTGGATGCCGGGGAGGCGGCGGGCTGGCCAGAAGAAAACCTGCATCGGGAGTATTTCGCCGTGCCGGAGGGGGTCGACTATGTTAATCATCCCTTCACCGTGAAGCTGGCGCAATCCGGACGGGAGATCAGGATTTCCGCGGATCAGAATGCGGCAGAAGCCTTGATTGCAGCGGGTATTCCGGTCGACGTGAAATGTTCGGACGGGCTCTGTGGTGTCTGCGCCTGTGGCCTGCTGGAAGGAGAGGTGGAGCATCGGGATTTCGTGCTCTCGAAAAAGGATCGCGACCATAAGATTATCCTCTGTTCTTCCCGCGCTGTGGAAGAGGGTGGCATTGTGGTTGTTGATTTATAATTCGAATATACTAGAACAGTAGTTGACAGCGATAATCCCTTTTGCTATAAGGCGGCTATGGAACTTGAGAAAATAGCACAATGCCTGGCGGAGCTGGGCCATTCGAAGAGATTGCAGGCCTATCAGTTATTGGTCCGTGCCGGTGATGAGGGGTTGACCGTTGGCGAAATTCAACGCCATCTGGACATGCCGAAATCCACGTTCTCCCATCATATCGACCGGCTCAGTCGCGTCGATCTGATTTCACAGGAGCGGGAGGGGCGGATTATACGCTGTCGGGCCAATTTTGGTGCGATGCGGAACATTGTCGACTTTCTTTCGAAGGAATGCTGTAGCGGTATTTTCACTTAGGCCGTTCTAAGATGAAGCAGGTGTTCCGGGCTGCGGTGTTGCGGAAGTCATCCTGTTTTTTTACATCTAATAGTACGATAATTCTAGAATAATGGGAATTTATGATGAATGAAATATATGAACAAGATATTCTGGCGCGAAAGCCTTTCAATCCGTTCAGAATTTTACGCCGATGGGATAAAGTGGTTCTGGCGATACTCCTGATTACGCTTGTCTTGGCGTTGACGTCACAGCAGCAGGCGCTGAATAGTGTCACTGGGACCGGTCTGTCGCTTTTATCCGTTGCGCCCTTTATTCTGTTGTCCGTATTGCTGGCCGCTTATATCAAGGCTACGGGCCTGGATCAGCAGATTGCCCGGGCCTTTAGTTATTCGCCGGTCAGGTCAATATTCTTTGCCGCCATTCTCGGGGCTTTGTCGCCTTTCTGCTCCTGTGGTGTGATCCCGATCATAGCCGGATTGTTGATTTCCGGTGTGCCGCTGGCGCCGGTGATGGCTTTTTGGCTCGCGTCTCCGCTGATGGACCCCGAGATGTTTATTCTGACCTCGGCCGTCATGGGTTTTGATTTTGCCGTGGTCAAGACAATTGCCGCCCTGGGTATCGCCTTGTTCGCTGGGTTTGTGATTCATTTTTTCCGGCATCTGCCGATGTTTCAAACTGTTTTGCGCGAGGGTTACGCCAGCGGGTGTGGCGGTCCGAAGGCTCCGGAGAGCGGCGTCATATCTCTTAAATTCTGGCAAGAAAAGGCCCGCCTGGCGGAGTTTAAGAAGCAGAGCCTCTCTACGGGCTGGTTTTTGGCGAAATGGTTGACGCTGGCGTTTTTGCTGGAAAGCATCATGCTGCGTTATTTGCCGGCGAACGGGGTTGCAGCGCATCTGAATGGGGATCAATGGTGGACCCTTCCCCTCAGTGCTTTGGTAGGTATTCCGGCTTACCTGAATGGCTATGCCGCCCTGCCGACCCTGTCTGCTTTGCTGGACAAGGGGATGGACCCGAGCGCCGGCCTGACGTTTGTCATTGCCGGGGGCGCAACAAGCATTCCTGCGGCGATGGCGGTATTTTCTCTGGTGAAAAAGAAGGTATTTGCGGCCTATATCGTTTTCGCCCTCAGCGGTGCGATCCTGTCGGGCGTGCTTCTGGGGCCTTTGTTATAAGGTTTTTTTATGTTGGGTGAAGATGAAAGACTGGGGGGACGGAAAGATGGCGGTTAAAGATGCGCGAACCGGCAGGCGTTCAAGATATGTTTTCGTAACGGGATTCTTGTGGGGCGATCCGATATGAGGGCAACCATACGCGGGCGCTGGTTCCGATATGAAGTTGACTGTCGATTTCCAACGTGCCGTCATGCATTTCAATCAGGGCTTTGACGAGGGGCAGGCCGAGGCCGGTGCCTTCATAATTCCGGTTGAGGCCGCTGTCCACTTGAGAAAAAGGCGCCAGGGCTTTGGGGACGTCTTCTTTGGCCATGCCAATCCCGTCATCTTTGACTTCCAGGGTAAAGCCGTCTTCGGGGACATAAGATGCGATGATCTCAATGGTGCCATACTGGTTGGTGAATTTCACAGAATTTGACAGAAGATTCAAAAGGATCTGTTTGAAACGCCGCTCGTCAACGAAAAGATCTATGAACTGGAAGTGATCCAGATCGGTTTTAATGACGAGGTCTTTATCAGCAATGCGCTGTCGCATGATGGATAGGGTCGGATCGATCATTTTCTGCAGAGAAATATGTTCTTCATCCAGCTTGATTTTATTGGCCTCTACCTTTGATAGGTCGAGAATGTCATTAATGATGCTCAGGAGGTGAACCGCGGAATCATTGATGTCTGTTGAATATTCCTTAAAACATTCAATCGGTCGATTTCCAATCATGCCACTTTTCATGATATCGGAGAAGCCGATGATGGCATTCAGCGGGGTTCTGAGTTCGTGGCTCATATTGGCGAGAAAGTGACTTTTGGCCTGATTGGCAATCTCTGCTTTCTCCTTGGCTGTTTTGAGCTTTTCCTGAATGCTGGCGCTTTTGACGACTTCTTTTTCTAACTGGGCGATGGTGTCTTGCAGTTGCCGGGTTTTATCATGGATCATAGTCTCCTGGTGGCTGTTAATGACCATGATTTCTTCCTGAAGCTGTTTTTGCCGCAACAGGTTGTTGGCGCGGGAAAGGGCGGCCGCAAAGATAATTGGTTTCGTGATATAATCGTTTGCGCCTTTTTCAAAGGCTTCGAGGATACTGTTCTTGTCTGTTCTTGCTGTTGCAATAATGATAGGGAGCTGCAAGGGGTTGTAGGTTTTTCGGATTTCTTCGAGGACTTCGTAACCGCTCATTCCCGGCATCATCAGATCAAGAAAAATCAGATCAACTTTCCGGGTCCTGACGACCTCAAGCGCCTTAAGGCCGTTTTCTACGCTGATGGTGGCAATTTCTTCCCGTTCCAGCCAGCGGCACAGAATTTCCCGATTATCTGCATTATCATCAACAACGAGGATAACCGGCTCCTTATCGTTTCCCTGCTGCGCTGCCATAGATCTTTTTTTCCAACTCGGTATTATATGCACCTCACCATCAGCCAAATCCGCCGCCATAACTGCTTATGTGATGGCAATGGGAGAGGGGTGTGTCATATCTATATATATTTGTATCATATTATATGGGTTAAATTAAATATTCCTTAATTGCCAGAGGGCGTCTTTTTATTGGTGTAATTGTTTGCAGGGCGCAGAATGCCTGGGTTTGTTCAAAATAATGAACGTGTATATGCAAGGGATAATACCATCATACGGACGTAATGTTGAACATATTATAAGGATACTTATAAAATGGATTCGGTGGTCTTCGGTCCTCCGGTGTCAGGGAGGCATAATTACGCTGTTATTATAGGGAGTTAGTTCGGGAATGGAGGAGAGGAAGGGATTCGAACCCTCGAGAGCTTGCGCCCAACACGCTTTCCAGGCGTGCGCCTTAAACCACTCGGCCACCTCTCCGGTACCATTTGCAGGTGAGTGATGGCGCAATATACCGATCTGGAAACAGGATGCAAGTCATGATCGCCAATAATTCATATTTTTGCCGTTTTTTCCTTCTATTTTCCTAAAATCGTGGTCCGTGCTAAACTGTGAGCGTGGAAAAAAAAGAGAGGTGGCGCCATGATGATTTTTCGTTATGGGGGATATGTCTTGTTTTTTGGCGCAGTCTTGGTTCTCGGGATTGAAGTTTTGCGGTATTCTGAACATAACGCATGGCATCTCGTAACCCTGGAACAGGCGTGGCGCAGTTTTGGTGCAGAAGGATTGGATCATGCGGCGGAATGGGTGGTAAATGGCCCGTTCCCTGGGGTGTGGGAGGATGTAATGCTGCGCCTTCTTGATCTGCCACTGCTGCTGGTGATGGCGATCGGGGCATTGATTTTGCTGTTTGTCAGCCGCCGGGGACCTTCGGTGCATTGATTGGCTAAAATGAATCAAGAAGTGCTTGACATTAGAGGCCCATTTAACGATAAGACACTGTTTTTGAGATTCATGGCTTCTGGACAGAATATGTCAGAGGCCCTGATGGTGTTTATAAATTAAGCATACATCATAAAAATTGATGAAGTTAGTTAGGATAAGAAAATGGCTGTTCCTAAAAGGAAAGTATCACCACACCGTCGTGGTAACCGTCGTTCACACGATAGCTTGAGTGTCGATACATATGTAGAAGACAATGAAAGCGGTGAGCTGCGTCGTCGTCATCATATTGACCTGAGCACAGGGAAATACCGTGGACGTCAGATTCTGGAACCAAACGATAACTACTAAGTAGATATCGGGGTTTCCTGAAGTTCCCCATACAGAATTTTAAAAGCCGGTTGGAGAAATCCCGCCGGTTTTTTCTGTTACTCTGTTGGGGCAGGCGAAAAAAAGCGGTTCATCTCGACTCGCCCTGGCGGGAGAAGTGGTGGCGTTATGGTCGCGATACCCCCCCTTTCAATGGAGGAATATGGTGTAAATCCCATTTGTGTCTTGCCGAACGCCTCTGTGGACCTTACATAAGGGGGGACGGGTTCTGCCCTGTGCGTAGTTTACTTTATCCCTGGGGCGATAATCATTCCGAAGGGAGCTGTCCCTGTCCGGGCCCTGGTCCGGATATTATGGCGCCCACCTGTTTAACCAGGTTCCGGAGGATACAACTGAATTACGGCAGCGATGGTCCCGTCACCGAATTCTATAATTTCGCTTGAAGAAAGCCGACATGAAACAAAAAAAAGCCGCCTTGCGCCAGGAAATGAAAGCGCGTCGCGCCACGCTGCAGCAGCAGCTCGGAGCCTCGGCCCCGCGACAAATTGCTTCCCGGTTGTTGATGTTGCCTGAAATGGCGGGCACCGTGCAAAAAGGCATTAAGGCCGAGCGCAATGAATCCTCGATTGTGGCGGGGTTTTATCCCATCCAGTCAGAAATTGATTGTCTGTTTCTCCTGAAAGCGTTGAATGCCGTGCAATGGCGCTGTGCCCTGCCGGTGATGAGCGGGGTGAGCAAGCATCTGGCGTTTAAGGAATGGGATCTGGAGGAAGAGTTGAAAGAAGGTGCTTACGGCACCCGTGAGCCATTGTCGGATATGCTCTATGTGATGCCGGATGTGGTTCTGGTGCCTTTGCTGGCGTTTGATGAGACCGGCCACCGTCTCGGCTATGGGGGGGGCTACTACGACCGTACCCTTGATATCTACCGCGAGAAGGGTCATTCCTTCACCGCCATTGGCGTGGCGTTTGAAGGTCAGAAACAGGACAGTCTGCCGGTGAGCAAGCAGGATCAGCCACTGGATATTATTGTAACTGAAGAGAAAGTATACCGACCGTGAGAGTTTTATATCTGGGTGATATTGTGGGCCGGTCCGGCCGGGCGCTGGCGGTGGAGAAAATCCCCGAATTGCGCAAATCCCTGCGTCTGGATTTTGTCGTTGTTAACGGCGAGAATGCCGCGGCAGGCTTTGGCATCACGGAGAAAATATCGGACGAACTTTTTACGGCGGGTGTCGATGTGATCAGCACTGGCAACCATATCTGGGACCAAAAAGAAACCAAGAACCATATTGCCGGTGAAAAACGTCTGATCCGGCCGTTGAATTTTCCTGTTGGCACGCCGGGACGGGGCAGCACCATTGTTCAGGACGCCCGCGGGCGCAAGATGCTGGTGATCAATGTCATGGGCCGGATTTTCATGGACCCGCTGGATGATCCCTTTGCGGCGGTCGAGGCGGAACTGAATAAATACGCGTTGGGCAGCACGGTGCAGTTTATCCTGGTTGATATTCACGGTGAAGCAACGTCTGAGAAAATGGCCATGGGGCAATTCTGTGATGGACGGACCTCTCTGGTTGTCGGCACCCACAGCCATATTCCGACGGCGGATGCGCAGATTTTTGATGGCGGCACCGCCTATCAGACCGATGCGGGCATGTGCGGCGACTATAACAGTGTAATCGGCATGGATAAGGCCGAGCCCCTGCAGCGCTTCACCCGCAAGATGTCGACCGGCCGCTTCAGTCCGGCGGTGGGACCAGGCACCCTCTGCGGTGTTTTTGTAGAGACGGACGATAAAACCGGTCTCGCCAAACGGGTCGAACCCCTGCGTCTCGGGGCGCGGCTGCATGAGCATATGCCAATCGCATGAATTTTCAAATAATCTCGTCGGGGTCTCGACAGCCCGCAATGTCCCTGCTATAGGAGTAGCGTCCCCGCATGGTGTGGGGGCTGTTCTCAGGGCGGGGTGAAATTCCCCACCGGCGGTGAGGGGCCGAATGTCCCACAGCCCGCGAGCGCCTTCCGGACGCACTGTTCAGAAGGGTCAGCAGATCTGGTGTAACTCCAGAGCCGACGGTATAGTCCGGATGGTAGAGAATGAAAATAGGGACGGGACGCCTAGTGATCAGGCGGTCTGTGACTGTTTTTGTACGCCTTGGTTCTGTTTTTTTGTCTTTTAGAAGGAGCAAACCATGGATCAAGTATCCCAAATTAACTTACCCGCATCTCGTATCGCCTTTATCAAGGCGGGATGGCACGGCGAGATTGTCACTCAATGTTATGACGCCTGCCGAGCGCGGTTCAACGAAAACCCGGACATAGCCGTGGAGGTTACGGCCTTTGACGTGCCAGGCGCGCTGGAGATCCCGCTGATGGCCCAGGATCTGATCGAGACGGGGCAGTATGATGCGGTCATCGCCTCGGCCCTTATTGTCGACGGCGGCATCTATCGCCATGATTTCGTCTCGACGGCGGTGATCGACGGCATGATGCGGGTGCAGCTCGACACAGGTGTGCCGATCTTTTCCGCGGTATTGACCCCGCATCATTTTCAGGAAAGCGATGCCCATAGAAACTTCTTCCATGATCATTTCAAGATCAAGGGAAGGGAAGTCGCCGATGCCTGTGCTGCGATGTTGCAGATCCGCCGTACGGTCGTTCGCGCGGCATAATTGAGAAAGATGCTATGCACCCCGCTCTGAATGGTTGAAACCTGGCCGCAGGGCGGGGTGTTTTTTAGAATTTTTCCGGAAAAATCCCGATTGACGGTTCACAAAAGCGGGCCAGTGTATTATCACAGTCCTAACCCTTAATTTTATTGTAAATAAGGTCCGATAACCGGATCGATCAGGAAGATGAAGTATGGCAGGCCATTCCAAGTTTAAAAATATTATGCATCGTAAAGGCGCGCAGGATAAAAAGCGTTCCTCCATGTTCAGCAAATTGTCCAAGGAAATCACCGTAGCGGCGAAAATGGGCGGCCCGGATATGGACAGCAACCCGCGTCTGCGTCTGGCGGTGCAAACAGCCCGCGGCCAAAGCATGCCGAAAGACAATATCGAACGGGCGATTAACAAGTCCATGGGCGGTGATGAAGAGAATTATGATGAAATCCGCTATGAAGGCTTTGGGCCAGGCGGTACGGCAATAATTGTTGAAAGCCTGACCGACAACCGTAACCGGGCGGCCTCTGAAATTCGCACCGGTTTTGCCAAGAATGGCGGCAATCTGGGCGAAACCGGCTGTGTGTCCTATCAGTTTGAAAAAGTTGGCGAAATCATCTTTGATGCCGAGGTTAAGTCCGCAGACGAAATGTTTGAACTGGCCTTGGAAGCGGGGGCCGAGGATGTGGCTTCTGACGACGAAACCCATGAAATCTATTGCGCCATGGAAGACCTGCAGGATGTGACCGCCGCCTTGACCGACGCAACAGGGGCAGAGCCCAAATCGGCCAAGCTGATCTGGAAACCGGAAAATACCATTGAAGTCGACCTGGAAACCGCGCGTAAGTTGCTGAAAATGATTGACGTTCTGGATGATTTGGATGATGTTCAGAATATCTATGGCAATTATGAGATTTCCGAAGAAATCATGGAGCAGCTCAGCGAGTGACATCAAAAAGGCCCCTTATACGACAGAGATTGATCGGGTTTGATCCGGGGTTGCGAAAAACCGGCTGGGGCATCATTGATGTGGAAGGATCACGCCTGATCCATGTGGCCAATGGCATCGTGCATTCTGATGATCGGACCAGTCTGGCCGAACGGCTCATGCAGCTGTTCGATGGCTTGCAACAGGTGATCACGGATTGGGAGCCTGCCTCCGCAGCGGTGGAAGAAACTTTTGTCAATAAAAATCCGACCTCGACCCTGAAACTGGGGCAGGCGCGGGGGATATCCTTACTGGTGCCGGCGCTGGCCGGAATTCCTGTCGCTGAATATTCACCGAACCATATTAAAAAATCTGTGGTTGGGGCCGGGCATGCGGGTAAGGAACAGGTGGCCGCAATGCTGAAAATTCTTCTGCCTCAAGCCAAAATTAACGGGGAAGATGCCGGGGATGCCTTGGCGGTGGCCATTTGCCATGCTCATAACGGCGGCGCCCACGGCAGTTTGCATGCGGCCTTGAAAAAGGACCACACGGCGACAGGACGTGGCGGCGCACAGATATTATTTAAGGGAACCCGGTGATGATCGCCAAACTCAAGGGGCTTGTGGATACCATCGGTGAAGATTATTGCGTCATTGACGTTAATGGTGTCGGTTATCTGGTGTTTTGTTCCGGGCGGACACTTGGCAACCTGCCGAGCCTCGGTGAAGCGACAACTCTGTTGATTGAAACCCATGTTCGGGAAGATCATATTCACCTGTTTGGTTTTTCCAGTGAAATGGAGAAACAATGGTTTATTCTGCTGCAGACTGTGCAGGGGGTTGGCGCGAAAGTGGCGTTGGCGATCCTGTCGGTTATCAGTATAGATGAATTGTCGACCTCTATCGCGGCACAGGATAAGAAAGTGGTCGGGCGGGCAACCGGTGTCGGGCCCAAACTCGCGACCCGGATTATCACTGAACTTAAAGATAAAGTGGCGAAATTCTCCCTTGCTCCCACAGGTGGGGATAAAAGTGGAAAATCAGCTGGTCATGCCGCGGTTGATACGAGCAATAGTGTCCTGCAGGATGCGGCGTCGGCCTTGGTCAATCTGGGCTATGGGCAAACGGAAGCCTATACTGCCGTATCTCAGGCTGCACGGGGCAGTGATGAAATGCCGTCGGTTTCCACCTTGATCCGCCTGGGACTTAAGGAGCTCAGTCAATGAGTGAACATGATCAGGACCGGTTGCTGGACAGTGGTGTCAAGAGTGAGGATGATGGAGATTCCTCAATCCGTCCCACGCGTCTTGATGATTTTATCGGCCAGCGCAAAAGCTGCGACAATCTGAAGATTTTTATCGAGGCGGCGCGGCAGCGCGGCAGTGCGCTGGATCACGTGCTGTTCTATGGCCCGCCGGGGCTTGGCAAGACCACTCTGGCGCAGATTATGGCGCGGGAGCTGGGCGTGAATTTTCGCGCCACGGCCGGGCCGGTGATTTCCAAGGCCGGGGACCTGGCGGCGCTCCTGACCAATCTCGAAGAAAATGATATTCTGTTCATTGATGAAATTCACCGGCTCAATCCGGCGGTGGAGGAAATTCTCTATCCGGCGATGGAAGATTATCATCTGGATCTGATCATCGGGGAGGGGCCGGCGGCCCGTTCGGTGCGGATTGATTTGCCGCCCTTTACCCTGATCGGCGCCACGACCCGGTCGGGCCTTCTGACAACGCCGTTGCGCGACCGGTTTGGCATTCCGACCCGGCTCGAGTTTTATTCGGCCGAGGATCTGGAAACCATCGTCAGGCGGGCGGCCCGGGTGTTGAAAGTCGAGATGACCAAGGATGGGGCTATGGAAGTGGCGCGACGGGCGCGAGGCACGCCGCGTATTGCCGGACGTCTGTTGCGGCGGGTGGCGGACTATGCGCTGGTGCGCGCCAACGGGGCAATCGACAAGAGGGTCGCCGATCTGGCGCTGAATATGCTGGAAGTCGACAGCCTCGGTCTTGACCGGATGGATCATAAATATCTCACCTGCATCGGGGTGAATTACAACGGCGGGCCGGTGGGAATTGAAACCCTGGCCGCGGCCTTGTCAGAACCACGTGACGCGATCGAAGAAATCATCGAGCCTTATCTGATCCAGACCGGTCTGGTGCAGCGCACCCCGCGGGGCCGGATGCTGGCGCCGCAGGGGTTTGATCATATCGGGATCGCCATGCCGAATGATCCGGTCAGAAATGGCAGTGCGGCACGCCCGGACCAAATGAATTTATTGGAAAAGTAAGTATGGCTGAACTTTCGCCACATTCTGGCATTATCAAAGATCGCGAACATATTCTCCCGCTACGGGTGTACTACGAAGACACCGATGCTGGCGGGATAGTATATTATGCCAATTACTTGAAATATATGGAGCGTGGTCGATCAGATATGTTGCGTGGACTAAGTATTAATCAGGCGGATATGCTGAAATTCCTTGACCCCGATGACATTAAGTTTGTCGTGATCCGGGCCGAGGTGGATTATGTCAAACCTGCGCGACTGGATGACGAAATCACCGTCCATACCAGTGTGTCTGAATTGGGCAATGCCAGTTTGGTGATGGCGCAGGACGTCCGTCGTGACGGTGAAGTCTTGGCCCGGGGCGTTGTCAAGGCGGCTGCGCTGAACCAGAATGACCGGCCAGCGCGCTTGCCGGGAGACGTCAGGGATAAATTAAAAAAGATCGTAAAAGTTGAGGACTCGTAATGGCAGAAAATGCAGTTGATGTAGTTGATTTGGGGAATACTGTCCCGGATTTCTCTTTGTGGGGGATGTTTGCCCAGGCGGACTGGATTGTTCAGCTGGTGATGTTATTGCTGTTTGGGGCTTCTCTAGGGTGCTGGGCGATTATTTATGACAAGAGCCTGCGGGTACGGCGGATCACGGCCCAGGCCGATCGTTTCGATGCGGAATTCTGGTCAGGAAACTCACTCGAGGATTTTTATGACCGGATCAAGAAAAATCCGGATCATCCCATGGCGGCCCTGTTCGTTGCGGCGATGCGGGAATGGCAACGGTCCGCGACCGGCCGCAATGGTAGCCAGATCAGCATGGGGCTTCAGGACCGGATTTACAGGGTGATGCGGGTAACCGTCAGCCGGGAAATGGAACGGCTTGAAAGCTATCTGAATTTTCTCGCGACGGTGGGGTCCACGGCGCCGTTTGTCGGATTGTTCGGCACAGTTTGGGGGATTATGAACGCCTTTGAAAATATTGCCATGACCCACAACTCGTCACTGGCCGTTGTCGCGCCCGGCATCGCGGAGGCCTTGTTCGCGACTGCTATGGGGCTTGTGGCGGCGATCCCGGCGGTGGTGGCCTACAATAAAATCAGTAACGACCTTGGCCGGTACGCCAACCGGCTGGAAGGCTTCGCCGATGAGTTCGGTACTATTCTGTCCCGTCAACTGGATGAGGAACACCATTAATGCAGATACACGGTGGACAAAAACCTTCGACGTTTAGTCGGCGACATCGACCAATGAGCGAGATCAACGTGACGCCGTTTGTCGATGTGATGCTGGTGCTGCTGGTCGTCTTTATGGTGGCGGCGCCGTTGCTGACAGTCGGGGTGCCGGTGGATCTGCCCAACAGTAAGGCGCAACCTTTACCGGAAAACACCAAGCCCTTGTCCATCACCGTCGACATGGAGGGGAAACTTTACATTCAGGATGAGGCCATTGATCTGGATGAACTCGTGCCGCGTCTCAAGGTGATTTTTACCAACCGTACCGATGACCGAATTTATCTGCATGGGGATCAGAATGTTGATTATGGTGTGATCATGAAGGTGATGGGGCGGATGAATGGCGCCGGTTTCTCGAAAGTGGCGCTGGTCACTGATGCGGAGAATTAATCGGCTGTGAAACAGGCTCTTGTCATATCTTTTATCTTTCATACTGTGGTGATCTTTTCGACCATGGTCGTGATGCCGGTTTTGCGCCGGGACCCGCCGACGGAAATGAAGGTCATTCCCGTAGAGATGGTGAAGATAGGTGATGTGACCCGGTTGAAGTCGCAAGAGAAGAAGCCCGATCCCGCGCCGAAGAAAAAAACGCCACCGAAGGAAAAACAGCCTGAGCGCAAGGTGGAAATGCCGCCTGAGCCACCGAAAATGGCGTCGACCATGCCGTTGCCGGATATGAAGGCAAAACCTAAATCCAAACCGAAGAAAAAGCCCGAAAAAAAGGTGGAGCCGAAGAAGCCGACACAGACGGCCGCCAACCGGGCACCGAAAGTCACCCCGAAAAGCAAGCCACGGCGGTTCAGTTCAGATAAACTGGCGGCTCTTCTGGATAAACGGGAGGAAACCCAACCCAATATTGTTGAAAAACTGAAAGATAAAGACTTTGGGAAACAGAAAATCATCAGCGACGTCGATATTCAGCAACAAACCCTGAGTATTATTGATGCGGTTGATAAACATATTTATGACAAACAATGCTGGAATATTCCTGCAGGCGCCAAAGGGGCCGAAGATTTGCGGGTTGTGATCCGCTTAAGGCTCAGCCCGGAAGGCGCCCTTGTCGGCGCTCCCAAGGTGACTGACAGCGCGCGGATGAGCCGGGCCGGGCAGGAATTTTTCAGAACGGCGGCGGAAAGTGCGCTGCGGGCGGTGCGAAAATGTGCCCCGTATGACTTTCTGCCCCGGGATCAGTATAACCTGTGGCGGGAAATGGAAATTGTATTTGATCCGGCGCACATGTTAAACGGATAAGGTGGACCAGTAATAAATGGAGATGCAGGTGACTTTGGTAAAAAGAGTAATGATGGTGGTGGTGGCGTTATGGGCTGTGTCCGTTACGACAGCGTCGGCAAAAATTGTCGTTGACGTTAATCGAGGTCATGTTGACCCACTGCCCATTGCGATTACAGACCTGGTCGGTAATGAAAACGATATTGTTTCCGGGGGGTCGGTACAGGATTACGGCAAGCGTATCGCCTTGGTGGTCAAGGCCGATTTGACCCGTTCCGGTTTGTTTCGTGTGGTTGATAGCGGGGCCTTTATCAAGTCAAATAATGTTCTGACGACATTGCGCAATCCAAATTTCAACAACTGGAAAGCCATCGGCGCACAGGCGATGATGAACGGCAGCATCACTTTGCAGGAAGACGGGCGGCTGAAAGTTGAATTTCGCCTGTGGGACGTGCTGGGCAGTCACCAAATGTCGGGGCTGCGTTATTTTACCGCACCGAAAAACTGGCGGCGAATTGCACATTTGATTTCTGATGCGATTTATAAACGTATGACCGGGGAAAATGGCTATTTCGATACCCGGGTGGTTTATGTCTCGGAAAGCGGACCGGCGACAGCAAAGATCAAACGTCTGGCGATCATGGATCAGGATGGCCATAACCATGTGTTCCTTACCGATGGCAAGAGCTTGGTGTTGACACCGCGTTTCTCTCCGACGGCGCAGGAAATTACGTATCTGTCCTATCACAATGATGATCCGCGGGTGTATCTCTATAATATTGATACGGGCAAGCAGGAAATTCTCGGAGACTTTCCGGGCATGACCTTTGCGCCGCGGTTTTCCCCGGATGGCGACAAAGTTATTATGTCGCAGGCCTATAAGGGCAATTCCGATATTTATGTGATGGAATTGAGCACCCGCAAGGTGCGGCGTCTGACCTCTCATACAGCGATTGATACTTCGCCCAGCTTTTCACCTGATTCGCGCTATGTGACCTTTAATTCGGACCGTGGCGGGACACAACAGATCTATGTTATGAATTCGGCTGGAAAAAACATTAAACGGATCAGTTTTGGCAAAGGCCGGTACAGCACGCCGGTATGGTCTCCGCGCGGGGACCTGATCGCCTTTACCAAACAGCATGGCGGCAAGTTTTATATCGGTGTGATGAAGCCGGACGGAACAGGTGAACGGCTGTTATCCGAGAGCTACCTTGACGAAGGGCCGACCTGGTCACCGAATGGCCGGGTGATTATGTTCTTCCGACAGCAGCCGTACGACCGAAATGGACGGGGCGGGGAGACACAATTATGGACTGTGGATTTGACGGGATACAACGAAAGACAGATGATTACACCTCTGGAAGCGTCAGATCCTGCATGGTCCCCCTTGATTAGATAAATGATTCTGCTATAGTTTCCTCGGTTTGGCATGGCGCTTAATTTATTTTGGCAATATGCAGCCGCCAGTTCTTGAGGGGAATGGCATTTGTTCGGTAAAATAAATATAGATTGATTAAGTTACGTGGAAGGACCACTAAATGCTGGAAAATATGAATGGCGCTAAATACTGGGTACTTGCTGGCTCGGCTTTATTGTTGAGTGCATGTGCGAATACAGATAAAGGTGCTCTAGACGGCAGTGCACAAGATGTTTCTGCGCCGCAAGTCGAAGAAGAGGAAGTGGTTGCTCAGCCACAGACGCAAGTCGAAGAAGAAACAATGATGGAAGATACTGGAACGCAGTCCGCTTTGGATGCTGCAGCCAGTGACGCCTTGGTTTATTTCGGCTTTGATCGTTATGACCTCTCCTCAGATGCGCGGTCTGCACTCCAAGCTCAGGCAGTTTGGTTACAACAGAACCCAACAGTTAAAGTCACTGTTGAGGGCCATTGCGATGAACGCGGTACCCGGGAATACAACCTGGCGCTCGGTGATCGTCGCGCCAACTCTGTAAAGAATTACCTTGTGGCTCTTGGTATTGATCCATCCCGGGTTAATACAGTCAGCTATGGCAAGGAACGTCCTGCTGTGACCGGAACCGGTGCAGATGTTTGGGCGAAAAACCGTCGTTCTTATACACGGGTAAATTAAGCGGATAAATACGCGTAATTTAATATTCTGATAATACTGGAATACCCGCGCGTCGTTTCGGCTGCGCGGGTATTTTTATAAAATACTTTTCTTGAATGATAACTTTATTGTGATGAGGCGGGAATTTTGATGTCCATTAACTTTACGATGATCCCCAGGGGTGCTCTATTGTGCGGCATGGTTGGTGTCCTGTTGGCGTTGACGCCGGTTGCGGCTCAGGCGCAATCAGTGAGCAAACGGCTAGAGATCATTGAGAAACAGTTGAAGGCTGTGCAACGGAAAGTATTTCAGCCCGGTAGCCAGTTCCCCCGTGATGCGGCCGGACCTGAGGGGGCTGCTCAAACGCCGCCGTCTGCTGGCGGTAATGTTCGCTTTGCCAATATGGAAGACCGGATTTCCCAGATCGAAACGCAGTTACGGCAACTGACCGGTCGGATCGAGGAAAGCAATTTCCAGGTTAGCCAGATGCAGCAAAAAATGGAAACCATGGCGCGGGATTATGAATTCCGCTTTGCAGAGCTGGAAAAGGGCGGTGTGGCTTCAGTAGCCCCAACACAGGCTCCGACGGCGACACAGCAGGCCCCGGTGGCCCAGGGGGCAGGAGAAATCCTGCCGGGGGGCAGCCAGCAAGACCAATATAGTTATGCACAGAATCTGGTCAGCAAAGGCCAGTATGCAGAAGCCGAGGTGGCTTTGACGGAATTTCTCAAGCGTTACCCGAAAGCGGACCTTGCCGGGAATGCACAATATTGGCTGGGACAGACCTATTATGTGCGCAAGATGTATACCAAGGCGACCCGCGCCTTTCTCGAAGGGTATAATAATTATCCCAAAAGCCGTAAGGCGCCGGCATTTTTGTTGAAGATCGGCATGTCTCTGAATGCCATGGGGGAAAAAACCGACGCCTGTGACGCTTATCGGGAACTGGCATCCCGCTTTCCTGACAGTCTGGAAAACAAAAACCAACGCCTGGCGCAAGAACAGCGTGCGGGATGTCGTTAGACGTCATGCATGACAGAATTTGCCCCCCTCACGTCTGTTGAATTTTCTGAGCTTCTGAAAGGGATGACACCATCGGCGGGCGAGAGCATTGCCGTAGCGGTATCCGGTGGAGCGGACAGCCTGGCCCTGGCAATCCTGTTGGGTGAATGGGCCAAAGACCATCAGGTTTTTCTGACGGCCCTGACCGTTGATCATGGCTTGCGTCCAGAAGCAGCGGCGGAAGCCCGTCAGGTGACCGAATGGCTCAATCGTTACGATATTCCACATGTCACATTGACATGGGACGGGGCAAAGCCGGACAGCAATATCCAGGACGAAGCGCGGCGGGCCCGATATCGGCTGATGGGAAACTGGTGCCGGGAAGCCGACGTTCACAAGATTTTTCTTGCACATCATCAGGGCGATCAGGCGGAAACGTTTCTGATGCGCCTGTTGCGGGGCAGCGGTGTGGAAGGATTGGCGGCGATGGGTCGGGTGGCGCCTTACCCTGTGGCCGACCTGGCGGAAAACCGGGAAATCTGTCGCCCTCTATTAACGGTGGCGAAAGCGCGTCTGACGGCGACGCTGACGGCCCTGAACCAGATGTGGATTGAAGACCCCAGCAACCAGAATGAGAGCTATACCCGGGTCAGGGTTCGACGGTTGCTTGAAGAAAGTGATCTGGAAGGCTTAACCGTGGAGCGTATGGCGCAGACCGCCGGGCGTATGGGACGGGTAAATGACCTGCTGCGGGATCTGATTGATGACCTGGCGCGCGCGGCGGTGACTTTTTATCCTGAAGGCTATGGTGAAATTGATCTGGCTCTTCTACGGGAGGCTCATGATGAAATCGCGCTGCGTCTGTTGGCGCGTGTCATCCGTCAGGTCAGCGGAGCAGCTTATGCCCCGAGGTTCAGCAAGCTGGAGGCGTTATATGAACGCCTACAGGGTGACACATTCAAAGGGCAAACTCTTGGAGGATGTCGGGTCAGTCTTAGCCGGGGAGGTCGGCTCCTCATCCGTCGCGAGGCGGCGGCCATTACAGACGAATTCCTGATTGCCCCGGGAGAGCGCCGTTTGTGGGATGGGCGTTTCTGGGTTATGTCTGGCGCGCAGAAAGGTCGGGTTCGACGGCTTGATGAAAATTTGTGGCGTATCGCCTGCGAAAAAATCCCCGCGCTGAAGAAGGTGAAAATAAGCAAGGTTGTCAGGGATGCTTTGCCGTGTCTTTGTTATGATGAGACATCCTTTGTTTTGCCGCACTTTATCGGTACGGAGGAAGATGGTGGTTTTCAGGTTACTTTTATGATCGCGGAAACGTCATAATAATATAGGTGTATTTTTAGGCGGATCAGGGATTTTCAAGATAAAAGTCATGCATAAAATCAAAAAAAAGCAGACTTGGCTTGTTTGAAGCTGAAAAAACATTATTTATGTAAAGTGTATTAATATAGAGGGCGTTAAAATGAGCGCCCTACAAACGGAAAGATACGTGAAACATGGGACGTAATATTGCTTTATGGGCGATTATCATAATCCTCCTCCTGACCCTTTTCTCTGCCCTGAACGGCGGGGCGCGTCAGGACGCGCAGGTGGAAATTGACTTTTCGACTTTCCTCGACAAGGTGGAAAGCGGTCAGGTCAGTAAAGTCACCATTCAGGGCAATGATATTGTTGGCGAACTGGCTACAGGGGCCAATAATAAGTTTCATACCTTTGCCGCAGATTATCCTAACCTGGTGGCGGACCTGCGGGCAAAAGGGGTGCAAATTACCTCTTTGCCGGAAGACCGCGGATCTTTCCTCGGCTTTTTCCTGAACTGGTTGCCATTCCTGATCCTGATCGGGGTCTGGATTTTCTTCATGCGACAGATGCAGGGTGGCGGTAACAAGGCCATGGGGTTCGGTAAATCGAAAGCCAAGATGCTGACCGAACGTCACGGACGTGTGACTTTTGATGATGTCGCCGGCATTGATGAGGCGAAAGAAGAACTGGAAGAAATCGTCGAGTTCCTTCAGGACCCCCAGAAATTTGAACGTCTTGGCGGTACCATTCCCAAGGGTGCGTTGCTTGTGGGGCCTCCGGGCACAGGTAAGACATTGCTGGCGCGGGCGATTGCCGGCGAAGCCAATGTACCGTTTTTTACGATTTCGGGTTCCGACTTTGTTGAAATGTTTGTTGGCGTCGGCGCAAGCCGGGTGCGCGATATGTTTGAACAGGCCAAAAAGAATGCGCCTTGCATTATCTTTATCGACGAAATCGATGCGGTTGGACGTCACCGTGGCGCAGGCCTTGGTGGCGGCAATGATGAGCGTGAACAGACGCTGAACCAGTTGCTGGTTGAGATGGACGGTTTTGAAGCCAATGAAGGTGTGATCCTTGTTGCGGCGACCAACCGTCCCGATGTTCTGGACCCTGCCTTGCTGCGTCCGGGCCGTTTCGACCGTCAGGTCGTCGTGCCAAACCCGGATATCATTGGGCGGGAAAAAATCCTGAAAGTCCATATCAAGAAAACGCCAAAACTTGCGGCAGATGTTGATGTGCGGACCATTGCCCGGGGAACACCTGGTTTTTCCGGTGCGGATCTGGCCAATCTGGTGAACGAAGCCGCCTTGCTTGCCGCCCGTAAAAATAAACGGGTTGTCAGCATGTCTGATTTCGAGGAAGCCAAGGACAAGGTGATGATGGGCGCGGAGCGTCGTTCCATGGTCATGACCGAGGACGAAAAACGCATGACCGCCTTCCATGAAGCTGGCCATGCTCTTGTCGCGGCGAAATGTCCGGCATCCGATCCTATTCATAAAGCAACCATTATTCCGCGGGGGCGGGCGCTGGGCATGGTGATGCGCTTGCCGGAACGGGATAATTATTCCTATGCCCGGGAAAAGATGCATGCGGATCTGGCGGTGGCCATGGGCGGCCGTGTGGCTGAGGAAATATGTTTTGGTTATGACAAGGTGTCTTCCGGTGCATCCGGTGATATCTCCATGGCGACAAAACTGGCCCGGTCAATGGTGACCAAATGGGGCATGAGCGAAAAGCTCGGCCTGCTGCAATATGGCGACAATCAGGAAGAAGTCTTCCTGGGACATTCCGTGGCGCGTAATCATGATATCTCTGATGAGACAGCCAAGCTGATTGATGAAGAAGTTCGGCGTATCGTTGACGAGAGTTATCAGAGAGCGAAGAAGATCCTGACGGAAAATCGCGACATGCTCGACAAGCTGGGCAATGCCTTGCTGGAGTTCGAGACCCTGACCGGTGATGAAATTGATGACATCCTGAGTGGCAAGAGCCTGCATAAGGATTTGTCCAATGATGACAAACCGGAAGATACGCCGCACGCGGGTTCTGTGCCAAGTGCCGGTGTCAAACCGGGGGATGATAAGGATGGTCGTGTCGGGACTGACCCTGTACCGGAAAATTAAGTATGCACGGTCCTGTTGACAGTAAACTATATCTGCAGCCTCTGGGATTTCTCAGGGGCTGTCGTGCTTCCGGGGCGGTAAAGGATGGTCATGCCTGGTGGCTTGCCGGGGGACAGCAGGGCATAGGCCTGGCTTTCACACTGGTGCGCATCCTCTTTCGTCATGAGGGAATGGCTGTTGACGAGGTTACATTACCTGTCGGCCATATCGGTGATTATCAGGCCGACCTCAGTTCTTTTCATCAGGGCGAGATGGATCGGTTGCTGGGGCAGATACAGGGCGTCAGGCCGCCATTGCCCTGTGGTGAAGGTCGAACCATAGCCTGGGACAAGCCTGTCATTCAGGGAATCGTTAATGTTACCCCGGACAGTTTTTCCGACGGCGGACGTTATGATCAGGCGGAAAAAGCGGTGGACCATGCGCTGGCTCTTATGGCCGCAGGAGCTGATATTATTGATATCGGCGGGGAATCCACCCGTCCTGGCGCCGAGAAGGTTTCTATTGAAGAGGAGCTTTCCAGGGTAATCCCGGTGATTGACATGCTGGCGGCGCGATCCGTTCCCATATCGATTGACAGCCGCAACGCACGGGTGATGAAGGCGGCTCTCGGGGCGGGGGCGGCGATCGTGAATGATGTCAGTGCCCTTGGCCATGATGGGGACGCCTTGAAACTGGTGGCGCAGCAAAACTGCCCGGTGATATTGATGCATGCACAGAAAACCCCTGATGTGATGCAGGACAACCCGCAATATGATGATGTGCTTCTGGATGTTTATGATTATCTCGAACAGCGTCTGGAGGTCTGTCTGGCGGCGGGAATAGACCGTGCAAATCTGCTGGTTGACCCGGGGATCGGATTTGGCAAGGCCTTGGAGCATAATCTGGCCCTGTTGTCTAACCTGTCTTTTTTCCATGGCTTGGGGGTGCCGGTTTTGCTCGGCGTATCCCGCAAAAGTTTTCTGGGGGCACTGTCACATGAACCGGAGGCATCTCAGCGGCTGGCGGGCTCTCTGGCGTCTGGTGTCGCAGGGTGGGAACAGGGGGTTCAAATTCTTCGGGTGCACGATGTTCGGGAAACCCGGCAGGCGCGGGATGTATGGCAACGTTTGACATTATGACCGTTTTGGCGAAATAAAGCTCTAAACTAGTCTGAATGTCCTATTTCCACCATATTCGCGGTGGAGTATAAACCCGTTCAGCAAGTATTAATATCTCAGTGTTAAGAGTATAAGTTAATAAATTCACTGTTAAAAAAGAAAAGATCTATGGCACGGAAATATTTTGGGACGGACGGTATTCGCGGTAAAGCGAACGAAGGGAATATGACAGCAGAGGTTGCGATGCGGGTCGGTATGGCCGCGGCAAAGCATTTTCTCCGTGGCGATCATCAGCACCGGGTGGTGATCGGTAAAGATACACGATTGTCAGGCTATATGCTGGAACCTGCGCTGACGGCCGGGTTTATTTCATTAGGCATGGATGTGATTATGGTCGGGCCGATGCCGACACCGGCGGTCGCGATGTTGACCCGGTCTCTTCGGGCTGATCTGGGGGTCATGATTTCCGCATCTCATAACCCGTTCTTCGATAACGGTCTGAAATTATTCGGTCCGGACGGCAACAAGCTTTCTGATGAAATCGAACTGGAAATTGAACGCCGCATGGACAATGGCTATGCGGACAATCTTGTGCCGTCCGAGAAACTGGGCCGGGCGCAACGGTTGCATAATGCCGTCGGGCGTTATATTGAATTTGCTAAAAACACTTTCCCGAAAAACCAGCGTCTTGATGGCCTGAAAATTGTTCTGGACTGCGCCAATGGGGCGGCTTATCGTTCGGCTCCCAGTGTGTTGTGGGAATTGGGCGCGGAAGTGGTTGCTCTGGGCGTGGAGCCTAATGGCAAGAATATCAATGATAAATGCGGCTCAACTCATCCGGAACTGATGTGTGAAAATGTGGTGTTGCATGGTGCGGATATCGGTATTGCCCTTGATGGTGACGCCGATCGTCTGATCGTATGCGATGAGCATGGCCAGATCATTGACGGTGATCAGTTGATGGCGACGGTTGCGACGCATTTGAAAGATATCGGGGAATTGCGCGGCAACGCCCTGGCGGCGACTGTGATGTCCAATCTCGGGCTTGAAAAATATCTTGAATCTATCGGCATTGAACTGGTGCGCACTCAGGTTGGCGATCGTTATGTGGTGGCCGCCATGCGGGAAAAAGGGCTTAACCTTGGCGGGGAGCAGTCCGGTCATATCGTGCTGAGTGATTATGCGACGACCGGTGACGGTCTGATCGCGGCCTTGCAGATCCTGTCCGTTCTGGTATCCACGGGAAAACCCGTCAGTGACATATGTAATCTGTATACCGCCTATCCCCAGCTGTTAAAAAACACCCGTTATATGGCCGGGACAGATCCGTTAATGCAGAAGTCTGTTATCGCCGCGATTGAGGCCGGAGAAGCACGTCTAAAAGATACTGGCCGGGTGTTGATCCGCAAATCCGGAACAGAACCTGTTATCCGGGTAATGGCGGAAGGTCAGGATGAAACATTGATCACGGCAGTTGTCGATGATATCATTGCTTCCATCGAAGAATTACAGCTTAAAAAGACCGGCTAGCCACGTCTCATGCATAAATCCATTCATGGAAAGATACTCACCATCGCCGGGTCTGATCCCAGCGGTGGCGCAGGTATTCAGGCCGACATCAAGACCATTGCGGCGCTTGGGGGCTATGCCATGGCGGCGATCACCTGTCTTACGGTTCAGAACAGCCTGAAGGTATATGACAGTCACCCTGTTGCGGCGGAAATCGTCAGCGCCCAGGTGCGGGCGGTAATGGAGGATATGCCACCGGACGCCATAAAGCTTGGCATGTTGGGGACGGCGGAAATAGTTGAAAGTCTGGCGGCGTTATTGCGTCAGCTTCCCCCCGTTCCCCTGGTGGTTGATCCGGTCATCCTGTCGACCAGCGGGCATGAACTGCTCAGTCCGCGCGGGATTGATATCATGAAGCAGGATGTGTTCCCCCTGATCACGCTTCTTACCCCCAACCTGGGGGAGGCGGCAAAATTGCTGGACGGGCCGGAGATCACAACAGTGGCGGAAATGAAACAGGCGGGGGAGAAACTCCGCGCCCTTGGCCCGGAATCCGTACTGATCAAGGGAGGGCATTTGTCCGCCGATATCCTGACGGATGTTCTGGTGTGCAGCGAAGGGGTTTTTGAATATAGCAGCCCTGCGATAAAAACCCGCCATACCCACGGAACCGGTTGTACGCTGGCCTCGGCAATCGCCACAGGACTGGCGCAGGGCAAAGGGGTGCTGACAGGGGTGGAACAGGCCCGTGAATACGTCCAGAAAGCAATTTCTGCCGCGCCGGGCTTTGGGGCGGGCAATGGTCCATTAAATCACAGCGTTTTTCTTGATTAATCAATTATCCCGCTATAGTATTACCCAAGTTGTATAAAATAATAATCATGATAATCGGGAAATCACACATGAAGAAGTTCTTCCTGCTTGGGATAATAGCAGTATTCAGTTGCGTTTCGGCCAATCTGGCCAGTGCACAAACCACCGAACAATTAAATGATGTCTTTCGTCAGCTTAGCGATGAAGTGTTGCCGACACCAAATGTCTATCGCACGGCATCCGGCGCGCCGGGTCATAAATACTGGCAGCAGCAGGCGGACTACAAGATTGATGTGACGCTGGATGATGACAAGCAGCGCATTATCGGTTCGGCCGAGGTGAAATATTATAATAACAGTCCCGATACGCTGCGGTACTTATGGATACAGCTGGACCAGAACCGGTTCGCCCATAATTCAGGCCAGGACAAATCGGCTTTCTCCTCTGCCGATGCAAAAGCCGGCTATGGTGCAATCCGGGCCGAGGTATATAAAGAGACCTATGAGGGCGGGTATAAAATTTCCCGGGTGACGGACAGTGGCGGGGCGCCACTGCCACATGTGATCAATGACACGATGATGCGGATTGACCTGCCGACGCCGTTGCGTCCGGGCCAGAAGATCAGCTTCAATATCGACTGGTCTTATAACGTGCTGGATGCGACCATTATCGGTGCTCGGGGCGGCAAGGAATTCTTCAAGGAAGATGGCAATTATATTTATGAAATTGCCCAGTGGTTCCCGCGCATGGCAGCCTATTCCGATTATGATGGCTGGACCAACAAGCAGTTCCTTGGCAATGGCGAATTCACTCTGGAATTCGGGGATTATGAAGTTGCCATTACGGTGCCGGCGGATCATGTGGTTTCCGCGACGGGTGTTCTGCAAAACCCCCGAGACGTCCTGTCCAGTGTAGAACGCGAACGCCTTGAAAAGGCCAAAACGTCTAAAACGCCGGTAATGATCGTCACAACGGAAGATGCGGCGGCGAAGCTCGAGAAACGGGCGACAACAACCAAGACATGGCGTTTCAAGGCCAATAACGTGCGTGATTTTGCTTTCGCGTCTTCGCGCAAATTCTTGTGGGACGCACAGGGTTTTTACCAGAAAGAAAACGACAAAACCGTTATGGCGATGTCTTTCTACCCGGAAGAAGGCAATCCGATCTGGTCTGCCTATTCCACGCAGGCAATTATTCACACACTGGAAGTTTATAACCGCTATTCCCTGGTGTATCCATATCCTGTGGCCATTTCCGTAAACGGGCCTGTCGGGGGTATGGAATATCCGATGATCTGTTTCAACGGTCCGCGTCCGACCTTGGATAAAAAGACGGGAAAGAAAACCTATAGCCGCCGTACCAAATATGGTTTGATCTCTGTGATCATTCATGAGGTCGGGCACAATTATTTCCCGATGATCGTCAATTCCGACGAACGCCAATGGACATGGATGGATGAAGGCCTCAACACCTTCTTGCAGAATCTGGCGGAAGAAGAATGGGAAAAGGATTATCCGACCCGTCGGGCCGAGCCTTACCAGATCGTCAATTACATGAAAAGCACCAAACAGGTGCCAATCATGACCAACAGCGAATCCATCCTGCAGTTCGGCAATAATGCATATGCGAAACCGGCCATCGCCCTGCGTATCCTGCGGGAAACTGTAATGGGCAGAGAGCTGTTTGATTTTGCGTTCCGGGAATATTCCCGGCGTTGGAAGTTCAAGCGGCCGACCCCATCTGATTTCTTCCGTACTATGGAAGACGCCAGTGGTGTTGATCTCGACTGGTTCTGGCGTGGCTGGTTCTATACCACGCAGCATGTCGATGTCTCTTTGGACAAGGTCGAGCGTTTTAATATTGATACCAAGGATCCGGAAATCGAAGAGGCCATCAAGCGGGCGAAAGATCAGGAAAAGGGTCTGACACCGGCGCGCCGCGCGGATCAGGAACTTGAAAAACGCACGGATCGTTTCCCGGAATTGCTCGATTTCTATAACGAGCATGATGAATTCACGGTCACCAACAAGCAACGCAATGACTATACAAGCCTGATCAAGGGGCTGGAAGACTGGCAGAAAGCGCTGTTGTCCAACAAGTCCAATATTTACAAATTGCATTTCAGCAATATCGGCGGTCTTGTAATGCCATTACCTCTGGAAGTGACTTATGAAGATGGCAGCAAGGAAGAGATTCGCATTAATGCGGAAATCTGGCGCAAAAATGCCAAGAAGGTCACGCGCGCGCTGATCACCGACAAGGTGATTGCCTCGATCAGCGTTGATCCTTACTGGGAGATTGCTGATACCAATATGGAGAATAATCATTATCCGCGGCGGATTGAGAAATCCCGCTTTGAGCTGATCAAGCGCAAAAAGAGCCGCGACATGATGAAAGAGTTCGAAACCAAGCTGAAAAGCGAGGATGACGACAAAAAAGAGAAAGAGGACTCGCCTGAAAAATGAGGGTTCTGAAACCGGCTCTTTTGAGTTTGATGATATTGGTGTGCGTGGCTCAGGTGGGCCACGCACACCGCTTTTATGCCGCTTTTACGCAGATTGACCTGCGGGAAAAAAAGCAAACAGTGGAAATCGTCCATCGGTTGTTCACCCATGATGTGGAAGATATGCTGCAAGTCACGGTCGGCAATCCGGCGGGACTTGGAGAAAAGGAACTCGAGGCCTTGTTGCGGGACTTTGTGGAGGGGGCCTTTGCGTTGTATGACGGGGAGGGGCAACGGTTGCCGCTCAGCTGGATCGGTATGGAGTATGCCACGGACAATGTGCTGATTTATCAGGAGGCGCCGCTGCCGGCGGACCCATCTCAGTTCACCGTTATCAATCGCTTGTTTATGAAGCAGTTTGAGGAACAGAAAAACACGGTCAATGTGGAAATGAATGGCGACATCCGCACCCGCATTTTCACCAAGGGTCGGGAACGGCAAAAGGTGAGTTTTACTGAGGGGGAGTGATCTGTCTCCTTTCTTCTTTTATCACCCCGGGCCTGATCCGGGAGCATCGTAATATCGCTAAAGGTGTGTCAGTTCACGTTACTTTCCGTAAACACCACTAATCCGTCTTCCGTAATGCCCACTGTATGTTCGAGTTGTGCGCTCAGGCTTCTGTCGCGGGTGACGGCGGTCCAGTTATCGCTCAGGACCTTGGTTTCCGGGCGGCCAATGTTCAGGATCGGTTCGATGGTGAAGATCATGCCGGGGCGCAACATTGGGCCTGGCTCCTCCGCCTCTGCATGGAGCACTTCCGGGTTGTCATGGAAGGTCAGCCCGATGCCATGGCCGCAGAATTCGGTGGCAATGCTGTAGCCATAGGCGCAGGCCACCTGTTCGCAGGCGATGCCAATGTCGTTGAGATAGTTTCCCGGCCGGGCGGCGGCCATGCCGGCGGCAAGCGCCTTCTCTGTGGCTTCCAGTAATCTGCGCGCTTTGATCGGGGCGGCTCCCCCGACCACAAACATTCGGCTGGTGTCCCCGTGCCAGTGATTTTCTTCCGGCCCGTCAAAGCGCGGGCTTACATCAATATTGACGATGTCGCCCTTTTTCAGGATCTTGCGGTCGCTGGGAATGCCATGCACCGCTACATGATTGACCGAGATGCAGCTTGCATGTTGATAGCCGTGATAGCCGACAGTGGCCGGCAGTGTGTCGCGGCTGATCATGTAAGCGTGGATCAGGCCATCCAGCGCCAGAGTAGAGATGCCGGGGACAACATGGGGCGTAATATGGTCAAGTGTTTCCGCCGCGATCCGGCCGATCTTGGCCATCTGGGCGAAATCGTCTTTCGTATGCAGGGTGATGGGGCCATGAGGGTAGCCTTCCAGGATTTCCTGACAACGCTGAGTGGGAAAATTCATATCTTACTCCAAAAGGTCAAGGGTCGTGCGGGCGCATGCTAGAGCCGCAGCGCGACAGGTATTAAGGGGCATGGCCGCCTTCTTCGCCCTGAGTAACGGTTTCATGGCGGCGATAGGGCCATCGAAAATGGCGAAATTGGCCAGCGCCAGATTGGCGGCAGACAGGGTCTTCTTCTTATGGGCGAGCAGGGCAGTCAATCCTGTGCCAAGATCCCGGTGCCGGGCGGCAATGGCCTTGTGAATTTCTTCCGGTAGCGGGCCGTCGATCAGGTCGCTTTCTTCATAAAGCAGAATGAGGCGAGCCTCCTTGGGATGGCTTTCGGCCCAGTCGAGCAAGGCGGTGACCGCGCCCTGACTGTCGCCCTGCAGGAGGGCAGGGGTTGTCGCCATTGTCAGGCTGTCGAGGGCCTGGTGCCACACGGTGCCGAGCAAGGCGTTGCGTGAGGGGAAGCGGTGGTAAATGGACCCTGTGGGCGCGCCGGCGCATTTGGCGATAGCGGCCATGGTTGTCGCCCCCGGTCCCCCGAGGGAAATCAACTCCAGGCTGGCCTGAATAAAAGTGTGGTCTTCAAATTCTGCTGTTCTAACCATGAATTAAAATAACTATTCTAGAACAAAGAGTCAAACATATTTAATTCTGTTTCGGGCAAGTAATAACTGCCGGCCTGGGGGGCCATTTTGCCGCTTCCAATCGTCATAAGATGGTGTAAACTGGCCGCGATATTAAATTGGGGCAATAAATAGGGAGAAAACTATGACATGTCGAGTGATCAAATCTTTACTGGCGGGGGCTTGTGCTGCCTTGCCGATGATGATGACATCCTTCAGTGTGGAGGCGCATGAAGTGGAGAAGAAAAATTATGTTCTGGTGATACACGGCGGGGCCGGCACCATTTTGAAAAAGAATATGACGGATGAGCGCGAAGCCGCGATCCGGGCCAAACTGGAAGAAGCCCTGCGCACCGGACAGGCGATTCTGGATCGGGGCGGAGAGGCCGTGGATGCGGTGGCGGCAACCATCAACGTGATGGAAGATTCGCCGCTGTTCAACGCCGGCAAGGGCGCTGTCTTCACTCATGAGGGCCGCAATGAAATGGATGCCTCGATTATGGATGGCCGTGACCTGAACGCCGGCGCGGTCGCCGGGGTGACCCATGTGCGCAATCCGATCAATCTGGCGCGGGAAGTGATGACCCATTCCAAACATGTCATGCTGGCGGGGGCCGGGGCGGAGGAATTCGCCAAGGCGCAGGATATCAAACTGGTGGATGCGTCTTACTTTTATACCGAGAACCGCTGGAAGCAGCTGGAACGGGCGCGGAAAAAAGACAAAACCATGCTTGATCACGACGGTGACCAGAAGTCGGATAAAATCGCGGAACTGGGCTACGATCCGGAAGACCCGGATCAGAAATTCGGTACTGTCGGCGCGGCGGCGCTGGATATGCATGGCAACCTGGCGGCGGGCACATCCACCGGCGGGATGACCAACAAGCGCTGGAACCGAATCGGGGATTCGCCAGTCATCGGCGCCGGGACTTACGCGGACAACAACAGCTGCGCCCTGTCCGCCACGGGGCACGGCGAATATTTCATCCGCGCAGCGGTTGCCCACAGCGTATGCGCCATGATGGAATACAAGGGCGTCAGCCTGCAGGAAGCCGCCGACGCGATTGTGATGAACAAGCTGGTCAAGATGGGCGGCGATGGCGGCATCATCGCAGTTGACAAGGACGGCAATATTTCGATGACCTTCAATACCGAGGGCATGTATCGCGGTTATATCAAGGGGCACGATGCGCCGGTGATCGGAATTTACAAAGACTAGCCGAAGAAAGTTAAAACCAGACCATTCAACAGACGGCAGGAGGGTTCTTCTGCCGTCCTGTTTATATGAACAGGCGAGCCGTATCCGAAGTCTGAGGGATATGGTAAAAGAGAGAAGTTTGGTAGCGGGAGAGGGACTTGAACCCCCGACACGCGGATTATGATTCCGCTGCTCTAACCAGCTGAGCTACCCCGCCACAGGGGGAAGTGGGTAACCGGAACAAGACTTTGTCATTTCTCTTTGAAAGAGAGTGGTGACCCCTACGGGAATCGAACCCGTGTTTCAGCCGTGAAAGGGCCGCGTCCTAACCGCTAGACGAAGGGGCCGTCTTGTTCGGTGAGGTGGTTTCTAAAGGTTCATTCCTCATCGGTCAACAGGTTTTTTCGCAAAAGTCTGTTTTTTTTCCAGGCCCCTAAACCTTTGCCGCATCATCAATGAAAATTTCCGCAGAAACCCTGTCGTTCCAGCTGTTTTTACGCAAGGTGCCGGCCACATGAATTTTCTGCCCGCGGGAGGATAAAATCAGCTGACCCAGGGGTTGGTCGGCTGCGCGAAACGCCATGGCCTTGATTTGGGCGCCATCATCGCCCTTGAGGGTGCATTTGACATGATCCTTGCCGACGACACCGGCATACTGGACAGTCACCCGGGGCAGGGCGAAGCGCGGCTGGGCATTGCCCTGACCATAGGGTCCCACCTGCGCTAATTGATCAATCAGGCGGGTGGTGACCCCGGAAACACTTAAAGACCCGTCCAGCTTCAGGGACAGGGTTTGCAGGGCGGTATCTACATCCCCCATCATACGCGTCAGCAGGAAGGCCTCCAGGTCGCCAATGCGGGCTTCTGGTACGCTAAGACCGGCGGCCATGGCATGTCCCCCTCCGGCGGTCAGGATTTCGGCCTGACGGGCGGCTGTGATCGCTGCGCCCAGATCGACCCCGTAAATAGACCGGCCGGAGCCTTTGCCCATGCCCTGGTCATCAATGCCGATCACGATGGTTGGACGTTGATAGAATTCTTTCAGGCGCCCGGCGACAATGCCGATGACACCGGAATGCCATCCCTGTCCCGTGGCGACAATCACGGGTGGAGCTTCGCCGCCGGCGCCGATACGGCCGGCCACCTGGGCCATGGCCTGTTCCAGAACCATTTGTTCAATGGCCTGACGTTCGGCGTTGTAGGTATGGAGTTCCTGAGCCAGCTGCTGAGCTTCATGATCGTCGTCGGTACTGAGGATCAGGGCGCCAACCGGGGCGCGTCCTACCCGTCCACCGGCATTGACCCGGGGGCCGATCAGAAAGCCGGCGTGATAGGTGCCCGGGGTTTCCTTGATACCGGCGACATCACCCAGCGCGCGAATCCCGGCATTGCTGCGCCCGGCCATCACTTTCAGGCCTTGGGTCACCAGAGCCCGATTGACCCCCGTCAGGGGTACGACATCGCAAATGGTGCCGAGCGCCACGAGGTCCAGCAGGCGCATCAGGTCGGGTTGAGGGACGTTCTGCGCATCATACCAGCCTTTTTGGCGCAGCAGCCGGTTGATGCCGATGGCAAAGATAAAACTGACGCCGACAGCCGCCATCTGACCGTAACCTTCCGGTTCATCCAGGCGGTTGGGGTTGACCACGGCCACCGCATCGGGCAAACGGGGTTCCGCCTGATGGTGATCCATGACGATCACATCAAGTCCGGCTTTACGGGCGGCGGCCAAAGGATCAAAAGATACAATGCCGCAATCAACCGTAATCACCAGGTCCACGCCCTGATCACGCAGGTCCAGAAGGGCCTTGGCGTTGGGGCCATATCCTTCTGTGATTCGGTCGGGAATATAAACGATCAGGTCTTGGCCTATGGCGGTGAAAAAACGCTTCAAAACCGCTGATGATGTAGCCCCGTCCACATCATAATCGCCAAAGACAGCGATCTTCTGACCGGCTTCGATGGCCGTTACCACGCGGGCGCAGGCCTTGTCCATGTCTTTGAAATGTGAGGGGTCAGGCAATGCCTGACGCAGGGTGGGGGTGAGGAATTCGGCGGCCTGATCCAGGTCGATGCCCCGCCCGGCCACCACACGGGCGACGATTTCCGGCAAGTCATACTGTTGGGCGATGGCTTGTGTAATGCGGTATTCGGCGGGCCTTTGTTTCCAGGCCCGCCCGGTTACCGATGTTTCAACATCAAGAAGATAATCTTCCTGTGGTGTTGTTTCAGTCATTGCTGTTGCGTTTGTGCTGGCCTTTGACCCAGCGAATGGTGCCAGTTTTGGACCGCATGACAACAGATTCTGTTTCATAGCCACTGCCGTCCGGCGTCAGGTGAACACCGCGCAACAGATAGCCATCCGTGACCCCGGAAGCCGCGAAGATGACATCGCCGCTTGCCATGTCTTCTGTAGAATACTTCCGGTCGAGATCCTCAATGCCCCATTTGGCTGCACGGGCGCGTTCATCATCATTGCGGAACGTCAGGCGGCCCTGGATCTGGCCTCCGAGACAGCGCAAGGCAGCGGCGGCAAGAACGCCTTCCGGCGCGCCCCCGGAACCGATGTAAAGGTCGACGCTGGTGGCGGGGTTGGTGGTGTCGATGACACCGGCAACGTCCCCGTCACCGATGAGTTTTACCCGGGCGCCGGCGGCGCGGATTTCGGTAATCAGGGCTGCATGGCGCGGGCGGTCCAGGACACACACGAGAATGTCGCTGACGGAACGGCCTTTGGCTTCGGCCACGGCGCGGATATTCTCTGTCGGTGTTCTGTCGAGATCGACAACACCCAATGGCAGGCCAGGGCCAACCGCAATCTTGTCCATATAAACGTCAGGGGCGTTCAGCATTTCGCCTTCTTCGGACAAGGCGATTACCGCCAGGGAGTTTTGCATGGATTTGGCGGCGATGGTGGTGCCTTCCAAAGGATCAAGCGCAATATCAACTTTTGGTCCTTTGCCGGAACCGACTTCTTCACCGATAAACAACATCGGGGCTTCATCCCGTTCGCCTTCACCGATTACAACCCGTCCCTGAATATCCATTTTATTCAGGGCAGTACGCATGGCATCAACCGCTGCGGCGTCGGCGGCTTTCTCATCGCCCATGCCGACCAGCTTGGCGGCGGAAACCGCTGCGGCCTCTGTTACACGCACGAGATCCATTACCAGCAAACGATCCATATTTGAGTCAAAGGACATTCATTTTTTCCTTGTGTATTTTTGTAAAAATAAAATCTGTTGGTTCTTTCTACAAATTCTCGATGCGGATTGCCAGTGCTTTATCAATAACTGTAGATAATCCGTCAATTTGCTTTAACGCTGCTGTAACCTTCTTTTCCTGAGTTTCGTGGGTTACCATGACGATATAGACGCTGCCGTCCTGCTCACTGCCTTTTTGCAGCATAACCTGCAGGGACACATCCTGGTCACGCAATGTTGCGGTGACATCGGCAATCACGCCGGGCTGTTCCTGGACATGCAGACGGATGTAGTAAGAACCGATGCGATCCGAAATGTCGATCGGAGGGACATCCTGCATCAGATGTTGCGGAACGAAGAAGGCAGACCCGTTATGACCACGGGCGACATCAATAATATCGGCAACGACAGCAGAGGCGGTCGGCCCTTCACCGGCGCCGCGGCCTTCATAAAATGTCCGGTCAATGTAATCGCCCTGAACCACGACGGCGTTAAAGCCATTGTCTACATGGGCGATCGGGGCGGAGCGGGGCACCATACAGGGGTGAACCCGCTGTTCCAGGCCCTGTTCAGACAGGCGGGAAATCCCCAGAAGCTTAATCCGGTAGCCGAGTTCCTTGGCATATTCAATGTCGAGCAGCTTGATCCGGCGAATGCCTTCCATATAAACATTTTCAAAGTTGGTTTTGACGCCAAATGCCACGCTGCTGAGAATGGCCAGTTTATGGCCGGCGTCGATACCGTCGAGATCAAGGGATGGATCGGCTTCGAGATACCCAAGCAGTTTGGTTTCTTCCAGGATCTCTCCATAATCCTTGCCGGTGGCTTCCATTTGGGTCAGCATATAATTGGTTGTGCCGTTAAGAATGCCATGTACTTCGGTCAGCTTGTTGGCGGCGAGGCCTTCGCCGATGGATTTAATGATCGGAATACCCCCGGCGACGGCGGCTTCAAAACGCAGGGCCACGCCATTATTCTGGGCGATCTCGGCGAGTTCTGCACCGTGGTGGGCGATGAGAGCCTTGTTGGCGGTGACGAATGATTTGCCTTGCTCCAGAGACTGTTGCGCCAGTTCCTTGGCGACACCGTCAGACCCACCGATCACCTCGACGACGAGATCCACATCATCCCGTTCGGCAAAATCAAGGGCGTTGTCGGCCCAGTCATAAGCGGTTATATCAATGCCCCGGTCCCGGCTGCGATTGCTGGCGGAAACGGCGACCACCTCAATGGCACGTCCGGCGCGGGCAGCAATCATATCGTTATGTTGCTCGATAATCTTGATCACACCGACACCGACAGTTCCTAATCCGGCGATGGCTATTTTCAGGGGCTTACTCACTTGTCTACTCCATTCTTGAGGTCTTCGATGATCTTCGGACTATCGATCATAAATTTCTTGATGTTGCGTACGGCTTGCCGGATGCGCTGTTCATTCTCCACCAGGGCGATGCGGACATATCCTTCGCCATATTCGCCGAATCCCTCGCCGGGCGAGACCGCCACATGGGCATGTTTCAGCAATTGTTTGGTAAATTCCATTGAGCCCAGGTCGCGCCAGAGTTCCGGCACCCGTGTCCAGGCGAACATGGTGGCCTCTGGTGAGGGAACATTCCAACCGGCCTCGGCCAGTCCCTTGATCAGCACATCGCGGCGGGATTTATAGACCCCGCGGGCATAATCAATATAGTCCTGAGGGCCATTGAGCGCCGCGGTCGCAGCCACCTGGATCGGGGTGAAGGCGCCGTAGTCCACATAAGACTTCATCCGGGTCAGTGCTGCAATGAGATCCTTGTTGCCGACGGCAAAGCCCATGCGCCAGCCAGCCATGGAATAGGTTTTGCTGAGTGATGTGAACTCAATCGCCACGTCCTTGGCCCCTGGCACCTCCAGAATGGAAGGTGGTGGGGTGTCGTTAAAATATATCTCGGCATAGGCAAGATCCGACAGAATGTATATTTCATGTTTGCGGGCAAAATTTACAATGTCTTTGTAAAATTCCAGGTCCACGACCTCCGCGGTCGGGTTGGAGGGAAAGTTAATCACAATCGCCAACGGTTTCGGGATCGAGTGTTTGACGGCATTCTCCAGTCCGCTCATAAATTCGCTGGCGGTGGCCACGGGAATATGACGGATTGTGGCGCCAGCGATGATAAACCCGAAATGATGGATGGGGTAGCTGGGGTTCGGCACCAGAATGACATCGCCGGGCGCGGTGATGGCCTGGGCGAGATTGGCCAGGCCTTCCTTGGACCCTAGGGTGACAATACTTTCGGTTTCCGGATCGATATCGACATTGAAACGCCGGTCGTAATAGGCGCTGAGCGCCTTGCGCAGGCCGGGAATCCCGCGGGAGGCGGAATAGCGATGTACTTTCGGATTTTTCAGGGTCTCGGTCAGTTTGTCCATTACATGCTGTGGCGGGGAGAGGTCCGGATTTCCCATACCGAAATCAATGATATCCGCCCCGGCCGCGCGCTCCCGCGCTTTCATCGCATTGACTTCTGCGAATACGTAAGGGGGTAATCTCTTGATGCGGTAAAAATCCTTTTCCATGTCTTCCTCGTGATGCAATTATGGCTCTATATACTGATGATGCGCGTGTCATTTGTGGCGAAATGACGCAAGACGATAAGCCTTGAAACGCATGGGGATCATTATGTAGCAGCAAACCATGACAAAAGAAATTGCCTTTTACGTGAATCTCGTAAAAAAACTATCATATTTACAAGCCGCTCTGGTCGTACTAGTGTTTTACAAATAAGCAGAAATGTTGGCCATGGAGAACAGGTATGAGTGAAGATAAATCGGATCTGGATCAGTTTTCGGAAAATTTACGGGAAATGACCGCCGAATTTCACAAAATGGCCCACGATTTTTTCGAAGCTCAAAACGACCAGAAATCTGACCTGGAGTCAGATCCGATGCATATTGGCGAAACCCTGATTGAGCTTTCAAAATATTATACGGCGCACCCGGAAAAGCTGATCGAAAAGCAGATGACTTTGTGGCAGGACTATATGACCTTGTGGCAGAACGCATCCCGAAAAATGCTGGGCGATACCGATGTGGAACCGGCCATCACACCCGCCGCCGATGACCGGCGCTTTACGGATCAGGAATGGCAGGAAAACCAGACTTTCGATTTCATCAAACAATCTTACCTGCTGACGGCGCGTTGGCTCAATGATGCGGTCGATGAAATCCACCCGGTTAGCGGTCATGAAAAAGACAAGTTGAAATTCTTCACCCGTCAGTTTATCGAGGCGATGTCGCCGACCAATTTTGCTCTGACCAATCCGGAAGTCTTGCGGGAAACGGTGGAGAGCAAAGGGCAGAACCTGATCAAGGGGTTTGAGAATGTTCTGCGGGATTATGATGCGGAGACAGGAAAATTCACTGTCAGCATGACGGATAATATGAAATTCGAACCCGGCCGCAATGTCGCCGCCACGCCGGGTAAGGTGTTATACCGCAATGAATTGATCGAATTGATCCAATATACCCCGACGACCGAGAAACAGTATAAAAAGCCGCTGCTGATCGTGCCGCCGTGGATTAATAAGTTTTATATTCTTGACCTGCGGCCCCAGAACTCACTGGTCAAATGGCTGACCGACAAGGGCTATAGTGTTTTTATCATTTCCTGGCGTAATCCGGATGCTTCGATGGCGGATCTGGATATGAGTGATTATATGCGTCTTGGCACACTGAGCGCCATTGATCAGGTGAAGCAGGCCACGGGCGAGAAGCAGATCAATACTGTGGGCTATTGCATTGGCGGGACGATGTTAAGCTGCACTTTGGCGCATCTGGCGGCGAAAGATGACCTCGGTCAGATTGGCTGCTCGACCTTTCTTGTGACCCAGACCGATTTTAGTGAGGCCGGGGAACTGACCATCTTTGTCGATGAAAAACAGCTTGCCGATATGGAACAGATGATGGCCCGGGACGGATTCCTGGACGGCCGGACCATGTCGAATACGTTTAATATGCTGCGGGCCAATGATCTGATCTGGTCTTTTGTGATAAATAATTACATGAAGGGCAAGGACCCGTTCCCCTTTGACCTGCTTTATTGGAATGGAGACAATACCCGTCTGACACGGGCCTGCCACAGCCAGTATCTGCAGGAAATGTATCTCAACAACAATCTGGTCAAACCCAATACGGTGGTCATGAACGGCACGCCTCTGGACCTGACCAAGGTGGATATTCCGACCTATATCCAGGCGGCGGAAACCGATCATATTTGTCCGTGGAAGTCGGTCTATAAAAATACCTGGAGCTTTTCCGGACCTAAAAAATTTATGCTGGCCGGGTCGGGGCATATTGCCGGCGTGGTCAATCCGCCAAGCGCCAAGAAGTATAATCACTGGCAGAATGAGGACGTCCCCCATGACCCGGAAGACTGGCTGGCGGGCGCCACAAGCCATGTGGGCTCCTGGTGGGAAGACTGGCACAAATGGCTGCGGTCTAAGTCCGGCGCCAAGGTGGCTGCGCGTATTCCCGGGGACGGTCCTCTTGATGTGATAGAGGATGCCCCCGGAAGTTATGTCAAGGTGCGGTACTAGCCCTTATCTTTCAGGTCGGATTTCCGCCAGAGGTAGTAAACGGCGGGCACCACCAGCAAGGTCAGCAAAACGGCGCTGACCATGCCGCCGACCATAGGCGCGGCGATACGACTCATCACTTCTGACCCGGTGCCCGTACCATAAAGAATGGGCAGCAAGCCGACAATAATCGCGGCCGCTGTCATCATCACCGGCCTGACCCGCATGCCGGCTCCCTGAAGGACGGCCTCGGCAAGTGTTTCCGCCCGGGGCGGGATACCCTGTTCGTCACAGTCCTGCCGCATCTTCCGATAGGCCTGGTTGAGATATACCAGCATTATGACGCCGATTTCCACCGCCACCCCGGCGAGGGCGATAAAACCAACCCCGACCGCGACAGAGAAATTATATCCCTGCAGATACATTAACCAGATGCTGCCGACCATTGCCAGGGGCAGGGTGCCCATGATAATCGCAACCTCTACAAAATTGCGGAAGTTGACATAGAGCAGGATTATGATGATCGCCAGGGTCAAGGGAACGACATAGGTGAGTTTTTCCTTGGCGCGGAGCATATATTCATACTGTCCTGACCAGGTGATTGAATAGCCAGCCGGCAGGTCGAGTTGTTGCTGGACAATTACCTGGGCGTCTTCTACGTAACTGCCAAGGTCCATGTCTTCAATATCAATGAACGTCCAGCCATTGAGACGGGCATTCTCGCTCTTGATGCCTGGGGGACCATCTTCAATCTTGATCTCGGCGACATCGGCAAGTGAAATCCGCAAACCCCCGGGCGTGACAATGGGCAGCCGCGCCAGTTGTTCCGGCGAATTGCGGTAATCCTGCGGATAGCGGATATTCACAGGATAACGTTCCAGTCCTTCGACAGTCTGGGTGACGTTCATGCCGCCGATAGCGGAGGCGACGACCTGTTGGACACCGGCAATGTTCAGGCCATAACGCGCGGCCTTTTCCCGATTGATATCAACTTTGATATAACGCCCGCCGGCGACCCGCTCGGAATAGACAGAAGCCGTGCCGGGAACATCTTTCAGGATGGTTTCCAGCTGTTGACCGATTTTCTGGATTTCTCCCAGGTCGGGGCCGGCAATCTTGATTCCGACCGGTGTTTTGATGCCGGTGGCCAGCATGTCAATCCGCGTTTTGATCGGCATGACCCAGGCATTGGTGACCCCCGGCAGCTTGACCAGACTATCCAGTTCCTTTTTCAAGGTTTCCGTCGTTACGCCGGGGCGCCATTCTGACCGGGGTTTCAGGTGAATGAAACTTTCGATCATGGTCAGGGGGGCGGGGTCGGTCGCCGTTTCCGCCCGGCCAACCTTGCCAAGCACGGTTTTGACTTCCGGAACGGTGCGGATCAGCTTGTCGGTTTGTTGTAGCAATTCCCGGGCCTTGCCGATGGAAATGCCGGGGTAGGTTGTTGGCATATACATCAGATCCCCTTCATCCAGAGGCGGAATAAATTCGCTGCCAATCCTGTCCAGCGGCCAGAGACCGATAATGAAAATCACAAGAGCGCCGAGAAGCGTCGCCTTGGGAAATTGCAGTACTTTACGCAATATCGGCATATAGCTGGCGGTCAGAACCCGGTTGATGGGGTTTTTATGCTCTGGCATGACGTGTCCGCGGATGAAATAGCCCATCAATACCGGCACCAATGTAATGGCCAGGGCCGCCGAGGCCGCCATGGCGTAGGTTTTGGTAAAGGCAAGGGGGGAGAACATACGCCCTTCCTGGGCCTCCAGGGTAAATACAGGAACAAAACTGACGGTAATGATCAACAGGCTGAAAAATAGCGCCGGGCCGACTTCGCTGGCAGAATCGGCGACGACTTTCCAGCGGTTTTCCTTGGTCAGAGGCGTGCGTTCCATATGTTTGTGCATGTTTTCAATCATGACAATCGCCCCGTCGATCATGGCGCCAATGGCGATCGCGATGCCACCAAGCGACATGATATTGGCGTTCAGGCCTTGCATGTGCATGATGATGAACGCGGTCAGAATGCCGACAGGCAAGCTGAAGATTGCGACCAGAGACGAGCGAATATGGAACAGGAAGATCATGCAGACCAGCGCGACCACGCCGAATTCTTCCAGCAGTTTGATCCACAGGTTTTTCACCGCCCGTTCGATAAGACCGCTGCGGTCATACACGGTGACGACTTCGACACCTTCCGGCAAGCCTTGCTTCAGTTTTTCAAGTTTGGCTTTGACGCCTTCAATGGTTTTCTGGGCATTTTCGCCAAACCGCATCACAATAATGCCGCCAACGGTTTCCCCTTTGCCGTTCAGCTCGGCGATGCCGCGGCGCATTTGTGGCCCGATGTTAATGTCGGCAATATCTTTCAGGAGAAGCGGCGTACCTTTTGGATTAACCCCCAGAGGAATATTTCCGATATCGGTCTTGTTTTGCAAATAGCCGGTGGCGCGCACCATATATTCTGCTTCCGCCATTTCAATGACGGAGGCGCCAATTTCCTGATTTCCTTGCTGTATCGCGGTCTGGATCAGGGACAAGGGAATGCCGAAGGCCCGCAGTTTGTCGGGATGGACCTTGACCTGATATTGCTTGACCATCCCGCCGAGCGCGGCGACTTCGGATACGCCAGGCACAGTTTGAAGTTCATATTTGAGGAACCAGTCCTGTAAACTGCGCAACTGGCTGATGTCGTGTTTGCCGCTTTTATCGATCAGGGCGTAAAGATAAACCCACCCGACACCGGTGGCATCAGGGCCCAGTTGAGGCCGGGCGTCTACCGGCAGGGACGGGGCGACCTGGCTGAGATATTCCAGCACCCGGCTGCGCGCCCAGTAGAGATCTGTTTTTTCATCGAAAATGACATAGACATAGGAATCACCGAAGAAGGAGTATCCACGTACGGTAACTGCGCCGGGAACTGACAACATGGCGGTGGTCAGGGGATAGGTCACCTGGTCTTCGACCACCTGGGGGGCCTGCCCGGCATATGAGGTTTTAATAATCACCTGAACATCCGACAGGTCGGGGAGAGCATCAACAGGTGTATTCTTCAGGGAGAATAGTCCCGTGCCGACTAAAATCAGGGTCGCGAGCAGCACAAAAAAACGGTTGCCGACGGACCAGCGTATAATAGATTCAATCATCTGATCTGTCCCTTACATGGTGTGATTGCTGTGATCCATGGTGTCATGGTTCATCGGGGTTGAAGGGGCTGTATCATTCATATCCGCCGGGGGGGCCATACGTTTGAAATCGGATGTCTTGCTGCTTTCGGAATCAAGCAGGAACTGGGCCGAGGTAACAACTTTATCCCCCATGTTCAGGCCGGACAAAATTTCGACATTTTGCGGATCAAATCGTCCTGTCCTGACCTCGATGGATTTAAAGCGCCCCTCACCAAGCGCGAGAACAACACGGTCGGAATTTCCGGTACGGATCAGGGCTTCTTTCGGCACGACTAGTGTATGCTGTTCGCTTTCCGCATGAATCACCACCTGGGCAAACATGTTGGGTTTGAGGTGATGGTCTTTATTGTCAAAACGCAGCCGCACTTTCACGGTCCGAGTTGTTTCATCCAGAGTAGGATAGATATAATCCACCTGACCCTGCCAGTCCTGCCCGGGCAGAAAGTCCAGGGTCATGGTCACCGGCAGACCTTTGGTGATCAGGAACGCTTCCCGTTCAAAGACTTCCGCTTCGACCCAGACCTGGTCGAGAATGCCGATTGACATTATCGTGGTGCCGGGGCTGACAAAGAAGCCTTCCCGAATGTTCAGATTATCGATCACGCCATCTTGCGGGGCAAAAATGGTTATGGTTTGGCTCACCTTCCTTGTTTTTTTAAGGGTATGGATGGTGGCATCCGGCACCCGCAGGGATTTCAGTCTGTCTGCCGCGGCTGTCACAAGTCGTGTGTTGTTGCGGCTCAGCGCCATGATCAATTCTTCCTGGGCATTGACCAGTTCCGGGGCGTAGATGTCATAAAGCGGCTCTCCCGCCTTGACCGGATCACCGGCCGCCTTGATATAAAGCTTCTCAATCCATCCTTCGACGCGTGGGTGAACATGCACCAGTTGGTCCTCGTCATATTGCACGTAGCCCACGGTTTTGATCTCGCTGTGCAGGGCCGCATGTGTGGCGACCACGGTACGCACCCCGAGATTATTCACCACGGCGGGAGAAATTTCTACGGTCCCGGCGCCGCCATCGGCAGCAGAAACACCATCAGGATAAACAGGGATGAGATCCATACCCATGGGAGATTTCCCCGGTTTGTCTCTTTTGTAATTTGGGTCCATTGGCGCGACCCAGTAAAGGGGTTTGTTTTCATGTTTCTGCGCGCCTTGGTCGGGCGTCGCTGGCCCCGTCAGGTTTGAAATTCCGGCGGTCAAGACGGCGCCGGTAAAAATGCCGACGGCGAGGAAAGTGAGGTTGCGTTTTTTTTGTGTCATTGGAATTCTCCTGAGCGGGAGGTGCCGGTGACGATGTCACGGGCTTGGCTCATAAAAAAATAATTCAGCTGCAAAATGGTTTTCTGGCGTTCGACATCGATGCTCATGGCGTCAATTTCTGCATCCATTTCTGCAATCCGGGCGCGGACGGCTTCGGCAAAATCGCCGTCGTCATTGGTATAGGCTGTCAGGGCGGCCTCCGCCTGTTCATGAATTTGCGGCAACAGTTGAGCGTTGTAGAGCTTCTGGCGTTGATTTAACCTCATAAGCTGGGTTTTTGCTGTTGCGAAAGAGGCGGTCAGTTTGCGCAGCATTTGCCATTTTTCTGTTTTAACAGCGGATGTTTTCGAAATTTCGGACTGGACCTGTTTGTCCTGACGGTTGGCGGTGAACAGAGGAATACTCATGGTCACCCCAAGAGAAAAAAGATCGGATCTCTTGATCCCCATGGCATCATTGGCGCGATATCCGTATCCGGCGCGCAGCGCCCATTCAGGCTTGTATTTTTGTCGCGCGAGTTCAACACCCGTCTGGCTTTCCTTAAGTTTTTGGTCAATCGCCTGCAAGGTCGGGTGACGTGCAAGCAGCTGATGCAGGGTCTGGGTATTTATATATCTGTCATCCTGATAAAATTCAGGGTGCAACAGCATCAGGTCGGGGATTTGAGTCGTCAGCATCAGAGGGGCTTGCCGGGTCACGTCCGGATAATTATTCTCATTTCCGGTCAACCATTCCGAAAGCTGGTGTTGGAACAGTTCCTGACGCTGATGCAGGACAGTCAGCCGGTCTTCCAGTCGGGTCAGTTCCAGCTGGGCCCGGATGACGTCCTGTTGCCGGCTTTTTCCCAATGCCGCGGCATAACTGGTTTCGGTTACGGTGATTAATTGTTCAAACAGGGCGCGGTTCTTCTCAATGATGGCAATGCTTTCCTGTGCCTGATAGGCATTTAGCCATAATTGCCCAACCGTCACGGCAACCTTGGCCTTGCGGTCTTCCCGCAGAAAGGGGTGCTGGCTGCTCTGCAGTTCCAGCTGGCGTTTGCGCAGGGCCCGGCTGTCACCAGGGGGGAAGGCCTGTGTCAGGCCGAGCTTGACCTGTGTCATGGCTTCCTGACCAAAATTAAAGCTGTTGGTCGGAAGGTTGGCGACATCAAAGGATAATTTGGGGTCGGGAAGCGCGCCCGCGGCGATACTCATGGACTCAATGGCCTCCTGGGTGTGGCGGTTGCCTGTTAGCCAGGGATCATTCTGATGGGCGGACTCAATGGCGGTTTCAATACTGACGCGTCCGGAAGGCGGGCGCTGTTCGCCGATGGTGGGGGCGGTTCCTGCGGACAGGGTCAGCAGGGTCAGGATAAGAGTGCATGTCAGGTGATGTCCTGATTTCTTTGTGACCCCATGTGGATACAGGGAAAGCACGGCTTTCCTGAAAGTGGGGCGGTCGGATAAAATCATGTGTTGCTCCTTTTTTGAGCAGGTAGAATAGAATAACTTATTGATCTTAGAGACAGAAGTTTTGCTGAATTATCACTCAACAAAGTTCTGTAAAATCTGAATGAGGTGTGCTGCTCCGGGTGATAGGCGCACCTGTCCTGTCTTATCCAAAAATTGGAGGGCGGTATAAGGTTTTGGGGAAATTTCTGACGATAGAAAAAGATCGGACCCGATATTGTTGCAAGGGGGGCGCATCAAGGTCGTTTTCAGGGGTGGTGGTCAGTAAGGCAGACGAAAGATCGCCGACCGGGCAGACACAATCCTGATCACAGCAAGAGGATAGATCGGAATGTTCCGCGGGGATGGCCACTGGAACAGGACAGGAGGCGTCCTGGTTCATATTGTCCATGCATGGCGCATCAGTGTTAAGGTTTGATTTTGCAGCACTGATATTATGATGTGTGCTGTTCATTGGGCAGGAAAGGGCGGATGCTGAGACTGTCTGGCCCGTAAAAACCAGAAGCATCATCAAAAGCGCCAGAATATTAGCTTTGCTGCGTAACACTTATAATATCCAATTCCATATTTCATATCTGTATTACAGATAACTGTTAAAAATTCAATAGGATTTCCAAACAGCTTTATTATTGTGGCAAAATTTATCATAATAGAGATATGCGGGCGATGATCCTGAAATCTGTTACGTCGTTTGATAATAACCAGACGCCGCTTGACCTGGTGGACTGGCCTGACCCTGTGCCTGCTGCGGGAGAAATCCTGATCCGCGTTGCCGTCTGTGGGGTCTGTCATACGGAACTGGACGAGATCGAGGGGCGCAGCCCGCCCCCGCGCCTGCCGGTGATCCCCGGTCATCAGGTGGTCGGGCATGTTGAGGCTCTGGGGCCGGGCGTGACAATGTACAAGGTTGGCGATCGGGTCGGGGTGGCTTGGATTTTCTCCGCCTGCGGCGTGTGCCGGTTCTGCCGGCGGGGGCAGGAAAATCTCTGTCCCGGGTTTCAGGCTACCGGCCGAGATGCGCATGGCGGTTACGCTGAACGTATGGTGGCGCCCGCCGAATATGTATACGCTATCCCAAAAGTTTTCACAGACGCCGAGGCGGCTCCCCTGTTATGTGCCGGGGCCATTGGATATCGGTCTCTGTGTCTGGCGGGGCTTGAAAAGGGGGATAACGTCGGACTCACCGGCTTTGGTGCATCGGCGCATCTTGTGTTGCAGATGCTTCATCATCAATTTCCCGAGATGAAAATATTCGTTTTCGCCCGCAAGGCCGAGGAACGCGCTTTCGCCCGGAGCCTGGGCGCATATTGGGTCGGGACCACCATTGATGTCGCCCCCGACCCCTTACAGGCCATTATTGACACAACGCCGGCCTGGACGCCAATTCTGGGCGCGTTGCAGAATCTGGATTCTGGCGGGCGGCTGGTGATCAACGCCATCCGGAAGGAAGAGCGGGACAAGTCGGTTCTGTTGAGCCTGAATTACCCTGCGCATCTGTGGATGGAAAAGGAAATCAGGAGCGTGGCCAATATCACCCGCCAGGATGTGAGCGCGTTTTTAGATCTTGCTGCGGCCATTCCTTTGCACCCTGAAATTCAGGAATATGATCTGGAAAAGGCCAATGAGGCTCTCTTCGATATGAAAACCAAGCATATCAAAGGGGCAAAGGTATTACGTGTGAGCTAACGGGTGGGGGATCACCTGCGGCACATGGTCAAACATGCGGATTGTTTTTTTGCACGTAGTCCTTGTAATATGGTATTTGTTAAATATTATAGCATCTTAGGCCCATTCCTTCCGTCGGGGTGGTCAAAAGAAGGACAATGTCGCGCTATGGCAAGCACATCGAAACCCACGCAAGGGTCAAAAGTCGTGAAACCTCGTAAAAAAAGCAGGGCAAAAAAAGCCTCGGATATAACGACAGATCCCGTGATTTCAGATGACAGGTCTGAATTGATATTCAAGAATAACACATTCCCCATTGTTGGGCTGGGGGCTTCTGCGGGCGGATTACAGGCCTTTACAGATTTTTTTAAAGCGATGCCAGCCGATAGCGGGATGGCCTTTGTCGCCATTCATCACGTCGACCCGGATCATGAAAGTCTAATGGCGGATCTGTTGGCCAAGCATACGTCAATGAGTGTTGTTCTGGCCAAGGATCATACGAAGGTCGAACCGAACCATGTTTATATCATTCCCCCGAGTTATTTTCTGAAAATAGACAATGGTGTTCTTTATCTGACAGAACCGGATGCGCGGCGGGGGATGCGGTTGCCGATCGACTATTTTTTAACATCGCTGGCAGAGGAAAGAAAACAGAACACGGTCGCGGTGATCTTGTCCGGTACGGGCAGCGATGGAACGGCAGGGGTCAGAAGCATCAAGGCGAATGGCGGTATGGTCATCGCGCAAAACCCGAGAGAGGCGTCTCATGACGGGATGCCCCGGAGCGCCGTTGCGTCAGGATCGGTCGATCATGTTCTCCGGGTTAATCAGATGCCAAAGGTGATTATGGATTTCTGTAATCACCCGTACATCAGCAAGGGTAAGGCCGCTAAGGTTCTGGGCGAAAACGCCCGCGGATCGCTGGGGGATATCATCGATGTGTTGAAGGCATATTCCCCGATCAATTTCGAATTCTATAAAGAAGGTACATTGTTGCGGCGTATAGAACGGCGTATGGTATTGAAACATATGGATAATTCTGTTGATTACCTGGCGTTTTTGAAAGATTCACCGGATGAAGTGGAAAAATTGTTCGGGGACTTTTTAATCAGCGTGACGTCCTTCTTCCGGGATCCGGAGTCTTTTAAATACCTGGAAAAGAAAGTCTTGCACGACCTGGAAGCGCATCAGAGAAGCGATAAACCGATCCGCGTCTGGGTCCCGGGCTGCGCCAGCGGTGAAGAGGCTTATTCCCTGGCCATGCTGCTGATTGAAAATATTACGGCGAACAGAAAACATATAAAGCTGCAGATTTTTGCCTCTGATGTGGATGATCGCGCCCTGGAAGTTGCCCGCGCCGGCATTTATCCGGGGTCTATCGAGGCGGATGTATCGCCGGCTCGGTTGAAACGTTTTTTCATCAAGGAAGACCATACATACCGGGTTTCACCGGAGTTGCGCGACAGTGTCGTCTTCGCCAATCAGAATGTTTTGGCGGATGCGCCTTTCTCAAAACTGGATATTATTTCCTGCCGGAACTTGCTGATTTATCTGAATAGTGAAGCACAGGAACGCATCATTCGCATGTTCCATTTCGCCTTGAACGATGGCGGATTGTTGTTTTTGGGGTCATCTGAAACAGTGAGCAGTTTTGAAGAGTTATTCCAGCCGCTGTCCAAGAAATTCAAACTGTACAAAAGAGTAGGAAAAGCCCACTCCCGGCCCTATTATTTTCCTATCAAACCAAGGGTTTATGGAGATGTGCAAACGTCCAGTTCAACGCTGCCTGAAATGAATCGCCAGACGCGTCTTGCGGACGTCAGTCAGAAATTCCTGGTTGAACATTATGCCCCCGTTGCGGTGTTGATTAACCAGAAGATGGAATTATTGTTCGTTCAGGGGCCGGCGGACATGTATCTCAGGGTGCCTGCGGGGGAGAGTAGCCAGGATCTGTTGGCAATGGCGCGGGATGGTCTGCGGGCCAAGTTGGGCAGTACAATCCGCAAATCCGTGCTCGAAGGGGCGGAGATATCAAGTGGGGGCACCGTTACCCGGAATGGCACAACCGTGCCTGTGGCGATCACGGTGCATCCTCTGGATATTGAAGGAAACCGCTTGTTGCTGGTGACATTTATCGACAAGCCTTTGATGGAAAATATACCGGTACCTGATGAAGGGGAGCGCGACAATTCTGAAGCCTATCGGCATCTGGAACAGGAACTGGAGGCGACACGGATCGACCTGCAAACCACGGTTCAGGATTATGAGCGTTCAACGGAAGAATTGAAAGCGATTAATGAAGAAGCGATGTCGATGAACGAAGAGTTCCAATCGACCAATGAAGAGCTGGAAACCTCGAAAGAGGAACTGCAATCGTTGAATGAAGAACTGACAACCTTGAATACGCAGCTTCAGCAAAAAGTCGATGATGAACGCCGGATGTCGGACGATCTGAATAATCTGTTGTCCAGTTCAGGGATCGCGACCTTGTTTCTTGACCGGCAGCTCAGCATTATGCGGTTTACCCCGGCGACCCGGGAATTGTTTAATGTGCTGGTAAATGATATCGGGCGCCCGTTTGGCGATATTACCGGCAAGCTGGATGACCCTAAACTTCTGAAGGATGCGGCCATGGTCCTGGAAGACCTGACGCCGGTTGAAGTCGAAGTCAGATCGGCGGAGGGGCGATGGTATTTACGCAGAATTCTGCCTTATGTCACGCAGGCCGGCAAGGTGGATGGGGTTGTTTTGACGTTCCTGGATGTAACCGCGCTTAAAGTGCTGGAACAATCCAACAAAGCGGCTTTGCGCCTGACCGAGAATATCGTTGATACGGTACGTGAGCCATTGTTGGTTCTGGATGGAAAATTCACCATTATCAAGGCCAGCCGGTCTTTTTACAAAGATTTCGGGACCGTTCAGACGAAAACAGTGGGGGTCAACCTGTTCGATCTGCAGGGTGGCCAGTGGGATTTGCCGGCATTGCGTAAATTGCTGGAACGTATTTTGCCGGATAAAACAACAATTGAATCCTTCAAAGTCACTTTGGCCTTTAAGGCAAAGGGGGCCCGCACCATGTTGCTGAACGCCCGGCAGATACAGAGAGAAGGCGAAGGCGATGAGTTGATCCTCATGACCATCGAAGATGTGACGGAAAGGGATAATGCCCAGAAGGAATTGCAGGAACGGGAAGCCCGCCTCAGCGCCATTCTCAATGCGATTCCCGAAGCGGTTCTGACCATTAATGAAGACGGTATCATTGGCAGTTTCAGTCCGGCGGCGGTGAAGATTTTTGGGTATGCGGCGAAAGAGGTGCTTGGTCAGAGTGTCAATATCCTGATGCCAAAATCAGATTCCGGTGAAGGGGACGGGGACCTGTCGCATTATATGACCAGCAGGGATCAGATGAACAACCGCATTGGTCAGGAGATTTATGCGCACTGCAAAGATGGCAGCAAAGTGCCGATCCGTCTGAGGGTTGCAGAATTCTGGTATGATGAAAAACGTCACTTTATCGGAGTTCTGCATGACCTGACCGAGGAAAAGAAGCGCCGTGAAGAATTACAGCGGGCACAGAAAATGGAGGCCGTAGGCCAGCTTACAGGCGGTATTGCCCATGATTTTAATAACCTTCTGACAGTAATTACCGGCAATCTGGAGATGTTGGATATGCAGCTGGAGGATGAGACACAACGCGTTCTCCTGGGGGAGGCGGAGGAAGCCTCTGCGCTTGGCGCGCAGCTGACCAATCGTCTGCTGGCTTTTTCCAAACGGCAGACGCTAGAGCCTAAGAATGTTTGTCTGAACGACCTGATTACCACGATGACGCCTTTGTTGCGGCGGTCTCTAGGAGAGGAAATCACCATCGTCACCAGACTGGCAGATGACCTGAAGCCGACATTGTCCGACCCTGGCCAGATAGAAAACACGTTGTTGAACCTTGCCATCAATGGGCGTCATGCAATGCCCAAAGGGGGTGTCCTGACGATTGAGACGCAGAATGTTTATCTGGATGAAGATTATGCGGCAACCCAGGTGGATGTTGAACCGGGCCCCTATATCGCGTTGTCGGTCAGTGATACGGGAACGGGCATGTCAGAAGATATTCGGGAACGGGCTTTCGAACCATTCTTCTCGACAAAAACGCCGGGTAGCGGTTTTGGCCTTGGGTTGAGCATGATTTACGGCTTCGCGAAACAATCCGGAGGACATGTTGCGATATACAGTGAGGAAGGTGTAGGCACGACCATTAACCTGTATCTGCCGCCGGCCATCAGTACGGATGTCCAGGATGAGAAGGCGGAAAGTCTCCCTGGTGATGTCTCAAAGAATGTGGTTGTTCTGGTGGTCGAGGATGACGAACGGGTTCGGCGTCTGACGGTTCATCGTCTGGAAAAACTCGGTTATCAGGTGATTGCAACCAATAATGGCCGGGAAGCCGTTAAAACGCTGAAAGAAAATGACCACATCGACCTGGTGCTTTCTGATGTGATCATGCCTGGGGGAATGACAGGATTCGAGGTGGCGGATGAAGCCTTGAAGATTAACCCGAAACTGAAAATTTTACTGGCCAGCGGTTATGTGGATGCCAAACAAGCCGAGTCCAATCCACATCGGTTTTTACGTAAGCCATACAGTATAAAAGATCTGTCAAACGCCTTGGCGGATTTATTGACGGAATAACTTTTCAAAAGCCTCAGATGGCTTGAGCTATGCGCGGTTCCCCCGGGAAAAGGGGGAGCCGTTTTTTTGTATCAACTGATCGTAATCAATATTGTCGGCCTGTTTGGCGCTATCTTTTTTCTATCCAATCATCGCATTCAATTAGAGAGAGAAAGATGCCAGTCGAGAAAAGCCGCGACACTATTCTGCCACCTTCACGTCGAAATAATACCACGCCCCGGAAATTAAAACGGGTTGCTTTTATTGGAAATTATGTTCCCCGAAAATGTGGAATTGCCACGTTTACGGCGGACCTTTCCGACGCCATGGTACAGGGAAACCCGGATGTCGAATGCTGGGTTATTCCGGTGAATGACACGGCGGAGGGGTATAATTATCCCGACCGCGCCAGATTTGAAATTTTTGAGAATGATTTATCCTCTTACCGACATGCCGCGTATTTTTTAAATATAAATCAAGTGGATGTTGTTTGTGTGCAACATGAATTCGGTATCCATGGCGGTCCTGCGGGAAGTCATATTCTAACCTTGTTGAAGTCACTTCATATGCCGATCGTGACGGTGCTTCACACCATTCTCAGAACGCCGAATGCGGATCAGAAGAAGGTAATGGACCGGTTGATCGAATATTCAGACCGACTTATCGTGATGAGTGAAATGGGCATAGAGATATTATCCGAGGTCTATGATGTTCCTGAAAGCCAGATAGACTTCATCCCGCATGGCATTCCCGATTTCAGCTTTATCGATCCGCATTTTCATAAAGCAAGTTTCGGGATGGAAGGCAAGACAACTTTGCTGACATTCGGGCTCTTGTCAGAGAATAAAGGCATTGATTATGTGATCCGGGCCTTACCCGGAATCATAAAAAAACATCCTGACTTTATCCTGATCATTTTGGGGGCCACCCATCCACATGTTTTGCGGCGAGAGGGAGAAAGTTACCGCCTTTCCCTGGAACGGCTGGTCACGACCCTGGGACTGGAAGAACATGTCATTTTTTACAACAGATATGTTGAATTGCCCGAATTGATCAAATTTATCGAGGTCGCGGATTTATATATCACGGCTTACTTGAATGAAGCGCAGATTACATCCGGGACTTTGGCGTATGCCGTGGGGGCGGGCAAGGCAGTTTTGTCAACGCCATATTGGCATGCGCAGGAGTTGCTGGCGGAAGAGCGGGGGGTATTGGTGCCGTTCCGGGATTCAGAGAAAATCTCACAGGAAATACTGAACCTTCTTTCGGATAATAAAAGGCGCCAGAGCTTGAGGCGAAATGCCTTTGAATATGGCAAGCGTATGAGATGGTCAAAGGTGGCGGGAGAATATATCGCGTCTTTTATGACAGCGTGTAAGGTGCGTCAGGAGCATCCCCGGACATTAGCCACACACGCCAACCTTAATCAACCGCCAAAAGAATTATTAAAGGTGGATTTACGTCACTTGAGAAGGCTGACGGATACGACGGGGTTGTTTCAGCATGCGACTTATGCAACACCCAATTATAATGATGGCTATAGCACTGACGATAACGCCCGGGGATTATTGTTTACGACTCTTCTGGAAGAAGAGAATTTATTGGAAGCAGCTGACGAAGATTTAAGAAACAGCTATTTTGCCTTTCTGGCTTACGCCTTTAACCCTGAATTTGGCCGGTTTCGCAATTTCATGGCTTACGACCGGCAATGGCAGGAGGAAGTGGGGTCTGAAGATTCTCATGGAAGGTCGGTCTGGGCTTTGGGGACGGTCATCGCCCGGTCCCAGGACCAGGTGTTGTGTAACGCCGCCACAGAGATTTTCCACCAGGCTTTGCCTGCCTTGCACCTTATGACCAGTTGCCGGACCTGGGCATTTTCTTTGCTCGGGTTACATGAATATCTGAAGAAATACGCCGGGGACAGATTGGTGCAAAAGTTACGGGCGCGCCTTTGCGATCATCTCATGACGGAATATAAGGCTTTTTCAGGCCGCAACTGGCCCTGGTTTGAACGTCAGCTGACCTACGCCAATGCGGTATTGCCGCACGCCTTGCTGGTCTCGGCAAAGGCCATGGGACGGTCCAATCTGGAAAACAAGGCTTTGGATATTCTGAGATGGCTTGTGGACATCCAGAAGTTGGAGAAAGGTTGTTTTTCGCCTATCGGTACAGAGGGATTCTATCACCGCCGGGGCGCCAGAGCCCGCTTCGACCAGCAACCGACCGAGGCCCAGGCTATGGTATCCGCCTGTCTGGAAGCATATCAGATCACAAAAGATACTTATTGGTGGTTACAGGCAAAATGGGCCTTTGAATGGTATTTGGGGCAGAATGACCTTCAGGTTCCTTTATATGATCCGGCGACGGGGGCGTGCCGGGATGGTCTTCATGCAGATCGGGCGAATGAAAACAGGGGTGCGGAATCGACCCTCGCCTTTTTGCAGTCACTCATCGAAATGCATGCAGTGGAGAATATGATCAATGTCTCAGACATCAGAAGCAAAACAAAAGTTACAGCATGAAACCCTGTTTAAACGGGAAAAAAACAACCCTATTTTGACCGCGGCACACTGGCCTTATCCGGTAAACTCGGTTTTTAATCCGGGGGCGACGCTGTTGGAAGATGGCACAACCCTTTTGCTCTGCAGGGTGGAAGACCGTAGCGGACTGTCACATTTATGCGCGGCGCGATCAAAAGATGGCATATCCAACTGGGTTATTGATAAAAAGCCTACGCTTTTGCCTTCCCCGACGGAATACCCGGAGGAAACCTGGGGGATAGAAGACCCCAGAATTACTTACCTGCCGGAGAAGAAGGTATATGCGGTGGCCTATACGTCTTATTCCATGCCGGGGCCGACTGTGTCGATTGCCCTGACGAAGAATTTCAAGAAATTTGAACGGGTCGGCATGGTGATGCCGCCCTTGAACAAGGATGCGGCGCTTCTACCCCATAAGATCTGTGGGAAATGGGCGATGATACACCGTCCCACCACGTCACATTACTCTCATATCTGGATATCATTCTCAGCCGACCTGGATCATTGGGGGGATCATAAAATGATATTACAGGCCCGGCGGGGACCCTGGTGGGATTCCGATAAAATCGGACTGTCACCACCTGTGATTAAGACGTCAGAAGGCTGGTTAATGATTTACCATAGTGTGCGCCATACGGCCTCGGGGGCAATTTATCGCATTGGTTTGGCGTTATTTGATTTGGGGTGTCATCAGACATGCCTGCGCCGGTCGGATACCTGGGTGCTTACCCCGGAGGCGGGCTATGAACGCAATGGCGATGTGGCGAATGTTATTTTTCCCTGCGGTTATACAATCGCAGAGGATGGCGATACGCTTCGGCTTTACTACGGGGGGGCAGACACCTGCATCGGCATGGTGACCGGCAGTTTACGTGAATTGTTAAGCTGGTTGCAGGGCAACAGCAAGGTTATGGATAGTGATGATATTTCCCTTAGGGAGAATAATTATGACTAAACGGACATTTATCCGACCTTTTAGAGAGATTGGATTAGATGATATCGCGTTGGTGGGGGGGAAGAACGCTTCACTTGGTGAAATGATCCAGCATGTGACGCAGGCAGATGTTCATGTACCGGAAGGCTTTGCCTTGACAACAGATGCCTATTGGCTTTTTTGGCGAAACAACAATCTTGCTCTCCCTGTTGAAGAACAACTGCGGTATTTAACGGAAGGCCATATCACGCTTCAGGAAGCGGGCAGTCAGATAAGAGGGCTTTTTTTTCAGGGAAAAATGCCGGAAGAGGTTACCGCCGCCGTCCGTGAGGCATATGGCGCATTATGTGACCAGGCCGGTGAAAAAAAACTCCAGGTCGCGATCAGAAGCAGTGCGACGGCGGAAGACCTCCCGGAGGCCAGTTTCGCAGGGCAGCAGGAAAGCTTTCTGAATGTCCGGGGGGGAAAGGCGGTCGTTGATTGTTGTCAGAGATGTTTTGCCTCTTTGTTTACCAATCGGGCGATAAGTTACCGGAATCTGCATGGCATTGATCATATGAAGGTGGCATTGTCGGTGGGCGTTCAAATGATGGTGCGGTCAGACAAGGCCTGTTCCGGGGTTATGTTTTCACTGGATACGGAGACAGGATTTCCTGAGGCCATTCTCATAAACGCCACCTGGGGGTTGGGAGAGGGGATTGTGTCCGGCACCGTTGATCCGGATGAATATATGGTCTTTAAGCCGTTTTTGTCCGATTCCTCTCTCGTGCCGATCATACTAAAAAGATCCGGGCAGAAAAAAGAGAAGGTGGTGTATGCCGCATCGGGCGCCATTGGCACGGAAAGGGTTGCAACATCACGGCAAGAGCAAGCCGATTTTGTTTTGACGAATGCCGAGATTATCTCGCTGTCCCAGGCGGCGAAAAGAATTGAGGCACATTACACAGTTCCTATGGATATGGAGTGGGCCAAGGATTTTAGAAGCGGTCAATTTTATATCGTCCAGGCGCGGCCTGAAACGGTGCAATCCAAGAAGAAGGCCACCGGTCTGTGGACCTATCAACTGAAGGAAAAGGGGCCTGTTCTGACGCGTGGGTTGAGCATAGGGGATGCTGTTGCGACGGGAAAGGTCTGTATCCTGAAGAACATATCCGAAGCGGATAATTTCCCTAAAGGGGCTGTTCTGGTGGCCCCACAAACCGATCCGGATTGGCTGCCGGTGATGCGCAAGGCCAGCGCCCTGATCACGGAACATGGGGGACGGACTTCCCATGCCGCGATTGTCAGCCGTGAATTGGGATTGCCAGCCGTGATCGGAACCGGAAATGCCTGCCAGGTTTTACAGAATGGTCAGGAGGTCACCGTATCCTGTGCAGAAGGCGGTGAGGGGATGATTTACGAGGGTATTCTGGCGTTTGAAAAAAGTCGTCAATCTTTTGATGAAATTCCGCCAACGGTTACGAAAGTGATGCTGAACATGGCAAATCCGGACGCGGCCTTAAGGTGGTGGCGGTTGCCGGCCGATGGCATCGGCCTGGCGCGGATGGAATTTATCATCAGCAACCATATTAAAATACACCCCATGGCTTTATTGCATCCGGACAGAATTTTAAATACGGGGGATCTCAATGCTGTGGAAGAATTGACCCGTTCCTATGATTCAAAGGCGGCGTATTTTGTGGAGAAACTTGCACTGGATATCGCTTTAATCGCGGCTAGTCAGTATCCCAAGCCGGTGATCGTGCGTCTTAGTGATTTCAAAACCAATGAATATGCTGACCTTCTGGGCGGGGCAGCGTTTGAACCGCGGGAAAGCAACCCCATGATCGGATGGCGGGGGGCCAGTCGCTATTATGACAAGGATTACCGCGAGGCGTTTTCCCTTGAGTGCAAGGCGTTAAAGCGGGTGAGGGATACGATAGGTTTTAAAAATGTTGTCATCATGGTGCCTTTCTGTCGCACGATGAAAGAAGCCGATAGGGTGCTTGACATTATGGCGCAAGAGGGACTGAAGAGAGGTCAGGCGGGGCTTGAAATTTACGTGATGGCGGAAATTCCCTCGAACATTATTCTCGCGGAAGAATTCGCAGAACGTTTCGACGGGTTTTCCATCGGCAGCAATGACCTGACCCAATTGACCCTCGGAATTGACCGGGATTCAGATAAATTATCTCCCATGTTTGATGCCGCTGATCCGGCGGTTTTGACCCTTATTCGGGATTTGATCACCAGAGCCCATAAGAGAGGCACGAAGGTTGGTCTGTGTGGGCAGGCGCCCAGCGACGACCCGGATTACGCCAAACTATTGATTGAAGCGGGGATCGATACGATTTCGGTCACGCCGGATAGTTTTTTATCTGTGAAAAACAAAGTTTTCACCGCTGAAAGAGAGATAAGACAGACGTCTTGAACCGGGGGCGGATGAGGGCCGTGAAGAATTTAAATAAAGGAGAAACTAATGTTAAAATCTATTCTTGTGCCACTTGATCATAAATCGACCAGTGAACGGCGGATCATGGCGGCGACGACGTTGGGGCAGAAATTCGGGGCACATATCCAGGGTGTTCATGTGTTGCCTACTCTGGAACATATGATGCAGACCATTCCCTATATGCCTTATGCCGCCGAGGTTTATCAGCAACACCATAAGTCGCTGAAGAAACAGGCCAAGGCTCTTCTGGAGCATTTCGAGCATGCAATGACCGGTGCCGCGCTCAACTATGACAGGGTTCTGGAGGAAGGCGATCAGGATTCGATATATAAATTCTATTCCCGGTGCGCGGACCTGACGCTTGTGAACCAGGAGGATCTGACAGTTGGGAGTATTTTGAACCAGATGAGTTCTTTTGTCTTGGGCAGCGGGTTGCCTGTGATGGCTCTGCCGGAAAATATGCTGTTTCCGACAATTGGCGAACGTATTCTGGTGGCCTGGAACGACAGTGCGCAATGCGCCAGAGCGACCCATGATGCGCTGCCATTCTTGTGTGAAGCGGAACGGGTGACGGTTTTGTCGGTTGGGGAGTATGATAAGGATCAGGTGCCAACGACGGATATCTGCCAGCATCTCTCTCGGCATAATGTTAATGTTGAAGGCCGGGAAGACGGCGTGGCCGATAATGTCGCGGAGACCATTTTAATGGCGGCGGAAGAGTTGAATGCGGACCTGATCGTTGCCGGGGCATGGGGACATTCCCGTATCACGGAGGTCATTTTGGGGGGTGTAACACAGCGGCTCTTTTCCAATAAACTCCTGCCGGTTTTCTTATCTCATTAAATGGGGAAAAAAGGGAGGTTTGATTGATTGCAATCAACACAAAAAACGTATTTTTCTTTCTAATGAAGAAGACCGTAAAGAGCAAATTGACCTAACTTGAAAAGGAGAAATACCATGAGCATTCGTGACCTTGTACCGTCTCTTTGGCAAGAAAAAGGGAATGGCCGCCGCGAATCCCTGATGCCGATTGAAACGTTGAAGGAAGAAATGGACCAGTTGTTTGATAATTTCTACCCTCTGTCCGGACGTCCTTTTCAGAGAAGGTGGGCGGACCGGAAGATATCCAGCATTGCACTGGCAGATATCGGGGAAACGGAAAAGGCTTTTGAAGTGACCATGGATCTGCCGGGGTTTGATGAAAAAGACATCGACATCACCTATGCGGACAACCAGTTGACTGTTGAAGGCAAGAAAGAAGATACCCGGGAAGAAGACGGCAGGGAATACCATCGGCTGGAACGCAGTTGTGGCTCCTTCCGCCGGTCTTTCTATCTGCCTGTGGATGTTCTGGAAGACAAAATGAACGCTGTCTTTAAGAAAGGCGTTCTGAAAATTACTTTACCAAAATCGCCAGAGGCACAAAAGGCGCAAAAGAAAATAGCTATAAAAACGGCATAAATTATGGACAGTCAGGAGGGAGTTTTCCTTTGTAGGGCGTCTCCCTCCTTTGCACAAAACCGCATAGGGAAACGTTGTCAGGATGGTGGAATGTTCAAACATGATTAGAACAATGGATATACTGGTTGAATTGGGCAGAGGCATATCGGCCAAGCCCGTTCAATGGTGCAAGGGTCTTTATAACAAGATCCGCACCATATGGGAGGGGCACCGGCCTTGGGGATATTACAAGGTTCTGGAGAATACGTCGCACCGAAAGGTGAAGACAATTCATGTGACGCCGGGAAAAAGACTGAGTTTGCAAAAACACAGACATCGGTCCGAATACTGGTTGGTGGCCGAAGGCTGCGGTCTGGTAGAGGTCAATGACAAGGAGTTGTTATTGGAGCCGGGCAACAGTATCGCGATTCCTCAGGATACCACCCACAGGGTGACCAATGTGGGGAAAGAACCGTTGGTCTTTGTCGAGATACAAGTAGGCGATTATCTGGAGGAAGACGATATTATCCGCCTGGAAGATGATTATGGTCGCAGAACGGCTGAAACCCAGAAGTCTCAGATTTAGTGAGCCTTTGCTGACAAGTTATGTGGAGCGATATGTTGCTTGGTGAAACAGACATTAACAGAAGGAGATGTTAAAATGCTGGTCAAAGACATTATGTCCCATTTTGTCACGACGATTGATGAGGAGGCCAGTTTAAAGGAGGCCGCAAGCAAGATGCGTGATCATGATATCGGTTGTTTACTTGTCAGCCGGGAGGACAACCTTTCCGGCATCGTGACGGATCGGGATATTACCTGCAAAGGGGTAGCGGACGGGATGGACATTGATGCAATGATTGTTAGTGATGTGATGACCCATGATGTGATCTGGTGTGCGGAAAACAGCGATGTGGAGGATGCCCTACATATTATGGAAAACAATCAGATCAGACGCCTGCCTGTTTTGGATGGAGAGAAGAATTTGGTGGGGGTTTTATCGATTGGTGATATTTCAACGCAAATGCCTCATGAACTTTCAGGGGAAGTGATTGAAGCTATTTCGAAGACGGGGAAAAGAAAACCGCCGATGACGACGGTGAGTTAGTCGAATAAAATACGCTTTTGGATATTGAGGGATAAACAAATGCCGTAATCTTGAGAAAGGAATAAAAAAGCTGTGGCATTGGAAATGGTTGATATCCTTACGTTAAACAAACAAACAAAAAACATTATGGATGCGGTTAGTTCTCTTGTGGTGGTCATGGATGAGGGCGGTCGAATTACATATATTAATCAGGCCTGCACAGATATTACAGGATATTGTTTCTCCGATGTAGAAGGACGATATATCTGGGATTTTTTATTCTGTCCTGTTTACGCTGCGGAGGCGCGGCGTGCATTTCATGACCTCATATCAACCCACAAACCTTGTCACGGAAAGACGGTTTGGCGCGCCCGGGACGGGACGTCGAATTTAATTTCCTGGTCCAGTCAGGTTATTAAAGGCGCATCGGATGACAAAATATCTGTGATTGCGACAGGGGTGGGGGTTAGTCAGCAAGCCGTTGCGGCGCTTGGTATTGATGGAATAGCGCATGATTTTAATAATCTTTTGACGGTGATTATAGGCAATCTGGAAATTCTGCAGGATTATGTCAAGGCGCCTGAAGGCCATGCATTGATCGGAGATGCTATTATAAGCGCCGGGCAGGGGGCGAGATTGATCGAGAGCCTGTGCCGGAACAATGGGTAACACCTGGTCAGAACCTGACAAAACTTCAAGACGGATTGATTACAGTCAAGCGACGCGAACCTCTACGCATTATGATGGCGCCCACAGGAAATATTATTCATAAAAATACAAGGAAGGCTCAGTCATGAAAACACTATTTATTTCCATTCTTGGCGTTTCTCTAATCATGTTTCTCACCGGCTGCGATCAGGGCCCCAAATCCGCAAGGGGATTTAGTTTGCCAGAAGGCAGTGTGGTGAATGGGGAAATTAAATTTGTCCAGCTAAAATGCAATGATTGTCATTCCGTTGTGGGACGTGAAGAAATCAGAGAAGATGTCGACCCGATCATGACGGTGCCGTTGGGAGGAATGACGACACGCATTGTTACATACGGGGAGCTCGTCACATCGATTATCAATCCTTCCCATAAGATATCACAACGATATCTTGCGACACCAGTTGAAGAGGAGGGGCAGTCAAAAATGCGTAACTACAATGAACTTATGACTGTTCAGGAGCTTATTGATATTGTTGCATTCCTGTCAGAGCAATATGAATTGCAACCCTATCCCAAGACATACTATACCGTTTATTGAGCGGTTCACCGGATTTTCTGGAAGGTTCACATCATAGGGTTTGCGCCAGAGCGGATAATTGTTTCTGGTCCTTGAGGGTGAATTGGCTTGCGCTGAGAAGCTTGATCAATCCTGCCCGGTTGAATTTACTGAAAACACGGCAGACGGTTTCCTGGGTCAGTCCAAGATAATCTGCAATATCAAGGCGGGACATCGGCAGGGAAACAACGGCTTCCTGTGACGGAACCTGGATCGTTGTCCATCTCTGGCAGTTCAGCAGAAAAGTCGCCACCCGTTCATCGGGCTTTTTGCGCCCCAAAGACACCAGCTGTGCATGTGTGTCGCTCAGTTGGTGATAGGCAATTTCTATCATTTTCTGGGCGAGGTCCGGATTTGATTGTAACAGCTGTTCCATTCTGGAAAGGGTATGGTAATAGACGGTAGTGTCGGTAATGGCTTCTGCACTGTAAAAATATCGCCCGCGCGCCGGCAACCCGAGAATGTCGCCTTTGGTATAGAAACCTGTAATCTGGCGACGGCCGTCATTGAGAATAGTATAGGTTTTTACCGTACCTGTCACAATCTCATAAAGGTAATGAATGGTGTCATCTTCGAATAGAATGGTCTGTCCGGAATGGTAGTTAAGAATATTTCTGACTTCGGGATGTAGGAATATTTTTGCGTTGTCTTGTGTGAAGGTAGACAGGCAGGATGGGTATTTGACGGCATTATTCTTGGCGAGGGCTATAGATCGCATGGCAAAGTCTCCAGAGGGATAATATGAAGTATATATCTTGTAACGACCCTTGAAAATTGACATACTTAGGTAACGCTCTCATGTCACGGGTTGCTGTATATGGTGACATTTTGTGACATTGACCTATAATAAATGTATGTGCACATTACTTTGAGGGTGATAAAACAGGTTCGGGGATGGACATGGCAAAAATTCTGATCGTAGATGATGATGAGGCTATTCTGAGGATGTTGGAGAAATTTCTCCGTCAGGAAGGCTTTGATGTCGCGACTGTTGCGAACGGAACAATCGCATTGGCAAAGATCAAAGCGTATGAGCCTGACATCATTTTGCTGGACATTAATCTTCCTGGTGAAGATGGTTTGACGGTGGCCAAGAAGCTCCGGCTTGAAAATCAGAATATTGGTATCATCATGGTGACGGGTAAAGGGGATATCATCGATCGTGTCGTGGGGTTGGAAATGGGAGCCGATGATTATATCGCCAAACCGTTTCACCTGAGAGAGGTGCTCGCCCGGATACGCAGCATATTAAGGCGTAGAGAACACACAGCTGTTTATGATGATGCGGATCAGAATGGTCTCCTTAAAAAAACATTACGTTTCAACGATTGGCAGGCTGATTTGGGAGCGCGGGTTTTAACCGGACCGGACGGCAACAAGGTGCCCCTGACCTCGGGTGATTTCAGGCTGCTGGAAGTTTTTCTCAAAAATCCTCAACGGGTCTTAAGCCGGGATCAAATCCTGGATTTTGTTGCGGCCCGTCAGTGGGAGCCCTATGACCGCAGCGTCGATACCAGGGTGCGCCGGCTTCGGGGTAAAATAGAGAAAGACCCGAGTACGCCCGAAATTATCAAAACGGTGCGGGGGGAAGGGTATGTTTTCTCAACACAAGTTGAAGTATCGTCTTAAGGTCTTTTCGTTACGGCCTATACACAGGCGCAGGGATCACAGGCCGGAAGGATATGTTTCATCCAGTTCCCCTTGATGCCAATGGGGCGTCACGGCCAGAGGCACCACTGCGGTTGTGGTGTTAAAATGGATCAGGTAATCAAATTGTTCCGGTAATATGGCTTCAAAATAGTGGCTTTCGCGTTCTGTATCGGGACGATAGATTACGCCGATTGCACGTTGCAGACGGGGAGAAAGCAGCAAGTCGGTTACGTTATTATCTTCTCTGAGGTTGATCAGAAAATTTTTCTGGTTCACCTGATGAAAAATATCTTCATAGCTGCCGGGAATGGGGGGCCTGACAGTTTTGGTTCTGGCAGGGGCGTCCCAGTTTGATGCCGCGGTCACGCTGCCTTCCGCGGTAGAAAAGCCGATGAGAAGGGCTTTGTCGCCGTAAGTTTCTCTTGCAAGTTGACCAATATTGAATTCGCCCCGTCGGGACATTTCGGTGGCGGCGGCATTGCCAATATGAGAATTGTGGGCCCAGATGATGGTTTTGGCTGGTTTATACGACTTTTCGGACAGATACCCTGCTAAGGCCTGGTAGGTTTCAAACATATGTTGATCCCGCATGTTCCACAGGTTCTGCCGAGAGGTGTTTTTGTTGCTAAACATCGCCCGATAATATTTTTCTGCATTACATACGACTTTGGCATTTTGTTCTGCACAAAAATATTCATCCGCGGCCAAAAGTCCGTCTTTGACCATATACTGGTATGATTTTTTCCTTATATCCACCAATTGAGCAATAATTTCATTTTCACAGGAATCGGTCAGCCCCAGGGTCATGGCGAGACCATAGGATTGCGGGTTCTCCATGAAATGATCAAGGCAGCTATAGCGTTCCCGGGCTACGGCGGCGGATTCCGGGTCTGTTTTCTCCAGATAGGCGATGACGGCATGGATGGATGTGCTCATGCTATACAAGTCCAGACCATAAAACCCGATGGGGCGGGCCTTGCTGGCATATAGTTCATTATATGCCCTGAGCCAGGTGATGAAATGTTGCACGTCATGGTTCGCCCACATCCATGTGGGAAAGCGTTCAAAATGATCCAGGGCTGCCCGTGCGGTGGTGCCAGGATAGAGGCCGCTGACATATCTGTTTATGGCGTAGGCATCCGGCCAATCGGCTTCTACCGCAATGGCATTATATCCTTGTTCAATAATGAGACGTTGACTGAGTTCGGCGCGGGCGCGATAGAATTCATGGGTTCCATGTGTCGCCTCCCCAAGAAGTACGACCTGTTTGTCGGCGGCGGCATCAACAATGTCATCATATTCACGCAAGGATTCTCCCACGGAACAGGCGCTTTTTTCAAGGGCAGCAATCAGATGTTTGTCATCTTTGGGCATGATTTTTAATCCATACATGAGTTTTTCTGTATTCTATTCTGCATCAGCAGCCTTTCGACTTCTTCATCGCTGGTTTGCGAGAAGTCGCCGTACCACCGCCCGACGCCATCGAAGGGTTCCGGGGTGTGGAGACAGATGAGTTCATCTGCCAGTTCCTCCAGTTCCTTGCAGGTGCGCAGACTGCCGACCGGGATGGCGATAATCAGACGACTGGCATTTGTCTTCTTCAGGGCATTCACGGCAGCATGCATGGTTGCCCCTGTTGCTAACCCGTCATCAATCAAAATGATGGTTTTGTCGTCGAAATTTGGCGCTGGCCTGTCGTGGCGGTATAACTGGCGTCGCCGGTTGAGCTCCTGAGTTTCCTGCTTGATGACGCTCTCGATGAGAGGGGAGGGGATGTCGAGTAAATCGACAACGTCGCGGTTGATATAAAGGATATTATCTTCCGCAATGGCCCCCATGGCAAATTCTCTCTGGCCGGGAACGCCTAATTTTCGCACCAGAAGCACATCCAGGGGAAGCTTCAGCTGTTCGGCGACTTCAAAGGCGACAGGAACGCCGCCGCGCGGTAAGGCAAGTACTAGGGTATCTTTTTCTTTCTGATATTTGGATAAGGCCGCGGCGAGTTCCTGTCCGGCATGTGTTCGATCGCGAAAATACATAGTCATTATCCCAAATAAAGTTTGAACCATTTCATCGCTTCGTGAGCAGCTAACTTGAGTGTGCCTGGTTCCTCGAAAAGATGCGTTGCGCCGGGAATAATATGAAGTCGGGAGTGTTTGTTCAGTTTGCTCAAGGCATCACGATTGAGTTCCAGTACGGTGAGATCTTTTTCGCCAACAATCAGTAATGTGGGGGCGTCCACTTGGGAAAGATATTCTCTGGCAAGGTCAGGCCGTCCGCCACGGGACACGACGGCAGAAATTGGTACTGTTTTCCTGGCGGCGGCGATCAGGGCGGCTCCGCCACCGGTACTGGAGCCGAAATAGCCCAATTTCAAATGTTGTGTGATCGGTTCATTCTTGGCCCATGAGGCGATTTCCACCAACCTGTCTGCCAGTAACGGAATGTCAAAGCGCAGGTGGCGGGTGCGCAGATCAATTTGTTCCTCTTTATCTGTCAAAAGATCAATCAGCAAGGTGGCAATTTTTTGGTCATGCAGTATTTCCGCCACATACCAGTTACGGGAACTGTGCCGACTGCTGCCGCTGCCGTGGGCAAAAATAACAAGACCATGGGCGTCTTTCGGTACAGTGAGACGCCCGTAGAGGGTTATATATTTCAGAGGAATTTGTACATTTTTATCCCGAATGGGGAGAAGGTTAGTAGGGGTATCCGGGACAGACATCTGGCTTTCCTCTGGGACAGTTTCAGAACCAGTGCTTATTTTATCATGCCTCATTGCCCCCTGATTGATCGGAATCAATCCTCTGCCACACGGCAGGCGTATAACTGAAACTAACCATTGAATTTTGTGAGGTGCGGTAAGATTTTGAAACCAACCGCTTTAATCAATTGGGGTATCGCACAATTGGGGTATCGCAATAGTAGGAGAATTATGCATGTCCTGAAGCAAGGCGAGGAAAGGTAATAAACATGTTATCACATATTGTACTCTGCATTGTGGCGGGAATTGGGTTGGGGGCGTCCTTTTATCTTGCGTTGGGTCTGCAGGACCTGTTGCCCTTGAGGCGGATGTCTGACTGGATAGGATTGTTTCTGCATCTCATGCGGTTCGGTATTACGATTTGGGTTTTCTGGATAGTGGCCGGGATTGGCAGCTTTCCTCTATTAGGTGCTTTGGCGGGCTTTTTGTCAGGCCGTTTTCTGGCCATGCGGTTTCTGAGGAAAAAAACGCTTTAACAGATGTTAAGATGATAAGACGGAAGTGGGGCAATATGGCAATGTCTTCGAAATTTAAGAAATGCTGGGTCGGGGTGATGGATGGCGGCTATGCACGGTTTTATCGCTACGAGCGGGCCAACCGAAAATTAATTCTTCTGTATGAACGGGATGTAGAAGCACTTCAGAATTTGGCGGAAAAGATGGCAGAGCCATCAGCGGGCCGGGTCTTTGATCGTTTTGGTCAGGGGCGGCATGTTGTCGAGCGACGCAATATGGCGGAAGAAAAGATTGAGCGCAAATTTGTCAAGGATCTGATTGATGAGTTAGAGAAAGCAGCAGGTCAGGGTAAGTTTGAGCATCTTGCCCTGATCGCTGCGCCACGTGCTCTGGGGTATGTCAGAGAATATATGGGGGACAGTCTGAAAGATACCATCATCGGAGAATTCCCGCTTGACTTGGTGCATGTACCACTCAAGGACCTGGAAGAGCAGGTGGATGATCTTTTAAACCCCTGAACCGGACCCGAAAAGAAAACGAAGGGGTGCGGGGAGGCAGGCCTTAACATCATGAGGCGCATAATTAATTGGCGGAAAGGAACCGGAAAGGCAGACCGACATGACAAAAAATATTCTTATCGTTTATTATTCGGATAGTGGCAATACCCGGAAGGCGGCTGAATATATCGCAAATAAACTTGATGCGGTTATGGAGCAGGTGAAAACGCCTGCCTTTGGACATGGGGTGTGGGGTTATTTTAAAAAAGGCTGGTTTTCCTGGCGAAAACGTCAGGTGCCCATCGCGCCTGTCGTGCATGACCCGGCCAATTTTGATTTGTTGATTGTGGGGGCGCCGGTGTGGGCTGGTCATGTGGCGAGTCCAATCCGCAGCTATCTATCAACTGAAGCGGCAAAAGCCCAAAAAGCGCCTAGGGTTGCCTTTTTTGTGACCGAAGGTGGCAGTGGCGGAAGCAGGGCGTTACAGGAAATGCGTGAACTCCTGAACGTCAAGACCATATGCGAACTCGAAATTAATGACCATGACCGCAAAGTCCAGCAAGATATTTCAATGATGGAAAATTTTGTGTCTCTGATTGATAATTCCCTGGAACAAGGCCCGCAGCCCGCCACGGCGTGAAAGCATTTCTGGCATGGGCCTTCATCCGTTGCCTACGGCGTAATGATGCCGCAGGACGTCGCGATAACAACGGCTTGTATGCGTGTGCGCACCTTGAATTTATGCCGGACATTTTTCATATAGCCTGTCACGGTCGTCGGCGAGAGGGAAAGCAGGTCGCCGATGTCATGGTCGCTCAACCCTTTCGCAGCCCAATATAGACATTCTTTTTCCCTGGGGCTTAAGGGGGGGGGAGTGAATGAACTACACTCTTGAGACTTGAATTGAATCACATTGTTCTTGTCACTTCCTGTGACAAGATAGAATTCTTGTTCACCGGCACCGTCTTCATATTCTTTTGGTGATGCGTTTTGCTCAGCTGATATCGAAGTTGTGGAGAGGGTATCTTTGTTCGCCTGGGGAGATTCTGGGAAATCCGTCATGATATCCTGTTCTTCGGCTTTTGACAGAGGAGCACCGTCAGTAATATAGAGCAGGATGGCATTGGGGAGCGGTGTGGTTATTTTGATTAAAGATATGCAGGTTTGTTGGGCGGTACCGATTGCCTCGATTTCTTTTGTAAATTCTTTGTGCAATTCCTGAAGACTGTTCACTTTCTGAACTTTTGCAGCAGTATCGACAATATAGGAAAATTCGCTCATTTCCCTCTCCTTCATAATAGGCAATTTAAAACAGTTTAACGACAAGGTTGTGAAAATAACATATTCAATTTAATGGTGTATTTTATTAAAATACAATACAACTCAAGCACTCATTCTTCCCAGTGAAAGAAAGCTAAACTCTTTAAGTAACTTTAAATTACGCATTATTTATATGCATCTAGGGATATTTAAAAAATAGGCTGGAAATTACGTGAAAGGGGAACATCGAAATTATTTCAAGCAGAATATGTCGCCTAAATACAGATATATATACCTATAGTTGTTATACTGACATAATTGATTTTGTAAATCAATTAATAACTGCAGCGAAGGGGCGTTTATTTAATTCGAAGAGTTGTGGGAGGTATGAAGGATGTATTCAACATTTTTCCAGAACTGGATGTTTTTACTGTGGCCCTGATCAACGGCGATTTTTTTGCGGCGCTGCATTTCCATAAAGGGGTTTTTATAGAAGGCCTGTAGCGAATATGCGACTTCTTCCGGAGTCGCAAGTTTATCGAGACTTTTCGGGCGGTGAAGTTTTTGTGATGTATGTTGAGAGGTCATTATACGCATCTTATATATCTTGAGGTTTGGTAAAAAAAAACTGGTCAAAAAATCAAGTTTTGTATTACTGGTAGGCTTTTATAGTTATACACTAAAAATCCGTAATGTACACTAAAAATAGAATATGTTTTATAATTTACACGGTATAATGAGGTGAATTTATGTCCTCTGTCGCACGTTGGCCGGGTCATAAAACTTCCATTAATCTAGGGATGATCTTGAACCGGTCTTTATGGTATTGATCCATGGCGAAGCGTAATTCCGGGATCATCTTTTTATGGTACAGATGGTAAAGACATTCAAGTTCCTCCACCGGAAAATCAATCAGGGTGCATTCACATTGTCGGATATAGGTCAGGCGGTCATTCGCCTTAAGGGCGTGGAGCGTGAGTTCGGGATTTCCGGTACGGCTTGCAATATGGATGAAAAGCGCACTGGTTGTCTTTGTCAGACTTTCCGGAGAGAAAGCTCTCCCTGTCCGGTGGTGATGATTTGGCATAAAAAGTTCTGGAAATTTTATTTTCCCAATCAGGCCCGGTTTGTTTTGCAGAATATGAAGTGACATCTCCATTATGGTATGGCTTGCTTCGTACTGAGTGCAGACGTCCTTACTGCTGAGGGGGGTGATGGTGTATCCTTTGTCCGATGTGTATGAGACAACGCCTTCCCTGGCGAGGCGTTTCAAGGCGGTCTGTATGTCTGATTCCGGGCAGCCGATTAACTGGTTCGACAAGTGTTGGGCGGCAAGCTGTGTACGCGGAGGCAGCCTGTGTGATGTAACCAGCGCCTTTATTTGATCATAGGTCCTTGTATCATTGGCAGCTTCGGTTGTTGCGGGGTATTTGAGCGACGTCTTCATCTTGTTTCCTCGGGCTTTTTACTGCGCCATGGGTAGGGGGTGGGGCAGTTGGGGGTATCCTCCAGTGATATCTTTCAAGACCAAAAGTAGATCATATTTTTTCTGGTCTGACATCCCTCTGTTCTGAGGGGTTGGTGGTGAAACGGTGGGACTTTGGACTTTCTTCTCTTGACGTCCGGCTTAGTGTGAGAATCTGTTGGTCAGGCCAATTTTGTCGGCTTTCATAATGGCCATTGATCTGCTCGTGACATTCATCTTCCGAAAAATTGACCTGATATAGCCATTGACCGTACTTTCGCAAATCCCGAGAATGATACCGATTTCAAGGGAGGTTTTGCCTTTAGATATCCACATCAGACACTCAAGCTCCCGGGCGGCGAGATAGGGGATCTGTTCCAATCGGCCCTGTGTACCGGTTATCCTGATATAGGCGTCATAAAAGGCGATGGCGAATAAATGCAAAATGGAAAGTTTTTGCTGCGGGACCAGATCTTTTTTTCGGGCGGCGAATGACAGGACGTAAATATATCCATTCTCTCCACGTATCGGAACACTAACGCCGTCATGAAGTCCGAACGTCTGGGCGCGTCTTAAAAGACTGTGTTGCGGCTGATCAAGATGCACCATAGTGGCCAACTGATCCCATAAAAATGGTCTTGTGATTTGCGGAGCATATAAAAAGACAGGATCAATCTGTTGTGCGTTGCTGCGCTCATAATATGAAATCCATTTGTCAGGATAAGTATGAAAGACAAAGGCGTTGTCATTTTTCTGGCATGTTTCCGGTCGCGACGCACATTCATTATAGGGTGTTAAAATCATGAGGGAATTATACTCAAACCCGAGTGCGCGGGCAGCGTTCTTCATGAGGGGGAAGAGGTCACATACCGTCGTTATTTTATCAAGGCATTCTATAAGGCGTGTTATCTGCATGACATTTTCTCAGGCATTTCAGGATGGGGGAAAGACCAGATAACTTCTCGTTCCGCGGTTTCTCATCTACTGGTGAATGGTGTATTCTCGAGACATACAAAGATCATGCCTGACTTTCCTGAAAAGAAAACGCCTATAGGTATAGGTGTTGACAGAAAAATTATGCAATTACAGGTAGTTGAATAAATGAGGGCAAGATATCGAAAGGGGTTGGCCCTTAAAAACGGTCAACATGTCCTGATAAAAGGATTTTGTGATGCGGAAAATTTTGGCGTATGTATAACTTTTTGTTATGAGAAAGGGATAACTTGCTATTATCTTTTTCAATCGGCGCGGCGTATTGTTCAGTCATGGCTTGAGACCGGTTCAGAGCTTCCGTAGAGTGAAGCCTTGAATGACGGAACGGGTGGTATGAATTTTTGACGCATTAGGATAACCATTATGGAATTTTCGGCTCCTTACTTTTTATTTCTTGGTGATGCACGCGACCCGTTGAGTGTCAAAACCTCGCGGGGGATAGCCGACTGGCGCCCCGACAAATGTATTGGCGAGATCAGTATGCCAGATTGTCCTCTGACATTGGGTTTGCCACAAATTACCTTTGCAGAGGCTGCGGCAAAAGGGGCGAAAACCTTTGTACTTGGCTTGGCGAACCGGGGAGGATTTATCGCCCCGGAATGGGTGCCTTATCTGATGGAAGCCCTGGCGCATGGCATGGATATCGCCAGTGGTCTGCACGGAAAGGTCGCAGATATTCCAGAAGTCAAGCAGTTGGCGGATAAGCTGGGGCGTCGGATCTTTGATGTACGTCATCCCACCGGAACGTTGGATGTTGGAAGCGGCCGGAAGCGGGCGGGTAAAAGAATTCTCGCGGTTGGAACGGATTGTTCTGTCGGTAAAATGTATACCACGCTGGCCATTGAAAGCGAATTGAAGGTGCGCGGTGAAAAAACGGATTTCCGGGCGACGGGCCAGACCGGTATATTGATCAATGGTCAGGGAATTTCGGTCGATGCCGTGGTGGCCGACTTTATTTCCGGCGCCGTAGAGATGCTGTCGCCGGCTAATGATCCCGACCATTGGGACGTGATAGAAGGGCAGGGGTCTCTGTTCCACCCGTCTTATGCCGGCGTGAGTTTAGGTCTGCTGCATGGTTCGCAGGCGGATGTTTTGATCCTGTGTCATCAAGTGGGGCGCACCCATGTGCGGAAGCTGGAAGAGCTGCCGTTGCCTGACTTTAAAAGCTGTATTGAGACAAACCTTGCTGCGGCGCGCCTGACCAATCCGGATGTTATCTGGGGCGGAATATCCGTCAACAGTTCCGCGCTGGGCGAGGAAGAGGCGCTTGAATATTGCCGTGAGATGTCGGCGCTTCATAATGTTCCTTGTGTTGATCCGGTTCGCCACGGTACGGCAGCGCTTGTGGATTATATCCTGGAGCATAAGGGAACGACAGCATGATCAGCAGACGTTTATCTGTGCGCCCGGAAACCTGGGTCCTGAACGAGCCGTTCCACATTTCCCGCGGTAGCCGGACCGAAGCCCATCTGATTACGGCAGAGCTTGAACATTGCAAGGTCACAGGGTGTGGTGAGGCCGCGCCTTATGCCCGTTACGGGGAGACGATTGACAGTGTCATGACCCAGCTTACGGACGTGACGGAGGCGGTGGAAGACGGGGTTTCTCCCGAAGAGTTGCAGGCTCTGCTGCCTGCCGGGGCCGCACGCAATGCTGTGGATTGCGCCCTGTGGGATATACTGGCCCGCTGGAAAGGCACATCTGTGGCGGAGATGTTAGATCTGCCGCGCCCCAGACAGGTGGACACGGCAGTGACCATCGGGATAGGCGATGCGGCGACCATGGCGGTCAAGGCGAAACGCTACAAAGATTATCCGTTGCTGAAAATCAAGCTCAATCGCGAAGATATCACGGGAAAGATCAAGGCCATTCGCGCCGAGGCCCCGACACCCCGTATTATTATTGACCCCAATGAAAGCTGGACCATCGAGGATATTACGGAGCTGGACAGCTTTATGGCAGAAATGAATATTTCTGTGCTGGAACAGCCTCTGGCGGCGGGGCAGGATGAAGGGTTGCGGGACTTTAAAGGCAAGGTGCCGGTCTGTGCGGATGAATCCTGTCACACCCGGGCGGACCTCGACGGTTTGCAGGGTAAATATCAGGTGATTAATATAAAGCTTGATAAGACCGGGGGGCTTACCGAAGCAGTGAAGCTGAAGCAACAGGCGACGGACATGGGGTTTGATATTATGGTCGGTTGCATGATTTCCACGTCCCTGGCGATGGCGCCGGCATTGCTTCTGGCCTCGGACGCGACATTTGTTGATCTGGACGGTCCTTTGTGGATGAAAGAGGATCGGGCGCATGGGCTTGACATCACACAGGGATGTATTGCGGGTCTGTCACCTGATTTATGGGGTGGGTGAGGGAGCTGTTTTCTCTATAAGGTGAACAATATTCTTTTTTGTGTTATTGTCATCAATATTATGTGAATGAAATTCGGTGAATTTTGTTTGCCCGGTGAAGGTCATGGAGTATGGTTGCCGCTGAAAACAAAACGGTGTATCGGGTATAATATGAATGATAGAGTCAAAGGTGATCCGCTCACAAGCCGGGTAATTCCCCAGCAGGGCCGCGCCATGCGGCGGCGAGTGCAGATTCTGTCTGTGGCGGAAAAATTACTGGAAGAACTCGAATTTTCTGAAGTAACAACCCGAAAAATTGCCGAGGCCGCCGACATTCCCATTGGCTCGGTTTACCGTTATTTCCCCAATAAATTTTCCATTATGGCTGCGATTGCCGCCGACACCATTGAGACTGTCGATAAGGATCTGACTGAGCTGCTGGGCAGTTTTGAAGATCTGTCGGATTGGGAACGAACCATTGATAAAACCATTGATATTGTGACGAATGCCTATATGTCGCGCAAGGGGTACGTCAATATTCTGCGGGCCATGTCTCATACGCCGGAACTGCAAAATCTGACCGCCACCTATAAAGAACGCATGGTGAAATCCCTGACGCAGAATTTTATCATGTATGATATTTTTCCAGCCGGACTGAAAGCCAGTAGCGTCGCTGAAACAGTTATTGTGATTTACAATGCTATGGAAATAAAAGTCTTTCTCTGTTCTGACGAAACGCTGCGTAAGGCGCTGATCAAGGAGTGGAAGCTGCTGGTTAAATGCTATTTACGGTGCTATTTCTCTGAATCCTAGGGGCGGGTGCTCCTCCTTTTCATTTATATTGATACGTAACTTTCCAAGGCTTTCCTGTCTTATCGCGAGAGGGGAGAGGAAATTTTTGACGTCAAAATAGCAAAAAGTGAGCTTTGTTCATATTTTATAGTTGACATGATGTATCTATCAGCTACCGTTAAGTTAAGGACTTAACAAATGAACCTCGCCAGAAGATTAAAGCAAAACATACAAAAAACGCATTGCGCGGCGATGGGGATTAATCAAGGGAGAGAGAAAATGAATAAGTTAACGGCCATGCTTTTTGTTTCAACCAGCCTGTACGCGATGGGGGTCCCCGCTCAGGCTGCGGAAGAAACCACTTTGGACGAGATCATCGTCACGGCGCAGAAAAGAGCCCAAAATCTTCAGGATGTTCCGATTTCAGTAAATGCCTTTTCACGCGATTTTATTGATGTGGTAGGGGCCGAAAGTATGGGAGACCTGGATGAGTTTACACCGGGACTATCTGTCGGCAGCGGTCAGACGACCCAACCAAGTTACAGCATTCGTGGTATCGGGTCGTCCGATTTTGGCGTGGGCACCGAACCGGCGGTCGGGGTCTATGTCGACGGGATATATTCGACCCGGTCCGGGGCGGCGCTGGTGTTTTTCAGTGATGTGGAGCGGGTCGAGGTTCTGAAGGGGCCGCAGGGAACGCTCTTTGGGCGTAATACAGCCGCCGGAGCGGTCTCCATCGTCACCAAGAAGCCTTCTGACCAGCGGGAGGGCCGGATACAGGCCCGTTACGGCAGCGATAACAAGCGCCGCCTGGAAGCCACGATGAATTTCCCTTTGACCGATAAACTGGCGGTTCGGGCCAATTGGTTGATCAATAAAAGCGATGGCTATGTGACGGATGCGGTGACGGGCGAAGGATTGAACCGGGAAGATAATGCGGCCTTTCGGATTGCAGTGCGCTGGCGCCCAAGTGAAAACACAGACATTAATCTGAATTTCGAGCAGGATAAAACCGACAAGGACGGTAATGCCGCCATCGCGGTGGCGACCCACAGCCTGAGCGGGGGCGACCCTTATGGTGCTTTTGCCAATGATGTGGAAAAGGGCAATGAAAAGAGGGAACTGAACGGTGCCTTCCTGTCCGTACAGCATGATTTCGGCGCGGCGGAGCTTAAAACCCTGACGTCTTATAAAGAATTTACCACTTCAATCCGGAATGACGAGGATGGCACCAATCTTCCCGCCTTCTATCTGGATACGGAAAACCGGGAAGACAATAAACAGTTTTACCAGGAAATTCAGCTCAGTGGCGATACGGATGCCCTGACCTGGATGGTGGGGGGCAGTTATCACTGGGAAGACGGGAAGCAGGCGCATTCCGTGAATGCCAAGACCGAGTCCATTGATACATTGCTGGGGGCATTGTCTGGCGGGGCATTGTCAATTTTTGCGCCTTTTATTGACGCCGGGGTGCCTCTGGGGGGCCGGATCTGGAATGAAACCCTGTTCAATCACACCAAGAATAACTCTCTGGCGGCTTTCGCCGATGTGACATGGAAAGCAACAGATAAACTGAATCTTTCCATGGGTGTGCGTTATACACGGGACAGCAAGGATTTTACCTGGGAAAATGGTGGCCGAACGATTGAGGAAATTGATCTTTTTGTCCTGCCCGGGGCGTATTACAACGGCTATATCGCGCAGTTGAATGCCGGTCTGGGGACAAGCATTCCCTTGTTTGACCCCGCGGCCAATATTCCGTTTGATGATTTTTCAAAAATGATTCTTGGCGGGGTTGTCGGAGGCAATGGCGACCTTATTTTCAATCTGGGGCCGGCGATTGAAGGGCAGATGGTCAATGTGGATGATGTCTGGACCGATTTCAGCCCACGGTTTGTCGCGGATTACAAGATTACCGATGACGTGATGATTTTCGCCTCTGTCGCCAAAGGCTATAAGGCCGGCGGGTATAGTGGACTGGAGGTCAACAGCAGCTTTAATCCGGAAAAAGTATGGAATTATGAAGTCGGGTTGAAATCCACCCTGATGGATGGAAAATTACGGCTTAATTTGTCGGCGTATCATTATAAATACAAGGATTTGCAGGAAATTTCTTTTGAGAAAACCTCACCGGACGGCTTGCCCTTATATTTCACCCGCACCGGGGATATGAAAGCTTGGGGTCTGGATGGTGAAATTCGTTATCTGGTGAATGATAATCTGCAGCTGTTTGCCAGTCTGGGGCTGGTGGACGCCAAATGGTCCCGGCGGCAGCAACGTTCTGCTGTGACAACTGAACTGATTGATATTTCAGGGCAGCCCACAGGGGCGCCGACAACGGATTTGATTGTTGGGCTTGATTATGATCATTCTCTTGGCAATAGCGGTTCTCTTCAGTTCCATCTGGATCATAGCTACACAAGCGCGCCGCGGGATAATGATCTGACCGGGGAGAATCTGATGCCATTGCTGGGCTACGTTGATTTGACGAAATTCACGGGCTATCGGTCGGCGCAACACCGGACGAATGCGCGGATCAGCTGGACCGATGGATCGGAGCATTGGCAGCTGTCGGTATTTGGCCGTAATATCTTTGATAACCAATATGTGGGGTCCCCCGGGGGCTATGTGGCGGTTGAATTCCAGTCGCCGGTGATTAAGCCAACCCGGGGCCGTTTCATCGGGATTGACGCAAGTTACAGTTTCTGAAGGGCCATGTGATGATCGAGGCGCAACATATGCAAACGGACATGAGGACAATTCTGGACAGCCAGAAGCAGGCGTTGCTGGCCGAACTTCCGGTATCAAGGGAGGTGCGCCTTGATCGGCTTACGCGGGCGATTGACTTATTGGTCGATCATAAGGATGCCCTGATTGATGCGATCCGGCAGGATTATGGACAACGCACGGAAGAGGTTACGTTGGTGGCGGATCTGGTGCCGTCGGTACAGGCGCTTAAACATGCCCGGAAAAATGTTAAAAAGTGGATGAAGGCGGAACGGCGCAATCCGACTTTTCCATTGGGGGTCTTGGGAACGAAAGCCACTGTCGAGTATCGCCCCAAAGGCGTGATTGGCATCATTGGTCCGTGGAATTTTCCTCTGAATCTGATCTTTGCACCGCTTGCCGGGGCGCTGGCGGCGGGAAACCGGGTGATGATCAAACCATCGGAACATGTTCCGGTGGCCTCTGCGTTGATCCAGCGGTTGATCGCCCTGTATTTTCAGCCGGAAGAAGTCGCGGTTTTTACCGGCGGGATTGATGTTTCGGAACGTTTTGTAAAACTGCCTCTGGATCATATTTTCTATACCGGGTCGGGGGCGGTTGGCCGGTTGGTGATGAAGGCCGCGGCAGAGAATTTGACGCCAGTGACATTGGAGCTCGGAGGAAAATCTCCAACAATTATATTGCCGGATCAGGATATCCCGCAGGCGGCGCAGGTTATTGCCAGCGCCAAAATGGCCAATGCCGGGCAAATCTGCGTCGCGCCGGATTATGTGTTTGTTCCCCGGACAAAGGTGGCGGATCTCACTCTGTCGCTTCTGGCGGCGGCGGATAAATTTTATCCGGAAGGAGGCGAGGTCGCCTACACGGAAATCATAAATGCACAGCAGAAGCAGCGGCTGGAACGCTATATCGCGGACGCGACAGCAAAGGGCGCGACGGTGGCGACACCGGAGAGCTATGGTGGTCCCCGTCAGGATAATATTCTGCCGCTGCATATCGTGACCGGTGCGGATGACAGCATGATGGTGATGCAGGAAGAAATTTTTGGCCCGATATTGCCGCTTCTGCCCTACGATCATATTGATGAGGTCATTGACTATATTACTGCGCGGCCACGTCCGTTGGCGACCTACATGATGGGGCGCGGGGTGGAAGGAAAGACAGTTCAGGACAAGGTGCTGTCCGGCGGCATGGCGTATGATGAATTTCTGCTTCATGTCGGACAGGAGGATCTGCCTTTTGGTGGCACGGGCGGATCGGGTATGGGTAATTATCACGGCATTGACGGGTTCAGGACCTTTTCCCATGCCATGGCAGTGTTTAAACGCGGGCCGTTTGACATACTGGGGCTGCTGCAGGGACGGCCGCCTTTCGGAGGCCGGTTCAAGGCCTATATCAAACAGGAGCTAAGAAAATAAATGAAGAGAAGATATCAGTTCATACTCTTGGGGGGGGTATTTTTGTCGCTTTCGGCCTGCAAAGAAGAAGAGGCGACACCGGCCCCGGATCCGGTGATACAGCAGGCGGCAAATCCGGATAGGGGGCGGGAACATTTTGACACCTGCGCCACCTGTCACGGCGAAGACGGGCAAGGCAACCGGGATATGGGGGCGCCGTCGCTGGTTAATATGGCCCCTTGGTCAGTCGAGGCCCAGTTGATCAAATTCAGGTCCGGCCTGCGCGGACGCCATGAGGATGACGCGTGGGGCGCACAGATGGCGGATATGGCGGAAACCCTGGAAGATGAGCAGGCGATCACAGATGTGGTGGCCTATATTGACAGCTTGCCGGACGAAATGCCGGAACAAACGCTGACGGGTAATAACGCCACAGGTGAGCGCTATTATCATATGATCTGTGGTGCCTGTCACGGGCCTGGTGGTCAGGGCACAGAGGCCATGCAGACCCCGACCCTGATCGGGGTGGATGACTGGTATCTGCAGCGACAATATCAAAATTTTGCGGCAAAAATTCGGGGGTATCATATTGAGGACAAGGCGGGGCGGCAAATGGGCATGATGAGCCATTCTTTGCCGGATGAGCAGACTCTGAATGATATTCTGGTTTTCTTACAGGCGCCCGAGATGAAGGTGGTCCCGGAATGATGAGGCAGAGAGAGATCATCATTGCAGTCGGGATATTTATGGTGCTGTTGGTATCGAAAAGTCATGCAGCAGAACCTGGCATCAGTCTTCGGGAATATTGCCCGCCGGGATTTGAATTGTCCGACCAGAATAAATGTCTGTCGCGTAACTTGTATCAGCTATATCGCAGCCCTCAGAAGGCAGGCCTGGGCGGGTTAAAAATAGATCTGCCCAAGGCGCGTGACGGATTTTCACCGCAACAGATTGATCTTGGACGTTATTTGTTTTTTGATCCGGTCCTGTCCGGGGATGGCACATTATCCTGCGCCAGCTGTCATGATCCCGATCAGGGCTTTAGCGATGGAAAAGGCCGTAGCGACGGGCATAACGGCGAAAAACTGACGCGCTCGGCCCCCACTTTGTGGAACGTGGCTTACCTGAAGAAATTTTACTGGGACGGCAGGGCCGATACTCTGGAAGAGCAGATGCAGGGGCCGCTTTATGCCGAGAATGAAATGGCCAACACGCCTGAGAACCTCCTGGAAAATCTGAATGATATTCCGGTCTATCGGGATCTGTTCCAGCAGGCCTTTCCGGAGAACCGGCAGGAAGATATCACCTTGGCGGATATTTACCAGGCGCTGGCGGCTTTTGAGTCTTCGCTGATTTCACTGAATAGCCGTTATGATCGCTATGCCCACGGATATCATGACGCCTTGACCGATCAGGAAAAGGAAGGTCTGAATATCTTCCGGTCTTTTGTCGCCCGCTGTGCCGAATGTCACACGCCCCCCTTGTTTACCAATCAGCAGATTGCCGTGATCGGGACACCGGAAGTGGAGGGTATGCCCCGGGATGTGGGGGCAGAGGCCGTGCTGGATGACCCTGACTTTCGCGGCGGGTTTAAAGTGCCGACCTTGCGCAATATTGCCAGGACGGCGCCCTATATGCATTCCGGGCGGTTCAAGACATTACGGGAAACGGTGGAATTTTATACCAAGGGCCGGGGCCATGCCTTGGGCAAGGATGAAAAGCTGATCCTGCACTGGCATATATGGGAACCGAATTTGGCGGATCATGAACTGGATCGGCTGGTGGATTTTCTTCATACGCTGACCGACGAAGTATTTACGCCACAGGTGCCCGAAAGGGTGCCGTCCCAAAGTCAGGCACAACATAAATCTCATATCAACAGGGAGGAAACCCCATGAAGAAGGCATTCAAATGGTTCGGCATGATCGGCTTGGTCATCGTCGGGATGATCGGCGGTAAATTCATATTTGAAGGGCCTGACGCGTCGGCGCCGCCGCCGGTTCCGGTCTATTTCTCTCAGGATAATTCGGAGGTTGCCGATGGCAGCAGCCAGATCGTGGCCTCCATGTCCGGCGCTGTGATCGAGGTGCGGGACGGGGACAGCATTCAGGCGGCGGTCAATGATGCTCAGCCTGGTGATCTGATCCGCGTCTATCCGGGGAAATATGTTGAAACGGTTTATATTGATAAAGACAGTATCAGCCTGCAGGGGGTGATTGTGGCGGATCGCTGGCCGGAGCTGGACGGGGAAAAGCGGCTCAATGACGCCTTTCTCTATTCCGGCAATAATATCCTGATTGAAAATTTCAAGATTTCACGGTTCAAGGGCAATGGCATCATGGGACAGGCGGGCAATAATTTTGTCCTGCGCAACAACTGGATCATTGACGCCGGGGTGTATGGCATCTTCCCGCAATATGGCACCAATGGCCTGATTGAACGCAATATTCTCACCGGTATCGAGGATGCGGCCATTTATGTGGGGATGTGCGATAATGTGGATGTGCGCTTTAACGAGGTTTACGGCAATGTGGCGGGGATCGAGATTGAAAACAGCCGCCATGCGCTGGTGGAATATAATTATGCCTATGATAATGCGGGCGGTATTCTGGTGTTCATCACGCCGGGTCTGCCGATCAAGACCACATATGATGTGATCATCCGCAACAATTATGTCTATAACAATAATCACGAGAATTTTGGTGCGCCGGGATCCATCGTGTCCATGGTGCCGCCCGGCACCGGAATCATTGTGATGGCCGGGGATGATGTGATCATTGAAAATAATATCATCAAAGACAACAAGAATGTGGGCATTGTTATCACGGATCTTGACTTCATGGCGTCTGTGTCGGTCGACCCGGAAAGCGAACCTTATCCGGATCGTCTGGTTTTGCTGGACAATATCATGATTAATAATGGCACCGATCCGGTGACGGAAATCAAAGCCCTGAAAATGGCCAGTCTGATGACGGGAAATCTTGATATTGTGGCCGTTGGTGGCGGAGTTGATAGCTGTATCCGGGACCGGAACCGTTATAGTACCATTGGGTTGGGCGGCTATAAAAACTGTCAGGCGACCGACACCAAGGCGGTGACCAGTTATATGCTGAAAAATCCTGTGCCGCCCCGGGAAACCAATGAGGAAAATAAAAGCAAGTTGGTATATTATGGCGTTTGCGCCGGCTGCCATGCCTACAGCACCCGGATGATTGGTCCGCCAACGATGACCATTCAGGCGCTTTACATGGATAATCCGCAAGGCATCGCGGACTATATCGCCAACCCGGTACATAAGCGCAAGGATTACCCGGAAATGCCAAAACAGGACTATTTGGCGGAAGACTTACGTCTTGATGTAGCGAAATTCATGTTGCAGGTGAAGAACTAATAAGCTTAAGCGCCGGGGCGACAATCCAGTCGTCCCGGCCTGTTGCCTCAGCGTTATTCTTCGCCCTGGCGGATTTGTTCGTGATGGCGGATGACTTCAGTGATGATGAACTGGAGGAATTTTTCTGAAAAATCGGGATCGAGTTTGGCCCGTTCAGACAATTTTCGCAAACGGTCAATCTGATCCTGTTCACGGTTTTTGTCGGCGGGGGGAAGGCCGTATTTGGCTTTGAACTCTCCGACTTTCTGGGTCACCTTGAACCGTTCGGCCAGCATATGAATGAGGGCTGCATCGATATTGTCGATGCTGTTGCGGTAAGATGTCAGAATTTCAGTTTGCTGGTCTTCCTGCAAGGTTTGTTTTTCGGTCACGCCGTATCCTAATTTTTTATACTATGGCCGGGAAATACTTCCTCCCTTGAAGCAGAATATACCAAAAAAGGCAAGTCATTTGAAAGAAATTTTCGCAACAGACGGTGCCGGATTCAGAGAATTTCTTTCACCCGTAACAGGAACAGTTGATTAAGCAACCGTTGCTTTTGCACCAGATAGATCAGGATCGGCGTCAGAACAGCAATTTCATACCAGAAGTAATACAATGGTTGTCCACTGATACAGGCGATGAAAATGGCAATGGAGCGGTAATTGGCGCACATGATGGACCAGCCTTTGATGCCTGGCGCGAAGATTTCCCGATAGAGTTCACGAATGGCGTCCTGTTTATCGTTGTTTTCAGCCAGCAGGTCATAGAGCGCCGTCTGGAATCTCTGATCGACACCGGAAAACCGCCGCTGCATGCGAACATATCCAATATGAAATTGACTGAAAATATAGGAAAGTATGGACTTTCCGTCGAGATCTTTGATCATTTCGTCAATCTCGGGCAGGGCGGCGGAAGCTTTACCGTGTCCCCAATGGTCGTATTCGCTGCGTTGTAATTCATAGGCGCCAGACTGAATGGCGTGTAACAAACCAGCCCCTACCACCACATACCAGATGTTTGGATTGATTTCGATCGCCAAAGACAAGGCGATGCCGACATAGACACTGATGAAGGTCACATAATCGCATACCCCGTCCAATACCTTGCCAAATTCAGACTGGGTCTTTGTCAGGCGCGCTAATTGTCCATCGGTTCCGTCCATGATATGCCAGATGGCCATGCAAACGAAGCCGAGGATCGCCATCATCGGATTTTGGTAGTAATGATAGGCAACCCCGGACAGGAACCCGAACAACATTCCGGTCAGAGACACCATATTGGGGGTGATGTTACGGGCGGCCAGTCGGGGCACCAGCCAGCTGCTGACAGGATGGATTAAATAAACGTTGGTGAATTCTTCAATCTCGATGGTCCGTTTTACGGATTCTGGTTTTGCATCTTCGGACATAAAGGGAACTTTTACAGTATTTTGGTTTGTTTAAAATTGCGCTGGAAAATATCGCTATTTTGCTCCATGAGCGCCTTGGTGTGGTATAATACGCGCAGTTGGTGAATAAAGAAAGTTACAATCGCATAGATGCTGATCACTGCGAGTCCAAGGTAGATATAATCAAACAGAACAAAGGGCAGCAGCAGCCAGAGGGATATATTGCGCCCGCTGGCGATGATCTGGAATTTCCGGTCAAAGGCGGCGGCATTATACAGCGGGCAGGCGGCCATCCGCCGGAAGAATTCAACCTGAATCTGGTCGGCGAGGCGAAAGGCGATCAGGGTGAGCACCAGAATATAGGAAGCCATACCGGCAACAGGATACAATGCATAGGCTATCGCCAGATACCAGGTCCATTCCAGAGTGGCGTTGATCAGAGGCTTAAAGGCGTCAATTTTGGAAGTCCGCCTTTTCAAATGCGCAAGTTTCTGGTCGATCCCGGTCAGTATCCCGAAAGCAAACCCACAAATCAGGGCCGGCACAATATAACCGGCGGCGAATAAATAGGTCACATATAGACCAAGGAGCCCGGCCAGACCATAGATGTGTAGTGGCAGGATCGGGGCTTTCGACAGCCATTTAGCGCCAAAATCTTCCAGGGGACGATAAAGAAAACGAGCGGCGGCGTCTTGTCCCACTCTGTGGGCGGCATGCAGCATGATATCGGTCGCTGTATCGCCGTCTTTTTGTTTCAGCAGAGGATACCAGACCAGATCCACTTCGCGGCCTTCAGGGGCCTTATACAGCGGGCAATCGGTCACATTGACGATGGCGCAGTCGGCGGTGCGGGAAATGGCTTTCAAGGCATTGGGCAGACCTTCAAGGCTGTTAAGCTTGCGTACTGTGGCGCTCAGGGTCTGGCTGGACAGTTTGGCGATGGAGCCGAAAAAGCCTTCTATGTTCTCAAATTGCACGGGAATGCCGTGGGTTGTGCGTTCCTCGAGAAAACAGAGTGGCGGGATCAGCGCAACGGCGGTGGGCGCGGGGTGCTGGGCGACATGTTGGATAATGCGGTCATCCAGAAGCACGCCTTCTTCCAGAAGAAACCAGCAATTTCCGTCCATATTATGCTCAAGAAGCTTGAGAGGGGCGTCTTTGGTGCCGTGCACCAGTACCCGCTCCGGGCGCTGCCGGGTGTTTTCGATTTCCCGGGTGAATTCTTGGGCAAACCAGTCGGTTACCACATGCATTTCTTCAACCCCTGCAGCCTGCATCTGCATCATCTGACGGGCGAAGAGGCTCATGCCTCCGGCTTCAATCAGGTTTCGGGCCAAGGTGCTGACCGTTTCGGATTCCTGTCCGGTAATCAGAAGTGCTTTTCGTGCCATTACTACGGTTCCTAGATTTTCTATCCGGCATTTAAGGGGTTAGCCCCAAAAACTGATCTTGAATGAGTCATAATCCAGATGGTGCGAAATTACAATATGACAGCCATATAAGGCGATAATCTGGCAGAATGATATTTTAACCTGTTGTTTATCAGTCAAGAGGCAGTTGCCGGGCGATCTGCTTGATTAAAACCCAGGCCTGTTCCAGGTGTCGCGGCTGGGTCGCCTCGGCGCCACTGACCAAACGTATGGCGTAGGCATCCATGATCCGGGTTTGGGTGAGATACAGTTTTCCGGTATCATTGATGGCTTCAAACAATGTCTCGTTTAAGGCATCAAGTTGCTGTTCCGGGTAACCTTCCGGGTGATAACGGAAACAGAAAAGCGCCAGCGGGTTGGGGGCCAGAAGTTCAAAGTCAGGCTCTGCGGCCACTTGTGCGGCCAGCGCTTGGGTCATGGCAATATGGCGGCGAATATGATCCTGCAAGCCCTCAATGCCGTAGGACCGGATGACAAACCAAAGCTTGAGCGCGCGGAAACGGCGGCCCAGCTGCGGCCCCCAGTCGCGATAATTATTCACCTGATCGCCTTCACGAGTCTTGAGATATTCCGGCAGAATTTCGAAGGTGCGGATCAACGCGCCTTTGTCACGCACAAAAAAGGCGGAACAGTCAAACTGGGCCAGCAACCATTTATGGGGGTTGAAGACAAAGCTGTCGGCATTTTCGATGCCTGTGATCATCCAGCGAAATTCCGGCAGCACCAGCGCACTACCGGCCCAGGCGGCATCCACATGCAGCCAGACATTATATTTTTTGCAGATTTTGCCGATCTCGGCCAGGGGGTCAATGGACGACAGACTGGTGCTGCCGAGAGTGGCGACGACACAGGTCGGGGTATGTCCGGCTTCCAGATCGGCGAGAATTGCTTTTTCCAGTTCCGCCGGGATCAGGGCGAAATTCTCATCCACCGGTATTTTACGCAGATTGTCAGAGCCGAGCCCCGCCATGCGAATGCCCTTGTCCGTCGACGAATGCACTTCGGCAGACGCATAGCAACAATGACGTCCGGCGTCGGCAAGCCCTGTATGATTGGTCCTGAAATTATTCACCCGTTCCCGGGCGGTTAGAAAGGCGACAAACATGGAGGTCGAAGCAGTGTCCTGTATCACGCCGTGAAAATTCTGTGGCAGACCAATCATGTCGCGCAACCAGTCCATCACCCGTTCTTCCAGCTCGGTGGCGGCAGGGGACGTTTGCCAGCTCATGCATTGTGCGGCCACGGTTGACGTCAGCATTTCCGCGAGAATGGAAGGCGGACTGGCGTTGGCCGGGAAATAGGCCATGAAATTTGGATGTTGCCAGTGGGTCATGCCGGGCATGATGATATCCTGAAAATCCTGAAAAATATGGTCCATGGCTTCAGGTTTCTCAGGCGCTTTCTCTGGCAGTTGGGCAAGAATTTCACCCGGCCGTGTCTTTGGTTTGACGGGCCGTTGCTCAATATGTTCCATATAATCCGCCATCCAGTCGACGAAATGATGCGCTGTTTCTCGAAAATTCCTTAAATCCATGAAGCATGTCCTGTTGCTGGTCGTATGTCCTGTGCCGGTCTTTAATATCCCGTAGAAGGCCTTATCAATAACATGTTATATTATTTGAAGCCATAATGTTATTAGATGTTAGAATCAGAAAATAATTTGAATAATCATCAGAGTCTAGTAGGTTACTTGTGGGTGTAGGGGTATGCGGTAAGCATACCGTAAAGGAAATCACAATAGGGATAATAAACGTGTTAAAAATTCAATCAAAATTCACAGCATATATGACGGTCTTATTGACTGTTCTAATGTTGTCGGGTTGCGGGTCGGAAGAGCAGAAAGCCTCAATCCAGGTGGAGGCAAGCTACCCAACGGCCATACCAAAAGGTCAATTGCCGACGGCGATTCGACCCACTCACTATACGCTCGACCTGCAGATCGTTCCTGCTGACGCCGATTTTGGTGGCGAAGTGGCGATCGACCTGATGTTCGATGTTGCGTCTGACTTTATGTGGATGCACGGGCAGGACATGACGGTCAGCTCCGCAAATTTGACCTTGGCTGACGGTAAAGTTGTGCCGGTCACCTATGAACAGGTTGACCCAACAGGTATCGTCAAGCTGACCTTTGCCGAAAAGGCTCCCCGTGGTAAGGCGCAATTGAATATCGCCTACCGTGGTAAGGTCAGTGACGCCTTGCAGGGCATCTATCGGGTGAAAGATGGCGACCACAGTTATACCTATACCCAGTTTGAAGCCATTGATGCGCGTCGGGCCTTTCCGGGTTTTGATGAGCCGGGCTTTAAAGTTCCCTTTGATGTCAGCGTCTCTGTGCCGACCGACATGGAAGCGATCGGCAACGCGCCGGAAATCTCCCGCGCTGATCTGGGCAATGGGTTCACCAAAATGACGTTTGCGACCACGAAACCTTTGCCTACCTATTTGGTGGCTTTTGCCGCCGGTCCTTTTGACGTGGTTGAATGGGCGGATATGCCAACGACAGCGGTCCGGGATAGGGCTGTTCCCTTACGTGGCATCGCCACAAAGGGTAAGGGCGAGAAACTGACCTATGCCCTGGACAACAGTCGCAAGATTGTCGAGGCGCTGGAAGATTATTTCCAGATCCCCTATCCTTATGCAAAACTTGACATCCTCGCGGTGCCGGACTTTGCGTATGGCGCCATGGAGAATGCCGGGGCGATTACCTATCGTGAACAACTGCTTCTGCTGGATGACAATAGCTCGCTCGGTCAGAAGAAATCCTACATGAGCGTCCATGCCCATGAACTGGCCCATCAATGGTTCGGCAATCTCGTGACACCAGTATGGTGGAATGACATCTGGCTGAACGAAGCCTTTGCCACCTGGATGTCCAATGCGGCGCTGGATAATATTATGCCGGAACATAAATTCCGCCAGAATATGTTGCGCGGCTCCCTTGGGGCCATGGGCGGTGACGGCCTGGTGAGTGCTCGACAAATTCGCCAGCCGATTGAAAGCAATGACGATATTGTCACCGCTTTTGACGGCATTACTTATCAAAAAGGTGGTGGTGTCCTGACCATGATTGAAGCTTTCATGGGCAAGGAACAGTTCAAGGCCGGCATTAACAACTATATGAAGCGTTTTGCCTTCAAGAACGCCACCTCCAACGACTTTATCACCGCCATTGGCGAGAAGTCGGATAATGTGCCAATGGAAAAAATCCGTGAAGCCTTTAACAGCTTCCTGGAGCAGCCTGGTATCCCTTATCTGGATGTGAAAACGGCTACGCAGGACGGCAAGACCGTTGTCACTATGACACAATCCCGTTATTTGCCTCTGGGATCAGAAGGCTCCACGGACAAGACCTGGATCATCCCGGTTTGTGTGGGCTATGGTATGAATGGCGAAGAACATAAATACTGTACGGTTCTGGAAAGTAAGGAAAGCAGTTTCACTCTGCCGGAAACCGGTGAGCTTGATTATCTGCTGCCAAATCTGAACGGCACCGGATATTACCGTTACGCGCTGGGTGCGGAAGGCTGGTCTCAGCTTTTCGGAAATCAGAGCAGATTGTCGGAAAACAGCATGCTGTCTCTGACCGACAGTTTTGCCGCCGCCATGGGCGCAGGCAAGATGGACTTTGCCGACTTTGTCAAGGTCGCCCCCACCATGGTGGCGTCTGAATCTTACCGCGTTGCGACATCACCGATGTCTGATTTAAGCTTTATGTATTATAAAGTGGCGCGGGACGAGGCGGAGAAAGCCAAGATTTCTGCTCTGTCACGCAAGCTTTACAAAAGCAAGCTTGAAAAAATCGGTTTCGACGCCAAAGCCGATGAAGAAGGTGAAGTGATCAATCTGCGCGGCCCTCTGGTGGGACATCTGGCCTTTACAGGTCAGGATGCGACCGTTCGGGCGAAACTGGTCGATATGGCGAAAGCCTATGTCGGCTATGGCACAGATGGTCAGATCCACGAGGATAAGGTGGATAGTAACCTGATCTCTCGGGCGCTGATTGTCGCCGTGGAGGATCTTGGACCTGAGTTTGGCCGTAATGTGTTGCAGCATTATTTGGCATCCACTGATGGCACCGCCCGGGGGCGTTTGTTGCGGGCCGTAGCCTCGACCAACGATGCGGCGCTCGGTGCTGAAGTCCTTGAATTGGTGCTGTCTGAGAAGATGCGCGCCAATGAAGTGGGGAGAGCACTCTACACCCTGATGTATGATGATGACCAACGTGACGCGGCCTGGGCCTGGTTCCAGGACAATTTTGAAGCTGTTAAAGCCCGTATTCCTGGCTTTACCCAAGCAGCCATTGCCGGCCTCGCCGGGGATTATTGTACGCTTGAGAAGCGCGATGAGGTGAAAGCCTTTTTCGAGCCGCGTGTGGCCAGTATCGCCGGCGGCGCCCGGTCACTGGCGCAGACCTTGGAAGGCATTGAGCTCTGTGCCGCCAAGGTGGCGTTTCATCAGGACAAGCTGACAAAGTTCCTCAGCGCTCAATAATCGCGCAGGACAGAATGCAAAAAGGCGGTCTTCGGATCGCCTTTTTTTGTGCCTGTCAGGAGAGGTGGGCTTGTTTAAGTCCGTCGAGATACTTGATTAAATCTGCTTCGCGCTGGAACCATTTACGGCATTCCTTCTCCGCATTCTGAACGAAGTCCGGATAGAGCCTTAACACATTATCGTGGGCGCGGGCGGCGTCTTCTGTCTGGCCGAGCTTGGCATATAGAATAGCCTGCAGGGCGTGGGGCCAGAACCAGTCCGGAGTTTCGATAAACCGCACCTGATCCATGGCCTGGGCATATTCACCGCGAATGAAATGGTCATGGCACAGGGCGAAGCGACACCAGCCGGGATGTTGCGGATTCAGATCCATGGCTTTGCGCACCAGAGACAGGCCCTGATCCAGTTTGCCGAGCAGGCAGAGGTAAACGCCACTGTCGGCCAGGATGGCCGGGCTGTTGGGCGCGATGCTGAGGCCGAGACGGATATTATCCTCGAATTGTTCAATATTCCCCTTGTGGAAGTTGATGATTGTCATGGCGTACCAGGCGATGGAATATTTGGCGCTCAGACTGATGGATTTCTCGGCATATTGCTGGGCCAGATCCAAAGGGTTGCTTTCTCTCACATTAAAGCTGAAGCGATATTCATCCAGCGTGAGAAAGGCCAGTCCCGCCCAGGCGTCCGGGTAATTAGGGTCAATCTTGACCGCCTTTTCCAGGCTGTCGCGGGCTTTAAGGTGGGCCTTCGGGGACAGTTCGAACAGATAGTCATGCAGCAGCAGCATGCTCTCATAAGCTTCCATATATTCGGTGCCGCTACGTTTCATATCGACGGCGCTGGTGCGCATGACGGCGCCGTAAGTATCGCCAATGGTGGCGGCCACATGAGTGGCGATCTCATCCTGTACATCTATGAGGTTGTTAGGGGTCAGCTTGCGGTCATAATTTTCAGACCAGACCACGGCGGCGTTGGTGGCGTTAAGCAACTGGGCGGAAACCCGAAGCAGATCACCGGCGCGGCGGATGCTGCCTTCGAGGACATAGTGGGCTTCCAGTTCCGCGCTCAACCGCCGGATATCGACAGCCTGCCCCTTATATTGGGCGGTGGTGCGGCGGGAAAGGACATAAAGCGACGGGCTCATGGACAGGTGGTTGATCAATTCTTCTGTGATGCCGTCGCAGAAAATTTCCTGATCGGCGTCGCCACTCAGATTTTCGAAGGGCAAAACAGCGATGGCGGGACCGGTGGCCGGGGCGGCGGCGGCGGTGAACACAGGGTCGGCGGACGGGTTTTTGATTTTTTTCTCGGCCCAGCTGGTGGTGGGCATATAGGTACCCTTGGGCAGGTTGATCACGATTGGATCATCGGATCCGGCTTCCTGATAATAATTGCTGATCAGACGTCTGAGACGACCGGCCTCTACCCGCACGATGGCGTCAGTCTGAGGGTCAAAGTCCGGCGCCTTGTCGAATACCTCGAGGCCAAGACTGTAGCCTTTCAGGAGATTCCCTCGTCCGGCCAGGGTTTCCTCGACCACATAGCGCAGAAAACGGATCAGGCGGTTTTTATTGTGAAAAACCTCACTGCCGATAATACGGTCCAGTTGCGCGGTCACCTCGGCGGGTGAAATCGGGTTGGTCGTGGGCATAAACGGGACTACATGATTTACGGTTGCGTCCATTATAGAAGCAATTATGGTAAAAGTTAAAGGCCCGTTCGATTATTTTTCTATCATGGATCGATTGATGATCATGCGCTGAATATCCGAGGTGCCCTCATAAATCTGGCAGACCCGGACATCGCGGTAAATTCGCTCAATGGGAAAGTCTTTCAGATAGCCGTAGCCGCCGAGAGTCTGTAGCGCGGCGGAGCAGACTTCTTCCGCCGTCTCGGACGCGAAAAGCTTCGCCATACAGGCCTCGGTGAGGCAGGGTTTGCCCTGATCCTTCAGGCTGGCGGCATTGAGCACCAGCAGCTGCGCCGCTTCCAGTTTGGTCGCCATATCCGCCAGGCGAAACCCGACGGCCTGATGCTGGATAATGGTCTTGCCGAAAGACGTGCGCTCATTGGCATAGGTGATGGCGTGGTTCAGCGCCGCCCGCGCCATGCCGACACTTTGCGCGGCAATGCCGATGCGGCCGGTCTCAAGATTGGCGAGCGCCACCCGGTAGCCGTTATTTTCTTCGCCGAGCAGCATGTCTTTACTGACTGCCATATCCTCAAACACCAGCGTGCAGGTGTCCGACGACTTCTGGCCCAGTTTTTCCTCGACGGAGGCCACGGTGAAGCCGGGCAGGTCGGTGGGCACGAGAAAGGCCGAGATACCCTTCTTGCCCTTGTCCGGATCGGTGACGGCGAAGATGAGCGCCGCCCCGCCGATCTTGCCAGAGGTGATGAACAGCTTCGTGCCGTTGATCACCCAGCCGTCGTCAGTTTTCCGCGCCCGGCATTTCAGCATGCTGGCGTCTGATCCGGCCTGGGGTTCGGTGAGGCAGAAGGCGCCGATCATTTCCCCGCGGGCCAGAGGCTTGAGGAATTTTTCCTTCTGGGCGTCGCTGCCTTCTTTGAGAATAGCGGCACAAACGGGGGCGTTATTGACGCTCATGATGGTGCTGACGCCGCCGTCGCCACCGGCAATTTCCATCAAGGCGAGAGCGTATGAAACATAGTCGGTTTCGGCCCCGCCCCACTGTTCGGGGATGGTCATGCCCATCAGACCCAGTTGCCCCATCTGATGCAGGACGTCCATCGGCAGATTACCGTTTTTGTCCCATTCCGCTGCCCGGGGGGCCAGTTCTTTCTGGGCGAAATCCCGGGCCATATCCCGGATCATTTCCTGTTCTTCTGTCAGCATCATCGTGGGGGGGGGCCCTTCGGTTACATTAATTCCACAGCCATGGCGGTTGCTTCGCCGCCACCGATGCACAAGGTCGCCATGCCGCGTTTTTTGCCATAAGTCTGCAGGGCGGCGATCAGGGTCACCAATATACGCGCGCCGGACGCGCCGATCGGATGGCCGAGGGCGCAGGCCCCGCCGTGGACATTGACCTTGGCGTGATCAAGCCCGAGATCGCGCATGGCGGCCATGGTGACGACAGCAAAGGCTTCGTTGATTTCATAAAGGTCCACATCCGCGTCGGTCCAGCCGGTCTTTTCATAGAGTTTCTTCAAGGCGCCGATCGGGGCGGTGGAAAACCATTCCGGGGCCTGGGCGTGGGTGCTGTGACCGACGATTTTCGCCACCGGGGTGAGGCCGCGTTTTTCAGCCTGAGATTGTTTCATCATCACCAGCGCCGCCGCGCCGTCGGAGATGGAGCTGGCGTTGGCGGCGGTTACGGTGCCGTCTTTGGCAAACGCCGGGCGCAGGGTGGGAATTTTGTCGGTCCGGGCCTTGCCGGGTTGCTCATCGGTATCGATCACGGTGTCGCCCTTGCGAGAGGTTACGGTGACAGGAGAAATTTCAGACTTGAAATGGCCACCGTTGATGGCGGCATTGGCGCGTTCGAGAGAGGAGATGGCATAGGCGTCCTGCTCTTCCCGGGTGAATTGATAATGTTGGGCGGTCTGTTCGGCGAAAACCCCCATCAGCTTGCCCTTGTCATAGGCGTCTTCCAGGCCGTCGAGGAACATACTGTCTTTGACGTCCGTATGGCCGAGCCGCGCGCCACCACGCATCTTGGCGAGCAGGTAAGGTGCATTGGTCATGCTTTCCATGCCGCCGGCAATCATCACGTCGGCAGAGCCCGCCATCAGGCTGTCATGGGCCATCATTGCCGCCTGCATGCCGGACCCGCACATCTTGTTGACGGTCGTGCAGCCGACGGATTGCGGCAGGCCTGCGCCGAGGATCGCCTGACGCGCCGGAGCCTGGCCCTGACCCGCCGGCAACACACAGCCCATAACGGCCTCATCAATATCATCAGGTGAAAGTCCGGATTGCGTGAGCGCGCCCTTGACGGCAACCGCGCCAAGTTCGGATGCCGTGAGCGGCGTGAAGTCACCCTGAAAACCGCCCATAGGGGTGCGGGACAGGCCAACAATGACGATCGGATCTTGGTTTTGGGCAGCGGACATGTTGATTTTCTCCTAGAAATATGTTGAGTTTAAGTTACTCATGGGTAACAATATAGGCCTGACCAGAGGAATTATCAAGATCGGAAATATGATCAAACAGTTAAAAACAGCGAAACCCCTTATGAACCGGGCAGAAAAGAGGCAGATTAAACTCGACGCCATTCTGCGTCATGCAGCGACGGCCTTTATGGAAAAAGGTTATTACAAGACTTCGCTTGATGATATCGCCCGCTTGCATGAGGTGACCAAGCCGACATTGTATTATTATATCAAAAACAAAGAAGATATTTTAATCAAGTGTGAGGAAGTGGCGAGCCGACGCATCAACGGCCTGCTGGATCAGGTCATGGCGGCGGAGGGAGACGGCTTTACCCGGTTAAAGAAATTTATCATTGGCTATGTCACAATCGTCACCGATGACATTATTCGGTGTCATATCCGCCACCGGGGACAGCGGGAAGATCCGGCGGCGAAGGACGCCAGTCTGACCATGCATCGCGGTATTGAACATCGGGTGCGGGCGATCATTCGTCAGGGAATCGACGATGGGTCGATCCGTGATTGTAATTCGACCATCATTGCAATTTTGTTGTTTGATGCGCTCAATGGTATTTCCGCCTGGTACCGCGAGGAAGGCGATCTGAATCCGGAAGAACTGGTGGAACAGGTGTTATCGTTTGTCACCCAGGGGGTAAAAAACTGATACAACGCCGAGAGCGGGTATCTTTTCGAGACAGCGGAATTTATTTTTGATAAGGTTAGAACCTTAAAGTAAAATATTAAAATTAGGCATGGGATATCACTATGTTTTCATATTCGACAGAGGACCAGAAACGTGTTGATGATCGCTTGGATGTTGTATGGAGCGCCGTAGCGACGATTGATGAGATAATTCATCCTTGCGTGGTGACAAATATTTCTACGGCAGGGGCTTTGATGAAATTAAATCAAAATTTGGAAGAGGGCGTGCAGTTTCTTTTGAATGTTGAAAGTCTGGATGAATATGCGGCCAGCGTAGTTTGGGCAAACCGCCCCTATTACGGGTTGAAGCTCTTGGTAGGGAGAGATCTGAAATTAAAAGACCATGCCGATAAAATAGGCCTGAAAAGCGGGGCGACGACTTTTTCAGAGTAACCGTTATTTTCAGCGGAGCTAATGGTTAAGTGACCATGATGCATATTTTTTAAGGCTCCACATCCCCCATGTCAGAGTGGAACAGACCGTGGTCACAGGGCTGTTTGGCGTTTTCCCTATGGTCTGCACCATCAGACGCACCAGAAGTTCGATGTGTTTCTTTTGGTAGAGCCGATAAATGCGTGAGAAGTATAGCTTGCTGCATTTCTCTCTATCGTAGGGGACTTCCCCGGAATGCAGGTGCCTGTCATGGGCGCTGTAATAGGCATAGGCGATTTCGTCGTCATCGGTTTCCGTCGCCCGACCAACAACTGTTTTAATTTTATCCCAGATCGGCATGGCATCGTATTCGGCATAATAATATTTCGCAGTTAGCGCCCGGAACAGGCGATAATGGCTTTGTTCATCTTGCGCAATCAACAGACAGATTTGTTTTAGGCAGGGCTCGCTGGTTTGTTCATACAGGGCGGTGTAAAAAGATGTAGTGCCGGCTTCCACTACGCAACGGGCCAGCAGCTCACCGACCGGAGAACCGCGGGTGGAACCTGCCTCGTAAGCGGGAATTTGATATCCTTTGCGGAAAAAATCCAGGTTATGGAAAAAGGAAAAAGAGGGGTCCGCCAATGCCGCCCAGCGCCCAAGGGTGAGGCCATGCTGATATTCCTGCTGGCCCCAGACATCAATTGCTTTTGCAATATTCCGTTCCGCTGAAAATACATTTTGAAGATACGCGACATAAGAGGCGCTGTTGGCTTCGATCAGGGCGGCGGTTTTCACGATGGGTACGATTGTGGGGTTTACCTGATCAGGTTTGAAATCATCCCACGGGATGTGCGCCTGTGTCCATGTCATGGCGGGCTCCTGTCATCTGTTGTTTCCAGAACGCCATATAGTGTTCGTCAGAGGAGAAGAGTGAAATGATTTTGGTCAATGCACCTCCCGTTTTCTTGCGTACCTTGTCTGACGAGAGAGAGGAAATGGGCGTTTCGGGGGAAGGTTATATGATGAAAAATTTGTTGTGTTGCTTTATCCTGATGGTATTTATGACGCCGGCGGCGGCCCAGGAGGGGCGATTGCCTTCTGACGCTACGCATCACACATTTAAGAATACACTCAGCATCTACTATGGCCGTCGGTCGCAGCAATGGTTTTCGCAGATCATTAAAAATCCTTTTGCCGTCGATTTTCTGGATGATGAAATCCTGACGGTTGCCTATGCCCGTGAGGTTCTGGTTCTGGGATCAGGTTTTTCCGTTGAGCTGGAAGGCTATATAAGTCGGCATATGTATGAAGGGGGTTTTGTCGAGTTGGGTGGCAATCTCTTCTTTCGTTTTGATCGCTTCCCATGGAATAAATATCTCCATACCACCTTTGGCCTGTCGGTCTTGGGGCCTTCCTATGTCACGCAAGTGTCGGAACGGGAAAGGCGTAACGCCCCGGACGGCGTGGGTTCGAAATTTCTCAATAACTTCATGCCGGAGCTTACCTTTTCGTTGCCGAGCCATCCGGAGTGGGCGCTGATGCTGCGCATTCATCATCGCTCTGGGGTGTTTCACCTGATCAAAAATATCACGGTAGGCTCGAACTTCGTCGCCATTGGTCTGAAACGTCGGTTCTAGACGCGGGCGGGAAAGGTATGCCGTTCTGGGCGGGGCGAGCCGGTCTTGCTCCAGGGGTAAAGTTTATGCTCCTTATTGGTTTTAATTATTATAATTTGCACTTTATAGGTGTTATCTATATTCTGTATCGGCATTAAGGCGGGCCCTCCAAGGGGGAGGTGGCTCATAAACACATCTTATCATCTATTAACTAACAGAGAGGGTTATAGAATGGGAACCAATATAGCTTTTGAGGGCGTAGCAGGGGCAGGGACAGATGAGGGCATGTTAACGGATGGATTACTTGTTCCCGATGGTGGCGAGATCAAGATTATTTTTAAGGACAAGCCGATAGATGTCAATAAAGTAATTCCTGGCATCCATTCGATCAAACTCGTAAAAATCGACGGAAAAACATATAAATATGAGCTTCGAATAGATGGGGAATGTCCGAAAAAGAAATTAGACAACAAGATCATAGTCACCGATTCGGACGGCAAGTCGTATACGAAGAAACTTTATTCAGAAACGCGTGAGGTTCACACTCTGAATTACAACAGCTCAAAGCCTAATATAAAAGTAATTTCTTGGGATATTTAAGTCCGGCGAGAGAGTAGGGCGTTTAGAAGCGTCATTAAATGCAGTTGCTTACCGTTTTCCCCGCGCACCGCGTTTCCGGGTTACGGCGACGATACGGCGAAAGGTGGGGCATTCCAGGTGATGGGTGGCGGGGCATTTCGCCGCATGACGCAGCCCGTCCCGCATGGCCATCAACCGGTGGATGCTGTGGTCAATTTCCTCGGCTTTGCGGCTGAGTTGATCCCGATCGATGTGTAGTGCGCCGCGCGGGCCAAACATCTGGGCGATTTCTTCCAAAGAGAAACCGGCATTGCGCCCGAGGGCAACCAGTGACAGACGGTCCAGGATATCGCGATCAAAAAGCCGCCGTAACCCCCGCCGCCCAATGGACTGGATCAAGCCTTTTTCTTCATAATAGCGCAAGGTTGAGGCCGGAAGCCCGGACTGTTTGGCCACTTGGGCAATATCCATCATTTATGCACACTCCTTAATTCTTCTTGACCTCAAGTTAACTTGAAGTTGTAGCTTAGACTAACGGCCCGTAAATGAAAAGGCACGAAAGAATAGAGACGCCTGTTTCTGGCCGGATGACAGCAAGCAACAGAAGGAAATATCTTATGGAAACAGTAGAATTTTGGAACGCGCGGTTCGGTACAGAGGCGTATGCTTACGGCACTGCGCCGAATGATTTTTTACAACAGATGGCGGATCAAATTCCGACCGGGGGACGGGTTCTCTGTATCGCCGAAGGTGAGGGGCGTAATGCGGTTTATCTCGCGCAGCAGGGGCACAGGGTTTCTGCGGTCGATATCTCTGCCGCGGGCCAGAAGAAAGCCGAGAGGCTGGCGCGGGAAAAGGGCGTTGTGATTGACTATCACCTGTCCGATCTGGATCAGTTTGATCTGGGGGAGGGGCGATGGGACGCGATTATCTCTATTTTTGGTTATATCGGTCGGGACGCTGTGGCGCGGCAGTCCGTCTATTCTGAATTGCAAAAGGCCTTAACGCCCGGCGGTGTTTTGATCGTTGAAGCCTATCATCCGGAGCAGTTGAATTATAACACTGGCGGGCCAAAAGAAAGCGACCTTCTTATCACGTTGGACGAGTTGCGGGGGGCATTTGATAAAGATGCTGTCCTGCATGCCGCCGCGTGCGAACGCAATGTCATCGAAGGTGTCCATCATACGGGGCCGGCCTTTGTCACACAGCTGGTGTACCAAAAGCCGATGTGACGGCGCATTGACGCGCGCGGTTCAGAGATGTGTCTGAACCGCGCGGGGGTATTTGTCTGAAATCAGGCTTCGTAGCCGAAAGGGTCGTCGATGCTGTGGCTTGGTTCGGTAAACCATTTTGGCCCGTCTTCAGTCATATAGAAATGATCTTCAAGCCGGACGCCAAACTCGCCGGGCACGCAGATCATCGGCTCGTTGGAGAAACACATGCCCGGTTTAAGCAAGGTGTCATCGCCGGAATTAAGATAGGGCCATTCGTGAATGTCCATGCCGATGCCGTGGCCGGTGCGGTGGGGCAGGCCGGGCAGTTTGTAATCGGGGCCGAGCTGATAGTCCGCCAGACAGGCGCGGGCCGCCAGGTCCACATCGCCACAGCGTGAGCCGACCTGGGCTTGAGCGAAGGCGGCGGCCTGGGCGGCTTTTTCAATATCCCAGATCTGGCGTTGGCGCTCATTTGGGGTGCCGTAGACATAGGTGCGGGTGATGTCGGAAATATAACCGTGCAGCTCGCAACCGGTGTCAATCAACACCATGTCGTTTTCTGCCAGAGCCTTGGGGTTTTTCACACCATGAGGGAAGGCGGAATCTTCACCGAACAGTACGATAACGAAATAGGACCCTTTGGGGGCGCCAACCTTGATATGGGCCTGATTGATGAAATCGGCGATTTCACCTGTGGTGATGCCGGGGCGCAGGATACGGGCTGCCGCCTTTTGTACCTCAAGGGTCATATCCTTGGCCCGCTGCATCAGGGCGATTTCCGCCGTCGACTTTATCTGACGGCAGGCAGCGGTGATGCAGACGCCGTTAATATAGCTGAACTCCGCGGCGGCGAGAGCGATGCCATTACTGATGAAATAGGGGGTGGATTCATCAACGGCAATGGTGCCGGATGTCAGGCCGAGATCATGCATCATCTGCTTGAACAGCAGATAAGGCGATTCATGTTCTTCCCATCCACGCACGGCACCTTTGACGCCCATGTAAAGTTCAAGGGTGCCGATCTCGAACATCGGGGCAATATAGGTGAGAGCGCCGCTTGCCGGGAGCAGAGCCCCGACCATACGTTCGCTGGGGTGCCAGTCTGTGCCGGTAAAATAGGACATGCTGGTTCCGGCGTTTAGATAAAGGGCATCAATCCCTTTTTCCTGCATCAGTTTTTGCGCCCGCGCGATCCGGGTGCTGTATTCTGCGGCGCCAATCGGGGAGATGTCCGCGGTCATATCCTGAAGTTTGTTCAGTTCGATTTCAGCGGAGGATCCGCCAATCCCTATACTCATTATATTGTTCCTCAAATTCCGAAAATTTGCAGGCATATTGACTGGATTTAAAGGGTAATGCAATGTTTTGTTTGGGGATTTGGATAAAATATTAATTATGCCGACTGTTCGGTCAATTCTTTGACTTTTAGGTCTGTTCGGCTAGTATGGAGGCTTTCTTACTCGAATATAAAGACTTTTTTCTATGGCGCGTAAACAAGCAGAAGATTATGATGACCGTCGTCGCAGTATCCTTGACAAGGCGGCGGAGCTTTTCGCAGACAAAGGGTATGCGCGTTCCTCTATTTCAGAGCTGGCGAAAGCCTGTGGCGCGTCGAAATCCTGGCTTTATCACTATTATCCCTCCAAGGAAGCGATCCTGTTTGATATCATGCGCCTGCATGTGATGGAGCTGGTGACCATGGCCGAGGCGGCCCTGGTGCATGACGGCACGCCAAAGGAAAAGTTCCAGATTTTGGCGCGCAATTTCATGAATATCTATGTCAACGCCGGATCGAAACATGTGATCCTGCTCAATGACAGGGGCTGTCTGCCGGACGAGATGCGCCGTGAGATACTGGGGTTGCAGGAACGGGTGGTTAATACAGTGGTTAAACTGGTTCTGGAGCTCAATCCGGGGCTGGACCGGTCACAGGACTATAAAAAGCCGGTGACGATGGCTTTTCTCGGCATGATCAACTGGACCTATATCTGGTTCCGTAAAGATGGTCCGGTCAGTCAGGAACAATTCGCGGATCTCGCCGTAGAAGTTTTCATGAACGGCTTTATGAGCCTTGATCCGGAAAAACTGCAGAGAATATGACTGGACGGATATGCCTGCAATCCACCAGTGCGCCGCTTGACTGAATTGTTATCGCCCCTATATGAAATAAGAGGGTACTGGGTGTAATCCCACAGGAAAGGGACAGGACATGTCTTTGATTTTGAATATTTTATGGCTGATCTTCGGCGGATTTTGCATGGCGGTGGGCTGGCTTCTGGTCGGTCTGATCATGGCGGTGAGCATTGTCGGCCTGCCGTGGTTTGTCGCCGCGATGAATATGGCGCATCTGAGTTTGTTACCTTTTGGCCGAGAGGTGGTCAATCGGGAAGTGTTGTCGGGTCAGCCTGATATCGGCACGGGCCCGCTGGGCGTCATTGGTAATATCATCTGGTTTTTGTTCGGCGGAATCTGGCTGGCGCTGGGGCATTTGTTTTGGGCGGTTGCCTTGGCGGTTACCATCATCGGTATTCCGTTTGCCTTTCAGCACCTTAAGCTTGCCGGACTGGCGCTGGCCCCGATTGGCAAGGTGGTGATCAACCGGGATCATATCCCCGCCGCACGTTATTAAGCGCGTGAAAGCAGACCATAAAAAAAGGCCTCCGAATTTCGGAGGCCTTTTGTGTTTTGGGCCTAGACCCGTTCGATGATCATGGCGATGCCCTGCCCTACGCCGATGCACATGGTGCAGAGCGCGTAACGGCCCTGACGGCGGTGCAGCTCATACATGGCGGTGGTCACCAGTCGGGCGCCGCTCATGCCGAGCGGATGGCCGAGCGCGATGGCGCCGCCATTGGGGTTAACATGTTCGGCATCATCTGCCAGCCCCAGATCCCGCATCACGGCGAGTCCTTGCGAGGCGAAAGCTTCATTCAGTTCGATCACGTCCATCTGATCGAGGGTCAGGCCGCACTGGGCCAACACCTTGCGGGAGGCGGGCGCCGGGCCAAAGCCCATGATGCGCGGGTCAAGTCCGGCGGTCGCCATGCCGACGACGCGGGCTTTCGGGGTCAGACCATATTTGACGGCGGCATCGGCGGAGGCGAGCAGCAAAGCACAGGCCCCGTCGTTGACGCCAGACGCATTACCGGCGGTCACGGAACCACCTTGGCGGAAGGGGGTGCCGAGTTTGGCCAGAGCTTCGAGTGTGGTGCTGGCGCGCGGATGTTCGTCTTTGCTAAAGATAATCGGATCGGCTTTGCGTTGCGGAATGGTCACCGGGGTGATTTCTTCATCAAAGCGCCCGGCGGCCTGGGCCGCTGCGGTTTTCTGTTGTGAGCGATAGGCGAAAAGATCCTGATCTTCACGAGAAACCTTGAATTCCTCGGCAACATTCTCGCCGGTTTCCGGCATGCTGTCGATGCCATATTGCTGCTTCATCAGCTTGTTGACGAAGCGCCAGCCGATGGTCGTGTCGAAGATCTCGGCAGAACGGGAAAAGGCTGTTTCGGCCTTGCCCATAACGAAAGGTGCACGGGACATGCTTTCAACGCCGCCGGAAATCATCAGGTCCACTTCGCCGGATTTGATGGCGCGGGCGGCGATGCCGGTGGCGTCCATGCCGGACCCGCAAAGCCGGTTGACGGTGGTGCCGGGCACGGTGACCGGCAGACCGGACAGCAGGCCGCTCATGCGGGCGACGTTGCGGTTGTCTTCGCCGGCCTGATTGGCGCAGCCGTAAATGATGTCATCAACGGCGGCCCAGTCGACAGTCGTATTGCGGTCCATCAGGGCTTTCAAAGGCACGGCGCCCAGGTCATCGGGGCGAACGGAGGACAGCGTGCCGGCGTAACGGCCGATCGGGGTGCGGATGGCGTCGCAGATAAAAGCGTCTCTCATGAATTTTCTCCTAGGATAGTGTCTTTTGTGGCGTGGGATTTCCCCCGGAAGGTGGCAATCAATTTGTCGTCCTGATTGGTGATCATGATGTCATAGATGCCCTGGCGCCCGCGCCCGCCCTGATATTGGGCCTTGGCGGTGAGTGTGTCGCCAGGAAAGGCCGGGGCGAGGAAATCGATGGAACAGCCGGAGGCCACGGTGACGATATTCTGGCTGTTGCAGGCATAGGCGAACACCGCATCGGCGAGAGCGAAAATAGCGCCTCCGTGGGCGCTGCCCATGACATTGCTCTTGTCCTTGGTGATGGTCATGCGCAGGGTGGCATGGCCTACACCGACATCGATAAATTCCATATCGAGTAACTTATCCAGGGTTTGGCGTCCTCTGAAAATCTCCGCGATTTTTTCAGCTTGTTGTTGGTCAGTCATACTCATAACAGGTCCTTTTCGGCAATTACGGCGCGGCGAATAAGAGGAGAAGTGCGATAGCGGTCTTCGCCGTAGAATGTTTTTAAACCATCGAGCACACTATACACATGGGTCAGGCCAATATTCTGGGCCCACTGCAGCGGACCACAAGGGTAATTGACGCCGTTGACCATGGCGGTGTCGACACCATCCGGGCTGGTGACGCCCTGATAGACGGCGTCGCTGCCTTCATTGGCCAGCATGGCGACAATACGCATGACAATAAGGCCGGGGCAGTCATCAATGACCGATACCTGTTTGCCCAATGCCTGGAAGAAACCGACGGCGGTGGCGAGGTTTTCCTCTGTCACCTGATCGCCCTTGGCGATGGCAATGCGGCTGGCCGCGGTATAATCGAGCGCCAGGTCAAAGACCACGGCGGGCTGATCCAGAACATGGCTGATTTCAGAGGCCGGTGTACCGTCTGTCAGCAAAACAAGCGTTCCATTGATCATAAAGCCCGTCAGGTTCTCGGCGTCTTCTTCGGTCACGGTTATACCGGCCTCCTTGGCGAGATCCACCAGTGGACGCAACAAAGGATTATCGCCGAGCAGGGTAATTTCGCTCGGGGCAGGGGCGGCATCTGCAGTGTGTGGGGCAACAGGCGCGGCGCCTTCGCGGTAATCGTAATAGCCCTGACCGGATTTGCGGCCAAAGCGCCCGGCGGCAACCTGTTCCTGTTGTATCAGGGACGGGCGGTAGCGGGAATCCTGATAGTAAGCATTATATACGGATTGGGTGACGGAGAAATTGATATCATTGCCAATCAGGTCCATCAGCTCAAACGGGCCCATGCGGAAACCACCGGCTTCGCGCAGACAACCGTCGATGGTGGGAATATCCGCACCGCCTTCCTGCAGGATACGCAGGGCTTCGGCATAGAAGGGCCGGGCGACGCGGTTGACGATAAAACCGGGGGTGGATTTGGCGTGAACGGCTTTCTTGCCCCAGGCGACGGCGGTGTCAAAAGTGGTTTCCGCCACCTCGGCGTCGGTGGCCAGGCCCTTGATGATCTCGACCAGTTTCATGATCGGGGCGGGGTTGAAGAAATGCATGCCGACCATGCGTTCCGGGCGCTTTAACGTGGCGGCGATTTCGGTGATCGAGATCGACGAGGTGTTGGAGGCGAGAATCGCATCCTCCGCCAGGATATCTTCCAGTTTGCCGAATACGGAGCGTTTAATGTCGAGATTTTCCACAATCGCTTCAATCACCAGTTTGGCGGGGGCCAGATCTTCGAGCGCTGTCGCCCGGTGAATGCGACCGAGAATTTCATCGCGTGTCGCCGCGTCAAGGCGGCCTTTTTCCACGGAACGGGCGGTGATTTTCTCAATCTGGGCGATGCCGCGATCAATGGCGTCGGCGGCGGTGTCGAAGAGATATACTTCATGGCCGGCGGTGGCGGCGACCTGGACGATGCCGGCGCCCATGGTTCCGGCGCCGATAACGGCAATAGGGTGTGAAGCGGCAAGTGCGGTCATAGCAGGGGTCCTGATTTTATTTTAAGTATAAAATTATTTAGGCCTTTTCACGGCCAAATTCAACAAAATTTGCTCACTTTCCGGTAAAATCGGGTTTGCGCTTGGCGAGAAAGGCGGCGACGCCTTCCTGATAATCGTCAGAATATCCGGCTTCGCGCTGGTAATCACTTTCGATTTGCAGCTGACCATTAAGATCATTATCGAAACTGGCGCGCAGGGCTTTCTTGATCAGTGACAGGCCGAGGGTGGGCTGCGTGGTGAAGTCCTGGGCCTGTTTGGTGGCGACGGTCATCAGATCCTCGTCCTCCACGGCTTTCCAGATCATACCCCAGTCTTCGGCCTGTTCCGCCTTGATCGCTTCACCGGTGAGGGCGAGACCCATGGCGCGGGCGTTGCCCACCAGACGCGGCAGGATATAGGTGCCGCCGCTGTCAGGGATCAGGCCAATCTTGCAGAAGACCTGAATGAATTTGGCTGACTTGGCGGCGAAAACCATGTCACAGGCCAGTGCCAGATTGGCTCCGGCGCCCGCCGCGACGCCGTTAACGGCGCAAATTACCGGCATTGGCAGGGCCGCCAGACGTTTGATCAGCGGGTTATAATTCTGATCGACAGACTCGGACAGGTCACGACGGCCATCGCCCGGCTTTACCGCCCGGTCGTTCAGATCCTGTCCGGCGCAGAAACCGCGACCATTGCCGGTCAGCAGCAAACACCGCACGCTCGGATCGCTTTCGACGATGTTCATGGCGTGGCGTACTTCCTCATGCATTTCGCTGGTGAAGCTGTTCAGGCTGTCCGGGCGATTAAGGGTCAGGGTCGCCAGGCCGTCTGACAGGGTAAAGGTGATATTGTTATATGACATGCGTGAATCCAATCTGTTGTCGTCTTCTGGTGCCGTAATTTTTTGCCGCCACTTCACGGGGCGCTGTAGTGTATCATAGCGGAGCGTATCGGGACTTGTGGAATTTATTTAAGCTATTTATCTTGAATTAACCAACCGCTCGGTCTATTAATTACAAATACGGAGAGAGTCGTCAATCAATATGTTAAATAAAACGCGCGCCTCATCTGTAAATTATTGTTTGCTTATGCTAATATCTGGCGCGCCTTTGACCGGGAAAAGCCGGTAAAACCTTCAGCAGGAGAATAAACCATGTCACACTCTGCCCTCTTTGACCGTCATAAGGACACCTTGGATCAGGCCATCAAAGCCAGTCGCACCCGCGAATATTGGACAGCTTATCCCGAAATGCCAAGCCCCAAGGTTTACGGCGAGACCGCCAGTAAAGACGGAGAGGCGGCGTTTAAATCCTATCTGAATAAAGCATTTGATGTGGATCAGCCAGGCGCCATCGGCACTGTTGGCGCCGAAAAATCACCTTACGGGTTTGATCTTGGCGTCACCTATCCGAAAGTCGATGTCAATGCACTGGTGTCCGAAGTCGAGGCATTGCGCGGCGATTGGGCGAAAGCATCCATCGAAGCCCGCACCGGCGTCTGCCTTGAAATTCTGCATCGCATCAACCGGCGCAGTTTCGAAATGGCCTTTGCCGTCATGCACACCACCGGACAAGCCTTTATGATGGCGTTTCAGGCCGGGGGCCCCCACGCCCAGGACCGGGGACTGGAAGCCGTGGCCTACGCCTATGAAGATATGGCCCGCACCCCGGCCGTGGCCCGTTGGGAAAAACCGCAGGGCAAGCGCGATCCGATCGTCATGGAAAAACATTTCACTGTCGTGCCGCGTGGTATTGGTCTGGTAATTGGCTGTTCCACTTTCCCGACCTGGAACAGTTATCCTGGCCTGTTCGCCAGTCTGGTGACCGGCAACGCGGTTATTGTCAAACCGCATCCTGGCGCCATTCTGCCGCTGGCGATTACAGTCGCAATTTGCCGTGACGTTTTGAAGGAAGAAGGCTTTAACCCGAATCTGGTGACTTTGGCCGCCGACAGCGCCGAGGCGCCATTGGCGAAAGATCTGGCGCTGCGTCCGGAAGTCAAGCTGATCGACTTCACCGGCAGCACCACATTTGGCGATTGGCTGGAAGATAACGCCCGCCAGGCCCAGGTTTATACGGAAAAAGCCGGGGTTAACTGCGTGATCATCGATAGCACCGATAACTTCCGGGGTCTGGTCAGCAACCTGGCCTTCACTTTAAGTCTTTATTCCGGTCAGATGTGCACCACGCCGCAGAATATTTTCATCCCCGAAGGCGGCATTGAGACAGAAGACGGTCACAAGTCCTTTGACGAGGTGGCGGCGGCGCTGGCGACAGGAGTTGAAAAACTCAATGGCGACGATGAACGCGCCTGTGCAATCCTCGGCGCGATCCAGAGCGAGGCGACTCTGGAACGGCTCGAAAGCTATGGTAAAGGCGACAATGTGGTTCTGGCCTCACACGCTGTTCCGATGGCCGGATTTGATCAGGCCACCATTCGCACGCCGCTGATCCTGAAAGCGACGGACGAGAGTTCCTACAGCAGCGAACTGTTTGGTCCGATTTCTTATGTGGTGCCGACGAAAAATACGGCCGACAGCCTTGGCATTGTGGAAGACAGCGTTAAAAATAATGGCGCCATCAGCTTTGGCATCTATTCCACTTCGGAAGAGGTGCTGAATCAGGCGGAAGAGGTCGCCTGCAACAGCGGTGTTGCGGTGTCCTTCAATCTGACCGGCGGTGTTTATGTCAATCAGACTGCCGCCTTCAGTGATTTTCATGCCACTGGCTGCAATCCAGCTGCCAATGCAGCCTTGTCGGATACAGCTTATGTGTCCAATCGTTATCGTGTTGTGCAGAGCCGCAAACACGTATAAAAGATAAGTTTATCAGTTAAATGCAATCCCCGATGGCAAATTACCGTCGGGGATTGTTTTTTTGTCATATTAAGATTAATCTGTGCCAAACAATAAAGTTTTATCAAAAAAAATGAACGGGCAGAGGATGTTACTGAAAGTCGCTAAAATATTGTTGGGGGCTGGTATTGTGATGGGTCTATCCGCTTGTAATAAGCTGGATGAAACCCATAAGGATACAATCGAGTATCGGTTGATCAAGAGCTTTGAAGGTGAAAAACCTGAATTGAGGCAACAGATTACCGAAGTCGTTAATGAGGCCAAGGCCGACCATTATAAATCTGCACTGAACAAGCTGGCATTAATATCGGCCAGCCATACATTGACCCGGGAACAGAAAAAAGCGGTTGATACCATCGTGCGTCAGTTACGCTACGATATGGAAGAAAAAATATTTACCAAACAGACGTCCAAACAATGATGGACGTTTTTTAAAACTGCGGGAGTGGACTGTTGAATAAATCGACCCTACATGTTGTCTGGAAACTGGTCATTGTATCCTTGCTTGTCGGTCTGGCGCTGGATTTTTTCGATGTCAGCCCGGTGGATCTCATTCATGATATTCCGGATACTGTGGCGCAGGTCTTTGATGCGGTTGTCCGGGCCATACAATGGGGTGGTAAATATGTCCTGCTGGGTGCGATCATCGTGGTGCCGGTCTGGCTGCTGATGAATATTGGCAACCTTAAAGGAAAATTCAGAAACAAAAACAAGCCGTGAATTTCGAAAAAACTATATTTTGCTTCCTCTCCATCACAAAAGCTTGATGAGGACCTGAAGCGGGAAATGATATAGTATGCCGACGACTGTATGAGGTTTTAAGCACGACCGGTTAATCAAGCAGAAGAAGAGTATTATCATGAGAAGATTTGTTCGGGCCATAATTTTGTTGGGCATGATGACATGGGGAAATGTGGCGCATGCAGAAACGGGGATCGGCCGTGAAGTCTACCAGTTTGATCAATCGCACACAAATATCATGTGGTTTGCCAATCACATCGGTTATTCTCAGTCCATGGGCCAGTTTATGGATTTCGACGGGGAAATTATTCTTGATCATGACCAGCCAGAGCAGAGTTCTGTCCGCGTCACCATCAATACAGCCAGTATTATGACCGGTCTGCCGAAGTTTGACGCACATTTGAAAAGTGCCGATTTTTTCGATGTGGAGAAACACCCGACCGCGACTTTTGTCAGTAAGGAGGTTACCTTGCTGGGAGACAGTAAGGCCAAGGTTAAAGGGGAGTTTACGCTCCTCGGTCATACGAAGCCTCTGGTTCTGACCGTCCGGTTGAACAAACGGGGTATGGATATTCAACGTAATATTCACCGCACCGGCTTTTCGGTGATCACAACGGTGAAACGGTCACTATGGGGCATGAAATCATATCTGCCTTTCGTGGGAGATGAGGTTAAAATAAAGATCGAGGCGGAAGCCCTGATTAAACAATAAAATGGTATGGAGCAGGTTGGAATGGCGATTAAGAATTCAGATAGTTCATATGGTAGTGTTGCGAAAATATTTCATTGGGGCATGTTCCTGTTGATTTTAACGTTGGTTGTTGTCGGGTTTTATATGCATGGGTTGCCGGCGGATACGCCGGAGCAGGCAACGTATAAATTCGGATTTTATGACCTGCATAAGGCCTTTGGTATATTAGCGCTTATTCTGGTGGCGTTGCGATTGGGCTGGCGTCTGTCGAATCCGGTGCCGAAAATGCCGGAAAATATGCGTAAAATCGAATTGTTCAGTGCGCATGCCATGCATGTTCTGTTGTATGTTCTGATGTTTGCTCAGCCAATATCCGGCTGGTTGAGAAGCTCTTACGGCGGACATGCAGTGGAAATGTTTGGTCTGAAAATCCCGGCGCTTGTCGGTAAAGACAAGGCGATGGAGCATTTTTTCCATGAAGCGCACGAGGTATTGGCTTTCGCCCTGATTGCGGCGTTCTTTCTGCATGTAGGAGCGGGGCTCTATCATCATTTTGTCCGTAAAGACGATGTGTTGAGGCGGATGTCGCCCCATGGGGCGCCTTCTGAATAACCCCCTGCGGGGAATGAATGAGGCCATGATGCGATATTTATATCTTATACTCTGTGTTTTGTTGTCCCAAACGGTGCGGGCAGGAACAGAAGATATGATCTGGCATATGACGCCGGAAGACAGCCATATCGGGTTCAGGGTGAATATCCAGGGCACAGAATCTGATGGTGTTTTTCCTAAATTTACCAGCCGCATCGTCTTCGACCCGGCAAATCTGGATGACAGCCGGGTCGAGGTAGTGATTGATCTGTCAAAGATTGAAGCAACCTATCAGGATGTGGAAGAGAACCTGCCTAAAGAAGCCTGGTTTGATGTGGCGCGTTTTCCGATTGCCACTTTTAAGGGGGGGCAGTTTCAGGCGCTGGGAAACAAGATGTACAGCGTGACAGGCCAATTGACGATACGTGATGTGACCCGGGCCGAAACATTACATTTCAGCCTGCTGGAATATGGCGCAGATCTGGCGCGGATTGAAGGTAAGATGAAGATCAGCCGTCTTGATTACGGTGTCGGGCAAGGCGACTGGTCGACCGTTTCATTTGTCGGGAAAGATGTGTTTCTCGACGTGGCGCTGACAGCCACGCGTCGGTCAAAATAATTCTCTTAATCTTCGGCATATATCGAAATGTTTGGAATCTAACATTTTTTTGTTATAGTGCGCCTTTGGGACAATATCATTAAGGGCTGTGACCAGACGGTTTGGTCGAATAAAAAGCTTCCAGAGAATGGTGTAATAATATGGACGGGGATCGTTTAATAGGAATTGCCTTGTGGGTGTTGAGCTTCGTTCTGGCCATTGTCTTTTTTTACAATGGCATCGGGAAACTGGCTGGTTCTTCATTTCAGGTGGAAAAATTTGAGGCGCTGGGCCTGCCCCATTATCTGTTGACGGTGGTGGGGGCGTTGGAATGTATCGGCGCTTTGATGCTAACAGTACCGCGGCTGGCGATGGGGGGTAGCTTAATTCTGAGCCTGATTATGGCCAGCCATGCGGGGCTTAATATTATACATGATAACAATCTGCCGGTTTACCGGGCGCTTGTGATCATTTCCATGTTGGCGGGCATCAGTTACTTGCGGTACCGTCGGTCCCCGAACAGAACCAAATAAACGTCTTCCGGCAAAGCCACAGGCCAACATTTCAGCTTTGTTTTTCTTCCGCATAGGTTTTTATCACCTTGCCGCTGGGATCAATGCTATTGAGGCTTACATCATACCCCCAGAGCCGGTGAATGTGTCGGACAACCATTCGGGCCTGTTTCTCGTTGAGAGGGATCTCATGGCTCATGCTGTGGGAAAGCACCATAGAACGATTGCCGTGTAAATCGACTTTCGCCACCTGAATATCCAGATCTGTATTGGCAACAGAATATTGCGCCGCCAGAGCCGACCTGACCGCCCGGTAGCCCTGTTCATTATGGATGGCGTTCACCAGGAAGTGAGACTGGGTCATATCGTCATGCAGATTGAAGAGGCGGAATTCCCGGATCAGATGGGGGCTGAGATACTGCAGAATGAAACTTTCATCCCGGAAATTGCGCCAGGCCTCTTTCAGGGTTTCAATCGCTTTGTTGTTGCCGGCAAAATCGGGGAACCACTCACGATCTTCGTCTGTGGGATTCTCGCAGATACGCTCTATATCCTTCATCATGGCGAACCCCAGCGCATAAGGATTGATCCCGTTATAGTAAGGGGTATCGAAATCCGGCTGGGCGACAACGCGGGTGTGAAAATCGATAAACTCCAGCATCGCGCCTTCGGTGATCTGCCCGGTATCATATAACCGGTTCATGATGTGATAATGCACGAAACAGGCGCAGCCTTCATTCATCAGTTTGGTCTGGCGCTGAGGATAAAAATATTGCGCCAGAGAACGGACGATCCGTAATATTTCACGTTGCCAACTGTCCAGAATAGGACTGTGTTTTTCCAGAAAATACAACAGGTTGGATTCGGGAAGTCCGAGTTTCTGAGCCAGATCACGTTCGATGGCGTCGATTTCTTCGTTATTTTTTTTGGTGGTTTCCGGTAGAGTGCGCCACAGTTCGCTATATTGTGAACGTTCATATTCCTCCCGGTCAATTTGCCGCTGGCGTTGGGCGGCAATATCGAGTTTCTGGCGCCGGGTGAATTTGTCGATCCCCTGATCCCGCAGGGCATGGGCGGAATCGAGGATCTTTTCGACTTCTTTTTTGCCGTGGCGCTCTTCACATTTGGCAATATAGTTCTTGGCAAATTGAAGATATTCGAGGATGGCGTTGGCGTCTGTCCACTGTTGGAACAGATGATTGTTTTTAAAGAAGTGGTTATGGCCGAATGCGGCATGGGCCATCACCAGCGTTTGCATGGTCATGGAGTTTTCTTCCATGATATAACAGATGCAGGGATTTGAATTGATGACGATTTCATAGGCGAGACCGCTGAACCCTTTCCTGTAGCTGGTTTCATCACGGAGGAAGCTCTTGCCAAAGGACCAGTGATTATACATCATCGGCATGCCGACAGAAGAATAGGCGTCAAGCATCTGTTCCGAGGTGATGACCTCAATCTGGGTGGGATAGACATCAAGCCTCATTTCTTCCAGAGCAATTTTCTCAATGGCCTGGAAGCAATTGTCGACTTTCGTGAAATCCCATTCGGCCCCCTCGAAAATGGGAGCCATGGCCGCTTTTCGGGTCACGGTTTTCTTGCGGGCAGGGGCTTGAGATTTAGGCCCCGTGGCGCCATTTGATTTTGGTGCAGCCATTTAAGCGTCCTTGGTTTCTTTGTTTTTGGCAAACAGGTCATGCAGAACCGGGAAAATATCTGCGGCTTTGGTGACTTTCTTGACAGCGAAGTTTTCATGGGTCTGACGTATTTCATCATAAACCTGCCACAGGCGGGTCAGGTTGCTGTCGTCGGAAAACATTTCTGCTTCATGGGTGTCCCAGACCTCCACGTAGGCGAAATACTGACATATTGGCAGGATTTCTTCGGTCAGAAGTTTTCGGCAGTGGGCGTTGTCACTGTTCAGGTTATCCCCGTCAGAGGCTTGCGCGGCGTAGATGTTCCAGTCTGCCGGGGGATAGCGATCAATGATGACCTGTTGCATGACCTCAAGGGCGGTGGACACAATGGTGCCGCCGGTTTCCCTTGAATTGAAAAAGGTGTCTTCATCGACTTCACTGGCCAGATGGGTATGGCGAATGAAAACCACATCGACTTTCTTATATTGCCGATCCAGGAAAAGATGCAGCAGCATGAAAAACCGTTTGGCCAGTTCCTTATGTACTTCCCCCATGGATCCGGACACATCCATCAGGCAAAACATGACCGCGTGAGAGTTGGGTTTTTCCACCTCGGTGAAGCTGGTATAGCGCACATCCAGCGGATCAATGTAAGGCACAACCTTGCGTTTCCGCTTCAGGACCTCAAGCTCTTCCAGAAGGGCGACCAGTTCTTTCTTTTGCTTGTCTGTGGACCGTTTACGGGCGCGCAGGGCCGTTATTTTATCTTCCAGGTCGGCGATATCTTTGTCGCTGGGGCGGCGCAGACACAGTCGGCGCGCCAGACTGTTGCGCATGGTCAACTTCAGATTAAGGTTGCTGGGGGAACCCTGTTTTTTGTACCCCGCGCGAAGATATTCATGAACCACTTCTTCTTTAATGGATTTCTTGACAAAATCGGGCAGAGCCATGTCTTCGAAGAAAATATCGAGGAATTCCTCGCGGGTGAGGGTGAACTGGAAACTGTCTTCACCTTCACCGTCTTCACTGGCTTCCCGTCCGCCCTGACCGCCGCCCTGGGGAGGCGGGCGTTTTATTTTGTCGCCGGCCATAAACTCTTTGTTGCCGGGCAGAACGCGATCGCGCACGCCATGTTTGCTGTCGCCAACAAGGCGGGGTTCATGTAATCCATCTGAAGGAATTTTAATACGTTCACCACCGTCGGTATTACTTATTTTTCGACTTTTGATCGCGTGATCGACAGCTTCCTTGATCTGTTTTTTCGCCCGATCCATGAAGCGCTGGCGATTGGACAGACTTTTGCCTTTAGGGTTAAGTCTTCGGTCGATGATATGCATATTCTACCCTTACTTTGCGAGACATGATCTCCATTCAGTTAATGGTTTCGACGGGATTATCCGGCTTTATTGACCCTCATATACCACTCAACCAGACGGTGAACCTGACGTTCACTGTAGCCGCGTTCGGTCAGGCGAGAGACAAACTCATGATGCTTGTGTTCTGTATCCTTGTCTTTTTTGGATCCGAAGCTGATCACAGGCAGCAGGTCCTCGACACTGCTGAACATGCGTTTTTCGATCACTTGGCGCAGTTTCTCATAAGACGTCCATTTGGGGTTCTTGCCGGCGTTGTTGGCCCGGGCCCTGAGGGTGAATTTCACCACTTCATTGCGGAAATCCTTAGGATTGGAAATGCCGGCAGGTTTTTCGATCTGCGACAATTCCTGATCAAGTATCTTGGTGTCGAGCAGCTGCCCGGTATCCGGATCCTTGAAGTCATGACCTTCTATCCAGCTGTCGGCATAGGAGATATATCGATCGAACAGATTCTGGCCAAAGTCGCCATATGATTCCAGATAGGCTTTCTGGATTTCATTGCCGATAAATTCGGCATAACGGGGGGCCAGTTCGGCCTTGATGAAATTGAGATATTTCTTCTCGGTTTCTTCCGGAAGCTGTTCGCGCAGCAAGGCCTGTTCCAGGCAGTACATCAGGTGAACCGGATCGGCCGCGACTTCCTGGGTGTCGTAGTTGAAGGTTTCGGCCAGAACCTTAAAGGCGAAGCGGGTGGAAATCCCGTCCATGCCTTCATTAACGCCTGCGGCATCTTTATATTCCTGCATGGGCTTGGCTTTGGGGTCGACATCCTTCAGGTTTTCCCCGTTATAGACCCGCATTTTTGAATAGAGGTTTGAATTTTCATGTTCCTTCAGGCGGGTGAGAATGCTGAAGCGCGCCATCATGTCCAGGGTTCCCGGGGCACAATGGGTTTTATCAAGTTCCGAACTTTTCAGAAGTTTCTCATAAATCTTGTTTTCTTCTGTATATCGCAGACAATAAGGCACCTTGATCACATAGACGCGGTCGATAAAGGCTTCATTATTTCGGTTGTTTTTAAAGGTCTGCCATTCGGATTCATTGGAATGGGCGAGAATAATACCCTGGAAAGGAATGGCGCCCATGTTTTCCGTGCCGATGTAATTGCCTTCCTGGGTGGCGGTCAGCAGAGGATGCAACATCTTGATCGGCGCCTTGAACATTTCGACGAATTCCAGAATGCCCTGAGTCGCGGTATTCAGGCCGCCACTATAAGAATAGGCGTCGGTATCATTCTGGGAGAAATATTCCAGTTTACGAATGTCAACCTTGCCGACCAGAGTTGAAATATCCTGATTGTTTTCATCGCCGGGTTCGGTTTTGGCGATACAGATCTGGCGCAGTTTTGACGGATGCATTTTGACAACGCTGAACTTGGAAATATCACCGCCAAATTCATCGAGTCTTTTCAGGGCCCAGGGGGACATCAGACCGGTCAGACGGTGCCGGGCAATATTGTATTTCTCCTCCAGCAACTCGCCCATGGTTTCAGGATTGAACAACCCCAGGGGCGATTCGAAAATAGGACTGATCTGGTCGCCAGCCTTCAGGACATAGATGGGTTCTTTTTCCATGATCGCTTTAAGCTGTTCGGCAAGAGAGGATTTCCCCCCGCCAACAGGGCCAAGAAGATAGAGAACCTGCTTGCGTTCTTCCAATCCCTGAGAGGCATGTTTGAAAAAGCCGACGATGCGTTCGATGGTTTCTTCCATGCCGTAAAAATCTTCAAACCCTTTATAGCGTTTAATGGTTCGATTCATGAATATCCGGCCCATGCGTTCGTCCTTGGCCGTGTCGAACATTTCCGGCTCTCCGATAGCATGAATCATGCGCTCGGCGGCAGAGGCGTACATCATGGGATCTTCCCGGCACCCTTTAAGATATTCTCGCAGGGAAAGCTCGGCTTCTTTTGCTGAATCATAATGGCTGGAATAAAGATCAAAAATATTTTGTTCGGCGGACATAGGCAACTCCAATAAAATTAGGTTGAAGGTATTGCCAGTTCAGAAACATTACTACTGTGAGCGGTAAACAAAGCTGCTCTACTCTGTTCTGACAACAGTCAGGAGAGAAGTTGCGCCTATATTAAGTGTTCAATCCATATGTTGGAAAGTGGACTATGCGTCGCAACCTCCCTCCCCATAAATCGCTATTATTGGCGATTGTTGAACTTATTTTTCTATGAGCTTAAATGGTAAAAGCTAATAGTTAAAATTTGATTAGCTACATGGTTAACACATTAAAAAGTTAAACACAATTTGGTGATATCCATGTTTGGCATCATATCATAGAATATAAATTCTTACAATTGTATTAGGTGTTTATTATATTTGATAATCTTAGTAAGGGATATTTTTTGTAAAATCGGGTATGGTTTTGCAATGGTTAATAATAGGTAAAAAAGAACGAACGGGGAGTTTTAATGACATTGAGCATGATCGGGTTGTTGGGTGGATTGGGGTTGTTGATTTATTTTACCTTGCGGGGGATGAATATTTTGATTGCCGCCCCTTTATGTGCGCTTGTTGTGGCCTTGACCAGTGGTATTCCTCTTATGCCGCCTTTAACGGACGGGGCGGCCAGTTTTACGGCCGATTATATGACCGGTTTTGCAGCTTTTCTGAAAGACTGGTTTCTCGTATTTTTGCTGGGGGCCATGTTTGGTAAAGTGATGGAAGTCAGCGGCGCGGCGGACAGTGTCGCCCATTGGGTTGTCCAGAAACTGGGCATGCGGCATGCGGCATTGGCGGTAATTCTGGCCTGCGCCATTTTGACATACGGCGGGGTGAGTGTTTTTGTCGTGGCATTCTCGGTATTTCCCATGGCGCTCAGCCTGTTTAAAGAAGCCAATCTGCCGCGACGTTTTATTCCGGCGGCGCTGGCCTTCGGGTCGGTGACTTTCACCATGACTTCGGCGGGGTCTGTGGAAATCCAGAATTTTCTGCCGATGGAACATCTGGGAACGACTCAGTTTGCCGGCTGGCGGGTCAGTATTGTGGTTGCGCTTTTCATGGCTTTTACGGGCATTTGGTGGTTCGAACGCATGATGGCGCGCGCGGTGGCCAATGGGGAATGTTTCGACGAACGGGCCGATGATCCGGCGCAGAAAAGCTATGACAATTTACCCAATCCCTTGTTGGGGCTGGTGCCGCTGGGTCTGGTGCTGGGAACCTCGTTCTATTTCAGTGTCATTTTGCATTTCGGCAAGTCTTCTCTGATCGTGGCGTTGCTGGTCGGGTTGCTAACGGCTATAGGGATTTACTGGAAAAAATTTACCAATCTGGGGGTGGCGTTATCGACGGCGACCTTTGGCGCGCTGATTGCGATTTCCAATACCTGCGCCGTGGTGGGCTTTGGCAGCATAGCAAAGTTGACGCCGGCATTTCATGACGCGCTGGCTTTCATGACGGCCATTCCGGGCAATGGTCTGATTGGCGCGGCGGTGGCGATCAGTGTCATTGTGGCGTTGACCGGTTCGGCGTCTGGCGGGCAGGCGATCGCTCTGCCATTGATTGCGCCCCATTATACAGATGCCGGTGTTGACCCGGACGCGTTGCACCGGGTGATTGCCATCACGTCTGGCGGGCTTGATTCTCTACCGCATAATGGGTATGTGGTGACGACGATCCGGGCCATTTGCGGGGAAACCCATCGCACGGCCTATCTGCCTTTGGCGGCCTTGACCGTGGTGATTCCCTTCGTCGGGGCGATTTTGGCGATCGCTCTGTTTATTTTAGGATTATAGATGACCAACAGTTATGCGGAAATCATTCGTACTCTGGGGCGCGGCCCCACAAATTCGCGCCACCTGACCATAGAGGAAGCCGAGTATGCCTTCCGCGGGGTAATGTCCGGTGAGATGTCCGATCTTCAGGTGGGCGCGCTGTTGCTTCTGTTGCGGTACCGCAGTGAAAGCCCGGCGGAACTGGCGGGCATTGTTGCGGCAATCCGGGCGCAGATAGGGGGGGATACAAAGGCCGCGTGGCAGGATATCATCGACTGGCCGAGCTATTCTTCCGGTAAAAGCCGGCGTCTGCCGTGGTTTTTGTTATCGGCGAAACTGTTGGCGGACAATGGTTACAAAATTTTCATGCATGGATTTAACAGTCATCTGGAAAATGGTTTACTGACCGAAGAATGTCTTCCGGCGATCGGGGAGGCACCGCTGACGTCGGTGGATGCCGCGAATAAACATCTGGCTGCTCATAATTTTGCCTATCTGCCCCTGCGGTGTTTTGCGCCTAAATTACAGGAGCTGCTGGAAATAAGGTCGGTGCTCGGGGTGCGGTCTATCGTCAACACGGCTGTGAAGCTGGTGAACCCGTTACAGGCGCAGTTGATCTTCCTCGGTATTTTTCATCCGGCGTATATTACATTGAACATGGAGGCGGCGGCGTTGCTCGGACAGCCGGGGCTCGGGGTGATTAAAGGCGGCGGGGGCGAGGCGGAACGCAATATCCAGAAGCCGATCAAGCTGTTCAAGATCAGTGGTGATCAAGAAACCACCAGCCAATGGCCGGCACTTCTGCCGGGGAAGGATAAATCGGATTATCCGGTGACGGTCGAATATCTGACCCGTATCTGGCAAGGGGAAACCCGGAATGACTATGCCAGCGCGATGATAACCGGAACGGCGGCGCAGGCATTGTTTCTGTCTGGTGCGGCATCGACTGTTGAGGCGGCGGAAGATCTTGCCCAGACCTATTGGGCCACTCATTTGCAAAAACCATAAAGGATTACTCATGACAAAAGTTGTCGGTTTTGGGGGTGTTTTTTTCAAGGCACAAGACCCGGAGGCCTTGCGGGCGTGGTATACAACGCATCTCGGGCTGGAATTTGATGCATGGGGTTCGGTCAGCTTCCGCTTTCCGGAAGCTTCGCCAGCCGGCCGGGATGTTTATGCAGTATGGAGCCCGTTCAAGGCGGATACCGAGTATTTTAGCCCCAGTAAAGGATCATTCATGTTTAATTTCCGGGTCGATGATCTGGATGGCATGTTGGATAAACTGATAGCCGAAGGGGTGGAAGTCTTGCCGGATCGGGTGGACGAGGACGGCTGCGGTCGGTTCGGCTGGGCGGTTGATCTGGAAGGAAATAAAATCGAATTCTGGCAACCACCGCTCCTGGAACGGTAATAGCTACTCGGCGGGGCTTTGCTTCAGGGTGCCTTCCGGCGTGTCCGGCGCGAGCTGCCGTACTGTTTTCATAACCCAGTAATAGGCAATGATACCCGCCAGAATATTGGAAATACTGGAAGCCGCAATCAGGTAATTCAGTTCCCCGAAGACGAGTGACGCCAGCAGGACGAGTGGGAACTGGAAAATTGCCACGCGCAGGGTCGACACCACCACGCCGGGCAGGGGTTTGCCGATGCCGTTAAAGGTGGCGTTGGCGGTCATGACGAAGCCGTAGGCGCCGTAGGAAACCGGTACAATATACAGATAATGATTGGCGACTTGCTGGATGGCGACATCATCGCCGAACTGCATGGTGATATAAGGGCCGATCACCGCGATGAATGCCGCCAGAACAGCGCCGAAAATCAGGGTGAACATTGCGCATTGTTTCAGGGCCTGTTCGATGCGGTCATGGCGTTGCGCCCCAAGGTTTTGTCCGACAAAGGGGCCAATGACAGCGGAAAGGGCATAAAAGGCGATGATCGTGACAGATTCAATGCGGCTGGCGAGATTGACCCCTGCCACCGCATCATTGCCGTAGCGTGCGACAATGGCAATCAGAACGCTGCCCGCCATGGGAATAATCATGTTGGTGCCCATAGCCGGCAGTCCGACATGGATAATCTTGCGATATGAGTCCCCGAAATGACTGATCACCTCTTTCGTGATTTTTAGAACATGAAAACGATAGGTAAGGTAATAAATCACTGCCGCCAGGGTCCCGGCGCGGGTAATCAGGGTTGCCAGAGCCGCCCCGGCCATTTCCATTCGCGGGAAACCAAACAGGCCAAAAATCATGATCGGATCGAGAATAACATTGGCCATGGAGGCGATGATCATCAGTTTGCCCTGGAGCGAGGTGTCACCCAACGCCCGCATCACGCCCATGGCGACCATGGGTACGATCATAAAGATGGGTGACCAATACCAGACCTCCATATATTCCCGGATCAGAGGCAGGGTCACCTCGTCGGCGCCCAACAGGGTAAAAAGCGGATCAATGGTCAGCAGGCCAACCACAGTAAAGATCAGAGAGATTATGACGGAAAGTATAAAGCTGTTGGTGGCGAGCCGGACCATTTCGGTATGATCATCCTTGCCCGATGCCCGGGCAAGCACGGAAGACGTCCCGGCGCTGAGGCCGATAGAGGCAGAGATGATGATCATGATGATCGGCCCGACAAAGCCGAGGGCAGCCAGTTCTGCGGATCCCAATTCGCCTATAAAATACGTATCGGCAAGAATAAATCCCATGGAAGCGGAGATGCCGATTATCATCGGAGAGGCCATGCGGATCAGGTGTTTATGTATTGGCCCCTGGGTCAGATCAACGCGAGTATTTCTGTGTTGCGTGCTTTTGGTGTCTGACAATGGGGTCCCTAATCCTTAATTTCCGCATTTGTATAGGCTGAATAGATGGGGCGTTTCCTCCAAACTGTCAATAGAAGACTGACACTTTTTCGTGAGCGTCGTCAGGAAGCTTCTGGTCATGGCAAGGGGAGGGCGATGCGGTGACAGTAAACTGTCCCCGGATCAGATGGCATAGGATGGTTTTGTGAATTTCCGGTAGAACATCTGGTCGGTAGCAGGAACCGCACATGGCGTGCAGTTGTCCAGCCGGTGAAGACTGAAGGTCATATTTCCCTGTGACCCGGTCAGATGGGTGAATTCCAAGGCGTGGTAACGGGCTTGCATGATATATTTTTCATCACAAAAATCATTCAACATGCAACAGGCAAGGGACATATTACCGGCCTGGAAATTAGAGAAGATATTCAGGAGGGTCAGTTCATCCGGACTCAGGCCGCCTTTGAGAGGACAACTGATATCAATGGTGCGCTTGGCGCCGAAACTTAAGGCATACATGAAATGGGCAAGGAGAGTGCTTGCCTCGGGCACCTTGTAATGGCTATAGGCCCGGCTGATGTCATCCTGTACAGGCGCCTTGCGAATATAACCCAACACCCAGGTGCGCAACGACCAGAGTAACAACTGTTCCGTGGATGTCAGATCCGAGGTGACCAGGGTGACTTTTTTTGGCGTCAGATAAACCAGTTTCATAGGTGGCTCCCAATGAGGATTTAATATAATAATGATTATTAATAGCAATTATTCGATATGTCAAGAAAATATGATCTGCACGGTATTGTCTTTTGGACGTGAGACTTGCTATGGTGAGTTCCTGGCAGCAAAGCCGCAACAATAAGCCCCGATTCAGGAATAAAGACATATGTTGGTTGTTACGTCCCCCGCTAAAAAACTCGATTTTTCAGAAGATGTCACCCGGTCCAGCTGGACAGTGCCGGATTTTCTTGACGACAGCAGCATCCTGATCGAGGCGGCGAAGAAGCTTACCCGGGATGATCTGATGAAACTGATGAAAATCAGCGAAAATCTGGCGGAGCTGAATTATAATCGCTATCGGTCATTTTCTCTTCCTTTTACGCCGACCAATGCCAAACAGGCGGTGTTCGCATTCACCGGCGATACCTATGTCGGGTTGGATGCGGACAGCCTTGATGAGGATGACCTTGCTTACGCGCAGGATCATTACCGGATCCTGTCAGGGTTATATGGTTTGTTGCGGCCTCTGGATCTGATGCAGCCATACCGCCTGGAAATGGGAAAAAAGGTGGCGACTGAGAAAAGCAAAAATCTTTATGAATTCTGGGGAGACAAGCTGACCGAAGCCCTGAATGAACAGATGAAGGCGCAAAATACAGATATTTTGGTGAATTGCGCCTCTAATGAATATTTTAAAGCAGTTCATGTCAAAAAACTTGAAGGGCGGGTTATTACACCGGTATTCAAGGAAGTCAAAGAAGGGCACGCGCGGATGATCGGCATGTTTGCAAAGAAAGCCCGGGGTATGATGGCGCGTTATATCATTCAGAACCGTGTTGAACAGGCTGAGGAACTTAAAAGATTTAATCTGGGGGGGTATAAATTCCAACCCAGCCTCTCAGATGAAACGACACTTGAATTTCATCGGGTTACGGGGTAGGCGGGGTGACAGACCCTTTATGGTTTTATTTGCTGGCAGTGCCGGTGGTGCTGTTGGTGGGGATATCCAAAGGCGGGTTTGCCGGTGGTCTGGGCACTTTGGCGGTGCCATTATTGACCCTTATGGTTGACCCGCGAATGGCGGCGGCGATTATGTTGCCGATCCTCTGCGCCATGGATATTTTCAGCGTCTGGGAATACCGCCGGGCCTGGGACAGGGAAACCCTGAAAATCCTGATTCCGGGGGCCGTTTTGGGCATTGTGATCGGGGGGCTGACATTTCACGTGATGAATGGCGATATGATCCGGATCATCGTCGGGGCGATGTCAGTCTATTTTGTTGCCAATTATTGGTTTGTTCAGAGACGTAGGGGGGTGGTGGCGCCACAGCCTCAGAATGCTCTGCGCGGCGGTATCCTTGGGGGAATGAGCGGTTTTGCAAGCTTCATCGCGCACGCAGGCGGACCACCATTGTCGCAATATCTTTTTCCGTTGCAGCTCGACAAGACCCGTTTGGTGGGAACCTCGGTGATGTTTTTCATCATCGTCAATTATGTCAAGCTGATCCCTTATGCCTGGCTTGGACAACTGTCTTTTGAAAATCTGAAAATATCGCTTTATCTGCTGCCTTTTGCGCCTTTGGGGGTGTGGCTTGGCATCTGGTTGCATAACCGGGTGTCCAATCGGTTCTTTTATATCGTGGCCTATCTGTTGCTTTTCCTGGTAGGGGTAAAACTGTTGGCGGAGGGATTATACGCGTTAGTTTAGACGGTTTGACTGTCAAAACCACCTCTGTACACTGAAAGGATATTTAATTCAGGAGGGGTGAAATGCGACTGTTTATGATTATACTTCTGGTCATTCTGATCATATTAAGTCTCGCGGCGGGGGCGGCGAAAATTACCCAGATGGCGGATGACGTCCGCTATCTGCATGCAGTTGGCCTGACAAAGCCGTTGATCATTCTATTTGGCGTATTGCAGCTTGCGGGCGGCATTATGCTGATCTTTCCACAGACCCGCCGCACAGGCGCTTTGGTTGTGCTGGTTACCTTCCTGATATCCAGCGTTGTTATTTTCCTGAGCGGGGCCTATATCTTCGGGGTGTTTTCCCTGATGCCGGTGATTCTGGCGGCAGTCTTTATTGATTATGGATACTGGCGCAGATTGACTTAAAACGGAATCCAGTCGCGTTTTTTCGACAGATGCAGGTAGCCGAGATTAACACCGGCGCGCAGGCCGACACCGACACGCATCGGCGCAATGATGATATCGCCGCGTTGCTGGTAATTCATGCCAACGCCGCCGACGAAATAGAAACTGCCTTCTACGGCGGGATAGCGCTGATAGAGTTCTTCCACGTCATGGAGATTGTAGACCAGAGCGAAGACCCGAGACCCGTTGGCGCCGGCATCAAAACCAATGCTCGGTCCTTTCCAGTATACGCGGCTGTCGCCTTCAATTTTATGGGACAGGGTGCCATCACCATAACGGACACCAACCACCAGCGCGGCGCTTACTTCTGTTCCGATGATATAGCCATTGGGCTGGCCGTGATCCTTGAAAGCTTTTTCCACCACCTTGGCGATGGCTTCGGATCCGCCGCCGAGAAAATCTGATGCGGCGTTGACGATGCTTTTCTCATCGTAACTGTTGGCGTAATTGGTTTCATCCATATTCTGCCGGTGTTGCCGGCTTTCGGATGGGGCAACTGTATTGTTGCTGCTGCAGCCCGTAATGATCAGGGCCAGGATAATCGCGGAAAGGGACGTAAACTTTCGCAAGACTGAAGTCATATTTTCCTCATGTTTTGATCGATGTCTTAATTTTTTTCTTCTGTGTCTTTCGGTCGATACCACCAGCGGATCAGGATCATGGCGGGAAAAATCCAGCCAATGCCCATCACGGCATAATAGGTGATCTCTAAAGCAATATGCAGAGGAAATAAGGCATCAGCAAGGCCTGTGACCAGAAAGATATAGATGATCAATCCGACCATACCCAGTATATATCCGCCTAATTTTCTCATAATTCAACTTCTCACTTACATATTTTTAAAATTGTCGACTACCCAGATCAGCAGATGAACGCCACCGTAGGCCGTCATGCCAAAGACCACGGCAATGCCCGCGACTTTCAAATGGCCTTTCACGGATTGACCCAGTCGGGTCCATAAGGTCGGGGTATCTTCCATTAGGGTGTTTCCTCCGCCAACAGACGTATCGCCTTATGGATCATATGTTCCGTTTCACTCCAGAGATTATATTCAGAAAGTTGATGCAAGGGAACCCATATTGCCTCCTGGGCGTCATCTCCCGGGTGAATTTCACCACTGCGATAGGTGGCGGCATAATCCACTAAGGTATAATGATGGCGAATATGCTTATCTTCATCTTTATCAATAAAGTCGAGGATATCGAGAAACCGGGGAGCATTAATAGTGATGGCGGTTTCTTCGGCAACTTCACGGACGGCGGCCTCAACCACGGTTTCCCCGATTTCCTGTGCGCCGCCGGGAATGCTCCATTGATCAGGCTTGGGCGGTTTTCCGCGACGGATCAAGAGCACCTGATCGTTCCTGATTACAACAACGCCGACCGCGACGATGGGGCGGTCAGGATAATCCCTTTTCATTTATCTCACCTTTTACTATTCTGGCCACACCCTATTCCAATTCCAATTGCGGGTATATAAAAATGTGTGGCAGATACACGCTCTCTTCAGATGCTTACTTGAAATTTATGGGGCTTCTTGGTCTCAAGACAGATGATCAGGTGCCAAGCCGTTTCAACATCGCGCCCATGCAACCGGTCGCCGTAATCCGGGTGAAAGGGTCTGACCAGGATCAGGTGATGCTGCCCGGTACACCGTTGCCGGGTAAGGAAATGGCCTTGATGCAATGGGGACTGGTGCCGTCCTGGGCCAAGGAAATGTCTGTCGGGCGCCCATTAATCAATGCCCGCAGCGAGACCATCGCCGACAAGCCGTCTTTCCGCAGTTCTTTTCGCCGCCGCAAATGTCTGGTGCCGGCCAGTGGTTTCTACGAGTGGAAGAGGGGCGGTGCGTCACCGGTGCCCTATCATGTGAGCCTGCCGGGGCAGCAGCCCTTCGCCTTTGCCGCGATATGGGAAGTTTGGATGGGGCCTCATGGTGACGACTGGTGGGAGACGGTGTGTCTGGTGACCAAACCGGCAATTCCATCCATGAAGCCTGTCCACCACCGCAGTCCTGTGATTATCGACCCTGTGGACTATGACCGGTGGCTGATGCCCTGCGATCCTCCGGACAGAGAGGTTTTTAAAAGGTTGAGTACCCTGACCGAGCAGGAACTCCGGTTTCAGGAAGTCAGCGGTTATGTCAATAACGTGCGCCATGACGGGGCGGAATGCATCGCGCCGGCCCGGGGGAGCCAGTTCGACCTTTTTTAGAGGTTATCCATTTAACTTATTGAGAAAGCTGGATATTACTTCCTGGCTGTGGGCTTCTCGCAGGTCAGGTGTGTGGGCGCGATTGGCGATTGTGACTTTGGTGAACTCAGGGTGGCGCTCGGCCATTTTATTCAGGGTATCGGCGGACAGAATATCGCTGGCTTCACCGCGCAGGGTCATGATCGGAATCGGCGCAAGGGCGCCAAACAGGGGCCACAAATCAGGAGGAACGGCATTTTCCGCACTTTCGGCAATGGCGGTGCCGATATGAGGGTCGTAATCGGCGACGATCTGGCCATCGTCCCGTTGTCGGAAACTGTTGCGGGTAAATTCTTCCCATTCGTCGGCGCTATAATCGGGGAACAGGGGGCCGCTGATGGTTTTTACCCCCATGACCGCATGTGACCAGTTCTTCAGGGGCACGTTCTTTCCCAGATATTGAGAAATCCGGGCGATGCCTTTCGGGTCTATTTCAGGCCCGATATCATTGAGAATAATGCCCTTGAGGACTGAGGGGTTCAGGACCCCCAAGGTCATCGAAATCAGCCCTCCCATGGAAGTGCCGACTGCAACGACTTCTGACAGGCCTTCTTTCTTTAACAGGGTTTGGACATCCTGGACATAGGTGGGGATCTGATAATTCACATAGACAGGATCATAATCGGACTGTCCGCGACCCCGCATGTCCAGACTGATGACACGGTAAGAGGGTCTCATTTTCAGGGCGAACTGGTGGAAATCCTTTGAATTCCGTGTCAGGCCGTGCAGACAGAGCAAAGGGGGGCGGGTTGTGTTTTCCCCAGAGGCATAATCACGATAATACAACGTCAGCCCGTCCTGACTGGTGTAATATTTTTCCTCAAATTCCATTTTATGCCTTCTCCTGAGAAATCTCGGCCGGCAGGATCACACCGGGGTTCATGATGTCTTCCGGGTCCAGTGCGGCTTTGATACGACGCATCATGCCCAATTCTACGGAAGATTTGTAACGGGCCATGTCGGTGGTCTTCATTCTGCCTATGCCATGTTCGGCACTGAAACTGCCGTGAAAGTCTTTCACCAGGTCATGGATGTGGCGGTTAAGGTCTTCCCAGCGTTCCAGAAAATCGGATTTTGCCATTTCCCGGGGTTGGCTGACGTTATAATGGAGATTGCCGTCCCCAAGATGTCCAAAGGGCACAGGACGGGCCCCGGGGATAAGTGCTTCAACGATATCGGCCGCCTTGAGAAGAAACTCCGGGATGGTCGAAATGGCCACGGAAATGTCGTGCTTGATGCTGCCCCCTTCATGTTTTTGGGCTTCGGACAGATGCTCACGCAGGCCCCAGAGAGCCTCGCTTTCACTGTCATTCTTGGCGATGACGCCGTCCAGAACCAGATCTTTTTTCAGGGCGTCTTCAAGAATGCGTTCCATGACCCGTTCAAGGTCGAGAAGGTCGCGATTGAGAGAAGATGTGGTTTCCAGCAAGACATACCAGTCATAAGCAGTTTCAAGAGGGTCGCGACAGCCGGGCATATGATGTGTGACCATTTCAAGCCCCCGGCGCGGGACCAGTTCGAAGGCGGTAATACAGCCGCCACTGACCCGTCGGGCGATACTGAGCAGTTCAACTGCGGATTTCGGGTCGGGAACAGCAACAAAGGCGGTTTGTTTCTGATGAGGATAAGGCGAAAGTTTCAGTGTTGCGGCGGTAATAATGCCAAGGGTGCCTTCCGCACCGATAAACAGCTGTTTCAGGTCGTAGCCGGTATTGTCTTTCCTGAGTCCTGTAAGGCCGTGCCAGATTTCACCGGAAGGGAGTACGACCTCGAGACCGAGCAAAAGGTTGCGGGCATTGCCGTAATGCAGCACATTGACGCCGCCGGCATTGGTCGACAGATTTCCGCCAATCATGCAGGATCCTTCTGCGGCGAGACTGAGCGGAAATATGCAATCAATATCCCGGGCCCGTTGCTGCACGTCGGCCAGAATACAGCCGGCTTCGACGGTCATGGACTGATTGTCAGGGTCCGTATGACGCATTCTGTTCATTCGCTTAAGGCTGATCAGGACCTGGTCGCCGGCGAGGGTTGGAATGCTGCCTCCGACAAGACCTGTATTTCCGCTTTGCGGCACGATGGCGATTTTATGTTGCGCGCAATAGCGGACAATATCCGCAACCTTTTGCGTATTGTCCGGCAAGAGTACCAGTGCGGTTTTGCCCTGATATTTACCGCGCGGTTCGGTAAGATAGGCGGACATTTCACGGGGGTCATCCTGCCAGCCTTTGGGGCCGGAGAGGTCTTTCAGGATATTCAGATGAGAGTCGGATAGGCACATTGGCGGTTACTCTTTGTTATCAGCCGCCGCGCGGCTCAATCGGTCATTGATTGCTATCCCCAAGCCGTGAGGCGGGATAGGGCTTACCGCGATGGTTTCACATCCCAGGTCGTCCAGTTCGTGCAACAGGGAGAACAGGTTGGCCGCGGCCTCGTGCAGGCTGCCTTTTGGGCTTAAATTCCGCACTATTCTGGCATCTTTTGGGTAAAGGCTGCCAAAAGCCAGTAGCGCCTCATCAGGGTATACGGTGGTCGCGTTGAGGCGGACATTACTGCGGGGGGCGTAATGGCTTTTGAGTTGCCCCGGCGCCGTCGGATTTTGCCCGTCTTCAAAGGGCACCACCCGCAGTCCGGTAACTTCTTCAATATCGCGTTGGGAAACGCTGCCCGGTCGCAACAGCCTGATTTCACTGCCCATTACCTGGGCGATGGTGGATTCAATTCCATTCCGGCAGGGGGGACCGTCCAGAATCATGGCGACCTCGTCTTTAAGGTCGCGGGCCACATGTTCAGGTCGGGTCGGGCTTAGCTTTCCTGACAGGTTGGCGCTGGGCGCGGCGATCGGATATTTGAAATTTTCAAGCAATTCCCGCACCACGGGATGTTCCGGCACCCGGACAGCGACCGTATCAAGACCGGCGGAGACCAGCGGTGACAGCAGGGTGCCGGGTTTCTTATTGAGCACCAGCGTAAAAGGACCCGGCCAGAAAGCCGCGGCCAGTTTGCGCGAGGTAATGTCAAAATCGACATATTTTTCAGCCTCTTCAATCGAAGGCAGGTGAATGATCAACGGGTTGAAGGAGGGACGTTTCTTGGCCGCGAAAATGCTGGCGACGGCCTGATCATTGGTGGCGTCCGCCCCGAGACCGTAAACGGTTTCTGTCGGGAAGGACACCAGTTTGCCCTGCAAAAGATATTTTGACGCCAAATGAAAATTTGCCAGTGTCGGGGGCATGATTTTCGCGGTGTCGTGTTTTTTGTCGCCAGTGTCCATAGTGATTTGTGTCATTACTCTTCGTCAGGATTATTAAACACTTGTTTTAATCGTGTAACTCATGTAAATTCTGTTTTCAAACGACTGTTTTAATTTTGGTCGTCTTTATGGCCTCTAGATAATTATAGGGGCAATGTTTTTCATAATAAACCGCTGCGGCACGTAAAGACATATAAAACATAGAAAAATATTTAGGAGTACCCTTGTGGCTGACTATATTGCCCCGACCCGTGAGATGAAATTTGTCCTTAAGGATGTAATTGACATTGCTGAAGTGACGGCTTTGGGCAGGTTTCAGGATGCTTCCGATGATATTATTGACGCGGTTCTGGAAGAGGCGGGGAAGTTCTGCCGTGAAGTCCTGTCTCCGCTTAATGCGGTTGGGGACAAACAGGGGGCGCAGCTTACCGCGGACGGGGTTGTGGCTTCTCCGGGGTTTAAAGAAGCTTATCAGGCCTATGCGGATAATGGCTGGACCAGCGTGTGTGGAGATCCGGCCTATGGCGGCCAGGGGCTGCCACTGACCTTGGGGTCTGCGGTGTATGAATTTGTGGATGCGGCAAATATGGCCTTCAGCCTTCAGCCAATGTTGACCACGGGCGCCATCGAATCGATTCTGGCGCATGGAACGGCGGAACAGAAGGCTATATATCTTGAGAAAATGATCTCCGGTCAGTGGGGGGGATCAATGAATCTGACCGAACCCGGGGCAGGTACGGACGTTGGCGCGTTGAAGACCAAAGCCGAGCCCGCAGGCGATGGAACTTATCATATTACGGGTCAGAAGATCTTCATCACCTGGGGAGATCATGACCTGACCGAAAATATCGTGCATCTTGTACTGGCCCGGACGCCGGGCAGTCCCGAGGGCACGAAAGGCATATCCCTGTTTATCGTGCCGAAATATCTGGTGAATGAAGATGGCAGCCTGGGGGGGCGCAATGATGCGAAATGCATCTCCCTGGAACATAAACTGGGCATTCACGGCAGTCCGACATGCGTGATGGCGTTTGGCGAAGAAAGTGACTGTATCGGGTATATGATCGGTGCTGAACATAAAGGCATGGCCGCGATGTTTACGATGATGAATAATGCCCGCCTTAATGTCGGTATCCAGGGAGTGGGCAGTTCGGAACGGGCCTTGCAAATGGCGACAACTTTCGCAGCGGACCGGATACAGGGCAAGGCGATCGGGGCTACCGTTCCCGGGCCCCATGCCATTATTGAACATGCGGATGTGCGGCGGATGCTGATGACCATAAAATCGACAACCGAGGCCGCCCGGGCGTTGACCATGCTCAATGCCAAGGCCCTTGATCTTGCGGAACATCATCCGGATGAGGACGTCCGGCAAGCCAATAAAGGACTGGCGGACCTGTTAACCCCGTTATCGAAGGCCTATGGGTCTGATATTGGGGTGGAGAACGCCTCATTGGCGGTACAGGTGCATGGCGGGATGGGGTTTGTCGAAGAAACCGGTATTGCCCAGGTCTATCGGGATACCCGCATCAATCCGATTTATGAAGGCACAAACGGGGTTCAGGCCATGGATCTTGTGGGTCGGAAATTACCAATGCAGGGCGGACGGTTCTGGCGTGCCTTGCTGAAAGACATTGGTGAATTTACCACCACATTACCCGACACAGATGAATTTACAGGTTTGAAAGTCAATATGCAGCAAGCGGTGGCGGCCAGTGAAGAATGTGCGGAATGGATAGTGGTTCAGCAGGGGGTGAATATGCGCAATGCTCTGGCGGGGTCATCCCCGTTTCTGCGCCTGTTGAGCGTCACAGTCGGTGGTTACCTTCTGGCCAAGGGGGCGCTTGCCGCGCGCACTCGATTAGATGAGGGGGACGAGGAACAAGATTTTCTGCAGGCCAAAATCATTACGGCCCGGTTTTATGCGGAACAGATTGTACCCACGACATTGGGGTTGAAAAGCAGTATCATGGCGGGGGACGAACTGTTTTTTGGCATCCCTTCTGAGCAGTTGACGCCTTAAGATATTTGTTCAGAACTCGGGAGGTTTTGAACGAATTCCAACGACAAAAAAATAATATCAAAATATAGGACAGACATAGGAAAATGACACAAAAGCCTTGGTTGAAAAATTACCCCGCCCATGTGGCCTGGGATCAGAAGTTTGACGCAAAGCCACTTTATACGCTGGTTGATGATGCGGCGGCCGAGTTTGGCGATTGTGTTGCCTATGACTTTATGGGGAAGGAAACCACCTATAATGATCTTTTGCAGCAGGTCAACCGAATGGCCCGGGGATTACAGGATATAGGGGTCGGCAAAGGCGTTCATGTGGGGATTTTTATGCCCAATTGTCCCCAGTTCTCTGTGGCTTATTTCGGTATCCTGAAGGCGGGCGGTACTGTGGTCAATTACAGTCCGTTGTATTCCGAACAGGAACTGATCAATCAGGTGGAAGAAACCGACACCGACATCATGATCACCCTTGATCTGGCGGCGCTATATCCGCAGATGGAAAAAGTGTGCCAGAAAAGCCGGCTGAAGCATCTGGTGGTGGACAGGTTCTGCAATGCTCTTCCCTTTCCCAAGAACCTGCTGTTTAGATTCTTAAAAAGCAGTATGACGGCGTCTGTGGTGAAAGACCGCTATTATACCAGCTATGAAAAGCTGATGGATAATGAAGGAAATGTAGATCCGGTCAATATCGATGTTATGGAGGATGTGGCCGTTATTCAGAGCACGGGCGGCACGACGGGTATCCCGAAAGGCGCGATGCTGACCCACAGCAATTTGTTCACCAATGTCTTGCAACTGGAAGCCTGGGCCGTGGGGCTTAGGCCAGGGGAGGAGGTGGCTCCCGGGTTTTTACCATTTTTCCATGTTTTTGCCATGACCGTCCTGATGAATCTCAGCATCCGTCTAGGCGCCAAGGTGGTGATCATGCCGAAATTTGAGCTCGAAGCCGCCATGAAGATGATCAAGAAATATAAACCAACCCTGTTTGCCGGGGTGCCGACCATGTTTACCGCGATGCTCAACCACAAAGACATTCACAATGTTGGCATTGAATGCATTCGGGTCTGTTTGTCCGGTGGTGCGCCTTTGCCCGTGGATCTGGGGCAGGCATATAAGGAAAAACTGGGATTGTGCATTTCAGAGGGATATGGCTTGACCGAATCTTCCCCCGTATGTGGGGCGAATCCCTTTGACCGGGAAACTCGATATGGCTCAATTGGCCTGCCTATGCCGGGGACGGAATTGATTATTGTTGACCGGGAAGATCCGCTAAAAGAGATGCCGCTGGGCGAGCATGGCGAAATCTGTATTCGGGGGCCGCAGGTGATGAAAGGCTATTACAAACGTCCGGAAGCAACGGCAGAGGTTCTGATTGACGGCATGTTCCGCACGGGCGACGTCGGGTATATGGATGAAGACGGCTATACGTATATAGTTGATCGCGATAAAGATCTGGTGCTGGTCGGGGGCTTTAACGTCTATCCCCGCACGGTGGAAGAAGCAATTTATCAGCATCCGGCGGTCAATGAGGTGACGGTGATCGGCGTACCGGATGAATATCTTGGGGAACGTCCAAAAGCTTTTGTTTCACTGAAAAATCCCGATGAACCACTCACGGAAGCAGAGCTTATGGCGTTTATCCATGACAAGCTTGGCAAGCATGAGCGTCCCAAGGCGATTGAGTTCCGTAAAGAGTTGCCAAAGACAATGATTGGCAAGCTGTCAAAAAAGGAACTGGTGGCGGAAGAACGGGAAAAATATGAGAAGCTGAAAGCCAGTGCATGACGTCTTTCCCATAAAATGCCCCCCTTTATGATGTCGAATATGCTAAACTGCGGTTCTTTTTGATGCCAGCAGGAGACCAGTGTGACAACCGGGTTGTTTTATCATAAGGATTGCGAGGATCATATCACGCCGGAAAACCATCCGGAAACGCGCACGCGTTTATCGGTGATCATGGACCGTCTTGATCAGGCTGATTTTAAGGCCCTGCATCGTTTTGAGGTGCGCCCGGGTGATTTGGATCTGTTGCGGCTGGTGCATACCGATGCGCATATCGCCAATGTCCTGGACCATATTCCGACAAACGGATATTTCAAGCTGGACAATGATACCTGTGTGTCGCCGGGTTCGGGCATTGCCGCCTTGAAAGCGGTGGGGGCCACCTGTCAGGCGATAGATGCCGTTATGGCCGGGGATATCACAAACGGGTTTTGTGCGGTACGTCCGCCCGGGCATCATGCGGAACCCGATCAGGCCATGGGCTTTTGCCTGTTCAATAATATTGCCATTGGCGCGCTTCACGCCCGCACCATGCATTTCCGCCACCGGGTGGCGATCATTGATTTTGATGTGCATCATGGTAATGGCAGCCAAACGGTGGCGATGCAAAACAAGGGTCTTTTTTACGGGTCCAGCCATCAATCGCCGCTGTATCCGGGTACAGGCCATCTGCAGGACCACGGGGAGGGCGTGATTATTAACGCTCCCTTGGCGGCCGGCAGTGGCAGCCGCGCGTTCCGGCATTGCTATGAAGAACGCATCCTGCCGGAGTTGCGACGCTTCGATCCGGACTTTATTCTGGTTTCCGCGGGGTTTGATGCTCATAAAGACGACCCCTTGGCGGATTTGAATCTTACAGAGGATGATTTCTCCTGGGTCACGCGAGAGCTGAAACAGGTGGCGGAAGACCATTGTCAGGGCCGGTTGGTGTCTTGTCTTGAAGGCGGGTATAATCTGAATGTTCTGGGGGAATCTGTTGCCGCACACGTTTCGGCATTGATGCCATGAGCCGCTTTCCGGTATAAAGGAAAATTAACGATTCTTGTTTCAGGAGCTATATGTGTCAGATACTACTGTTGAACCTACTTCCATCCCCGATGATATCGCCAAATTGAATTTTGAAGAGGCGTTGAATGCATTGGAGCAGATTGTGAAAAGCCTGGAAGGGGGGCAGGTGTCGCTGGAAGAATCCATAGATATTTACACACGCGGGACACAACTTCGTCAACATTGTGATGCAAAACTGAAAGATGCCAGTGCCCGGATCGAGAAAATCACGAAATTGCAGGATGGTTCCCTGGGCACAACGGCCTTGGATGACGTTGAATAAAACTGCCGGCCTGGCGTGTGTTCTGGCTGCGGGTATGAAATAACCATAATACAGAGATCATATAATGACCAATGATAATAACGATCTGGCAACCTTGGCCCTGCGCGATGTTGCCGAACTGGTTGAAGAAAAGCTGATAAAATTGCTGCCCAAAGCAGTAGACCTGGAACAGCAGGTGATTGATGCCATGGAATATGCGTTGCTGGCCGGAGGCAAACGGGTTCGACCGTTTTTGGTGATGGAAAGTTCGCGCATTTGCGGCGTGGGGGAAAGTTCGGCCCTGAGGGTTGCGGCAGCGGTTGAATGCGCCCATACCTATTCTCTGATCCATGACGATCTGCCCTGTATGGATGACGATGATATGCGTCGGGGGCAGCCGTCGGTACATAAGAAATTTGATGAGGCCACGGCGGTACTTGCCGGGGACGCCCTGCTGACGCTGGCGTTTGAAATTTTGGCGGATGAGCAGACCCATGCCAACCCGCGGGTGCGGTGCGAATTGATCACGGCCCTGGCCAAGGCGCTGGGGGCCAATGGCATGGTTGGCGGCCAGATGTTTGACTTGCTGGCGGAAAACCAGGATCTGGACAAAATACGTATTACCCGGCTGCAACGCATGAAAACCGGGGCTCTGATTGTATTTTCAGGCGAATCCGGGGCAATCCTCGGAATGGCGGAAGAACGCCGGTGTCAGGCGTTGCGGGGCTATGCCCATGATGTGGGACTGGCGTTTCAGATTGTGGATGACTTGCTGGATGAGGAAGGTGATTCAGATGACCTGGGTAAAACGGCGGGTAAGGATTCAAAGGCCGGAAAGGCGACTTTTGTGTCACTGGCCGGGGTGGATGCTGCGCGAACCAAAGCCTTTATGCTGACCGATCAGGCGATACAGCATCTGGACATCTTTGGCGACAATGCAGAAAACTTGCGTAATCTGGCAAAATTCATTATTAATCGGGCCAACTGATCATAAGGCGGTGGCCAAATGATACGGGGGCGGAAAACATGAGAAAAGTAGGTTCTTTTGGATAGTATTAAAGGTACGGAATTACTGGATCAGATACATAGCTCTGACGATGTAAGCAAGCTCCACCCGAATCAGCTGAAGCAATTGGCTGACGAGGTACGGATGGATATGATTAATGCGGTTTCGCAGACCGGGGGCCATCTGGGCGCTGGTCTCGGGGTTGTTGAGCTGACGGTGGCTCTGCATCATGTTTTCGATATGCCCAAAGACCGGCTGATCTGGGACGTGGGCCATCAATGCTATCCTCATAAAATTCTGACCGGTCGCCGCGATCGTATGCGCACCATCCGTCAGGGGGGCGGCCTTGCCGGTTTTACCAAACGCAAAGAAAGCGAGTATGATCCTTTCGGCGCAGGTCATAGTTCTACCTCTATCTCCGCCGGTCTCGGGATGGCGGTGGCGCGCGATCTGGCAGAAGGCGATAACAACGTGATTGCCGTGATTGGCGACGGCTCAATGAGCGCCGGGATGGCCTATGAGGCGATGAACAACGCCGGGGCCCTGAAATCGCGCCTGATCGTCATTCTCAATGATAATGATATGTCGATTGCCCCACCTGTTGGGGCGATGAGCGCCTATCTGGCGCGGCTTTTATCATCACGGTCCTATCTTAACATTCGTGATTTCGCCAAGAATATCGTCAAGCGTTTCCCGCGCACCATTAGCGAAAAAGCCAAACGGGCCGAGGAATATGCCCGCGGCATGGCCACCGGCGGGACGTTGTTCGAAGAGTTGGGCTTTTATTATGTTGGCCCCGTGGATGGTCATAATCTGGAACATCTTCTGCCGGTGCTGGAAAATGTTCGCGACGCCGGCGAGGGGCCGGTCCTGATCCATGTGGTGACCCAGAAGGGCAAAGGCTATAAATATGCCGAGGAAGCCAATGACAAATATCATGGCGTGTCCAAGTTTAATGTGGTGACCGGCGCCCAGAGCAAGTCGACGCCCAAGGCGCCAAGTTACACCAACGTCTTTGCCAAGGCGCTGATTGCGGAAGCGGAGAAAGACGACAAGATTGTTGCCATTACCGCGGCCATGCCATCGGGCACGGGGCTTGACAAATTTGGGGCGGCCTTTCCGGATCGTTGTTATGATGTGGGGATTGCGGAACAACATGCCGTGACCTTTGCCGCCGGAATGGCGACGGAAGGTTACAAACCTTATGTGACAATTTATTCAACCTTCCTTCAGCGGGCCTATGACCAGGTGGTGCATGATGTGGCGGTACAGAACCTGCCGGTACGTTTCGCCATCGACCGGGCTGGTCTCGTCGGGGCGGATGGCCCAACCCATGCGGGGTCTTTTGATATTACTTATCTGGCGTCCTTGCCCAATTTTGTCGTTATGGCGGCGGCTGATGAAAAAGAGCTGATGCATATGGTCGCGACGGCAAACAGCATTAATGACCGGCCGTCCGCCGTGCGGTATCCACGCGGGGAAGGCATTGGCATGCCGTTGCCGGATGCAGGAACGCCCCTTGAAATCGGGAAGGGACGGATCATTGAAAAAGGGAAGAATATCGCGATTCTATCCTTGGGAACCCGGCTTCACGAAGCCCTTGCCGCAGCAGAAAGCCTGAAGGCGCACGGTCTGACGACCACAGTCGCAGATGCGCGGTTTGCCAAGCCGCTGGATGTGGAGATGATCCGGAACCTGGCCCTAGAACATGACGTTCTGGTGACCATAGAAGAAGGGGCGATTGGCGGCTTTGGAAGTCATGTGCTTGATTATTTGAGCAATGAAGGTCTGCTGGAGAATGGTCTCAAGGTGCGGACCCTTAAATTGCCGGATATTTTTCAGGATCAGGACAGCCCGGATATCATGTATGAGCAGGCGGGCCTGTGCGCCAAGGATATCGTGGAAGTAAGCCTGAAGGCGTTGCGGCGTAACGATACGTCATCTTCTTCCGTTGGAAAAATTTAGGTCTCACAGGACGTCCTCATGGCGAAGAAAAAACGCGTAGATCAGTTGATCGTTGACCGGGGACTGGCCGACAGCCGATCCAAGGCACAGGCGTTGATCATGGCAGGGGCGGTGTTCAGCGGCGAGAAAAAAATCGACAAGGCCGGGACTCAGGTGTCGGAAGATGTGGCCCTTGAAGTGCGTGGCAAACAGCATCCCTGGGTGAGCCGTGGCGGCCTGAAACTGGTGCAGGCGATTGAGGAATTCTCCCTGAACCTTCAGGATAAGACCGTCGTGGATGTGGGGGCCTCCACAGGCGGTTTTACCGATGTGTGTTTACATCACGGGGCGGCCAAGGTTTATGCGGTGGATGTCGGGCATGGGCAACTGGCCTGGAAACTGCGGAATGATGACCGGGTGGTGGTGCTGGAAAAAACCAACGCCCGTTACCTGACCTCGGAACAGATCCCTGACCGGCTGGATATGATTGTCTGTGATGCAAGTTTTATTGGACTGCAGACAGTCCTGCCGGCGGCCATGAGCCTGGCGGCGGAGGGCTGTATTCTGGCAGCCCTGATCAAGCCTCAGTTCGAAGTCGGCAAGGGCAATGTCGGCAAGGGCGGGGTGGTGCGCGACCCAGATCTGCATGCGGAAGTCTGCGATAAAATCGAACATTGGATTACTGGGGATATGCCGGGGTGGACCGTGCAGGGGATCACCACAAGTCCGATCAAGGGCCCGGAAGGCAACATCGAATTTCTGATTGTAGCAGAGTATCATAACACGGATGAGAGTGAACATGACCAGAGTTAAAATAGATCATATCGGTGCCCGGGGAGACGGTGTGGCGGAAACGCCGATGGGGCAGGTTTTTGTTCCCTTTTCCATCGATGGTGATGATCTGGAGGTCAAGATTCAGGGCAAACAAGGCCGCATAAAACACATCCATACCCCGTCCCCGCACAGGAGCCCGGCGAAATGCAGTCACTTCGGGAAATGTGGCGGCTGTACATTGCAGCATGTTGATCCGGCTTATTACAGCCGCTGGAAACAGGATCAGATCAGAACGGCCCTCAGCCACCGTGGTTTTGACGATGTGACCGTTCTGAGCCCGGCAATAAGCCCGGAAGGCACGCGCCGCCGGGCCCGGTTGAATGTCATCGGGAAGGGGCAGGGGCAGGCGATTGTCGGCTTCTCGGAAAAAGCCAGTCACAATTTAATTGATATTACCGCCTGTCCGGTGATGGCGCCGGAGATTGAAAACTTTCTGGCGCCCTTGCGGACTTTTTTGGGGGCACAGTTAAAGCCGCGTCAGAAAATGGCGGTACAGATTAATTTGGCTGAAAATGGTCTTGATATCATTCTGGAAAGCGCAGGGGAACCTGACCTGGATTTGCGGATGGATGTGGCGGCATTTGCGGAAACACATGATGTGGCGCGGATTTGTTGGCTGGATACCAAACTGAAAAAGACATTTCACGAGATTATGTGTGAACGCCGCAAGCCCTGTGTCACTTTTGGTGGGCGCCAGGTCTATATTCCGCCGGGGGCCTTTCTGCAGGCGACAAAACATGGCGAGGCAGCGCTGACCGGTTTCATGCAGAAGGCAATCGGCGATGCGGACAAGGTTGTCGATATCTTTGCCGGCTGCGGCACCTTTACCATTGCCCTGATTGGTGATCATGCGGTGCATGCGGTAGAAGGCAATCAGGATATGATTGGTTCTCTGAAAAGCAGCGCGCATCAGATGGGCAAGATACGTAATCTGACTACGGAAGTGCGGGATTTGTTCCTGCGGCCGTTATTGCCCCATGAGTTGAATAAATATGATGCGGTTGTTCTTGATCCGCCCCGCGCCGGGGCCCGGGATCAGGCGGTTGAAATTGCAGGGTCGGATGTCTCAAATGTGGTGATGATCTCGTGCAATCCCGCCACGTTTGCCCGGGATGCACGGGTGCTTGTCGATGCGGGATTTGACATGGGTGACATTCTGCCTGTGGATCAGTTTCTATACACCTCTCATCTGGAAGTTGTGGCGCATTTTACCCGTTAGAAATGTTCTGGCGCCGGGGTTATCCGGAGGCATTATATGAGCAGGATTTTTTTATAATTCTTCTGTTTGTTGTCAGTAGCTTGACAAAAATACGCATATATTATTCTACTTTTCTTTGTCAGAAAGCTAAAAATTTCGCCTTTCATTCATGCTCCCTTAAGGCTCTCGGTAATATACTCTTCTACAGGGCAAAAAATGCCGCATATTGATGGTTAAGAAAACGTAAATATTCTTTTATTCATAATGTGTTAACCTTTGCCCGCAGAATTCTCCCTTTTTAAAGAGAGCGGGGATTTGGCATGCTAATTGCTTAGGAATGGGCAAAGTATGTAACGAATGGAAAATAGTAGATGAGCGTTAATATAGTGCAGAATGAGGTCAGGGATTTTTCCGGCAACGAGGTACTGAAACCTACCAGTCAGGATAACTTGTCTGTGTCTGAAAATAAATCAGACCAGAAGTCTTCCGGCACGACTGCTCAGTCGGCTGCCGGAGATCGGGTTTCTGTTTCTGAAGTCTGGGAAAAAGCCGCCCGCGACTTTGATGTGCGTCACGCCACACCGCGTGATATCATCGCCCTGAGCCGTACTCTCTACAAAGCTGCTGCGATCACGTATGATGATCATATTAACCTGAGCTTCCAGCCGGAAGACAACGCTGACACCCCGACGGAAAGCAAACCGTTCAGTCATGACCGGAAAGATTATATCTCCGTCTGGCAAAATAAGCTCGATAATGTGGTGCGTTCAGGTGGCGACCGTACTCAAATTGAGGAAAGTCAACGCATTCAGGCGATCCTGATTTATGTCGATAGCCTGAAGGGGTAGTAAGCCCCCGGCCTGGGAATTAACCTTGTTGGGCCCTGTGAAGCAGAAGATGGTCGGCGATGACGCAGGCCATCATGGCTTCTCCCACCGGGACGGCGCGAATGCCGACACAGGGGTCATGACGTCCCTTGGTGATGATTTCAGTATCTTTTCCGTGTTTATCAACGGTCTTGCGCGGGGTCAGAATCGATGATGTGGGTTTCACGGCAAAACGGCAGACGATTTCCTTACCGGTGCTGATCCCCCCGAGAATGCCACCGGCATGATTGGTTTTCAGGGCCGGTCTTCCGTCTTCATCCATATACATTTCATCGGCATTTTCTTCCCCCGTAAGGCAGGCGGCGTTAAAGCCTTCGCCAATTTCGACGCCTTTAACCGCATTGATGGTCATCATGGCGGCGGCGATATCGCTGTCGAGCTTGGCATAGATCGGGGCGCCAATGCCGACGGGAACGCCGATGGCATGTATTTCGATAACCGCGCCAATGGAACTGCCGCCTTTACGGATGCCATCCAGATATTTCTCCCATACCGGCACCATTTCCTTGTCCGGACACCAGAAGGGATTATTACTTACTTCATCCCAGTCCCAATTGTCCTGGTTTATTTTTTTGTCTCCGATCTGCACCAAGGCGCCCTTAACCTGGATGCCAAGGCCGAGTATTTTACGGGCGAGGGCGCCGGCGGCAACCCGGCAGGCCGTCTCCCGGGCGGACGAACGGCCGCCGCCGCGATAATCGCGAATGCCGTATTTTTCCATATAGGTATAATCGGCGTGACCAGGGCGGTATTTGTCCTTGATATCGCCGTAATCCTTGGACCGTTGATCAGTATTTTCAATCACCAGGCTTATGGATGTGCCGGTGGTCATGCCGTCGAACACGCCGGAAAGAATTTTCACCTGGTCTGCTTCCTGGCGCTGGGTGGTGAAACGGTTTTGTCCCGGTTTGCGCTGGTCGAGAAAATGTTGAATATCAGCTTCGTCGATCGGCAGACGGGAGGGGACGCCGTCGATGACACAGCCAATGGCGGGGCCATGGCTTTCCCCCCAGGTGGTGACCCGAAAGATATGACCGAAGCTGTTATATGACATAATTCTGCTTTCTTATGGTTAGGGCGCTATGAAAGCGCAATATCCGGCGCGTCTTCGCGCTTCATGCCCATGATGTTATATCCGCTGTCCACATGATGAATTTCGCCGGTCACGCCGCTGGACAGGTCGCTGAGCAGATAAAGCCCGCTGTTGCCGACTTCCTCAATCGTGACATTGCGGCCAAGTGGTGAATTGAGCTCGTTCCATTTCATGATATAGCGAAAATCGCCAATACCGGACGCGGCGAGCGTCTTGATCGGTCCGGCGGAAATGCTGTTGACGCGAATGTTTTTCGGCCCCAAATCACGGGCGAGATATTTGACGCTGGCTTCAAGCGCTGCCTTGGCGACACCCATGACGTTGTAATGGGGAATAACTTTTTCCGCGCCGTAATAGCTCAGGGTGATCATGCTGCCGCCTTCGGTCATCAGCTTCTCGGCCCGTTGGGCGATTGCGGTGAAGGAATAGCAGGAGATATTCATGCTGCGGGCGAAATTATCGGCGGTTGTATCTACATAACGTCCGGTCAGTTCCGATTTGTCGGAATAGGCGATGGCGTGAATAAGAAAATCAATCTTGCCCCAACGTTTTTCCAATTCGGCAAAAACGGCGTCTATTGAGGCATCATTGGTGACATCGCAAGGCAGGATAATATCGGAACCGATGGATTCCGCCAGGGGACGCACCCTTTTTTCAAGGGCCTCGCCCTGATAGGTGAAGGCAATTTCAGCGCCTTGTTCCGCGGCCTTGCTGGCGATACCCCAGGCAATTGAGCGATTGTTGGCAACTCCCATGATGATGCCGCGTTTTCCGGCAAGAAGACCATTATTTTTCGTCATTATTATTCCTCAGCAATATTATGCAATGTGCCGGCTGTTTATAGCCAGTGAACCTGCTTAATCCTACACATTTTTGAAGTATATTCAATTAGGTGGACTGTCGTTACTCGTTTTTCTTAATCTTTGATGATAGAGCGCCGCATTGACCTCTGCGCCTAAAATAAAGGAAGCGCTGATAAAATAAAAGAACATTAAGGCGATAATGGCGCCGGCCAGGCTGCCATACGTCACATCGTAATTGCCAAAATGCTTCAGATACAGGGAAAAGCCGCTACCGACCACCATCCATAAAGTCAATGTGGTCAGGGCCCCGGCCACCATCGGTGTACGGATGTCGAGGTTGCGGGGTTTCAGGATATAATAGGATAGACACAAGGCGCCAAAAATCAGACTGATGCTGACCAGCAGCCGGACAAAATTCCAGAGCAGATGCCAGTCGGCTTCGAGAGGAATATAGCTGATCAGGATTTTCCAGGCCACAGGCCCGAGCACCAGAATGGTCATGCCGATAATGATGCTGCTGGCGGAAAGGATCACGAGGAGCAGGCCTTCGGCGCGTCTGCGCAGATAGGGGCGGCGACTGACAGAACCAAAGGCGCGGACAATGGCGAGACGGGCGGCATCGATGGCGGATGAGGATACCCAGAGCGCCCCGAGAATACTGAATGTCATGATGCTTTTGTCGGTGGTCTTGATCATTTTTTCGATCGGACCCCGCAGCACTTTGACCACATCTTCCGGCATGTTTTCAAACAGATAGGCCAACGCCTGGGGCCCGGCCTCCGACTGGCCAAAAAAACCGGCCAGGGAAACAAGAAAAATTACGAAGGGGAACAAGGCCAGCATGGTCAGGAAGGCGAGGTATCCGGCCATAACCATACCATCATGCAGGGCAAAGCTTTTGACGGCTTCAGCCAAAAACTTGAAATTTAAAAGCCGTTCTTTCATCAGCCGCGGTTTCCTTTACGCCATATGGGAACGCACATCTTGTTGTTTGCTTTTTGCCCATTTCCGGATGGCCTTTTCCAGGGTTTCGTCAGGACTTTCCGGCAACATGATCTGCAATTTTACATACTGATCGCCGCGGGTGCCGCTTTTGGGGTCGCGGGCGCCTTTCCCTTTTAGGCGTAATGTCCGCCCGGAACTCGATCCCTTGGGAACGGTCATGGCGACTTTACCATCTATGGTTGGAATATTGACTTTTGCCCCTGTGACGGCCTCTTCCAGCGTAATCGGCAGATCAAGATGGATATCGTTGCCTTCGCAGGAAAAGAATTTATGAGGCCGGATCAGGATTTCGATGATTGCATCTCCTGTCGGGCCCCCGTATTGGCCTTCTCCGCCTTGGCCTTTCAAGCGGATTTTCTGGCCTTCCTTGACGTTTTCAGGAATGGTGACATTGAGGGTTTTACCATTGCTGAGGCTTACCGGCTTTTTACCACCTTTAATGGCGTCGAGAAAATCTACCCGCAGCTGATAGACGGTGTCCTGTCCTTTTTGCGGGCGCGGTTGGCGTTGCTGCCGTCCTCCGCCAAACATGGAGGCAAAAATTTCTTCCGGGTCGAAGCCGGCGCCAAACCGGCCACCGCCCATGCCGCCCCCGGCGCCGCGGGGATGGAAACCGCCCCCCCCGCCAGCGAAGCCTTTTTCAGATCCGTCAGGGTTGATTTCCCCCCGATCATAACGGGCGCGCAGATCCTTGTCACGCAACAGGGCGTAAGCCGCAGAGACTTCCTTGAATTTCTCGGCGATTTTCTCATCCCCGGCATTGCTGTCCGGATGAAGTTTCTTGGCCAGACTGCGGTAGGCTTTTTTCAGTTCATCATCAGAAGATGATTTGGGGACGCCCAGGACGCTATAGGGATCTCTCATAGGGTTCGGTCAACTCACTTTTCGTATCGTCGTTTGACGGTGTTATTGGTTCACAATCTTCCAGGTGCCGTCCGCCTGACGGCAGGCTGTGCCATATGCCGTTTCTGTTTTGCCACCGACAGAGACGGTCTGCTGATACTCGCGGCAATATTTTTCTTCGGCATTGGTATAAGCCGGTTGCGGCGTGATTGTACCACTGTGCCCACTATCGGGATTGTGCCAGGTTGCGGTTTGTCCCGACGGGTTTTTCTCAAGCGCATATTGGGTTTTCTGTTGCATGGCCAAGCGGTCTGCCTTGTCGAGAGATCTGCCGATTTCCCGACCAATATAGGCCCCGGCAAGGGTGCCTGCCGCGACGGCCACAACTTTACCCGTGCCGCCTCCTTTGCCACCGATGGCGGAGCCGACGGCGGCGCCACCAATGGCGCCAAGCAGTGTCCCAGAATCCTCTTTGGTGCAGGACGCTACTGAAAGTGACAGCGCAAGTATGAGTGTTGTGCTTTTTAAGACTTTCGGTCCGGTTTTACGAAGGATTGCCATACAATGTACCTCTTTATTCAAATGATTGTATTTTTGCATTATTGCGACTATATAACATTCAGAATCAAATTCCATATTCTATTGCTAAATTTGGTAAATTTATGACAGATTTCAAGGGAAGCATTGTGACCCAACCAGTTGATTTATTTAAAACATGGTTTGATAAGGCGGCAGAGACAGAAGATATGCCTGAAGCCGTGGCTCTTGCGACGGCAGATGCACGTGGTCGCCCGTCGGCCCGGATGGTGTTGCTGAAAGGCGCGGATGAGCGCGGCTTTACCTTTTATACCAATCTGGAAAGCCGTAAGGGGCAGGAACTTGCCGAGAATAAATTTGCGGCCCTGTGTTTTCACTGGAAGACTCAAAAACGACAAATCCGCGTCGAAGGTCCTGTGGTACGGGTGAGTGATGCGGAAGCCGACGCCTATTTCGCCAGCCGTGCAAAGGACAGTAAAATAGGCGCCTGGGCGTCTAAACAAAGTCGCCCGATGACAGGGCGTTTTGAATTTGAAGCCGCCATCGCCAAATATACGGCCAAATATGCTATCGGCGAGGTGCCGCGGCCGCCTTTCTGGTCAGGTTTCCGGATCGAAGCAACCCGCATCGAATTCTGGGAAGATCGAAAATTTCGTCTGCACATGCGCCATGTTTATGAAAAGGACGAGGCAGGTAACTGGACCATGGGAGAACTTTACCCATGAGCCAGCCGACGGAAAAGGAAGAGCAGAAAGCCGCTTCGTCGGGCCTGATGGTCCGGGCGGCGAATGCGGCGGTGATCATGGCGTTCAGTCTGATCCTGATCAAGGCATGGGCCTACCATATGAGCGGTGCGGTATCCATGCTGGGGTCTTTGCTGGATTCCGTGATGGATATTCTGGCTTCCCTGATTAATCTGGTGGCAATCCGTTTTGCAATTGTTCCGGCGGACAATGATCATCGTTTTGGTCACGGTAAGGCGGAAGCCATCGCCGGTCTGGTTCAGGCCATGGTGATTTTCCTGTCTGCGCTGTTTCTGTTTGTTGAGGCCGGTCGTAAAATGCTGTCGCCGGAACCGTTGCGCGAAACAGGTATCGGGATATCCGTGATCCTGGTGTCGGTTCTGTTGACGGTGATGCTGGTGCTATATCAGCGCCACGTGATTAGAAAGACCGGCTCTGTGGCGATTTCAGCCGATCACCTGCATTATTCAGGTGATATTCTGATGAATTTTGGCGTGTTAATCGCCTTTGTTTTAAGTGGTTACTTTGAACTTTATTACGCCGATCCGATCATTGGTATTCTGGTGGCCGGCTATTTGGCCTATAACGTTAAACAGATTGCGCATAGCTCAGTTGATATGCTGATGGATCGGGAACTGGATGACGAAGAACGGGCGCCTATCCTGGCGCTGATCAGGGCTCATGAAGAAGTGCATGGGGTTCATGACATAAGAACCCGAAAATCGGGTCTCGATCTGTTTATTCAGTTTCATCTGGAAATGGACGGCAGTATTTCCCTGGGGGAGGCTCACCGTATTTCGGAAGAAGTGGAACAGGAAATTATCGCGCTTTACCCGGAAGCAGAAGTTTTGATTCATGCGGACCCGGAAGATCAGGTCGGGGCTGTCAGTTTTAGAGAGTAGGGGAAGAAATGATCACCGTATATGGCATTAAAAATTGCGATACCATCAAGAAAGCATTGAAATGGTTGACGGACCAGAGTGTCGCACATCATTTTCATGATTTTCGTAAAGATGGGCTGGAACGCCAGATGTTGCAGGGATGGGTAACGGAACTTGGGCTGGATGTCGTGTTGAACAAGCGCGGAACCACCTGGCGTAAGTTGCCGGACGCCGAGAAAGAAAGCCTGACCGAGGCGACGGCGATTGATCTGATGCTAGAACAGCCGGCAATGATCAAGCGCCCGGTTTTTGATTTCGGTGACCATCGGCGGGTGGGCTTTGCGAAAAAGGATGTGGCGGAAATCGAAGCTTTGCTGCAATCCGGCCTTTAATCCTCTTCACCTTTTGGGACGACTGTATAGGCACAACGACGGGCGCCTTTGATGATATGTTCCGTACGGTTGACGGAAACCTTATCCCCCAATACGCTTTTAAACAAATCCAGTTCTCTGGCGCAGATGCCGGAACAGACCCGGGCGGCTTCGCACACCGGGCAATTGTTTTCCACGAAAAGAAAACTGTCCTTCCTGTCTCCCGGCAGGATGTCCGTCATATAGCCTTCTCGGCTGCGCAGATCCGATAGGGCAGCAAGTTTTTCCGCCAGGGGATCATCAGCATCAATTTGTGTTTGGTAATCGGTCACTTGTTCCCGCAAACGTACGTCGAGCAATTTCTCCATGCCCTGATCGCCAAAGGTTTTCTTGATGGAGGAAATCAGTCCAGTGGAAAAATCCGCATGGGTATTGGGAAAATGCGTTTGTGCCTGTTCCGTCAGCTGCCAGAGCTTCGCCGGGCGTCCCTTGGGGCGCGCCACTTTGCAATGGCAAATATCCCCCAGTTCTTCAAGCGCGTATAGATGCTGTCGAATGGCCATATCAGTTACGCCGAGAGACGCGGCAAGGGCGGGGGCTTCCTGGGGGCCCTGTTGCTTTAGCAGGGTCAGAATGCGGGCGCGGGTCTTTTCTGCCGCAGTTTTTTTCTGTGTTTTCAAAGTCATAATTATTTTCTAAAGAAAAAGATTTTAAAAGTAAAGAAAAGAGTGTATTTTTTTTATAGATAAAACTTTAAAAAAGGAATTGATCATGCATATTACCATAGAAAACGCCGCTTCACCCGCTGTATCCTTTAGTGAAATTGTGGAGCGTTTATCTGAATTGATGACTTTTATCAAGGCGTCCGATGCGGGTCCTTGGGTGCAGAAATAATTGTGAGTAAAGATTCGAGGAAGGAATTTTTCCATGAATAACGCGGAAAATTGGGTAAAAATTGAAAATACAACGGCACTCAAAGATAAGGGTCGAATGGTCTTCCGGCAAGAGGGGAAACAAATCCTGCTTATCCGGAGCGGGACGCAAATCTTTGCGGTGAATAACCGTTGCCCTCATGAAGGATACCCCTTGAGTGAAGGCAGTCTGTCGCAAGATTGCAGTCTGACCTGTAATTGGCATAACTGGAAATTTGATCTCAAGAGCGGTGACACGCTGGTCGGCGGGGACAGATTGCGCCATTATCCCGTGCGGCAAGGGGAAGACGGTCTGTGGATTGATCTGCAGGATATTTCTGCGTCACAAGTGCGTCAACAGGCGCTGGATAATATTCAGGCAAGTTTTGATCGGTATGAATATGACCGTATGGGGCGGGAACTGGCTCGTTTCAGGCGGGCTGGCGGCGCATATCAAGAGGCGGTTCTGGATAGCCTGCTGCGCAACTACGACCGGCTGGAATATGGTATGGGGCATGCTTTCGCCGCCGCGGCGGACTGGTTGGCTTATGGGCAGGAACTGGAGCAACAGGGGAAGGATGAAGACTCTTTGGCGACGGTGCTCGAAATTATCAGCCACGTGGCCTGGGATTGCCAGCGTAATCCGTCCTATCCTTATACACAGAATGTTCTTCCCTATACCCCGGAAGGTCTTCGGGCGGCCATTGAGGCGGAAGATGAAAATCGCGCCATCGCCTTGACGCGCGGGGCCTTAAAAGCAGGACTGACCTTTGGTGACTTAATGCCTGTTCTGTCCCGGGCGGCGCTGGATCATTACAAAGGGTTCGGTCATGCCGCGATCTATACATATAAGGCGGGGCAGCTGGCAGATCTGTTAGGCGAAGAAGCCTGGGAAGCATTGCTTTTTCCACTAGTGCGTTATCTGGTTTACGCCAATCGGGAAGATTTGATTCCTGAGTTTCGCGCTTACAGTAAACGGCTTGCCCTGTGGGACGGGAAAGGTGATCAGCCGATCTTTGCGGATGACCTGAAGGGCCTTTCCGTGTCCAAGAGCCTGGCGCGGGTGGTGCAGTCCTCGGCGCGTCCTGAGGAGGTTTTCCTGGCCTTGCAGGAGGTCCTGGCCTGGAACATGCTGCATTTTGATGTGCAATTTGAACAGGCGACGGATAATGCCGTCGTGGATAATGTCAATTGGCTGGACTTCACCCACGGTCTGACATTTGCCAATGCGGTGCGGGTGCTCTGCGAGCAGGTGCCTGACCTTTGGCCGCGCGCCTTGTTGCAGATGGCCTGTTTTAATGGCCGTAACCAGTCCTATATCGCACGAAATATGGACCTGAAAGACTGGTATGTTGCGGACAGGGACAAGTTTTTCGCTGAAACTTTTACCGATTTGCTGGATCACGGGCAGCCAGAGCCGATTATTTCCGCGCATCTGATGAAACTTAGTACAGCGGTGCGGACAGAGGTGGAACGGGCATCGGGTATGAGGCGGGACGTCATGCTGGCCGGTCTTAACCGGTTCCTGCATAGCCCGATCAAGCGCAAGCATCTGTTGCGCACCGCCCGTCAGGCGTATCGGTTTGTCGCCCGTGAAGGGTAAAGGAAAAAAGAAAGACGTGAAAAACAAGCCTGCTGTTTGGGAAATGTTAATTCATCACAGGTATTTTCCTCATTAGTGAATAAAGAGACAACAAACCCGGATTTCAGTATGAATCGCGTCATCGGCCTGACCAAGAAACTAGATATAGACCGTTCTATCGCTATGGGGAGCATCATGTTGCTCGGGCTTTTTGCCGCTCAGGCCGTTGGGGTGTATGTCACGCTCTGGCAGTATGGACTCCTCGGTCACTTCAAACCACAGCTTTACGCGGGAATACTCTATTACAGTCTGGGGCTGGTGGTGTTTGTCAAAGGCATTTCATACAGTTTGCGCTATTTGTCTTATGAGGACGGTGCCCGGGGCATAATCCGGGTCAGGCAGGATTTCAGGGAAGGGTGGTTCAATGTCAGCTATTTAGTGGCTTTTATGGTGCCGATGGTCTGCCTGCCGACCTTTATGGCGCTGTTTTCTTCCATGAAATCGACTATTCATCTGATACAGCCATTCTATCTGGACGAGCTTTTGATGAAGGCAGACCGGTTCATCCATTTTGGAATTGACCCCTGGCGTATTACCCATGCCATTTTCAACAGTGCCATCGCATCGGCAATCCTGAATTATTTTTATAATCTGTGGTTCTTTATCATGTTTTCTTATGTGCTGTGGCACATAGTGAACGTACATTTCGGTAAGGAACGTCTACAGTTTCTGCTTGCGTTTGTTCTTGTCTGGCCGGTGATCGGTTCGTTGCTGGCGGTATTGTTTTCTTCTGCCGGTCCGGTGTATTACGGCGATATTGTCGGGGATAACAGCATATACGGCCCCATGATGGATATTTTACGACACTATCATAGCCAGTTCGAAAACAGTGCTTTCGGGATATTTGCCCTGAATACCCAGGATATGCTTTGGGCGGATTACCTGAAAAACGATACCAATATTGGCAGCGGGATATCGGCGATGCCGAGCATGCATGTTGCGGTGACTGCGCTTCTGTATTTTTCCGGTCGTCAAATGCATCGATATATCGGGTACGGTATGTTGGTTTTTCTCGTTATCATCCAGATTGGTTCAGTACATCTTGGTTGGCATTATGCTATTGACGGATATGTTTCGATCTTTTTGACCTGGCTTATTTGGCGGGTCAGCGGTTGGGTGGTGCGGCGGTTTGTTATGCCGAACCCGGCGCAGATTTAACATCGCTGATAAAATAGATGCATATACAACCTTGAAGTGGTGTGTGCTTTCTATTAGTATAATATTCCTTAATAATAAGGGATAGAGGAAGTGATGCGCTGGCCAATCATTCTTTTGCTTGGTGTACTGCTATTGGAGTTGGCCCCGGATGGGGTGGCGGAAGAGAATCCATCAGAAAAGCAAAAACTCATTCAGCTCTATGACGAATATAAAACCGTTTTAAAGAACGGTTCATCTGATAAATCCATACCACTAGCCGTAGAGATTTATAATCTTTCGCGCCGGATTTACGGGGAGAAATCGAAGATACATGCCACAGCTGTTTTTAATCTGGCTCAGGTGCAGAGTCATTTCACTAACTATGAAGAGGCTGCGCACCTTTACCAGCAGCACCTTGATATTTTAGAGCACCTGGAAACGCCTGAAGATGAAACATACCTATTCAAATTTGGGCTGTTGGCTCAGACCTACCGGCAGGCCAAAGAGCTAAAGAAGGCTGTCGTTTGGGGCAAAAAGGCCTTAAATATGGCCAAGAGCTTGGAGTTGCCGCCAGAGAAAATCGCTCCCTATGAATTGGATCTGGGGCGGACTTACTATACGACTTTTGGCAAAGGGGGAATGGCGGCGCGCTATTTTGAAAAAGCCTATAGTCATTTTGTGGACGCCTATGGGGAAGATCATATAAAGGTGGCAGACGCCTTATTTTGGCAGGCTAAAGTTGATTTCTATTATCACGATTCTGAAAAGGCTGCTGAAAAATTTGAACGGGTGCGTATGATTTTTGAGAGAGAACTCTCGAATGGCCATCATCTCATCTGGGAACTTTATGGTTTATTGGTCGGCGCTTACGTGGAAATGGGAGATGCTGAGAAAGCCACCCAGCGCTCGATTGCCGCTGCTGAGCACCGCCCCGAAGGGTTTGATAAAGAAGTTATATCGCTTTTTAAAGTTGCGCCAGAATATCCCTATTCTGCTATGCTTAAAGGAATAGGAGGACATGTGATTGTTGAGTTCACGGTTACGGAGACAGGAGAAGTCGAGGGTATCAAAACGATTGACGGCGAAAATATAGAGATTTTCGAGGAAGCGGCTCATAATGTCGCGGCAAAATTTAGATATGTGCCCTCTCTCCAAAATGGCAAGCGTGTTAAGACAGAAGGTATTCTTCACAAAATCACTTTTGAATATAGGGAGTAAAGGTGGTGAAGATGATATCTGAGGCATTAAAAAAAGAGGGTGATATGCCCCGTCTATCGCTAATTTTTCTGCCTCTGATACGGGGGACTTTGCCGGTGTCGTCCTTCGCGGTTGAGAATAACCTGAAAGATAGCACCGGCCGAATTTTATACAGGCTATAAGTTAAGCCTGAAAGTTGGGGACAGTGAGGCGGGGTACGAGGCGCGAAGGCATTTCCAATATGCGCCAACCATTCGATAGGGAACGCGGGGTGAAAGGGAAGGGGTACGATTTAAATTGGCCTGTAAAATTTTGGAGTGATTGACGTTATTCGATTTCACTCCAAAATTATCTCCTTGATGTAAAATGACTTCCTCTATACCCTGTTGGGATAAACAAAAAAAGGGGATATCATGTATCATTTCATCAAAATCTTAATGTGTATAATTGTGATGATGGCGCCGGTGGCCTCAGTCGCGGGTGACGATTCTGATCCAAAAGCCCATATCACACAACTCTATAAAACTTATATCACCACGCTGAAGGCGGGAGATGAAGAAAAGGCGTTGGGTCTGGCTCAGGAGATGTACAGTCTATCGCCGCCTGTATTCGGGGCTTATTCAAAGTCTCATGCCACGATGGCGTTTAATCTGGCCCAAATGCTGGAGAAACGGCGGGAATACCTTGCCGCGCTGCCTTATTATCAGGAGCATGTGGATATTCTTGAGAAATTGAAGGCGCCGGAAGACGAAACCTATCTCTATAAGCTCGGGTTGCTGGCCCAGGCCTATCGCAATGCGCGTGAGGAGGAAAAGGCGGCAAAATGGAGCATGAAGGCCTTGGTGTTGGCGAGAGATCTGCAGTTGCCTAAAGAAGTGATCGGCGACTATGAGCTTGAGCTTGGCAGTTCTTATTATGGCGTTCATGGAGAGGTGAGATCGGCACGTCGATACCTCAAGAAAGCTCATGATCATTATTTAGAGGTCTATGGAGAAGATCACGTCAAAACCGCGCAAGCTTTATTTTGGTTAGCTAAAGTAGACGCCTCTTTCAGAAAACATCGACAAGCTGCGGAGAAGTTGGAAGCTGTTTTGCAGGTGTATGAAAAGAACTTCCCCAAAGGCCATGACATGACCTTGCAGGTCCATGCTTTTCTCGTGGGGGCATATGAGGGCAAGGGGGATAAAGATAAGGCGACGGAACATTGCATTGCGGTCGCCACGGAACGTCCCACGGATTTTGACCGGGAGATCGATCCCCTCTACAAAATAGCGCCTACCTATCCCCTATCTGCGGCGCGCAGCGGTAAGGAAGGGTTTGTCATTGCGGAATTTGTGGTGACGGCGTCAGGGCAGGTAGAAAATATTAAAACCCTTGAAGGGGAAAATATACGGGATTTTGAAAAAGCCGCTCATGAAGCTTTGTCCAAGTTTCGCTATGCGCCTTCCATCCAAAATGGCCAACGTGTTCGAACAGAAGGTGTCTTGCATAGGGTAACGTTTAAAATGGCGCAGTGATCCGGCTCAAAAATTGACCCGCGGGAGGTGAGAAGGCAGGATTAATCGTGATAGCGGAGGGGAGGTGCTTCCGTATAAGCTCTCGCATATTGGGGTGCAAATCGAGAAATTCACCCCAGTCGCGACAGGTTATAATTGGAGGTTCCGCAATGATGACTTAGTGCATCCATCGACAACGTTGTCCATGGGCGATACATCCTCCGCCGCGCGGGCGTTACCGCTAAGCTCTCAATCCAGATAATCGAGGCCGATGTCGACGGCGGGGGCGGATTGGGTAATGCGGCCAACGGAGATAAAATCGACGCCGGTGTCGGCGATGTCGCCAATGGTGTCCAGCGTCACACCACCCGACGCCTCCAGCGCCACCTGGCCTTTGTAGCGGGCAACCGCATGGCAGAGTTGATCCAGGCTCATATTATCCAGCAACAGCCGGTCAGCCCCGGCCTGGACCGCTTCGGCGGCCTGATCCAGGGTGTCGCATTCCACCGTCAGGCCAATGGTGCTGGCCTTGATGTCGTAGGCCTGCGCGGCGTCAATCGCCGCCTTGATGTTGCCGACGCGGGCGATATGGTTGTCCTTGATCAGGACCCCATCATCAAGCCGCATGCGATGGTTCATGGCTCCGCCCATACGACTGGCGTATTTCGCCAGTTTGCGATAGCCGGGAATGGTCTTGCGGGTGTCGAGCAGACGGCAGTCCGTATGCTCAATCCTGCGGACGTATGCCCGGGTCAGGGTGGCGATGCCTGACAGATGTTGCAGGATATTCAGCGCACTGCGTTCCGCCGTAAGCAATTTTTGCGCGTTGCCCGTGATTTTAAGAAGGGTGCTGCCCGCCATAACCTCAAGCCCATCGCCCGCAACGATTTCGATCTGGGCGGCGGGGTCGCAGGTCTTGATCACTTCAATGGCGAGAAACATGCCCGCGATGACAATAGGCTCGCGGGTGATCATGGCAGCTGAGAGATTGAGGTCCGCCGGAATGGTGGCCAATGTGGTCAGGTCGCCGCGCCCCACGTCTTCATCAAGGGCGTTTTTGATGAACTGGCGCATTTCTTCCTTAAACAGCGGACATTCTGACATATCAGTAGGCCCGGCCGGATTTGGGCGGCCGGTTTTGAGCGATGGGCGGCGACATTTCCAGCATCCGGTCGAGCGGCGCCTTGGCGGCGATGCGGTCGGCTTCGCTGATCTCAATCACCGGCGTCAGGTCGCGCAGACAATCACGCAGCTTTTCCAGGGTGTTGAGCGCCATATAGGGGCATTGGTTGCAGTTGCAGACGCCGTCCATGCCAGGCGCGCCGATAAAGGTCTTCTCCGGTGACATTTTTGCCATCTGATGGATGATGCCCGGTTCGGTGGCGATAATGAAAGTCTCCGCCGCATGCTCCAGCACATATTTCAGGATAGAGGAGGTGGACCCCACGTGATCCGCATGATTGAGAATATGGGCCGGGCATTCCGGGTGGGCCGCCACCGGCGCATCAGGATGTTCGGCTTTCAGCTTGATCAGTTCTTTTTCCGAGAAACGTTCATGCACGATGCAGGAGCCGGGCCACAGGACCATGTCGCGGCCAGTTTCCTTGGCGAGATAGCCGCCGAGATGTTGGTCCGGCGCCAGCAGGATGGGTTGATCTTCGGGGATCTGGTCGATGATATGGCGGGCGTTGCTTGACGTGATGATGATGTCGGAATGGGTCTTCACCGCGGCAGAACAGTTGATATAGGTCAGACTGATATGGTCAGGGTGCTTGGCACGGAATGTCGCGAATTCGTCAGCCGGGCAGCTGTCTTCGAGAGAGCATCCGGCGTCCATGTCCGGCAACACAACGGTCTTTTCCGGGCTGAGGATCTTGGCGACTTCCGCCATGAAGCGCACACCGCAAAAGACGATGACGTCGGCGTTTGTCGAGGCGGCCTTGCGGGATAAATCAAGGCTGTCGCCGACAAAATCCGCCAGATCCTGAATCTTGCCATCCTGATAGTAATGGGCCAGGATCACCGCATTTTTTTCGACCCGCAGCCGATTGATTTCTTCCAGAAGTTCGGCGTCACTAGGGGCCCCTTGGCCCGTCAGCGGTATAGACATAACTTACTCCAACCCAAATGAGTTTATTCCATATTCTTATAGATGGAGGTTTAGCCCGTGGTGTCAAGGTTGGCAAGGTAATTGCTGTCTTTGGGGTGTGAAATTTTTGTGTCATTCATGGAATTCGTCTTTTTGCGGAATACGGGTGAAGGCGATTTTACTGCCAGTGAAGCGGGCCATCGGCTCCGGCAGGCTGCCGACGACGATGGTATCAAAGCCAAATCGTTTATTGACACTATCCATGGCTTTGGACAAACGGTCATGCTTTTTATGTTCCCGGGACAGAGGGTCATTCAAGGCCTGAAACATGTCGGGCATGATATCATTTTGATGGATAAGGCCATACAGGGCCACGGAAACTTGCAGGATGCGTTGACTTTCGCGGCTATCGGGTATGGCGTTCCACAAGCTATTCAGATTGGTGAGAAGAGTGAAGTTATTCTGGGTCGGGGGCAATTTGACATAGCCTTGCCAACGGTCAGGTCCGGGCTTCTGATGGGGAGACCGCTTGACATCATAGCGCACATAAAGATTGTAAAATGTGGCGTGAAAACCCAGGCGGCGCATGCGGGTGGCGGCCTTGACCGTTAGACGCCGGGCAACATTACGGGCTTTCGCACGGGGACGCATGGCGGGGGATAACACATGGCTGTGGCCGACGGTCTGACGTTGATTTTCGGGAGGATCAGCGATTTCGACACCGCGTAAAGCATACCAGAAGCGTTCGCCTTCGACACTGTGCCAGAGCTTTCGGGCGTGGCGCGGGTCCAGGTCCCAGAACGCCTTCAGGCTGGTGATGCCCGCATCGCTGAGCCGCCTTTCCATGCGCCGGCCAATGCCGGGCAAATCACGCAGGTTCAGGTGGACCAGCCGATCCGGCAATTCATGGGATTCGATCACGGTCAAACCATCGGGTTTGTGCAAATTGCTGGCGACCTTGGCGAGGAAACGATTGGGGGCGATGCCGATGGAACTGCGTAAACAGATCCCGACATTATCTGATATCCCCTGTTTGATGCGGTGGGCGAGGGCAATGGCCTGTGTCTTGTCTTGTGTACTTCCCTGTAACCGGCAGGCGACTTCGTCGATAGAGCAGATTTTGGTCAAGGGAATATGATGTTCGATTTCCGCCATGATCAGATGGTGATACTCGACATATCGATCATGGCGCGCCGGCACGACGTGAAGATCAGGGCAGAGGCGCCGGGCCTGATAGATCATGGTGCCGGTTTTGATGCCAAGCGCCTTGGCCTCGTAACTGGCGGCAATGGCGCAGGTGCTGTCCGTATTCATGGTCGGTACCACCGCCACAGGACGTCCCCGCAGATGCGGATTGAGATGTTGTTCCACACTGGCAAAATAGCTGTTCAGGTCAATATAAATCCACCGCAAGGTGGAGGACGCTTTTAACATCTTGGAGTCTCTGCTGGCTGAAGGGCCGACAGTATAAACTCAACAACAAGAACATATCAAGTACAAAAGGTAAAGATATATACTTATGCCACCTCGCGTCAGAGTCGGTCAGGTGCCGGATTTAATCACCACCTTTTGCCCTGGTTGCAGACGTTCCCCGCCGCGAATGATCACCTTGTCCCCGGCCTGTAGCCCTTTTTTCAGGGAGACCAGCAGGCCGACTGCGGCGTCAATTTCGACTTTGACCTGTTCAGCACTCATATCCGGGCCAACTTTGTAGACATAGACCGAGCCGGCCTTGTAGATCAAGGCGTCGCGGGGCACGGCAACCGCCCGTTTCGGCGTGCCTTTGGGCAGGCTGACCTTGACGGGGGTGCCAACGATCCACGGTTCTTCACCGGGGGCGAGTAGAACCTGTACCATGCGGGACACCATGTCACCGACCGGCACGATGCGTTTAATCGGCAACTGATGGATGCCCCGGTCATCCAGAACGGAAATTTTGTCGCCGCTATGAAGGTAGGGCGTGATGCTGATCGGGGCGGGCAGGCTGATTTCCAGATTGCGGGTGTTGACCAGACGAATAACTTCTTCCCCGACAATCAGATATTCCCCGATATTGGCGAGGCGGGTGACCACATGGCCGGGGAAAGGGGCGCGAATATTGGCGCGTTCCACATCGCCGCGGGCCCGTTCCACCAGGGCTTGGGCATTCTGAATTTCATGATGCAGCATTTCCCGTTGGGCGATGGTTTCTTCCAGTCGGGCCTTGGAGGCATTGTTACGGGCCGACAGGTCTTCGAAACGCTTTACTTCCTGATTGCGGAACACCATATCGGCTTGTAACCGTTTCAGGTTGGCCTTTGCCTGACGCAGGGCAAGGGCCAGGAGCCTGTTATCCATACGGGCGATGATATCGCCTTTTTCAACAGCTGTCCCCACTTCGGCGATCCACTGCAGCGGGCCCTCCACCTCAACAGAAATGCGGGAATCCTGCAGGCTCACCACGGTTCCGGTGACGTCCATTTGTGGTGCCATTAAATGCTCAGCGGCCGTGATGACTTCCACATGCGCTGGCGGCATTTGCGGCGGCGCCTGATAGGCGGCTGCGGGAGACATAAACAGACTTGATACGGCGGCGAGGCTCAATAGGTGGGCCGCTATTTTGCTCTTTAATTGATGCATGGGAGGGGTGTTTCTTCCGTGTTCCTTGTCAAGCACCATCATTCGGCGGGCTTGAGATTTGTTTGTTGTATTTCTGGTTGTGCGGGTGTAGGTCGCTTTCGATGAGTTAGTTGCAACAGACTGGGCAGCAGGATCAGGGTAAAGATTGTCGAGACGCTCATGCCCCCGACAATCGCCGCCGCCATGCCGCGATAAATCTCGCTGCCGGAGCCCGGTACAAGCAGCAAAGGCAGCATGCCGAACAGGCTGGTCAGCGTGCTCATGAAGATCGGGCGCAGGCGCAGGCGCAGAGCCTGACGCACGGCCTCCGGGCGGGTCATGCCACGGCTTTCGGCAGTACGGGTTTGAGCCACCAGCAGGATGGCGTTATTGACCACCAGTCCGAGCAGGATGATGAAACCGATCATACCAAGGAGGTCGAGCGGCTGGAATTTGATCTTGTTCAGCAGCGTGATGGCGAGCACACCCCCAACACTGGCCAAGGGGATGGAAATTACCACCAGCAGGGCCGCTTTCAGAGAGCGAAACAGACCCGCCATGATCAGGATCAACAGACCTAGCGCCATAAGCGCATTGCCGCCGAGAGTGATCAACGCCCGTTGCAGGTCCTTGGCGCTTCCGGCATAACTGATGGCGGCATCGGCGGGGAGAAGGGCGCGCAATTGCGGTTCAACCTTCTGTTCAAGCTGCCTAATCAATTCTTCCAGGGACATGCCGGGCGGCGGATTGACGGAAAGGCTATAGGCGCGGATACGGTCAAAATGCACGATGGCGCTGGGGGCCAAAACCTTACTGATAGTCGCCAGTTCCCCGAGCGGCACCAGCCCCCCTTTCGGTGTCTGTACAGGCAGATCAATCATCTCTTCCGGTGTCTGGAAGGTTTCCGATTTCAGGTAGATGTCGAGCCGATCCTGACCGTTGAAATATTCCCCGAGCCACGCGCCTTGTCCCAATTCCATCACCACCATAGACAGGTCCTGACGTGTCCAGCCCACTTCGGCCAGACGCACGTCATTGGGTTCAAATTTCAGCTCACTGGCGTCGGCAAAAGGGTCGGGCTGCGGGTTGGCGGTGGCGCCGGGAATGCTGCCCATGACAATGCCCATGCCCTGCATGGCGGCTTCCTTGACGGCGGAGAGGTTGCGGGAGGTCATGCGCAGTTCGACGCTGTTGGCGCTGTCAAAACCACCAAACAGGCTGCGGCGCATGGTAAAGCCGAACAGGTCAGGGATATTGGCGATGATCTCGCTCTGCACCAAGGCTTGCAGTTTTTCCAAGTCAGCCCCGTCTTCGCCGTTGAGCGCCAGCCAGCCGCCGGACATGCCGGGGAAGGACCAGAAGAAATATTCCCGCACCTTCGGTTGCTTTTCCCCGAAGAGGTATGGCTGAATGCGCTGATCAATCACCTGGGCAATTTCTTTGTTGGCGGTGTCCACATTGGTGCCGGGCGGGAAAAAGAGAAAACTGTCAACCGTATCCCGTTCCACGGCGGGGAGATAGTTACTTTGCGGCCACAGGAGGAACGTGGTTGCGAGCGAGAAAAACACCAGACCGAACACCCAGCCGGCCTGCTTTTTCCTGCTGTTGGTCAACGTCATGAGGCGATCGGCCAGATGGTCCCAGAAGGTTTCATCTTTTTCGACTTCGGGCAGGGTTTTCATCCAGTAACGGGCGGCCGTCGGCAAAACGGTTACCGCCACCAGAAGGGAGACGCTGACGCTGATGGCGATGGTCATGGCCAGGTCGGCGAACATCTGGCCTTCGGCGTCTTCGAGGAACATGATGGGAATGAAGATGGCGACGGTGGTTGCTGTGGACGCCAGCAACGCGCCCCAGACCTGGGTTGCCCCCTTGTCACTGGCCTCCGCGGCACTTTCTCCGCGCTCTCTCAGGCGAATAATATTTTCCAGCACGACAATCGCCGCATCCAGCACCATCCCTGAAGCGAAAGCAAGCCCGGCGAGCGAGATCACATTCAGCGTGCGGCCTGTCAGGCTGAGGATGACGAAGGTGGCGAGCAGCGACGTGGGGATCGCCAGAGAGATCAGAAAGGTCGCGCGCCATTGACGCAGGAAGGCCCAGAGTACGCCCACCGCCAAAATCATCCCGATCACCAGATTGCTGCCGAGCAGGTTAATCGACCGGTTGATATAAAGGCCGGGGTCAAAAGAATATTGCGCCTTCATTCCCCGATCCTTCAGGGTGGAGTTATTGAGTTCTTCAATCTTTTGTTTTACACCGTCCAGGGCTTCAAGGACGTTGGCGTCATTGGTTTTGGAAATGGCCATGCGGAAACTGGGCTTGCCATTTTGATAGATAAAGCCGTCCAGACGACCCGGGCCGACTTCGACCCGGGCGACGTCACCCAGTTTGATCGGCAGGCCATCACGCCATTCCAAAATCAGACCGGCGAGTTCATCGGCATCATAGCGGCCTTCAAAGCGTACGGAATATTGCCGCCGCCCCACATCGACAAAACCGCTGGACAGGTCGGCGGAGCGTCCGATCCGGGCGGGCACCCGGGCGATATCAATTCCCAGTTCCGCAGCGCGGTAAGGGTCAAAAATAATCTGGAGTTGCTGGCCATCGCCGCTAAAGGAATCGTCAAATTCAATGCGGGATACACCGTAGAGAGATTGCAGTTCCGGCACCACCACGTCGCGCATGTATTTCGAATTTTCCAGCATCCGGTCTTCATAACCGGGCAACATCTGGACATAATATTCGATCAATGTGTCATTGGCGTCGCCCCATTCGCCAACCATGATCTGCGGCTTTTCCGCATTGGCGGGCAGGGGGCGCAGCCGGTTCAGGCGGCTGATCACCTCGATCAATGCCCGGGTCATGTCGGTCTCCAGGGCAAACTCGAGCTGCATAAAGCCAAAATTGCCCAGACTCCAGGACACCATTTCGGTCATGCCGGGGGTGCCTTGCAAGACCTCCTCGACGGGCACGGTGATCTCGGATTCTATTTCTGCAGGTGAGGCGCCGGGCCAGGCATTAATGACGGTGATCACGGGCTTCTGGATATTGGGCAGCAGTTGTGCCGGCATGTTAATCATGGACACAAAGCCGAGCACCATCATTACGGCGGCGACAATGGCGACGGCGGCCGGGTTGTTGAGACTTTGGCGGGTGAGTTTCATTTTTGGTCCCTGAATATCTATAGCTTGTTCTGCGAAAAAAGCGCCGGCTACTTGACCTTTATTAATGTATTAAATTTACCCAATACCAGACGGAGAACCAAGGTAAAAGTCTACCCCTGGGACCGGGGGAGCACTATAAAGGAGAAGGTTTGAACAAATCAAGAACGAAAATTAAAAAAATGGTGTAATGCAGATTAGTTATTCAGGTCATGGGCGAGTGGGGTTTCAGGATGCTGATCCTCTGCCGGGATTTTTTTCTTACTTATTATCACGCGGCGGTTTGAGGGCGATAAAACAGGCTGTCCCGGGTGATCGGACCTTTGCAGATCACCCGGCCGGTATCAACCATGTGGATCAGATGGGAGAATATAGAACTTGCTGCTGCGGGGTGCAGGTAGCTCGGGACATCGCAGTATATGATCTCGACCATTTCCGCGATGGTGTGGGGGCTGGTGTCAAGGATGGCGAGGATTTGTGATTCCCGGGCGTGACGGTGGTCAATCAGACCCTGGACAAAGGCCTGCGGCTGATGAATGGGGGCGCCGTGGGTGGGGTAATAGATCACATCGTCACGTGGCAGCAATTTCTCCAGACTCGTGAGATAGGCCTGCATGTCGCCATCGGGTTGCGATACAACCGAGGTTGACCAGCCCATCACATGATCGCCGCTGAACAGGGCCTTTTCCTCCCGCAGGGCAAAACAGACATGGTTCGACAAATGGCCAGGGGTATGGATCACGTCGATGGTCCAGTCCGGACCCGACAGCATATCACCATCCTTAACAATATGATCGGGTTTGAAATGACGGTCACGGCCTTCTTCTGCGTGGCTTTCAATTTTGGCCTGCCCGGTGACATCAAAGGCGTAAACTTCCGCCCCGGTAACCTGTTTCAGGGGGGCGGCGGCCGGCGAGTGGTCCATATGGTTATGGGTAATGAGAATATGGCTTAATGTCCGGTCTTCCAGAAAGGTTTCCAGGGCGTGCAGATGCGAGGCGATTTCCGGCCCAGGATCAATAATGGCGACGTTGTCGGTGCCGATAATATAGGTGCCGGTGCCATGAAAGGTGAAGGGGGAGGGATTGGGGGCGACGAGTCGCCGGATGAGCGGTGAAATCTGGGTGACTTCGCCATATTCGGGAGAAAAATCTTTATTGAATTTGAGCATAAAGTTTCAATCTGTTTCCTTAATTTGCATAAATACCACCTTATATTTCCTATATACTGATATATAGCATAATTTGTTCCCCGTCATGGTATCCTGCGTAAGTTCATTATATTACAGTAAATTACGAGGTACGTCATGTCATCACTTGATCCGAAAAAAAGAGGTTTCGCCACCCGCGCCATCCATGCCGGTCGGGATCACAAAGACCCGCACGGAGCGCTGACTTCTCCCATTTATATGACGTCGACTTTCGAATTTGAAACCGCCGAGCAGGGCGGTGCACGCTTTGCCGGAGAAGAGGGGGGCTATATCTATAGCCGTCTGGGAAATCCGACCCTCACGGAACTGGAAAACAAGCTCGCCGACCTGGAAGGAGCGGAAGCCTGTCTGACGGTGGCGTCCGGCATGGGGGCGATTACTTCTGTCTTCTGGTCCTTCGTTGCCCCCGGGGATGAAATCCTGGTCGATGAAACCTTGTATGGTTGTACCTTTGCCTATTTCCGTCATGGCCTGGAAAAATTCGGCATCACGGTGCGGCATGTGGACATGCGTGATCCGGAAAATCTGGCGCAGGAAATCTCCGCCAAAACCAAGATCGTGTATTTCGAGACCCCGGCCAACCCCAATATGCGCATCGTGGACATCAAAGCGGTCTCCGAGATCGCCCATTCGGTGGACGCCCGCGTGGTGGTGGATAATACCTATATGACGCCTTATTTGCAGAATCCCATCACACTCGGCGCCGATATCGTCGTGCATAGCGCCACCAAATATCTTGGTGGGCATGGCGACCTGATGGCGGGCGTGATCCTGTCCAGCGCCGAGGATATGGAGCAGATCCGCTATGTGGGTCTGAAGGATATGACCGGCGCGGTGTTGTCACCGATGAACGCGTTTCTGATCTCCCGGGGGCTGAAAACTCTGGAACTGCGCATGGAACGTCATTGCGATAATGCGGAAAAGATCGCTGCCATGTTCGAGGCCAGCAGCAAAGTGGAAAAAGTGTATTTTCCCGGCCTGCCTTCTTTCGAGCAGCATGAACTCGCCAAGGCCCAGATGGCCCGGTTTGGCGGCATGGTGGCGTTTGAACTGACCGGTGGCCATGATGCAGGATTGAAGTTCCTCAATAGCCTGGATCTCTGCAAGATCGCGGTCAGTCTCGGGGATGCGGAAACCCTGATCGAGCATCCGGCCTCCATGACCCATTCACCTTACGAGCCGGAAGAACGCGCTAAATATGGCATTACCGAAGGTCTGGTGCGCATTTCCGCCGGGCTGGAGAATGCCACCGATATTCTCGCCGATCTGGAACAGGCGCTGGCGCGGGTTTAGGCTTCTGAGCCATTTTTTTGTCACTGTTTTGCACTTCTATATCCTTCGTTACGAAACATTAATCTGCTCTCAAGTATCGGCGGGGCAGGCCAGAATACGCTGCGCCGCCGCTTCAATCTCTTATCTTCATCTTTTGTTAGCCACATTTCTTCACGGAACATTAGTTGTTTCTAAATTATAATGGTTCGTGAGAAGTTCCCGATCATACCGGTTCATTCGGAGCGGCAGAACCAGGCGTCTTCTTATGGTAAAATATTGTTGAGGGGTGATGAGAAGGGTAGAGTAAATGAGATTTTTTTGGATTGTAATCAGAAGTATGGCGGTGTCCTATATCATTATCGGGGCCTATTTATTCACTTTCCAGCGCGATCTTATTTATTTCCCTACGGCGGAAGAAAATCATCCCTACTATACTGAAAAGATGGCGATAGATGGCGAGATCCTGAATATTGTTACTCTGAACCGGGGAAAGTCTGATGCCATCCTATATTTCGGCGGGGTGGGGGAACCGGTGGTGAAAAACGGTCCGGATTTCACTAAAACTTTCCCTCATCATACGATTTACTTTGTCAATTATCGTGGCTATGGCGGCAGCAGTGGCGCCCCTTCTGAACATGCGCTCTATTCAGATGCGGCGGATATATATGACCGTGTCGCCCCGCGGCATGAAAGCCTGTCAGTGATTGGGCGAAGCCTCGGGACGGGCGTGGCGACTTATCTGGCGTCTATGAAGCCCATTGCGAAGCTTGTCCTGATCACCCCTTATGACAGTGTCGAGCATATCGCTCAGGACAGTTATCCGATTTTCCCCATGTGGCTTATTCTGAAGGATAAATTTAATTCTCTGGCGCAAGTCCGGAAAGTGACCGCCGCGACATTGGTGATCTTGGCCGAACATGACCTGATGATCCCGGCTAAATATTCCAGCCATCTGATAAGAGCCTTCCCGACGGCGCAGGTGATGGTAGAGACCATCAAAGGCACCGGACATAATAATCTGCACGAAAAAGCCAGATATCATTCGTTGCTCGGAAATTTCCTGTAATGGCGCGGCATGAGCATTGAGCCGCGGTTTTAGCCGCGGGCCGGACGGGCGCGGCGATTGGCAGGACGCCCGGCTTTGGCTTTTGCGCCATCAGGGCGTGCGCCCTTGGGCTTGGGGGTCATTTTATTAGGCCGACTGCCGCCGGGCTTGTCACTGTGGGCCTTGGGCTGGTTGATGCGCCGGTTCGGCTTGTGCTTGCCAGAGTTATTGCGCCGACGTGGGGCGCCGGGACGACCGTTATTGTCTTCATCGGTATGACCGGGAACAACCGGCATGTCTTCGACGCCTTCAAAGTGATAAGGATGCTCCACATAAAGCGGCACTTTTTTGCGGATAATCTTCTCGATATCCCGCAGATATTCCCGTTCTTCATGATCACAGAAGGAAAAGGAAATGCCGGTGGCGCCGGCGCGGGCGGTCCGGCCAATGCGGTGAACATAGCTTTCCGGCTCGTTCGGCAGGTCATAGTTGATCACATGGGTGATGCCGTCGACATCTATGCCCCGCGCCGCCACATCGGTGGCCACCAGGGCGCGAATGCCGCCGGACCGAAAATCGTTCAGCGATTTCTGCCGGGCGTTCTGGGATTTGTTGCCGTGAATGGCGCTGGATGTGATCCCGAGTTTTTCCAGATGAGTTGCGACCCGGTTGGCGCCGTGTTTGGTGCGGGTGAAGACAATCACCCGTTTCAGGGCCTCATCTTTCAGCATATGGGCCAGCAGGTTGCGCTTGCGGGCCTTGGGCACCATCAATACATGTTGTTCGACCTTTTCCGCCGTTGTCGAAGCCGGAGCCACTTCAATGCGGGCCGGGCGATCACAAATATTGTTGGCGAGTTTTTCCACGGCTTTCGGCATGGTGGCGGAGAACAACAGGTTTTGGCGTTTTTGCGGCAGATAACGAATGATTTTTTCAATATCGCGGATAAAGCCCATGTCCAGCATCCGGTCGGCTTCATCAAGCACGAGATATTCGACCTGACCCAGGTTAATATGTTTCTGGTTCACCAGATCCAGCAGACGACCCGGGGTCGCGATCAGGATATCAACGCCGGGGAGCATCGCCTTGATTTGTGGTTTGGAGGACGCGCCGCCATATACCATGGTCGTGCGTAGATGCAGATGCGTGGTGTAGGCCTTAATGTTCTCGGCGATTTGAACCGCGAGTTCGCGGGTTGGCGCCAGGATCAGGGAACGGGCGGTGCGGTGATCGCGTTGACCTTCGCCTTTCAGCAACATCTGAATGATGGGCAGGGAAAAGGCAGCGGTCTTACCGGTCCCGGTCTGGGCCACGGCGATCAGATCCTGACCACCCAGAACTTTTGGAATGGCCTGACTTTGAATCGGCGTCATATCTTCATAGCCGCTTTCCTTGACGGCCCGAAGGATCGGATCGCGCAGGTCTAGTTCCGCAAATTTAGGCATGGTCTTAACTTTCAACAGTGATAGGGGCCCCAATACTTACGGGCCGCGTGCAGGGGCGGTAGGTATCACCCGCCGGGACGAAAGTCAATCAATGGTTTGGTTTGTCGTGGGGCGAGCAGCACGGCGTATACATTAAGTATGACGTATAACATGTTTTGGGTGAAGGGCGGATTAAATTCTTTCTCCGCATTGGGCTGCATTCTTCTCTGGTCGATGAACAAGACTATGTTAAGGTAGCAAAAATTATAATCAGGCAAGATATATGCCGGGCCTGTGGCGGATCATTCTCTCGTTTGTATGATCCCGGTCACGTATGACATATCTGGATGAACAGGCCTAAATGAATAGAAATCAGGGCGTTATGAGTAACCCAGCAGATGAATTAAGTAAATATGAGTATCTGGACTCCATTGAGGGGGTACAGCCGTACACAGGGCGTGATGTGGAGCCATGGGCCGATAAGATCAAGGCGGTGACCCCCGGGGTGTTGGTTTGTGGCGCAGTCGCCTTGGCGGCGACGTTTATTTCGCAGCATTATGAGGCGCCTGTGATGTTGCTGTGTCTTTTGCTCGGTATGGTGTTTCACTTTATGTCTCAGGAAGGCCCGACGCGACGTGGCGTGCATTTCACGTCGCAAACTATATTGCGTGTCGGGGTGGCTTTGATCGGGGCGCGGATCATGCTTTCCGACTTCACGGCACTTGGATTTGGCACCTTGAGCCTGGTGGTGCTGGCGACGGGGGGCATTATTGTCACAGGGGTGATTTTGGCGCGGCTGCTGAGGCTTGACCGGGAACAGGGGCTGTTGATTGGCGGAGCGACAGCAATTTGTGGCGCTTCTGCGGCTTTGGCGCTTTCGGCGGTGATGCCACCATCGAAAACCCTGGAGAAAAATACGCTGATCGCCGTGGTCGGCGTGACCGCCATGGGCACCATGTCGATGGTGTTCTATCCGGTTATCATCGGGTTTCTGGGGTTTGCGGATTATGAGGCCGGAATGTTGATCGGCGGCACCATTCATGATGTTTCGCAAGTGGTCGGCGCGGGCTACAGCATATCGGAAGAGGCCGGGGATCAGGCGATTATTATCAAACTGATCCGGGTTTTTATGTTGGTGCCGGTATTGTTTTTATTTGCATTAGGGTTTAGCAAGCGGAGCGGGGAAGATGCCGCACCCCGTCGTTTTATCTTTCCTTTTTTTCTGATCGGCTTTTTGGTGTTGGTCGGGGGTAATTCCCTGCACCTTATCCCGGATCAGGTTTCGGGCCTGTTGCAGAACAGCAGCAAGTGGCTTCTGGTCATGGCCATTACAGCAGTGGGCATGAAAACATCCCTGAAGGTGATGTTCTCACTGGGCTGGCGGCCGATATTTCTTATTCTTGTGGAAACATTAGTTCTGGCGGGAGTATATTTCGCGGCGCTGTCCATAATGTAGGCTGGGCATTATGGCGTTTCCATCTGGGCCTGGTCCCCGAGAGCTGCTTGCAGCGTGTGGATCAGTTTCGGCAGATTGATGGGTTTTGTCAGATAGTCGTTAAAGTCCGAATTCTCCCCTCTGCGAATATCCTGTGGCATGGCGTTGGCGCTCAGGGCGATCACAGGTAGTTTTTTTGTGCCTTCGGCCTGTCTCAGACGTTTTACGGCTTCAAATCCATCCATTCCCGGCAAGTTGATATCAAGTATAATGATATCAGGCTTCAGTTCTTCCGCCAAAACCAGCCCCAGTTCGGCAGAATGGGCGGAAACCAGGGTAAGGTTTGGAATTTCGTCGACGATGCCTTCCATCAGAGCCAGATTGGAAGGATTGTCCTCGACATAGAGCATCAGATGTGACTGGTCGGGAAGGGCATTTTCCGTCTCTTCTGCGTCAATGGGGGAAGGTTCATCCTTGTCTTCGTCTATGGTGGCCAGCGGCAGATCAATCCAGAAGGTGCTCCCCTTGTTTTCGGTGCTTTCAAAACCGATGGCGCCACCCATGCCTTCAACCATTCTTTTTGTGAGAACAAGCCCGATGCCGCTGCCTTCAATATCAGTGGTTTCAGCCCCCAGGCGTTGAAACGGCTGAAACAGGTCGACTTGCTTGTTTTTGGGAATGCCATAGCCTGAATCGCTAATGCTTATTCTCAGCATATTGTCCTTAACCCGTTCTGTCTCAACCCAGATGAGGCCGTTCTCATGGTTATATTTTATGGCGTTTGAAAATAAATTGAGAATAACCTGTTTTGCCCGCAGGTGATCGGCGTGCAGCGCTGGCAGATTGGTGGGGCTGCGGTCTTGTATCTTGATTTTTTTCTTATGTGCTATGGGCTTGGCGAAGGTCAGGCAGTCATTGATCAGGCTTCGGCTGTTTATGGTTTCGAGGGACATAACCATTTTACCGGCCTCGATTTTTGACAAATCAAGAATGTCATTGATCAGGTTGAGAAGATGGTTTCCCCCTTTGGTGATATGCCCGAGGTGTTTTCTCTGCCGGTCTGATAATTTTTCTCTTTTGCTTGATTCAAGTAACTGGCTGAATCCCAGAATAGCATTCAGGGGGGTGCGGAGTTCATGGCTCATATTGGACAGAAACCGGGATTTTTCTTTACTGGCCTGATGGGCGACCATGGCGCGGCGGGCTTCTTCTTCCTTTTGGGTTCGTTCGCCCAGAGCTTCTTTTTGCAGATTAATATTGTCAATGGCGTATTTCTTGAACGTCTGTACCGCGGCGGCGACTTTGCCGATTTCATCATCCCGCTCAAGCGACGGAACGTTCACGGTATGGTCGCCGTTGGCCAACTGCATAATTGATTCAGTGAGTTCTTTCAGGGGACGTGCAAACAGGCGCAGGGCAATGAAAATTCCCCCAAGTGTAATGCTGACGAAGGCAATGGTGGCGATGATGCCACTAATGATCATTGTGGTTCGGAATTCATTAAGCGAGGCTTTGGAGAAAACCAGAGACAATGTGCCGAGGGGGATTTCTTTCTCGCCAACGGTATGAACAATTTTACGGCTTACATTAATCACATCAGAAGACGGTGCCGGTTTTTCTCCGACTGCTATCGAATGATTGGCGTCGCCCGTTTCAAGTGCGGCATACAGGAGATCCTCATCGGTTTTCAAGGCGTTCAGCAGGGCTCTTTCAGCGGCTTTATCCAATTCCCAGCGCGGGCGTACCAGTGCATTGGCTTGTAAATCGACCGTACGCTGGGCGCGAAGCTCAAGTTCGGCGAGTTTATCGTTTTGGACATATTGTAAGGTTGTGATAGCGGCGATGGCGGTAATACTCGTAACAAGCATTCCGATGAGAATATGAAGGCGACTGTTCAGCGATAAATTAAGCATAGTATACACAAGTTTCTATGTCGGAATGTCCGGTCTTTTTTATTCAGTATACATTTTCTTTATTCAACTTTATTCAATATATACTGCCCGGAACACATATCAGTAAACATGTTACAGTGGAGGTATACTGATTGTGATCCTTTTTGGCCAATCTGTCAAATAGTGCGTGTTTTGCCTGATGAAGGACTGCCTAAGATTGCAGAATTTTTTTCAGGACGATGATAAATGTATGACAAGAGAGAAAGCTTAATATATTGATTATGGTCAAGAAAAATATCTGGTTCATGGGGTAGGCTTGCCGGGTGTTAAATGTGAAGAGCATAAACGTGATTATGAAAAGGAGATAAATAATGAGTAAACCGGTATATTTGGTTGCGGTCGACGGCAGCGATTGTAGTGAGCGTGCAGCCGAACGGGCGGTGAATATTGCTCAGAAAACGGATGCGGAAGTTCGGTTTGTCACAGTTGTTCCGTGGGCGAAATACTACCCGCTTTATATGCCGGAAGTCTCACCGCCTATTGTAGATAAAAAAGCTGATGAAGAAACAGAACGCAAAGAAATACTGGAACCTCTGATGCGGCGGTTTAAGGATTCCGGGGTCCCACTGTCAGCGAAAATTTTCTGGGGACACCCTGTCGAAGTTATTCATGAACAGTCCAAGAAAAATCATGCGAATATGATTTTTGTGGGTCGTCAGGGGCGGTCGAAAGTGAAAGACCTTTTGTTGGGCAGCGTAGCCAATTCCCTCGCGCATAAGGCTGGGATTCCAATCGTTCTAGTCCCTTAAAAGGTCAGGATCTGCTCGGGGGGGTAAATTTAAAAATCTGCCCAAGCAGCAGAGGGATAAGGCTGGCGAACACAATGACCAGCCATCCCTTTTGATCAGGAATTTCAAGATGCAGAACCGTCGCCAGAAGCGGCCAGTATAAGGCGGCGGCCAGCAGGCTCAGACAAATCCCGATGGCACCCCAGACATAGGGGTTCTGCATAACCTGATTTTTCAGCAGGGCTGCCCGGCGGCTGCGCATGTTAAAGACGTGCCAGAGCTGTCCGAGGGCGAGACTTAGAAACGCAATGCTGTTGGCGCCGTCGGCACTGTAATCCGGATGTCTGTGCGCCCAGAGAAATGCCCCGACAACAGACAAAGTCATAATGATGGCATAGGCGATAATAGCCTGCCAATGGCGTGGTTCAATAAGGGCGGCGCTCCGCGCCCGAGGAGGGCGTTTCAGGATTTCCGCATCGCCCTGACCAAACCCCAGAGCCAAGGCCGGAAAAACATCCGTGACCAGATTGAGAAACAGGATTTGCAGAGGGAGTAGAGGCAGGGGAAAGCCGGCCAGAAGGCATGTGGTGACCACCAGGACTTCACTGAGATTACACGACAGCAGATAGATTACAAATTTTCGGATATTGGCGTAAATTACCCGGCCTTGCTGGATGGCGATGACAATGGAGGCGAAAGCATCATCCTTGAGGATCATCTCGGCGGCCTGTTTGGCGACTTCCGTGCCGCGCAGACCCATGGCAATGCCGACGTCGGCTTTTTTCAGGGCAGGGGCATCATTGACACCATCCCCTGTCATGGCGACCACGGCGCCATTCTTCTGATGCAGATCAATCAGATTGAGTTTTTCAGACGGGGACATTCGGGCAAATACCGAGGTCTTCAGCAATTGTGCTTGCGCGGAAGGAGTAAGGTTGCCTTTGGCCAGTGCGGTTCCTTCCTGCGCGGCACCGGGACCGGCCCCTTCAATGCCGACGGCTCTTGCTATGGCGCTGCCAGTCACCATGTTGTCGCCTGTGACCATGATAACCCGAATGCCGGCCTCTTGTGCGGCCTTGACAGCGGCGGCGGCATCCTTACGGGGAGGATCCTCCAGACTAAGCAGACCAAGGAAGGTTAGATCTTCAAAAACAGGGGTGTCCGTCTTTGCCGTGGTCTTTTCGGCCAGAGCCAGAATGCGCAAGCCGTGTTGCGCCAGATTTTCCGTGCGGGACAGCCACTGGGCTTTCTCCTTGGCGGTTAAGGGAGGATCATGCCCGTCGCCCGCTATTTTTGTGGCCTTTGCGAGGATGGCTTCCGGGGCCCCCTTAACCAGATAGAGGACTTTTTTTTCCTGTTGGTGCAAAGTCGCCATCATCCGGACATCGGGGTCAAAGGATATTTCCCGAACGCGCGGCAAGGCGTTGAGCAGTTGCTTTGCAAAGACGCCGGCTTGTTCTGCGGCCTCGACCAAGGCTTTTTCCATTGGATCGGTCAGGCGGCGAGGGTCAGGACCGCTGGTACAGAGAGCGCAAACTCTGAGAGCTCTCTGTTTTGCAGAAACAGGGGCGGCGGGCGAGCCTCCGTCCGAGGGTAATATGAAATCGATGACCTTCATTTTATTTTTCGTCAGGGTGCCCGTTTTATCAGTAAAAATAATATTGACTGCGCCGAGGGTTTCGACGGCGGACAGTTGTTCAATCAGAGCATTGTTCCGGGCCAGACGCCACATCCCCCGGGCCAAGGCCATGGTGGCGACAATCGGCAGGCCTTCTGGGATTGCCGCCACAGCCAAGGCTATTCCCGTCTTGATCATTACCAGCAATTCCCGACCTGTGCCGAGTCCGATCAAGGTCAATAGCGTCATCAGTACAAGCACGGCGTAGGCCAGCTGGGCGGAGAGTTTTTGCAGGCGATATTCCAAGGGAGATGTCGCGGCGGTGGCCTCCTGGGCTAGATCCGCGATTTGTCCCAATTCCGTCGCGCGTCCTGTTGCGACGCAAACCCCGGTACAGCTTCCTCTGGTGATGGACGTGCCTTTAAATAACATATTATGGCGCTCATAAAGGTTAGTCTCCACAGGAAGGGGGGCTGCTTTTTTATTGACGGGAATTGCTTCTCCTGTTAGGAGAGATTCATTGATCTGCAGACTGTGGCATTCAATAATTCGTATATCTGCTGTGACAATGTCTCCGGCCTCCAGAAGAATGATGTCGCCGGGGACAATATCTTCACCAGGGATAGCAACGGATTTGCCTTCCCGTCGTACCTGGGTGTGGGCGCGGCCCATTTTACGGAGAGCGGCCATTGATCGGATGGCCTTGCTTTCGGCCCAATAGCCAATGGTTGTGTTTAGGGCGATGACCACCAGTATGGCCAGACCTTCGGCAGTATCTTGAAAAGCGAAAGAAATTGCGGCGGCGCCGATGAGCAAGGCGGCCAGGATATTTCTGAACTGGTCAGCTAAAATGGCCAGAGCGCTTTTTTGTTTGTGTCTGCCCAGACGATTGGGGCCATATTGCGCCCGACGTTGTTCCACATCCTCAGCCGACAGCCCTGTGGCTGTGGTGACTTTAAAAAGACATGTGACAGCGTCTGCTGTCTGTGCGTGATAGGAACCTGATTTTTGCATCTGCTTTATCCATGGGTCTTGAACAGGATACTATAACGGATGTGTGTAGCTTGTTGATTGATTTCACGAAACCATGTTTTGTTATAAGGATAAGCGAATATCTTGATATATTATAGCATATATGATATTTCCTTAGTCGTGAGATGTTGGGACAGGTGTCATTTCATTTTTAGTATGTGTATTAGTTGTTAAAGAACATGAAACCAATGCAAGACCCCACGCGGAAAGATATTAACCGCATTTATGCGGGCTTTAATCAGGCCTATCGTGCAGAACCCGAACGCTATGAATTTCTTAACATTAGCCAGTTTTGCGATACCGATAACGGGGTGCGCCTTGAGCTGAATGATGATAAGGCGCGGGGGTACTGGGAACTTTACCGACCAAATAATGATATGCTGATCTGCCTTGCAGAAGGCCATTATCATGCCCGATATGATCAACGGATCATGCCGACGGAAGATATCGTTACTTTGCGGTTTGTCTTGTCCGGGAATTATGGGCTGACATTTAAAAGTGAGGGTCGTGTGGAAATCCCGCAGGCTTCTGCCTCCATTCTCTACACAAAAAAAGAGCGCGAATTTGATCTGTCGATCGCCAATGACAGTCACTTGAGTTCCGTAACGCTGCATATGAAGCCGAATTTTCTATATAACAGTTTCGGGATAAACCGGTCGAAAATGCCGTCTCATTTGCAGGATGTGGTTTTTGGCGGGAAATTAAATAAGAATCTTTATAACTTTCCCCTGTCGCCCGGAATGATGAATAATATTATTGACCTGTTGAGGATGCCTTATGAAGGGGCCCGTCGTCGGCTGTTTACGGAAGCGAAATCAGCAGAACTGACCTGTCGCCTGTTTCAGGAAATAGAAGATGATTTCAAGGCGATCCCGGTTATGGCTACTCCGGCGCATACGTTGAAAATAAAATTATATGAAGCGCAACGCATTCTGGTGGAACGCTATCAGGCGCCACCAACAATTGCCGCTCTGGCCCGAGAAGTTGGTTTAAACCGGACGACGTTATGTGCTGAATTCAAAGAAATTTTTGGGTCGACAGTTTCTGAGTTCTGTCAAAGCTACCGGATGAACAAGGCGCGGGAACTTTTACAGGATCGTAATCTCAGCATTTCCCAGGTGGCGGAAGAGGTGGGTTATGAGCATCCAAGCAACTTTACCGCCGCTTTTAAGAAGCAGTTTGGCTTCCTGCCCAAGGCGATCCGGGCCTTTTAACGAAATAACCTTACTTTTTGAAGAATTCATTATTTATTCGGACGATCTCATCATTATTCGCAGATTGTTTCTGTTATTACTCCTTTTCCGAATAATATAAGCATCGCCGTTTCGTGATGCATAGTATCTCCCGAAAGGATGAGGAATGAATACAACACCAACTTTTAAGGGCCGGGGCCGCGTTTCCCGGAAATGGACAGAGACTACGGCATTGGCCAGCGTTTTGTTGATGAGCAGTTTTGCTGTATCCAGCACAGCCTCTGCTGAAGCTGTTGAATCTCAGCCTAAATTTGATGAAATCGTGGTTACAGCCCGGAAGCGTTCTGAAACGCTGCTGGATATTCCCATGAGCATCAATGTGGTATCCGAAACAACGATCGAAAAAATGGGCGCCAATGACTTTACCGATATTCTCGGGACTGTACCAAGTCTGACAGCCTATCAAAACGGTCCGGGCCGGACACGTATCTCCATTCGTGGCGTCTCAAACGGAGGCGGCAACGATAATGATACACAGAACCAGGAAACTGTAGGTGTTTATCTGGACGAGATTCCGATTTCCATGGGTGCGATGAACCCGGAGTTGAGCCTTTTTGACCTGGAACGCGTTGAAGTTCTGCGTGGTCCACAGGGTACTTTGTACGGTGCGGGTTCCATGTCCGGGACCATTCGTCTGGTCTCCAAAAAACCAAACCTGAATGAAATTGAAGGCAAGGTGGAAGCCAGCCTGTCAAGCATTAGTAAAGGTAGCGAGAATTATTCAGTCAAAGGTCTGATTAACATTCCGGTCATTGAAGATAAATTTGCTCTGCGCACCAGCGCTTACTATCTGAGCAATGGTGGTTACATTGATAATGTTCTGGAAGGACATGAAGCAAAAGACCTCAATGATGGCACGTCAAAAGGCTTAAAAGTAGCTGGCCGCGTTCAGGTCAGTGATGCCTTCACGGTCGATTTTAACTTCATTCATCATGACTATTCCGACAATGGTCGTCCGGAAGATGTTGATGCCGCAGGCGAACTGGCCCGGAACTATCCTTCCTTCGATGGTTATGATGATGAAATGCAGATTTATAACCTGACCATGACATATGATCTGGACACGGCAGAGTTTGTATCTTCGACATCCTTCTTTAAGCGGGATATTATTAACCCACGGTCTCTGGATCAGTTTTATATTCTAGTTCCTGGCTTTGGTGATCTCGTGCCGCACGAGTTGGTTGATTATACCCAGACAGAGACGTTTGTTCAGGAAATGCGTGTGGCTTCCACAACGGATAGCGCTCTGCAATGGACTGTTGGTACTTATTTTGACCAAAAAGATGTTGCTTACCAGAACACATGGCCCGTCCCGGGGTCTGATGATGTATTGGGCGCGCCAGCGGCTGGCTTTGGAGCGCCAACGGATCATCTTTATTACGGTACAGATGATCTGACTGTAAAAACTTTTGCTGTATTTGGCGAAGCTTATTACAGCTTTGATAAGTTTACAGTGACCGCAGGGCTGCGTTATTTTAACTGGAAACAGGATATCTCTACTTATGTTTCAGGTATTCTTGCCGGTGGTGCGGAAATAGACAACCCTGCACAAGGTAAAGCAGATGGCTTTAACCCTAAACTGAACATATCCTACGATGTCACCGACGATATGCTGGTCTATGCTCAAGTGGCCCGCGGCTTCCGTTATGGTGGAGTCAATGCCTCTATCCCATTGGCCACCTGTGGCGATGAAGTCGAAGCGTTGGGTATTGATGTCGCAGACCTCAAAACTTTCGCTCCAGACAAAACCTGGAACTACGAAGCGGGTGTCAAAGGCCGTGCGATGGATGGTAACCTGATGGTCAATGCCGCTGTATTCCATATTAAATGGGATGATGTGCAGACAAGCCGTCGTTTTGAGTGTGGTTTTGGTTACCGGGAAAACGTGACAGATCTGACCAGTCAGGGTGTTGAGTTTGAAGTAACCGCCAATCTGACAGAAGGTCTGACATTGACCACTGGCGGAACATACATGACATCAAACCTGGATACTGATATCCTGAGTTTGAGCGCCGTAAAAGGTGACCGTGCACCATATGTGCCGGAATTCAGCCTGAATGCGACGCTGGAATATGTATATCCTCTGACAGATACAATGGACGGCTTTGTCTGGGCCAACTATCAGCATACAGGACACCGTCAGACCGAATTTAATGCAGCCAATGCGGATTACCGCGATATGGAAGCATATGATCTGGCCAATGTACGTGTCGGTGTAACATGGGATAACCTCGAAGTGTCCTTGTTCGCCAGCAACCTGTTCGATAGTCGTGGTGTCGTACGTTCCTTGCGTCGCGCACCGTTCGATCCAGATGGCGCGATCCGCGTGCAGCCTCGCACCATGGGTATCACCGTAAAAGGCAATTTCTAATCTTTACGGATTGGATAACGCGTTCGTCTTTTAAGTTGGATTGATACCAGATGTCGATGATTGTACTGAGTAATGTTGATATTTTTGACGGCGTTTCGCCGGAAATTATGGAAAATCACCATGTGGTCATCGCAGACGGACGCATAAAAGAAATAACGCACCGGGAAGTTCAGCTTCCCGGTGCGCATCATATTTCGGGGCAGGGTAAAACCCTGATGCCGGGATTGATAGATGCCCATTATCATGCCTGCCTGGTGCAGGTTCAGGGCTATAATATGACAACGTTACCGCCCTCTTTGCTCTATCCGGCGGCATCTAATTTACTTGAAAATTCTTTACAGCGTGGGTTTACTTCTGTGCGTGATGCGGGCGGGGCCGACTTTGGTCTGGCAGAAGCCACCCGTACCGGACTGATCAAGGGACCCCGTATTTTTTATTCCGGCCGCCCGTTGACGCAAACCGGGGGTCATGGCGAAATGCGGGCGAAGGTTCATGAAGAACCCTGCCTGTGCGCTTCACATCAGGCCCATATGGTCGCGGTCGTAGATGGTGAAGATGCGGTCCGCAAAGCCGTGCGGGAAGAGTTCCGCAAAGGCGCAGACCAGATTAAAATCATGCTTAATGGCGGGGTATCTACAGACGCGGACCCGGTATGGCTGTGTCAGTTCACGGACGATGAAATCCGGGCGGCGGTTGATGAAGCGGAACGACGGCGTTCCTATGTCATGGCCCATGTCTATCTGGACAAACAAATCCGTAAAGCCGTAGAACTTGGCATCCGTACAATGGAACATGGTAATTTCCTAACGTTGGATACCGCGCGATACATGGCGGAAAAAGGCGCATTTTTGGTGCCGACCCTGGTGACATACCAGGCGATCCGCGAAAAAGGCCGGGCCTTTGGGTTTAATGATGAGCAGTTTCGTAAACTTGATGCGGTCAGTGATGCCGGTCTGCAGTCTTTGGAAAATGCCATGGCGGGGAAAGTTAATATCGGGTTTGGCACAGACCTTCTGGGCGATATGCATGTGCATCAATCCGATGAGTTTTTGATCCGAAGCGCGATACAAACCCCGTTTGAAATTCTAAAATCGGCCACGTCGGTTAACGCTGAAATTCTGAACCGGACCGGAGACCTTGGGGTTGTGGCGGAAGGGGCGTATGCCGATCTTCTGCTGGTGGAGGGAAATCCTCTGGAAGACATCACATTGCTGACAGGAGACGGCTGTCACTTGGCGATGGTGATGAAAGACGGTAAGGTCATGTCAAAATAATAAGTAATTTATAGGAGATCCCATGCGTAATCTGTTTCTGTCGAGTGTGTTGACCATGTTGATAAGTCTGTTCGCCATGGGGGCCTCCTGGGCGTCTGAAACTGTCAAGCTGATCATGACGACGTCCGCCGGTGAGGTTATGCTTGAGCTCTATCCTGAAGCTGCCCCGACGACGGTGTCTAATTTCCTTAAATATGTTGATGGCGGCCATTATGAAGGGGGCGAATTCTATCGGGTCGTCCGCGACGATAATCAGGCCCAGAACAACATTAAGATTGGCGTTATTCAAGGGGGCATGGGAATGGATGTCACGGATGCGCCTTTCCCGGCTATCGCGCATGAGACGACACAGGATAGCGGTCTGCTCCATAAGGATGGTGTGATTTCAATGGCCCGGAATCAACCAGGCACGGCAACTTCGGAGTTCTTTATCTGTGTTAAGGATCAGCCCAGCCTCGATTTTGGTGGCATGCGCAATCCTGATGGCCAGGGATTTGCCGCATTCGGCAAGGTTACCGGCGGTATGGATATTGTCCGTAAAATACAGAAAATGAACACCATACAGCCAAAAAGTGCAGAGCTAGAATATACCAGCGGGCAGATTCTGATTGCGCCTGTGGTTATTCAAACCATCAAACGCGTTGAATAATAGCGTCTTTTCAGGATAATGCCCTGAGAGCCATACTGTTGACCGTTACCCTGAAAAAAATGACGCCATATAATATTAAGGTGGAATTGAGAAGTGTTTTCATTTATGGGTTGAGCGTGTAAAGTCAACAGCATGGCGGATGAGGGCATGACAGAAAAAAAAGACTTATTATCGCAATTAACTATAAATCGAGATGACAAAAGCCCGGATGGGACGTCTCTTGTGGCTTTGGGGGTGATTTTTCTCATTGCCCTGATAATTGGAATTGGGGCCGGGCGCTATATCTGGGGCGGGACGTCGACGTCGAATTATGCCGCGCCCGAGATACCTTCTCAACAGAAAAACACGACAGATACTGTCTCCCGAAATTCAATCAAACCCGCTGCCGATAAGATGGTCCCGGGTCCGACGGCCAGCGCGCAATCTTCTGATGATGCCGTTCTTGATGCAAGCGGGTACATAATCGCCCGTCGCATGGCGACCGTGTCGGCGGAACTGACAGGGCGTATTGTCGACGTTCTGGTGGAAGAAGGCATGGCGGTAAAGCAGAACCAGAAACTGGCCACGCTTGATGACACGTTGGCGCAGGTGGGGCTTGATCTGTCGAAGGCCCAGCAGAAATCAGCACAGGCACGGGTACAGAGCGCCCGGGCAAGTCTCAAGGAAGCCAATCGGGTTCTGAAACGGGTCGAATCCTTGCAATCCAGCGATTTCACCAGCGAGGCGGCGCTGACCAACAGTATACTCAATGTGGAAACCGGGCAGGCTGAACTCGCTCGGGCTCTTGCCGATCTCGAAGCGGCCGGTCTGGATGTGAAATTAAAGCAGGAACGACTTAACGATCACACGGTCCGGGCGCCTTTTGCCGGGGTGGTGACCATCAAGAATGCCCAGCCGGGCGAGATTGTAGCGCCGGGATCGGCGGGAGGCGGCTTTACGCGTACCGGGATTTGTACCATTGTCGATATGGCGTCCCTGGAAATTGAAGCCGATGTCAATGAAGCCTTTATTGGACGGATTTTCGAAGGCCAACGGGTTGAAGCCAACCTTGACGCTTACCCCCAGTGGCAGATTCCAGCACGGGTGATTGCGATAATCCCGACGGCGGATCGCAATAAGGCGACCGTGCGCGTACGAATAGAATTGTTGGTGAATGACCCGCGCATTCTGCCGGAAATGGGCGTAAAAATGTCTTTTTATAAAGAGTAAAACCGTTCTATTATTTAAATAACAAATCAACTGGAAAATGATCATGGATGCGATGAAAAAACAGAAAGTCGAAAGTGAAAATTTGTTTGAGTTGAAGGGGATTGCCAAGAGTTTTACCAAAGGACGTGAGGTTATTTCGATCTTCAAAGATCTGAATATGACCATCAAGCGCGGCGAATTTCTCGCCATTATGGGACCGTCCGGGTCTGGGAAGACGACGTTGCTGAATATGCTGGGTGGTGTGGATCAGCCGACAACCGGGGAAGTCTGGTTCGACGGTGAACGGATCGACAGTCTGTCGGAAAACGGTCTTGCCAAATGGCGGTCGGAGAATATCGGATTTATCTTCCAGTTTTACAATCTGATGCCAATGTTGTCGGCGGCGCGCAATGTGGAATTGCCCTTACTGCTGACGAATTTGCCGAAAAAACGCCGGTCGCAAAGTGTTGATGCGGCGCTGGAACTGGTGGGGCTGAAGGACCGGGCCGGGCATAAACCCAATGAAATGTCTGGCGGCCAGCAACAGAGGGTGGCGATTGCCCGGGCGATTGTGTCAGACCCGAAGATGCTGCTCTGTGATGAGCCGACCGGGGACCTTGACCGGGAAACCGCCAATGAAATTCTTACCATGCTGCAGGAACTGAACCGGGATTATGGCAAAACCATTGTGATGGTAACCCATGACCCTGAAGCGGCGAAATACGCTCATAAGGTACTGCATCTGGACAAGGGCGACTTTGTGGAGAAAGGAGAGCTGTGATGGGCGACCTTTATCTGATCTTCAAAAATGTGACCCGGAAAAAACTGCGCCTGTTTCTCACTCTGTTTGCAACCTTCATTGCATTTATGATTTACGGGGTGTTGATGGCATTCCAGATGGCGCTGGATTCCGGGGTGGAACTGTCGGCCGATGATCGTCTGATCGTGGTCAACAAGGTGAATTTCACCCAACCCCTGCCGTTGTCTTATGTCACCCGCATCCGTAGTGTTGAAGGGGTTGCCGAGAGCGCGCATATGAGCTGGTTTGGCGGCTATTATCAGGATCCAAAGAATTTTATGCCCATGTTTGCGGTTGAACAGGACCGTTTCCTTGATGTTTATGATGAAATCGTCATACCGGATGCCCAACGAAAAGCCTGGCTACAGAACCGGCAAGGCCTGCTGATCGGGGAAAGCGTCGCCAAACGGTTCGGCTGGAAAGTGGGAGACCGGGTTCCGATTTCGTCGAATATCTTTTCCAGAAAAACCGGAGGACAGACCTGGGATTTCGATATAGAGGCGATTTACCGGGGTGCCGATCCTTCCTTTGACACCAGTGGTGTGTATTTTCATTTCAAATATTTTGATGAGGCGCGTACTTTTGGTCAGAACCAGACGGGCTTTGTTGCGGTTCGTACAGAAGACCCCGCGTTAAATGAACAGGTGATCAAGGCCATTGATGACCAGTTCGCCAATTCTTTCTTTGAAACCGAAACGGTGCCGGAAAAAGCCTTTAACAAGGCTTTTATCGAACAATTGGGCAATATCGCCCTGATCATCCAGTTTGTCGTTCTGGCGGCTTTCTTTATCATTCTGGTGATTGTCGGGAATAGCATGGCGCTCGCCATTCGGGAAAGAACAAACGAGATTGCAGTGATGAAAACTCTTGGGTTCAGGTCGGGGCGTATTTTCCGTATGGTGCTGGGCGAATCCTTTCTGGTGGCGATCCTTGGGGGCGGGCTCGGGGTATTGGCGTCTGTCGCACTTACCCGTTTGATCACGGAAAATGTTGCGACCTTGCCGCCCTTGATTATGAAGCCGGAAATATTCCTGTCCGCGGCGGGGTATATTCTTCTACTGGGCTTTGTCACCGGGATACTGCCGGCCCTGTCGGCTTGGCGCCTGAACATTATCACCGCATTATCGCGTTAAGGAGGGTATCATGAGACTATTATCACAAACCTGGGTCGTCATTATCATGAATATCCGCAGTCTGCCGTCGCGTTTCAGCATGTCATTGGCAACCATATTTGCGGTGGCGGCGGTGGTCGGTGTACTGCTGTTCTTTCTTGCCATGGGTAACGGGTTTCGCGCCACCCTGGAAGGGGCGGGGTCAGACGCCGTGGCGGTGGTGACCCGGGAAGGGTCCCAGTCTGAAATCAACAGTGTTTTAGGACGCGATCAGGTCAACCTGATCGCCAACGCGCCTGGTATTGCGCGTGATGATGCCGGCAATCCGATCATCTCGGCGGAATTATATGTGATTGTTGATGGCATCAAAGAAAGCACAAAGACCAAGGTTAATCTGCCCCTGCGCGGTCTGTCGCAGGCAGGGTTTGATCTGCGGGATAATGTAAAGATCACGGACGGCCGCATGTTCAGTCCTGGGCGGAATGAAATTATCGTCGGCGAGGGTGTATTGAAGGAGTTTGGGGGATTTTCCCTTGGCAAGAAGATCACATTTGGTAAAACCACCTGGGAAGTGGTGGGTATTTTCACCACCGGCGGTTCTGCATTCGAGAGCGAGCTTTGGGCCGACGCCCGGTCGGTGCAGGACCAGTTCCGGCGCGGTAACAGCTTTCAGACCATGCGGCTCCGGCTGGAAACGCCAGGGGATGTCAGCGCCCTACAGGCCTATGCCAAGACTGATCCACGCCTGAATGTTAAGATTGAAACCGAAGCAAATTACTTCTCCACCCAGGGAGATGCGATTAAAGGGTATGTGATCTTTGGCTGGGGCGTAAGCATCATTATGGGGTTGGGGGCGCTCGCCGGGGCGCTGAATACCATGTACACTTCGGTTGCCAGCCGGGCGCGGGAGATTGCAACTCTCCGGGCAATCGGTTTTTCCAATGTATCGGCCTTTATGGGGACCCTGGTTGAAGGCATTCTGCTGTCCTTGCTGGGCGGCGTTCTGGGCATTGTCGCGACATACCTGTTTATTGACGGGAATAGTGCGGCCACGATTGGGGCGAGTTTCACTCAGGTGGTATTTACCTTCACCCTGTCCCCGGACCTGATGGTGCAGGGGGGCTGGATTGCCTTGGCGATCGGTGTGCTTGGCGGGTTCTTCCCCGCCTTCCGTGCAGCGCGGTTGCCTGTGGTTATTGCGTTTGAGTAGGCAGGAGCTAGCCCGAGGTTCAATTTTCTTATGACAATTTTAATCTATTGCACTTAAGTCAATATGAGGTAAAACAAAGAACATTGTATCGAATTGAAATAAAGAAAAAATAATGGCATCAGAAGAAGTTCCCTCTTTATCACAGGATGTTATTCGTGGCGCCAAATGGTATGTCATGATGCGCTGGTCGATCAGGGGGTTGGGGTTTGTCAGCTCGGCTGTGCTGGCGAGGCTTCTGGTGCCTGAAGATTTTGGTCTGGTCGCCATGGTCTTGGTGATTTTTGGGTTGGTGTCGCTTCTGTTTGAATTCGGAGTCAACTGGGCGCTGATCCAGAATAACAAGGCGACCGATGATCATTTCCATACCGCCTGGACGGTTCGTGTTCTTCAATCCTGTGCCGTGGCTGGCGTATTAGCCGCCTGTGCGCCTCTGATTGCCAGTTCTTATAACGATGCGCGACTTGAAAATATTTGCTGGATCATGGCGTTTGGTATTTTTATCAGAGGATTTGAGAATATCGGCGTCATCAAATTTCAGAAAGATATGAAGTTTGCTCAGGATTTTGCTTACTCCGTGGCACCAAAAATCATTTCCACTTTCGTTACCATTGGTCTGGCCTTTTACTTCAGGTCTTACATGGCATTGGTCATGGGGACATTGCTCAATAGTTTCACGGTGGTTTGCGCCAGTTATATTGCCATACGCTTTAAGCCAAAATTCTCATTTTCTAAGATTTCTGATATATGGGGATTTTCGCAATGGATTTTGGTCAGTAATGTGGCGAAATACATTGGAACGCAGGGTGACGTTATGCTGCTGTCGTTTTTCTCTACGCCGGTAAATATCGGGTATTATAAATGGGGAACGGAATTGTCATATATGACAATGACCGAGATCCAGCAACCCTTCTCCAGAGCTTTGATGCCGGGGCTTGCTAAAATCAAAGATGATCATAACCGTCTTATTGCGGCTTTTTTAAAAGCCTTGAGTATGATGGCGGTTGTCGCCGTGCCGGTGGCATTGGGTTTTGGGGCAGTGTCAGAAGAACTTATCCCGCTATTTTTGGGGGGGGGCGATAAATGGCTGCCGGTTGTACCTCTGGTTGAAGCTCTTGTTTTTCTTTCCATGAGCTCGGCGTTGTACGGCATATCCGGGAGTTTATTGCTTATCACCGGGAATGTGAAATATACAGCCTATATTTCCTGGGTTCAGGCTGCGGTGATGTTGGTAACCCTGTATCCGGCATATTACTTTGCAGGTATGGAAGGCGTTGCATATTCAAGAGGAGGTCTCGGGATTGTCATGTTCTTCGTTGTCAGCTTGTTGGTGACAAATCGATGTAACTTCAGACTACAGAGCATTTTCAGCGTTGTATGGCGCCCGGCGACGGCCGGAATAGGTATGTTCGTGCTCTTGACGTCGCTATCTGATGTTTGGGTGCTGGATATCTGGATGTTGCTTGGGGTCAAGATCGTTATTGGCGTCGTTTTCTATGCGGTTGCCCTCTTGTTGTTATGGGGGCTTGCCGGGCGACCAGATACCGCAGAACATCAAATTCTGGGCTATATCAGGACCAAGTTAAAAAAACCGTCAAAGACTTACAAGGCCTGACGCAGGGTCAGGTTGATGCGGCCGTCACTCATATGGGCCGGGGCGTCGGGTAATAGTCTGCGTACCCCGTGAAAGTTAAGCCGGGCCGGCCCGCCAAAGACCAGAATATCGCCGTCATTGAGCCGAATATTGACTGCCTTGCCGCCGCGCTCCTGGCCATAAAGCTGAAACATGGCAGAGCGGCCGATGGACAGGGAGATAATCGGCTGGGAGAAGTCATTCTCATTTCTATCCTGATGCGGGCTGAGCGCAGACCCGGGGTCGTAGCGATTGATCAGACAACTGTCGGGACGAAAATCTTCATAACCACATTTTTCCGCCGCCGAGCGGGCGAGGCTTAATAAAGCCGCTGGCATCGGCGGCCAGGGCGTATTGGTTAGCGGGTCGGTTGGGCTATAGCGGTACCCTTTAGTATCCGATATCCATCCGACGGTTCCGCAATTGGTCAATGCCACGGCCATGCGCCGCCCGCCGGGTGTTTTCATATGGCGGAACGGCGCCTGGTCAAGCAGCTGTTGAACAATGTGCAAAACTTCCTGCCCGTCGAAAAAATTCGGCAGCAGGTAAACGCCTTCTTGCAGGCATTCTCTTTCGGGCCGTAAGGCGGAAAACAGATCGGTCATAAGGTTATTCTAATGGGTCGCGGGGTTATTTTCCATCATGAAATATGATCCCGAGGGCATGGCGGGTGCCCCAGCGGAGGGGGCTGACGCCATGACGTAAGGTCACGCGCGCATAGCCTCGGGCACTTTTTTCTGGTCGGTAATTGACAGCAAAGACAGCGGCTTCTCCCTGGGCGAGGGGGACGACTTGCGCTCTGGTTTGACGACGCGGACGAGTTTCGGTGAGAATAAATTCCCCGCCTGAAAAGTCATGCCCGGGCCTGTTCAGCTGAATCACCACCTGAAATGGAAAATACAGGGCGCCGTAGAGATCCTGATGCAGGCAATTATAGTCACCCGTCTGATATTTCAGTATGAGCGGCGTGGGGCGTTTCTGACCTTGGGTATGACAGTGCCGGATGAACATGCTGTGCTGATCCGGAAAGGTCAGACCACGGGTGCCTGTATGATCGGCCCATAGGCGGGCCAGGGGGACGAGCTGTGCATAAAGGTTTTCCCTTAAGAACTGTATCGCCTCTGGTAGGGGATAAGCGTAATATTTATAGTCGCCGCGCCCAAAGTTATAGCGTGCCATATGGATATGGCTACGAAACCGGCCTGTATCATAAGTTTTTATCATTTCCTGACACTGGGCAGGAGTGAATATCTGGCCGAGGGGCGCAATCCCGTGATCCAGCAAGGCGGTAAGTTTTTCGAGTGGGCACATAGAACGGGTCTTTCAAAAAATAAGTAGTTCCGCATCGTAGACGTGAGAAGACGTCAGTTCACTCCGGTTGTTGTGTTGTAATTAAAAAGCAGAAAACAGATTACGGCACAATATTCGGAGTTCAGCGGAGGAGACAAACTCTTAAGGTGATGCTTGACCAGATAGATTGAATTGAGGAGACTAGGTAAATGACCGATTATACAGAAAAACAGGCTTGGAAGGCGATCGCCGAACGTGACCCGACGTATGACGGGAAACTGTATTATGGCGTGATGACCACTGGAGTATTTTGTCGCCCGTCTTGTTCGTCCCGTCCGGCGAAACGTGCCAATATGAAGCTGTTCACTACCCCGCAGGCGGCGATGGAAGCGGGCTTGCGCCCATGTCTGCGCTGCCATCCAATGGATAATGCAGGGGGCAAGATCGGGCGTATCATGACAAAGGTCGCGGCCTATATTGATGGTCATGCCGAGGAGAGCCTGTCGCTTACCCTTCTGGCGGAGAAATTTTCCCTCAGTCCGGCGCATCTGCAGAAATCCTTTAAAGGACAGTTTGGGGTAAGCCCCAAGGCCTACCAGAATGCCCGGCGGCTCGAAGGTTTGAAACAGGCCTTGAAGGACGGCGATGATATTTCCGGTGCGATTTACGAGGCGGGGTATGGTTCGGTTAGTCGGGTCTATGAGCAGGTCGACGGGCGTATTGGCATGACGTTATCGGCTTATCGTGCCGGAGGACAGGGCGAACGCATCGCGTATGCCTATGGCCAGACGGCCTTGGGGCTGTTGCTGATGGCGGCGACGGATCGCGGGGTATGCTTTCTGCATTTCGGCGAGGAAAAAACAGCGCTCCGGGCACAGCTGGAAAAAGAATATCCCCATGCCGATCTTGTTCCGGGTTCGGCGGAAAATACGCCTGAGCTTGAGGCCTGGATTGCCGCACTTGATCATTATTTGACGGCAGGCGGCAGAAGTCCAGATATTCCCCTTCATCTCAACGGCACCGCCTTTCAGATGAAGGTCTGGCGTTTCCTGATGGGCGTGCCGGAAGGAACAGTACGGAGTTATTCGGAAGTGGCGGAAGCCATCGGGGCGCCGAAAGCGATCAGGGCGGCGGCGTCGGCCTGTGCGGCCAATAATATAGCCCTTTTGGTGCCTTGCCACAGGGTGCTGCGGCGCGATGGAGGGCTCGGGGGGTACCGCTGGGGGGAAGAGCGGAAGAGAAGCTTGCTGGATCAGGAGCGGAAGAAAGACCGGGTATAGAAATGTGGCATGAAAAAAGGCGGGTGTGATACCCGCCTTTTGCTTGGATGGATCTAATTTCTTAGAAGTTATAACTGGCGTTCACGCCAATCGTCCGGGGCCGGTTGGTGAAGGTCGCCGGATCTTCCTGTTCGAAATAGACCTTGTTGATTTCCGCCCGGGTATTAAGCAGATTGTTGACGAACAGCATTACCTGCCAGTTTTCAGTCCGCACGCCGGCTCTTAAATTCATCAGGCTATAGGCGGCAAGGTTTTGATTATACGGATGATCGGCGCGGTATTTTGTCCGGGTTTTCCCAACGTGAGAGAAATCCACCCGCACCATGCCATCCAGTTCATTTGTCACCGGGAAGTCCTTCTGGGCCGCGAGGTTAAGGTTCCATTTTGGCACGTTGAAGAAAGGATCACCAGCACGGCCTGAGTCCCGGAATTCAACACCACTGTCACCAATGGTCTGGGTTTCCGTAATTTTGGCGTCGGTGTAACTCAACATTCCGGTCAAAGTCAGACCTTCCATCGGACGGGCGGCGCTTTCCAGTTCGAACCCGTTTACGCGACCGGCTCCGGCATTGACGATAAACGGTGTGACGTTATATTCCCGCGCCTGAATATCATCCCAGTTTGTACGATAGACCGTGGCGTTAAAGGTCAGGCGGCCATCGAAGCCTTCTGTTTTAATGCCGAGTTCATAATTGACGATATCGTCGGATTTATACCGGGTAGGAATTTCCGTATCAACAAAACCGCCCTCAAGTCCTGGCGGGTTTAATCCTCCCTGGCGGAAGCCTTGCGCTACGGTAAAGAAAACCATCATATTATCGGTGGCCTGATAGGACAGGCTGCCTTTGAAGGTGGTTTTGTTGAAGCTGGCTTCATCTTCCAGTTTCGGCTGGTTGAACGGGCCGCCAAAACCGTGAACCAGTTGGCGGGTTTCTGAGATATTTGAGTCAAAGTAACGCATGCCGGCGATGGCGGTCAGTTTATCTGAAATATCAAAGGTAACCTCGCCAAACAATGCAGTCTGCGTCATCTTGCCATCAATTGTGCGATGGAAGAAAGATGGTTCCTGACCAAAAGGTGTGCCGCCGGCGCCGAGATAGTCATGATCCGGGCCGAAGACCCATGGACCGGTAGGGGCGCCGTCTGCGCCAACGGTCGCCACACGTACTTCCCAATCACGCTTTTCTTCGGCGTAAAGAGCGCCGACAACGAAGTTTACAGGACCGTCATAGTCTGAGGCAAGGCGAATTTCGTTACTCCAGATACTGCGTTGTTGTGGCTGATTGGTATAGGCGGGGACGGGCAGTCCGAAATAAACCAGAATTGGTGTGGAATCGAACCAGTAGTTTACTTCGCGGTCGAAATAAGATGAGGCCGCAGTTAGCTTAAGGGTATCAAAATCATAATCGAGCGTAATGCTGTAGATATCCGAATTGTCTGTAGAGGCGTCGAGGATATAGTCGCCGTTCACCAGATCACCCTGATATTCGGTATTATCTACTGTGCTGCCGTCAGCCAGAGGAATGGCGGCTCTTTTGGGATCTTCATGGAAGAAACGTTGACGACCGCCAATATCCATCTGTTGGTGAACCCACATGGCGGTCAGGGACATTTTTTCATTCGGTTCGAAACGCAGCATGGTGCGCAGACCGGTGGTCTTTTCTGTATTATAGTCTTCATTGCCGAGGCGAAGATTGTCGATAAATCCACTCTCGTCATGATGCCATCCAACTACACGTACTGCAAATTTATCTTCGACGATTGGCAGGTTGACCATGCCATGAACAATATAATTTGTGCCCCCGTCTTTGGTTTGCGACAGGGTGCCGTCGACATAACCTTCGGTCGCACTTGGGTTGGGTTTGTTGGTGATCATCTTGATGGTGCCACCAAAGGAACTCGCGCCGTATAGGGTGCCCTGTGGGCCGCGCAAGGCTTCAATCTGCTGCATGTCATAGACCTTGATGTCGACATTACGTCCGCCGCCATCTTCCGGGTTATTCCCCGTGAGAACAGCTTCATCAAGATAAATCCCTACCGCGGAACTTGCGGAAGAGCCAACGCCCCTCATCAGATATAATTTGTCGCCAGGGCCTTGATCGATCATGTAAAGCCCCGGAACGCTATAGGCATAGTCGTCAAAATCCGACACTCCCATATCTTTCAGGGTACTTTCGCCGAGGGCGGAAACGCTCATGGCTACGGACTGGATATCCTGGGCGCCGCGTTTGGTCGCGGTGACGACGATTTCTTCGAAACCAATGGTTTCATCCTCGACTGCAAATGCGGAGGAGGTGGGGGAAAGAAGAAGTGCCGCGAAAGAGACACTGGTGATCAGACGTGAAGTTTTAGAGGAGGCGTTTTTTTGGGGGGTGTATACCATGAGTAGTTCCTATCCGCTATATGTTTGTCGTTTTTAGTCAGCTCTTGCCGCAGCAAGATCAAGGCATCTTTTTTTTGGTTATTGAAAATCATCGTATGATATTTCATATTTTATGTCAAATTTTATTTCATGTGTAAAGTAAGTGAGTGCGGTCAGGGCCAAACGGAAAAGGCCCGCTGCATTATTCCTAACGCATCGGGCCTTTTCAAAAGGAGAGATTGTTATCCGGTGATCAGGGTGAGAAGGTTATTCAAATGTTCAACAGGATTACCAATGATCATCATGTAAACCACAATCGAAATACAAACCGGGGCGATATACTTGACACTGGTTTTGAGAAGCGCGAATTCGCGGCTGTCCCGGTGAAAGCCAACCTGTTCACATAGTGTATCCGGGGACATGGACCAGCCGACAAACAGGGCCAGCATCAGGGCGTTGACCGGTAACATGATATTGGCGACAGTAAAGTCCATCAGACCAAAGAGGTTTTTGTCGGCAATCGGGGTGAAGTCGCTCAGTACATTAAAGGAAAGCAAGATCACAACACCGACAGCCCAGGCGCCGATACCCGCCCCCCAGGACGTGGTGCGGCGGGACATGCCCATATCTTCAAACCAGGCAATGACCGGTTCCAGCATGGCGAGAGCCGAACTGAAGGCGGCAAAGGCCAGAAGAATGAAGAACAGTGTACCAAAGATAACACCGCCGGGCATTTGACCGAAGGCTATGGGCAGGGTGGCAAAGATCAAGCCGGGACCTTCCCCCGGGGTGAGGTTATATTGGAAGACGATTGGAAAGATCATCAGGCCAGCCAACACCGCGACGATCGTATCTGCAAGCGCGATCAGCCCGGCGGACTTGGGCAGGGAAATTTTCTCTGGCAGATAGGCGCCATAGGTGATCAATGCACCAACCCCGATGGCGAGAGAGAAAAGAGCTTGTCCCAGGGCCACCAGAACGGTATGGGCAGTGATTTTTGAGAAATCAGGATTGAACAGAAAGCTCAGTGCTTTTGACGCTTCCCCGGTAAACATGGCATAGGCGGACAGGAAGGCCAGAATGATGAACAGGCCAGGCATCATGATTTTAACCGCTGATTCCAAACCGTTTTTGACACCAAGGGAAATAATAACGATCACGGCGATCATATGGATGGTGTGCCACAAAGTCAGGCGGGGCCAACTGCCGGTAAGTTCGCCGAACATGGCGCCGGATGCCGACCCATCAATATCGGTGAAACTTCCCGTGATGGCCTTGATGATATAATCAAGGGACCATCCGGCGACGATGCTGTAATAGGTTAGCCCCATTAAAGGCACAAGAATGCTGAGCCAACCTACAATTTTCCAGAAAGGATGGTGGCCGCGGCGCACCATTTCGGCCATGGTGCCGATGGCGCTTTTTTTACCGGCGCGCCCAAGCGCCAACTCTGACATAATCAGGGGAATCCCGAGCATCAGAACGAAGCCGATGTAGATCAGGACAAAGGCCCCCCCGCCATTTTCGCCGGCGATATAGGGAAAACGCCACAAGTTTCCAAGCCCGACGGCCGCCCCGATGGAGGCGAGCAAGAACGCTGACCGTGATGACCATTTGACATGTGTGACTTGAGTTTCGCTCATTTTTTCTTCCCTGATTTTGTTTTGGAACAGCTTTCTGGACGGTTTTTATCTATTTGGCCAGCAACTGTATTTTATTGTCCCGATGTTAGTTCTATTTGAAAATGAAAGTAAAGCTATCTTTGTTAGATAAAATATTACTTGATATTTCATGCATAAAACAATTTGTAGGCTTGTCAATTAAAAATAACACCCCTGACAGAGAATATGATATGAAGAAAAGCAGGATGTGAAGGGATAAATTCTGAAAGCAGAGCCATGTTGACACAAGAAGTCGTTCATTCAGTATCGGTAACGGTAAGCAAAAATAAAGATCAGGTGTTTAATTATATAAGAGAGGGAAAAAACCTTTCGGAATGGTTGGTTGGGACCCCTGACGTCACGGAAATATCTCCGGGTGAGTATGAGGCATCCCGGGTTGAAATACGTTATATTTTTATTGAAAGCCTGCCGTCCTCCGATCCTGAAGGGCAGGATCTTGTTTATTTCGATGTGGGGGCGGAAAGAGACAAGATGAACCGGCGGATCATGGCAATACTGTCACCTGTTGCCGCGAAAGAGAATAAAATGCCGCAGTGTCATATTGAGTTGGTCGCCGGTCGGACTTCCGATATGAGCGACGTACGATGGCAGGATGTTTGTGACCGCCATGAAGCGGAAATCCATAACCTGAAACTGATTCTGGATCGCTGAAAATAACAGGCTGTGAGGGCGGAGGAAAAAATATGACAGATCAAAAAACGCTGACCTCCAGTCACTGGGGCGCCTATGAAGTGACTGTCAAAGACGACGAAGTCATCGGCTTTGAGGATTTTTCTCCAGATCCCACGCCCTCCGCCATCGGCCATAACCTGCCGGATGTGGTCAAGGGGGATTTGCGTATATCACAACCGATGGTCCGGGCAAGCTGGCTGGAAAATGGTCCATCGCAGGACGGAAATAAACGTGGCCAGGAAGCTTTTGTGCCGATCTCCTGGGATAAGGCTTATGAACTTGTCGCGAACGAAGTCACCCGGGTCGCCCGTGACCATGGCAATCAGGCGATTTATGGTGGCTCTTATGGCTGGGCCAGCGCCGGGCGTTTTCATCATGCCCAGAGTCAGCTGCATCGCTTTCTCAACCTGGCCGGTGGCTATACCCGCTCGGTCAATACCTATAGCAGCGCCGCCGGCGAAGTGATTGTTCCTCATGTTCTTGGCCACAGTTTTTATCAGGCGGAATTTCAGGCAACGACCTGGGATATGCTGGCGGAACATTGCGACATCATGGTGATGTTTGGCGGCATGGCGTCGAAGAACGGTCAGGTACATCCCGGTGGAATCAGCCGTCATATGGTGCCGAGCTGGATGGCGCGCTGCAAGGACCGTGGCACCGAATTCGTCAATATCAGCCCGCAGAAGTCAGACGTGGACGATCACCTGCAGTCCCAGTGGTTGAGCCCGCGTCCCAATACGGATGTGGCCTTGATGCTCGGCATTGCCCATACCCTGTGGCGGGAAGGGTTGCATGATGCGGCCTATCTTGCGCGCTATGCCACGGGATTTGAAACGTTCCTCGCCTATCTTACTGGTGAGACAGATGGGAGTGTCAAAGATGCGGTCTGGGCGGCGGACATTACGGGCATTCCGGCGACGGATATTGAAACTCTGGCGCGCCGCATGGCGGGCAGGGCCTGCTTTATTTCGCTCAGCCTGTCGGTGCAACGGGTTGATCACGGGGAACAAAGCTACTGGATGGCGATTACCCTGGCGGCGATGCTCGGGCAGCTTGGCACCGCTGGCGGCGGCGTCGGTTTTGGCAATGGCGCGCTCGGCGGGGTCAGCAACCCCCGCTTTCCTTTCAAGGGGCCGACCTTTCCGCAAGGCAAAAACCCGGTGTCAGATTTCATCCCGGTGGCGCGGGTTACCGATATGCTGCTTAATCCCGGTGCATCCTTTGATTTTAATGGCACTACTCATACCTATCCCGATATCAGGCTGGTCTACTGGGCGGGCGGCAATCCCTTTCATCATCAGATGGACCTGAACAAACTGGTCCGCGCCTGGCAAAAGCCGGAAACGGTGATCGTGCACGAGATTTACTGGAACGCTATGGCGCGTCACGCGGATATCATCCTGCCGGTCTCGACGGTGCTGGAACGCAATGATATCGGCTACAGCGCCGCTGACCCCTATGTGATCGCCATGAAGCAGGCGATTGAGCCAGTGGGCCAGGCGCAAAGTGATTTTGCGATCCTCACAGGCGTGGCCGGGAAAATGGATCTGGACCAAGCCTTTACAGAAGGCCTGGATGAGGCCGAATGGCTGAGACGAATGTATGGTGAATTCCAGAATAACGGGACCGAAGCGGGATTTGATGCTCCGGACTTTGATGTCTTCTGGCAGGAGGGTTATATTAAACTCGCTTCACCGGAGAAGCCGGGGGGATATCATGGCAAGGTCTATCTGAAGGACTTCCATACCGATCCGGAATTGTCTCCTTTAGGGACCCCGTCGGGCAGGATCGAGATTTTTTCGGAGACAATTGAAAGCTTCAATTATCCCGATTGTCAGGGCCATCCCCGCTGGTATGAACCGGTGGAATGGCTGGGCGGAGACCAGGCGAAGGATTTCCCGCTGCACCTGCTGTCCAATCAACCGAAGTCAAAACTGCACAGTCAGATGGATCACGGCAAGATCAGTCGCGCCGACAAGATAAATGGCCGCGCTCCGGTGACTCTTAATCGTCAGGACGCCGCGGCGCGGGGCATTGCGGACGGGGACACGGTGCGGCTCTATAATGATCGCGGGGCCTGCTATGCCGGTGCGATCCTCAGCGATGATTTGATGCCCGGTGTGGTGCAGCTTGCGACCGGGGCATGGTTTGACCCGCTTTACGGCAACCATCCCGTTCGAAATTCAGTCGGTACCGATCGTCATGGCAACCCTAACATCCTGACCCGTGATAAAGGCACCTCTCGCCTTGCCCAGGGGCCTACGGCCCATACCAGCCTGGTGGAGGTCGAAAAAGCACAGGAAGACCTGCCCGAGGTTCGGGCCTTTGCCCTGCCGGATATAACCTCCTAGACAAGAGGATAAAAGGCGGTCCGGCAGGGTCAGGATCTATCCCGCTGTGGTTGGGTCAATCATTCGCTTTATTTCGGTGATATGATTGGCCGGAAAACCAGAAAGTTCAGCGTGTCGTTTTATAATGTCCTTATCCTTGGCCAGATAAACGCAAAAGGTTTTGTTTGCGGCAACGTAGCTTTCAACCCATTGGATATCCGGACCAAGTTCCGCAAGGACACTGTTTGATTTGTCAGCGGCATCACATAACTGTTGTTCTTCAAAGTGACCGACATCGGGAATATCCCGTTCAATGATAAATTTCTTCATCTCAGTTCCTTCATATGTTCTGTCCAGTGTTTAAATGTACTAAACTCGACTTACCGTCGCCATGACTTGAAACTGTGGCACGTCATTTAAAGATTTTAACGGGTTCTATTCAATCGGTGGCGCTATTGGTACCATGATATGTTCCAGCGGCGTATCTCCCCACATGACATAAGGCCCGGCGGCCTTTGGGGTGCGCGGCAGGCCTTTAAGAAGGGCCTTTGGCAGCAGCAGCATCAGATGCGGGCCTTCCTGTATCCACATTCCGCCATCATTGGGGTCTGTCGCGGTGGGATCGTCATTGTTGACCAGTGCATCCCCCTGCAACATATAAGATACGCCAATCACATCGGTGGTGAAGGATGTTCCGTTCTTCGCCGCGTCCATCCAGGCCATCCAGACCTTATCGTTGCACATGGGGTGTTTGTCGCCGGGGATCAGGCCAACACCGGGGAAGCATATCCAGCCGTTGTCGCCTTTCCGCAGGACCGTTCCGTCCACATCCATGATCGTCGCCTGGGCGGATACAGTTGGCGGCGCTGCAGACATGGCGCGGGCTATTTTGTCGGCGGTGGTTTCCGATGCATTGGCTGATCCGGCTGCGCAGAGACCAAGTCCAATCAGCGGAGTAAGCAGACTAAGGAATGTGTGTTTTCTCATGGTATTGCCTTTATTTTTTCAGTGAGGTTGATATATCAAGTCGCCATTTTTGACGGAGAAGAGTAAATTGTGGACTTGACTTATAAACCGCCGTTTGGGGTGGTTTTGACCTTGAACGCCATATCGTCTTCTCCATTTTCTATGACTGAACCCATAATAATCCTATGGCGACAAAGCGTCTAGTCCGGGAACTGGACCGACCAGTACAGCTTCTGTACTATTTGCAGGGGGGAATACGTGTTATGATACTTACAATAAGAAAACGTATTATATCATCAGGGGTAGTGAAAATGGGTCCAAAAATCAGCTACGGGCAATATTGCCCGCTGGCCATGTCGTCCGAATTTCTTTGTAATCGATGGACTTTACTGGTGCTGCGGGAGTTATTGTTGGGGTCGACTTCCTTCAATGATATCGGGCGGGGTGTGCCACGCATGTCGCGTACCCTGTTATCCAGCCGTCTGAAGGAGTTGGTGGAGATTGGCATTCTCGCGAAGCAGAAAAGCCGGAAAAGCACCTCTTCTCATTATGAATTGACGGAGTCCGGACGGGCTCTGGGGCCGGTGGTGATGAGCCTTGCCGGATGGGGACAGCAGTGGCTGGAAGTGGAACCGTCATTAAAGAATTTCGATACCGACGTTTTGATGTGGGATATTCGGCGTAACACCAAACCTTTTGATGAACTGCCGGATCCTTTTATCGTACATTTCTGCCTGACGGACGTACCGGAAAATGAGAGTGATTACTGGCTGGTGTTCGAAAAAGGCCACGTGGATCTTTGTCATATTGATGAGTCTTTCAAGGTGGATGTGGAATTGGTCGTCTCTGTACGCAAACTGACCAAGGTCTGGATGGGCTGGGAGGATTTCTCCACCGCCGTGGCGGATGGCAGTCTGGTCCTTCAAGGACCGCAACAATACACCGACATTGCCGAGAAATGGCTCGGCCATAGTAGCGTTGCTCATATCAAAAAGCACCCGCCGGAAAGGCGTGTGAATTATTAACGACAGCAGGAGAAGCAAGATGTTCTTCAAATTATTGATGAGTATCATGACCGTTATCTTTATGGTCGGCAGCACGCAGGCCCAGGTGCATGACCCGCGGGCTCTTGCGGCGGACCCGAAGACGGCGACCGCCCCGATCGCGCCGAAGTTGACGGGGCTCGGGCATCACCATATCCCGGTGACCACCAGTAACCCGGAAAGCCAGTATTTCTTTGATCAGGGGGTGCGGTTATTCCTCGGGTTCAACCATTCAGAAGCTCTGCGATCATTCAAGGAAGCCATCCGGCTTGACCCGGAAAACGCCATGGCCTATTGGGGCTGGGCGCTGGTGTTGGGGCCAAACCTGAATCTGCCGATGCAGGACAACGTGGTGCCCCGGGCGTATCAGGCGATCCAGCAGGCGGTGAAACTGAGCCCCAGGGTATCGGCGAAAGAACGCGGTTATATTACGGCGCTGGCCACCCGATACGGGCCAACCAGCGCCGACCGGGCGGCCCTGGATCATGCCTATAGCGCCGCCATGAAACAGCTGATGGATCAATATCCAGAAGACAATGACATCGCGACATTGTATGTGGCGGCGGTGATGAACACCAATCCGTGGAATTACTGGTATCCGGACGGCAGCCCCAAGGGCCGTACGGCGGAGATTCTGGCGATCCTGGATCGCGTCACTGCCCGCGCGCCGGATCATGCCGGGGCCCATCATTACCTCATTCATCTGGTGGAAGCCTTCCGGCCGGAACTGGCCGAACGCAGCGCCGACCTGCTGCGGCCGTTAATGCCGGGGGCCGGGCATCTGGTGCATATGCCGAGCCATATTTATATGCGTCTCGGCCGCTATCAGGATTCCTACGAGGTCAACAGCAAGGCGATCCTCGCCGACCAGTCCTATATCACCCAGTGTCAGGCCCAGGGACTGTATCCCCTGCGGTATTTCCCCCACAACATGCATTTCCTGGCCTGGTCAGCTATGTTTCTGGGCCGCAGTTCAGATGCGCTCAATGCCGCCCGCAGTGTCGCCAATCCGGATAAGTTCGTTACCAAGCTCAACAATTGGGGGCTTAACGAGACCTTTCTTGCCCAGCCGATGTTTGTCATGATCCGCTTTGGACAGTGGGAGGACATGCTGGCCGAGCCCAGGCCGGTGACCAAGGGATATTTCCTGAACGGCATCTGGCATTATGGTCGCGGTCTCGCCTATTTGCATCAGGGCAAGCTTTCAAAAGCCAGGGCGGAACTGAAGGAACTCGTCGCCTGGCACAATCGCGCCCTGAAGGATACGGCCTATAACGGCGCCTTTTATTTCAACGACACCCTGTTCGCCATCGCCGAGGCGGTGTTGCAGGCCGAAATCCACGGCAAGGCGGGCGATTATACCAAGGCGCTCAGTCAGGCGGATCGGGCCGTGCGGCTGGAAGAAAGCCTTGATTACAACGAACCGCCCAACTGGTATTTCCCCACCCGCCATATCCTTGGCGCGGTGCTGATGGACGCGGGAAAACCGGCGGAGGCAGAGGTCGTCTATTGGGCTGACCTGCAGCAAAATCCCGACAATGGCTATGCCCTGTTTGGCCTGCATCAGGCGTTGATGGCACAGGGTAAGGCCGATCTGGCGGCGGTGATCAAGACGCGGTTTGACAAGGCCTGGTCCCGGGCCGATATGGCGTTAAGCTCGTCGCGTTTTTAACTCGTGTCCGACGGGCAGGGGGTGGCATGGGTGAAGTCCTGTTGGTCCCGTAGGGTGATCAGCAGGGCTTCGACGTCTTCCCAGAAACGGGTGTTGTCCACGTTATTGTGGGCGGCGGCGTAATATTTGCGCCGTGATGTTTCATAAAAAGGATCGGGATAGATGTCCTGCAAGGTCTGCGCGGCCTCGGCCACGCTAAGGATGTTGTAAAGGTTAAGTTGGTCCATAATCTGCCCTCCAAATTGTTTTATTGGGGGACACCAAAGGTGACGCAACACAACAAATCTCTGGTGCCGGGGGCTTCAAAGCACTTACGAGCAGTGTGGGCTGTATTTCTCAGATGAGTATTCTATTCCAGCACCACCCCCGACAGGAGAAAGTTACTCATGCCTCTTGGATCGGGCATTCTCTGTCGGTCCTGTATAATACAGGCCCATAAAAAAACCACTCAAAATCGGGAGTGGGCCGACTCGTAGACGCTTTGAAACGCCACTGCCACAGGGCAGCACACTCATAATAACACACGGGTTATGTAAAGTGCAACCAATTTTAGGATACTATAGTATCTTTTTATTTTAATGAATTCCCGACTACATAGGGGAATGATTAAGAAAGAAATAGGTGCAGAATTGAGACGGATGCGGGTTGAGCATGGCTTGACACAGGAAGCTTTGTCTCACAATGCTGACATCAGCATCAGCTTTTTGAAAAAGCTTGAAGCGGGGAACAAACAGCCAAGTGCTCTAACCCTGTTTAAATTGTCCCGCGCACTGGAAACAACCCCCGACAAATTAATTCTCCCGACCTACCAGAAGTGGCTTGAAGCTGAGGGATGAAAAATAGTTTGATATAACTCTTTGGTGTATATCCCGTGACGGATATTATAAAAGGTGTTATGCTTCTGATAATCATCTAATAGGATAATTAATGTCTTCTAGCAAAATCGAATGGACAGAAAATACTTGGAATCCGGTCGCTGGTTGTGCCATCGTATCTCCAGGTTGTACTAATTGTTATGCTATGAGGATGGCGGCACGATTGGAGGCTATGGGGGTTCAAAAATACTCTAACTTGACCCGAAAAACTGCAGGAAAACATAAGTGGACTGGGGAGGTATTCTTAGACAATAGAGCCCTTTCTCAACCGTTCAAGTGGAAGAAAAGTAGGCGTGTGTTTGTCAATTCTATGAGTGATTTGTTTCATGAAGCTGTCCCTGACGATTTTATTAAAAAAGTTTGGGATGTTATGGCAAAAACGCCACAACATGAATATCAAATTTTGACTAAACGACCGAAACGAATGCAGGAGGTTTTATCAAAATTACCCGTTATCAAAAATGTTTGGGTAGGTGTCAGTGTTGAAAGCTCAGATTACAACTTCCGGATTGATTTGCTTCGTGACACCCCTGCACATGTTAAATTTATCTCCTTTGAACCGCTAATCGGTAATGTGGTTGGGGCTAATTTAACGGGAATAGATTGGGCAATCGTCGGCGGAGAATCAGGGCCAGGTGCTCGCCCAATGGACATTTCTTGGGTAGAGTATATCCAGAATATTTGTAAGGAGGCAGGAACTGCATTCTTCTTCAAGCAATGGGGTGGTATCAATAAAAAGAAAACAGGACGAGAGTTGCATGGCCGGACGTGGGATGAATATCCAGAAAAGGTTAGAGTGGCGGTTTAGCAATTTTTGACAATATGTGTGATGATCCGTTTTGCAAGAGCAATAGCGGCAGGGCTTGGGTTAGAAATAGCATAATAAAATGAAAAGAACGGCACACCTTTTTTAGGTAGTTTTACGGGAGAGGATACATATGAAAAAACTTCATTTAGCCTACTATATATCATATTATCAAAAACGTCAGCACCTCTCTCACGTTCTAAGCTAATTTCGGAATCGAATAGTGAAGTTTGTCTTGAAGGTTTGTAAAGATTCTTCCAATCATTAGTTCCCAATACTTTAGTGAGAACGCCCTCCTTATATGGCTCAATATTTGATATCTTCCCAGCGGCTTGCCTAAAAACACCAGCTAAAGGGAATAAGTAGCAGACATCAATCCTTTTTGTGGCGGCTATGGCTTTTAGAGTTTCAAATTCTACTTCCATCCCATATGGGTCTAAAAAAAGTAAACCTCTTTTCCTATTCCACTTTATGTTCTGGCAAGTTTTTTTTACATGGTAATTTGCATCACCCTTTAAGATTGTTATGTTTCTGTTTTGATTCTCTTGTTTTATTTTTTGAAGGTTTTCGATTTTTGCTTGGTCTTTTTCTATAAAATATAGCTCTTGAAATTGAGGGATCATATTCAAGGCTACTTTGACCGACCCATCATATTTTATTTTGCCATTTTGAGTTAAGTTCATGGGGTCCTCCACAGAGGCGACTCTTTCGCCCGTTCCGGCAAACGCATCAATATAGACCAAATCAAAGTGATTTTTCCCACTAAGTGCTCTTGTGTATGCAGTCATGTATGATTTTAATAGGGTTATTTTTATTTCGGTCCAGTCACCGCCATATCTATGTTCAACCATTTCCCCATACTTCCTCTAAGACGTTTAATTTACCTGTAACGCTATTCTACCTTTAAGAGAAAGTCTATTATTAAGTTATCGCAATTGTTCATGTTCCTGTGGGCAAGTGGTGATTTCAACCTTCCTGGCCCTCTCATACAAGATCGAGAGTCAGTATTTGGTTCTATTAGAAAATCCTCAAAATGTTTTCCGCGTATATGGTTTTCCGCTTGCCCGGAATGATACCTCCCCGGAGAAGTGATTAAACTCTGTCTATTGAGTGTACGCAAAAGTCCGGGCTGGAGGACGTGTTATTGTAGAGCTGTCACGGGGCCCCGTATCCGGTGCGCATTGAGCCTGTAATCGTCCCGATGAAGAAGAGTGGGGAATTGTCAAAGGTCCAAAGTCCATGAAAGGCGTGTTTGGTTTTTTTATCACTGTGATTATTTTTGGCTTCTTCTGGTGGGGCGGTGTTTCTGCGCCTGCTGATCAGGGAACGGTTGCGGCAGGGTCTGGCCGGGTGATACATATCGCTATTGAGGGGGCGATCGGGCCGGGGGTGTCGTCTTATGTGGTGAAAAACCTGGAACGGGCGGAGGAACGTCCGGTGGCGGCGGTTGTCCTGACATTGAGCACCCCAGGCGGGCTTGATACCTCTATGCGGGAAATTGTTCAGGCCATTCTTGACAGCCGCACGCCGGTAATCTGTTACGTGGCGCCGCAGGGAGCCCGGGCGGCCAGCGCCGGGACCTATATCCTGATGAGTTGTCCTGTGGCGGCGATGGCCCCCGGGACAACGATTGGCGCGGCGACCCCGGTGGCGATTGGTGGTGGTGGACTGCCGGGAGCGCCAACGGGCGGGGACAAGGAAAGCGGGGCGTCGGGGGCAAAACACAAACCGGATATGAGCGACAAGATGTTGCAGGATTCTGCGGCTTATATGCGCGGGCTCGCCAAAATGCGCGGCCGCCCGGTGGAGGCGGCGGAGAAATTCGTGCGTGAGGCGGCGAGCATTTCCGATACCGAGGCCCTGGCCCAGAAGATGATTGATGTCCGCGCCAGTTCGATGCGTGACCTGCTGGAGAAACTGGAGGGGCGCAGGGTGATGATGGGGAATGTCCCCTGGGTTTTACACACGGCCGACGCCGATGTAGAGCGTGCGGTGCCGAGCTGGCGTGATAATTTCCTTGCTGCGATTTCTGATCCCAATATTGCCTATATTTTGCTGCTGGTCGGTATTTACGGTCTGATTTTTGAATTTTCCAATCCCGGTTTTATTCTGCCCGGCATTGTCGGGGCGGCGTCGTTGATTGTCGCTTTTTATGCGTTGCAGGTCCTGCCGGTGAATTACGCCGGTCTGGCGCTGCTCCTGCTTGGTCTGGCGCTGATTACGGCGGAGGCCTTCGCCCCATCCTTCGGGGTGTTGGGTCTGGGCGGCGTGGCGACCTTCGTTATCGGCTCTATCATGTTGTTTGACACCCCGGTGCCGGGGTTTCAGGTGTCCCGCGACCTGATCGGCGGTTTGGCGGCAATCAGCAGTTTCCTCGCCCTGCTGTTTGTCAGTTTCGCGGTGCGGGCCTGGCGGCGGCCGGCGGTCAGTGGTGCCGAAGCCATGATCGGTACCGCGGGTGAGGTCATTGACTGGAAAGATGGCCGTGGCCGGGTACAGGTTCACGGGGAGGTGTGGATGGCAACCGGTGCGGAAAAACTGTCCAAGGGTGCAAAAGTCTGTGTCACAGGGCGGGACGGATTAATTCTGGCGGTGGAACGGCTGCCGAAAGAAGGAGAATACTCATGAATGAAATCATCTTTGGCCAAGGGGCGGGCTGGTATCTGCCGCTGATCTTTATTATCGCATTTCTACTCTATGCCTTTCGGGTTTTGCGCGAATATGAACGTGGGGTGATTTTCCTGCTCGGCCGTTTCTGGAAGGTCAAGGGGCCGGGACTGATCATCGTGATCCCGATCATTCAGCAAATCGTGCGCGTCGATCTGCGCACAGTGGTGATGGATGTGCCGGAACAGGATGTGATCTCGCGGGATAATGTCTCGGTGATGGTCAATGCGGTGATCTATTACCGGGTGATGGACGCGCAGCGCGCCATTATAGAGGTGGAAAATTTCAGCTACGCCATCAGTCAGCTGGCCCAGACGACGTTGCGTTCGGTGCTGGGGCAGCATGAACTGGATGACATGCTGGCCAAGCGCGACGCGCTCAATGCGGATCTTCAGAAATTACTTGACAGTCAGACCGATGCCTGGGGCATTAAGGTCGCCAATGTGGAAATCAAGCATGTGGATCTCGACAAAAGCATGATCCGGGCCATCGCCAAACAGGCCGAGGCCGAACGTCTGCGTCGGGCCAAGGTGATCTCGGCCCTCGGGGAAGCCCAGGCGGCGACCAAAATACTGGAGGCCGCCGAAATTCTCCATAAACGGGAGGAGGCGATGCAGATCCGTTATCTGACTTCGTTGCAGGATATCGCCAACGAACGATCGAACACCATCATCTTCCCGTTTCCCATCAATTTGTTGAAGGACTGGTTCACATCCGATCAGGCGGGCGCGGCAAAAAAGTAAGGCGGGGTCTAGTAGGCGCGGTTGATGCAGAAATCGACAATGCCGGTGAGCGCCTTGCGGTAGTCGTCATCAGGGAAGATGGCGAGCGCATCCTTGGCGATGGCGCCGTAATGGCGGGCCCGCTCGATGCTGTCCTTCAACGCGCCGTGCTTGTTCATCAGATCAATTGCGGTTTTCAGGTCTGCGTCGGTTTGGTCGAGATCCTCAATAGTGCGGCGCCAGAAGCTGCGTTCTTCTTCCGAGCCCCGGCGGGAGGCGAGTACAATCGGCAGGGTGACCTTGCCTTCGCGGAAATCATCCCCGACAGACTTGCCGAGCTTTTCCTGTTCTGCTGAGAAATCCAGCACATCATCAATCAGCTGAAATACAATGCCGAGGTTTTTGCCGTAGCTTTTCAGCGCGGCCTGTTCGGTTTTCGAGCCTTTGGTGATTACGGCGCTGATCTCGCAGGAGGCGGCGAACAGGGCGGCGGTTTTGGCGACAATCACCTGCATGTAGGAATCTTCGGTGGTGTCCATGTCATTGGCGGTGGTCAACTGCAGTACTTCACCTTCGGCAATGACGGAGGAGGCATTGGACAGGATCGCGAGAACCTCCAGAGAGCCATCAGCGACCATCAGCTCGAAGGAGCGGCTGAACAGGAAATCACCAACCAGAACGCTGGCCTTGTTGCCCCAGACGGCATTGGCGGTTTCCAGCCCCCGGCGCAGATCGCTTTCATCCACCACATCATCATGAAGCAGGGTCGCGGAATGAATAAATTCGACGCAGGCGGCGAGTTCCGCATGACGATCGCCTTCATACCCACACATCTTGGAGGTGGCCAGCGTCAGCATCGGCCGTAGCCGTTTGCCGCCGGACGCGATCAGATGACCGGCAAGTTGGGGGATCAGGGCGACGGGGCTCTGCATTTTCAAGAGGATGGTCTGGTTAACCTTCGCCATATCGTCGGCGACCAGCGCTTGCAGCTGAGCCAGGGCGCTTTCGCCTTTGGCTAATTCTTCTTCCAATGAAATGACGACACCCACGCGCTAATCCTGTCTTCTCGATAAAAGCTTGATTACCGACGCTTGGGGTCGATAATATCCTTGTAATGACTGGCAAAATAGTCTTCTGTGGTTATAAAGGTCAAGGTAACTTGATCAATAATAGGGATTTTTAAGGTCAAAATGACGTGATCGAAATTTTTGCTACGGATAATAGTGTTCTTATTTCGCGGGTTTCTGCGCTTTTTGATGCGGAAGAGGTGCCTTTTGTCATTTTGGGACACCACGCCAGTTTATTGGGTGGCGGCATCATGGGGATAGGTCAGCGGGTGATGGTCGACCCGGATTACATCCCGAAGGCCTTGCGGTTGATTCGGGAAAACGGCCTGAAAGGTGATATCGATTTCGTCAAAGGACTGGAAGAAGGATAGCTTATGGGCGGTTCCATGGGGGTCAGTCTGGATGAATTTCTTGGCGGGACCATCAGATTGTATCAGCCGGAAGAAGGTTATCGCATTGCGACAGATACGGTCTTTCTGGCGGCGAGCCTCAATCTCGCCCCGCAGGAAAGTCTGCTGGATATGGGAGCTGGTACCGGGGGTATCTTAAGTTGCCTTTTGGCGCGCCGCGGAGCGGACCTGCAATCCAATGTTTTTCACGGTATTGAATTGCAGGAAGAGCTGTTGGATCTGGCGCGCCGCAATGCTTTGGCCAACGGTTTCGGTGAGCAAATCCGTTATTTCAAGGGGGACATTGCCCATCCGCCCGTTGAATGCGAACCCAATACCTATGATCAGGTGGTCAGCAATCCTCCGTATTTGAAGAAAAACGGTGCAACGGCCTCGCCATTCGAGACAAAGGCCATGGCCCATATGGACAGTCACATCCCGCTTGACGAGTGGGTGCGGCTGTGTCTGCGAATGCTAAAGCCGTTGGGAAGGCTGACGTTGGTGCATCGGGCGGATCGCATGGATGATATCATCGCGGCGTTGCATGGCAAGGCCGGGGATGTGGTTATTTACCCCTTATGGTCGGCAGAAGACCGGGAGGCCCGGCGGGTGATCATTCAGGCTCGAAAAGGTGGCAAGGGCATATTGACCTTGAAACCGGGGCTCAGGGTGCATACATCAGAGGGATGTTTCACCCCGGAAGCCGAAATGATACTGCGCCAGAGCGCGGCAATCGATCTTGATCGGAATTATGATACAAAATAATAAACAAGTTAGAGACAAATTCTTATGCTGAATAAAATAAAAGACCTGATCGCGCAAATTCCCCTGCCCATGTTTCAAAACCGGCCACCGGTGGTGGCGATCCTGCCGCTGGAAGGCGTGATCGGCAGCGGGTCCCGGTTTTCATCCGGGCTCAATCTCGCCGGGGTTGAAGACAAGATCAAACAGGCATTTGAGGTTGGCAATGTCAAGGCCGTGGCGCTGGCGGTGAATTCTCCGGGCGGATCGCCGGTACAGAGCGAACTGATCATGCGCCGTATTCAACGGCTGTCAGAAGAAAAAGACATTCCGGTCTATGCTTTTGCTGAAGATGTGGCGGCGTCAGGCGGGTATCTGATTTCATTGGCGGCGAAAGAAATTTATGCCCATGAAGCTTCTATTGTCGGCAGCATCGGGGTGATCTCCGCCGGGTTCGGTTTTCACAAGGCGATTGAGAAAGTTGGCGTTGAACGTCGGGTTTATGCCGCGGGCGATAATAAATCGGTACTTGATCCCTTCCAGCCGGAGAAGGAAAATGATGTCAAGTTGTTGAAAGAGATGCAGAAAGATATTCACGAATTCTTCAAAAATCTGGTGAAGGAAAGTCGCGGCGATCGCCTGAAAGGCACGCAGAAGGTTATGTTCTCCGGACAGTTCTGGGCCGGGAAGGAAGCTTTGAAGCTTGGCCTGATTGACGGGGTTGGGGATATTCATGGTGTGATGAAGGAAAAACTCGGCGACAAAACCAAATTTAAACGCATCAAGGATGAAAAAGGATTTATCAAAGGATTACTCGGTATGGGGGGGGATAAAAGCCGCATCAGCGACGAAATACTCGCCACCCTGGAGACCCGGTCTGTCTGGAGCCGCTACGGTTTGTAACCGGGAATAGGCTGAACCGAATTCGCGGCGCCATAATCAAGATTGATATGAGATCAGGTTAGTCGACCCGATTTGATAGTGTGCTGGCACGTGCGGTATACCATGCATTTTTTCTGAAAAGGCGCGATAGTTTTCGGCCTGGACTTCCCAAAATGAATTTGGCGATATTATGGAAGAAAACTTTGATTTTGAATGTTCTGATGATGCGTTCAAGATGTGACCGGATATCGGTGTTGTCATTCGCCTTGCAGAGCTCGACGAGTTCTTCCAGAAAATATAGGCCCTGGGCATCATTGAGAGCGAGCTGCTTATACGGATCGGCTCCCGTCGGTTCAGGAAGGCGGGCGCATTTCTTGCCCATGATTTTAAGGGCGAGGGATGTGCGCAAGCATTTCGGGCATTCTCCACAGTTATTGTATGATGATTTCCAGCATACCTGAAGCTGGTCAAGCAAGATCTGGTCTTCTGCAATATATTCTGTTTTCTCACAACGTGATGCGGCACATCCATGATGGATGATATGGGTGTTTTCCGTTGCCCATAGGGGGTCTAACAGCGGGTGTGAGCCGTGAGGATGCAAAGTGGTATAGGAATAGGATGAGGGGATCAGCATCACTTTTGGGTTCAAGGTGATGCCGATTACTGACAGCAGGCTGCCGTGCACGAGGGAGAATTCGAATTTTCTTGCATCGCAGTAGGCGCGGATATTGGTATCCACTGTGATGATTTTCTTGTTTTGGGACAGGGCAAAAGCCTTCCGGTCAGCCATGTTCTTTTCCCAGCTGTTTTCTTTATCCCAATTCTCAAAGGCTTTTACGAGGAGCAAGTGGGTAATATCGTCCCTGAAATGTCCAAAGGTGTAGGTGCTGTCGATCCCGCCGGAGAAACAACATATGATATTATCCGTCACGGGAAAATTTTTACGGGTTTTAGCCTGTAGCGGGGCGATGAGAAAGTCATCATTCCAGGATTTCAGAACGGCCTGTATTTCCCTATACATATGGGCCAATTGGTCTGAAATTTCGATGTCATCCTTAATGTGTACCGGGACGCCGCGGACCATGCTTTCCAACATTGCCGGGACCAGGAAAAGTTCCGCACGGGGTTCGATTTCTAGAAATAACGGGAAACGGAACCATATTTTGTCGCCATCAACACAGGCGGATATTTCCTGATAATCTTTACAGTGTTCGAGTGTAATCCCAGTGACATCAACAGTTGGCGATGTTTCTGCCATTTCCTTTCCCCTTATGATTTGCCGGTTTCATAAATCGCTGGCAACTCTAGAAAGCGTACTATTGATACAGGAAGTGTAGCATTTAACAGGGGTACTTCAAAATACTATTTAGCCGCCAATATTAGGGGGCCTGTTTCTAGCACAACAATCCTGAATTATTGGAATAGTAATATTTTGGTTTTAAGGCGTAACCATACCAGTCCAAGATAGGAAGGCAGTATGTTCATTTCAATCATGACGGGCCCCTCTTCTGTGATGCTGATATCCAGCCCGAGAAAACGCGTGTTGGGATAACAGCGTAGAGCCTTCAGCCCCATTTCTTCGGCTTCTTTCCAAAAGGGTATCCTATTCCCTTTTATGGTGGCGGTGTCTTTGTCGGGAAACATAAGCGGGTGATCATCGGAAATACAGAAGATGCAATCCTTGATTAATTCTCCGGTGCGATGGTCGACTTCAACACCAAATCCTCCACCTTCGAGACTATCAATGAGCGATCCTTCCGCCCCGATGCGCAGATAGGAACCCAGGGAAACGCATTCACCCTGGTTATTTTCATAGACAAACATTCTGATGGTATTGAGGCTGGTGGGGTTAAACTCTGCCATACCAGGATGTTGCTGAATATAGTCTTCTATGACCCATCCGGCGGGGTTTTCATCCTGTAACAGATTTACGAGTTCTGGCAGGCTGTAATCCTGTTGAGTGGAAAGGTGGTGAGCCATCAGTTCTGTCCCGTTTTCCATAATTTCAAAAGCCTTGAAGCCTTGCCCCCCGTGCCCAACCACCATTTTAAAACATACCTTTTCCCCAATATGTTTTTGCAGCAGTTCTTTAAGGTCTAGCTTGGATTTTAAAGGCTTTCCGTCTTCTGTCACACCCCAGTCCTGATTAAAAGTACCAAGATGTCGCGCCGTTGGGATGTTAAATAATTTGAAGTATGCTTTTTCAAAGGGTTTATATTGAGAAACGCCGTGGTATTTCCATTGATTGAGCTGGAATATTCTTTTGACGAACTGGCGTGACCCCAGCATGTTTAGTTTATCCCGCCATTTGCTATCTTTGTGCCACATTCTGGCACTGTGGTAATGCCAATAACCAATACCCTGGGTTGCCTGCAGGTAGGTTATCTCGCAGATTTGCCGAAATGTTGATAAGTGGCCTTCTTTCGCGCGCGAATGGCATAATTTGTAGGCATGACTGGTTTTGTGTATTATTTTAGTAAGCATAGCTTTTATACTCGTTGAATAATATGTTTGCCGTTTTGGAAAGGGTAATATTACTGAGTAAGCTTTTTTATCTTGAGTAATACTGAGAATGTGTTTTCTCCGCTTATTTCAAGCTACTTATATGTCTATTACACGCGGTGAGGTTGTCAGAGTCAAGAGATCAATATTATTGGCATGTGTTGTGATGATTAAGGAACTTTCCACAAAACCTAGAGGCTGTTCCTGTCGTATGTGTAAGCTGTTGAAAATCCTGGCTACAGGGATTTTGAGGTAACACAAGCCATCGACGTCGGGTTGAATGTTAACTTCCACCATGACAGATCTATTTGGTATAATGGCAATGTCCAGTCCTGCAAAACGAGTATTGGGTAAAATAGTGAGGTTTTTATCCCCAGCTCTTTTGCCTCGCGCCAAAAAGGCAGGGCAATGCCTTCAATTTGACTTTCGTGATCGGGTTGTCGTGACATAGTTGTCCCTGTTGCGCCCGTTTGTTGCATATATAATATACATATTTAATTTTCTGAATTTTTGTCTTTATCATATTCATTATTTTTTTACTATTAATGCTACACAGGATGTTATCTTTTTCAAATATAGGGTAAATGCCTTAAAAATTGACTAAACAAAAAGCTTGTACAACGGGAGAGGGATGATCTGATATCTTGCTCCCGACAACACGTCCCGTTTATTCTATGGATAGACTAAGGGTCGCCCGGATTCATGAAATTTTATAGATTTTACGCTCTTATCTCAAGTCATATGGATTTATTGCGCAGGCTATTTGTTCAATTGCCGATTCATTCCTTGACGGAGGGGGGCGCGATGAGTAATTTCCAGCGGTAAATCACAGGTTCTGCGGAACCGGGTATCGGTCAAGGAAAGATGTACAAAACGTGATGGAAAAAATGTCGGCAGGGACGGAAGCACCTCGCAAGGAAAAGGCGTTCCAGACGCTGATCCTTAAACTCCAGAAATTCTGGGCCGATCAGGGCTGTGTAATCCTGCAGCCCTATGATGTGGAAATGGGCGCCGGGACCTTTCAGGCGGCAACCACCTTGCGCTCTCTGGGGGCAAAGCCCTGGAAAGCGGCCTATGTCCAGCCCTGTCGCAGGCCCACCGATGGCCGTTACGGCGAAAACCCCAACCGTTTGCAGCATTATTATCAATTTCAGGCCGTCCTCAAACCGTCCCCGGACAATATTCAGGAACTTTATCTGAAAAGCCTTGAGGTCTTGGGCATCAATGCGCTGGAGCATGACATCCGTTTCGTTGAGGATGATTGGGAAAGCCCGACCCTGGGCGCCTGGGGACTGGGCTGGGAAGTCTGGTGTGACGGCATGGAAGTCAGCCAGTTCACTTACTTTCAGCAGGTCGGCGGCTTTGACTGTCGCCCGGTGATGGGTGAACTGACCTACGGGTTGGAGCGACTGGCCATGTATATTCAGGGTGTCGACAATGTTTACGATCTCGACTGGAACGGCGAAGGCGTCACTTACGGCGATGTCTTCCTACAGAATGAAAAAGAATTTTCCGCTTATAATTTCGAGATTGCCGATACGGATCGCCTGTTTCAGCATTTCAAGGATGCGGAGGCGGAATGCGCCCTGATCCTGGCACGTGGCGAGGCGGACGGGAAATACTATCCCCTGCCGGCCTATGATCAATGTATCAAGGCGTCGCATGCGTTTAACCTGCTGGATGCGCGCGGTGTGATCAGCGTCACCGAGCGTCAGGCCTATATCGGCCGGGTGCGGGCGCTGGCCAAGAAATGCTGCGAAGCCTATCTTAAATCTCAGGGGGAGGCCGTCTGATGAGTGCGTTTTTATTAGAACTCTTCTCCGAAGAAATCCCGGCCCGAATGCAGGCGAAAGCCGCCAGCGACCTGAAACGGCTGGTGAGCGATAAGCTGAAAGAGGCGGGCCTCAAGTTTGAGAGAGCCGAGGCCTATGTCACCGCCCGTCGCCTGACCCTGCATATTGCCGGTCTTGACGGCGAGCAACCGGATATTTCCGAAGAACGTCGCGGTCCCCGGGCCGATGCGCCGGAAAAAGCCATTGACGGCTTCCTCAAAGGCGCCGGCGTCAGCCGGGATCAGGTGGAAATCCGCGAAGAGAAGAAGGGCACCTTCCTCTATGCCGTGATTGAGAAGAAGGGCCGCAAGACGGCGGAGGTACTGGCGGAATTCCTGCCGGACTTGATCCGCACGTTCCCCTGGCCGAAGTCGCAGCGCTGGGGCGCGAAATCCTTGCGCTGGGTGCGGCCCTTGCACAGCATTCTCTGCCTGATGGACGGCGATGTGGTTTCCTTTGATCTCGGCGATGGCCTCTCCTCCGGTAATATAACCCGCGGCCATCGTTTCCTGGCCCCGGACGCCTTTGAAGTCACGGACTTTGCCGATTATAAAGCCAAGCTTGAGGCGACCTATGTCATTCTCGATCCGGCGGATCGCAAGGCGCTGATCGCGGAACAGGCGGCGAAACTCGCGGCTGAGGCCGGGCTAACCCTGCTGGAAGACGAAGGTCTGCTCAATGAAGTGGTGGGGCTTGCGGAATATCCCGTGGTGCTGATGGGCGAGTTTGATAAAGATTTTCTCGACGTGCCGCAGGAAGCCCTGACCAGCGCCATGAAAAGCCATCAGAAATATTTCTCCGTCGTGGATGCGGACGGTACACTCGCCAATAAATTTATCTTTGTCTCCAATATGAAGGCCGAAGATCACGGCGCGAAAATCATTGACGGCAATCAACGGGTTTTGCGCGCCCGTCTCGCCGATACCAAATTTTTCTGGGATCAGGACCTGAAGCATCGGCTGGAAGATAATCTGCCAAAGCTTAATGACATTGTTTTCCATGCCAAGCTGGGAACAGTGGGCGAACGGGTAACGCGCCTTGTCGCATTGTCTGGGCATATCGCCGAGAAAATTGGTGCCGATGTCGCACAGGCAAAACGCGCGGCAGAGCTGTGTAAGGCTGATCTGGTGTCCGGTATGGTCGGTGAATTCGCCGACCTGCAAGGCCTGATGGGGAAATATTACGCCGAGAAACAGGGGGAACCTTCCGCCGTGGCCAATGCCATTGCCGAGCATTATTCCCCGAAAGGCCCGAGTGACAAATGTCCTTCTGATCCGGTTTCGGTGTCGGTGGCGCTTGCGGAAAAGCTTGATAGTTTAATTGGGTTTTTCTTGGTCAACGAAATGCCGACAGGCTCAAAAGATCCCTTTGCTTTGCGTCGAGCGGCCTTGGGAATTATCCGCTTGATCGTTGAAAATAAGCTGCGCTTAAATTTATTGGGCCTGATAGAGAATTCTAAACAATGGCAAAATGTTCAAGCTGTTGACTATGTTGAATTTGAGAATCCGCGTGAGGAAGTGCCAGCTCTATTGATGAATTTCTTCGAAGACCGTCTGAAAGTTCATCTGAAAGAGCAGGGCGTGCGGCATGATCTGATCACGGCGGTTTTCTCGCTCGGCGGCGAAGATGATCTGGTGCGCCTGCTCGCGCGGGTGGAGGCTCTGCAAAGTTTCCTCTCAACAGATGATGGGGCGAACCTGCTCGCCGGATTTAAACGTGCGGCCAATATTCTTAAAGCGGAAGAGAAGAAAGACGGCGTCACTTACGGCGGGGCCGTGAAGGCTGACCTACTTGTAGAGCCCGCGGAAAAGGCGCTCTATGACAGCCTGATGGCCATCAGCGCACCGGTGGCGGAGGCCCTGGCCCAGGAAAAATATGATCTGGCGATGACACATCTGGCGACATTACGCGCGCCGATCGACCAGTTTTTTGAAGACGTCACGGTCAACAGTGACGATAAGGATGTTCGGGATAATCGACTGAAATTGCTGACACACATTCGGACCATAATGAATGGTGTGGCGAATTTCTCCGAAATTGAAGGGTGATCGAGTAAGCACCTTTTGAACCATAACAGGACTAATGTAACAGGACACACATAATGACGAACTGGGTTTATACGTTTGGTGATGGCAAAGCAGAGGGCGATGCCAGCATGAAGAACCTCCTCGGCGGCAAGGGCGCTAACCTTGCCGAAATGTCAAATATCGGTCTGCCGGTGCCGCCCGGATTTACCATTACCACCGAAGTCTGCACCTATTATTACGCCCATCAGGATACCTATCCCACTGATCTGAAGGATCAGGTGACGGCGGCCTTGACCCAGGTGGAAAAAACCGTTGGCGCCACGTTCGGTGACGCGGAAAACCCGCTGCTGGTGTCGGTGCGGTCCGGCGCCCGGGTGTCCATGCCCGGCATGATGGATACGGTGCTTAACCTTGGTCTCAATGATATTACAGTCGAAGGCCTGGCCAAACAGAGCGGCGATCCCCGCTTCGCTTATGACAGCTACCGACGTTTCATTCAGATGTATTCCGATGTGGTTCTGGGCGTTGATCATTATAACTTTGAAGAGTTGCTCGAAATTCACAAAGAAGAAAACGGTTATGTCCTTGATACGGAACTTTCCGCAGAGGATTGGAAAGAACTGGCTCAGGCCTTCAAACAGAAGACCGAAGACGTGCTTGGCAAGCCTTTCCCGCAGGATGTGCATGAACAGCTCTGGGGCGCGGTCAATGCGGTCTTTGGCTCCTGGATGATCGACCGGGCGAAAACCTATCGCCGCATTCACAATATCCCCGGCGACTGGGGCACGGCGGTGAATGTCCAGTCGATGGTTTTTGGCAATATGGGCGACACCAGCGCCACTGGCGTGACCTTCACCCGCGACCCGGCCACCGGCGAGAATACCTATTATGGCGAATATCTCATCAATGCGCAGGGTGAAGATGTGGTGGCGGGCATCCGTACGCCGCAGAATCTGACCAAGGCGTCGCGGCTGAAAGCCGGTTCCGACATGCCGTCCATGGAAGAAGCGATGCCGGACGTCTACGGCGAACTGGCGGATGTTTTCGTCAAGCTCGAAGCCCATTATCGCGACATGCAGGATATCGAGTTTACCGTGCAAAAAGGCAAGCTGTGGATATTGCAGACCCGGTCCGGCAAGCGCACCGCCAAGGCGGCGCTGAAAATTGCCGTCGATATGGCCGAAGACAAAATCATCACGGAAGAAGAAGCTATTTTGCGGGTGGAACCGGCGGCGCTCGACCAGCTGCTGCATCCGACCCTTGATCCTGATGCGGTCAAGGATATCCTGACCATTGGCTTGCCGGCGTCACCGGGGGCGGCCTGCGGTATTGCCGTATTTACGGCGGATGAGGCCGAAGAACTGGCCAAGAATGGCAAGAAAGTCATTCTGGTGCGGCAGGAAACCAGCCCGGAAGATATTCATGGCATGCATGCGGCGGAAGGTATTCTCACCAGCCGTGGCGGCATGACGTCACACGCCGCCGTGGTCGCCCGCGGCATGGGGCGGCCTTGCGTCTCGGGCGCCGGCGCGCTGCATATCGATATGGACAGCAAAACCATCAAGGTGATGGGCCGCGTGATCCAGAATCATGATATTCTCACCTTGGATGGTTCCTCTGGTGAAGTGATGTTCGGCGAAGTGGAAACCGTGCAGCCGGAATTGAGCGGCGATTTCTCCAAACTGATGGGCTGGGCCGACAAAATCCGTCGTCTGAAGGTGCGCACCAACGCGGAAACGCCGCTGGACGCCCGCACCGCCCGTGAATTCGGCGCGGAAGGCATTGGCCTGTGCCGTACGGAACATATGTTCTTTGATGCGGACCGGATTATTAATGTGCGCCAGATGATCCTGTCGGAAGACAAGGCGGGGCGTGAACTGGCGCTGGCCAAACTCCTGCCGGTACAGAAACAGGATTTTGTTGATCTCTTTACCATCATGCGCGGCTTGCCGGTGACGGTGCGTCTTCTTGACCCGCCGCTACATGAATTCCTGCCGCAAAAGGCCGAGGATTTTGCCTCTGTCGCCGCCGCCATGGATGCGCCGGTGGAGCAGTTGAAAATGCGCGCTGAAACATTGCATGAATTCAACCCGATGCTTGGCCATCGCGGCTGTCGTCTCGGCATATCCTATCCGGAAATTTATGAGATGCAGGCGCGGGCGATTATTGAGGCGGCGCTGGAAGTCTCCCGGGACGGTGGTGACGCCATCGTGCCGGAAATCATGATTCCGTTGGTCGGCAGCCGGAAAGAACTCGAAATCCTGAAAACCAAAGTATCGGCCATTGCCGACGAGATCATCGCCGCCAGTGGCGCGAGCCTCGACTATATGGTCGGCACCATGATAGAGCTGCCACGGGCGGCGCTTCAGGCCGGGGAGATCGCCCATGAGGCGGAATTCTTCAGCTTTGGCACCAATGACCTGACCCAGACCACCTACGGCATCAGTCGTGACGACAGCGCCAACTTCCTCGATGATTATATTCAGGCCGGTATTTTCGAGCAGGATCCCTTTGTCTCCATTGATCAGGACGGGGTGGGTGAGCTGGTTAAAATCGCGGCGGAGCGGGGACGCGCCACTCGCGCTGATCTGAAACTCGGTATATGCGGCGAACATGGCGGTGATCCGGCTTCGGTAGAATTCTGCCATCGCATCGGTCTTGACTATGTGTCCTGTTCGCCTTACCGGGTGCCGATCGCCCGTTTGGCGGCGGCTCAGGCCCAACTGAAGGAAAAACAAGCATGACCGACAAGACAGTAACCGTCAAATGGGCGGGCAAGATGACCTTTATCGGGGTCGCCAGTAGCGGCAATACCGTGACCATGGATGCGGGGCCCAATGGCGGTGGCCTCGGTCTGGGACATAGCCCGATGGACCTGTTATTGCTGGGGGCCGGGGGCTGCGCCTCTATCGACGTGGTGATGATCCTTGAAAAGGGCCGCAGTGAACTCACCGATTGTGTCTGCAAGGTGTCTGGTACTCGGGCGTCGGAAATGCCGAAGGTCTATACAGACATTCACATGCATTTCGAGATCAGCGGCAAAAACCTGAAAGAAGGTGCGGTCGAGCGGGCAGTCAATCTGTCGATGGAGAAATATTGCTCGGCATCGCTGACCTTGGCGAAAGCGGCCAAGCTGACCTATGACTGGGAAATTATCGACGGATAAAATCAGCATTCATACTAGATTATAAAGCCGCTCCTGAATATTCAGGGCGGCTTTTTTTAGTCTAAAATGACGGGTAAATAAAAAACCGCTTCCTCTTTCTGCCAGAAGAAGAAGCGGCAAATGCCTTTATGACCATCCCCAGTCAAATGTAAAAAATACTGTTAAAATACCTGTTACACACATTAGTTATATGAATTATTATATAAGGCAAAATGAATTTAATGGATTCGTGTCAGGAGAGCAAGCCTTTTGGCCGGAAAAAGATTGAAAATTCACGTTTCCTTGATGGGCATTTCATATCATGTTGTCGGGTTAATGACTTAGCAGCTAAGAATCCCCCGGATAGTATAGCTTCCACTGTTGGCGCAACTGATCCATGTTTTGCAGCAGGCCGAGGCTTTCCGCATGGGGCATGTCCGGACATTCGGTGATATTTGTTTGAAGGCATTTTTCAACTGCTTCAATTTCATAAAGATAGCCCTGACCTTTTAAGGGAAAGGAAAATTCTTCTTCGGCGCCATCATTTTGTGTCAGGCGAAACCTGTCGGGTCGCCACCATTCCCGCGCTATCGTGATGCGCCCGAGTTCGCCCATGATGACGGCTTCCTGCGGGGTTTCCACCGTAACGGCGCTGGCGAGCCGGGAGAGAACGTCCTTTTCATGGCGCAGGTGCAGACTGTTGGTCTCGTCTATGCCGCTGGGACCGATATGAGCTTCTCCCGTCAGGGAGAGGGGGGCGCCAAAGAGAAAACGGCTCAGGGCGAGGGGATAAATACCGACATCAAGAAGCGCGCCGCCGGCAAGATCGGGATTAAATACCCGGCTCGTGGGATCAAAGGCCATGGCATAACCGAAGTCGGCCGTCAGCAGCCGCGGTGCGCCGATGGCCCCTTGATTAATCAGTGTTCTGACTTTCTTCAGGGCAGGGAAAAACCGCGTCCACAGGGCTTCCATGAAAAACAGCCGCTTTTCCCGTGCAAGGCTGATTACCTCCCGGGCCTGTCGTTGATTGAGCGCCATTGGCTTTTCGCAAAGCACATGTTTTCCAGCACGAAGCGCTTGCAAGCTTTGACTGTGATGTTCTGTATGAGGCGTGGCAATATAGATGATGTCTATGTCCGGTGCAGAGAGCATCGTCTCAAAATCGTCGGTGACGACAGCAATATCGAACTGGTCAGCGAGCGCGCAGGCGGAGGACATTTGCCGGGAGCAGGCGGCAGCGATGACGGCGTGATCAGAGAGGATCAGGTCACGACAAAAGGACTGCGCCATATTGCCGCAGCCCATAATGCCCCATGATATCCTTTTGGCTGTCATGGGGTTTGATATCCTGTATCACCCGTCAAGAGGTCATGTGATGAAGAAAAAAATGACAATCACCGCAACAACCGCCGTCGCCAGAAGAACGATGGTGCGGTTGTCGTTGCCGCCCTTGTTCTTTTTCTTGTTCCGATGAAATTTGCTCATGCTATCCTCATGTGTTTTTGTTTTTATTTGGCCGTCCAGCCCCCTTCGACAGGCAGGCTGATCCCATTGATGGAGCAGGCAGCGTCAGAGCAGAGGAACAGGGCGATTTGCCCCAACTCCTCAACCTCAACGAATCTCTTACTCGGCTGCGCCACCAGCATAATATCATTGATTACCTGTTCGCGCGACAATTTATGAACCGCCATCTGGTCATCAATCTGTCCTTCGACCAACGGGGTGCGCACATAGCCGGGGCAAATGGCGTTGCAGGTAATCATCTGTTCGGCGTTTTCCAGAGCCACGGTCTTGGTCAGGCCGACCACACCGTGTTTGGCGGCGACATAGGCGCTTTTATAGGGGGACGCCACCAGACCATGGGCAGAGGCGAGGTTGATGATTCGGCCCCAATTGCGTTTTTTCATGCCGGGCAGGGCCGCTTTTATGGTGTGAAAGTTGGATACCAGATTGATATCAATGATCGCCTGCCATTTATCATCCGGGAAATCCTCTATGGCGGACACATATTGAATGCCGGCATTATTGATCAGGATATCAAGGGTGCCCAGAGCGTCTTCGGCCTCATTCACCATTTTGGAGATTTCCTGCTGCTTTAGCATATTGGCCCCGTCATATCGCACCTGAACATCAAATTCCTGCGCCAAACTGTCACGCAAAGCCTCTATCTCATCTGCATCTCCCAGGCCATTGAGCGTGATATTGGCGCCGGAGGCGGCAAGTACGCGGGCCATGCCCAGTCCAATGCCGCTGGTGGAGCCTGTGATAAGGGCGGATTTATTCTCTAAGGTGCTAAATGTCATGGTTTTTTCCCGGTTTTGTCTCTGGTCAGAAAAATTTATATAGGTAATTTCACATATTTTATGTTGCGGCGCAACTAAGCTTAGGTCTAGACTTGAATAATAATGAACAATTATCTGAAGAGAAATTGTTTATAAATTTCAATTGTAAGAGTTTTAAAGGAATTTTATATGCTGTATCACATGTACGAATTTCAGCACAGTATGTTCGCACCTGCGAGATTCGCGATTGATGCGACCCAGCAGGCGTTGAGTAATCCTTTAAACCCCTTGTCTTACATGCCCGGCGCCAAGCAGGTGGCCGCAGCCTGTGATGTGATGGAACTGGTGACCCGACGCTATGGCAAGCCGAAGTTTGGCTTGAAAGACACGCTGATTGACGGGGAACCGGTCAGCATTCGTGAAGAAGTGATCCTGGATAAGCCTTTTTGTAACCTGAAGTATTTCAAGCGGGACTTTGGGCCAGAGGTAAAAAACACCGATCCAAAACTCTTGATTGTTGCGCCGTTGTCAGGCCATTACGCCACATTGTTGCGCGGGACGGTAGAGGCCATGCTGCCGGATCATAAAACCTATATTACCGATTGGAAAGATGCCCGGGATGTCCCGTTGTTTCAGGGGCAATTCGATCTGGATGATTATATTGATTATCTGATTGAAATGATCGAGTTCCTCGGTCCTGATACCCATGTTCTGGCCGTGTGCCAGCCATCTGTTCCCGTGATGGCGGCTGTGTCCCTGATGTCGGCGCAGGATAATCCCAATGTGCCGCGGTCAATGACCCTGATGGGGGGGCCAATTGATACCCGGGAATGCCCGACAGAGGTTAACCTGCTGAGCGGGGAACGTTCTATCGGCTGGTTTAAGAAGAATGCGACCTATCAGGTCCCCTGGCCGAACAAAGGGTTTATGCGCGTGGTGTATCCTGGGTTTTTGCAGCTGTCGGCTTTCCTCAATATGAATATGGAAGATCATGTGGACGCTCATCGTCGCATGTTTGACCATCTGGTCGAGGGCGACGAGGAAAGCGTGGATAAACACCGTATATTTTATGAGGAATATCTGGCGGTGATGGACTTGCCGGCGGATTATTATTTGCAGACAGTGGATATTGTTTTCCAGCAGCATTTGCTGCCCAAGGGGGAATGGATTTCACGGGGTCGGAAGATCGACCCGTCGGTGATTACAAAATGTTCCCTGATGACGGTGGAAGGCGAACTGGATGATATTTCCGGGATCGGCCAGACAAAAGCCGCGCATAAACTTTGTACCAGTTTGCCCGATAACATGAAAGTGCACTACGAACAGAAAAAAGTCGGGCATTACGGCATTTTCAACGGCAGCAAATGGCGGACAAAAATTGCGCCCCGGGTGAAGGATTTTATTCGCCAGAATGATTCCAAATAATTAAGATTCAAGTCATTCATTTTATGATATAAAACCACTGAACTTAATTTTTTAGGGGTTACGCATGGAAAAACTCACCTGTTTCAAGGCTTATGATATTCGTGGCCAGCTGGGAACGGAACTCAATGAAGACATCAGCTACCGTATTGGACGGGCGTTTGGTCAGTTTCTGAAGCCGGAAAAAATTGTGGTTGGGGGAGACATGCGTCTCACATCGGACTCCCTGAAACACGCGTTAAGCGAAGGTTTGCGGGATTCCGGAGTTAACGTCATCGACATTGGCATGACCGGAACCGAGGAAATATATTTCGCCACATCTTATCTTGATGTGGATGGAGGGGTCGAGGTAACGGCCAGCCACAATCCAATGGATTATAACGGGATGAAGCTTGTGCGCGAACATTCCAAGCCGATTAGTGGCGATACCGGTTTGCGCGATATTCAACGATTGGCGGAAGAAGATAACTTTCCCACCGTGACTGTCCGGGGCACTTACAAGAAAACGTCTACTCTTGATGCATATGTTGATCATTTGATGACCTATATTGATGGCCGTCGGATGACACCGCTGAAGCTGGTGGTCAATGCAGGAAATGGCGCGGCGGGCCACGTGATTGATGCTTTGGAAAAGGTTTTTACGGCAAAATCCATCCCGGTCGAGTTTATTAAAGTCCACCATACTCCGGATGGCACGTTCCCTAACGGAATTCCCAATCCGCTGTTGGTTGAAAACCGTAAGGATACGCAGCAGGCGGTTCTGGAGCATAAGGCGGATATGGGGATTGCCTGGGACGGGGATTTCGACCGCTGCTTTCTGTTTGATGAGCAGGGGGAGTTCATCGAGGGTTATTATATCGTCGGATTGCTGGCGGAAGCTTTTCTTAAAAAGAACGAAGGCGCCAGTATTATTCACGATCCGCGTTTGACGTGGAACACCATTGATCTGGTGGAGGCGGCTGGAGGGGTACCTGTTCTGTCCAAAACCGGGCATGCCTTTATCAAGGAACGTATGCGTCTTGAGGATGCGGTATATGGTGGCGAGATGAGCGCTCACCATTATTTCCGCGATTTCGCCTATTGCGACAGCGGCATGATCCCGTGGCTTCTGGTGGCGGAGATGCTGTGTGTGAAGAAAATGCCTTTGTCTGAAATGGTGGCCGAACGGATCAGGAAATTTCCTTCCTCCGGTGAGATTAACCGCAAACTCGATGACCCGAAGGCGGCGATCCAGAGAGTCCTGAAAGCTTTCGAAGCACAGGCGCTTCATATTGACCATACCGACGGCATCAGTGTGGAATATCCCGACTGGCGTTTTAATCTGCGCAGTTCAAATACGGAACCGGTGGTGCGCTTGAATGTGGAAAGCCGGGCCAATACGGCGTTGATGGAACAAAAAACTCAGGAAATACTGGCTCTTCTGGAAGGAGCCTGATACAGGATTTTTGGGGGAAGTTAAAGCACCACGGCGCGGAATGCCTTGACCAAAGGCATGTCCAGATGACCTTCCATGGTGAGCATGATGTCAATGGCGGCCTCTGATGACATGGACGGTTTGTAGGATCGCTTGTCTGTCAGACCGGAAAATACATCGGCGATGGCGGCCATGCGGGCCAGGTCGCTCACCTGGGTGCCTTGCAGGCCATCAGGGTAACCGCTGCCGTCGAGTTTTTCATGGTGGTGTACCGCGATGTCGATAAGAACGTCATCCCAGTTGCTTTCCATCATAATGGTTCGGGAATGGCTTGGGTGTTGTTTCATAATTACCCATTCTTCGGGGGTCAGGCGCGCCGGCTTCTCTAATAATTCAAGCGGGGTCAGGGATTTGCCGATATCATGGAGGATGCCGCCAACGGATAATTGTTGCAAGTCGTGCCGCTGTACCCCGAGGTACATACCAAAGCTGACGAGATATCCACAAACCATCATACTGTGTCGGTATGTATAATTGTGGTGCTGGCGGATGGCATTCATCCAGTCGGTAAGCCCGTCCTTGCTTGTGGCTTCAATAATCATATTGCAACTGTTTTTGATGTCATCAGGAGAGATGATTTCTCCCCGCCGGGCATTGCCGAAGGTTTCTTCGACCACTTTCAGGCTGACTTTGAGGGCGGCTTCTTGGGTTTTGGAGAGCTTTGACCAAGCCTTTTCCACCTCGCGGCTGATCAGGTCCCCCATCACCTGTATGAAATTATTATCCGGGCAGGGGTAGGCAATATAATCAGTCGCGCCGAGAATATTGGCCTGGACCAGAGCGTGCCGGGTGAGTTGAGGCACCAAAAACAAGATGGGAACATTGGCGCGTTCGGGCAGGGAGAGTTTTTCTTTTAAAGCTGGTATGATCTGTCGATTGCCGAGATCGACCTGTACAATGATGAGCAGGGATTTTTTAAAATCTTCTGCGGATGCATGGTCAATGTCAGTCAGGTTGACAGTGTAGTAACGTCTCACCAGATCGATGAATTTTCTACTCTGTTTCTTTTCGTCGCAAATGATCGTTACGATCTGTCCTGTAAGCATACTCTCCCTAACCATTTTATCGCGAATGCTAGGTCTTTAATCAGTTTATGAGACTAGACTGTAAACAGTACAGGCAGGATATTACCAATTGGTAAATAAACTACAGGCATACATTATGGGGGAGAATGAATCCTAATTGGATAGACGCGATCTGCAGTAGGACGTATGGGGACTTTTTCTATTCGATAAGGCGGGGCATCATCTCGGCAAAGTTGCAAGGGCGGAAACGGATGTCCAGTTGCTCACTCAGAATATTGTCCCAACCGTCTTTGCAGGCGCCATTGGACCCGGGAAGGGCAAACATATAGGTGCCGCCGGCAACCCCGCCAGTGGCGCGGCTTTGCAAGGTGGATGTCCCAATGATTTTATAGGATATCAGGCGGAACATTTCTCCAAAACCTTCTATTTCCTTGTCATAAAGACTATGAAAGACTTCCGGGGTGATGTCACGGCCTGTCAGGCCTGTACCGCCGGTCGATATGATGACTTGCACTTCCTGATCTTGGATCCATTTTGTCAATTGGGCGGTCAGGTCGGGTTTCTCATCGCGGACTATGGCGCGATCGGCAAGTATATGACCGGCTTTTGTCAGGCGATCGACCAAAATCTGACCGGATGTATCATCCGCAAGGCTGCGGGTGTCAGAGACGGTCAGAACGGCAATTTTCAGGGGGAGAAATTCAATGGAGTTATCGAGCGGCATGGGCTTGGCTTTTCACTGTCGTGTTGATTTTTGATGTTTTGTTATTGGTGATGTTATCTTGCGGGGTATAGAGAGGCCACGCCCCGGTCGCAACCCGGTCCAGAGATGTGACCGATTGATTCATGCGCATGCGGTAAATCCAGAAATTACTGATGACCCGTTCAATATAATTTCGAGTTTCCCGTGCAGGTATGGTTTCAATAAACAGGAGAGGATCATCCTGGAAATTGACCTTGCGTTCCCATTTTCGCAAATTCCCGGGGCCGGCGTTATAGGCGGTCAGGGTTTTAAACAGATCGCCCTTGGCGAAATTGTCACTCATCATACTGTGAATATATTGTTGGCCCAGCGCCATATTGTAATAGGGATCATCCAGTTTGATGCGGCTGCCAAAGCGTAGCGACCGGTCGCGGGAAATATAGCTGGCGGTACTGGGCATTACCTGCATGATTCCCCGGGCGCCGGCATGGCTGCGGGCCCAGCTTTTGAATTCGGATTCCTGACGGATTACGGCGAACATCAGGGCCTGGTCCAGTGTGTAGCCCCCCGTAGGCTCCGTGTTCGGGATGGGATAAAGCGTACTGTCCAATGCGGTGCGGCGTTTCTGTTCTTCAATTTTACCAATACTGAGCTGGGTGCCGGCCAGACCGAGCTTTGTGGCCAGACCCAGCAATGCTTCATGGTTGCCGCTGCGGGATTTGCGCCAGATATTGCTGAGTTCCATATCGGCGCGCATTATTTTCCCGGTTTGGGCCAGGGCAATGGCGCGGCGGACGCTGTTCAGGTTTTTGATCAGTTCATAATGGGCTGGTGTGAAAGCCGGTGCGGTCCAGTTGAGTTCGGGGGTTTGACCCAATTGGCGGGCGGCGATCAGGCCGTAAAAAGTCCGGTGATGCACAGCGGCCTGATGCAGAAGCTCGACAACTTTTTCCGGTTGACGACACACCAGATAAGACCGCGCCGCCCAGAAGGCCCCGGCCGAAGATGTCCAGTCGCCGGCGATGGGGGAGTTGGCAAGCCGCTCAAAATGATAGGCAGCCTGTGCACAATCGCCGAGCCGCCAGGCCGCAAGGCCTGATGTCCAGTCGGCTTGGGATATCCTGTCCCGTCCTTCTTCGGCGGCGATGCTGGCCAGGGCCAGGGCTTTCGCATCCTGACTGTCGAAAAAATAACCGCTGGCGATGTCGCTGAGAAGTTTATTGAAGTCAGCGTCAGACAGAAGGTTGCGTCGTTCAAAGGCCCAGAGTCTTTTTTCAGCTCTTTCCGGGCTGCCGCGTCGGAGATAGCGTTTTATACGGGTTTTAAGTCGTTGAATATCAATGCGGTCAGCTTTTTTATGCCGTGCTGCAGGCTGGTTTGCGCTGGGGTCGAGGCCATCTATGTCTGCTGTTTCAGGTTCTGATGTCGCGACTTTGGCGACCGGTCGATAGATCGGTTTGTCCGCGGGAAAGTTGAGAGCTTGAGTTGGCATGGGTTTGCGCAGGTTGCGGGCATTTTTGCCGCCTTTCCGTTTGGCTAAGTCATAAATCCTGTAAGCCCCGGGGTGGTCCGGGTATTTCAGCATCCAGTCCGCCAGTTCGCTGTAGCGTGAGGTATAGGCCGTGGGGTGCATGTAACGCTGGTATAGAACATGTCCCATCAGAATCTTATTCTCGACCTGTTTGATTAACCGGTCGGCGCGGCGCCATTTCCCTTCTGTTTGAAAGTCAAAGATGCGTTGGTATAAAGCAACGTCGGCATCACTTAATGGTGTCAGAACGGCGGGATTAAGGTGAGGGTTAGGGGCGGTGATGGGCGCGGGCTCAAGCGCGGGTGTTGGCGTCATTATTGTTGCGGCCCATGATGGCGTATTGGCCAACAGACAAAAGCAAGATAGTGTAGAAAATATTTTGTATTTTGAAAACAACATTATAGGGACATTTCCTCAATTCTGGCTTTAATATCGAGAAGGTCCTTCCAGGCGTCGGCCTTGGCCTTGGGTTGCTTGATCAGGTAGCTCGGATGATAAATCGGGCAGGCCGGAATCTTTTGTCCCGCCAGATCATACTCCGCCCATTTTCCGCGTAGACGGGTAATGCTTAAATCGCTGTTCAACAGTGTTTTTGCCGATATTCCCCCGAGCAGAATGATAAGGTCCGGTTTCGCCAAAGCAATATGGCGTGTGACGAAGGGCCGGCAAATGGCGATTTCTTCCGCCGTCGGGGTTCTGTTGCCCGGCGGGCGCCAGGGCAGCATGTTGGTGAGATAAAGATCTGTGTCACGAGAAAGGCCTATGGCGGCAAACATTTTATCCAGCAAGGCGCCATTATCACCGACAAAGGGTTTACCATGACGGTCATCAGCGACGCCGGGGACTTCACCAATGACCATAATTTTGCTGTTCAGGCTTCCATCACTGAATACCGTGTTGGTGGCGGTTTTTTTCAGGCTGCAGCCATCAAAGGTGGCGATGGCCTTTTCAAGTTCTGCGAGGCTTTGACAACTGTCCGCCAGATCCTGAGCCTGACGCACTGTTTGTTCGACAGTGGCCATGGCGGCGGGTTTTGCAGCAACGCCGGGAATGGGCTGTGGTGTCCCCTGCGGTGCACGGGCGGAGTTTGCACTGGCTTTGGCGGCTTCTGCGGACAGAGCGAACCAGTCCAGGGGCGCCTCATCAATGGTTTCATCGACGCCAGCGTCCAGGTACCACTGTAAATGCGACAAGATGTCCTGTGGTGTCAGGGGCGGGGTGATGATGTCAGGGTTGTTTTCCATGGATGTATTGTGACTTAAAACCGTTATTATTTTGTTATCGATTCATCAAGTTTGATCGTAAAAATGATGGATGAAAATGATACCAAGCGTCATATCAAAAAATTATATTAAGTATTATGCATTTCGGAGACGAGGATGCAATCAGGAACATCGTCGCGTAGAAATTCATCTAAATTAAGGCAGATTTTTCTATTTGGCCTGCAGGGCTTCGAAATATTTTAGAACTTGATTTACCGCAATGCGGACCATCCGGGAGCGGGTATGAAAGGATACAATAAATAATCGACATCATTTACGAAGGAATATATGGTGCGGGCAGCTTTAAGTGAAGGACATGAGTGAATGTTGAATGACATGAAGGTCAAGGCGGCGGATTTTCCTCTGAAAGAGGCGCGCGCCATGGTGAAGGATCTGATGAAGGCCAACCCGGTAATCTACTGGGTGGATTTTTTGCTGTCTGTGGCTCTGGGCGCCGGGGCTTTTGCCGTTACGGTGTGGGCTGACACGTTTTCCGTCCTTGGCATTATCGCTTATCTGGTAGCGGTCTTCGCGTTGTATCGGGCGGTGATTTTTATTCACGAGATTGTCCACTTCAAAAAAGGCAGCATGACGTCTTTTCGCTTTGCCTGGAATGTCCTCTGTGGATTCTTTGTTTTGGTGCCGGCCTTTATGTATCAGGGCGTTCATATAGATCATCATAAACGGGATGTTTACGGCACCAAGGAGGATGGTGAATATCTGCCTTTTGGCGCGCAGGCGCCGTGGAAGAATGTCTGGTATGTGATGACGTCGATTTTCCTGCCGGGACTGGTGGCGGTGCGTTATCTGATTCTGACGCCGCTGGGCTGGATCATTCCGCCGCTCGGGCGTTTGTTGTGGCAACGGGCTTCGTCCCTGACCATTGATATGGACTATCGCCGCCCGCCGCCGACGGAACTTGACGGGAAATACTGGCGACTGCAGGAAGTTTGCGCCACGGTGTATGGCTGGACCGCGGTAATGCTTGGCGTCTATGGCATTCTGCCTGTGAAATTCTTTGCCGTCTGGTATGCGGTGGTTTTCCTTGTATTATTTATGAACAGTATACGTACCCTTGGCGCCCATGCGTACCGCAATCCCGGGGACCAGAAAATGTCGGTGGCGGAGCAATTTCTCGATTCTGTCGATGTGCCGGGTGGAATTCTTTCGGCGCTCTGGGCCCCGGTAGGCTTGCGCTTTCATGCGACCCATCATCTATTTCCCAACATGCCCTATCATTCATTGGGCACGGCCTATGCGCGCCTGAAAAAAGATCTGCCCAACAGCGAATTGTATCTCGAGGCGTCTCGTCCGACACTGGCGCACGCCATGGTTACCTTGTGGCGGGATGCGCGGGCCAGTCAGCAGAAGAAATCCTGATCCGGCGTCTGTGAAGGGTGAAGGCTTTCGAGTTGAAGTTAAAACGACCGTTTGATTTTTTCGAAATGTCAGGGTATAAGATGCTCTGATGGGACGTCAGTTCACTTTTTCCTTTACCCGTCGGTAACCTTTGAGTTACCTTCTGGGCAAATGTGGAATGAATGCAAATCAAACGCTTATTTCTGCCCCGGGTGGGGCGGAAGGTATGACATCGGGAGAAAGTACTATGGAACGGGAATTTATGGAATATGACGTTGTGATCGTTGGCGGTGGTCCCGCTGGCTTGAGCGCGGCGATCCGTTTCAAACAACTGGCGGACGAAGCCGGTAAGGAGCTGATGGTTTGCGTACTGGAGAAGGGCTCGGAAGTGGGCGCCCATATTCTTTCTGGTGCGGTGATTGATCCGGTGGCGCTCGACGAACTGATTCCTGACTGGAAAGATAAAGGCGCGCCGCTGCTTACTCCGGTGACGGGCAACCATCACTGGGTCCTGAAAGAAAACAGCAAGTCGGAAATGCCACATTTTCTGTTGCCGCCCCTGATGAGCAATGATGGAAATTATATCGTCAGTCTGGGGAATGTGTGTCGCTGGCTTTCGGAGCAGGCCGAGAATATGGGCATTGAAATTTTCCCGGGCTTCACTGGCGCTGAAATGCTCTATCATGAAGACGGGTCGGTCAAGGGTGTTCTCACCGGGGATATGGGGGTCGCAGAAGATGGCTCACATAAAGATACCTATATGCCGGGCATGGAACTGCACGGAAAATATACGCTGATTGCCGAAGGGGTGAGGGGATCTCTGGCCAAAGGCTTGATTGAGAAATTTGACCTTAGGGCGGGTAAAGAGCCGCAGACTTACGGGATCGGCATCAAAGAACTGTGGGAAGTAGAGCCGGGAAAACATCACCAGGGCACGGTGATTCATACCCAGGGCTGGCCTCTGGATAAGGAAACCGTTGGCGGTGGCTTTATATATCATCTGGAAGATAACCAGGTGGCGATTGGATTTGTGGTCGGTCTTGACTATTCTAATCCTTATCTTTCGCCGTTTGATGAAATGCAGCGTTATAAAAACCATCCCGCCATTCGCCCTCTGCTGGAAGGTGGGCGTCGGATTTCCTACGGGGCGCGGGCCATTAATGAAGGTGGTTTCCAATCGATTCCGAAACTGACCTTCCCCGGTGGTGCTCTCATCGGCTGTAGCGCAGGTTTCGTTAATGTACCGCGGATCAAAGGCACTCATAACGCCATGAAAACCGGTATGATGGCCGCTGAAGCCGCATTTGCAGCGATTGTTGAAGGCCGGGAGGGCAAGGATGAGCTGACTGCTTATCCGGAGGCTTTTGAGAAAAGCTGGGTCTATAAGGACCTTTACCGGGTGCGGAACGCCAAGCCGGCCATTCATAAATTCGGCGCGGTGCTTGGGACATTATATGCCGGGTTCGATATGTGGATGAATAATCTGGGGCTCGGGTTTCTGTTGCCGTGGACATTTGGCCATGATGCGGACCATAAATGCCTGAAACCGGCCAGTGAATGTAAGCCGATCGATTATCCGAAACCGGATGGTGTGGTGACATTTGATAAATTATCTTCTGTCTTTCTGTCTAACACCAACCATGAAGAAAACCAGCCTTGTCATTTGAAATTAAAAGATGATGCAGTGGCTGTTGATGTGAACTATACTGTATATGCTGGGCCGGAAGCTCGCTTTTGTCCGGCAGGTGTGTATGAATTTATCCTTGATGATGAGGGCGAGAATCCAAAGCTGCAAATTAATTCGCAGAATTGTGTTCACTGCAAGACTTGTGATATTAAGGATCCGACACAAAATATAAACTGGACTGTGCCAGAAGGTGGCGGCGGTCCTAATTACCCCAACATGTAGGGCGAAAGCTCGGGGTAGGTTTGAATTCTGCAAGGCTGGAGTTAAGTTTGAAACATAATACCCCGAATCCGAGAACGCTGTCTGTTGTCAAAAGGCTGGCTGTTGCCGTAACGGCGCTGGTCTTGTCGATGGGGCCGGCGTTGGCTTGGAAGGAAAGTCCGCCGTTGCGGCAAGTCAGTGAAAAGCCATTTGGTGAATATCTGGCGGGGCTGCATGCGGCCCGCAATAGTGACCTTCATATGGCGGCGGATTTCTATGCCAAGATTTTGGCGCTGGATCCAGATGACCAGATGATCCTGCGCAAATCTTTCTCTATTTTTATTGCGGATGGCCAATATGACAAGGCGTCTGACGTCGCTCATAAATTGGCGGATGACAATGTTGGCGACAGCATGGTGCAGATGTACCTGTTTTTGGAACAGATGAAAACGGGCAACCATGATGCGGCGCTTCTGGCGTTGAATAATTTGGGGGATGCCGGGGTTTACGGGTTATTTAAGCCTTTGTTCCAGTCCTGGGTTTTATTGGCGAAAGGCGATGCCAAGATGGCGGAAGCCAATATAGAAGTTTCTTTAAAGGATAAAAATTTCCTTGATTTCAAGAAGTTTCATGCCGGGTTGTTTTATGATTTTCTGGGCAAGACGCATCTCGCCGAACAAATGTATTCCGAAGCATTGCTGGTACCAGGGGCATTGTCCCTGAGGACGGTAGAGGCATATGGTATTCTGTTGCAGCGGATTGGCAGGGAGGAAGATGCGCGTCAACTCTATACGAATTATCTGGAAAAAGCCCCAGAAAATGCGCGACTTCTTAGAGCGTTAGCTGATCTGGACAAGGGAGAGAAAAATAAATCTCCGGCGGTGCCCCTGATTTCTTCCGAAGCTGAGGGGGTTGCGGAGATATTCTATACAGCGGCAAATTTCCTGATGCAGGATAATATCAGAACACCGGCGACAATTTATCTGCAGTACGCCAAATATCTCAAACAAGATTTTTTCATTGCTGATTATTTGCTGGGACAGATATTTGAAGCGGAACTTTACTATGAGGGGGCTTTGAAAAGTTATGAGCGGATAACCAGGGAACATGCGCAGTATTTCAGGGCCCGGTTACAGATGGCCTGGGTGCTTGAAAAACAAGGGCAGGTGGATCAGGCGATTGCGGCGATGACGCATCTGTCGCAGGAATTTCCTAAAAATACCGAGATATTTGCGGCTCTGGGGGATGTATATCGCATGCACAGCCGTTTTGACGAATCCGCCGTTGCATACTCTCGGCTTCTGAAACAACTGCCAGCCTATAAAGAGACGCATTGGAGCATTTTCTATACCCGTGGCATCGTTTACGAGCAGGGCCAGAAATGGGAGCAGGCGGAAGCAGATTTCCTCAAGGCGCTTGAATTGCGGCCGGATCAGCCGCAAGTCCTTAATTATTTGGCCTACAGCTGGGTTGATAAAGGCATCAACGTAGAAAAAGCCAGGGTTATGCTAGAACGGGCTGTGGAACTTCGGCCACATGATGGGTATATCATCGATAGTCTCGGATGGGCGCTTTATCGTATGGGCGATATGTCAAAGGCTGTTGAGTATCTGGAAAAAGCCGTTTTGCTGCAAACTGATGATTGGGCAATTAATGATCATCTTGGTGATGCCTACTGGGCTGTCGGGCGCAAGAATGAAGCAAAATTTCAGTGGCGTCATGCGCTGTCATTAAAGCCGGATGCCGAACTTGTCGCCAAAATTAAAACCAAGATACGGGATGGCAAATAAGTCTGTGTCCCGGATTGCCCGGGCAAAAATAAATCTCGACCTTGTAATCACGGGACAGCGGGCGGATGGATATCATTTGCTTGATAGTCTGGTTGTGTTTGCAGACTTTGGCGATCAAATTACGGTCTCCCCCGCCGAAAAGCTGTCATTAACTATTTCTGGTCCTTTTGGCCGCGGCCTTCTGCGGCAATCCGATAATCTGGTGCTACGGTCGGCCCAACTTCTACGGGACAGGTTTGATATCCGTGTTGGCGCTCAAATCGAGCTGATCAAAAATTTGCCCATCTCCTCGGGTATTGGCGGCGGATCAGCGGATGCGGCGGCGGCGCTCAAGGCCTTGACAGAACTTTGGGGGCTTTGTGATAAAATACCGGAAATGAGTGATTTGCCTCTATTGCTCGGCGCCGATGTGCCGGTTTGTATGGCGAGTGAAACCCGTCGTATGTCAGGAATAGGGGAAGTTCTGACGCCCGTTTCTCTTAAAAAAAACTTGTATATGCTGTTGGTTAATCCCGGTGTGTCAGTCTCCACAGCGGCTATTTTTCAGGCCAGGGCCAAAAGACAAGCGCCTTTCTCAAAACCATTGAATATCCCGCCCGAGATTGATGATTTGGCGCAACTGAGACATCTATTGGTGGCGAGAGGGAATGATCTTCAGAGAGAGGCCTGTTTGGTTGAGCCCGTTATTTCAGAGGTTTTAAACCATCTTTATGCGACCGAAGGCTGCATATATTCCGCCATGTCGGGCAGTGGCGCAACCTGTTTCGCGATATATGAAACCTGCGAAGCGGCGCGGACGGCTGAAGGCGAGATTAGTCAGGGGACGCAGTCATGGTGGGTTCAGGTAATGCAAGTTATATAAAATGCAGACCAAGTGCTTGCACCTTGCGTCACATATGCTACATTCCCGACTTAATAATAAATCAGTGACTGTCATGAGGAAAAATATGATGGGGAAGACCAACTTCTTGAGAGCAATAATCTGTTCGGCGTTTGCCGGGACCATCCTATTTTATCAGTCTGTATCAGGCCAAACAATCGACCCTTCCATGCTGGATTCCTTGAAGAACCAGGTTGGCGTGAGAACGGGTAATCAAACCGTTATTTCTCCGCTGGACGAGGCGCGTCAAAAAGAGCGTCAAAAGCAGCAGGAAAATTTACTTGAACAGCGGATGAATACGTTGAAGGAAGTTTCCCGACTGGAGGAAGATTATCGCGATCGACTGGGATCTGAAATTGCGCAGTATGGCTATTCCATATTTGCCAATATTCCGACTGAAAGCCAGGTTATGACGGGAACGATTTCCGACAATTACAAGCTGGGTATTGGCGATGAATTGATTATCACTTTACAGGGATCGAAATCGCAATCCTTTACTGTGACCGTAGATCTTGAAGGCCGGGTCATTATTCCGGATTTAAAGCCGATCAGGGTTTCCGGTATGACTTATGGTGATTTTCGGAAGGTTCTGAAAGCTCAGGTTTCAGAAAGCATAATTGGGACGGAGGTTTATGTTTCTCTGGCCACGGTCCGGCAGATATCTGTTTTTGTTGCAGGGGAAGTGAACACGCCTGGAGTCATCCGTACGTCGAGCCTGGCGACGCCACTGGAAATTCTGATGAATGCAGGGGGGGTGAAAAAAACCGGGTCCTTGCGCAATATTACTATTTATCGCGGCGGCGAGAAAACCACGCTGGATATATATGGACTATTGAAAGGACAAGTCGGCAGCTTTGATACTTTAAATGATGGGGATCGGGTTATTGTGCCTACAGTCGGGGCGACGATTGCTTTGGATGGAGAAATGGTGCGCCCTGGCATATATGAGTTGCCGGCTAAACGTGAAAGTATCACTTTCACAGAGGCAATGGAGATGGCCGGGGGAACATTACGTCCTGCGGGATATGAAATCTCCCAGATCAGCGTCGATGAACAGGGCAGGCAGACTTTTAGACGGATTGAGGGACGGGGCCAGAATGTGAAAAATGGGGAAGCCCTGATCGCCCGTTTGATCGAAAATTCGCAATCAGGGAAAGTTGAATTGATCGGGCATGTCAAGACCCCGGGGATTCGCTCTCTTTCCACATCTCACAATATTTTTAATCTGCTGGGGAATGTTTTAAACCTGAAGGATGACCCGTATCTGCTGTTTGGTGTTATTGAGCGGGTCGATAAAGCTACACAGACAAGATATTTGACGCCTTTTACGCCGCAAACAGCCTTGTCTGGAGAGGTTGTTGCGCCGTTGAATGACCGTGATCGTGTTATTTTTCTTGGACGTTCCGATATATCTTTTTTGATCTCGGATGATATCCGGCAGGTCATCTTTTCCGGGAAATATGATGTAAACCAAACCTTGGATGGCGGGAAACCAAATCCGAATTATTGTGAACCACTGGGGCATTTGGCGAGGATTATTAACGATACCCAGACAAACCGGTTCGCGACGGCAACCCGTGCGGTTTTTGTGCGTAAGGAAGCTGAAAGTGAAAAAGACAAAACCGTTGAAGATGAAGAAAAGGAAAAGCTGCGTTCCAAAGCCCTTGTGAGTAAAGATGAAGAAAAACTCGCGATGGAAGAATTGTTAAAGAAAGAAGCGGAGAAAAAAGAAAAGGTAGAAAAAGGTCAACCTCAATGCCCGATTATTTATCAGGAAGTAAAGAACTTGCTGCCGTTTATTCTTGAATATATCGTTTCGATCGATGGGGCTGTGCGGTTGCCGGGGGTTTATCCTATTACGAATGGTGCTTCAATAAAATCTCTTGTTGCAGTCAGTGGTGGTATGACAAACGATGCCAACCTGACCAATATTGAGGTGACAAGTTATGATTCTGAGGTGAAGTCTGGCTTCATTGAAATGGAATGGAATTCAATAAACGCCCATAAAACGGATATTTCGAAAGTTAAGATTAATCCGGGGGGCGGGGTACGTATCGGGTCAAAATTCTCAAATTTTGAATCGGGAGCAGTTCTGTTGTCTGGGGAATTTATTCAGCCAGGCGCCTATACGATCCAAAAGGGAGAAAAGCTTTCTGACCTTATGTTGAGGGCGGGCGGTGTTTCGGAGCAGGCCTATACCTATGGTGCGATTTTTACCCGTGAAAGGGTGAAGGAAATACAGCGTCAGGAATTGCAGAAGACAGCAAAACATCTGCAATCAGCAATGATTTCCGCATCGGTGAAAAAGAATATCGAAGCGGACTCGTTGATGGCTGCGCAACAATTGACCAACCAATTGGCCAATGCCGAACTTATCGGGAGGGTGGTTATCGAAGCAGACCCTCTCAAATTATCTTTAAACCCGGAACTGGACACAGTTTTGGAAGCTGGGGATACTGTTTATATTCCTAAGCGACCTAATTTCATTATTGCGATGGGAGATGTTTTGAACCCGGGAGCCTTGCAGTTTATTCCAGGGAAAACAATTTCCGAATATATTGATGAAGTGGGCAGTTATACCGCGTCTGCTGACGAAAGCCGTGTGTATATTGTTTATCCCAACGGTGTGTCAAAACCTATCACATTGTCATCCTGGGGGGGAGACAGAGATCTTAGCATTCCTCCGGGAACAGCGATTGTGGTACCAACAGATCTCAGTCCATACGACAGTTTGTCGTTGATTAAAGAAATTGGCGGAATTTTCCAGAACCTCGCTGTATCGGCAGCTTCCATTGCTGTCTTAATACGTAATTAGCGGACCCTTAAGTGGAGAGAGCCTCATATAAATTACGTCATGCGAAATGTTGCAAGATAGTCTTGTCGATTGCACTTACTGTGGGAGGAATAGTTTCTTCAATATCTGCGGTACGTGCGGAGCCCTTTTCTTATTCAATGAATAATTTTGGGGGTATCGGGCTGCTGGAAATGAGAACAGCACGCTTTGCTCCGGACGGCGATATTTCGATTGGGGGGCATCATGAGGGGTCTTCTACGCGGGTTTTTGCCAGTTGGCAGGCGACCCCCTGGCTTGAAACCACGTTAAGTTATACGGATGACAAGCCGGACAGTCTTGGGGTGGACCGGTCATTGGATATTAAAGTTCGCCTCTGGGAAGAGGGCAACTACAGACCGCAAGTGGCTCTTGGTCTTCAGGATGTTTTGGGCAATGGCCGTTATGCCGGTGAATATCTTGTTGCCAGTAAACGTTACTATGATTTTGATTTTACAATGGGGCTGGGCTGGGGATTTCTTGGATCACGTGGGGGGCTGGGGAATATGTTCCACTTGTTTGGGGATGGTTTTTCAGAACGGGATACATCCTCCGCAAGTGGTGATCTTAGAACGGGCAGTTATTTCGCAGGTCAGGATATGGCATTCTTTGCTGGCGTCGAGTACCGAACACCTCTGGAAGGCGTGAGCATCAAGGCTGAATACAGTGGGGTTGACCGCCGTAAATATGATGAATTTTCTTCTTTTGACCGGAAAAGCGCCTTCAATATAGGCTTGAATTATGCACCAACGGATTGGGCGAGCCTCGCCCTTGGATTTGATCATGGGGATCGAGTATCCTTTCGTTTAACCTTGCGCCAGAATCTGCATAAAATGAAATTGGGAAGGCTCTTCAAGGATAGAAAGCCTCCTGCAATCTTCGAAAGAAGCAAAGACAATATTGTTGTACGTAATATGCCAGAGATGGCGCCTGTCTTATCGCGCAGTGATGATGTATTTACCAGATTGCGCTACTTGGATGTCGCAATTGAGAGTATTACGCAAAAACAGGACAGAAACATTTTCCATGTGCGTAGAATAGGTAAAGACCGGATTGATTACCTTACGGTGTTAGGCGCCATTCTGGAAAGCTACCATACAGTAACTTTGTTTATCGCAGATAGCGGGGCCACTTTTGAACGTTATGATGCTAGCCAGACTGATATCATCGGTAGAACTGCACGGGAACGTTATCATAAGACAATAGTATATCTGCGTGAACAGGCGGCCAGACAAGGCGATACAGGACTTGTGGCTTCTGCGGCTCTTGAACGACTAGATGCAGAAAAATTAGCGCCCTTATCAGTTGCCATTGAAGGCCGAAAGGTTACCGTGGTTAAAAAGGCAGGGCCATATTTTAATGAAGCCAAGAACATTGGTCGTACCGCACGGCTTCTGACGCAAGAAATGCCGTCTCAGGTTGAGATATTTACCCTGGTGACGGAAAAAGAGGGTCTGTCTATTTCAGAAGTGTCGGTCTTGCGACGTGATCTTGAGAACGCCAAACGTTACCAGAGCAGCCCGGAAGAGATGTGGGTCAACAGTGTGGTTCAAACCCCGGGACATGCGAAATCAGATCCGTCTGTTCCTTTCGGGAAGCCATACCCGCAAATGGAATGGGGTATTATCCCGGGTATGAAGTCGCATTTCGGGGGGAATGAAGATGGGCGCTTCCGGCATGACCTTTATGTTCATCTCTATGGATTAGTGCAAGTCAGCCGACATCTTAGTCTGGTGGGTGAGGTCAAGCAGTTCATTACCGGTGACCTGGACAAAATTCCGTTGGATACGACCCCGGATGTTCCCAAGGTCAGAAGCGATATATCACTTTACACACGAGAGGGCCGACGCTCGATAGAACGCCTGGAGTTTAATTATAGCCATGCCCTGGATGAGAGTTTCTTTACACGATTGTCCGCGGGGTTGCTGGAAAGCATGTATGGTGGGGTGAGCGCAGAAGTTCTTTACCGCGCTTATACAAGTAATCTGGCAATCGGGGCTGAGTTGAATTGGGTAAAACAGCGCAATTATAACCAGTTATTTTCCTTTCGGGACTACCAGACCTTGACGGGCCATGTTACGCTGTATCATGAAAATGAAAAATATAATATCACCAGTAAGCTGAGCGCGGGGCGTTATCTGGCCGGTGATTTTGGCGCGACCCTGGATATTTCCCGACATTTTAAAAACGGTATTCGTCTTGGCGTTTGGGCGACCTACACAGATATGTCAGCGGAAAAATTCGGCGCCGGTAGTTTTGATAAAGGCATTTACTTGACGGTTCCTCTGGAAATATTTTGGTATAAGCCCAGCACTCGGGACGTAAGGTTCGATTTCAGAAGCTTGGGTCGGAACGGTGGGCAGAAACTGGACCGGCGGCAGGATTTGTATGATTTGATTTCCTCAGGTCGAAAAGACAGACTGGAAAATGACTGGCGCGCTATTTTGGACTAGACCTGAGGTCCGTCGGGTTAAATGTAAATGAATTGTGGAAAATAAATATTTGTATTTTTGGGGAGCATGGTATCCTTTTCTTAATCATCTCCCTTTACATGGATTTATAAAGAGAAACTAAAAAACTCATTAAGCGAAAGAATTCGGAAGAAATATGACTGATATTGCTTTTACAGCTGATAGCCGCATCGTCGTCGTGGGGCTGGGATATGTAGGGTTGCCGCTGGCGGTTGCTATGGCCAATAAATTCAACGTAGTCGGTTTTGACATTAGTGAAGACCGGGTGCGAGAACTGAAGGACGGTTTTGACCGGACGGAAGAAGTGGATCAGGCACGCCTCGAAGCGAGCAGCATTATCTTGACGAAAGATGTCGTCGATATCAAAGATGCCGCGGTCTATATCGTCACCGTACCAACGCCTGTGAATGATGATAATAGTCCAGACTTGGGGCCTGTAAGGTCATCTTGCGAATTGCTGGGACCTTTGTTAACCAAAGGAGCGATTGTCGTTTTTGAAAGTACTGTCTATCCAGGCGTTACCGAAGAACTTTGTGGACCGGTATTGGAAGAAACATCCGGTATGGAATGCGGGAAGGACTTCTTTCTGGGGTATTCACCAGAACGGATAAATCCGGGCGATAAAGAACATACGGTTGATAAAATCACCAAAGTAATTTCCGGACAAACGCCTGAAGTAACCAATGTTCTTGTGGATATCTACGGCGCTGTAACTTCTGGCGGGACATTTGCCGCGGCCAGCATTCGCGCAGCGGAAGCCGCGAAAGTGATTGAGAATTCACAACGCGATATTAACATCGCTTTCGTCAATGAAATCACGATGATTTTTCAGAAACTGGGCATTTCTGTCTATGATGTTCTGGAAGCGGCGGGCACAAAATGGAACTTCCTGAATTTTACGCCAGGACTTGTGGGCGGGCATTGCATCGGTGTTGATCCATATTACCTGGCGGAACGTGCGCGGCAGGTCAATCATGACCCGCGCATCATCCTGTCCGGGCGGGCCATTAACGACAGCATGGCCGATTTCGTAGCGGAACGGGTTTGCGCGCAACTGTCCGGAGCGGGAAAAATTCTTGTTCTCGGTTTGACGTTCAAGGAGAACTGTCCAGATCTGCGTAATACCAAGGCCATTGATCTGATCCATAGCCTGCGTCGGCGGGGCTTTAAAGTCGATGTCCATGACGCAGCGGCCGATCCGGTCGAAGCCAAGAAATTCTATAACATCGATTTGGTACCCTCTTTGGATGAGCTGGAAGACAACAGCTATGCTGCGGTGATGGGAGTTGTCTCTCATGATGCCTATCGTGCTTTAACGGGGACAGATCTGGAACGCCTTCTGGAAACAGGCGGGTTGATTGCCGATGTGAAGGCCATGTGGCGTGATCTGGATAAGCCTAAACATTTGCGGAAATGGCAACTGTAATAACAGGTACATTATTGTTTCAAAGCCCCGCCCATTTTGGCGGGGCTTTTTTGTCAGGGGGCTTTGGGAAAGACTTCAGTCGTGTTGCCTCGTATATAGTAGGTGAGCAGGCCGACCCATTCATGAACGGCATAGTCAAATTGAGCAAAATTTCCTGCCGCATCCGGCTTCCCAAATATGGTGTTGTTTAATTCTGTTCGATAGTCGACCGGGTAAGGTTGTACCGGGATGTGAGCTGCCCGAAAGGCGGCAATCGACCGCGGCATGTGAAATGCGGATGTAACCAACAACCAGGGTGCTGTTTCAGTTGTGGCGATCAGCTTGCGGGCTTCCATGGCATTGGTGTAAGTATTGTAAGATTTTTCTTCAAATCTGATGCGCTCAATATCTATTCCAGCTTCCTGAAAGAACTTACGGGCAACATCTCCTTCGCTCATGCCGTCGTCAATCCTGGCGCCGCCGCAAAATATAACAGGCATGTTCGGGAATTGTCGGGCCAGCTTCGCGGCCTCTATCAGGCGCTCTCCAGCGCCGCTTAAAGAAACCTGCTTATGGTCACTGCTGAGGCCTAGCGTTCTGCTCCGGCCAGAACAATAATGCCACTATAGGGGCCTTGTTCGACCTGATTGGTGTAGGAAGAAAACCTTTTTTCCAAAGGGGTCATCAGCCAGTTGGTCAATGGTCCAAACATCACCAGTCCATAAAGCGCCGCACAGAAAAGTAAGGTAAAAACAGCTTTTCCCCGGTGCCGCCGCCAGGTGAAAAATAGCCCCAGGAGAAGGAGAAGAAAGAAAAAATTGCTTGGCTGAATAAACAGCCATATCACTCTCGCGATCAGGTTATCCCATGCCAAGCGGTTTCATCCTTTTAATTTATTTTATGATATTGCTTATACCAGTGAATGAATTTTGGAATGCCTTCCTCGATTTTTGTTTTTGGTTCAAATCCAAGATCATTCTGAATGGCGGAAATGTCGGCGGCGGTTTCGCGCACGTCGCCGGGCTGAATCGGCAGAAGATCCATTTCAGCCTTATGGCCAAGAGCATCTTCCAAAACCTTGATCATGTCCAGAAGTTTTACTGTATTGTTATTGCCGATATTATAAACCCGGTGAGGGGCATTTGACCCGATGGTATGCATGGTGCCGTCATCTTTTGGCGGGTTATCCAGACAACGGACGATCCCATCAATGATATCTTCAATATAAGTGAAATCGCGCAGCATGTCGCCATGATTAAACACGGGAATTGGCTTGCCTTCCAGAATATTCTTGGTGAAAATCCACATGGCCATGTCCGGACGGCCCCAGGGGCCATAAACGGTGAAGAAACGCAGTCCGGTCTGGGGCAGGCGGAAGAGATGAGAATAACTCTGGCTCATCAATTCGTCCGATTTTTTGGTGGCGGCATAAAGCGATACAGGGTTGTCTACCCGGTCATCGACGGAGAATGGCATATTCTTGTTGCCCCCGTAAACGGATGAGGACGAGGCATAAACCAGATGATCAAAATCGTCCAGATGACGGCAATATTCCATGATGTTGACATGACCGACCAGGTTGGACTGAATATAGACAAAGGGATTGGTGAGGGAATACCGCACGCCGGCCTGGGCGCCAAGGTGGACCACCTTTTTAATCTTATGTTGGTCGAGAGCTTGTTTCAGGCTGTCAAAATCGGAAAAATCAACTTTCAGGAAGGTGAAATTCGGATTGTTTTCAATTTCCGCCAGTCGGGCTTTTTTCAGGTTTACATCATAGTAATCATTGAGATTATCAATCCCGATCACTTCTTCACCACGCTCCAGCAGGAGCCGCGCCACATTAAATCCAATAAAGCCTGCCGCCCCGGTTACAACTATAGCCATTCATCTTCCTCATGGTCTGAATTTGTATTGTATGTGTTATCTTTTAGTCTAAGAGCCTTGTCAATTCCTTAAAATAGGCCCAAAAAAAATAAACAAAAATAAAAATACGTATTTTTGTAAAATGAGCATTGCATGTTGAATAAAATCTGCTTATGTTCGCGACACCTTCAGGATAGAGGACTGTCTGATGGGGTGTAGCCAAGCGGTAAGGCAACGGGTTTTGATCCCGTCATGCGCAGGTTCGAATCCTGCCACCCCAACCAATTCTTAAAAATCATTATATTTCAATGTATTAGACAGTGTTCCGAGAAAATTTTAGGGCATGTTTTTAGGGCATGTTTTGAGGGGGCTTTCAGGACTACTTGTCCTCCTAGGTTTCTCCGAATTGCATTTTAGTTTTATCCATAGATGAATAGGGTTTTGATGCTATTGATGCCCGGTGCTAGCATGACTTCATAGGAATTAATTGTATCATTTGAAAAGCGGAGGAACTTTTAGCTCCCCCACTTCTCTTATTTGATTTACGGTTGTCTCAGTTACTCTCTGAAACCTAGACGCTTCATCATGAGTTCTCGCCGGTCCTGCTGTTGACCTTCCCGAATTTCGGGGAACTCTCCCATGAGCCTGCGGTATGACCTGTCGCGATACTTGCCGATGAGGGCGAGAATTTGAGAACGCCGCGAGCCGTTATAATCCTCTTCGGGATCATCCAGTTCTTGCAGGTATCTCTCAGACCGCACGGCTTCCGTCAGGGCTTCTTTAAGTGTCCCACGGTTACCCACGGTTTCCTTTGAGAGAAGTTCCAACCACCTGTCGTAAGCCGTTTGTCCCTTCTTGTTTTTCAATTCAAGAAGATCAATACCGTTCTTTTTGGTGGGTGGGTTCTTGATGGTCGCGCCATACTTGGCAAGTTCCTCATAGACGTTTTCATTCTTCCATTCAGAACTATGGAATGGGTTCATCTTGTCCAGCCCGACACCAGCAGGGTTAATCATAGGTTCCCCCATGACGTTCCTACGCGGCTCCAAGGTGGGTGATAGGCCCGGTATGGCGTTACGATAGTGGTCTACAAGGCTACGCACTTCCCTCAGGTAAGGGTCTTGGTTGGTTTGACGTAGCGCCGAATTGAAAGGAACTGTGTGTCCCACCACTTGTTGCCCTATGAACCGCTGGATCGTCTTCATGTCCCCTGAGAAGGCAGCATCCATCGCATCCGACATACCTTTGAAGTAGGTCTTGTTGGACAGGTTCTGAGATATGGAGTAGAGGATAGCAGCAGACAGCTCGCTGGCTTTGCTCTCATCCAAATTACCAATAACATCAACGGCATCTGCCATCACCCCAAACATCATGAAGCGTGGATCACCCCGCTTGTAGGGAATGAAAGATACCTTGCCGTTCTCATCGGTGGTCTTGAAGGAGTAAGGACGCCAGCCAGTGTCCATGAGTTTCTTGCGAGCCTCATAGTTGGTCGGGCCGGAACCTGTGAGTGTCCCATCATATGCCAATGCGAAACCTGCGGCGGTGAATACACCACCTGTTGCCTGCTTACCTATTGCAGTGGCTCTGCGAGTACCGCCAGCCGCCCAATCCTCCCTCATCTGTTTAGACAGCATCCCAATACCCGGAGTGCGTCTGAATTGATGTTTGATAAGGTTGGTAGGCGTACGAATGAAGGGAACAATCGTCTTCATTGCAGGATGCTTATTGGCTGCTTCTTGAAAGGTTCTTGAGAAAGTACCTGCTCTCAGCTCCTCTGTGAAGGTAGTCTCACGGGCATACTGCAAGGCTTCCTTATTAATCGCTTTACCAGTGCGCTGGTCAATGCCTTTGTTGACATAATCCAGCGCCCACGCCACCCGCTCTTTACGCGCCAGTTCAGTAGGTGCCTTGTCCATACCTAAAGAGAACAGCTTGGACCGATAGTTGACCTGCTTGAACAGCTCATCGGACGTCAGCAAGGCCCTTGAAGGTAACCGCAAGGCTTGTGCAAGAGAGCTGTTCCCCATAGCCTTGTTGTTCGTTTCAATCGTAAAGACATGGGGATCAAGGACGGCATCTTCTTTGCGAGCAGCAGCAGCCATAAGCTTCACACTGTCCCGGAGAGAATAAACCATCCCGACATATTGGTTCATACTGGATCGCATCATGTCAGGGTTACGCGTAATGGCACCCCCGATTAAAGATTCCATAGGCTTGAGAAATGTTTCAACGGTGTTTGAGATCATGTTCACGGCATGTGTTGCAGGGCCGGAGAGGATTGCATTGATGAAGAACTCATTGGTGATGTCCCATTTCTTTGAGGTCGAGATGCGCTTAATAACGCGCTTCCATCCTCGCAGGTTCTCCGGTGGGATGACTTTCAGTTGACCTGCAAGTTTCCTCAAGGCTTCCGGTGAAGGGTCTGCAAGTGACGATAGGTCCACACCATCCAGTGAAGGAACAGCATCGGCACCTTCTACCACAACACGTCCTGCACTGGTCATGCGAGCGCCTGAGCGTTGTACTTGTTTGATGAGGTTATCAGTTTTGAGAATGGTCAGGAATTTCTCATAGAAATCTTCCATAGCAGCATCAGTCCCTTCCAATTCGACACGGGTAATCGCCTCTTGGACAGCTTCATGTTGACCTATTGAAATCCTTTTAGCCGCCAGCAGGTAACCTGTGTGTTCTTTCGAACCAAAAGCCATACCTTCAACGGTGTTCATGACATCCTCGGGGTCCAGCAGCAACTCATCGGCAAGCCTACTCGCTTCCGCCAGTGTTTCAACTTCGGTCCAATCAGCCAGGACATCTTCATCAGCGGTCCTCGCCAGACTTTCCATCACCTGCTTCACCTCATCGGGTGTCCGCACTTTGCTCATGTTAAGAGGGGTTGTCTGGAAAGCGTCTTTGCCGTCCTTGATCTCCCCCTTCACATCCTTCAAGGCAGACTGGAAGTTACTGAATGCTTCTCCTGCGGGGTCTTGAGAGACGATAGGAGCCTCAGGGGCCGTTGGTGCCTCAAGGTCAACTTCGGGACTCGGTGAGTCTCCTACGGCTTCCTCAAGTGCTTCCCCGCCACCCTTACCAACCTTGGACGCCACCTTGCGGAGAGCTGATACGACACCCTCGGCTGCAACGCCCAAGCCCATCACTTCAATCGTCTTACGCGCCCTGTTGTTCCACTCGGGATCGTTAGGGTCTGTCGCGAGTATATCCCGCATGTTGTGCATAAGGTCGCTGTCGCCGTCCTCAGGGAGGAGGTTAGCGACGACCTCAGCATCAGGGTTGGTCGCGAAGGCGGCAGAGACAGCTTCCGCAAGGAGGAATAGCTTTGGTGTCCCTTTAACTCCGAGGGATGTCAGGCCTTTGTAGACGCCTCCTCCGATAGGAGATAGCTTGATTGCTTCCCCGAGGACACCTTCGGTCACTGTTGGTTCCCCCCGGCCAGCTTGCCGGAGGTCTCCCATTACTGTGCGGAACTTCTGGATGTCTTCATCATCGACAATCCCAAGGGCGTTGCCGGTTTCAGCAAGCCCCTCTAGGACGTAGCCTGTGGCACCATTGTAGGCGTCTTTGGCTCCCTTGCCGAGGTCGGAGAGGACATCGACGGAATGCTCGATGAAGTTCTTATCGTATCCTTCTGGTGTAGCTGCGGGGGCCTGTGGTGCGCCCGGAATGATCTTGCCCGTTAATGGGACGAAGGCGGGTTCATCACCACCGTCTGAATGAGGACCACTATTCAGAGCCTGTTGTCTTGGGGATGTTTGTAGGAGCGGTTTAAATTCTGTATCACTCATCTTGCATTCGCTTTCTTTTCCATGATTTGAGTTACGTGGCGTTCCCGATCTTGGAGATGGAGATTGTCACGCCGGAGATTGAGGCGGTTGCCGTCCATGTATCGAATAACTTGATCAGTACTTGCTGACATAATCAGACGAGGTACTTTCACCTGATTTTCCTTCATTCGATCATAGAGCGTGACATATTGGTTTCTGCCGCTGCCATCATCCATAAGGCACCAGTTTGGGGAATAGCCTCGGGACAGCAATTCCTCGTAATCTTTCTTGAGTAATTTGGCATGTTGTCCATTGGCAATGTTCCCACCAAGAGGAACAAGAACAATAGGCTTGCGGTCTAAGTCATACGTGTGGATGGGCGTTCGTTTAGTTTTATAATCATTCATAGTAAGCTCTTTCAGTGTTGTTTTAAGGAGGCCATAAGGCCATGAAAGCACCGCCATAGAATTACGTTCCAGATACATGAAAGGCCCACAGGGGGAGTCCCTATGAGCCTAGCAGGTATGGTCTTTATTGTTGGAGAAGGTGGTGTGTAATTTCCGGTGGTGGTGGGGGTATTTGTAAGGCGCTATGTCCGGTTCAATTCCTTATTGTGGTTAGTAAGGAGAAGGTGCCTATGGGTTGGGCTGCTGGTGATTGTAGGTATTGTAGGTGCCTACTGGTTTTTCCTTAGGTGACTGTGGGTTTAATCATCATAATATTCATCATAGATAATCCCCTCATAGCTACTCCACCTTAAGGACTGGCACTACACCGACATGCTTGATGAACACCTCAGTCATAACGGTGATCAAGTCGTCTCGGTGCTCTGCCTTTACAATGAAGCTGTCATGTATTGGCAAGGCAATGATATTGCGTTCCAGTAACCGGAGAAGGACTTCCTCAGCAATAACAGAATCTCGATATTGGAGCTGTATGGCGATATTATCCGATGCCATACAGGTTTCCAGTACCTCGTGTTTTTCCAGCAGGGCGTTCAGCAGCATTTCATAAGTAGCGCCTTTGGGTAACTTAACATCCTTGGGACATTTCATTGGCTTGCGCTTGGGGGATCGGGTGCGGTGGTCGTACTCTCCGAATATGAGGTGGAAGAATGCTTTCTTGACAGATTGCCGGTCAGCTCCTTCAAGAAAACCTGTGAGATCATATGGGTCGTCTGTGGGTATCTCCTTTCCAAGTTGGTGATAAAGCAGCATGACTTGCATACCGCCGTAATCAATCTCCACCGTCTTCTGGTCGTCAATGGTAATATATTGGCGTCCTTTGATCCGCCTGTTGGGGACCGATTGCCACCAGCCGCCATAGAAGCGACCGCCTTGAGTAAAGCTTGAATTGTTAAAGATGCGTGTCAGAGACTTGCGGGTGAAGTCCAAGCCGCCTTGGCTATTCTTCTGGTAAGCGAGGGTGTCCTGTTTCAGAAGTTCATCTATTTCCTTTCGGATATCAGGAGGGGCGTTGAAGCCTATGCAGGTGGCGGAAAGTGCCTGATTGATGTTTGCGAGATTTCGTCGCATCAGGACCGTCTTTTCAGTGTCGTCATATTCAATACATCGCTTGTCCTTATCTTTTAATATGATCTGTTCAGAATGGGGGTGCCGTTCGATCATGTCTCCGTTGAGATGGTATGTGTCATTCATCAAATGGTTGAGTTCGCCACTGGCGATTATTCGGGTAACTTTGCCACCGTTATTTCCACGGTCATAATAGCCTTTGGCACGATAAATCAGGCCCCGATCAACAAGAAAGTCCAGTATGGGGAACAGGTATCGCGTGGTGATCTGGGTGTTTCGGTATCGGGTGTGACGCGAATAGTCTCTGGTATTGCAGGAGATCGCTGTGAAGAACGCGGGGTTGACGCGCCATGCCGAGAAGAGGTTCAGGCATATTACCTTTAATGTGGCTTTTGGGGTTTTCTCCTTGGTCTTGCCGGGTTTCCGGAGGTACTGTTTGTAGTTCAGGAAGTCGTCGTAGAGCCTTTCTATTAATGCGTTTACGTGGTGGTGGTCAGACCAGAGATGTTGATCGAAGGGGCGCGAGAAATTCAAGTCGCCGGGTATCGTCGTCATTATTTCAGAAGAGAATGTCCTTTCATTGAGATGTGTAAGTGAGCGCAGGTAAGTTTCCTACAGATGTGTAAGAAACAGTGCAGGAGACACAGGCAAACAGGCCAAGAAAACCAATGACTCTCGCTTCTTAAAGGGGAACCTTTCGTCGCCCCGCAGAAAACCGCCAGTCTTAACATCTGCGGGCACAGGCGCGCTTTATTACACGACGTCGATGATATTAAAGTACCTATTGAGATTAAATTCGGCACACCGCCACCAAAAACTAAAGAAGACTTAGGCAGGCCCTAGCGTACCCGCCCAAGTATTTCTTCCATTGATATGTTCTAATATTGGAGAAGGATTATATTCAGTTTGTTTCTTTTGTTGTGTGACGTATAGTGGTCAGTCTTCTAACATAGACGTAGCTATATCTCGGAACGCCCCCTTTAACACGTGAGGCTCGGGTATCGTCATTCCTTCTGGAACATTATATGTTCCCGTTTTGCGGATTGAGGGAAGTACATCCGTACACACCCAGTCTTCAAATGCCTTTATATTTATATTCGCAGATTCCTGAGCTGAGAGAAGCGGGCTGTCCGGTACTAAAGTGAGCTTTGCAGTATTATTTGGTTTAGTCATGTTGATTTCCTTTGGGTTAATGACGTGGAGAAAAAATGCTTCAATTATCTTAAAGTGGAACCTTTTGACATTATTGTTTAAATTGAATGGGTTATATAATATTATTAATTAATTTAATTAGATATACGGGATAATGGATTGTTATTTATATTATAACTTATTGTCGCTGATACCATTCAATTGACCGATCCTCGAACACTGATCCAATGAGTGCTGGTCTTTGAGACCACTCTATTAGCTCGCCCGCTACCACTGATCCGATAAGTGGTGACGCGCTATCTCTTCCGCATGCTGTCTCTTCTCCTGTTCCAGAACCAGCGCCTTCTCTAAAGCAACAACTCGTTCTGCGTCACTAACAGCCAATGCAGCCTTCTCACGTTGCAACGCCTCATCACTGGCTGCTAGTTTCATTAAGGTCTCTGCATGTTGCCGCATGGACTCTGCGAAACTTGTAGGAAGCGGGATAGTCTGGCCGGGGTCGAGCTGGTAGCCGCCGGTCTCATCAATGGAGGGAAGGACTTCATGATTAACCCAACGCTGGAACTCACGGACCTGAGGTTTCCCTTTACGATCCGCACGGGTCACTAAAGAGTACATGCCTGCCTTTGAAATAACATTTAAAGAAGACGCCCGACTCCCTAGAAAAATAGCGGAGTGTTTCTTTCGACTAATACGTTTGTATTCATCTTTATCTAAGGCCCTGATTGCAGTGGTTGTATTAATGATATTCAACGCCCTGCATATGTCAGCAGCCACGAACCACGGCTCCCCTTCAAGGGTCACTGAGCGTACTTTGTGGGTGTCATTGAATGTATGGGTGAGCACTTCGTTCATTTGTTTAGTCATGGGAATTGTCCTGTCTGTTGGATCACTTATTCCACCTTATGCATCGCATGTTCAATCCTGTGGACCAGCGCCAATCCTTTCGCTGTCAGGGATAATTCTTTACACCTCCGGTCATCCGCGACTTCACGCATGGTGACGAGGCCGAGACAGTCCCGTTTCGCTGTCCGGTACTGAACATCGCTGAACAGAGTGATCATACGGTTCATTCTTGCGCCATGTATGCCAAGTTTATCTCTGACCTCTGATTGCAGAATTCCCGGATAGCGATAAATGAGGAGGAGCGCCCTGATTTCCATCGCCTTCATATGGTCATCAACCTCCGTACACGCCCGTGCCGCCTCATAAAATACTTTCCAGTCCACCTTGTACGTCCTTTTCTGGATTGATTTGCCTGTGAGCCTTGTCTACTCTATTGACGTGGATGTTCTTGTAGCTCCACCAATGAGACGGTGAGCTTTTCCCCCAAGAGCTTGCCGTTTTCTAGTTTATGACCCGCTGGACAACGCTGACACCCACTTTCGCGGTCTTGGCGATTCTATGGATACCCATACCTTGCCCTCTCAAAGTTCGTATCAGGTCTTCTTTCTCAGGCCCCACGGGACGCCTGCCGAGTATCTTGCCGTTTGCTTTGGCTCTTTGTAAGCCAGCCTTGACCCGCTCCTGAATCATGGATCGTTCAAATTCTGCAAATACACCGCACATTTGGAACATGGCTTTCCCTGCCGGGGTAGAAGTATTGAGGGCCTGCTGGTGCAGGTAGAGGTCAACATTAAGGGCGTTCAATTCATCCATGAAGCCCACCAGCCCCTTTAATGATCGTCCCAACCTGTCAACGCTCCACGCCATAATCATGTCGAACTTTCGCTGTGTGGCGGCTTTCAACATGGCATCATAAGCGGGGCGTTTGTCGCGGTCCTTGGCCCCACTGATCCCGTGATCTTCGTAGATTTCGATCAGGTCCCACCCTTGCCGGGTGGCGACATCCCGTAAATCTCTTAGCTGATTTTCAGTGGTCTGTTCGTTTGTGGATACTCGAAGGTAAAGGGCAACACGCATATTATCTCTCTCTCGTTGACACAAAAAGCTTTGTCGTTTCACAGCAAGGAGCGCACCTTTGCGCCGGTAACGCTCCTTGAATGCTGGTTCAGCTTGTCGCTCGACCTGCTGCCATTGGGCGGATAAATGCAAACCAAAGAAAGAAAGACTTATGACGGAATGTTAGATAGTGGTGATCAAGTCCGGGGCTATATGCAACCACACCTTTTCTCAATTCAAACCTTGGAAGGTTGTTTGGGTCGTCTGCGGGCATATCAGCCCAATATCCCATTAAGTCGTCATTGCCCCATCCGTACGTGTAGTAGCGGCACAGAAAAGTTTCCAGCTTGATGAGATTTGCCAATATGCGATATTCAACGAAATTGATGATGTACGATAAAATCATGATAAAAATCCTGTGGTTATGTTTCAAAATTTATGGATACCAAGCTGTCAATCTTGGCGACCGGATTACAAAAGGTTGACAGTACCCACCACAGGACGGGCGACCCTAAGGTCCCTCATGCATCCGGCCATAAGAATAGACGTGCAAGGTAGTCTGTGGTTAGACGGGCTGTCAATCCCGGCTCTCATCCCTGAAAGCCCAATAAGCATGAATCCAGATTGACTCTGCGTCAACATCTTTTTTTGATACATAGGTGATATTTGACTCAACCCATTGATCTGAATCGATAATTAATTTTACAAGAGGAATTATGTCGGTATTACAATTATTTAGACGAAATGGTGAAGTTAAGGAAACTATATATCTTCCGACAGTGATAGAGATTTCAGCTAGTTAATAGGGCCTATGTCACGCCATGTCACTAAAGTGCCACTACCCTATGTGACATAGCTCTAGATTGACCTACAATATTGCTCGGGAAGGCAATGACGAATCAGGTGTCAAGAATTGGAAGTTCTAGATCACCAAAGAACGACGCCTTGAACATCCATAGCCATTCACGAGCATGAGATGTATCTGGCGATCAAGATAGATGCTACGCTATTAGCTTATGTTACGGGCATCACCATCGGGCGCGCCATTGTTGGGATTAGGAATTTTATAAGTTCCCTTCCTTAATTTTTGGGCTTGTAGAGTAGCGCTCACGCTTTGAACTATTGCAAGAAGAGCTAGAAGGCCCGGAGCTATTGCCCACCAATCAAAGAAGTAATAGATGATGCCACCGAGTATTAACCACTTCCATGTGGCATCAGCATGCTGCTGTGCAACTGAATCGAAATCTGCTGCTGTCGCGTTCCGAGCATTAAGTGACATTTGTGGTCCCCTTATTGTTGTCATAAAATGTTAACAGCTCATCTTTCTTTGTACAAGTTAAAGCGGGTAACATCTTAAGGTAATGCAATTCCCCTGAGATCAGCGTTTATGTTTTAAGCAGGTAATCGAAAGGAGGTATCAGGTAAGCGGGTTGTCGTGACCGTACCAAAACCACCTGATTAACGTATGGGCTGTCCAGCCGGATCACCTTGAGAGTTTTTGCGGGGTTCAGTAAGGGCATTTCAGTGGGGTTAACCGTACCTCCTTGTTTTCTCACCTAACATCAGCTCAATAAGTGTAGGTGGCTGCTGGTCACTTTGAAGGGGTACGGGGGGAAACTTGGCTCTCTCCTTATTAATAACCCCCTCGGAAAATTATATTAAAATTTATATCAACGACCGAAATACTACCTACTAGTCCAATCCTGATGATATTTATTTTCCGAGATGATTGCTTTCAAGAATTGTCGGGCGGCCCATTTTTTCTGGTAACATCCCTTTTTCTTTTACTTCTGCAATAATTTCAGCATTTGGGTCTTCGTGTTCTTGTAAATGACCTTCAAAAACCTTTAACCTAAAACACTGTGCTACCAGTAATTCAAGATCATGTATTGGGTCCACCCCATAATTTACATAGTATTTTGTATAGTCCTTGGAATCATAGACATCTGGCGCGCGACCATGGATCACCGAACCACGCAGCCTCATAAGAAGACGAATGCGGGAAGCATCAATATGAGAACCTATCGTTTCATGTACGCCCTCAATATTGTCTTGAGTAACATCTTGCCCCTTAACAAAAATTGCATCGAGGGCCATACAAAGTATCGGGAAGCGTTCTGAGGGTTCTAATGCCCAAGCGCGATAAAAATATTCTAAAGCCCTTATTTGTCTAATCATGGGTTTTTCATCAGATGTAATTTTGTCTGATAACATGTTTAACCAAACATGATCTTTTTCACTTACGATAATATCATGCATTAGCGGAGGAGTATGACTGTCTCCAAAAGACATATTCGCTCTGTCCGTAAAAGTGCAGTGACCACCAAAGACTTCTCTACGCGAAAACATATGTCTATAATTTGGTAAAGGGGTCAAAGCTAACGCACCCAATATTGCGGACTTCATCTTAATGGATGAATGAATCGAAGGCGAACGCACTGCTAGCCAAGCACTTGGTAGTTCTCTTTTTCCTTTCCAATCTGAAAGCGGAGGAAATGCATCTGGACATAAGGCAGTAGTATTTATGTTAGGAAGGATGTTTGAAATTGAGGCGGAGATTGGCCTTATCAATGAAAAAGCCTCAGAGTAAAATTCAGTCTCGATGCTCAATGCAACCAAAGGAAAAAGAGTAATATGCTTGTCAGGTTTAAATATGCTCGAAGAAGAAAGAGCCTTAGCGAGCTCTCGTTTGCTTTCTGCTGAAACTACCTCAGAATAAGGTGCCTTGGTGGCATTAAGAAAGACTTCATCTCCCATATACCAATAATTACGGCACACGAATTGCTGTAAAGCGTTTTTTATTTCGGTTAAATCAAGAGCTTTTAAATAGTTATGCCCATGTGCGCGGGTTCGTAGAGCAGCGAGTGTAAGTTTATCAGTTTCATAATAAATACTGACTCCAAGGTTGTGCTGCCAGCTTGGGGAATCCGGTTTACCAAACATAAATGAATTCTCTAGTCCCTTGCTATTGTCTTTTGATATAGATAAAAGGAGCAATTCCACTATTTCATCATAAATCCTGCCGTGCATGTATCCCACCTAATTTCTCTAAAAATGTAAAAAGGTTAGCACTATTTCCTGGTAATTCCAATTGAGATGGAAAGTGTAGGGACTTTTGCAATGTCTCTAGTCTATGTAAGTTCACTATCCCACAAGACCTTGACGATAGGCAGGCGGTTCACAATTGTTTTCCGCCTTACTAAGGACCTACTCGAAACCAATACGCTCTAATGGCATGCTCTTTCATAGAATAAACTCCAATTTATTGACCAGTAGTTGCAGTTTCCCCAAGGTCAGCCCTGTGGGATTATAGACCCGATAGGTGATACCAGCCTTCTCATGCCCAAGGATGGATGCGGCTTCATTCTGAGGAACGCCATTGAGTTCATAGTAGCGCGTTACGCACTTTCTGAATGAGTGGAACGTTTTTTGTCTGCTGGTCAGGCCTCGCTCTCTCTTGAACCGGGTGAACTTTTTCCCGAATTTGTCGCCATCGGAATGTCGAGGCCACAAGTGGTCCTTGGGTTCCTTTGAGCGGCCATCCAAAAGCCACAGAAGGTTCTTGTGTATTGGAACTCTGCGGACACCTGCCTCAGTCTTAGCTGCGACAATATCGAAGAACCAAACATCATCTTCCTGCCGAATGTTTTCCCATTGTAGCGAGCATATTTCGCCCCTTCGCATACCCGAGTGTAGAGCGACGAGGCATATCTGATGGAGAGCTTTGTCTTTACTCTCAGGGTTGAACAATAGTTTCAGCTCGTCTTGATCAAAGGGCAGGTACGTTTTATTGTTAATCTTGCCTTTGGATATCAATAGTCCGTCAAACGGATTATCGCCGTCAACTTCCATGCGCTGCTTCGACCACTTCCAGATTGATGAGAGGGCCATGATGTGGCGGTTCATGGTTTGGTCCGATAGCCGCCCTCTACCCGCATACTTTGTTTTCAGTTGGCTGAATGGTTTCACCTTGTCTCCGGGCGACTTGCCCCATCCAAGCGAGAAGGTCTTCAAAATGTCATAGAAGGTAATGACATCTTTCGGTGTGACCTTGATGAGGGGCTTATCGTTCACGAAGCTGCCAAAGAGCCGCGCCGTGGTATGGTACTGATCCATAGTCTTCTGATTGGTCTTATGGGAGATGTCATCCAGATATTTCTGTGAGGCATCTGAAAACGACATACCATACTGAGGACGGACAGGAAGCGAATCGCCTCGGATTTCTTTCTGATGGTCGTGAATGGCGTGTAGAGCCGCTAGGGCGTCTTGGGGGATTGGGTCTTTCGGTAGCACACCAGCCTTCTCCACCTTGGTTTGAATTTCATCAATCCAATAATTGCTTTGTTCGAGCCAGTCATAGGCGTGGTCAAGCGCACCGCTGCCCTCTCTGGCATCCTTGAGCGTCTTACGGTAAATTTCACGGGGCAGGGCTTTATGGGCCTCGCTGTTTCCCCTAAGGGCTTCAAACATAAGTGTATGTTCGCCATGTAGTTTCTTGGCTTTCGCCTCAGCGACGGCAATATCTTTCCCGACACTTATTTCAATGTAGCTCTTGCCGAACTTTTCCCTAATGTCTTTGGGGACATGCCGTTGATAGAAAAATGTCTTGTTTCGTTTCTTGATGTTTTTCATGGAGGAGATGCCTGCTCAAAATACGCTTTTAGGGCATGTTTTTAGGGCATATTCCTAGGATGTCAACCGGTAAAGTATAATTAATTCAATGATTTAATATGGTTAGGCCCTGTTTAATTTCTTATCCTGCCACCCCAACCATCTTTTTCCAATTTCAAAAAATAACAGATGCCCAAACAGTTTGTGTGAATTGGATTGTTTTATCAGTTGGCCTACTTTTTGCGCAGTATATATATGAGAGAAGGTGAAGCCTTAATTGGATATCTCTTACTTTTCATGCTATGATGACACCAGTTTTGTAGCCTTCTTTCTCTTTTGAGGTAAAATGAGGAAAGCGTGGTTGAACCCGGTTATCGTCTTCATGCTTATCACTCAAAAAGGGGCTTTAAGCAGTAGAATTCCCGGTAAGTAATTGAGTGGAAAGAAAAATGATTTTTTCTAGGGTTCAGGATTTCATATCAGACGCCATGTATGAAACGAATGTTGAAGCTTTAAAAAGTACACTTTCTAAATATATTAATCCTCTTGGTTTTGATATGCACACCTGCGTGTCAATTGTCGACTTGACCAACCCGCCTCCTTCCGCCCTGCTTATTCTGGATTTCCCAACGCCTTGGGTTGAACGCTATATTGAGCAAAATTATATCGAGAAAGATGTGATTTTCCGTAAAGCTGTACGCGATATGCAGGCTTTCAAATGGCAGGATGTATCTTATGATGATAGCATGTCCCACCAGATATTCGATGAAGCCAGTGAATTCGGTATTAAAAACGGTGTTACCGTACCGATCAACATGCCGGGATATTATCCGGCGACGGTCAATATCATTGGGGAGAATTGCGATGTTTCTGACGAAGACTATCATGCGATACATCTGATATCGGTGTATTATTACAATGCGATCATTCGTATCCAGAAAAGTAAATATGCTGATGATTTTCAGGAAATGGACCTCGCCCCGAGGGAAAAGGAATGTCTGCACTGGGTGGCCCAGGGCAAAAGCGATACGGATATCGGGGATATCCTGTTTTTAAGCCCGCATACGGTGCACTCTTATGTGGAAAGCGCCAAACGCAAACTGCACGTCAGCACCCGGACACAGGCCGCTGTACGGGCCGTTTTTTGCGGACTTATCGTTCCGTAATCGGGCTTAGCGGCTTTCCAGTGATTCATGCCCCGTTTCCAGAAGATGGATCGTTTCATCAGCAAAACCTGTCCCTGCCTTCTGGTAAAAGTTAAACACCACGTCGATACCGGCAGCAATAAGATCTTCCTTGTCATCTTCATACCGTGCGGTTGCCGCAGTTTTGCCGCGATACCCCATTTGGTTTAGCTGTGTTACAACTTCCAGAATATCCAAAGGACTGGGAATGGCCAGCATAATCAGTTTAACCGGCTCAAGGTTAACCTGTTCCCAGAAATCTGGGTCTTCCGCATCGGCAGCGATAACGTTGCGGCCTTCCTGGCAATGGCGATCGACTCGCGCCCTGTCAGTTTCAACGCCACAGACATCTTTGTGCAGGTTATCGGTCAGGGAATCATACGCTCCTGTACCGACACGTCCCATTCCGATTACCAGAATATTAGCGTTTTCCGGGGTGGAAAGGCGGTCTTCAATCAACCGTTGAGGGCGTTCAAAGTTCTTTAGGAAATCCCGCCACCGTGAATATAGACTGTGGGCATAGGCATTTAGAATGCTGGAAAATACGAAAGAAAAGGCAACGGTTAATGCCATAATGACGAGCCATTCCTTCTGAAGAATGCTGGCGGAAACCGCGGCGGAACAGACGATCAAGCCAAATTCGCTGTAATTGGCCAGACTTAAGGCAGTGAGGAAGGCACTGCGGCTGCGGAGTTTAAGCCGCGTAAGCCACAGGAAGAACATGATGGCTTTTATCGGTAATGCAATGGCCATGATCAAGGCGACACTGATCATGTCCAGGGTCGGCAGGGCGGTAAAACCAATAGACAGGAAGAAGCCAATCAGAAACAGGTCCTTGAAATTCATCAAGGATTTGGATAGTTCGGTAGCCTTGGAGTCACCGCTGAGCAGGACGGCGATCACAAGGGCGCCTAAATGTGCTTTCAGGCCAACGAGCTCAAAAAGTTCACCCCCGCTAAATGCGAGGAAAAAACCGGCGAGGGGCAGGAGTTCTCCATGGCCGCAACGTTGTAATAACTGAGTGAGAAAAGGCCTGAGTAAAGGCAGGGCCAATAAGGCCAGGGCCCAAATGGTCGGCGATTTATCGGCAGTCAGGGTAACGAACAGGACAGCCGCAATATCCTGTATAATCAGGATGCCGATTGCGATTTGACCATGGCGGGAGCGCATCTCGCTGCGTTCTTCCAGTATTTTAATTGCACATACCGTACTGCTGAAGCTGACCGCAAGGCCTATAAGGGCGGCAGCGGACCATTGCAGGCCACTGAAATGAAGCAGCCCCAGAGAGCCGAAAATCATGCAATTCAATGTTGTGATAATCACGATGGCGCCCATGTGTCCTGTGGCCCCGGCCCAGATTTCCATCTTAAACAGACTTTTCACATTAAGTTTTAGGCCGATGGTGAACAGAAGAAGCGTTACTCCAAGGTCGGAGAGTACTTCAAGAGAAGCCTCCGGGGTAACACCCAAAGCGTGCAACCCAAAGCCTGCGGCCAGATAGCCTACCAGCGGAGGCAAATTTACTTGTTTTGCCAGGAACCCGCAGGTAAAGGCCACAGAAAACCATATATAATCCATATATGTACCCTTTACCCTTATGAAGATTTATTATGCCCGAAATCTATTGTGTCTGAACCTGTGTTATAAACCAAGGCCGCCTTTTATAAAAATAAAATAGTGTTTTTTTGTATTTTGTATGGGGTGATTACCCCCGGGGGAAAACTCATCACGATCTGGGAATGAGGCAAGAGGGGGGTGTTAAAAACAGAACTTTATGGCGGTCGGCGGTTAAATTCCGGTGCAATTTTGATATATTTTAGGGATGCTTAAAGTAGTAAAGCGGCTGAATTTTTACTATACAAATACAAAAGGTAGTGTCAACCCCTCTGAATAGAGGGATTTCTCTGCTTCTTCAATACCCGTAGACTTCTCTTATAAATAGAGGAGAAGTTCAAATGGCGCATCTCGTTACTAAAACCAATATTCATCATTATGAAAAACAAATGGACCAAATGTTTCGACTTCGGCATCAGGTATTTGTCGATGAGATGGGATGGGACCTCCCTATGGCGAGAGCCGGGAGAGAGGTTGACCAATATGACACGGAAGATACGGTCTATATTCTTTCTCTTAATCAAAATCTTGATGTTGTGGGATCGATGCGGTTGTTGCCCACCACATCGGCTCACTTGATGTCAGACCTCTTCTCTAATTTACTGGATATCGAAGAACCGGTTGGCCCTACGATTTGGGAAAGTTCCCGGACATGCGTGACGCTTGATATAGGACAACGTGGGAAGATCAACCTTGTTCTGAGTGATGTTTTTATCGGCATGACGGAAGCCGCAATGCTGTTGGGGATTGAGAAGGTTTCTTTTGTGGCCAATATGCAGATTTATCCGTCCATTCTGCAAGGAGGCTGGAGCGTGCACCCGCTCGGTTTACCGAAACGGGACCAATTTGGTGAAGAACTGGTGGCGGCCTATGTCTCCATTAACCAGGCGGCATTGCATAATGTTCGTCAGAACCGGGGCATTTTATACCCCACTTTAAATTACACAAACCCACACTTGCAGGAGGTTGCATAATGGATGACCCCAACACAAAAGTCCCGGATCTGGGTGTATTACTGGCAGAAATAGGATACGCCCTGGCGGATCTGGATCCCAACTCACGTCTCTTGCTCGTTGAAATGTTTTTGAGTGATATCAGTGAAGCAAAAGAGCAGTTCGATATCGACCTAATCAATATGTCTTTGGGCGAACGCCGTTCTGCCTGGCTAAACTAAGGATAAGTGAATTTTTATCTGAGTAGAGTTTGTTGTGTAAGGAGTAAAAATATGACTTTAATTAATCAGGAGACGCTGGTGGTGCTAAGCGTGTTCTTATTCCTGTGCTATATCGTCTTTCGCCGGATTATGTGAAGCACATGAAGCAGTATGGGGAGCCGCCGTTGCGATAATTTAGGGTGTGGGGATATTTAAGGCGGGCCGTCCTTTGGGGCGGACCGTTTTTGTTGTTTGTTGCTATTTTAAAAGAATGTTATTTCGCAATATTTTATTAAGAATATTTGAATACTCTTAACGAGGTATATGGTCATAAACCATAATGTAGTATTTCTAGGAGTATAATGATGAATATGTCTTGGGCCTTTAAAGTGCTGAGCAATCTGAAAATTGGTCAACGGATTGCCATTCTGTCTGTGATTGCCTTGGCAGGCACAGTAACAATCGCGGGGTCGGCCTTCATCAGTTTCCAATTGGTGAAGAAGGCGGAATTGACATATGCCCAAGGCACCGATTTGAAGGTCACAACCGGCAGGATTGACAGTTTTGCACTTAATATGCGTCGGGCAGAAAAAGATTTCCTGTTACGGAAGGATGCGAAATATGTTGATAAATATCAGAGCCATATCAGTAATATTTCCAAATCCTTAAAAGAAGCCCTGCAGTATTCCAGCGACCAAAAAACCACATCATCGATCAATAAATTGTCCAAACTGGTGGAAGCACATAGTGCCCAGTTTGCACTTGTTAGCGGTCTTTATCGGGATATTGGTTTGGTCGAGACCAAGGGGTTGGAAGGCAGAATGCGCACCAGTGTTCATGCCATTGAAACAACCCTGAATGAACAGGCCTTGAATGAAGGGCTCATGGTTAAAATGCTGATGATGCGGCGCCATGAAAAAGACTTCATCATGCGCACGGATAAGAAATATCTGTCCCGCGTGTTGGCCAGACAATCAGAATTCAAGACCATATTGGCAGGACTGAAATATTCCACAGCCGTCAAAAATGATATCACCACGAAGCTGGACGCTTATGTTAATTCATTCCAGGCCTATGTAGAGCGTTACAGCCGGTTTGATCAGGAACTGAAGAAGCTGAGCAATATATATGCGGAGATGGAACCGCATTTTGAGTTTATCAGCGCCAATGCGGACGAGATACTGGCTCAGGCCTCACAGGAAATGAAGGATGTGAGGGCGTCTGCGATTTCCTGGGTTGCGGTTATATCAGCAATAATCCTGCCTTTTGTTGCCATATCTTCATGGGTATTGGCGCGGAGCATTACGGTACCTTTGCATTCTTTACAGTCTTCTGTGAACAAGATTTCCGAAGGTCAATATGACGAAGATGTTCCAGGTCAGGATGCCAAAGATGAACTGGGGATGATCTCGGGGGCACTTGATACATTACGAATTAGCGCTCGTGAACGCATCCGTTTGGAAAAAGCAGCAGCGGAGCAGACGGAAATTCAGGCGAGATTGGAAGCGGAAAAACTGAAATCGGAAAATGAACTGGCACAGGCAGAAAAGAGAAAGGTTGAAGAAGAAGCACAGAAAAAAGAAAAACGCACTCAGTTAATGCAGGCGAAGATTTCTGATTTTAATACAACGGTCAGTGAAGCTTTGCAGTCTTTGCGGGCTGCTTCTGAGCAGATGGATGAGACTTCCGGCCAATTGGTTACGGTCTCAAATTCCGTTGATGAACAGGCCGGGGTTGTGGCGGAAGAAACCAGAAACACAAACGAGAATGTTCAGACGGTTGCCTCTGCAATGGAAGAGTTCAGCTCTTCGATTCAGGAGATTTCCTCTCAGGTCAATACAGCCAGCCGATTATCGGAAGACGCCATAAGTACACTTAAAATCGGTGGGGAGGCCGTTGGAAACCTTACCACGAGTTCAAAACGTATTGGCGAAGTGGTGAAACTGATCAGTGATATCGCCAACCAGACAAACCTGCTGGCGTTGAATGCCACAATTGAATCAGCCCGGGCCGGAGAGGCGGGTAAGGGTTTTGCGGTGGTGGCGGGAGAAGTGAAAAATCTTGCCAGTGAAACTGAAAATGCAACAGGAGAAATTGGCACCCAGATTGCTGAAATGCAGTCGGCGACCGAATCTGCTGTTTCAGCGATCCATAATATTGGTGAAGTGGTGGAGAAACTCAATCAGTCCATGATGACCATTGCATCGGCAATTGAAGAGCAGAATAGTGCCACTCAGGAAATCAATCGATCGGTAAATTATGCCGCCCAAGGCACTCAGAAGGTTGCTCAACAAATTGGTAATGTCTCCATTGCCGCCAAGGAAACCCAAGGCTTTGCCAACAATGTGCAAAGCGTTTCCGGGGTATTGGATCAAACATCAACCAATATAAAATTGAATGTAGAAACATTTCTTGAGGATATTGTGAAGATTTAACGCATGAGGGCGGGGGAAACCTTTTCTCAGAGCATTATTAAAAGCGCCCTCATAAACTGAGAGGCGCTTTTTTCATCTTTGTGGTTGGGGAAGACAAGTCTCATAATTTGACCATATGGTAAAATAAGTTGATTTCCTGAATTTTTTAGGGAATGATGCCCTGTCTTTGCCGAACTGTTACAAATGATAAGAAACTCTGCGACACGCCAGACGGAGAAGACGCTCAAGGTATGAAATCATAATACCGTAGGGAAACGCTTTAAAAACTTAGGAGGACTCCATGAATTTCAAGATGCATTTATTAGGTTGTGCCGCACTTTCCGTTCTGACCGGTGGGCTTTCCGCCCAGGCGCAGGATACAGCCGAAGCGGGTGATGTGGCAATTTTCGAAGAAATAGTTGTGACGGCCCGGAAAACAGCGGAAAGTTTACAGGACACGCCGATTGCCCTCTCTGCCTTTACGGAGAGCGCCATTGAAACTCGTGGCATAAACGAGCTGGGTAATATCGGTAAAATCATACCGAACCTCTTCTTTGGTGGTATCGGGGCCGGTAGCGCCAATGTGGCGACAGTTGCCATTCGGGGAATCGGGCAGGTGGATCATTTGATCACCACTGATCCTGCTGTGGGCATTTATATTGACGGGGTTTATCTGGGCCGGACCATTGGTGCTAATCTTGACATCATTAATGTGGAGCGCATTGAAGTTGCACGCGGTCCTCAGGGAACCTTGTTTGGCCGTAATACGCTGGGCGGCGCGGTTAATGTGATCACCAAGAAACCAACCGGTGAAGACACCGTGCGTGTCGATGTGAAGGCGGGCACCCGTGATCGCGCCGATGCGGCCTTTTATGCGGATATGGGGATCAGCGATACCCTGTCCATGTCACTGAGCGGCGGGATCGTTACCCGCGGCGGCGTGGGTGAGGCTCTATTGGAAAATGCGCCGAAATCTGAAATCGGCGAGGAATTTTCGGTCAATGGCCGCCTGGCGATGAACTGGCAGCCGACAGATAGCGCGAATTTTCTGCTGACCGTCGACCGGTCGGCGGATCGTGGCGGGGCAAGCCCACGGATCGCGTTGTTCGGTGGCGTACCGCTTGCCGGTGGGCCGGTTAATCCGGATAACGACAGCCATTCAACGGACGGGTTGGAGCAAACCACCAATGACTCCTTTGGTGTCGCGCTGACCTCAACCTGGGAAGTGTCCGATAGCATGACCGTGAAATCAATCACCTCCTATCGTAAGCAGGACTATGTGGCCGGCGGTGATGATGACGGGGTTGCCGCGGAATATTTCAGCTTTCCGGAAACCGGAAACTCAAAACAATTCTCTCAGGAATTACAAATACAGGGATCCGAAGATTGGGGCAATTGGGTCACCGGTCTGTTCTATTTCTATGAAGACGGCGGCATCGAACAAAATGAAACTTATTTTGCCGGTTACCAGGGCTTCCAGTTTTTGGATCAGACCACCAACAGTTACGCGGCCTTTGCCCATGTGGATTATCATGTGACCGATCGCCTGTCTCTGGGTGGGGGACTGCGCTATAGTGAAGACAAGAAAGACGCCAGTTCCTTCCTCAATACCGTGGCTGAACGCCAGGATCGCAACGAAAAATGGGATGCGCTCACCTGGAATGTATCCGCAAACTATAAAGCGTCAGACGATATCTCGCTTTACGGCTCGATCAACCGGGGTTACCAGAGTGGAGGCTATCCACCGCGGCCTTTCTCCGGCGCAGAGGCTTTCAAGGCCTATGATCCCACCTACGCCATGAATTATGAAATTGGCGCCAAAGGAACTTTCTTTGAGCGGTTGCAGGTTAATGCCACGGCCTTCTATACCAAATATACCGATTTTGTGGTCGCGAGCTCCTTTGGCGTGCCGGGCGGTTTTGTCTCCATTCTGGAAAATGCCGCCGAGGCCAATTCCAAAGGATTTGAAGTGGAAGCCACATGGGCGGTTTCCGATAACTTCAGAATTCAGTCAGCCATCGGCCATCTGGATACGGAAGTGACGTCGGTTAAAGCCAATGTGACGGGGGCGTCGGTCGGTAACCAACTGAATAATGCGCCGGACTGGACCGTGTCGATCGCGCCGGATTATACCCATAAGCTGGATAATGGTGGCAGTATCATTGCCCATGTGGAATATTCCTACCGGGGCAATGTCTTTGCCGAGGTGAATAACCATCCGCAACTGCTCAATCAGTCCCGATCTCTGGTGGACTTCATGCTGACTTATGAATCACCGACCAATGACTGGCGCCTGAGTATTTATGGCGAGAATATATTCAATAAGGTTTATGACAATGGCCGTTTGTTCGTGCCGCTCGGCTTCCCGGGCCTGGACGGGACATTCTTCGCGGATCAGACGTTGATTTTCCGCTCCACGGACCGTAGTGAATTTGGCGTGAAATTCACCAAGGAGTTCTAAATTTAAATCTCAGAAATCAATGAGGTACAAGGCGGGCCGTTCTTCAGAACGGCCCGTTCTTTTATGATCACGCCCGACCGTAACGGTCTTCAAACCGCACGATATCGTCTTCGCCGAGGTAGCTGCCGGATTGGACCTCGATCATCTCCAAAGGAATGACGCCAGGATTCTCCAGGGCGTGCACCGTTCCGATGGGGATGTAGGTGGATTCATTCTCATGGACCATAAAGGTTTTCTCGCCATTGGTCACCCGGGCGCTGCCTTTGACCACAATCCAGTGTTCGGCGCGATGATGATGCATCTGCTTTGACAGCTTGGCGCCGGGGTTCACCGTAATGCGTTTGACCTGATCTCGATCACCAAAGCCAATGGAATCATATTTCCCCCAGGGGCGGTATACCTCGCGGTGGATGACGGCTTCCGTGCGGGCGCGCTTTTTCAGCTCTTCCAGGATGTTCTTGACGTCTTCCGATTTGTCCTTATGGGCGACCAGCAGAGCATCCTTGGTGTCGACGACGATCAATTCGTCAATGCCGATGGTGGTGACCAGTTTATGTTCGGCGAAGATGTAGCTGTTCCGGGTGTTATCGGTGATAATATCGCCCGTGAGGGTGTTGCCATTGTCATCCTTATCGCAGACATCCCACAGGGAAGACCAGGACCCAATATCGCTCCAGCCGGCATCAAGCGGCACTACCCGGGCTTCAGTGGTTTGTTCCATCACCGCATAGTCGATGGAAATGCCGGGGCATTTGGCGAAAGCATCGCTATTGAGACGCGTGAAGTCAAAATCTGCTTCGGCTTGTTCAAGAGCAGCGGTGCAATGCGTGACCACGTCGGGGTTATATTTTTCCAATTCGGCGAGATAGCGACTGGCGCGGAACATGAACATGCCACCGTTCCACAGATAGTCGCCACTGCTGAGAAAGGTTTCTGCGGTCGCGAGGTCAGGCTTTTCAACGAATTGCACCACATCATATCCACCATTCTTTTCAGTCGTGCCGCGTTTGATATAGCCATAGCCGGTATGGGGGCTTTTCGGCACCACACCGAAAGTAACCAGTGCGCCTTCCAGCGCCAGCTTCTCAGCCTTCCTGATCGCCACATGAAAGGCCGGGGCATCCTGGATGGTATGGTCGGCGGGCAGCACCAGCAAAACCGGGTCACCGCCCTGTTTTAACGCTTCCAGAGCGGCGATGGCGATGGCGGGGGCCGTATTGCGTCCCATGGGTTCCAGAATGATGTTTTGCGCCGTGATTTCAAGCTCTCGCAGTTTTTCGGCGGCGAGAAAGCGGTGATCGGCATTACAAATGACGATGGGGGCCTGATGGTCAAGGCCGTTCAGGCGGCGCAAGGTCTCCTGAAACATAGAGAATTCGCTGTTCATGGCGAGAAACTGTTTCGGGTAAGTTGCCCGCGACAGGGGCCACAGGCGGGAGCCGGATCCACCGGAAAGTAAAATAGGTATCATAATCTTCTCTTTTTTGTTCACTTGCCGTAAGTAACAGGATAATGCTTAATTTATCTTAACGCCTCACGTATTGATTATGAAGCCCAATCCATGAATAAAATTTCTGCACACACCAACTGGGCCGCTGTCGGTTTTCTCTTTTGTCTCGGCATGGTGGCCTCGGCGCAGATTTTTAAACTGGCTCCGGCCTTACCCTACCTCAGATCCGAACTCAATCTTAGTCTGGTGGCGGGGGGATTGCTGTTTTCCATCATTAACATGACACCGGCGTTGATCGGGGTGGGGGCGGGCAGTCTGGCGGATCATGTCGGCTTCCGGCGGTCGTTGCTCTTCGGGCTTCTGGGGTTGGCCATCTCGGGGTTGTTTGGCAGCCTTAGCCATACTGTTGAATTTATTCTGTTGTTCCGCTTTTTCGAGGGTGTCAGCATTCTTGCGGTGGTGATTACAGCTCCGGCGATGATTTCATCCATTACCGCCCCGCATCAGCGCCATATAGCGCTTAGCCTGTGGAGCAGCTATATGCCGATGGGAGCTGCCCTGACGCTTCTGATGGCGCCCTATCTGCTGGATCAGATGGGCTGGCGGACGTTATGGCAGATTTCCGCCGGGATCGCATTTTTGATGGCGGGGATAATGTATTTCTTTCTTCATACGCCAAAGATCGCCACCCACAGTAAAACCGTTAGTGGTCTGTTTCGACGGCTGGGCGATGTTCTGTCAAAACCGGTGCCCTGGTTATTGACCATGCCGTTTCTGTTCTTCACGGCGCTGCAGGGGCCGATTCTCGCCTGGTTGCCCAGTTTTCTGATGGAACAACGTGGGCTGAGCGCCATGATGGCGGGTGTTCTGACAGCGGGTATTATCCTGTCCAATGTCGGGGGAGTGATGATGGGCGGAATTCTTCTGGCGCGGGGAATCCCGCATTGGCGGCTGATTTGCATATCCGGTATCCTGATCTTCTTTGGCAGTATCGGTCTGTTTAATGAACATCTGCCGGATATTATCCGCTATGGTTGTTGTATTCTCACCATTGGCCTGACGGGCATGTTGCCGACGGCGGCTTTATCCAGTGTGCCACAATTTGCCCCGACGGAAAATCATGTGGGCACCTTGAATGGCATGCTGATTCAGGGATCGCAAACCGGCCATTTTGTTGGTCCGCCGCTCTATGCCCTGATCGTTCATCGTGCGGGTGGTGACTGGGGAAGCGCTCTCGGGCTTTATCTTGTTTTTGCACTGTTGATTTTTTTCTGTGGTCTTTTGCTGAGACGATACGCAACATCAGAGTAAGGGATGTTCTGCCTTGTATAGTGACGGCCAGATGTGTATTTTCATCACAATATAAAAAGATATAAATCATCCCAGGGAGAGGCATGTGACAGATCCCGTCATGATATTGATTGCAGACGATCATCCGTTATTTCGCATGGCATTGACCCAGGCGATCGGCCTAGCTTTCGAGCAGGCGACGATTAAAGAGGCCGGCTCTATTGATGAGGTGCAACAGGCTTTGGAAAAGGGAACGCCTTATGACCTGCTGTTGCTCGACCTGCAAATGCCCGGGGCGCAGGGATTTTCAGGTCTGATTTACCTGCGTGGCCATTACCCGGAAATTCCTATTGTTGTGGTGTCGGGTAAAGACCCGGATAAGGTGGCGGCCAAGGCCATTAGTCATGGCGCTTCCGGCTTTATACCCAAGTCCACAGATCTGCCGGATATCGCGGCGGCGATAAAAACTGTATATGAGGGATCGGAATGGGTGCCCCCGGGGATTACCTTGACCCCGCATCAGGTGGAAGACGAGGAAACCTCTATCGCGGAAACCGTGGCGAGCCTGACCCCGCAGCAGTTCCGGGTATTCGGCTATCTGGCGGGCGGCATGCTCAATAAACAAATCGCCTATGAAATGGGGGTCGCGGAGGGAACTGTCAAAGCCCATGTCACGGGAATTCTGAAAAAATTTGGCGCTTATAGCCGCAGTCATCTGATTATCGCCGCCCAGAAACTTGATGCCGAGGAAGAAGCCTAGGCCTTGGGCCTCTGGTAGATGACCTGGCTGTTAATCAGGGCGCGCAATGCGGCGGCCTTTAACGGCTTCCTGAGAAACTTGTAGCCATGCTCCTCTGCCTGCCGTTTGACATCTTCGGTATAATCGGCGGAAATGACGATGCCGGGAATATCGCCCCCCATTCTGATTTGCAGGGTGTTCAGGGCGTCTATGCCATTCTTTCCCTTATCCAGATGATAGTCAGCCAATATGATATCCGGCTTGCCGTTTGCCGAAGTTCCTGCCACATCATCAAGGGCGCGGCAGCAGGTGACACGGCACCCCCAATTGGACAGTAACGCCTGCATCCCGGTGAGGATGTCCGGGTCATTGTCAATGCATAGAATATGCAGGTCGGCGAAGACCAGTCGGTTGGCGGGTGTTTTTTTCGCCGCTGTAGCTGATTTCTTCCGCAGGTGTTTTTTTGTCGACAGCGGCAGGCCTATGCTAAATACGGACCCTTTCCCCGGGGTCGAATTCACCGTCAGGGAATGATCAAGTAAGCGGCATATGCGTTCAACAATGGCAAGGCCGAGGCCGAGGCCCTGTTCCTTAGAATTGACTTCACTTTTCTGGTTCAACTGCTTGAATTCTATGAATATTTCGTCGAGCTTATGCTCGGATATCCCACATCCCGTATCATACACCTGCAGGGTGATACGGTCAGGGCCGCTGATGCGGCCCCCCACCAGAACCCGGCCCTGATCTGTATACCGAATGGCATTGCTGATAAAATTCTGCAGTACCCGACGCAACAGTTTCGGGTCGCTATGGACGATGGCCTTGGTGGGCAGCATCTTGAATGCAATGCCCTGATCGCGGGCGATGGCGGTAAATTCATGGTCCAGGTCGGTCAGCAGATCCATCAGGGCGAAATCACGAAGATCAGGCCGGAGAACCCCGGCGTCCAGCTTTGAAATTTCCAGCAGACCGTCAAGCAGACCTTCCACTGCATTCAGGCTGCTGTCCAGATGATTGATCAACGGCCGTATGTCGTTATCGGTTGTCTTTTCTGTCAGGGCCGAGGTGAACAGCCGGGCGGCATTCAGGGGTTGCAGAAGGTCATGACTGGCGGCGGCAAGGAAGCGGGTCTTGCTGATATTGGCCTGTTCCGCCTCGGCCTTGGCGGCCATAAGTTCGCCAGTGCGGGCCGTGACCCGTTGTTCAAGGATTTCATTGGCCCGCAACAGGGTATCGGCGGCCTGTTTATGGGTCGTAATGTCGGAATAGCTGGTAACGAATCCGCCACCGGGCAGGGGGCGTCCATGAATTTCAATCACACGGCCGTTGGGCAGGGTGCGCTCGACACTGTATTTGGTACCACGGCTTAAATGATCAAGGCGTTTTTGAATTTGCAGATCAATCTGTTCCGTGCCAAACAGGCCCTGGGTGGCGTTATGGGCCAGAACATCGCCAATATATCGCCCGGCATAAATAAAACCTTCCGGATAATCAAACATATCAAGATAACATTTGTTCCAGGCTACCAGATGCAGGTCCTTGTCCACTACGCTGATGCCGACATTGACATTTTCCAGGGACTTTTGCAGCAGAGTACGGTTGGCCTGAAAAACTTCCGAAGCCTCGTCAACGATGGAAACAAAATCATCCAGTTGAATCTCGCGGCCCTGCAGACCGGTATTAATGACTACACGGGCTGTGGCGGAGCCGATGGCGCCGGCGAGCAGATGTTCGGTAAACAGGACCAGATCATCATGGGCCGGTTGATTGGGCGAGAGAGCTTCCCCCCGTTCAGCGGCGAAATTGGAAAAGGCCTGCCGCGCTTGGGTAACGCCAACAAAACGTTCCCCAAGCGCCATCAGGTCGGACACTTTGGCGGAAGAGCGGATGACGACCCCGGGTTCTGTGGCAATTTGTGATCCGCTGTCGACGTAGGTGGCGGCTTGAATATGTTCGATCAGAGTGTGACGGCTCAATCGGGACAGCAAAACAAACGCCATAACATTGGCGCCAAGGCTCCAGATCAGGCCGTGGGTGACGGGGGTCATATTTTGTACGCCAAACAGGCTTTCCGGCCTGAGCAGGCTGAGGCCGAACAGGCCATTGTCAAGGATATCCGGGGAAATCCATCCGGCCCGGACCACGAGAGGCACCAGTAATGTGAAGCACCAAAGAGCAAAGCCGATGCAAATGCCCCCCATGGCGCCGCGATGGGTCGCGCCCTTCCAGTAAAGCCCGCCGACGATTGCCGGGGCGAATTGGGCCGCCAGAACCATAGACAGCAGTCCTATGGAGGCAAGGGCGTCAAAGCTGACCACCATGCGGTAATAAAAATAGGCGAGAAACATGATGGCGACGATGGTGATCCGGCGAATGGTAAGCAACAGCCAGCTGATGTCCTTACGTTCGTCAAGCCGCAACCATTTCAACCGCAGGATAATCGGCATGACCACATCGTTGGACACCATGGTGCTCAACGCCACGGCGCCGACGATCACCATGCTGGTGGCGGCGGACAGGCCGCCGATAAAGGCGAGCAAAGCGAGATCGGTGCGGCCAACGGTAAGCGGCAGGGTGAGGATATAGAGATCCTGATTACTGCCCGCTGACGGGGTGAGCAGACCGGCTGCGGCTATGGGAAAGATAAACAGGCTCATGCCAATCAGGTAAATGGGGAACAGCCAGCGGGTCAGGCGAATATCACCCGGTTCAGAATTTTCCACCACCAGCACATGGAACTGGCGCGGCAGGCAGAAAATTGCCGTCATGCCGAGTACGACGGAGGTCAGGAAGCTGTTGTGGCGGTTGCCCTCGGTGAAGATCGCCTGAATAGAGTCATTCTGTGCAATGCGGGCGGTAATATCCCCGAATCCGTCGAACAAACCGTAGGTGATAAAAAGTCCGACCCCGGTGAAAGCGGTGAGCTTGACGATTGATTCAAAGGCGATGGCCAGCATCATGCCTTCGTGATGTTCGTTGGATTTGATGTGGCGGGTGCCGAACAGGATGGTGAACAGCGCCATAAGGCCTGCAACGAAGATAGCGGTGTCTTCAAACAAATATATAGTGCCGGTATTGTGATCAAGGATCGTCTGACCGGTGAGTACATTGAAACTTGTTGACACGGCCTTTAACTGCAGGGCGATGTAGGGCACGACCCCCATGGTCGCCACGAGAGTGACCAAGATTGCCAGTTGTTGCGACTTGCCATAACGGGAAGACAGAAAGTCGGCGATCGAGGTGATATTCTGTTTCTTGGCCACCGTGATCATCTTGATCAGAAAGGGCCAGGCGAGTACAAGAACGATGATGGACCCCAGATAGGTTGGCGCCATGATCCAGCCGGTGGCGGCGGTTTGACCCGAGGTGCCGTAAAAAGCCCATGACGTGCAATAGACCGCCAGCGTTAGACTGTAAATCACGCTGCGATACCGGTTATGGGGGCGTTCGAGAGACCGCTTGTCCCCCCAGTAGGCTATGGCGAACAGCAGTCCGACATAGCCCAGTGAGACGGTGATGATAACCCAGGTTTGCAGCATATCAGCTCATGTTACTTATACTATTGAACGGGGATCTTGACGATTCCCTGTTCGATCTTAATGCGGGACTTGTCCACTGTCTGCAAAATTCCGGTCAGATGTTCTTCTGTGAGGTCTTCAACTTTGCCCGCGGTGTCCGTGGCGCGCCTTTTGGTCCAGATCACCTGACTGTCCGGCAGCGGTGTACCTTTGGTCATATGGTTATACATCAGATCCAGCGTTGTCGAGAAATAGTGATGCAGGGGCACATAACGATTGTTAAATCCGGGGAAGGCGTTGAAGGCGTCAAAATGATGCGCGTTGGCAATTTCGTAATAATGCAATTGGCTTTCGGCGCCTTCCACCAGGTGGTTAAGGCCCAGATAAGCGCGGGAACTGTGGTTGACGTGGATGAGTGCATCCGCCTGTCCGTGGACGATAATTGCCGGCTTGCCCTGCAGATTGGCGGTATGGTGCGTTTCCGCCATGCCCTTTTGCACGCGTTGTGCGTCGGGGCTGTTGCCGGTTACCAGATTTCTGTAACACAGACCAAAATCTATCGGCAGTTTCAGTTCTGTCGGCGCGAAGGTGAGGGAAGCTACCGGGGCAATACCGCCGGATTGGGCAAAGAGAGCCGCCATCTCGGCCTCGGTTTCGGCCACAGCCTGGCCCGTTGGCGACATTTTGGCGTAACTCAAGCCACACAGATTGTCGAGAGCGGAGAAACGGCCATACGCATTGCCATAATCTGCCGAAATTGAGGCCCAAAGTTTGATGGCGACATTGATCGGGCCAAGATCGAGGGTTTCATCCAGCACGCCCATTTCACGGATTTTGGCGGCGGATTCTGCTATTTGCCCCTCTGTGCTGTCCGCGTCGAGAAGGCCGCGGGCTTTGAGCAGGCCGCAATGACCTTCAAGAAGTTGTTTGGCAGCCGGATTTGCGCCCGCGCCAAACGGTGCGTTCAGGGCTGTTTCAGTCAGCACCGCGCAGGGCTGATAAAGGTTGAGAAACGTACTGTAATCATAAAGGTGTTTACTATGCCCGCGGAAGGGGGGCTGGTCACCCATCTGAATGGCGAAATCGCTGCCCTGGGGCATGGGCAGATTGGGCTCGGCCACGGCAACAGCATCAATCAGACCTTCCGTATCCTGCTCTGCAGCCATCAGGGAACTGTTGCCCCCTTGGGAAATGCTTGAACTGATCACCAGGGTATTCTCCGGGGTGAACAAGACCGCCCCGTCGCCGCGTTCCTTGTTCAGAACATAAAAGGCGAATTTGATTGAGGAGAGGACATACTGGCCCCAGTTTTTTTCATCATTAAGGCCGGAATGCGCGTGTTGCACCGCAACGCGATGAGGAAATTCCTCGTTATAGGCCTTTAGCTCCGGGGTCAGGGGGACGGTAAAACTTGACCGGTCCCCGGCGGTAACGGCATCGATCAGGCGTCCCTGCAGATCATAGACCTTGCCGGCGGTCAGATGATGAAAGCCGGTGCCGGTTCCCTTGTCAGTATAGGCAATGGCGCAGCCTTTCTTCAGAGCCCATTCGCCGGTGGTGCCGATCGCGCCGTAGATGCCGCGTGACCCGGAAGAGGGGCCGGTGATCAGGCAGGGCTTTTCATTATTGAAACTGGCGGGGATTTGCACCATCAGAGTGACATTCTGATGGGCGGGGCTGAGTTTCATAAAGCTAAGGTATTCTGTGCCGGCGACTTTGCCACTGGGGTCACTGTTGCCCACGTTGGGGCCGTAAATCCGGCCAAATCCACCCGCCGTCGACGTGTCGATCAGGGCGCGGTAGTTGGTATAGATGGCATACCGGCGCAGTTCCTCCACGGTCGGCGCGTCCGGGTTGTGAAAGCCGGGTGGTGTCGGGGATTGCAAACCTTCAAGGCCAAGCCCGCCGGTGAGCAGGTCATCACTTTGTCCATCATAGGCAGTGCGCACCAACTCGCCGACCAGAAAGTCCGGGGCGACTGATTGCGCGATGCTGCTTTCTTTCTCGGCAGCACATGCGGTAAGGCCGAGCGCAGTGACCCCGGTCAGGGCTAATCCAAAAAAACGATTTGTCATGATGTTTCCCTCTTTTTCTATCACGTTATATCAAAAACAATGCAATGGCCATGATGACCCCTAACACTGGCACAATTACCGTCAGTGCTGCAAGGGGGCCGTAGGCGTCTTTATGCTTTTCGCCGCAGATGGCGCGGATGGTGGTGACCACATAGCCATTGTGAGGCAGGCTGTCGAGCGCGCCTGACGAAATGGCAACCACCCGATGCAGGGCGTCAGGGTCAACCCCGAGGTCCAGATAATGCGGTGCGAGAACCGGCAGGGCGATGGACTGACCACCAGACGCGGACCCGGTAAGACCGGCAATGACACTGACCGCAACAGCGGCGCCGATGAGTTCGTGGCCCGGCAAGCTGGTCATGGCCTCGACGACAACGCCGAAAGCCGGGGACGCCTTGGCGACGGTGCCGAAACCCACTACGGCGGCGGTATTGCCAATGGCGATCAACGCACCGGCGGTGCCGGTGGATAACGCGCCTTCGAGATTTTTGAACAGTTTCCAGTTGAAGATGATGGTGCTCAACACCCCGGCGCTCAGTGCGATTAGCAGCGCGGATTGCTTGAGGCTGTCATGGAAGGCGAAGGCCACGCCGAGCACCAGGATCAATGGCACCATGCTGAGAAAAGGATTGGGTAAGGTACCGTTTTGCACAATGATCGGGTCATTTTCCCGCTCATCATAGGCTTCGCCATTTTCTACGGCCTTGCGGATCATGCGTTTCAGCCACCAGAATCCAAAGCTCGCCATAAAAATTGCCACGACGATGCTGACCTGCCAGCCGGAATAAAGCGTCGTGCCGAGGAATTTGATCGGAATCACGTTCTGGATTTCCGGTGATCCGGCGGACGTCATGGTGAAGGTGACGGAGCCAAAGGCCAGGGCCGCAGGTATGAAACGGCGGGGGAGGTTGGCTTGTTTAAACAGGCTGAGCGCCATAGGGTAGACGGAAAAAGCCACGACAAAAAGACTGACACCACCGTATGTCATCACGGCGCAGGCCGCGACAATGGCGAATACCGCATGGGTCATGCCGAGCTTGCCGACGATCCAGTGGGATATGCTGTCGGCCGCCCCGCAGTCTTCCATGACCTTGCCGAATATGGCGCCGAGGATAAAGATCGGGAACCAGGAGAAGATAAAGCCTGAAAAGCCCTGCATGTAGCTCGCCACATAGTCAGCCTGCCCCGGGTCGGCCCATTGCGGAAAAAGCGCAAGGCCGCTCATCAGTGCGACAAACAGGGCCGACAAAGGCCCGGCGATCATTACATTGACCCCGCGAATGGTCAAAATAATAAGGAGGAGCAGGCCACCGATCAGGCCAATCATACTTAATGGTTCACTCATGAGTCTCTCTAATATTTCTTATAATTCAAAGAGGTAACCTGATGGTCCTCTTCTTTTATGATTGTGTTATGTCATCCCATAGTGAAGGATCAACCGGGCAGGAGACCATATGGACCATGGTCTAGGGTCACAGATTGACCAGCCGATGATAGAGTAAGGTTAATGATTGGCGATCCTCCAGAAAAGGTAGGAGCCGATAACTGAAAAGCAAAATATAGGTATTATTTATGGGAGACGACCAAATGAAAAACTGCCTGTCACACAAATTATTATCCTCCATTTCACTCGGCGCAGTTCTATTGACGACCAGCCTCACTCAGGGGGCTTATGCCGCTGAGGGCGAGGTCATGCTGGAAGAAATCACGGTCACGGCCCGCCGTCGGTCAGAAAGCCTGCAGAGCGTACCGGTGGCTGTCACGGCCTTTAGCGCAGATGCGCTGGGCAAAGTCAATATGACGGATATTACAAGCATTACGGAATCTGTCCCGAGCACGACCTTGAAAGTTTCCCGTGGCACCAACACGACCATCACGGCCTATATCCGGGGTATTGGCCAACAAGACCCGGTGGCGGGTTTTGAATCCGGCGTGGGGATTTATCTTGATGATGTCTATCTGAACCGCCCGCAAGGCGCGGTTCTGCAGATCATGGATGTGGAGCGTATCGAGGTTCTGCGTGGACCACAAGGTACGCTATACGGACGTAATACCATCGGCGGGGCCCTTAAATACGTTACGAAACGTTTGGGTGATGAGCCGGAAATGCGGGTGAAGCTGTCCGGCGGGACCTATGGTCAACTCGACGGATTGGCGTCTTTCTCCGCACCGGTATCTGATGGTTTGAAAGTCGGCGGGGCGCTGGCCTATTTCAGTAACAATGGTTACGGCGACAACCTGACGACAGGCAAAAACCAGTATGACAAAGATATTTTTGCGGCCCGCCTGTCTGCGGAACTGACACCGTCTGAGAATTTCTTCCTCCGTCTGTCCGGTGATTACACTAAAGATAATTCAAATGAAAAATCAGGACATCGCCTGCAGGTCAGCAACAACACAAATGCGCCGGTTCTGGACAATGTCTATGATACACGCGGTGGCATCACAGGCCCTCAGGAAGTCAGTCAGAAAGGCGTTTCCCTGGCGATGGAACTCGAGGTTAATGATATGGTGACCTTGAAGTCGACCACGGCCTACCGGGAAGATGACACGGAAACAGTGATTGACTTTGACGCGTTGGCGCCAAATGATTTTGACGTTCCGGCGATTTATCGCAATGATCAGTTGAGCCAGGAATTCCAGGTTGTTTATGAGCAAGATAAACTGAACGGTATTTTCGGCTTCTATTACCTCGACGCCAACGCCATGCATTCCTTCGATGTGGTGCTCGCTGGGCTGGGCGTGACGGCCTATACTTTTGGGGACGTGAATACCAAGACCTGGGCGGCCTTTGCAGATGTCAATTATGATATCAGCGAAACGTTCAGTGTTGGTCTGGGTGGGCGTTATACCAGCGACAAAAGAACCGCGACGGTGCTGCGCCAAACATTTCTCGGAGCAAATTCTCCAGCATTTGGTAATGACACGGCTTTCCAGATCGCCCAACCGGCGGATTTTACCGAAAGTGACACATATAAGAAATTTACCCCGAAGGTTAGCCTGAAGTGGCAACCGAGTGACGACATGAACCTTTATGCCTCCTTCAGTCAGGGCTTCAAAGGCGGTGGCTTTGATCCACGCGGGGATGACCGGGCCAAGGATGGTTTCCTGCCGGAAACGGTTAATGCCTTTGAAATTGGTTTGAAATCGACGTTCGCTGAAGGTCGGGTGAAAACCAATATCGCGACCTTCTTCAGTGATTATAAGGATATTCAGGTTCCAGGCTCTGTTGGTGTCGACAGCGATAATGACGGGGTGGAAGACACTTTTGTCGGAACGGTGACCAATGCCGGTAAAGCGGAAATATGGGGTGTCGAGTTTGAAAGCACGGCTCTGTTGTCCGAAAATTTGACCGCCAATGTTAATCTGGGTTATGTCAATGCCGACTATAAGCAATGGCTGGTTCAGGATGTTGATATTTCAGATGATAAGGTCTTCCAGAATACGCCTGAATTCACAGCCTACATGTCTTTGAATTATGCTCAGGACATGAATATGATGGGGGGTGAAGGCGTATTGGACCTGATTGGTTCCGTGGCTTATCGCAGCAGCACCCATGTATTTGAAGACCCAATTCCGCTGCTTGATGAAGATGGCTATGCGTTGGTGAACGCCAGCATCGTCTGGACATCGGAAGATGGTGGTATCCGGGTTGGCCTGCATGGCAAGAACCTGACGGACAAACATTACAAAGTGGCGGGCTATAACTTCCCGACCCTGGGCCTGGAAGGTAGCGTGACGGCCTTTTACGGTGCACCCCGCACCTTCACGGCGACGGTTGACTTTAAGTTTTAGAAAACAAACAATATGACAGAAAAGAGGCGGTTTTTCCGCCTCTTTTTTTGTGTCAAAAGCCTGGGTTCATTGTCACTATTTTTGTGATATGGTCAGCTTTTCTTGACGACGTGGGCATTAGGGGATACCAAGTCGGGTGAATTTAACATCGAGCGAGTGAGACACATGAAAAAGGACACCGGACAGAATCGCGATATCACGTCACAATGGCGGCTTCAGACCCAACTGGTCAGAGGCGGCACGTGGCGCAGTGAAATGGGCGAGACCTCCGAAGCCATGTTCATGACGTCCGGTTACGCCTATGATTGCGCCGAAGACGCCGCCGCCCGCTTTGCCGGGGATCAGGAAGGCTATACCTATTCCCGTCTGCGCAATCCCACGGCGGCGATGTTCGAAGATAAAATGGCCTTGATTGAAGGTGCCGAGGTCGCCCGCTCGACGGCGACCGGCATGGCGGCAGTGACGGCAGCGATGCTGTCGATCGTCAAAGCCGGTGATCACGTGATCTCCAGCCGGGCACTGTTTGGCTCCTGCCGCTATGTGATTGAAACGCTGATGCCGAAATTCGGCGTCGACTTCACTCTGGTGGACGGATCTGATCATAGCGCCTGGAAAGAGGCTTTCCGGCCCAATACGGTGGCGGTGTTCCTGGAAACCCCGGCCAACCCGACGCTGGATGTGGTGGATGTGCAATTTGTTTGCGATCTTGCCCATGAAAATGGTGCTGTGGTCGTGGTTGATAATGTTTTCGCCACGCCAGTGTTGCAGAAGCCGATAGAGATGGGGGCTGATGTGGTGATTTATTCTGCCACCAAACATATCGACGGGCAGGGGCGCTGCCTCGGCGGCTGTATCCTGACCACAGATGCGCTGATGGACGAAACCATCCTGCCATTTCTGCGCAACACCGGCCCCAATATCAGCCCGTTTAACGCCTGGGTGATGCTGAAGGGGCTGGAAACGCTCGATCTGCGGGTGGAACGCATGTGTGGTAACGCCGCGAAAGTCGCCGATGCCCTTTCAGACATGGGGGGACTGGATTTCGTAAAATATCCGGGCAGGTCTGATTTTGCCCAGCATGAACTGGCCATGAAACAGATGAGTATGGGGGGCAGCATTATCGCGCTGCATGTGCCGGGCGGTCGGGAGCAGGCATTTAAATTCCTGAATGCCTTGGACATTATTGATATTTCCAATAATATTGGGGATGCGAAAAGTCTGATGACCCATCCGGCAAGTACGACACATGCCAGTGTGGCGAAAGAGAGCCGTCTTGAACTGGGCATCGATGAAGGCTTGCTGCGTTTGTCGGTCGGGCTGGAACATGCCGATGACTTGATCGAAGATTTGATCCAGGCGGCGGCTATTGCGCGTATAACGAAATAAGAAGAGCCAAAGTGCTCTTTGACACAAAAGCTATTTGGGCAAGGATATATGAGCAAGGACGAGGTTGATGTAATGACGATTGGCACACATGCTTATGAGGCAACGACTCATGGCGTGCGGGTCTCTGTTCAGCCTTTTTATCTCGAGGAAGAATCTGATCCGGAAGAAGGGCAGTTTTTCTGGGCATATCAGGTACAGATCGAGAATCTCGGTGATGAGACGGTGCAACTGAAAAGCCGTTACTGGCGCATTACGGATTCCCTGGGCAGAACCGAAGAAGTCCATGGTGACGGGGTCGTGGGGGAACAACCGATGATCGATCCCGGATATGTCTTTGAATATACCAGCGGTGCGCCACTGACCACAGCCTCCGGCTTTATGGGGGGATCTTATGAAATGCATAAGAACGACGGATCTGCGTTCGAAGTTGAAATCCCCAGTTTCTCGCTTGATAGCCCTTATAGCTCACATACAGTTAATTAAACGTACAGGACCAATCTTGTGAAAGATAATGTTAAACATCAGGGAATAATAAAACCGACTCAAAAGGAAGCCGAAGACGCTGTCCGTACTTTGCTGCGGTGGGCCGGGGATGATCCGGAGCGGGAAGGCCTGCTGGATACGCCAAAACGGGTGGCGAAATCTTACAAGGAATTTTTCCGCGGCTACGAAGAAGACCCCCGACAAACCCTGTCTCGTACTTTTGAAGAAGTTTGCGGGTATGACGAAATGATCGTGCTCAGGGATATTCCGTTTGAATCTCATTGTGAACACCATATGGCGCCAATCATTGGGCGGGCCCATGTGGGCTATTTGCCGGATCAGCGGGTCGTTGGCATCAGTAAACTGGCCCGGGTGGTGGAAACCTATGCCAAACGCCTTCAGGTGCAGGAAAAAATGACGGCGCAAATTGCCGACTGTATACAGGAGGTGCTGGAACCTCTTGGGGTTGGCGTGATTATTCAGGCGACACATGAGTGCATGTCGACGCGGGGCGTGCATACTCACGGGGTTTCCATGGTAACAAGCCGTATGGTCGGGGCGTTCCGCAAAGACGATAAAACCCGTCGTGAGTTTCTCGCGGTGGTAGGGACGTTTGATTCCCATAAAGGATAACCTCAAAGGGTGGCATAGGGATTGGTTGATCTAAGGCCTATATTTCTTATTAACGGGCTTTTCCTGCTTATTTTGGGGGTAGGGATGCTTTTCCCTGCGCTGGTCGATGTGGCTGTGGACAATCCGGACTGGCAGGTCTTTGCCATTTGTTCCGGTATTGTCATGTTTGTCGGCGGCATGCTGTTTCTGACCAACCGTGGTGAAGACAAGGAATTGTCTATTCAGCAGGCCTTTATCCTCACGGTGTCTACCTGGGTGGTGATTCCTGTGTTTGGGGCCCTGCCTTTTGTTTATTCCGATCTGGCGTTGAGCTATACAGATGCTTTCTTTGAAGCCATGTCCGGCTTGTCGACCACGGGGTCAACAGTTATTACCGGGCTTGATGGTGCGCCACCGGGTATTTTGCTGTGGCGGGCGTTGCTGCAATGGTTCGGCGGGGTGGGCATTATTATCATGGCGGTGATTATCCTGCCTTTCCTTCGGGTCGGGGGGATGCAGCTCTTCAAGATCGGCGCTTTCGATACGGCGGAAAAGGTTCTGCCGCGGGCCGCCCAGCTCGGGGTGGCGATCTCGCTTCTTTATGTAGGGCTGACGATTATTTGCGCCGCAGCGTTATGGATGGCGGGAATGACTGTTTTCGAGGCGGTCTGTCATGCCTTTACCACCATCGCCACCGGTGGATATTCGACATCTGATGGCTCCATCGGGCATTTCGACAGTGCGTTGATCGATTATATCATTGTGCTGTTTATGATCATCGGCAGCATGCCGTTTATTCTGTATCTGAAAATGGTTCAGGGGCATAGTTTTGTTCTCTGGCAGGATTCGCAGGTGCGATGGTTTTTATCGCTTCTGGTGCTTTTGATTGCGATCATGACCCTGTGGCGCTGGAGCGACGGCAATCAGAATATGATTGAGGTATTGCGCTATACTGTGTTTAATGTGGTGTCAATATTGACCGGCACGGGTTTCGCAACCACGGATTACACCGCCTGGGGATCCATGGCGGTGGTGTTTTTCTTCTTTATCATGTTCATTGGCGGCTGTGCGGGGTCGACGTCCTGCGGGATCAAGATTTTCCGGTTTCAGGTGATGGTGACCATGGTGGTGGCGCATTTACGTAAAATCCTGCGGCCGAATGGTATTTTCCTGCCGCGTTATAACGACAGGCCCATTTCGACAGATGTCATGGGGTCTGTGATCAGTTATCTGTTCTTGTTTCTGGTGTGTTTCCTGATATTGGCGTTGGGCCTGTCCCTTACGGGGCTGGATTTTATTACCGCGATTTCAGGAGCGGGTACGGCGATGGCTAATGTGGGACCGGCTCTGGGACCGACCATCGGGCCGACGGGAACGTTTCAGACCCTTCCTGATACCGCGAAATGGTTTCTAACCATGGGGATGTTACTGGGCCGACTCGAATTATTTGCTGTTCTTATTCTGTTTTCGCCGCAATTCTGGCGGGCGTAACAACGCCGCCGATGCCTACGGATCGTCAGGGTCTTCATTCTCGATGATGGCGACCAGTAATTGTCGTTGATGCGCCAGCAAGGAGAAATGCTGGTCGAGTTTCTTAATCAATTGCCGGGCTTCTTCCGCATCAATATAGCCGGGGGTGACGCTCGTGGGACTGATGCTGTCAAGGATACCCCCTATATTGGCGGCATTTTTCTGACTTGCGCGAGAGGCGATGCCATGCCAGTCGACGTCTTCTTCCAGTGTTTCAATGGGCAGGAAAACACCGCCGGCGAGAAAGGCGAAATGTTCGGATATCACCGTGGCGTCGGTTTCGCGCACCAGTTTCTCTACCCGTTCAAGCGACAGCTCCGCATCGCCGTTCGGATCGGTGAAATCATAGGCGCGGGTCCGGCCGATATCAAGAATCTCCATAACCTTTGGAATGCCGCCGACCTGGCGGAAAAGTTCGCTGATGACCGCTTTGGTTGAACCATATTTGCGTCGTTTTAATGGATTGAATGTCATATGTTTCCTCGCCCGGGCATTTTATTCTTGCTTTCATGTTTGATATGGTCACGATGATCGCCATATGTCCATAGGAAATTATAGCGTAAAAATTACAGGGCCGTAAATGAAAGAATACTCCGCCGAACAGATGCTTGAAAAACTTGTGGCATTCGACACGACGAGCTGGAAATCCAACCTGGAATTGATTGACTTTGTCACGGCTTATCTGGAAGGTCATGGCGTGCCGGTCAGAACATTTTTCAATGAGGAAGGCACAAAGGCCAATTTGCTTGCAACCATTGGACCTGAAGATATGCCGGGCATTATCCTGTCCGGTCATACTGACGTGGTGCCGGTGACGGAGCAAAAATGGTCCGGGGACCCCTTCGCAATGTGGGGGAATGATGACAGGTTATATGGTCGTGGCACTTGCGATATGAAGGGCTTCATCGCCTGTGTTCTGACCGCTGTACCGGATTTTGTCGCTGCTGACCTGAAAGAACCGATCCATCTGGCCTTTTCCTACGATGAGGAGAACGGCTGTACGGGGGTGATGAGCCTGGTGGAGCATGTGGGCAAGATGCCCGTCAAGCCGCGGGCCTGCATTGTCGGCGAGCCCACATCAATGAAGGTGGTTAATTCTCATAAGGGCATATGTAACATGCTGACCCGGGTGACGGGGCATGAGGCCCACAGCAGTACGGATCGGGGCATTAATGCGGTGATGTATGCGGCGGACATGGTGCAGTTTATTTCAGGTCTGGCCGCTGAAATGCGGGAGAGGAAGCCTCTGGTTGAAGGCTTTGATCCGCCTTATACCACCATTCATGTCGGACGGATGTCCGGCGGAACCGCGCCCAATATCACGCCGTCCTATTGCGAATTTGAGTGGGATTGTCGCACCATTCCGGGCAGTGATGAAGAGGAGGTGCTAACACGTTTCAACACCTATGTGGACGCAGAAATTATCCCGTCAATGGAAACCCAGGCAGCGGGGTATGGTGCGGTTGAAACAGAGGTGACGTCGAAAGTCCCGGCATTGTTGCCGCAAACGGGATCATCGGCAGAAAGTCTTGTGATGGCGCTGGCCCACCAGAATGAGGTGCAGGTGGTCTCCTACGGGACGGAAGCCGGGCATTTCCAACAAACCGGCGGCGTGCCGACGGTGGTGTGCGGGCCGGGCAGCATATTGCAGGCCCATCGCCCTGATGAATTTATTGAAATCGCCCAGATGCGGGCCTGCGAAGATTTCTTGCAGCGCTTGCTGGATGTGGTGAAAAAATAAGAAACAAACGATACAGGATTAAAATATATGTCAGTGATTGATGCCATCAAAGCCCGCAACAGTATTCCTTTTCTGACGGACGAAGATATTCCCCGGGAGATGATCACAGAAATTCTTGATGCCGCCGTGTGCACACCGGTACATTATTGTACTGACCCTTGGCGTTTTCTGGTGATCCGGGGGGAGGGGCGCCACCGTTTTGGCGACTTTATGGCGGAACGGATGAAAAAAACGCTCCCTGACCCGGATTGTCCGGATAATGCCGCTTTCCTGGATAAGATCCGCAAGAAGCCTTTGCGGGCTCCGGTTATTATTGCGGTTGGCGCGGCAAAGCCGGATACGCCGAAAGCTTTGCATATGGAGGATGTGGCGTCTGCCAATGTGGCGTGCCAGAATATTTTGCTGGCGGCAGGAGAACTTGGTCTCGGGGGCATCTGGCGCACCGGTGGTTTGACTTACGGAGAAGATACGGTGGCGTTTCTCGGGTTTGAGGCGGACACCAGACTGGTTGGATTCATTTATTTAGGGTATCCCAAACGTGACCTGCCACCGAAAGAGCGCAAGACTGCGGAAAGTTTCACCCGGTATATGGAATAGACACAATTATGCAGATTAGAGAAGCCATGTCAGGCGATTTTGAGGCCATCTGGCCGATCCTGAAGGAAATCGTCAGAAGTGGGGAATTCTATGCCTATGATCGCGAAACCACCTATGAGGAAGCCTTCGGTTTATGGATGACGGCGCCGCATAAAACATATGTCGTCGAGAATGAGGGAGATGTTCTGGGCAGCTATTTTATTAAGGCCAATCAGGCCGGGCCAGGCAGTCATGTGTGCAACTGTGGCTATATGGTGTCGTCTCTGGCGCGGGGCAAGGGTCTCGCGACCCTGATGTGCGTGGATTCGCAGAAGATTGCGGTCGAGCTTGGTTATAAAGCCATGCAATTCAATATGGTGGTGTCCCGCAATGAAGTCGCGGTGCAACTGTGGCACAAGCTGGGGTTTGAAACCGTCGGACGTCTGCCAAAGGCTTTCGACCACCCCCGCCATGGTCTTGTGGATGGTCTGGTGATGTATAAATGGCTGGCGGATGACGCCTAGTTGATGAGTTTTTTCAGCTCGAACTTGTGATCGGTCTTACAGAATTCACAGGTCATGGTGATGACGCCTTCTTCGGCGATATCATGGAGTTCTTCGGTCTTGAAGCTGGCGAGCACGGTGCGCAGTTTCTTGTCCGAGCAGCGACAGCCGGTGGTCAATTCCGTATTGGTGAAAACCCGGACCCCGCTTTCATGGAACAGCCGTAACAACAGGTCCTGCAGGGACAGAGTCGTGTCGAGAAGCTCTTCTGACTTGACGCTGCCAAGCAGGATAGAGGCGGTGTTCCACTGGTCTTCCGCATCATCGCTTTCATGCACCCGGGCGGCTTCTGCCTGGGTATTCCGGGCTAGATGCTGGATCATGATTGCCGCGCCACACCATTTTCCGGCCGCGTCACGGGCGCAGTCAATCATCAAATGGGTCGGTAATTGTTCCGAAGTATGGAAATATTCTTCCGCGGAGGCTTTCAGGCTGTTGTTTTTCAAGGCGACAATCCCCTGATAGCGTTCCATATACTGGCCCTGATCCATGGTGATCATCATTTGCCCATTGCCAAGTGTGGGCAGGCCGTCCGGCGCTTCATTCAGACCGCAATATCCGCGGACAACCCCGGTGCCTTTACCATCAGTGGCATAGTCGCTGACCAGGCTTTTTACCGCGCCGTCGCTTTTCAGTTGCAGCGTCAGGATGCCGTCGAACTTCATCATACTGCCGAGCAGGGCGCTGATGGTCATCGCCTGTCCCAAATCGCGGGAGACGGCCTCGGGGTAGTTGTGTTTTCCCAAAACCTCATTCAGGCTTTTATCAAGGCGGATGATGCGGCCTTTGATGTCCTGTCCTTCGATCTGAAACGCGAGGCAACTGTCGGTGTAGATTGGGGGCATGATCTTGTTTTCACTATTTTCCGAAGCACCACATGAGGATGCTTTTCTGGATATGCAGACGGTTTTCGGCTTCTTCCCAGATGACGGACCGGGGACCGTCAATGACTTCATCGGTTACTTCCTCGCCCCGATGGGCCGGGAGGCAATGCATGAACAGGCTGTCCTTATGGCTCTGGCGCATCAGATTGCGATTAACCTGATAAGGGGACAGAATGGCGATCCGTTCGGCGCCATCGGTGTCACCCATTGAAACCCAGGTATCGGTGATGATGCAATCTGCATCCTTGGCGGCGACCTGCGGATCTTGGGTCAGGCTGACCTTGCCGCCATTGTTGGTTGCCCATTCGAGCACTTGCGTTGGCGGGCTGAATTCCTTTGGACAGGCAAGAACGAGTTCGCAGTCAAACAGGACAGCCGCATGGATCCAGGACACCGCCACGTTATTTCCGTCCCCGGACCAGGCAATTTTCTTGCCCTTGATGGCGCCGCGATGCTCTTCGAAAGTCAATACATCGGCCATCACCTGACAGGGATGGGAAAAATCGGTCAGGGCGTTGATCACCGGAACGGCGGCATGTTCGGCCATTTCCAGCAGGGAATCATGGTCGTCGGCCCGTAACATCACGGCATCGACAAAACCCGACAGAACCTGGGCGGTATCTGAGACGGATTCCCCCCGGCCGAGCTGCATGTCGCCGCCCTGCAGCACAATGGCGGTGCCGCCCAGCTGATGTATGGACATTTCAAAAGATACCCGGGTGCGGGTAGAGGGTTTTTCAAACACCATCGCCAGACTTTTATCGGCGAGAGGGCGATCGGGATGGATAAAGCCTTTGCCATGCCCATCTTCGGTGGCGGTGGCTTTGAGACTTTTGGCCTTCTCGATAATCTCCCGGGCCTCTTCCTTTGTCAGACTGGCGAGGTCGAGGAAATGTCTATATGGCGGCTTCAGTTTAAAGTGGCTCATGCTATTGACCTGCTTTCTCTTTAAGATCGCGCGGTTATTCTTCGTCGGAAATTGGTTCGGGCAGTTCTTTTTCAATTTCCGCACAAATGGTCTCGAATTTACCAAGGGCTTCTTCGACCTGGTCCTGAGTGATGATCAACGGAGGCAGAATGCGCACAGTATTATCTGCGGCGCCTACCACAAGAAGGCCATGTTCCATCGCCTTGGCGACAAAGTCAGCAGGGGCCACGGTCAATTTCAGACCAAGCATTAATCCCACCCCGCGCACCAGTTCAATGATTCTGGGAAATTTCTTGCGCAGCGTCATCAGGCCCTTGCGGAGTTCAAACGACATTTGATCCACATGATCAAAGAACCCGTCTTCGAGCATAACGTCGAGAACGGCATTACCGATGGCCATGGCCATCGGATTGCCGCCGTAAGTGGAGCCGTGGCTGCCAGTGGTCATGCAGCGGCCGACTTTTTCCGTGGCCAGACAGGCGCCCAGCGGGAAACCACCACCAATGCCCTTGGCGGCACACAGAATGTCGGGGGTGATTTCGCTATGTTGGTGAGCGAACAGTTTACCGGTCCGTCCCATGCCACACTGGATTTCATCCATGATCAGCAAAATACCGTGTTTGTCGCAAATATCGCGCAGGATCTGAAGGTTGTCGGCGGAAACCGGTTTAATACCGCCTTCGCCCATCACAGGTTCCAGCATGATGGCGGCCGTTTTGTGGGTGATGGCTTTTTCGACCCTGCTCATATCGCGATAGAAAGGCACATAATCAAAAGCATCCATCATCGGGCCGAAACCCTTGATCAGTTTTTCCTGACCAGATGCGGCGATGGTGGCCAGGGTCCGGCCATGGAAACAGCCTTCGAAAGTGATAATGCGGTAACGCTCTGGAGCGCCATTTTCATGATGGTACTTACGGGCCATTTTCATGGCGCATTCGACGGCTTCCGCACCGGAATTGGTGAAAAACATGGTGTCGGCAAAACTGTTTTGCGCCAGCCGGTCGGCGAGTTTTTCCTGTCCCGGAATACGATAAATATTGGACGTGTGCCAGACCTTGCCGGCCTGGTCTGTCAGGGCCTTGACCAGCGTCGGATGACAGAAACCAAGATTGTTGACGCCAATGCCACAGCCGAAATCAAGATATCGGTTACCGTTCTCGTCATATGCATAAACACCTTCGCCATGATCGATGGCGATGGGGGCGCGGGCATAGGTCGGCAAGACGGGCGGAATAAGGCTTTCTTCCTGGTTGTCTTCACGGCTGTTCTTCATAGTCTGATCTCTATATTATAAGTGGTACGCATTCAGGCGGCAGAATATCTCTTTTAACGACTGATCTGTCAATATAACATTGTGTCTTATATAATTATGGCCGTAATTTATAGCCTGAGCTGAACATTCGATAGCATGCCAGGGTCAAAATGACGTTTAGAGCGGCAATATAAACCACCCCCACTGTGAGATTGCCATCTGCATGATCAATGATTCCATAGCGGAATCCGTCGATCAGGTAGAAAAAAGGATTAAGCTGGCTGATGTCATGCCATATGCCGGGCAGGCGGTCGATGGAATAAAAGGTGCCGGACAGAAAGGACAAAGGAACAATGACAAAATTGGTGATGCTGGAACTTTGTTCCCATTTTTCCGCCCAGATGCCCGCCATGATTCCCAATAAAGCAAGCATGGTGGCCGCTGACAGACCGAAATAGGCCACGGCCCAGAGGTTAGGGAAACTCAAATTGGTGAACAGATACATGGACGCGGTAACGAATATGCCCACCAGCATGCCACGGGTGACGGCGGCGAGGGTATAGGCGAAGGTCATTTCCCCGGGCCCCAGAGGCGCGAGTAGCAGGTCAATAATATTACCCTGCATTTTGGCGGTCATCAGACTGGATATGGTATTGGCAAAAGCGTTTTGCAGGATCGCCATAATGATGAGACCCGGTGCAAGAAAGGCTTCGAAAGGGATGTCGCCATTATATCGGGGGCTGCCGCTGAGTGCGATGGTGAAAATGGTCATGAACAGGGCCGTCGTAATGACCGGCGACAGCACGGTCTGTCCGACCACTTTGAAGAAGCGGCGAACTTCTTTGGCATACAATGTCCATACACCAAGCCAGTTGATGGCGCCGATTCTCTTTTCGCCAAAGGCGGGAAGGGCGGGTCCGTTCTTACTCTTGTGTTCCATAGGGGCTACCTGATAAATACTTTGATTTTTTTGTGGGTCTGATTTTTACAGGAGAAAAGCCATGACTGCAAGCATTCGGACCTTGACCTTTCGCACACAGAAGATTAGACAACAGGCTCTGTATTGGGTTAGTATGTCGTCGTATGCATCTTTTCAGATGAAGTTTTAAGAACGGCGAAGTGAAGGATTTCGAGATATGGCGTGGACAGATGAGCGTGTGGCAAAATTGCGGGAGCTTTGGGATAAAGGCTTGAGTGCAAGTCAGATCGCCAAAGAACTTGCTGAAGGGGTGACCCGGAATGCTGTCATCGGTAAAGCACACCGCATGGGGCTTGCATCCCGGCCATCGCCTGTGAAAAGTGACCCGCAAAAGAAAGCCAAAGCGCCGGTTGAAAAGAAGGTTGTCAAACCTAAAGCCAAGGCGCCGACAGGAAAGGTGTCTTTGTTGGACCTGACCGAGCGCATGTGTAAATGGCCGATTGGTCATCCAGGCGAGCCGGATTTTCATTTCTGTGGCAAGCCTTCTGCGCCGACATTCCCTTATTGCGGCACCCATTGTGGCGAAGCCTACCAGGTGCAGCAGCCCCGTCGCGATCGCCGGGCGAACCGAGGCCGCATTTCCGCGACCCCTGTGAGGTAATCTCTGCTCCAAACGAACATGATCAAAGTTATAAGGCATCCATATTGTGGATGCCTTTTTATTTGGCCTCAGCTTCTGATCTCGAAAATTGACATGATTTCACATGCAATATTGAAGGGCAGGGCGTTGGTGCCGACAGCCGCGCGGGCGCCAAGGCCGGCTTCTCCGAATATATCGCGGAACAGTTCCGTTGCCCCGTTGATTACCTGCGGGCTTTCCTGAAAATCATCGGTGCATTGGACAATGCCATGCACCTGCACGCATTGAACCACCCGGTCAAGGTTACCGTCACAGGCCTTTTTCAGTTGGGCCAGAACATTCAGTCCCGTGCTGCGCGCCGCCTGATATCCTTGCGCCACCGTCAGGTCCTTGCCCACCCGGCCAAGACCCGGATGTTCCGGGCTGTCGATCGGTCCCTGTCCTGCGATATAAACGAGATTGCCGACTTTCCGGTAGGTGACATAGGCGGCTTTGGGGCCTTGAGCCTCGGGCAGGGTAATGCCCAGGTCTTTCAGGCGGTTGTCAATGGTGCCGTGGGTCGACGCCGGATCAGAGCCAGCAGCGGCGCTTCCGCTAAAGGTTGACGCTAAAAGGCCGCTTAGCCCCACCAATCCGAAAAATTTCCTTCTGTGCATGATTTTCTCCCTGAAGTGACATAATGAAAAATTATATGAGAAATTATTTTATTGGCATTTGACGGGAAAAGATAGTCTGTTATTCTCTTTTCAGGGGTATCGATCGTGGTACAAAAGAGGGGAATAAGACATCGTTTGTGGCTTATATTAACACTTGGGAATAAGAGGAAAAATGTCAAAAATACGTAAAATGATTATGGGCGCAACCCTGAGCGGGGTTGCGGTGGCGCTGGCTTTTAGCCCGGCTGTCTCGCAAGAGACGCAGAAGAAGGATGAGGCTAACAAAGATCGGTTACCGATGGTGGTGTATGATAAAAATCCTTATCCCAGCACTTATAAACCGTTTCCTTCTGTAACAACCGTTATTCAGAATGCTACGGTCTTTACCGGTACTGGTGAAAAGCTAAACGGCGCGTCGGTTCTGATGGAAAACGGCAAAATTGTCGCCGTGGGAACGGAAATGGACGTGCCTTACGGAGCGAAAGTGATTGACGGAACGGGAAAATGGGTGACACCGGGTATTATCGATGTTCATTCTCATTTGGGGGTGTATGCCTCGCCAGACCATAAATCTTTGTCCGATGGTAATGAAGCGACCCAACCGGTGACTGCCGATGTCTGGGCCGAACATTCCGTTTGGCCACAGGACCCTGGATTTGCCCGGGCGATTGTCGGCGGCGTGACCAGCTTGCAAATTCTGCCCGGTTCCGCAAATCTGATCGGGGGACGTGGTGTCACCTTGAAAAATGTACCAAGCCGCACCCGGGAAGGTATGAAATTTCCTGATGCGCCTTATGGCATGAAGATGGCGTGTGGCGAAAATCCGAAACGGGTTTACGGCAAGAAAGGCGGCCCAAGCACCCGCATGGCCAATATGGCCGGTTATCGCAAGGCCTGGATCAAAGCCCGTGACTATAAGCAAAAATGGGAAGCTTATTACCGCGATTATAAGGCCGGTAAAGACGTGAAAGCGCCAACCCAGGATCTGGAACTGGAAACCCTGATGGGGGTTCTTGATGGAGAAATTTTGATCCACAACCATTGTTATCGTGCTGATGAAATGGTTTCCATGGTCAATATGGCGAAGGAATTCGATTATAAAATCTCCACCTTCCACCATGCGGTAGAGAGCTACAAGATTGCCGATATCCTGGCGAAAGAAGGAATATGTTCTGCCATGTGGTCCGATTGGTGGGGCTTCAAGCTGGAAGCCTTTGATGGCGTGGATGAGAATATTCCGATGGTAGCGGCGGCGAAGGCATGTGCCGTTGTGCATTCCGATGACGCCAATGGCATTCAGCGGCTCAATCAGGAAATGGCCAAGGCATGGGCTGACGGCAAGAATGTCGGTTTGGACTTTTCAAAGGCCGAAGCCATTCAATGGATCACATTGAACGCTGCCAAGTCTCTTGGTGTTGACGACAAAACAGGCTCTTTGGAGAAAGGGAAAATGGCTGATGTCGTGCTGTGGTCCGGCGATCCTTTCAGTGTCTATAGTCTGGCGGAAAAGGTCTTTATTGACGGCGCGTTGATGTATGACCGTAGCAATCCGGACACTTTCTGGCAGAGTGATTTTGAAGTAGGCTATACTAAAAAAGGAGCACACCAATGAGAAAGTCAGCTTTAAAAATTGCCTTGTTCGCCTCCGCCGCTTTGAGTTTCTCTTTGGGGGCCGCTGTTGCGGAAACCATCGCGATCAAAGGAGGAACTGTCCACACGATGGGACAAAAGGGCGTCATCGAAAAAGGAATTATTCTGATTGAAGACGGTAAAATCCGGGATGTCGGGCAGGATATCTCCATTCCTTCCGGCGCGCAGGTGATTGATGCGACGGGCAAGGTGGTGACGCCTGGGCTGATGCATGGCGGAAGCCGCCTGGGGTTATCTGAAATCTCCATGACGAAAGATTCCAATGAGCATAGCGCTCAGGGGTCTCCCTTCTCGGCGGCTTTTGATGTGCGCTACGGCCTGAAAAGCAATTCTTCTGTGATGGCCGATAACCGCCGTCACGGTTTGACCCATGCAATTACGCAACCTTCCGGTTCGGATGGTATTTTTGCGGGCTCAGGCGCCTTGATTGTCTTGACGGGGGATGCGGATCTCTATGTGGCGAAGGGGCCGATGGTGGCGAAACTTGCCAAAGGCGGAAATCGCAATGTGGCTTGGGCGAAACTTCGGTTGATTTTCGATCAGGTGAAATTTTACACGAAAAACCGTTCCAGGATTCAAAGAGGCGAAGGGCCGGGTGATTTCCTGCTTTCGAGCTTTAACATGGATGCCCTGATCCCGGTGGTCGAGGGTAAACAGAAAATGGTGCTGTCGGTTTATAGCGAAGATGACCTTCGGCAGGCAATTTCTTTTCAGAAGGAAACCGGCGTTGACCTGATCCTGAGCGGGGCGACGGAAGCCTGGAAAGTTGCTGATCAACTGGCGGCGGCAAAGATTCCGGTATTAATCAATCCTCAGAGTAATCTGCCGGAAAATTTTGGCGAAGTTGCCGCAAGCTTCAGTAATGCGGCTTTGCTGCATAAAGCCGGCGTCGATTTTGCGATCATTGCCGGTGATGTCAACCACAACGCCCATACGGTCAATCAAATGGCTGGGATTGCGGCGGCGCACGGCCTGGACCGGGATGTGGCGTTGGCGGCGATTACTTCTGCGCCGGCGCGAATTTTTGGCTTTGAGAAGTCCCTGGGGTCACTCGAAAAAGGTAAAACTGCCAATGTGGTCATCTGGGACGGAGATCCGTTAGAGGTGACGACAAACTCGACCCATGTTTTGGTGGGCGGGGTTAATCATCCTCTGGTATCGCGTCGCACACTGTTGCGGGATCGTTATCTCGGGCTTAACAAGAAGCCCTTCGCGTATCACTAAAAATTAAAATTCAGGGTGCCGCCTGGTCGGCGCCCTTTATTCTCTTCCGGTTTTTGAAATTCTAGGAAATCTCATGATGTTTAAACATTTAACACGCCTGTTGATGGTGCTGTGTACTATTGGCTTTACTTCAGCCGCCTGGGCGGCAACGATCGCGGAAAAAACCAAAGATATGGTGGTTCAGAAGGGCTATTTCACCACGTATTGGGATGAAAGCAGCGGGCAGTTGTATCTGGAAATTGATAAGGTCGGAGAAGAGTTTATCTATAACACGGGCCTGCCGGCGGGTTTGGGGTCCAATGACATTGGTCTTGACCGGGGCCAGGTCGGCGATAGTTTGCTGGTGAAATTTGAACGTCACGGCGACAAGGTTTTCCTGCATCACATCAATCTTAAATTTCGCGCGATCAGTGATAATCTGCAGGAGCGTAAGGCGGTGCGGGATGCCTTTGCCAGTTCGGTCCTTGGCGGGTTTAAGGTAGAAGCGCAGACAGATGACCGGGTGCTGATTAATTTTACACCGCATCTGGTTTCTGACCAGCATGGGATTGCAGACAGTATTGCCCGGGCCAAACAAGGCAACTTCTCGGTCGATGCCGCGCGCTCGGCGGTATATATGCCGCGGACAAAATCTTTTCCCAAGAATACCGAATTTGAGGCCATTCTGACTTTGAAGAGCAGCAATCCCGGGCGTTATGTGCGGGATGTTTCTGCCACAGGAAAAATCATCACCCTGCGGCAGCATATTTCATTCGTCAAACTTCCGGAGCCGGGATACAAGGTGCGGGACTTTAACGTCAACAGTGGATATTTTGACGGACGGTATGTCGATTACGCAGTACCGATTGAAGACAATATCACCCGGCGTTTCATCACCCGTCACCGGCTGGAGAAAAAGAACCCGGGCGCGGCCATGAGCGAGGCTGTGGAGCCGATTATCTATTATCTTGACCCTGGTGCGCCGGAGCCGATCCGCGGGGCATTGCTTGACGGGGCGCGCTGGTGGAACCAGGCGTTTGAAGCCGCCGGCTATAAAAACGCCTTTCAGGTCAAAATGCTGCCCGATGGCGCCGACCCGATGGATGTGCGCTATAATATCATTAACTGGGTGCATCGCAAGACCCGGGGCTGGTCTTACGGTTGGCGGGTGGCGGACCCCCGGACTGGCGAGATCCTCAAAGGTCATGTGACCCTTGGGTCTTTGCGGGTGCGTCAGGATTACCTGATCGCCACGGCCCTGTTGTCGCCGTACAAGGAAGCGAATAGCGATGTCACGGCACTGAAGGAAATGGCGCTGGCGCGTATCCGTCAATTGTCGGCCCATGAAGTGGGGCATACCATTGGTCTGGCTCATAACTTCACCACCAGCAGCGCCGGACGGGCATCCGTCATGGATTACCCGCATCCTTTAGTGAAAATCAAGGACGATGGCACGCTGGACATTTCCGACGCCTATGATGTGGGGATTGGCGAATGGGACAAATATACCATCCGCTATGGCTACGGCGAGTTCGACAAGGGTGTTGACGAGAAGCAGGCGCTAAAAGGCATCATCAAGGAGGCCTTTGCCAAGGGGCTGGAGTTTATTTCCGATCCCGACAGCCGCAGTCTGCGCGATGTCCATGCGGGATCTCACCTGTGGGACAGTGGCGCAGACCCGACAGAGGAACTGGAACGGCTGTACAGTGTGCGCCAGATTGCTCTGAATAATTTCTCTGAGAAGGCTGTGCGGCCAGGTGCGCCATTGTCGTCTCTGGAAGAGGTGTTGGTGCCGCTTTATTATCTACATCGCTATCAGTTGGAAGCTTCTGGCAAGGCGCTGGGGGGGCTGGATTATGCCTATACAACACGGGGGGATACCCCGGCGGAAGCATATCAAATTGTCAGCCCGGCACGGCAAAAGAAAGCCCTGAATGCAATATTGCAGTCTGTAACGCCGGAGTTTCTCGCGCTTCCGGAAAGAATTCTGAACCTGCTGCCACCAAAGGCTTACGGGTTTGAACGGTCACGGGAAAGTTTCCCGCGCCACACGGGCAAAAGTTTTGATGCCATGGCGCTGTCGGAAGCGGCCGCCAGTCATGTCATGACCATATTGTTGCACCCGGAACGGGCCCAGCGGATCGTGGAATTCCATGCCCGGGATCAGGCGCAGGTGAGTTTTCCTGATTATATGGAGCAGATAGTTGACAGGGTGATCAGGGGGAAAAAATTGACAGGCCTTAAGGGTGCTCTGGATCGCCGTGTGAACTATGTTCTGGTGCATCACCTGATGCTGCTGGATCAGAACGGCGAAGCATCGGCAGATGCCAGGGCTGCGGCACATCTGACATTGACGGATTTACGGACCTGGTTCGAAAAACAGGCGCGGAAATCAGGAGACAGTTTGTATCGGGCGCATTATCTTTATGAAGCAGACCGGATAGGGCAGTATCTGGCGGGTAACCTAAAGATCTCTGCCAGTGATCTAGCGGCACTGCCTCCGGGCTCTCCGATTTAAGGCGGGAGACGCTCTAAGAAAACTGTCATCTTCCTGCGGGGCAGGGATCCATTTTGATATCGTCATGAAAGTAATTATTTTAACGCAAGTATTTGATATCAATATGGATTTCGTCCTGGTCCTGAATGACCGCCGGGGGGAGTGGGCAGGTGCGCTCTATTTGGTCGTGCCGCAAGACCAGTTTATGCTGTACATCCGGTGGGGAAATCCGTAAATTCCGCCGCAACAGTGAACCCTTTAACCCACGGACTATTCATGAGCGCGTTACAAACCGAAGTCGACAGACGCCGGACCTTTGCCATTATTGCCCATCCCGACGCCGGGAAAACGACCCTGACTGAAAAGCTGCTGCTGTTCGGTGGCGCCATTCAGATGGCCGGGGAAGTGAAGGCGCGCGGGGATCGTCGCCGGGCGCGTTCTGACTGGATGAAAGTGGAGCAGGAACGCGGCATTTCCGTAGCCTCGTCTGTGATGACCTTTGAATATGAAAAACGCATGTTCAATTTGCTGGATACACCGGGCCATGAAGATTTCTCGGAAGATACCTATCGGGTCTTGACTGCAGTCGACAGCGCCATCATGGTACTTGATGGCGCCAAGGGAATTGAGGGTCAGACCAGGAAGTTGTTTGAGGTTTGCCGCCTGCGCGACATGCCGGTGACCACCTTTATCAACAAGCTTGACCGGGAATCGATGGACCCTTTTGAGTTGTTGGATGTGATTGAGCAGCAATTGGCGCTGGATGTGACCCCGGCGACCTGGCCGATCGGCATGGGACGGGACTTCAAGGGCTGTTACGATCTGATCAATGACCGTTTGATTCTGATTGAAAAGACCAAAAATGACTTGCCGGATGATGGTCTGGTTTGTCAAGGCGTGGATGATCCTCAACTGGATAATCTGTTACCGGAAAACCTGCTGGAAAAATTGCGGGAAGATGTGGCGATGGTGCGGGAACTGTGCCCGGAATTCGATCCTCAGGCTTATCTTGACGGTACCATGACACCGGTATATTTCGGCAGTGCAATCAATAACTTCGGCGTGCGGGAACTGCTGGAAGGTATCGGCAATCGTTCTCCGATCCCGAGCAGCTTTAAAACCACGGGACGCGAAGTCACGCCTTATGATAACAAAGTCAGCGGATTTGTTTTCAAGATTCAGGCGAATATGGACCCTAAACACCGTGACCGTATCGCCTTCTTCCGGCTGGTGTCCGGTAAGTTCAAACGGGGTATGAAGCTGAAACTGGTGCGGGACGGCAAGCTGGTTAATCTACATAATCCGGTGATGTTCATGGCCCAGGACCGGGAACTGGCGGAAACCGCCTGGCCGGGAGATATCTTCGGTATTCCCAATCACGGCAATTTGCGTATTGGCGACAGCCTGACGGAGGGGGAAGAGCTGCGATTCACAGGTATTCCCAATTTTGCCCCCGAATATATTCAGACCGTGCGGCCTGAAGACCCCATGAAAGCCAAACATCTGGGACGGGCGTTACAGCAGCTGGCGGAAGAGGGTGCGGCCCGGGTTTTTAAACCCACCATTGGCTCTGAATGGTTTGTTGGTGTGGTCGGCATGTTGCAGTTTGACGTGATGGGGGATCGTATCCGGACAGAATATGACGTCCCCTGTCGTTTTGAGGCGACATCGCTCTATACGGCGGTATGGGTTGAATGTGATGACAAATTTAAGTTGAAAGCCTTTATCGACGGCAATAAAGCCAATATGGCGGAAGACCACAGTGGATCGCCTGTATTTCTGGCGCGGAACGCCTGGCGTCTGGACAAGGCGCGGGATGACAACCCTGATATTCGCTTCCTGAAGACCAAAGAACAATTGGTATAAGAAACCATTTTTACGGGGTATTTACCAAATATAGATTTTTATGTTCGATAGTTGTATCTGCATAAAAGTTGGTTGTACATACCGGCGAGTAAGCATTTATTGGAGGGGTATGTGGTGGACGAAAAATTTAGAGACCGGTTTACGGCGCATGATTTACCTAATCGCACACTGCGGGAGGTTTATGCCTACTGGTTGAAGATGAGGGGAGACAAGGGCCTGCCGACGCGTGCGGATCTTGATCCTGTGCAGATTCCCCATCTCCTGCCCAATATCAGCCTGATTGATGTTGAGTATCAGCCTCGGCGTTATAGGATGCGCTTGATTGGGACAGAAACGGTGCGTGCTCTGGGCGAGGATCCCACAGGCACCTATCTTGACGATAATCTTCAGGCAAACGCTCTCCTGAAATCACGTTACGACTGGTTGGTGGAGAATAAAAGACCTTATTTCTATTGTGATAAATTGATGTGGTCTGATAAAAAATTCCTTGAATATCAAACGATTGGCCTACCGCTTTCCCGCAACGGGGTGGATGTTGATATTATTATGTTCGGCATCAACTACGATTTCCCGGAGAAAATGGGTTCAATACCGATGGCTTTCGGGGCGTAAGTTTCTATAGACTTGACCGGGAAGCCATATCATTACGGCCTCCCGGTCATTTCTCTATTTATTGAGCTGCACAATATTGTCAGGGCGACCTTTATGGTCAACGCTGCGTAGGTCGCTGTTGAGCAGACAGGTCACACGTTGGCGGAAATTACTGAAATGTGCCGAAGCAACCACGTCAATGGGGACATCGAACAGCATTGTATAGCGGCGAACATCCGGCAAGATCGCTGTTTCGGTCTTGAGAATGCTCGCGGTAAAGTCATGCCCCAGATAAGTACCTGAAACCCTGTCCTCCAGGGTTGGCCAGATGGGTTGCAACGCCTGACGCTTCAGGCTGGCGGTTAGGACGTTCCAGTCCTTGTAACCATACTGCTTTGCCAGGGCTTCCAAGGTTTTTGAATGGCTCATTTCAATATTATGTTCGGCGAAATGATCCCGCATGCGCCGTGCCTGACGTTTCAGGCTGTCGAGAGTAAGAGGTGGTGTGGTCATATTATAGTCTCCAATCGATTGGACAATATCGACAGGGCTCGCATTACTGTCAGGTCCCGAAATGGATCCTGTATAAAATATGAAAGAGGAAGTTCACCAAAGCCGTGAGGCCGCGAGCGGCAGGCATCCTATACCTGTCAGGGGGAATACAGAAGATACGTCAGCCTGTCAAGTCTGATGATGGAGGCAGATTAGCGGTCAAGCGTGATCTTGTCGCTCTGACCGCTTTCGCCGGGGAAATTTTGGAACAGGGCTTCTATGAGGTTAGGAATGGCGTTAGTCAGGGGGTCGCGCCCTTCGCTACGTGCCCGGCCTTCATAGAGTTTGACGCCGTCTGACCGGCGAAGTATATCGAGGGTGAAGATCCGGACATACTCAGTTCTTACCTTACGTTCTCCGAGGGGGAACCCAACACCAACCCCGACACCGACACCACTGTGGTGATAACCGCCGCCGCTGCCGACCCCGATGCTGATGCTGCCGTGAGGTTTGCCGTCATCAACGTCTCCGTCTGTGTCGATTGGGCGGTTGGCGAATCCAATACGAGCAATAAGGTCAGTGGGGCGCCCTTCCGGGGGACGATATCCGACAGAACCCAGATATTGCCCGACCAATTCGGCATATTGACCATACTCAATACTGCGTTTCAGTTCCGGGTCCCAGAAACTGACTTCAATGGTTTGTTTTTGTGGGGCGGGAAGGCTGTGGAAACGAGTGACCTCATAAGAGGGGGATGAACTGCAGCCTGTGAGGGTAAGCAGAACCAGAGCAACAGTCAGCGGCCAAAATTTTCCCATAACGAGATCTCCTGTTTGATGACATAACCATATCAAAGGCTGCCTGAATGGGCTATGAATAAAAATTATCGACCAGAGAGAAAAATGTCATCTTTTGGCTTGCTAAACAGTGGAAAATGATTATAAATCGCCTCAGCTATCATCATGATAGGGCGATTAGCTCAGGGGTAGAGCGCTTCGTTGACATCGAAGAGGTCACAAGTTCAAATCTTGTATCGCCCACCATCTAAAAAATAAGTAATTTATTTTAAAAGCTTTTATCAGTTCTTGTCCTCCCGGAAAAAGAGGTGTGGGCAATGATGGCTTATTTTTACGCTTGATGGACGCCTGTACAGCAAGGTATTTACCGGTCAGCGCCACGGGTATATAGCTGTGACTGACGCTCAGACCGCCACCCGAAGACTGCCTGCAATTCTTTCTCGGTTCCTCCCGCTTCTGCGAGAAGGGTGGCGGCCAATTTGCGGAGGTCGTGGACGCTCTAAAACCCAGTATGAGCGAAGCCGAGTTTCAGTCGGAGGTGTCCGACATCTCAATATGGAACCTATTTATACAGTCGAAACTATGTGGAAACTCTCTCTACTTTCCCCAAAGCGGGCTCAAGGTGCGCGGCCAGATTTCCGATATTGATATGGCTCAACAAATTCTCCTTGCCAAATACCGCGCTTACTCCACCACGCTTCTATTTGCTCCGGAAAATATATGTAAGTGTAATAGGTGTAAGCGACAGCGTGCCCTGAGGATACCATTGCCGAATTAATATCTTGCCCCTTATTATTAATACATGTCGCAATTGTTCTCCCGTATCGACCTGTCGAAAGTTTTGTACATTTTACTTTCTGATAGTTAATTAGGCGGGTGAGGTACGCAGTGGATACTGCTCCACAATTCCATTTTCTTCCTTTAATTGAACATGTCTGGTCTCGTTCAGGAGCATCTATGCCGTGTAGCCGGATCTTTTTACCTTGGACACGTATTGTATCTCCATCGGTAATATATGCTTGTCCAACAATATTGAATTTTGGGGCAGGAAAGAAGGGCATATCTTGCCAATAATAGCCAACCAAACCGCCCAATAAGACGGCTAATACTAGTCCGATCCTTATCAGGTTTGGAGATGTCCTATTGTCTTTAAATTTTAAGATCATGCCTGAAAAATAATGTTTAAATGTTTCTATTTGATTAAAGCCCAAACTGTATGAGCACTCCCCCAATCTCCCCATCTTGTTCCTGGTCTATTTCCGACATATGGGATTCCCATAAAAAAAAGCGGCCCCTTGAAAAGGGACCGCTTCAGTACACTCAGAATTTAATTAGCTGCGACGTCTGCGCGCCAGGCCAAGTCCCATAAGACCGAGGCCCAGAAGAGCAAGTGGTGCAGGTTCCGGAACATCTATATTTCCGTCATTGAACGTCCCAAGCAGGCGGAAGGACATGTCACCGACGACGGCATCTGACATGCCGGTAAATGTATCACCGGAAAATGAGGCCATTCTACTATCCCCCGGCGTGTTTATACTGAGCCCTAATTGCCCAAGTTGAGAGCCTTCTCCCGTCATACCAATCCAGAAACTCCCAACAGAAAAATTAAACTGATTGGTAAAGTCAACGTGTTTTCTGGTGACATAAGTGATGGTAGAGGTACTGAGGCTGTCGATAACAGAAACGACCTCGTTAAAGGATGTGATTAAGTTTCCGAGTGTGCCTGCGTTGTCTTCCCATATGCTAATTCTTACGATCTGGTCAAGTGCACCACTGACTTCTCCACTATAAAGATCCATGCCCGTGAGGGCGCCGGTTTCGGTAAAGGAAACCCGATCAGCAAAATTCTGGCCATTCGAGATGTTAGACCAGTTTGGTGAACCTTCGGCGTTTGTGGTGTCAGGGCTATAATCCCAGATGACGTCTGCGAGTGCAGATGAAAGGCTTATGGCGGAAACTGCCAGGACAGTCAGGCCGGTTTTAACTAATTTACTTATATTCATATGACTTTTCCTATTCTTAAAATATATTTCATTATGCAATTATTGCGCCAGTTAATGCAAAGGGCGGTATTCCACAAGATTAGGAGTTTCTTTGGGGGTTAATACATTTAATAGGTAGAATAAACTGTAAAGAATACTGACACTTATTCTCTGAATTTTACACTTTTTCTTAGAGCGAAATCGCTCATGTTCCCGGAAGTGACGCAAACAAGATATCAGGGGTTGGTCGATTTTTGTTTTTGCAAGGCCCGGAGCGCGGCTTCCAGTTTGGGAATGATGGCGGCGTTCTTTCGGTGGACGAAATGATAAACCGGTGAGGTCCTTACTGCCGGTTCGAGCCTTATAACGCGGGGGTTGCTTTCTTTGATAAACCTTTGAACATCTTTTTCAAAAGGCGGCGCTGCGAGAGCAATATCAAAGCGCCCCCTGGACAGCATCTTAAAAAGCGTGAGATGATTTTTGGCGATATTAGCCTCCCTGCCGCGCAACTCAATTGCAGCCCAAAGTGAGCCACGCCGATAACCAACATGGTATTTGCTCAAAAGATCATCTTGATAGACATCAATATCATTCCGGGTGGTAAAGGCGTATCCTGTGCCGTAATATATGGGAACGTTAACCCGGACAAGATTTCTATAACGTTTTACGGCTTCTGGAATTCGCCCGACCTCTCCATCAATTACGCCTGCGTTTGCTTCTTCTAACGACCGCAGGGAAGGCAAGGGTGTAAATCGATACTTGATACCGGCTTTTTCATAAGCCTGCTTCACAATCGTCCGGCTTCTTTCATGAATTCTGGATCTTTCCGTGTAGCCTATAATATAGATTTTTTCCGGTGGGATGTTTTCCGCGCAGGGTGCAATGACAGCGCCTTGGCCATAAATAATTAACAAAGCCAATGCCTTGGGAATTATATTCGTAAATGCTGGCATAAACAGACCTAAATCATAGAAATGGAATGAGAAGCAGACGGATATTATCCTCTGACAGCAATATCATTATAATGTTAATTTATTCTAATGTTGAGGTTTTTATTTACGGGGCGTGAGGTTATATTTGGTCAACAGGCTTTCAAAGAAACCTTCCTGCTTCAATATCTCAATTTCACGGTCGAAGATCTTGATATATTTTTTTGTTTCTTTCTGCTTGTCGTCAGCGGGGGAGAAGGCGAGATAGACTTTTGTGCTGGCCGCGCACCCGGAAAGTTTTACTTTTTCCTGCATGTCATGGCTTTCAAGGAAGTGTGTCATCCAGTAATAACTCGACAGGACGACTTCGGTACGGTCAGAGAAAAGCATACCCAGGGCTTGTTCTATATAGGTTACGCTTCCCGTAACTTCGCTGAAACGGGCTCTGTTTTTATAGGGTATGATTTCTTCTGGCAAGGCGTCTTGGGGATAGATGATATCCTTGCCGATTACCGCGGCGGGACTGCTATAGGTCCATTCATCATCTGCCTTGGTATAAAAACAGAATGTTTGCTCACCGATTTCATTTTCTGGGAAAATCAGATTGGGAGCCTCATGCTTTGCGGCGCCGAGGAGGGCGTGGCGTGTGCCATCTTCCGCATAGCGGATAGCCCGAGACCAGGGGTAGACATCCACAGTGATGTCATATCCTGCGCGCTGGAAAATGGCCTGGGTATATTCAACAAGCAGGCCTGGCTTGGCGGATTCATTTGGGCAGATATAGGGACACCATTCCGGGGCGCTAATCGTGATCGTCTCCGCCATTGCCTGAACCGGTATGCTCATGCAGATTACAAGGATAAAAGTTCTAAAAATTTTCAACATAAAGGCAGTCTAACATACGGTCACGGGGTTTCGTGCTCAAAACAAACCTGTCTGATTAGTCATAGAAAGGGAGCAATGTATAATTGGAATAGGTCTTACCATAGAAAAAATTCAAAGATCTGCACCAATTATAAATTTTAGTACTTAAGTACTGGTTAATGTAAGGGCTATGGTATGCTTTTTTCGAGATTCAGCAACCATTTTTTACGCTCAAGACCGCCACCATAACCTGTGAGGTTGCCATCTTTACCGATGACGCGGTGACAGGGAATGATGATGGAAATACGATTATAGCCGTTCGCCGAGGCGACAGCGCGGACGGCGGTGGGCTTGCCCAGACGTTCTGCCTGCTGTTGGTAGGATCTGGTTTCACCATAAGGGATGGTTTGAAGCAGGTTCCATACAGAATTTTGAAACGTCGTGCCGGGGGTGTCGAGTGCGACGGTGAAGGTTTTTCTCTTGCCTGCAAAATACTCCGTGATTTCCTGTTGGGTCTGATTGAGGTGCAAATTCTTGCCGGGCAGGATGACGGCGTTGAGCCTCTTGCACAAATCCTTGAATTCGCTCTCCAGCATGCGACGGTTTGTGAATTCGAGCAGACAAAGCCCGCGAGAAGAAGCGCAGGCAAACATAGGGCCGAGCGGCGTGGTAAAGCGGGTAATGGTAATAATGTTTTTCGGGGGGGCGGTGGGGGACTGTCCCAGGATGGTCTGGTAGCTGCTGTTAAAGCCGCTAAGGGACTCAAATCCCACATCATAGGCGGTGTGGGTCACACTCTCTCCTTTGGTGATTTTTTCATAGGCTGTGTTGATCCGCAGCAGGCGTTGATAGGTCTGGAAGGTCATGCCGTAATGGGTCTTGAACCAGCGGCGTAGCCTGTTGGGTTCGATGTTGCGTTGTCTCAGGTGATGGTCCTTGATTTTCTCGAACGGATTGTCGGCCAGTTCCTGCAGAATTTGGGTGATATAGGCTGGCGTTTCTTCCGCCGGAGTCATGGGGCGACAGACCTTGCAAGGGCGATATCCATTGAGAAGCGCTTCTTCCACAGTGTTATAAAAGGTGACATTTTCGCTTTTGGGTTTTCGGGCCGTGCAGCTCGGGCGGCAGAAAATCCCGGTGGTTTTAACCGCTGTGAAGAATATTCCCTCATAGGAAGCATCTTTTTCAAGGATGATCCGGTATTTATCCGCGAAGGACAGTGTCTTTGTCATGTTGTGTTCCATGACTTCAGCATAAATTCAACCGAGACGCACCGCCACCGAAAAATTGACAGGTAATTTTTTATAGTAAAACGGGATAAGGTTTTTATCCGCCGTTCGGCTGGTTTCTGTTAAAGGCTTTGTCAAGGAATGCGCTGGCGGCGGCGGCGGTGACTTTATCGGGGTAGCCATCGGGTGCAGCCATGCCTTCTTCAACCATCTTGATTACCCAAACCATCTGCTTTTCAGACGCCATACGCGGGGGCGCTTTTGATTTCACTCGGTCAATCCACTGGCTGAGGATTTCGGCGGAGCCTAACGCACCTTCCGGAATGGGTTCCCCGGTTTGTTCACTCAGGGTGCGGGCGAACCCCAGTTGCCGTTCGCTGGGGCTGCCATCTTCCGGGGCCGGTTCGACATTATTGTCGATAAACAGGCGGCAGACGGCGAAGTCGGTCAGGGCCGCCGGCGGCAGAGGAATTCTCTTTTCCGCTGCGATACGTCGGGCAAAGCCGATCATTTTATCGCTCGGCGGATGGTTTTTGGTCAGTTCTGTCGAACGGTAACTGTTCTGGATTTGGTCGACCATATTGCGCAGGCGTTCGATGGCCTGTTCAAACACATCATCGGCGGTGTTCTGGCCCAGCTGAATGCTGTCAAGGAACAGTTCCATACGCGCCGTCGCACCGGGATCGACCAGTTCCGGCAGGTTGGTTTCCAGAAGTTCATACAGTCGCATGCCATAGTTGGTGGCGTAGATTTTCTTGCGCTTGATCTCGAAGCATTTCTGTTTCAGATTTTCAATGATCTGGTCACGGGTTGCCGGCGTGCCAATCCCCTTGGCCATTTTCAGGCGTTCTTTTTCTTCCTCATTCTCGACGAATTTCCAGGCATTCTGCATGGCGTTGATCAGCTCTCCCTCGCCGTAGGGCTTTGGGGGCGTGGTTTTCTTCAACGCTGACTTGGCGCCTTCCGAGGTCATGGGGTCACCGTTATCTATCGGGGCGAGAGTGACTTCTTTTTCGACTTTTTTACCCTTCTGCGGGGCAACCTCTTTCGGGAACAGGTCGGTCCATCCAGGGGTGCGGGTAATTTTGCCAATTTCGGAGAAACTGTATTTTTTATCCGCTACGCTGACCTCGGCCGTCATGGTGGTCTGGTCGAAAACATGGTCATCGGCGACGGCTTCCAGAAAGCTGCGGGTGATGATGTCGAACAGAGCTTTGTGATCGGCATCCAGCCGGGAGTAAAGCACGGGGAAATGCTCGGCGACGGCCAGATTGGGGATCAAGGCATGGTGACTTTCGCCTTCCAGCGCCTTGTCGGAAAAATATCCCGGACGGCCTTTGCGAATGATCGGCTTTTCGAGCGGTATCGCAGCGAATTCCGGGATGGTTTTAACCTGATCCAGCAGGTTTTGAACCTCATCAATCATGACCTCCGGCAGGGAACGCACGGCCGCACGGGGATAGGTGATGATCTTGTGCTTTTCATACAGGGATTGGGCGATTTCCAGCGTGCGGGAAGCGCTGAAGCCTTTTTTTCCGGCTTCTTTCTGCAGGGTTGGCAAGTCGAAAAACTTTGGCGGGGCCGCCTTCTTTTCTTCGCAGATCACGGACAGCGGACCCTGCCAGGTCTCGGCCGCGGCGACCAGTGATCGGGCTTCGGATTCTTCATAGATACGTCCGGCGCCTTTGGGACGGTAATGCACCGCAACCTTGCCGCGTTCGCCGGTGAGATTCATGGTGATTTCATAAAAGGGTCGGGTCTCAAAGGCTTCTATTTCCTTTTGTCGCCGGCAAACAATGGCGAGAGTTGGGGACATGACCCGGCCAACGCCGATGGCGCCTTTGGCGCCGGGTTTTTTAAAGCGCACGGTGACCACCCGGGTCAGGGTCAGGTTGCAGGCCTTGTCCACGGCGGCGCGGGCGTAAAAGGCTTCATACAGCCGGTCATATTCCGCGGCGGGTTTGAGGTTGTTAAAGGCCTTGGTCAGGGTTTTTTTGTCTTCGGCGGAAAACATCGCCCGGAGGATTTCGCCCTCGAATTTATAATAGAGCAAAAGCTCTCGGCCAATGCCTTCTCCCTCGCGGTCGCAGTCGGTAGCGATGATGACGGATTTGGCCTGACGCAAGGCGCTTTCGATTTCCCGCAGACGGGCTTCCTTGCCACCGCCGTCAGACGGGCGGTAGTCAAAACGACGGTTTTCCGGCACGAGAATATCATAATTCCAGCGTCGCCAGGCGGGGTTGATTTCCTCAGGCATTTCAAGGCGCAGGAGATGGCCTTGCGCGGCAACGATTCTGCCATAATTATCACCGATGGCGGCCCGGATATTACGGGCCTGTGAGGGTTTCTCACAAATGACCACGGTTTCGTTCTTATTGATCATATAGGGGTTATAGCAGAAGTTTTCCGGATCAAAATCCTAAATCGAAAAATTCTTGAGGCATGCCGATGGCGTTCAGCATTTCTGCTAACGTTCGGCATTTAACGGTCAGGGAATGGAGAGGAGGTTATTCTTTTATCATGGCTTGCAGATATTCTACAAAGCCGTCCTTTTGGTTGGTTGTCGCAAGTCCACCTACGGGATGGTAACCGTCTTTGATATATTTGTTTACTTTTTCTTGCAGGCTATCCATCTCGAAATCGTCCAGAATAAGATATTCCATTTTTCTACTCCTCATAAATGACCTTATTGTCCCATTGTCAGACAAAATGATTTATAATTTGTAACTTTTTTGTACGTATAGAATAATTTTCTAATGTACGATTTTATATGTCTTCTTTGAAGCTCGGCCGATGGGTGGCTGCAATGCGGGCGGCCTGTTCATACATGCCGGTCATCAGGTCGAGTATTTTGCTGCCCTGGGTCAGTTGCTGATCAATATTACGAATGGCTTCCGTCATATCAACCAGTAATCCTTTGCGCAGGGATACAAAACGGGAAATAAGTGTGTGGCCATCAGGGGTAGGACGATAGCGTACCCCTTTTCTGCGTTTGTCCGTGGTGGTTTTTTCGACCAGTTTTTCCTGGGTCAGCTTGCGAATGGTATATTGAATGTTGGTGGTGTCATCACGGTTCAGCAGGCGGGCGATTTCCGTGATGCCTTTTGGGCGATCCCGCATGGCGATGATGTTCAGCACGGCACAGTCACTGGCGCTCATGTTGATGCCAGAGGCGGCGACCGTACATTCCTTCATCCAGCGGGAAAAGCTTTCATAGGAGCGGAACAGGGAATATTCCAATTCTGTCAGGGCGACCTCGTGATCATTGGTCGCCAGATGCCAATGGCGGTCCAGTGCCACGGCGGTAAAGTTCTCGTCAGTGGCGGGGGAGGTTGGGTCATCGCTCATCTGCAGGATCCTTTTTTGTTGAGGTATACAGAATGCTATTGATAGCTAGTTGTCCCTGTCTGTCAACCCGGTGTGTGGTTTGGCTTTTTAGCTGGCTGTCTGCTGGGGCAGAAAATCTTCTATAGGAAGTTCCAGTTCGACCACGTTTGACGGCGGTCCGGCCTGCCCGGATTTGTTGTAAGCGCGGATGTAATAGCTGTACTTCAGACCGCCGAGCACCGTCTTGTCGTCAAATTTTCCGCCCTTTTTGGCTTCGATAATTTCGACCGCGCCGCTGTCTTCCGTGCGGTAGAGGTCGTAACCGCTGACCTCTCCCGACGCGCGGGTCCATTTCAATTTGACGGCGCCATTGACATAAGTGGCATTCAGCGGGCTGTCGTCTTCCCAAGCCGGGGCCGTCATATCCGGATCATAGTCCGGCGCCTGCAGATAGCCTTTGGGCCACAGGAAGCAGGTGACTTCCTTGAATTTTTCGTCCAGCTGTTTGCAGACATTACAATAAACGCAAGTCACTATATCCTGCTCCCGCTCCTGGGCGACCTTTTTGGGCCAGTTGGGATCCGCGAGCAGTTGCCGGGCCATGCCGACCATGTCTGCTTTACCTCCGGCCAGCAGACGTTCAGCATCCTCCGGCGCATTGATTTTCCCGACTGAGATCACCGGAATATCAAACCCCTTGGCATTGATCATCTCCTTGATTGCCGCGGCATAATGGATATGGGGCATTTTGGGAAAGCTTGCGCCAGGCATGCAACGTTCTCCGGAATAACCGGTGTAAGGGTAGGGCGGCAGGCCGTCCTGCAGGATGGCGTCTTCGAACTTGCCTCCGACAGAAAGGGAAATATAATCAACCCCCAGCTGGGCCATACGCAGGGCGATCAGGCGACTGTCTTCCAGTGTATACCCATCTTTAATCATTTCATCCGCGAGAAAGCGCACGCCAATCGGGAAGTCCTTTCCGACTTTTGAACGGACCTCCGCCATGACATCGCCAAACATGCGCAGACGTCCTTCCAGAGAACGGCCATCATACCGGTCGCGACGTTTGTTATGGCGGGAAAGAAACGATGACAAGGTATAGGCATGGGCGGAATGCAGTTCGACCCCGTCATAGCCAGCTTCTTTGGCGCGCAGGGCGGCATCACCGAAATCGCGAATGATGGCGGTGATATCGTCTTCCGACAACATGTCAATGGTCTGCCGCCAGCCGGAACGGGCCACTTTCATGAAATGAATGATCTGGGGTACAACTTTTGACTGGCTGGTCCGGTGAATGGCGTCGGTGAGTTTGCGATGACCTTCGATGAACTTGTCGTCTGAGATGCGTAAAAGGGGCCCTGATTTTGACTGGTGAATGGCCATGGCCTCGACAATGATTAGACCAACGTCGCCCTTGGCGTAGCTGACGTAACGGTCGATGATCGCCTGATTGACATAACCGTCTTCCCCCGACAGGCGGGTGACCATGGCGGGCACGACAGTACGGTTGGGCACCAGCATGCCATTGATAGTAAGGGGCGTAAGAATATGGTCGCGCATGAAAAAATCCGGTTGTAAATTGAAATATATTTTAAGTATGAAGTAATTTTGTAAACTTGTAAAATATTTTTTTGGAAAGCGCAGGAAAGCATCCATAAAAGCCATACTTTTTAAGAATAATGCGCAAAACTTGATTTATGGCAATTTATTCCAGACCTAAAAGGTTATTGTAGGCTTACATGAATTGCGCGGTTTAGCGCACAGAAAAGATAGCCAGAACCGGAGGCATCGAGAAGATGAATATGGAAAGAAAGACCATGGAAAACAAGGATGATGCGGATCCCCGCTACTTGCAGCTTTGGGTAAGAATGTTGTCGAGTTCGACCCGGGTCACCCAGATCCTTAATAAGCGTATGAAGGAACATACCCCTTTGACCCTGGCTAAATTTGATGTTTTGGTCGCCATTGACCGTGCGCCGGGCGGGGTGATCACCATGAGCGAACTGTCGCGCATGTTGCTGGTCTCGAACGCCAATACCACCGGTATGGTGGGCCGCCTGATGAAGGATGGTCTGGTCGAAAAATGGGCGTTGCCTACGGATCGGCGGGTATATAGTGTTTCCATGACCAGTGAAGGTCGAAGGGTTCTTAAAAACGCCATCACCATTCATAAAGGCTGGGTTGATGAGCTGCTTGGAGGGATTGGCGAAGAAAACCTGGAAAGCCAGATTGCCCTGTTCAGTCATTTTAAGAAAAGCCTGTCGGGAATAGAGGCCTAAGGCGTCCTGACCATAAAGCATCGCGCTTCTTTCGGCGCTGGTTTTTGGAATCCTCTTTTATGATATAAAAAACTCCTGACCTACAGCTGGGAAGGGGTACCTGAAGTTGTTTATATTCGTTCTTTGTGATAGACTGCGAGAGTATTTTATCATGGGAAGGAAAAATACGATGTGGTATCGACTAATCGCACTCTTTCTGGGAGGCGCTTTTATCGTGCTTAGTGGCTGTGCCAGTATCAATGGCTATCCCAAGTCTGATATTGATGAAATTCAACAACAGCCGGCCTCCAGTTTTATTCTGTCGGAATCAGAAAGACATGCGGCGACCACGGAAGAAAAACGCAATGCGGTTGTGAACGCAAAGCTCGCTTACATCGACAGCGCTTTCATTGATTTTGAACAAACCATTTACCGGGAAGGCATGATAGCCGATATCGGTACGGAATGGCTGCTCCTTGGGCTCGCCGGGGCGACGACCATTGCTGGTGGTGCCAGAACCAAGGAAGTTCTGGGAGCGACCAGCATGTTCATTCTCGGCAGCAAGGCGGCTTTTGATAAAAAGGTTTTGATGGATCAGGCGACAGCCGCGATTGTGACAAAAATGCGGGCCGGGCGCGCCACTGTCATGGTCGATATTCTCAAAGGACTTAATCAGGAAGTTGGGCTTTATTCAATAGAGGCGGCGGCGGTTGATCTGGCGCGATATTATTATGCCGGTACGGTTCCCGGGGCTTTGGCGAGTATTACGGAAACGGCGGGTCAGGAAGTGGCGATGGCGAACGAGCAGGCCAAGGGAATTTTCCGAGACAAGTTCCAGGCAGATAAAGCGGGGGATTGCCTGACCGAATACTGGAAGCCAGGCGGCGTCATTGAGGAAGCACATCAAGCAGAAATCAAAAAGTGGTTGTCGGCATCGCCCTATAATAAAGTGCCTTTTGGTCTTTTTATGTTTGGCAGTAAAAATGCCAAGGCGCGGGTGGAAGCGGTAAGCGCCCTGATTGAAAAGGGGGAGATTTCGGCCTGTGATTTGTAATTCTGTTTCTTAAGAAGGAAAACAAGATGAGAGAATGCTATGTCATTGAGGATGTTCCGGCAGACCGCCTTCAGGATGTGATAGATGGCGTGAAAGTTGATGGATGTGAACCCAAGGTAGAGGAAAATGATGATGGGACCTATCTTGTGCGGGCGCTCTGCGAAACGGAATGATATTATAAGTCTGCAAGCAACACTGTTATAACGAGGCTGTATACACCAGCCTGTGGTTTTGCGCGACAAATCCTTAACTCAACCGTTCTTCTTTCAAATTCAGGTTTTGAATAGGGGAAAATATTTCATTGTGTCTTTCTCTCCTGGGTCATTCGTCTTCATAATATATCAGACTAGTTGAACAGCCGGGAATGATGACGTACTGTTGCCCCCCGCCTGCGGGATTAACTAATAAAAATAGATATGGGAGAGGGGTAAGTATGATTACCAATGACGCGTTTTTGTTCGGATTACTGGCGATAATATTGGGGGGAATTTTTTATACGGCATCAATTAAGACACCCTTCTGGCAGAAATTTTATACTTATATCCCGATGGTTTTGATGTGCTATTTTGTGCCCTCTCTGATAAATACCTTTGGTCTGGTTGATGGGGAGAATTCTAAACTTTACTTTGTTGCCTCGCGCTATCTGTTGCCGGCGTGTCTGGTGATGCTGACCTTGAGCGTTGACTTCAAGCGCATCGTGGCACTCGGTCCGAAAGCTCTGATCATGTTTCTGACCGGGACGGTCGGGGTGGTGATTGGCGGACCGATTGCGATCCTTATTTTTTCCGTGATTGATCCGTCAGTGGTCGGGGGGCATGGGCCGGAATCGGTCTGGCGCGCCATGACGACAGTGGCGGGCAGTTGGATCGGTGGCGGCGCCAACCAGGCGGCTATGAAGGAAGTTTTTCAGGTGTCGGACAGGATGTTTTCCATCATGGTGACAGTCGATATCCTGGTGGCGGAAGTCTGGATGGCGGCGCTTTTGATCATGGCGGCGCGTCATCGTGAAATTGACAGGAAGAACGGGGCTGATGTTGGTGCGATTGATGATTTGCGGAAAAACGTGGAAGCCTTTCAGAAGGAACATGCCCGCATTCCGATGGCCAAGGATTTGATGATTATTTTTGCATTGGGATTCGGGGTGATGGGACTGGCCCATTTCGGGGCGGATAACCTGTCTGCAATGTTTAAAAACATTCCAGGATACGAGACATCAAACTTTTCCAGCCAATTTTTCTGGCTGGTGGTGATTGCAACGACCGCTGGACTATTGTTGTCCTTCACACCGGCGAAGAAACTGGAAGGCGTGGGAGCCTCAAGTATTGGTACGATCTTTATCTTTATTCTGGTGGCGACCATTGGCCTGAAAATGGATATTATGGCGATCTTTGAGCACCTGTCGATGTTCCTGGTGGGGGCTGTTTGGATGCTGGTGCATGTTGCCTTGCTCTTTATCGTGCGCCGGATCATTAAGGCGCCGATTTTCTTTCTGGCGGTGGGCAGTAAGGCCAATATCGGCGGTGCGGCCTCGGCACCGGTTCTTGCTGCGGCCTTCCATCCGTCACTTGCTCCCGTGGGGGTTCTTCTGGCTGTTTTAGGCTATATTCTCGGTACTTACGCGGCCTTGTTCACGGGCACCCTCATGGAAATGGTTGCGCCGATGTAATGGATTCTTTAGTAGAGCTCCTGCGTATAAGGGGAGTAGAAAAACTATAACAAAGGAGTATAGGTTCACGAAGAAAAGGAACCTGTATAAAATGATGCAAGAACACACGGTTTCTGTAAAAAAGTATATTCTTATTTGCGTTGGAATCTCTCTGCTTTTAAGCTTAGTCGGATTGAATTCTAATAAAGTTCCTTACTTAATTCAGTTCATTTTTCTACTGACAATCACATATTTTATTGGGAAAAAATTTGGGAGAGATCACCGTCGTTTACCATTGCCGAGGGAAAGGCATTGGTTTGCCTTCGGGAACGTGCTTTTTCAAATTCTTTTTATTGGTGTTAGTCTGGCAATGGTGGTGTTATTCCTCAATGGTATGGGGGAATCGGGAAAGTTTGAGGGTATTTTGAATTTGGTTGATAGATTTGAATCAGGCTTCAGGTGGCCATTGTTGTTTGCTGTTATAATTAGTATGGTTCTTGAGTACATGATGTTTTATTTTACCTTTGGCTGGGGTGCGAAAAAACAACTTAAGAAATTGCAGAAAGTAACAGTGGAAAGCAATATACAGATTTAACTTTTTCTGGAAAGATTATGAGACTTGGCTCTGCCTGCTAGGTATGTAATCAATGAACCATGATCGATGAAAATAAACACTTCAGCTGAGAAGAAAGGGCGGCGGTATTCTTATAGTCCTTGTCTGGTCCAGGGCGAGGGATGATCTTACGACAGATCGTGAATAATCCTACTTGCCAAAGCGTAGAGGATACGTTGGTATTCATCTCCTGTTGTCCCGGTCAATCTAAATCTGATCTACCAGAAGCTTAGCCCTTCTCCAACCGGGTTGAATTGGCAAAGTAACCTTGAGATATCGCCATAAGGACGACACCATAAAAAAAAGCCCGCGTATCATGTGATATGCGGGCTTTACTATTGGTTTAAGTCTATTCCGTGAGGTCATCCCACAGGGTTTTTACCTTGTCGAAAAAGCCGGAAGATTCCGGGCTGACCTCTTCACCACATTCGTCCGCAAAGGCCCTCAGGAGTTCTTTTTGCTTCTTGGTCATATTGACCGGTGTTTCCACGGTGGTCTGAATGATCATGTCGCCCATTTGCTGGCTGTGCAGGATCGGCATGCCTTTGCCGCGGATGCGATATTGCTTGCCTGTCTGGTTACCGGCACTGATCTTGACTTTGGCTTTCTTGCCATTGACCGTGGGAACGCCGATTTCACCGCCCAAGGCTGCCGTGGCCATGGAAATGGGGACGTTGCACAGGATGGTTGATCCCTCACGCTGGAAAATAGGGTGATATTCGACAGATATGAAAATATAAAGGTCGCCGGGAGGGGCGCCTTTACTGCCGGCTTCGCCTTCGCCCTGAAGACGAATGCGGGTACCATCCTCAACACCGGCCGGGATTTTAACGGACAGGGTTTTTGTTTTTTCCACCTTGCCGAGCCCGTGGCAGGTGCCACAAGGGTTGGCAATAACCTGTCCCTGACCCTGACAGCGCGGGCAGGTGCGTTCTACGGTGAAGAAACCTTGCTGGGTCTGGACTTTGCCGATGCCGCCACAGGCGGAACAGGTTTCCGGTTTGGAGCCTTCTTCGGCACCACTGCCATCACAATCGCCGCATTGTTCGGCTCTCGGGATGGTAATCTTTTCTTCTTTGCCGCTAAAGGCGTCTTCAAGGGTAATGGTCAGATTATATTGCAGATCCGCCCCGCGCCGGGGGCCGCCGCGCCGGCTTGACCGGCCACGTCCACCGCCGCCCATGCCAAACAGGTCTTCGAAAATATCGGAGAAGGAGCCTTCAAAACCACCGCCCATGCCGCCGCCGCCCATGCCACCATTTTCAAAGGCTGCATGGCCATATTGGTCATAGGCGGCGCGTTTCTGATCATCTTTCAGAATTTCATAGGCTTCGCTGACTTCCTTGAACTTGGCTTCCGCAGCGGCATCGCCCGGATTGCGGTCCGGATGAAATTGCATGGCCATTTTGCGATAGGATTTTTTCAAATCCGTCGCAGAGACTCCGCGTTCGACGTTCAATAACTCGTAATAACATGTTTTCGCCATGGTTTTCCCGGTCTTCTACCTTAATATGCCGATACCGCCCTGTGTGAAACAGGACGGCATCAGGTCATATGAACTATGATGTGTGTACATTTGATCCTGGGATCGCATTACTTTTTGTCGTCGTCAACTTCTTCGAAGTCGGCGTCAACCACATCATCATCGGCTGGGCCAGAGGCGTCTGCACTTTCGCCAGCACCGCCAGCCGCATCACCTTGCTCTTTGTAGATCGCTTCACCAAGCTTCATGGAAGCTTGCTGCAGGGCTTCAAGAGAAGCCTTGATGGCGTCAACATCTTCGCCTTCTACCGCTTTCTTGGCGGCGGCGATGGCGTCTTCAATGGCGGATTTGTCCGCCGCATCGATTTTGTCACCATGTTCCTTCAACTGGCTTTCCGCAGAATGAGCCGCGCCTTCGGCCTGGTTGCGTACTTCAACCAGTTCACGACGTTTCTTGTCTTCTTCCGCGTTGGCTTCGGCATCCTTGACCATTTTTTCAATGTCATCGTCGGAAAGACCGCCAGAGGCCTGAATACGGATCTGCTGTTCCTTGCCGGTGCCTTTATCCTTGGCGGATACATTGACGATACCATTGGCATCGATGTCAAAGGTGACTTCCACCTGTGGTACGCCGCGCGGGGCGGCCGGAATGCCCAGCAGGTCAAACTGACCAAGCATCTTGTTGTCGGCGGCCATTTCGCGTTCGCCCTGGAAAACCCGGATCGTCACGGCAGACTGATTGTCTTCCGCTGTAGAGAAGGTCTGGGACTTTTTGGTCGGGATCGTGGTATTGCGATCGATCAGGCGGGTGAATACGCCACCCAATGTTTCGATGCCGAGGGACAGAGGCGTTACATCAAGCAGGAGAACGTCTTTAACGTCGCCCTGCAGAACACCGGCCTGAATGGCGGCGCCCATGGCGACCACTTCATCAGGGTTTACGCCTTTATGAGGCTCGCGTCCGAAGAAGTCTTTTACCACTTCGGTGATTTTCGGCATACGGGTCATCCCGCCAACCATAACGACTTCGTCGATTTCACCAGCGGTCAGGCCAGCATCTTTCAGCGCCGCTTTACAAGGGGCGATGGTGCGATTGACCAGATCCTTAACCAGTTCTTCAAATTTCGCCCGGGTCAGCTTCAGCGCCAAATGTTTTGGGCCAGAGGCGTCCGCGGTAATGAAGGGCAGGTTGATTTCGGTCTGTTGTGAACTGGACAGTTCAATCTTGGCTTTCTCGGCGGCTTCTTTCAAGCGTTGCAAGGCCATTTTATCGGCTTTCAGGTCGATGCCCTGTTCTTTCTTGAATTCGCTTGCCAGATATTCCACCAGCAGCATGTCAAAGTCTTCCCCGCCGAGGAACGTATCCCCGTTAGTGGATTTTACTTCGAAGACGCCATCGCCGATTTCAAGAATGGACACGTCGAACGTCCCACCACCAAGGTCGAATACCGCGATGGTTTTGCCGTCTTCTTTATCCATGCCGTAGGCCAGCGCCGCAGCGGTTGGCTCGTTGATAATGCGCAGAACTTCGAGACCGGCAATTTTACCGGCATCTTTGGTGGCCTGACGCTGGGCGTCGTTAAAATAGGCCGGAACGGTAATTACGGCCTGATCGACTTTTTCACCAAGATATTCTTCGGCGGTTTCTTTCATTTTCTGCAGAATGAAGGCAGAAACCTGGCTCGGGCTGTATTCCTGGCCCTGGGCTTCCACCCATGCATCGCCGCTGTCAGATTTGACGATTTTATAAGACACCATTTCCATGTCTTTTTTGGTCGCGGGGTCTTCATAGGTCCGGCCGATCAGACGTTTAATGGCGAAAAGAGTATTATCCGCATTGGTTACCGCCTGACGTTTCGCCGGCTGGCCCACGAGTTTTTCGCCGTCTGAAGTGAAGGCCACCATGGAAGGGGTTGTTCTGCCACCTTCCGCATTTTCAATGACCTTAGGCTGCGCGCCGTCCATGATTGCGATACACGAATTCGTCGTACCTAAGTCAATTCCGATAACTTTACCCATACTATCCTCTATTTCTTAATATAGCCCGCACCAGCCATTATGGCCTGGATTGGTTCTATGGTAATTAAATCTCTAATCCTGGTCTGGGTCGTTGACCCAATTACACCAGGGGTTTGTTAAACTTTACGAAGCTTATATAAGCCCGTTTTTCAGCTCTGCAAGGTGCAAATTGCAGAATCTGATATTTTTTTGGGGGAAAATTTTTCTTCTTCTCATCGCCGTAAAAAAGTCTTAGTCTTCGCCTACTCGATCGAAAGGTGGAGTGGGTGGTACAGTTATCATATAAGGATAAATTTACACATGGCGGAAAATATAACTCAACCTGACGCACAGGAGCTTTCCTATGTGAAGAAAGTCTGGAGTTTCGTCAAGGAAATCCTGGTGGTCGCCATTACTGTTTTTACAGTTCACAGTTTTGCCTACGCTCAATATGAAATTTGGCCTTCTGAAAGTATGGTGCCGACTTTAGAGGTCGGTGACCGAATCGTTGTCAATAAATTTGCCTATGGTTATTCTCGTTACAGCCTGCCTTTTGGGTTGGGGAATTTTGACGGTCGTATCATGGGGGAATTACCGGCCCGCGGGGATGTGGTCGTCTTTGCCGACCCGAAAGACCCGAAACGCACTCTTATCAAACGCATCATGGGCTTGCCGGGGGACCGGTTGCAACTGGTGCGGGGGCGTCTGGTGATTAACGGAAAGATCCTGCCACGGGCTCATGAAAAGAGTTACAGCTACCGTGCGCCGAAAGGAGATATGGTGTCTGTACGCGAATTTCGGGAAGATATTCCGGAAGGCCGCAGTTATCACATTGCCGAGCGCACCGATTTTGGTTACCTGGATAATACCGCCGAATATATTATTCCTGAAGGACATGTGTTTGCCATGGGGGATAATCGGGACAATTCGGCCGACAGCCGTTTGTTGTCAGGCGTAGGTTATGTGCCGGTAGAAAATATCATTGGCCGGGCAGAGGCCATCGCGATCTCATTTTATAGTTGTGAAGACGGCAAGGCGATTACCTGTAAATATGGCCTACCTCTGTCTCGCTTTTTCAGCAAAATAAATTAAAAGGTTTTACCGTGAAGATTAAAATTATTTCCAGCCTGTTTTTTTTCGTTTCTTTATTGTCAATACCGACGGCTTATGCCGGTGAAGCGATTAGTGTTACTCAGGCCTGGGCAAGGCCGGTTATTCTTCAAAACCGTCCGGGGGCGGCTTATATGACATTGAAGAATGACAGCGATCAGGAGGATCGGCTTGTTAAGGCCAGCTCGCCACAGGCTGAGCGAATTGAGTTGCATGTGCATCGCCATCAGGATGGTGTGATGAAAATGGAGCAGGTGGCGTATATTCCAATTGCCGCCCATGCGACGACTGAGATCAAGCCGGGAGGCTATCACCTGATGTTGTTTGGCCTGAGCAAGAAATTTGCTGTCGGTGATATGGTGCCTTTAACGCTGACGTTTGCGCATGGCGGTACGGTTGATCTGAACGTTCAGGTGATGAAGAAGGCGCCGATGAAAATGGATCATGGCAGCGGGATGGATCATTAAGATATCTTTGTTGGAAAACACGGGTCTTGTTGCCGGGGCGGGACGTTTCGATCCTACAAGCGGTGCTATATTTTATATCATCTGTTTGTGGGGCAAATGAAACCGTAATGTCGTGCCGGTGCCTTTGAGGGATTCTATGGCCATGTAGCCCCCGTGGAGCTCAATAAAGGCTTTCATGAGCGGCAGGCCGAGACCTGTGCCTTCACGGGTTTTGGTAAAGCGATTCTGGACTTGCTGGAAGGGTTCCATAACGAAACGGAGTTCTTCATCGGTCATGCCGATTCCGGTATCTTTGATCTCCAGGCAGATGGATGTGTCATCCTCGGCCAATATGGCGGCGATGGTGACTTCCCCGCCGGCATCACTAAACTTCACCGCATTTGACAACGCGTTATTGAGAATCTGGCTGATGATGCGATGATCCGCATAAATCTCGGGAAAGTCCTTGGGGATGTTATATTGGATACTGACCTTGTATTCCTCTGCCTTCTTCGCCACGAGATTGATAGAGGCCCGGGTGATGGCTTCGACATCGCAATAATCCTCCATAAGGTCCATCTTACCACTTTCCACTTTGGAGATGTCGAGGATTTCGTTAATGATTCCCAACAGGTGATGTCCACTGTCGTTGATCATTTCGGCATATTGGCCATATTTAGAATCGCCCATGTCGCCGTAGAGTTTCTGCTTCATAATATCGGAGAAACCAATGATGGCGTTTAACGGCGTGCGCAGTTCATGGCTCATATTGGCGACGAATTCCGATTTGGCATGATTGGCCTTTTCGGCAATGGCAGCGGACTCGGCAAGAGCCAAAGCGTTGCGTTTGCTGTTTCTGTGGGCACGGTACATCAGGGCTGAAATGATAATGGCGGCCAGCGATATGGTCAGCAGGATGAGCCGGCTGTTCTGAGTCTTTTGAAGCAAAATTTCTTTCTGGGCTTTTTCAAGTGCCCGTCTGTTTTCCAGGTTGACCCGTACGCCGTCAATGTCGCGCTGAATGGCCTCAAAGTGACGCTTGTCTCCCTCCTGATAATATTTCAACAGATGGTCGTAAGCGTCCTTATGGCGGCCTTCTGCGCGGGCGATGCCAGCCTGAATGCGTTGATTGACAGTTTGCCATTGGGCGTCCGGGTAGCCTTCATTGCTGGCGTAGAATTTCTGAACCTTGTCCTGATAAACCCTGGCCAGAGCGGCCTGGCCATCCGCGGCGGCGGATTTTGCCCCCAGAATATACAGGCGGATTGCGAAATCGAGTGATTGATGGGTGTAGGGCAACCCCTTGGTAACATATTCGAGGGCTTGTTTGTATTTTTTTGCCGCATAGGCATTCTCTGCCAGTCCGGTTAACGGGTATATTTCGCCGCCACTCTGGCCGTATTTATTTTGCTGTTCTATGATAATATTCAAGGCCCGGTTGGACAGGTCGTATTGCTTGGTATTTTGCAGCGGCAGACTGAGGTTGAAGAGGTAAATTCCCAAATTGTCGGCAAGGCCATGCCGAACCATCAAATCCAGGTTCAGGGTGTAATATTTCAGGATTTTTCTGAAATCATTCAAATCGGCATAAATGAATGCGTATGTCCCGTTAACGAGAATATGGAGATAGGGGTCAGCGACATCGTCTAGAATTCTATGGGCGCGATCAAGATATTCCAATGCCGAGTGGGTTTCATAGTTCAACTCTTTATGGGTGGCTATATTTGCAAATAAAATAACCTGTAAATAGATGTCGTCGGCTTTGATTGCTTTCTTTAACAGGTCTTCGAAGAGCATTATATTTTCCTGGGTCGGCTTGTGGACACTGTCAATACTGATGGTGAAAAACTCAAAAATTCTGCTTAAGGCAGGGTCATTACGTTCCCTCGAGATATCCCCAAGCCGGGCGAGGAGAGGCCGCGCCTTGTCATATTCTTCAAGAATGATGTAATAATCTATCAAGGTCTTGAGAATTTTAATATTTTTATCGCTTGTTTCTTGAGTAAGCTGTTGTTCTGTCTTGCTTAATACGGAATAAATATCATGGTCATAGAGCGCTTCTGTGCGTGAGATGAATTGTTCAATATCTGCCACAGAAGGGGAGACTGCGTCCGGCTTTGCGGCGAGAACAGGAGACAACATTGTTATGCAGAATAACATGGATAAGAGTGGTTTAAAGCAATGCACTGTTAAGCCGATCTATAATTCCTACTAGGGTACACGGAACAATATTAGTCTAAATTAATTAAGCAAAGATTGAGAAGGTTCTGAATTTGAGGTTTTAGGCCACGGATCGCGCGATTTGCAAAAGGGCCGCCAAAAGACGACCCTTTTTGGTTTTCTATTTATCTTTCACGAAAGGCAGTGTCCAAAGCATTGTTGATCGGCTTGACCAGATATTGCAGCAGGGTTTTCTTGCCGGTCTGAATATCGGCGACCAGTGTCATGCCTGACGTGATGCGGTTGGAGGCCGGATCGGTTCCAATATAATTCCGGGGCAGTTCCACCACGCCTTTGAAATATGTTTCCCCCTGTTCGTCCATATAAGAGGAGGCGGAGACATGATTGAGACTGCCGGACAGGCTTCCATAACGGGCAAAGTTATAGGTGTCGAGTTTCACCAGAACTTCTGTACCGATTTTTACATGACCGATATCACGGGGGGAGATTTTAACTTCGGCCACCAGTTTGTCCGATAGAGGGACAATCTCTGCGACGACATCACCGGGCGGTACAACGCTTCCGATTGTGCGGTATTTCAATCCTTTGACAATGCCATCCACGGGCGCAATGACTGACAAACGTTGAACACGGTCGCGTAATTGTGTGAGCTCTGCGGTCACCTGAGCCCGTTCACTGCTGAGGCTGTCCACCTGAATGAGGGCGTCATTGCGTAATTTTTCGTTTAAAGCCACCAGATTGCCCCGGACCTGAGATATGCTGGCCCGTGTGCCGGCTTTGCGCGCCTGGGTCTGATTTAGATCACCGAGAGCCTGATTATGGGAGCGTTGTATTTCGAGCAGTTTAAGCTTCGATCCCAAACCTTTCTCTGTCAATTCTTTCCGCATCTTCATTTCTTCGGCGAGGAGGGCGAGGTTGTTTTGTTGTGTTTTTTCCTGACGATCAAGCAATACCAGTTCGTTTTGCTTTTCATCCAATTGTGCCATGATGACCTCTTGTTGTGCGACCCGGGAAATATTTTGTTGTGTCAGGACATCTTTCTGATCCTGCACCAGAAGGGGATGGGATTTTTCATAGGCGCTGAAATCGGCTTCCTCGCTGGCGGCAAAGGTTTTTAGTCGATTTATTTGCAGACTGAGCGCCGTATGCCGGGCCAGTATTCTGTTGTAATTGGAGGTCGCGGGCGTCGGCGCCATGGTGAGAATTTCCTGACCCTTCCGGACCTGTTCACCGTCCTGGACGCGCACATTCGAGACAATACCGCCTTCAAGATGCTGAACCGGCTGAACGCTGGACGCCGGGCGGACTTCACCACGCGCCACACTGGTTTCATTGAGGGTGGTAATCGCGGCCCAGGTGATCATGCCGAACAAAAACAGAGAAATGATACCGACTGTGGAGACCACAGCCCGCGGCGGACCGGATTCTTCCAACAGGATCGCCCGGGACAGAAAACGGGTGTAATAGCTCGTGGGGCGCGGGTTCTTCTCCCGGGCGAATTCGGTCGCCTTGTCGACAAGCTGTTCAAGCCTGTCAATATTTTTAGTCGGCAGAGTGGTTTGGCCTTCTTTGCCGGTTATACGCGCGTTATTGTCTTGTTTCTGTTCCATTGTATTTCTCTTGCTATTCTTCATGGGATCTTTGAATGATTAAAGATCCGGGAAAACTTCTGCCGGGGTGCCAAACTGGCGTACCATACCATCTTCTAGCACCAATACCTTGTCGGCCATTCTGATGTGACTGGGACGATGCGATACCATTAAGATGGTCATCTGGCCCTTGATGGCGTCCAGTGATCGCATGAATGCGGTATCGCCTTCGAAGTCCAAGGTTTTGGCAGGCTCATCCAGTAATAATATCGGTGATTTTTTAAGATAAGCCCGGGCCAGGGACAGCCGTTGTTTGAAGCTGGAAGGCAGACTTTGAATGGATTGGTCGCCAATACGGGTTTCAAAACCATGTGTCAGATTTGAAATTTCTTCGATAACGTTGGCTTTGATGCAGGCCTCGACCATTTCCTCATGGGTGGCCATAGGCTGTGACAATCTCAGGTTCTGGGCAATGGTGCCGTGGAAGAAATGCGCTTCCTGTGGCACGTAGGCGATGGCCTGACGCAGGGTGATGCTGTTGATTTGCCGCACATCCATGCCATCAAGAATGACCTGGCCGGCCTGGGGGCGGGACATGGTCAGTAAAAGTTTCAGGGCGGTGGACTTCCCGGCGGCATTGGGCCCAATGATCGACAGCATTTCTCCAGGTTTGACTTCAAAGGATGCCCCGAGCAGGGCGGGCTCTGCATTGGGCCGGTAGCGAAAACTGACCCGGTCCATCACGATATGACCGGCAAATTCCCGGGTGGATAAACTGGACGGGCTTGGGTCATCTTCTGAATTTATCTTCATCAATAAATTGATCTGTTTGACGCTGTTGAGGGTTTGCTCAAGACGGGTGAGGGTGAGAAACAGGCCCTGGAGCGGCGAGAGTACCCGCCAGACCAGTGCCATACAGGCGATCAGGGCCCCGACGCTCATATCGCCGTTCAAAATTCTTAAAACGCCGAAGCCGACTGTGGCGACCCCGGCGGCCATCATGATGGCCTGGGCCAGGCTTTGCATGAGTAGCGAAACCTGAGAGGTCCGGAAATGGGAATAGGCGGATTCCGCCGACAAATCCCGGAAACGGTCAAGCCAGGCCTGTTCGGATGCGGTCTGCTTTATGGTGCGGAGATTGGACATGCTTTCTACCAGAAAGCCGTGACGTTCCGCCTTTGTGCGGCTGGAACGGGCGACATTGCGTTTCATGGAAGGCAGCATGATAAAACCGACCAGACCAAATACCGCCATCATAACCAAAGGGATATAGGCCAGGGGGCCACCAAGTATCAGGATGATGGCCAGGAAAATTACCACAAAGGGCAGTTCCAGAATGACATTAACCAGGGTGCCTGAAAATAGTCCTTTGATAGAATCAAACTCTTTCAGACGGGCAACCTGGCTGCCGATTGGCGAGGATTCTGTCATCGTCGGCGGCAAGGAGAGCAGTTTCTTAAATGTGGCGGTGGTGACAATATTTTCCACGCGGGCCCCGAGGTAAGCGACAAAACGTGATCGTATGAACCGTAAAATCACTTCACATAGAATGGCGAACAGGATACCTCCGGTCAGATAAGCGAGGCTTTCACTTGATTTGGACGGAATGACCTGATCATAGATCGCCATGATGAACAACGGCACCAGCAGGGCGAAAATATTCAAAACAAGCGTCATCGCGAACAGTTGCTTGATGGTGGTTTTGAACCGTAAAAAAAGATCTCCGACCCAGTTTTCACTCGGACGGGTATTTTTCTTCTTGTTGGTCTGGGTGGTGAAATCCGATGAAATAAAATAAGCGGTGCCGGAGAGGGAGGCGTCCTGCAGCATTTTCTCTTTTCGGTCGGCACTGTCAAAAACCCGGACTTGAGGGGTCCCGCTTTGCGGGTCTTCTTCCCGGGCCAGCAGCACGAGAGGGCTTCCCTTCCTATCGACAAAGATGCAGGGAAACAGTCTTTCATCAATATCTGCAACATTGGCCGGGGATTGCACGGTTTTATAATGCAGGTGCGCCAGACAGTTTCTGAATTCTGTCCGGTCGAGACTGTCGGCGAAATGTGGCAGGGATTCAAATAAGGCGCGAATGTTGCCACGCCATCCCAGTGCCGTAAGCAAGGGAATTAGGCAAGAGGCGAAAGGTGATTTGGCGGAAAAAGACGCAATTTGACCGGTTTCCAGGGCATCAGCCAATTGAGCAGCATCGGATACGGAGAGCTTCACCCCCTTCTTGACCTGGGTTTCCAGGTTGTCGAGCAATTCCCGTGCGGGACCATTGGGTGCTCGCCTTGCCGGACTGGCCTCGGCCGGTGTATCAGCAGAGATGGCTTTGGTCATGAACGGCCTCCCTGCTGGTTAGATGAGGCGCTATTGTCTTGCGGGATCAGGCAGCCGTCTTTCAGGTCAAACTGCCGATCTGCTAACCGCAGAAGAGAAGGGCGGTAGCTGACCAGAACGATGGTACAGGTGCCTTTCAATCTTTCCATCAGAAACTGCAGGTCATTGTCCGACTTGGTGTCGAGCCCTGAATTGGCCTCGTCGAACAGAACAAGATCCGGTTTATGGGCGAGCGAACGGGCAATGGTGATGCGTTGGGCTATGCCGGTGGGAATTTCGCTCTGGGCGCCGTCCCCGATCAGGGTTTCGTAGCCATCAGGCATACGGGCCAGAATTTTATTAAGGTCCAGCATTTCAGCCACTTGCAAAGCCGCGTCAATATGTTCGTCCCCGCGGAACATGGTCAGGTTTTCCAGAATGGTGCCCCGGAACATGATGGGACGCTGGGGCAGGTAAGCGATGCGTTTACGCAGGCTGTCGGTGGAAAAGGCCTGTGGTGATTGTCCATTGATCAGGATTTCACCCGAGGTGGGTTTTAAGCCGCCCATCAGGGACCACAGCAGGGTGGATTTTCCAGACCCATTACCGCCCCTGATGCCGATGGTCTCACCATGGTTCAGGGTTAGGTTAACATCCTGAAGGATTTCTTTACCGTCTTTTCCATATTTAAAGCTGACGTTTTTCATTTCAACGCGTTCGACGCGACCAATATCGTGTGTATCATCCGGACGTTCGGCGCTGGTGTTGTCGATGGCCTGTATTTTCTGGTTGGCGATCTGTATGTGTTGAAACTGGGTCCATATGCTCAATGCCCGCAACAGGGGTTGCACGGTGCGCCCGGCGAGCAATGTACTGGCGGCAAGTGCCCCCATGGTAATTTCGCCGTTGATCACCAGAATGCTGCCGACGCTGGCAACGGCAACCATGGTGATCTGCGAGAATATGGTGCCGATGCTTTGGGAAATGCCATTGAGAAAAATAACTTCATAGGATGCTCTGGAGCAGTTTTCCATCAACTTTTCATACCGGCGGCCCATCAGGTTTTCCATGGCCATACTTTTGATGGAATGAATGCCACCAAGAATTTCTATGATGAAACTGTAGCGGCGATCTTCCCATAACGTGTCATTTTCGATGGCGTCTTTCAGGCGCACGCCGATGAAGAATGAGAATGCGCCCAAAACCACCAACAGTAAAACCGGCACAACCAGAAGCGCCCCGCCAATGTAACCAAGAAGGCCGAGGAACAATAAAACAAAGGGCAGGTCAACAAGAGCCAGACCGGCCTGACTGGAATAAAAATCCCGCACGGAATCAATGGAGGACAAACGGTCGAGATGTACACCGGAGGAGACTTTTTCCAATTCCTGGAGGTCGGCCCTAAGCAGTTTTTCAACCGATTGGCAGCCCATTTCATGTTCATATTTGGCGCCAACCCAGCCGGATAGATAAGACCGGGCGGTGCGCAGGAGCACATCTATGATCAGAACAACCACCAGCCCAAAAATTAGCAAGGTCAGGGTTTGAAGCGCGACATTGGGAATAATGCGGTCATAAACCTGGAGCAAAACCATAGGCAAGGCGAGGGACAGCGTATTGAGAAAAAGCGAGGCGATGAGAATGTCGGCTCTCATGATTGGCATTACGCCTGAATTCTTCCCTACGCTAAAAGGCGGTGTCTTGCCATCGGTTGCTTGAGTTGTCGATGCAGATGCAGTCATACTGATTGTTAAACCCATTACACTTGTTTTTGTTATTACAAATTTGATCTAAAATTAACCTTAAGTTCCTGAGTACGATGATTGCGTTGAATAATGGTTAATTTTTCACAGAAAGGCCGTTAATAAATCAAAGTTTATATTATTCTGTAAAGAAAATATGAGTTTGTTCATTGATATTAAAAGATTTTTTTTGATTTTGGCGCGCAAGGAGGGGTCCGGTTCAGATAAGGGTTTGTTTATCCTTTCATGGTAGAAAGGAGGCAGGGGGTAATGTGAAATTTTTTTACGTTGCATTTGATGCCGCTATAGAGGCGGCAGGAGCGTATGATATGATTAATAATAGTCAGAGTAAGTCCTATGGTCATGCTTCTGACAGACAGCCGGATCCCGAAATACAGGGCACAGACCAAAGTGAGAAAAAACCGGACACTGTGAGACAGGAAAAGGGACTTGTATCAACAAAGGGCACGGTTTATGCGCCGGGCAAGCTGGATGAACGCCCTCCTGTGGAGGCGGCGGCGAATGGCACCTTTACGATTTCTGTGCCCGATCATCACACCATGTCACAGGACGGGGCAGTATCGCATCGCCGATGGTATATAGCCGATGCCAGTCTGGATAGCGATCTGGGGGTTATTGTCCATGATGGAAAAAACCTGACCTATAATCCGGGCAGCGCCTTTGATGCCCTCGGTGAAGGCGAACGCGACAATGTGGCTATTCATTATAAGGTCTGCGATGGGCAAGCCATCTGTGAAACAGGCCGGCTGTGTTTGACGGTCACAGGGGGAACAGGCGGTCCATTGATCTGTGAAGAAGGTGAGTTTCCCCCGATTGAGGAGACGCGTATTGACCGAACTTCTTCCGGAGATAATCCCGCAGTGACAGATTTGGCGGATATGCCGGCGAAGAGTGCGGCGGATCCGGCGTGCATCCCAACACCGGGGTATCATTTTCTTGATGTTAATCCTGCTTCTGGAACGGTGACCTATCGTCAGCGCGAGAAACAACCTTCACCGCAAGCTGCTCCCGCGCCTTTTTCGGCGCCCGAGACGGATGTGACGACCGGAATTATCTGGTAATCCCGCGTCCTGGACTTGTCTTCTGTATATACTTTTTCTACATTATTTCCTGATTCAGAATTTTGGTAACGAATTTTGTACCAATTCCTGATGTACTGCCTGTAATTATGGACAACCAAGGAAGCGGATTATGGTAAAATGGTATAGGTTAACGGCGTTTGGTGTTATCCTGTTAGGCGTTCTTCTGCCAGGGGGGCTTCGGGCCCAGTCTCCGGAAGAAAAAGGCCTGGCCATTGCCACGGAGGCTGATCGACGGGATACGGGATTCGGGAACAGTGTGGCCGAACTTGAGATGATCCTGCGCAACCGTGAGGGGCGGGAAAGTTATCGTAGTCTGAAAATTAAGACCTTTGAAATGATCGCCCCGGATGTGGGGGACAAGTCGCTGGTGATTTTTGACAGTCCGCGCGATATCAAAGGCACGGCTTTTTTGACTCATTCCAAGATACGCGAATCTGATGACCAGTGGATTTATCTGCCTATGCTGGGCAAGGTGAAGCGGATCTCTTCCAGCAGCAAGGCCGGTTCATTTATGGGCAGTGAGTTTTCCTATGAGGATATGTCATCGCGGGACCTGGGGAAATACAAATATAAATGGTTGCGTACGGAAGCCTGCGGAACGCTGACCTGTTTTGTGGTCGAATCCTATCCCTTGGATGAAAAATCCGGCTATACCAAACTGGTATCCTGGATCGACACAGTGGAATACCGGACATGGAAAACCGATTTTTATAATCGGCGCGGGGACTTGTTCAAGGTTCTTAGTCAATCGGATTACAAAAAATATCTTGATAAATTTTGGCGCGCTACAAAGCTGTTTATGGAGAATAAGGTCACCGGCAAGACAACAGAGTTGCGATGGAGTCGTTTTGATTTTCGCACAGACCTGACTGAAAACGACTTTTCCAAGGGCCGGATTAAAACCGCGAGATAAGAGACAAACCCTATATTTTAAGCCATTTCAAGAGGCTCGTCTTTTCGGAGACGGGCTTTTTTCTTTCCTTTTGGCCCGTACGATCTTATGGTTAATGCAGGGTAAATGCGGACAGAATGTCTTGTAATTACTTATAATTTTAGAAAAAAATGAATAAAGAGATCGTCAAATTGGCGAGATTCCTTAGGCCCTTCTACATATTTATTTGCAATCTATTGTGCATGAAACGCAATCAAATACATTAAGAGGGCTCTGTTGCTGAAACCATCACATTATCACCTTGGCAGACACAAAGGTCCCACCGGGCATCGCGCGGTGAAGGTTTTTTTGATGGCTGCAACGGCGCTGGGGCTCTGGACAGCACCGGGGCAGGCGGCGGTGGACATCCTTGATGTGCGTACCGGATTGCATCCTGATAAGACCCGTGTGGTTCTGGAATTAAGCGACGCGACATTCTATGAAGTCAGCTACCGGCAAGACCCGGTTCTGGAAGGACGCCGGGAAATCGTCGTTGACCTGAAAGAGGCTCCCAGCCGTGAGGCGGTCAGCGCCCTGACCAAAGATATGCAGGTTGTCGGTCTGGTTCAGGATGTGATCGTAGAGGATCACCTGGGGGGCGTACGTCTGCGGATCGCGTTGCGCACATCGGCTGTCGTGGACAAGAGTTTTCTTCTGAAGCCTGACCATGGCATGCAATACCGCCTTGTTTTTGATCTCAAGGCCATATCAGGGGCGGAATGGAGCCGTTTGGTGAAACGAACAGTACCAGATGCAGCTGCTGTTGAGTTGAAAGAACCGGTGGAGCCGGAGCAACCTGCCCCGGCAGAAGAGCCCGTCGCACCGGCTCGCCCGCGCACAGAAGATGAAATATCTGTGACGCCGGCACCACCGGTTTCTGTCCCAGACGTGACGCCGGAGAGAACGCCTGAAACATACGATGATGCGGTCAGCGGCGATGAGCGAATAACCCTGTCGGGCTATATTGAAATGGAAGGCCGCTTTTTCCCCCAGTCGAGTTTCTATCCGGCGGTGGACGACTGGACCGTATCTTTTGCACTTGAGCCGTTGATGGAATATATTTCTGACAGTGGTGGTGCACAATTCAGCTTTCGACCATTCGGGCGGCTTGATGTTCAGGACAGCGCCCGCAGCCATTTTGACATTCGCGCATTGAAATGGACCGGAACCGCAGATCGCCTTCAGGCGACGGTCGGCATTGATACTGTTTTCTGGGGGGTTACAGAATCGGTTCATCTGGTGAATATCCTCAATCAGGATGATCTGTTGGAAGACATTGACCAGGAAGATAAGCTTGGGCAGCCGATGGCTACGGTATCCTATACCAGTGACTTCGGGGTGTTTTCCGCTTATCTGATGACCTACTTCCGGGAACAGCGCTTTCCGGGCGCCGAAGGCCGCCTGCGCTTGCCACTGGCCGTGGATTATAGTCAGACTGACTATCAGGCCGGGGCCGGCAAATGGCATGCCGACTGGGCGGTGCGCTGGTCACATGTGATCGAAAATTTTGATATAGGACTATATCATTTCCGCGGCACCAACCGCGATGTAGATTTGGCTCTGGGGACGGATGCTGATGGCGCCCCCGTTCTGGTGCCGCGTTATAACCTGATTAATCAGACGGGCCTTGACCTGCAGGCGACGTTTAATGATCTGTTGATTAAATTCGAAGGCATCCGGCGGACGGGGGTCGGGGCCTGGGCTTATCAGGACTATTGGGCTCTGGCTGGCGGTTTTGAATATACCTTCTATGACTTGTTGGGCGGCGGAGCGGATATCAGCTTGCTGTCGGAATATCTTTATGATGATCGGGGAGATTTGGCGACGTCCGGGCTTGAAGACGATCTTTTTGTCGGGGTGCGTTGGGCTGCAAACGATATTGACAGTACACAAATTCTTATGGGAACGATTTTTGATCTGAACAGCAGGGCGAAATTCGTTAATCTGGAAGGCAGCCGCCGGATCGGGGACAGCTGGAAAATATCGCTCGATGCGCGACTATTCCTGGGGGTGCCGGTGGGGGATCCGTTCTATTCTATTTCTCGGGATGATTTTATTCAACTTCGGCTGGCGCGGTATTTCTAGGACAGAGCACCATTTGGTGATCTTCGGGAATATAATTGCAATAATATATCATCTGTAGTATTAATAGGGGGCTGTCTTATTTCGGGCACATTTTTGACATAGTCTGCCGAAGAGACAAATAATAAGATAAATATTCAATTAGAAATTTGACAGAAAAATTGGGTAAAGCTTTTTCGATTATGCTTTGTGGTGAGGCCAGCAGATGACACGTCAAGAAAATCAGGGTAATTTTAAGGCACTTTTTGTTAAGCTGTCCGGCGCGGCATTGGGGCTTGCTGTCATGATGTCCGGTGCTGTTTATCTCGGCCCGATGATCCTTTCTCATGAAACCAGCATGTCATCATCAGAAGCCGCATCCGAGGCTTTTTCTTCTGCGGAAGCCATGTCGTATGACGAAATGGAGATTGCGGTCTCCTTGGGCGAAGACTTCAGAACGATCGTCGAGGCGCAGCAAGGGCGGGCGGAGTTCGCCTTGGAACAGGCGCGCCAATCTTTGGAAAACCTGCGCAGTGAACGCCTTGAGGCGGTGCAGTATATGAATAAAGAAAAGATTGCTGCATTGAATGAAGCCATTATGGAGATCATTTCTGAAGAGGGGGTTCCGGCCGCCATCAAGGAAAATATCATTGCGGATCTGGAGCAGCAGATTGAAAACCTGAATGTGAAGGTACACCGCATTGACAGGCAAGTTGATATGACGCAAGAGCAATTAAGTCTTTTGGAAGATCATGTTGTGACGTTTGCCTACAAGAGTGGACAATTGCCCCGGTCGACTTATCAAAACACCTCTAAATGCAGTGAAGAAGAAATCGTGATAGACAAATGCGATGGAGACTGTGATGAAGAGGCGCCAAGACGGCGTGACGGGAAGGGCATTCGCGAAGCCTTCTACTGGATATAATACTGTGCTTTGAGGCACGGCATATCTTCTCTTAAAATTCTTTCCATACAAAGTTTACTTTAGTTCGGCGCCATTTGCTGATAGGTTGTGTTGTGTATGCATTATTCTATCAGGCGGAGGGGCGGATGGTCGCGCATATTGGAACAGTTGCATTTGTCGGCATTGAGGCGCGTCTAGTTGATGTGCAGGTTCAGGTGGCGTCGGGATTGCCGTCGTTTACCATTGTGGGTCTGCCGGACAAGGCGGTGGCTGAATCCCGGGAACGGGTAAGAGCCGCTCTCGGCGCCATCGGTCTGGCGCTCCCCCCCAAACGCATTACCGTTAATCTTGCCCCTGCCGATCTGCCGAAGGCGGGCAGTCATTATGACCTTGCAATTGCGTTGGGGGTTCTGGTGGCCATGCAGGCGGTAACCAGTGATATGGTGGAAGCCTACATCGTGCTTGGTGAATTGGGCCTTGATGGCCGGATTCAGTCGGTACCGGGGGTGCTGCCCGCGGCGTTGAAAGCGCTGGAACTGGATTGCGGCCTGATCTGCGCCGCTTCCTGCGGCGGGGAGGCCGCCTGGGCCGGAGAGCTTGAGATTATCGCCGCCGATGGCCTGCTCGGGCTGATCAGCCACCTGAAGGGGCAGCAGAAATATCCGCCCCCCGTGGCGGCTCTGGCGGATATGGTGGATAATCTTCACGACCTGAAAGATATCAAGGGGCAGGAGACCGCCAAGCGGGCGTTGGAGATCACGGCGGCCGGTGGCCATAATTTATGTATGGTCGGGCCGCCGGGGTCGGGAAAGTCAATGCTGGCGGCGCGTCTGCCGGGAATCTTGCCGCCGATGACGCCGCAGGAGGTGCTGGAAGTCAGTATGGTGGCCTCGGTCGCCGGCCTGCTGACCGAAGGAAAAATCACCCGGCAGCGTCCTTATCGTACGCCGCATCATTCGGCCTCCATGGCGGCGCTCACCGGTGGCGGCATGCGGGCCCAGCCGGGGGAGATCTCGCTCGCCCATCGCGGAGTGCTCTTTCTTGATGAACTGCCGGAGTTTCACCGCCCGGCGCTCGACAGCCTGCGTCAACCGATAGAAACTGGGGAAGTCGTGGTCGCCCGTGCCAATCTTCATGTCACCTACCCCGCGCGCTTCCAATTGGTGGCGGCGATGAATCCCTGCCGTTGTGGTTACCTCGAAGATCCGGCCCAGGCCTGCAGTCGGGCCCCGAAATGTGCCGTCGATTACCAATCTAAGGTTTCCGGCCCGATGATGGACCGCTTTGACATTCATATCGAGGTCCCGGCGGTCAGCGCCCATGACCTGTCCCTGCCTGCCGCCGCCGAAGGCAGTGCCGATGTCGCCCGGCGGGTGCAGGCGGCGCGGCAAAGGCAGACCCGGCGCTATCAGGCAATGGGTATTAGTAATCGGGTGCGCAGCAACGCCGAGGTGGATGGGGAGGCGCTGGAGCAGGTGGCTGTGCTCGACAAGGCGGGATCGGACATTCTCGCCCAGGCCATCGATGTGATGAAGCTCACCGCGCGCGGCTATCACCGGATATTGCGGGTTGCCCGTACCCTGGCGGACCTTGAAGGGGTAGACAATATCGCCAAACGCCATATCGCCGAAGCCCTCAGTTACCGCCAAAAGAAGCACTTGCGCTGACCGGGGTTGCGAGGATGTGTAAAGAATCCTGACACATTTTGGCCGTATTTGGTGATTGTTTTACAGTGTTGGTATGAGAATATGCGGAATATGTTATATTTTGCGCCATTCTTATAATTGGCATGAGATTTGCATAGTGGGAGGTAAGTTTATTTTATGTTGAGTTAGGAAAAACAATGTTATTGAAAAAAATAATACCAACCGTGGTCATCGTTCTTGGTCTGGCTTCATTTACTTCTTCCGCTGTAGCTGCTGCCATCGTCTATACTGATCGGGGTCTTTTTGAAGGTGCCCTTCAGAATGTCATTATCGATGATTTTAGCAATGATGATTATGACTTTTTAAATACCGACGCGGTCATGAAAAACCTGTCGGCCGGATCAATCGGTTATGAAAGCACATTTTTTGGTGTGCCTGATTGGAATATTGTCCAGAATTCTGGACCGCAAGTTGATACATTATGCTGGGGGTGTAACGGTTCGGGCATGATTATTCTTGATGATACAACAATTGGGTCAGCAGATGGGGTGTTCGGCTTTGGCCTGGATATTATTGGAAATTCGACGGGGACGCCATATGACGCGTTTGTCACGTACGGTGATGGCTCAACCGAGAATTTCGACCTGGGAACCGGAGCTAAATTTTTCGGCCTGACATCAGATTTACTTATCAAAACTGTGCATTTTGGTCTTGTGAACGGGGGAATTACAGGAAGTGGTAGTTTTACGGTAGATAACGTAACCATCGGTAACATGCGCAGCACAACTGTACCCGAACCCGCGCCTCTGGCTCTGTTGGGCCTCGGTTTGCTGGGTCTCGGTCTGGCGCGTAAACGTCGTAACTGATATCTGATCATTATATTTTGAGAGAGCGGCTTTCCTGTCACGGGGAGGTCGCCTTTTTTTTGCTTATTTGTTGAGGTAATAATCTTTTGTGACAAGGAACGGATTGATGTTATGGTCCGTTATATTTATTCACTCAAAAGGTATTTTGATATGTTGAAGAAAATTATTTTACTGATCGCCCTGACGGCTGTTCCGTTCGCGGCTTCCGCTAAATCCGCAGATAAGAAACGCGCCGAAATTCTCGAAATGCGCCAGGAAGTTCTGACGCGTCTCTATAGCGAGAAGCCCGAGGCCCGGGACATGATCAAATCTGCCGAAGGCTATGCGGTTTTTAACAATGGGGGGGTCAATCTTATTTTCTTGTCCGCGGGGAGCGGCAAGGGGGTCGCTCATGACAATAAAACCGGCAAGAATACCTTCATGCGCATGGCCACAGGCGGGGTTGGTATCGGGCTTGGCATAAAAGACTATCAGGCGGTGATGATCTTCCATAAACGCTCGGCGTTTGATAACTTCGTCGAACATGGTTGGGATTTTTCTGGCCAGGCGGATGCCGCCGCGAAAGTGGGGGATGAAGGCGGCGAGGCCAATGTGGCCGATACCGCTGTCGGCGGGGTCACGATTTATCAGATGACCAAGAAAGGTCTTGCGCTTCAGGCCACATTGCAAGGCACCAAATACTGGAAAAATGGCAAGCTGAACAAGTAACCCCAACGGCAGACAGTAAAAAAATAAAGGGTAGGATGTGACACGGGTAAAAAGCTGGTGGGCGGCGATTGAGGTTTTTCGGAAAAAGCATGTCATTGCCATGCTGTTCTTCGGCTTTTCCAGTGGCTTGCCCCTGGCGCTGTCATTTAGCATTCTCGGGTTATGGTTGAAGGAAGACGGTATGTCGCTGGGCAATGCCGTGCAATTCTCCCTCGTCGGTTTGCCGTATCTGTTTAAATTCGCCTGGGCCCCCCTGATTGATCGGGTGCCGTTGCCATTCCTCAGCTCGCTTATGGGGCAACGGCGCAGCTGGATGCTGTTGTCACAGGGTATGGTAATGGTGATGATATTTGCGCTTGGCGGTTTTGCTTCCGCAACGGCGCCGGTCCTGACAGCTTTTGTCGCGCTTGCCATGACTTTCAGTTCCGCCACGCAGGATATTGTGGTTGATGCCTACCGAATAGACCGTCTGGCCGAAGATGAACAAGCGGCCGGGGCGGCGATGATCATTTATGGCTATCGTATTGGCATGCTGGTGTCAGGAGGGGGCAGCCTTATTCTGGCTGATCACATGGGCTGGCCAGCTGTCTATGCCATCATGGCGGTGTTGATGAGCGTCGGGATCATCACGACTTTGTTGAACCGGGAACCCGAAAATATAGAAAAACAACTGGTCAGGGATCAGGAACGGGACCTGGCCGTGCAGTTCAGCGAAAAATTCAGTCCGGGGTTGGCGCGGTTTCTCGCCTGGGTCCAGGTTGCCATTTGGGCGCCGTTTCAGAATTTCATGACTAAAAAAGCCTGGGTTCTTATTCTGTTGACCATTGTATTGTTCAAACTGGGCGATGCGCTGGCCGGGGTGATCACCAATTTGTTTCTGGTTGACGCCTTGGGGTTCAGTAAAACCCAGGTGGGCACGATTGTGAAAGGTTTTGGTCTGATCGCCACTTTGTCCGGCATTGCAGTTGGCGGGGTCTTGCTCAAACGGTTCGGAATGTTCCGGGCGTTGGTGTTGTGCGGCGTTCTGCAACTGGGGTCTAACGCGCTGTTCATTGTGCAATATCATTTGGGAGTCGACGTCGCTTTCCTGCATGTGACCATCGGGGTGGAGAATTTTACAGGCGGCATGGGAACGGTCGTTTTTGTCGCTTATCTTTCCGCGCTGTGTAATAAGGCCTTTTCTGCCACGCAATATGCGTTGATGAGCGCCCTGGCGGCCGTGCCGCGGGGTTTTCTCTCCGCCAATGCCGGCCATTGGGTGGAAAGCCTTGGCTGGGTTAATTTCTTTACCCTGACAATTTTAGCCGCCGTGCCGGGCATTCTGCTGCTATTTATTTTGCGTCGCTATGATATGGGGATTGTATCTGTTGAAAAAGAGCTTAGTCCCGACGTGCGATAATGCGCAAGGTCGGGGAAAAGCGATTTTTACGCCAGGCCATCTTGAAACCGCGCTGTTCCAACAGAAACATAATGTTTTTTGGTTGAAAAAAATTAATCTGACCTGGTAGAGGGGCGGGCCTTAAAAAAGGCCGTTGTACCGGAGCGGAAAGATACAGCAGGCCACCGGGGCGGAGCTGGTCAAATTTCTCCCTGAAAAAGGCGCTAAGATCGGGGACGTAAGGTAAAACCATATCAGCCCAGATGGCCGCATTGTCCCTGCTTTCTGCCACCAATGCTGTAAAAGCAACATTTCCATCCGAAGGCAGGGTATCGATTTCTGCCGGATCCAGACCGTGCAAGGCGATGGTCGGCGTCTTTTGCAGGGCGGATAGGGCAGGCAGGTCCTTGAAAGAAGTGAACAGGGACTGATATGGGTCTGAGGATGTTTCTGATGTGGTGGGCTGCTGTTTGAAGCCGCAAAAGATACAGCGGTAACAGCTCGTCCGGGGGGCTGGACTGACTTTCGCACCGCAAATGGCGCAGGAGGAACTCGTCATGGAAACATCATTCTGCATAAGATTTATGATTAGTAGAGTGTTGGTTATAGGTTAGCCTTGTCTCCTTGTTAAGATGTTTTATAGAATTCACCAGAAGAATTTGTTTGCCGCGGCCCGGGGGTATATAGTAAGCCTGATCAGGAAAGTGTAACGGTGGGTAGAAAGTAAAGTCATTTATGGCACGTGAGAAGATCAATATGAGTGGTTTGGATAAGCCGGGGGCAATTTTTGTCAAAGCAGGCGATATTGAAATTCGTCTTGCCAATTCCGAAACTGAACTTCTGGCTGCCCAGAAACTGCGGTATCAGGTCTTCTATAAGGAAATGCATGCCAAGCCGACCGGTGAAATGGAAAAACTGGGCCGGGATTATGACGATTTCGATCTGGTGTGTGATCATTTGCTGGCCTTTGATACCAGCAAGACCGGCGATGATGCCGTGATTGCCACATACCGTTTGTTGCGCGAAGAAAAAATTGATGGCATCCAGAATTTCTACTCTTCCCAGGAATTCGATCTCAGCAATATGGACAAAAAACCCTTCCGCGACAGAATGGCCGGACGTCAGGGGCTGGAACTGGGGCGAAGTTGTGTGCGGGAAGCTTACCGGTCTAACAATATCATTCAGCTGATGTGGAAGGCGATCATCGTCTATATCACCCATCACAAGGTCGGCTGTCTGTTTGGCTGCGCCAGTCTGGCCGGGGTGATCCAGGGGGATCTGGAATTGCCGTTGTCTTATCTGTATCATAAATATAAGACTCCGGATGATATCAATATTCCCGCTCTGCCGGAACGGTTTCAGAAGATGGATTATTATCCGGCGGATTATGAAGGCCTGAGTAAAGCCAAGCGTCAATTGGCGCCCTTGGTGCGCGGTTATGCGGCGCTCGGCTGTTATATCGGCGACGGCGCGGTCATTGACGAGCAGTTTAACACCACCGATGTGTTTATCCTGCTGTTCACGGACCGTCTGCGTGAACGCAACCCCCAAATGTTTGACGGCATCGAATAGGTTAAGCGTACGGTCGCAAGGTGTCTTTCCTTCGTAATTTCGTAATTCGATATTTAGGTAAGTTTTTTATGAAAAAAAATAGCCTTGAAGACAAACGGAAATTAAAAGATCTCGCTTGCATCGGACGCGCGACCGAAAGTGATCTTCATGTTCTCGGGATTAGGCATGTGGAACAGCTGAAAAAGTGGTCAGGTGCGGATCTATATTCAGCATTATGCGAAAAAACAGGCGTTCAACATAACATCTGCTGTCTTGATGTTTTCAACTGCGTCGTAGCTCAGGCGAATGACCCTGATCTCCCGAAAGAACAGTGTGACTGGTGCAATGTGAGGAAAACATCACGCTAACTAAGTGGGGTACACTCTAATCGAAGCCTTTTCTGATGTCGGGGGGGAGGGTGAATTACGGTGAAATTCCGGTCACGGCTTACTTTTTATCCGAATTGCCCCCACGATATGGGAAGATCTCAGGTGCGGGACAGGAGGAGGTGTCTTCCTGTCCCGCGAAGCCCTATTTTTTCAACAGATTGACATTATGGGCGGCGAGGGCGGCGAGATTGATGATTTCGGACGCATAGGACCCCATGGGGATCACCTGTACCGAATGGGTCAGGCCGACCAGCATCGGGCCGATCACGGTGCCGCCCCCCAGTTCCCGCAGAAGTTTTGTCGAAATATGGGCTGAATGCATGCCTGGCATGATCAGGACGTTGGCCGGTCCGGACAGACGGCAGAAGGGATAGCTCTGCATGATTTCCGGATTGAGCGCCACACCGGCGTGCATTTCACCTTCATATTCGAAATCGACATCTTTCGTATCCAGAACGCTTACGGCTTCCCGTGATGTGGTGGCGAGAATGCCGCCTGTCGGGTTGCCAAAATTGGTGTAAGACATAAAGGCAACCCGGGGTTCAATGCCAAAATGGCGTACCGTATCGGCGGTATGAATGGCGATTTCGGCCATTTCCTCGGCTGTGGGCATTTCATTGATGGCGGTATCGGCGACAAAGATCGTCCGGTCCTCGGCCACAACAATGGATAGTCCCATGGCCTTACGGTCAGGCAGCGGATCGATTACCTTGGTAATGCTTTCCAGAGCGGCGGCGTAATGGCGGGTGTGACCGGTGACCATGGCGTCTGCATCGCCAAAGGCAAGCATGCAGGCGCCAAAAACATTGCGGTCACTGCGCACCAGACGCAGGCAGTCGCGAAACAGATAGCCGTCACGTTGCAGTTTGGAAAACAGGAATTCGGCATATTGGTGGCTTTTGTCACTGTTCCGGCCGTGGTGGATTTCAAGTTTGTCCGTGCGGTCATGGCCGATGCGTTCCAGATGATCACGGATTGGTTCTTCATGACCAAGCAAGACGGCCTTGCCATAGCCATTCTGTTCAAAACCAAGGGCTGCACGCAGGACAGTTTCCTCATCGGCCTCGGTGAAAATCACCCGTTTGAGGTCCTTGCCGAGTTGATCATAAACCATTTGCAGGGTGCCGGTCGTCGGGTTGAGCCGCGCCGCCAGTTCCTTGCGGTAGGCATTCATATCGATCAACGGTTTTTTGGCGACGCCGCTTTTGATCGCGGCTTCGGCCACGGCCGGGGAAATGGCGCTGATCAGTCGGGGGTCGAAAGGTGCCGGAATGATATAGTCCGGTCCGTATTTGGGGTGGCCTCCGGTATAGGCGGCGGCAACTTCATCAGGCACATCCTCCCGGGCGAGCTCGGCAATGGCCAGGGCTGCGGCGACTTTCATTTCATCATTAATGGTCGACGCCCGCACATCAAGCGCGCCGCGAAAGATATAAGGGAAACCAAGCACATTATTGACCTGGTTAGGATAATCGGACCGACCTGTGGCGACAATGGCATCGGGGCGGACGGCCTTGACGTCTTCCGGCGTAATTTCCGGATCCGGATTGGCCATGGCGAAAATAATTGGCTTGTCGGCCATGTTTTTTACCATTTCCTGTGATACCGCTCCTTGAACAGACAGACCAAGAAAGACATCGGCGCCTTTCAGGGCCTCTTCCAGGCTGCGGTGTTCGGTTTCAACCGCGTGGGCCGATTTCCATTGGTTCATGCCTTCTTCGCGGCCCTGATAGATCACGCCCTTGCTGTCGCACATGATAACGTTGTGATGGGGGACGCCCATCGCCTTGATCAGTTCTGTACAGGCAATGGCGGCAGCACCGGCGCCGTTGACCACTACTGTGACATCCTTGATATCGCGGTCAGTAAGGTCAATAGCGTTAATAATGCCGGCGCCGGTGATGATCGCGGTGCCGTGCTGATCATCATGGAAGACCGGGATATCCATTTTTTCCCGGAGCGCCTGTTCTATGATGAAACATTCCGGCGCCTTGATATCTTCCAGATTAATGCCGCCAAAGGTCGGCCCAAGCAGTTTAACGCAATTGATGAATTCATCTACGTCTGTGGTATCGACTTCCAGATCAATGCCGTCGATGTCGGCGAACCGTTTGAAGAGAACGGCCTTGCCTTCCATTACCGGTTTTGACGCCAGCGGGCCAAGATTACCGAGGCCAAGAATGGCGGTGCCATTGGTGATGATCGCCACAAGGTTTCCTTTGGCGGTATAATCATAGGCAAGGTTGGGATGTTCGGCGATGGCGCGTACCGGTGCGGCGACGCCGGGGGAGTAGGCAAGCGACAGATCGCGTTGGGTCGCCATGGATTTTGTCGCGGTAATTTCCAGCTTTCCCGGCCGGCCGGCGGCGTGATAATGAAGCGCTTCCTTATCGCCAAAATCATTTTTCTTGTCACTCATATTCATTAGTCCTTTTACTTCACGCGGTGCCTGAATTTGGTTGTTCATCTCAGGCTTATATTTTTAAGCGCTTTTTATAGTTTCAATCGGGTCGGAAGAATTGCTTTCCGGTGTCGGAATAGATAAAGTATCTTCAGTATGGCCGCCAGAGGGGCGAACGGAAAGAGTAAAATACATTTAATCCATTATTTCTTATATGGGTACTATTGTTATCTTAATTGTATATATATTGTAATTTTATTAAATGCAAATAACAAAAATCTTTATTAATATATTAAACTAGAGAGTTTTATGACGGAAACAGCAGCGGCAAAACATTCCCGGTCCAACGCGGCAGTCGCAGAGTATGGTTCTTCAGTGGAACCGGGGCGCAATGCGGACGGTAAAGCGACGAAAAAGACCCGTGCCGCGGCGGATGTCGTAACACCGATGATGGCGCAATATCTTGACCTTAAGGCCAAGAATCAGGATTACCTGTTGTTTTACCGTATGGGGGATTTTTACGAACTGTTTTTCGATGATGCAGTTAAGGCGGCGGAAGCGCTCGATATTACCCTGACCAAACGCGGAAAGCATAGTGGTAATGACATTCCCATGTGTGGTGTTCCGGTGCATGCGGCGGAAAATTATCTGTCACGTTTGATCCGAAAGGGATTCAAGGTCGCGGTGTGTGAACAGATGGAAGACCCGGCGGAGGCCAAAAAGCGGGGGGCCAAATCTGTGGTCCGACGCGATGTCGTGCGTCTGGTAACACCCGGCACCATAACGGAGGAAAACCTGCTTAACGCCCGACAGAATAATTTTCTTGCGGCCTTGTCCCGGGCCCAGAACGACTTTGCGCTGGCCTGGCTTGATATTTCGACAGGAGATTTTTTTGTTACGGCCCTTGACCCGGCCAATCTGGACGCGGAATTATCGCGGCTGCAGGCGGGAGAATTAATCCTTTCCGCCCAGGTTGTGGAAGATGAACGGCTGGGGGATGGCCTGGAAGACTGGCGTCATATTCTGAGTTATGTGGAAAACAGTACTTTTGATAGTACGGCCGCGGAGACGACGCTGAAGGCGTCATACGGGGTATCCGTTCTGGAAGGTATCGGCAGCTACACGCGGGCGCAATTGTCGGCCTGCGGGGCATTGGTGGTTTATCTTCAGGAAACCCAGAAAGGGCAGTTGCCGAAGTTGGCGCATCCCCTGAGTGTGGGAGAGGAAAGCACCGTGATGATCGACGGGGCGACCCGCCGGAATCTTGAATTGACTCATACTTTGGCGGGATCACGGAAAGGCAGTTTACTGCATTGTCTTGACCGGACCGTGACAGGCGCTGGCGCGCGGCTGCTGAACAGCCGTCTTAATGCGCCCTTGATGGATCCGGGGACGATTGGGCGGCGTCTGGATCTGGTGGCGTATTTTCAGGAACACGAAGGTCTGCGCCATAAAATCCGGGATCTTTTAAAACGATGTCCTGATCTGGAACGGGCCATGTCACGCCTGTCGCTCGGGCGGGGTGGACCCCGTGATCTGGCGGCGGTGCGGGATGGTTTGATTCAGGCCGGCGGGATCAAAAATATTTTCCAAAGTAAGCAGACGGCGGATACTCTCGAAAGTTTGCCGGCCGATATTGATCAAATTCTTGAAAATATGGGCCGTCATCAGGATGTTATCGCATTGTTACAACGGGCGTTGGCCGAAGAACTGCCTACCATTATTCGCGACGGGAATTTTATTGCCAAGGGCTATCACGGGGCGCTGGATGAGTTTCGCATGTTGTCGAGTGAGAGCAAGCGTTTGATCTTGGGACTGGAAAGCCAATATCGCGAACAGTCCGGTGTTAGTGGTCTTAAAATTAAATATAACAATGTATTAGGCTATTTTATTGAAGTAACGGCGTTGCATGCTGACAAGCTGATGGGGCCACCGCTCAATGAAGATTTCATTCACCGCCAGACCTTGGCCAATGTGGTGCGGTTCAACAGCAGTGAACTGGCGAAACTCGCCGGCAAGATAGGCCAGGCGGCGGATCGGGCATTGGCGTTGGAACATGAAATTTACGAAGAACTGGTGGGGGCTGTTCTGATGCAGTGGCAGCAGATCAGTCGTGCAGCCCAGGCGTTGGCGCAGCTGGATGTGGCTACGGCCCTGGCGGAACTGGCCGCTGAAAAGAATTATTGCCGGCCAAAGGTTGATGCCAGTCTGGCCTTCGCAGTGGAGCATGGCCGTCACCCGGTGGTGGAGGCGGCTTTGCTTGCGGCAAATACGGACCATTTTGTTGCCAATGACTGTAATCTTGATCCGGGGAACCGGTTGTGGTTGATTACAGGACCGAATATGGCGGGTAAAAGTACTTTTCTGCGTCAGAATGCGGTGATCGCCCTGATGGCGCAAATGGGCAGCTTTGTCCCGGCGCGGTCGGCGCACATCGGGGTTGTTGATCGCCTGTTCAGCCGCGTGGGCGCGTCAGATGATCTGGCGCGGGGGCGTTCAACCTTTATGGTGGAAATGGTGGAAACGGCGGCCATCCTCAACCAGTCCAGTGAACGATCTCTGGTTATCCTGGACGAGATCGGGCGGGGAACGGCGACCTATGATGGCTTGTCCATTGCCTGGGCGGCGGTAGAACATATTCATGAGGTGAACCAGTGCCGGGCGTTGTTTGCAACCCATTATCATGAAATGACGGCGCTGGCGGCAAAGCTCAGCGATCTGGCGCTGCATTATATGAAGGTCAAGGACTGGGAAGGGGAGGTGATCTTCCTGCATGAAGTGGCGGCGGGATCGGCGGACCGGTCTTACGGGATTCAGGTGGCGAAGCTTGCCGGATTGCCCAAAGTGGTTGTCGAACGCGCCCAACAAGTGCTACATAGTCTGGAACAAGGCGGACAGGGCGCGGCCAAGGGCCAGAAGATGGAAGAACTGGCCGATGATTTGCCGCTTTTCTCGGCGATTCAGATGCAGGTCAACAAGCCGCCTGCTGATGACAACGGTACGGCCGCCCGCTTAGAGCGGGAACTGGCGGAGATTAATCCTGATGACCTGTCCCCCCGCGCGGCGATGGACATGCTCTATCACTTAAAAAAGATACAACAAGATGGCTAAAATCTACCGGCAAAAACAGGTTTTCGATCGTAAGACGTTTTCAACCCGTCTTTCCGCGTTGAAAGAACAGTACGGACCATCGGATATTCGCCCGGCGCTGGTGGATCTGTTCAAGGAATATTATCAGCAGGGATTTGATGAAGTTCGCCGGCGTTGTGAGACGGGCGCCAACGGGAAACCGCTTGCCATGGCGCAGACTTTTCTCACCGATGAAATTATCTTGCAGCTTTATACCGTCACGACAAGCTATATTTATACCGAGAAAAACCGCACCTCTGGCGAACGTTTGAGCCTGGTTGCGATCGGGGGATATGGCCGGATGGATATGGTGCCTTATTCCGACGTGGACCTGCTGTTTTTACTGCCATACAAGCAAACCCCCTGGGGCGAGCGGGTGGTGGAATATATTCTCTACATGCTGTGGGACATTGGTTTTAAAGTTGGACATGCGGTACGCACGGTCAATGAAAGTATTCGTTTGGCCAGGGAAGATCTGACAATCCGCACCTCTCTGCTGGAATCCCGACATATCTGTGCTGATGAGGAACTGTATGAGGAATTTCTCACCCGTTATGACAAAGAGGTGATTTCCGGTCATGAGCCTGAATTTGTCGAGGAAAAACTTAATGAACGCGATACACGCCATGTGAAGCTTGGCCAGGCGCGTTATGTGGTGGAACCGAATATTAAGGAAGGCAAGGGGGGATTGCGGGACCTGCAAACGCTCTACTGGATTTCCAAGTTCATTTATGGGGTGCATAGCGTCGGGGAAGTGGTTGAAAAAGGAATATTCTCGGCGGGGGACTATCGTCAGTTCCAGAAGGCCTATAATTTCCTGACCACGGTTCGGTTTCATTTGCACTATGTTTCGGAACGGGCGGAAGAACGGATATCTTTCGGGGTGCAGAAAATTCTCGCCGAACGTCTGGGGTATGCCGACCGGGCGGGGTTGTCGGGGGTAGAGCGCTTTATGAAGCATTACTTCCTTACCGCCAAGACGGTCGGGGACCTGACGCGCATTTATTGCGCCTACCTGGAAGATAAACACAAGCGCAAGCCGCGCCTGCGTATGCCGCGTTTTGGCCTGCACAAACGTAAAGTTGGGGTTTTTCCTGTCGAAGGCAGCCGCATTTCCCTGACAACCTCGAAGGACCTGAAAGACGATCCGGTCAATATGATCCGGATATTCCATATCGCCCAGCAACAGGACTTGGATATACATCCCCGCGCCATGCGCCGAATTCGCCAGAATCTGACTTTGGTTGATCGAAAATTACAAAAAAATGTCGAAGCCAACAGATTGTTCATGGAAATTCTGACCTTCAAGGATGGACCGGGATTTGCCCTGCGTCTTATGAATGAAGCAGGAATTCTGGGGAAATTTATTCCTGATTTTGGCCGTGTTGTCGCCCAGATGCAGTTTGACATGTATCATGTCTATACGGTGGACGAGCACACGATTCGGGCGATTGAACTCTTGTCGGAAGTGGAACGGGGATTGCTTGCCGAGGACCATCCGTTGGCCAATGATATTGTGCATAAGGTGCTGTCCCGGGAAGTGCTTTATGTGGCGGTAATGCTGCATGATATCGCCAAGGGACGCAAGGGTGACCATTCGGTGCTCGGGGAAGAGGTGGCGAAAAAGCTTTGTCCGCGTATGGGACTGAATGCGGCCCAGACGGAAACCGTTGCCTGGTTGGTGCGGCATCATTTGGACATGACCCATGTGGCGTTCAAGCGCGACCTTAATGACCCAAAAACCATTTCGGACTTCGCCCAGATTATCCAGAGCCCGGAACGCCTGCGGTTGCTGCTGGTGTTGACCGTTGTTGATATCCGTGCGGTGGGACCAAAGATCTGGAACGGCTGGAAGGGACAGTTGCTGAGAGAACTCTATTATCAGGCGGAAGAGTATCTTTTCGGAGGCCATATTGAAACAGGTAACAAATACCGGATTGAGGCCGCGAAGAAAGATTTGCAGGAAGAGCTTCAGGACTGGACTGATGAAGAATTTTCCGCTTATAGCGATCGGTTCTACGATTCTTACTGGCTGGCGCTTAACCTTGAAAATCAGGCCCGGAATGCCCGGTTGATTGCCCTGTCAGACCGTATTGGTGAAAAGCTGACCATCAATATTCATGTGGATGAATTTCAGAGTATTTCTGAACTGACCATTTATGCCCAGGATCATCCCGGTCTTTTTGCCCGGATGACAGGGGCGATCACGATCAGCGGCGCGTCAATCCAGGATGCCAAGATTTTCACCACCAAGGATGGCATGGCGCTGGATACGTTCTGGATTCAGGAACCGGATGGCGGGATTTTTAAAGACAAGCATAAACTGGCGCGTCTTAAAAGCACGATTGAGCGTACCCTGGCCGGAGAAATCCTGCCGCGGAAGGAACTCGAAGCCCTGCGGAACCGGCCACGGGCCATCGATGCCTTTACGGTGGAACCACGGGTGCTGATCGATAATATGGCCAGTAACCGTTATACGGTGGTTGAACTGAACGGTCTTGACCGCCCGGGTTTTTTGCACATGTTGTCGCAGGCGCTGGTGGATCTGAAACTGTCGATCGGCAGTGCTCATGTGGCGACCTTTGGGGAACGGGCGGTGACGGTGTTCTTTATATGTGACCTGTTTGGGCATAAGGTTCATAATGAAGCCAAATTGCAGAAGATCAGAGAAAAGCTGATGGAAGCCTTGCTGGCGGGCACCAAAAAGACCGCAGGCAAGAAAAAAACAGTCAAGAAAACGGTCGTGAAGAAAAGCACGGTTAAAAAGGTTAGAAAACCACGGGAAAGTGTAAAATAATATGTCCATCGGCAAAGCGGTTGCGATTTTCAGCAGCTTCACTTTTTTAAGTCGCATCCTGGGCTTTGTACGCGATATTCTCTCGGCGTCCATTTTGGGGGCCGGATTTGTGGCGGACTGCTTTTTCGTTGCGCTGAAATTGCCAAATTTCTTTCGGCGACTTTTTGCCGAGGGCGCATTCAGTGCCGCGTTTGTCCCGGTGTTTACCGCGACCCTGACCAAGGACGGTAAAGAAGAGGCTCTGAGCTTTGCTGAAAGCGCTTTCTCCTGCCTGTTGGTGGTGTTGCTGTCCCTGGTGGCGCTGATGGAAGTTTTTGCCCCTGGCCTGATTTATATCCTGACCGGCGGGTTCGGGGATGACGAGGTCAAATTTCAGCTGGCAGTTCTGTTGACCCGCTTTACCTTTCCTTTTCTGCTGTGTGTCAGTCTGGTGTCTTTGCTGGGCGGAATCCTTAACGCATTGGGGAAATTTTCTGAAACGGCGGCGACACCGATCATTTTGAATCTCTGCATGATCAGCGCCCTGATTTTCTTTTCGAATAGTATGGATACACCGGCGCACAGTTTGGCGATTGCTGTGACCCTGGCCGGGATTATTCAGTTGATTTGGCTGTATTTTGCCTGCCGCCGGGTGGGTTATCGATTGCGGTTGGTGATGCCAAAAGTGACCCCGAAAGTTAAACAGATGCTGGTGATCATGATGCCTGTGGCCTTGGGCGCCGGGGTTATTCAGGTCAATCTCATGCTTGATTTGATCCTGGCGGCCAGATTGCCCAATGGGTCTATTTCCTTCCTGTTTTATGCAGATCGGCTAAATCAGTTGCCGGTCGGGGTGATTGGTGTGGCGCTTGGCACGGTGCTGTTGCCCATGCTGGCGCGGAACATAGCGGAAGGCAACGATGATGAATGCAATTACAACCAGAACAGAGCCATTGAACTGGGTCTGTTCCTCACGGTGCCAGCGGCCATTGCCTTTATGGTCGTGCCCTATCCATTGATCCATGTCTTATTTGAACGCAATGCCTTCACCAATACCGACAGTTGGCAGACGGCCTATGCCCTGATGGCCTATGCCGCCGGCTTGCCAGCCTATGTTCTGGCCAAGGTCTTCAGTCCGGGATATTTCGCCCGTCAGGACACCAAGACGCCGGTGAAATACGCTATGGTGGCCTTGGTGGTCAATATGACATTGAACCTGATTTTGATGCAGTATTTTGCCCATGTCGGTCTGGCGATGGCGACGGCAATCTCGGCCTGGCTCAATGTGGCGTTACTGGCCGGGGGGTTGATTCGGCGCGGGCATTTCAGGTTTGACCGCAGTGTATTGATCCGGCTGGGTAAATATACCCTCGCCAGTGCAGTCATGGGAGGGGTTGTCTGGGGACTGATGGCGCCGGTCTCGGGTCTGATTGCCGGGCCTCTGCTGATGAAGGTTACCGGCTTGTTGATCCTGATCAGCAGCGGGGTTGGCAGCTATATTGTCATGACCCTGGTGACGGGTGCGTTCAGGTTGCGCGAAATGAAGGCGCTGTTGCGGCGAAAGAAAGCCCCGGCTGCTGATAACGCGTCTTGACCGTAACCGGTTTTGCAGCCATAACATTTCACACAAACATGATCATATAAGGGACATGTCCAAAATGTCTTTAAGGAATAAAAAATGACTGAATTCAAGCAACGTATCTTTTCTGGTGTTCAACCATCCGGCAACCTGACCTTAGGGAATTATCTCGGGGCGATCCGTAACTGGGTTGGTTTGCAGAAAAATTATGAAAGCATTTTCTGTGTAGTCGATTTGCATGCCATCACGGTCTGGCAGGACCCGGAGCAGCTTAGAAAAGCCACCCGTGAAGTGGCCGCCGGTATGATCGCCAGTGGTGTCGATCCAAAAGAATGTATCATTTTTAACCAGAGCCAGGTTCCCGCTCATGCGGAATTGGCGTGGATTTTCAATTGTGTTGCGCGCCTGGGTTGGCTCAATCGCATGACTCAGTTCAAGGAAAAAGCCGGTAAAAACCGTGAGCGGGCCAGTTCCGGTTTGTATGTCTATCCGAACCTGATGGCGGCCGACATCATGATTTATAAGGCGACCCACGTGCCAGTCGGGGAAGACCAGAAACAGCATCTGGAGCTTGCCCGGGATATTGCGCAAAAATTCAACAATGACTATGGCGTTGATTTCTTTCCAATGGTCGAGCCCTTGATTTTAGGGGAAGCCAAGCGGGTGATGTCATTGCGGGACGGAAATTCCAAGATGAGCAAGTCGGATCCGTCCGATAACAGCCGCATCAATATGACCGATGATCGCGATACGATTGCCAAGAAAATACGTAAGGCGAAAACAGACAGTGAGCCAATGGCGGAAACCCCGGACGGGCTCGAAGGTCGGGCGGAAGCCAAAAACCTGATCAGCATTTTTGCGGCCCTGAGTGATCGTTCTGTGGCCGATATCTGCACGGAATATGGCGGCCAGGGTTTTGCGCAGTTTAAAAGTGATCTGGCGGATTTGAGCGTTTCTGTTCTTGGGCCGATTACCGAAGAAATGAAACGGTTGTGCGATGAAAAAACTTATATAGATCAGGTTCTTAAGGAAGGGTCTGAAAAGGCACGTAAGATTTCCGATCCGATTTTGAAAGATGTTCACAAAATCGTGGGGTTCTTGCAATCATAATGCTGCCGTATTATCTTAATACTATCTCTTGTGGAGAGGGGTTACATGGTGAGGTATAAAACATGACCAAGAAAATTGTACGATTACTGGTGCTGGTTGGTTTGGTGGGACTTGTGTCCGCCTGTAGCAACACGTTTAAATCTGACGTATCCCGTTTTCATGAATTGCCACAGCCTGCTGGTGAAACTGTAGAAATCGTGCCTGCTGATCCGGCGAAGGCCGGTAGTCTGGAGTTTGCTTCTTACGCCAATATTGTCGGGTCGTATCTGGGGCAGCAGGGCTATAAACCGGCCAATGGTGGCAAGGCAGATCTTATTGTCGAACTGGATTATTCGGTTGATGATGGAAAAGTTCTAAACAGATATCGTCCAAGCCGGTTTGCCTTTGGATATGGCTATTATCCCTATCATTACGGGTTTTATCATCATTATTGGCATAGCCCATATTTTTATGACCCCTTCTGGGGAGCTTATGGCCCCTATGACCGGGCAAGAGACAGTTATGTCAGCTATACCCGTAAACTGGAATTGGTGATCCGGCCTAACAAAGAAGGTGCAAAGAATCTGTTTGAAGCAACCGTGGAAAGCAGGGGGCGCAGTAACAAGCTCCATAAACTTATGCCGCTTATGGTGCAGGCGCTGTTTACCAACTTCCCCGGACAAAGCGGTACGACGGACAAGATTGTCATCGAATTGGGCGACAAGGACTATTAAGATCGGATAGCCGACCCCCCAGGGGTGGTCGGCTGCATATAATCGTTTGTCGGCCTGTCACGAGGCCGACAAAGGTTCAGCTCTAATCGTGATATAGCAAATCGGGATATAAAATTAAGGGGCAGGGATGATGTGGACGAAAATCAAGCAGCTTTTTGGCTGGGTGAAAGACAGAATGAGCTGGAAAGTGGCGCGCCGGATTTCGTTGGGTGTCGTCCTTTTTGTCTTTTTTTATTATCTGATTGGTATGGTAGTTGTGGAAAATATCGACAACTCCAAAAATTTTGCTGCAGATAAGCTGAATGAAAATGCTCCGGGCAGCCATGCGGTTGCCATGTCGATCGCCATGGTCGACCGGGAAGTGAACACCCATGCCTGGATTTCCAATGATCCGTGGTTCAAACCGGGGGCGCTGCTTGATAACATGGCCAATTTCCAAAAGGGTATGGTTTCAGCCAATGCCATCTTCGCCATTGAGCTCAAGGATCAGTTAAGCCGAACTCGTGGGTCCAGTCAGGTCAATGTCGACTTGCAGGAAGTGGCCAGTGGCATGAATTATGCGCCGGATAAATGGTATTGGGACCCGACGGTTTCTATCTTCCTGTTTGTTGCACCGGCGGAAAAACAGTATAACAGCGCCCTGAGCCGTCTGAAAATTTACAATCAGAGTGTCGCCGCCGGCGAGGCGCCCTTTGAACGACGGGCAGACAATCTTTTGTCAACGCTTGACAAGATTTCGCTGGATCTGGGGTCGTCTTCCGACAGTATTTCCAAGAAAATAGACAATGGCATCGGTTGCGTACTTGATACCAAGGCCGATGATCTGTTCTATGATGTCAAAGGACGCAGTTATGCCTATTGGTTGCTGCTGAAGGGCTTGCGGATGGATTTTGCCAAGGTCATCAACGACAAGGATATCGTTCGCAGCTGGGACCAACTGGAAGAAAGTATGGCGGCGCTTATCGACCTTGATCCGATGATTGTCAGCAATTGTGCGGCCGACGGTTTCATGTTTCAAAATCATCTTTCAGCCCAGGGTTTCTATCTTTTACGGGCCAGAACTCAATTAAAAGAGATTACCAATATTCTGCTGAAGTAGATAAGGGACTTAAATAAATCTTGCCAAACTTCTGTATTGAGTAGCATACTATTCAAAATACTGGAGCCAAAACAGGATAGGGGTTAATGATGTCCGCTATGGAAAAAAAGTGGAAATTTCTGGTAATCGCCGATGATACACCGGAATTTAAAAAAGTACTCCGCCTGGCCAGCCTGCGGGCCGCCAAGGTAAATGGTTCTATGGTTATGCTGCGGATCATCCAACCCAGCGAGTTCCAGCACTGGATGTCCGTGCGGGAAATCATGGAAGAAGAAGCCATGCAGGAAGCTGAGGAAATGATGAACGAATTTGCCCGTGAGGTGAAAGAAATTTCCGGGCTGGATTGTGAGAAGGTCATTCGCAAAGGGGAGCCGGGTGACGTGATTACCCAGTATATAGAGGAAGATCAGGAAATTCATATGCTGGTTCTCGGGGCCAATGTGGATGGTGATCCGGGGCCGTTGGTCAAGGCTTTCCGCGAAGAGTTGCTGAATGTTCTTCATATGCCGGTTCTTGTCGTGCCGGGCAATATGACCGATGAAGACATTGACCACTTTGTTTAATTGACCATCACCCAGGTTATTATCTGATCTATAATAAGACCAATTTACTCTTGATTTTTCGGAGTACAATTGCCATATCTGCCTCACAGCAGTAGCAATAGGAAAAAGACATGTTTATTCAGACCGAAGTGACCCCAAACCCCGCCACGTTGAAATTCGTTCCCGGTGAGCCGGTGATGGCCCGTGGCACAGCTTTTTTCGAAAGTGTGGAAGAAGCCGCGAACTCTCCTCTGGGGCAACGGCTTTTTGCGATCGAAGGCGTATCAAACATCTTTTTTGGCTCTGATTTTGTTGCAGTAACACTGGAAGGTCAGGACTGGGATGATAAGAAGACCGACGTTCTGGGAGCGATTATGGAGCATTATACCTCCGGAGAGCCGGTCGTGGCCGAAGAGACGGCAGCAGCGCCAGTAGCCGCGGAAGAAGATGGTGAACATGCTGAAATTATTGCCCAGATCAAGGAACTTCTGGAAGCCCGCGTGCGGCCGGCAGTTGCCCGTGACGGCGGTGATATCACCTTCCATTCTTTCGAAGAAGGTGTGGTGTATCTGCGCATGCAGGGCGCCTGTTCCGGGTGCCCAAGTTCAACAGCAACCCTGCAATACGGGGTGCAGAATCTGTTGAAACATTATATTCCTGAAATCGAAAGCGTTCAGGCGATCTAAACGCCTGACTGTCTTCGGTCTATTTGACAAAATAGGGCAACCCGAACCAGTACCAGCGCCGGTCTGGTCCGGGTAATGTGCAATTGATGCGGTTGCGGCCTTGCGGGAACGGCTTGTCAAACCGGATTTCGACCCGGTTGTTGCCGACAAGGCTGAGATCTGCGGCCTTTCCCAGATGTGAGGGGTAGCAGCTCATGGCGGTCAGGCCCCGGATGTTCTTGTCGACGGTAAAGCCGATGGCGGGCGGATTGGTCGTTATCTCGGCCGAGATTGGGAGAATATCATAGGCGGGCAGGGCGCGGGCATTGACAATCAATCTGAAGCGATCCATCCCGGCATATTTTTCATTCAGGGCGAAGCGCGGCAGGCTGAAAAGGTCATTATTACTGCTGGCGGCGCTCGAATACTGGCCGAAGGCGGCTGAAATATTACGTTTGCGTAGAATATTCTGCAACGCGGGACTGAATTCACCAAAGGGATAGGCAAAAATATCGGGAATACTGCCGAGCTCTTTCCGATAACTTTCATCGGCTGCGGCGATGTCCTGCGCGGCCGCGGCAGGGGTCATATAGATTAAATGGTCATGGCTGTGGGCATGATGACCAATGGTGACCAGAGGATCATTGGCTAAAGTACGAATTTGATCCCAGGTCATGTATCCGGGGATTGCCTGATTGACCGGTTCGCTGGAGACAAACAGTGTGAAGGGAATACCGGCCTTTTTCAGGCGCGGCCAGGCATTCTCCAATATGGACTGATAAGCATCATCTATGGTGATGGCAATGGTGCGCGGGGGAAGTTTTGTTTTGTTTTTGAAGGCCGTAACAATGGTTTGTAAAGGCACGATATTATATTTTTCCTGGCTCAATTCGGCGATATGGGCATCAAATTGCTCAAGGGTGATGTTGGTCGTGGGGAACTGGGTCTCGCCAAAGCGATGATACATCAGAATGATGGCGGAATCTTCCTGTGTCGCGGTTTGCCCCTGCTGTGCACGGGTGTTTTGGGACAGGGCGACGCCCATCAGGGTCAGCAGGATGCAGAACCCCGCGAGCAGGAGTGATTTACGAAGAGAGGTCTGTAGAAAACGCTTGGTCATAATTCTGCCTGATTATTTGGAAATTCTGTCCATTCCTGATTAACGATAACTATAACAGGATAATTCTAAAAGAAAATCTTCTTTGTTCGGGACGATTATGGTTTGGAATTATGCTAGGATGTGGGATATAGGAACCTGTATGAAGGCGGAAGACTGGATTTTTCCGGACGGGTTTAAAGTAAAAGTATGCATTGAAAAGACGAGGACCATTCATGACGCAAGAGATATTATCCGACAATGACCTCGATTTGATTTTCCGGGAGGCCCGGTCTTTCAAAGGCTGGCGCGATGTTCCTGTATCGGAAATTACCATTCGGGCCATGTATGACCTGTTGCGCTGGGGACCGACATCATTCAACTGTTCCCCCGCTCGTTTCAAAATTCTGCGCAGTGAAGACGCCAAGAAAAAACTGGCCGATTGCGCCAGCCGAGGCAATAAAAATCAAATTCTGACGGCCCCCTTCACAGTCATTGTGGGTATGGATATGAAATTTTATGATACGTTGCCAGATTTGTTCAAAGGTTATAACAAGGCCCGGGATCTTTATGTTGGTAATGCCGATTTGACAGAAGAAACAGCGTTGCGCAACAGCAGCCTGCAAGGCGCCTATATGATCATTGCCGCCAGGGCTCTGGGGCTTGATTGTTGCCCGATGTCAGGATTTGATGGCCCGGCGGTGAATAAAGCTTTCTTTGATGGCACGGATGAGCAGGTGAATTTCATCTGCAGTATGGGATATGGCAACAAGGACAGCCTCCCGGCCCGTGACCGCCGGTTGTCTTTTGACGAGGCCTGTGAAATCCTGTGATTATTCTTGCTCTTGATTCGGCGCTGTCCTCCTGCTCTGCTGCGGTGATTAAAGACGGCGTTCTGCTTTCCGGTGTGTTTGAAGACCGATTGCGTGGGCAGGCGGAACGGTTGCTGCCCTTGTGTCAGCAGGTCTGCACGGCGGCCGGTGTGACATTTGACCAGTTGGATGCGATTGCGGTTACCCGCGGGCCGGGAACGTTCACCGGTGTTCGTATTGGTCTTGCCGCCGCCAAGGGGCTGGCGCTGGCTTTGAAGGTGCCTTTGATCGGGATTACCACGTTGGAAGTCGTGGCGCATCAGGCGGCAAATGCTCTGGAACCGTCCTTTGCCGGGCAGGTCGCGGTGGCCCATGACGCCCGGCGGGGCGAGGTTTACTATCAGAGTTTTGCTGTCGCCAATGGGGCGCTGTCGGCTGTATCGGCGCCGATGGCGGTGCCGCTTAATGTCGTGGCGGACCATGTTAACGACAACATCAAGGTTATTGCGGGCACCGGCGCGGGGCTTTTGCGGGATCATCTGCCCGAGAAAGTCCTCAGTGGTCTGCTGTTCCCGGACGTGCAGCAGCAGCCAACGGCGGCGATGATTGGCCATATGGCGGTGGGGCGGTTTTCCAAGGCAGGTTCTTCTGATACTGTTACCCCTTTGTATCTGCGGGCTCCGGACGCCATTGCGGCGACGCCCATTACTTATCCTTTTCAAAACCAGTGAGCTTCCGGTTAATGCAGGATGATTTTACCATATTGGGGCCTGAAGGAGCGCCGCTACTGGCGGAGTTGCATCAGCTTTGCTTTGCAGGGGCGATCGAGCAGGCCTGGACAGTGGAGGCTGTCGCCGCATTGTTATGCAGCCCCGGTACGGGGTCTCTTGTGGTCATGGAAGAAGGGCAGCCATTGGGGTTTGTTCTTTATCGTCAAGTGGCCGGTGAGGCGGAAATTCAGACATTTTGTGTTGCGCCGGAGGCGCGTCGATGCGGGGTGGGCCGGCGGCTGATCAACGGTTTCTTTACCTTGATGAGAGAGGCCGGGGTTGAGGAGGTGTTTCTGGAAGTGCGGGAGGGCAATCAACCCGCGATCGGACTCTATACGATGTGTGGTTTTGATACTGTCGGGCGCCGTAAAGATTATTACGGCGGTAAAGGGCAGATCAGGTATGACGCATTGGTTATGAAAGTTCGTGTTTAGGCTTTTACGACGCCGGATCAGGGGAAAATATTTGGCATTAAAAAAGATAGCGTGTATAGTCGGGGCAAATAAAATCTAAAAGCAGGGTAGCATATTATGGTTTCAAAAATCGAAAGATTATGTATCGAAAAAGGCATGCGGATGACCGACCAGAGACGGGTTATTGCCAAAGTGCTGTCTGATGCATCCGATCACCCTGATGTGGAAGAGGTCTATCGTCGTTCGACCGATATTGACGAGAGGATCAGCATTGCCACGGTGTATCGTACTGTTCGGTTGTTTGAAGAGGCGGGGATTTTGGAACGCCATGATTTTCGTGTGGAAAGCGGTGAGAACCGCGCCCGGTTTGAACTGGTTTCTGAAGAACATCATGATCATCTTATTGATGTGGAAACCGGTGATGTCGTGGAATTTCATGACCCTGATATTGAAGAGCTGCAACAGAAAATTGCTGACAAATACGGTTATAGGCTGGTTGACCATCGTATGGAATTATACGGCGTTAAGGTCAAGTGATGACGCGGTTAAGATCATAATAGCCAAATCATGACATTGTTATGTGTTATAGATCCCTGTAAGCCTTGGATAAGGCATGCAGGGTTTTATACTTAAGGTCAGGACTTCAGAAAAAAATATGCGCGAATATTATCGAATTGCCAAAGCACTTTTCTATTTTGCCGTCTTGTTGCCGCCGACGATTATATCGAAACGCCTAAAGCTTCCGGGATATAAATTCTGGCCGCATCTGGTGCATCGCTCCATTTGTGACGCCCTGAATATCAAGGTGACGAAATTTGGTGAACCTCTGGAAGGCCCGCCAACATTGTATGTTTGTAATCATGTGTCCTGGATTGATATCATCGTATTGGGGCATGTGATCAAGGGCTGTTTTATCGCCAAGAAAGACATGATTGACTGGCCGGTGCTGGGGTATCTTTCCTCGTTGCAGCGCACGATTTTTATTGATCGGGAAAAACGCAGTGATGTGGTGGCCCAGCGGCAGGAAATGCAGGATCGCATCCATGGCGGGGACAACCTGATCCTGTTTCCCGAAGGTACAACATCTGACGGCGGCAGTGTTCTGCCGTTTAAAAGTTCCCTTTTCGGGGTTACGGAAAAAGCCATGCATCTGGAACAGGACGCGCAAGGCCGCACCCCTGAACTGATGGTGCAACCGGTGACGTTGGTTTATAAAAAAATCAACAATATGCCGACGCTACGGTCCACGCGGCCCTCTGTGGCTTGGTATGCGGATATTGAAATGGGCCCTCATTTGAAGGGGGTATTGAATTTACTTAAAGTAGATGTTGAAGTTCATTTTCATGAACCCGTGTCCCGTAATATTTTTAAAACCCGCAAAGAACTGTCGGCTTATTGTCATCGCACAATCGAAAACGGTCTGCTGGAAAGCCTGCGCGGCAAACGCGATTAAGGCCGGAAACAAAGGGAAACGCTCCGGTTGTCTTGACTTTTGTTGACTCCCGACCCAACAGTGATAAAGTGCGCCGATATTCTGCCCGGCAGGCGTATTCTATGCTATTCTGGACGGCAGACGGTTAACATGAGAATGCAGGAACAATTGTGACGGATAAGAAGTTATTTATTAAGACGTATGGCTGTCAGATGAATGTCTATGATACGGAACGTATGGTGGATGTGATGGCCCATGAAGGCTATTCCGTAACCGATACGCCGGATGATGCGGATCTGGTGGTGTTGAATACTTGCCATATTCGCGAAAAGGCTGCGGAAAAGGTTTATTCCGATATCGGACGTTTGCGGGTGCAAAAGGAAAAACGCGCCAAGAAAGACGGTAAGCAAAGCATTCTTGCGGTCGGTGGTTGTGTGGCTCAGGCGGAAGGCGCCGAGATACAGAAACGCGCGCCGGTCGTTGACATGGTTTTCGGTCCGCAAACCTATCACCGCCTGCCGGAAATGACCAAGGAAGCAGATGCCATAAAGCAGGCCGGGGAACGCCCGCGTATTCTTGATACGGATCTGTCGGTCAGCGAAAAATTTGAAAGCCTGTCCAAAAAAGGCGTTTCCAACAAGAAAACCGCCTTTCTTACTGTACAGGAAGGGTGCGATAAATTCTGCACCTATTGTGTGGTGCCTTATACCAGGGGCGGCGAATTCTCCCGGGCCTTTGAAGATGTTATGCAGGATGCGATGAAGCTCAATGATGCGGGTGTGCTGGAAGTGACCCTGCTTGGGCAGAATGTTAATGCCTATCACGGCATGTCGAAGGCAGGGGAAGAATGGTCCCTGGCGCGGATGATCCGTCATCTGGCCGACACCACGGACTTTGAACGCATCAGATATACCACGTCTCATCCTCAGGATATGACGGATGAGTTGATTGCAGTGCATGGCGAGATTGAACAATGCATGCCCTATCTGCATCTGCCGGTGCAGGCGGGTTCTGACAAGATCGTCAAGGCCATGAACCGTCATCATACCATCGCCTCTTATATGAAAATCATTGAAGATGTGCGCAAGGCCCGGCCTGATATTGCCCTGTCCGGTGATTTTATCGTTGGCTTTCCGGGTGAAACCGATGCGGACTTCCAGGAAACCATGAAAGTGGTGCGCGATGTCAATTATGCTCAGGCTTATTCCTTCATGTATAGTGAACGGCCCGGCACTCCGGCGGCGGACTGGGAAGACCAGGTCGAGGAACATGTGAAGGCTGAACGGCTTGCGGAGTTGCAGGACGAGCTTAATAAACAGCAACGCGCTTTTAATGATGCGAGCGTTGGCAAGACCATGCCGGTGTTGCTGGAACGGATTGGCAAGGAAGCCACGCATCTGGTGGGCCGCAGTCCTTATATGCAGGCGGTGTATGTCGATGTAAAAGATGTTAATGTGGTGGACCGGGTCTTTGGACAGATGGTCGATATGAAGATTGAAAGCGCCGGACCGCGCAGTCTCAAAGGGGAACTTGTTCTTAAATGAAGAAAGCCGCTAAATCAAAAGTGACATCGATTACCCTTGAGTTTGAAGATAATACACCCTTGCCGGATATTTACGGTGAACATAATGCGCATTTGGCGCGGATAGAGGAGGCAACGGGGGCCAGCTTCTCGCCCAAGGGCAACATTTTGGTCATTGAAGGCCTGCCGGATGCCTGTGCCGGGGCGAAACAGATTATCGTTTCGTTGCATGAAACCCTGTCGCGGGTCGAGGGATTAAGCCTCGCGGATGTGGAAGGGGCTATTCGTATGGCCAATTTTCTCGAAGCACCGGAAATCAAATCGGTAACCAATCACAATATTGCCGAACGTGAGGGATTATCGCTCAAAGCGAACAGCATTCGCACCCGTAACGCTATTATTGCGCCACGATCGGTTAATCAGGCCCGTTATATTCAGGCGCTGCGTGAAACAGACATGACCTTTGGGTTGGGGCCAGCCGGTACTGGGAAAACCTTTCTTGCGGTCGCCATGGCGGTATCACATCTTCTGGAGGGCAGGGTGGAACGCATTGTTCTGACCCGTCCGGCAGTGGAAGCCGGTGAGAAGCTCGGCTTCCTGCCCGGTGATATGCGGGAAAAGGTCGATCCTTATCTCAGGCCTTTGTATGACGCCCTGGGGCAGATGATTTCCATGGAACAGACAGAAAAACGTCTCGAAAATGGGGATATTGAGGTCGCTCCGCTGGCGTTCATGCGCGGGCGCACCCTGTCGAATGCGTTTGTGATCCTTGACGAGGCCCAGAATACCAGCCCGATGCAGATGAAAATGTTTCTGACGCGCTTTGGCGAGAATTGCCGCATGGTGGTATGTGGTGACCCGTCTCAGGTTGACCTGCCTGATGGCACGCCGTCCGGTCTGAAGCATGCGCTGGATACTCTGGGGTATATTGACGAGATCTCCTTTATCGAATTTAACGCCGACGATGTTGTGCGGCATCCGCTGGTGGGCAAGATCGTCCGGGCCTATGACAAGGTTGAACGATGAGCCTGGACAATGTTGATCTGGATTTCGCCCTCGGCGCCGATCAGTGGGAAGAGAACTTCCCGCAGTATCAGGACCATATCCGGACCTGTTTTGATCTTATTGTGACCCATGTTGCGGAAGCCCGGCGCCTTGCCGAATTTCCTCATGTGGAAGTGAGCTTTCTTTTGACCGATGATACCGCCATTCAAACCCTGAACCGTGATTATCGCGGGAAGGACAAGGCGACCAACGTTCTGTCTTTTCCGTCTCTGTCGGAAGAAGATGTCGCGCAGTATCTGAGATTAGGAGAAGACCTGCCGGCCATGCCGATCGCGCTTGGGGATATTATCTTCGCCTGGGAAACCATAAAGCGTGAAGCAGAGGCTCAGGGCAAGACCCTCGACAGTCATTTTTGTCATTTATGTCTGCATGGCATACTGCATCTTTTGGGCTATGATCATATTGATGACGATGACGCTGCGGTCATGGAAGCCTTGGAAACGGATTTATTGGCAAAACTATCTATTGACGACCCTTATCAGGCCTGAGACAATCAGGATGAATTCATAACGTGATCCAGAAGTGATGAATATTGAACATAAAGTAACGGACAAAACGTCAGAAACAGAGCCTCCTTCGCGAAGGCAAAATGGATTTTACGGCTGGCTTAAAAGTTTATTTAGCCCGAATAATGGTGATTATTCCCTGAAAGAAAGCCTTGAAGAGGTGATCGATGAGCTGGAGGACGGGGAGTCCTCTTTCGGGGCAGAAGAACGGTCGATCATTAAAAATACCCTGACATTCCGGAGCAAACGGGTCGATGACATCATGGTGCCGCGCACAGATATCATTGCGGTGGAGGCTTCTTCCAGTTTTGAAGAAGTCATGGAAGTGTTTTTCAAGGGGTCGACATCGCGTCTGCCGGTGTATCGCGACACCCTGGATGAAGTCATCGCCATGGTCCACATCAAGGACGCCTTCCGTGAACTTGTGGCCCAGGGGGATAACAGGAAAGCCATTTCATTGCGGGATATTCAGCGCCCGATCCTGTTTGTGCCACCTTCCATGAAGCTGTTTGACTTGCTGACCAAGATGCAGGCGACCCACATCCATATGGCGTTGGTGGTCGATGAATATGGCGGTACCGATGGACTGTTGACTATTGAGGATCTTGTCGAGCAGATCGTTGGCGATATTGAAGACGAGCATGACGAGGCAGAAGCGGAACTTTTGAAAGAATTGCCGGGGGGGGATCTTTTGGCGGACGCACGCTTGCCGATTGAGGAGTTGGAGGATCTGCTTGGTCTTGACTTGTTGCCGGATGACCAGGACGAGGATGTCGATACCTTGGGCGGGCTGGTTTTTACCATAGCCGGTTATATTCCCGAAGTGGATGAGGTTATTCAGGATCAAAATGGTTTGAGTTATAAAATTGTTGCCGGTGACGCCCGCAGCATCAAAACGGTTCTTATTCGGCGGAAAAGCGTCAAGAAAATTCCAGAAGGAAACAGAGCAGAAGATATAGCGGAAAATAACACGCAGCATGGATAGTAAAGGGGTGGGGACATTTTATAGTGACCGGATCTCAGATTGGTTGCACCGGCGGAGTGGCGGACAGCTGATCCTGCTGGTTTTCCTTGGGGGTGTCCTGTCCGGGCTTTCTTTTGCGCCGTTGTATCTTATTCCGCTTTTGGCTGTGGCTTATCCTCTGCTGCTGATGGTGGTGTTTCAAAGTAAAAGCCCATTGGAAGCCATGGCTTTTGGCTGGTGGTTTGGGTTTGGTCAATTATTTATGGGGACCACCTGGATTGCCTCCGCATTTGAAGTGGATGGCCGTTATCCCGGTTGGACCGGTTATTTGGCGGTTGCCTGCCTGGCGATGGTTCTGGCGCTCTATTACGGATTGGCCACAGGTTTGTTATGGCGGTTTTTTCGCCGTCTGGATCTGACTAAAAACCGTCTTTCACTGGTATTGGCCTTTGTGGTTTTGTGGAGCGGCGCTGAATGGCTGAGGGGGCATTTCTTCACCGGTTTTCCTTGGAACCTAACCGGCTATGCCTGGGGGTTTTCCGATACAATGTTGCAAACCACGGCTTTGTGGGGCATTTACGGGCTCGGGGTTCTAACGATTTTTCTTGCCTTGGTGCCTTATTTACTGATTCATGCACCACTAAAGTCAAAATTGTTTTCCGGCAGTCTCGGGGCGGCGGTTGTTTTAATTCTTGGTATGATTGTATACGGGGTCCTGCAACTTTCGATACCTACGAGCTTTCACGAAAATGTGAAGCTTAAAATTGTTCAGGCCAATATTAATCAGAATGACAAGTGGGATCCGGCAAAAAAAGCGGATAATTTTATCACCTACCTTAACATGAGCAAGGCCCGTCCGGAGGAGGGAATTACTCATGTTATCTGGCCGGAAACAGCGGTGGTTTATTTTCTCGATACGGAACCGTCAAGACGCTATCTGATTGCGGAATTCCTGAAGAATAATGCCGTGTTGATGACCGGTTTTCCTCGGGTCAAACGGGTGCCGGAATTACAAGCCTGGAATAGCTTCGCCGTGATCGATCAGGAAGCCCAGGTGCAATATATTTACGACAAGAATCATTTGGTGCCCTTTGGGGAATATACACCGGATTTTTTACATAATTCCCTGTCTTTTCTAGGACTTGGCATGATGGTTGATGGGTTCTCATATAGCCGGGGAGAGGGACTTGAAACCTATCATCCCGCCGGGATGCCATCGGTTGGTGTATTGATCTGTTACGAAATTATTTTTCCAGGTTCCGTGGTCGATCGGGATGACCGTCCGGACTGGTTGCTGAACATCACCAATGATGCCTGGTATGGACGTTTTAACGGGCCATATCAGCACTTTCTTCAGACCCGGGTTCGGGCGATTGAAGAAGGTCGTCCGGTGGTGCGTTCCGCCGGGACGGGGATCTCTGCAGTGATCGATTCTCAAGGGCGGGTGATTAAAGCTTTAGACCTAAACCAACGGGGCACGATAACCTCCGAACTTCCCGTTAAAAGAGCCGACCGGACCCTTTACTCTAGCATTTATGACTGGACTTATTTGGCCATTATGTTACTGTTAAGTGGTTTAGTTATTCTGTTCCTTAGGCAATGATTGCAGGATACTTGTAGATAAAGCTTGACCTAATAAAGCTTGACCTCTAACAGTATCTTGAGATTTCGGGGGTAAATAGTACTAGTATTTATGAGTTATTAAACAGCGGAATAAAAGATGGTAAAATCAACACCTGAACCAGTAGACGTCCATGTGGGATCACGTGTCCGGTTGCGTAGAACCCTTCTCGGCATGAGCCAAGACAAACTTGGCAAAGCCTTAAGTTTGACTTTCCAGCAAATTCAGAAATATGAGCGCGGCGCCAATCGCATTGGCTCAAGTCGTCTGTATCAACTTTCACAGATCCTTGATGTTCCCGTATCATTTTTCTTCGACGATATGCCGGCCGAAGTAACTGGAAAATCTTCCGGTATGTCTGAAGGCGGCAAGCAGTCCTTTGAAGTAGGGCAGTTATCCCGTCGCGAGACCCTGGAATTGGTACGCGCCTACTACAAGATCAAGGACCCTGCGGTTCGCAAGAAATTGTTCGAAATGGTCAAGGCGCTTGGCAATTCAGCGCTGACTGTCGAAGGACCTTCAGCGTAGCTGAATAATTTTCGAGACGCGCCTAGGCTCTTGAAACAAATATTACGGGCACGCACAGCTTTTGCTGTGGGTGTCTTGTTTTTTTAGGGACGTATTACCAGAGGGCAACGAGGTTAAAAATGATAAAAAATATGCCAGATCGTGAAGAATACGACCGCCTTGTCTATAAAATTATACCAACCTGCGACTGGGAGGCGGCCTGTGTCGCCGGAGTTTATACCGGGTCTGCCGATGATCAGCGGGATGGCTATATTCATTTTTCAACCCGGGAACAGGTCAGGGGCACCTTGGCCAGGCATTTTGCCGGTCAGGATAATCTGCTGCTGCTGGCGGTCGTGGCGAACGATCTTGATTCCAGTGCCTTGAAATATGAAACATCTCGGCGCGGAGAAAAATTTCCCCATTTATATGGAAATCTGTTTCCCTCTGCGGTCGAAGCGCGTTATATGATCCACTTGACAGAGGCGGGGGAACATTCGGTCGAATTCTAACATGCGTGCAATTGAGGTACATTATGGGGTTTTATAACCTAACCAAGTCATTATTATTTTCTCTGTCTCCTGAAAGAGCCCATACTCTGGCAATTTTCGGCTTGAAGCATGGCTTTGTTTTTTCCGCGCATCACGAAGATGACCCGGTTCTGGCGACGCGATTGTGGGACATGGATTTCCCCAACCCCGTGGGTCTTGCCGCAGGTTTCGATAAAAATGCAGAGGTCGCCTGCGCCATGTTGGCGCAAGGGTTTGGTTTTGTTGAGACCGGTACCGTGACGCCGAAACCGCAACCTGGAAACCCAAAGCCGCGGCTGTTTCGTTTGACCAAGGATCAGGCGGTCATTAACCGGATGGGGTTTAACAATCTTGGCCTGGATATTTATGCGCAAAACCTGAAACGGCGTGGCAGGCTTGGCAAGTGCGGTATAGTCGGGGCTAATATCGGCGCCAATAAAGACAGTGAAGACCCGATTGGCGATTATGTGACCTGTCTGGAGCGTCTGCTTGGCGCGGCCCATTATTTCACCATCAATATTTCATCCCCCAATACACCGGGTCTGCGCAAGTTGCAGGGCAAGGAAGCGCTGGATGAATTGTTGAGCCGTCTGGTGGCCGTGCGGGAAGCCGCGACAGAAGTGACCGGCAAGCCACCTCTGCTGGTGAAAGTCGCCCCGGACCTGGACGCCGGGGAACGCAAGGATATCGCAGAGATTGTGATGAAACACGGTATGGATGGTCTGATTGTCAGCAACACGACAATTGGTTTGCGGGACCAGTTGAAATCACAATATGCCGGAGAGGCGGGAGGCTTGAGCGGGGCCCCGCTGATGGATATGTCAACCGAGGTCCTGGCAGATATGTATCGATTGACGCAGGGTAAAATTCCGCTCATCGGTGTCGGAGGCATTCAGAGCGGTGAAGACGCCTACCGGAAGATCAGGGCCGGCGCCTCTTTGATACAGCTCTACAGTGCCCTGGTGTTCGGCGGGCCGGGATTGGTCCGGACCATCAAACGTGACCTGGCAAATGCATTGAAAAAAGACGGTTATACGTCGGTAACAGAGGCTGTGGGCGCGGATCACAAGACGCTGTAAGTCCGTTTTGCGGTCACGCCAGTTGTGCATCAATGGATTTGGTTTTTTCCATAATGATATCGCCGGTGTGACGGGTCGTGACGGTTTCAATCAATGCGACCCAGCATTCTTCCTTGGCTATGGGATTATGCATTGTCCCTTTGGGGACGACATGGAAATCGCCCTCTTCAAGGGTGATGACTTCATTTTCATATTCCAGAAGCAGACGACCTTTGACGATATAAAAAAGTTCGTCTTCATTGTCGTGTTTGTGCCAGGTAAGGTCGCCTTTGAGTTTGGCAACCTTGATAAACTGGTCATTGACCTGCCCGACAATACGGGGGGACCAATATTCGGTAACTTGTTCCAGTTCTTTAAGAAAATTTACGCTTTTCATATTAGAGGTCTCCGGTTTCACCAGATTACAGCCTATGAGGTATCTTGAAATTTTGCAAATCAATTAAGGGATGAAATAGAGGAAAAAATAAAATTATTTTTTCTGTTTTTCACATAATTCTACAACAATTGACCAGTAGATTCCTGCGCAGACATAAAGAACGCGATGTTTCTTCTGTTGGGGGTCAGATTGTGCGGCCCGCCAATTTTTATTGGCGGGCTTAACTCTAAAGTTAAAATTCTCAGGGTAAGACACTACTCCCGTGGATGTCTTACTGAACTATGGGCCGGTTATACTTTGTATAAACCGGCCCTTTTTTATGGTGCCGCGGAGTATTTTGTCGCCGCGGCCGGTTCCTGCTGGCGCTTAAAAAAGTCTATGCCCGGACCGGTGGTCTGTCTGCCCCGAGTTCTGCACAAAGTTCCGGTACTGATTCTCGCACCACGTCAGGGACAATTCCCGGACCAAACCGCTCTGTTAAAAGTTTCAGGGAGCCGCGTAGAAGGTTGCTGCGGTGCTTTTGATGACGGAACAGGCGCACGACGGTGTAGTGCGACCGCTTCAGGTAACCTTCCGCCGTTTCCGGTGTCATTTTGGCCAGCATGGCCATTATCGGTGGACTGGCGGGCCGGTTGTCACCCGGTGTCAGCATCAGTGCGAGGCTAAGCTGTGGCGAGGTCGATGTGCGGCGGAATTGATCCTGTGGTATGGAGCTGAGCATAAGCGCCAGTTCTTTCTGGCTATCGTCCCACCGTTTGGCCGCCATCAAACCTGCACAGCGCAGCACATGCAGAAAAATCTGGAACTGGGTGCCTTTCTCGGAAAGTTCCAGAGACTGCGTCAGTAAATCAAGGCCGTCCTCTATATCCCCGAGATAAATTCGCATCTGGCCGTTAACGGCAAATGTTGCTGCATAGGTTGTTTCATTATGAAGAGCTTCTTTGGCAACTTCTTCTGCCAGATGAGCGTGTCCCCGGCCAACAAAAAACAACAGTTTTGCCACCGCGAGGTAGAAAAGAGGCTGGTTCTGAACATGGGGCAGGGCGTCAAGAAGCAAGGTTTCCATCTCGTTTTCTTCGGCCCTTGTATCACTGATATCATGGCTCTCATCAAGCAGGGTTGTATGAATCAAAGTGGCCAGAAGAATTTTGCTGCAATGGTCTTCAGGATATTTTTGCAATGTTTCCCGTAACAGGCCTTCGACCTTTTTCAGGCCCTCATATCCAGGATGAAACAGGGCAGTGGCGTCATCCAGGCGGAATGCAAGCGGCACGTCGCGGGCAGTGTGAGGTACATTGTCCTGATAAGTGAGATACTGCCAGATTTTGTCTTTGATTATCTGGGCATGGCCTTTTATGTCGGGGCTGTCCTGTTCTAAAGGTGGTTGAATGGGCAGGGTGATCCGGTCAGCCATGATAATATTTTTGGTACGTCCGTCACGGACGGTAATGGCGCAGTGCAATTCTGACTTTATGGCAATGAAACTGGGCTCCAGGATAAACACTCCCTGGTCTTTTTCTGCGGCGGTATTTGGGTCTTGAGCGCTGTTGTCGACAATCCGGTTGCTGGGGTCAAACGCAGCTTTAAGTCCGGTGACAAGCTGGCTCAAACACCAGGTGGCATTGGGTTTATGGTGCTGCAGAAGCGTTAATCCATGTGCCGGCCGGATGTGCAGAAATATCGGTGTTCCTGACTGATACTCATCTTTACTCAAGGGGTTGGCAAGCCAGAGGTAGCCTTCGCCATATTGAGTTCCGATATATTTGGCGTTCTTCTTGGGGTCTTTCAGTTTTTTGCGCAACCGGCTGATGAGATAATCAATATTGCGATCTGTGGTTTCACTGTCATCGGTGCCGATGGTATTGAGCAACTGGCTGCGGGACAGGATCTGTCCCGGCTTCGAGAGGAGAAGGGTGAGAAGGGCCCGTTCTGAACGGGTAAATTTCATTTTTTCTCCTGCGCGGGTTATGCCAAACAGAAAATTGGATTCGATATAAAAATCTTCAAAATAAATAGAATCGGTCATGACAGGTTTTCTTATAAAATTATTTTTACACCAGCGGGAGGCGATAGAGTGTCGTGTTTTTCCCGTAAGGCTTTGAAAAGATATAGTAGACTATATCTTAGGTCACTGTAATATTTTTCGGGTATTTTTTCCCACCAAAGCAAACCATATGTCAGGCTAATACGTACAAATAAAAGAAATATTTCTTGAAAGGCGGATTGCTATGGCGATGAAGATATGGATTACCGGTGGCAGCAGTGGATTGGGATATGCGCTGGTGCAAGCTTACCTGCGGGCCGGGTGTCATGTTTTCGCCACGGCCCGGGATGAGATAAAATTATCTGCCCTCGAAAAAGAGTGCCATGACCTGCCGGGTAGACTGGAAACGGCGTCGGTTGATGTTTGTGACCAGGCTGGGATCAGGTGTTTTTATGCAGACCTTCTGGCGCGGGATATCGTCCTGAACCGGGTTATATTGAACGCCGGAACACATATTCCAACTTCCGCCATTAATTTTTTCCGCGCGGCCCATGAGAAGTTGATGGCGGTGAACTATGGGGGTGTTTTGAATTGTCTGGATGTGGTTCTGGCCGATTTTACCAGACGATGCAGTGGACAGGTGGCGATTGTTTCCTCTGTTGCGGGGTATCGGGGTTTACCAGGGGCCGGCGGATATGGCGCGACGAAGGCCGCCCTGATCAACCTGTGTGAGAGTATGCGGGGGGAATTGGACAGGGAAGGCGTTGATCTGCGCCTGATCAATCCGGGATTTGTTGCAACGCCGCTGACTGAGAAAAATGACTTTCCCATGCCGTTTCTGATCAGCGCCGAGAAGGCAGCGAGCTATATTGTTCGTGGCCTGGACGGATCAGCCTTTGAGATAGCGTTTCCCCGCCGTTTTGTGTGGCTGATGAAGCTTCTGCGGGTTCTGCCCGATGGCGTATTCTTCCCAATCAGTCAGCGAATGTTACGGAACCGATAATTTAAGCCGGAACTTTTTGAAATGACAGGAACACGGTTCCGATTTTAAAACCCCAACGATATACGGTCGCCTTGTTGGATAAAGTCCCGTTATCATGTAAGAACATCCAGTCATCGAAACGCACCTCCCAGATCTTGTCTCCAACATCCAGTTTGTAATTATAGGTCCAGTAAAAACTGTTTCCTGATGTCTGTCCCAGAGCAATGCCGATGATTTGCTCTGTGGCGCCGCTATAGGTGTTTTCTCCGGTCTTTATGATTTCCCAATGCCTGAATTCGGTTTTGCCATTTTGATAGAGAAAGTGTTCGTCGAGGGTCAGCATGTTGCCGTCCCAGGTTCCGGTGGTATCAATGGTAAATTGATTTCTGACAGTTCCGAAGCGATCTTCAAATAAACCGGTTGCTTTGGTTTTTCCGGAAAAATATTCTTCGAGAACCAGTTTTGGAGTGGTGTTTTTGAAATCTGCAGGTTTCATGATTTTCCCCCGCCGTTCATTTCGGGAGAAGTCGGGGGATGAGCCAGGAAATAATGTTTTACATCAATGTTCTTCTGCTGGAAACCGGCTTCACAATAAGACAGATAGAACAACCACATACGTATAAAGTTTTTGCTGAAACCCATAGCCTTTATCTTGTCGCGCGCAGCGGAAAAAGAGTGCCGCCACGCCTTCAGTGTCCTGGCGTAATCCTGCCCAAAAGAGTGTTGTCCGGTGAGATCAAGTCCGCTCGCCTGACGGACATTCTGAAAGCGGGCGTCAGAGGGCAGCAAGCCGCCGGGGAAAATATACTTTTGAATAAAATCAAGGCGGTTACGATACCGTTCAAATCGGTGATCTTGCAGAGTGATCACCTGAATGGCCACTTGCCCTTCGGGTTTCAGCAGGGTTCTGATCTTGTTGAAAAAGGTGGGCCAATATTCTTCTCCGACGGCCTCTAGCATTTCAATCGAGACAATATGGTCGAAACAGCCCTGGGTATCGCGATAATCCTGCAGTCTCAGGTCCGCCCTGTCGGCGAGACCGCATTTCTCAAGTCTGGACCGGGCATAGGCCAATTGCTGTTTTGACAGGGTAAGGCCGGTGATGCGGCAGTCATATTCCTGTAAAATAAATTCGGCGAAGCCGCCCCAACCACAACCAATTTCCAGTATATGATCGCCGGACGTGATGCCGATTTTTTCTGCGATCTGACGGTATTTTTCTGTCTGGGCGGCTTTCAGGGTCATATCCGGTTCGGTATACAGGGCGGCGGAATAAGTCATGCTGTCATCCAGCCACAATTCATAAAAGTCATTGCCGAGGTCATAGTGATGGGCGATATTTTTCTGACTTCCCTTACGGCTGTTGCGGTTCAGGAACAGCCGTATCTTGTCGAGTATACGTAATCCGCTAAGGGCGGGCAGGAGGGTTTCACCCTGTTCCATATTCTCGGCCAACAGGTGTAAGAGAGCTGTCAGGTCGCTAGTCTGCCACTCGTCTTTCATGTAACTTTCCCCAAGCCCGATATCGCCATCTTGCAAAATACGGGAAACAACAGACCAGGAGTGCAGGGTCATGTCGGCGGAGAGCAGGTTTTCCGAAGCCTGGTTTTGTGTGCCTTTGAAACAATATATATTGCCAGAGGGAAAGGTGACGGTAAGAACGCCGTATTTAAGGTGAGACAAGGCAGTGGTGAACAGGCGCTCCAAAGTGTTTTTAGGGGCGTTGACTGTGGTTTTCACAGGTGACTTGTAACATGTACCGTCCATTATTAATCCTTCAAACTAGTTACGCGATATTTTGGGGGGGAGACCAGGGTTCCGGAAAACCTTTAACCCTTTCGCCCAGAGTAAAAGTGCCTGCCAATGGATGCTTATGATGACCTTGAATGTCATGAAAGGTATGCGCAGGAAGAGCCTTAGCAGGTTGCCTGACGTGAGAGGTTGGCGTTTCCCACTAAAGCAGGCCGTCAATCCCGGGGGGGCTGTTGTCTCATTCGTCGGATGATAGTCAATGGTCAGGGCAAGATGGTTTTCGGTTACTTTATGATGGAACCGATAGCAGCCATCCTGATTAAAAAAGGGAGACACATGTAGTTTCTTCGGGGTGAGGTGCGGCAAAATCATGCCGCCGTCCTGTTGTGCTGCGCACACATATATATGGCGATCACCAAAGGTATTATGGACTTCGTAAAGAACTGCAATGATGTGATTTTTTCTGTTATGGCAATAATATACCGTGATCGGGTTGAAGCCATAGCCCAACACCCGCGGCATGGTCAGCATCATTACCTTGCCCAAGGGGGCCGTAATCCGGTTCTCGATAAGCAAATCTGCAATTTGGTTTTTGAGAGGGCGGTGTTTTTCAAGCCCGTAATCCTTGTCATGAAATGAGAAAAAATTGAACCGGTTATGGGACAGGAAAGCCGAACCCGATGTCCCCACAGTGATTTCATCAAGGTCAAGCAGCAGGTAAAACACCGGATATTTGAACTGGTGGCTTTTTGTGTGGTTTCTTTTATGCCACACGGCGCCGGGAAACAGGCCCGGATGGCGCAGAGGGGCTGACGAAAGATTTTTCATGCGGCCCCCGAAAGATAATCTTTGTTGTCAAACCAGGGCATTTCAGGGGCAATATGGTCCTTAAGGCCAATGCGCAGGTTTTGTCCATCAAGTTGCCAGGGCCGGCGAACCGCGCCAATTTTTTCGGCAATGCTGAGCCCGGCCTGAATGCCGTCTTCATGGAAGCCGTCCCCAAGATATGCCCCGGCAAACCAGATGTTATTTTGCCCCTGAATGGTCCAGATATCTTTTTGCGCCTGGTGGGTCTGATGGGTAAACAAGGGGTGGTCATAGGAATAGCGTCCCAGGATTTTACGGGGATCGATCGGTTCTGCCGGATTGAGGGTGACAATCACCGGTGTTCTGGTGGGCAGGGGTTGCAGCTTGTTCATCCAGTAAGAGAGCGGGGTGCCTTTACGGCTTTCAATATAATTCCAGCTTGCCCAGGCAGATTTGCGACGGGGCATCTGACGGGTGTCCGTATGGAGGTAAACTTCATTCGTCTGGTAGGGGATATTCTGTAAAATCGTCACCTGTTCACGGGACGGATTGGTCAGCAGAGCCAGGGCCTGATCCGCATGACAGGCGAAAATAACGTGGTCAAATACCTTTTGTTGATGGTTCTTGCCGCAGACCACTGTCCCGGCAGGGGTGCGCATGACATGGCTGACCGGTGTGGACAGATGAATGTGTGACGCGAAACCTGTGGTGAGTTTCTTAATATATTCGCGGCTTCCGCCAACGACCGTACGCCATTCCGGACGTTTTCTGAATTGGGTCAGGCCATGGTTTTTGAAAAACTTAAGAAAAGCCAAAGCCGGATATTCGAGAATATTTTTTTGATCACCGGACCATATGGCGGCTCCCATCGGGCTTAGGTGATCCTGAATGAAATCGGAGCGATAATTTTCTTTGCTCAGAAGTTCGCCGAGGGTCATCCGGGCGGTGGCGGGATCATCAATGTAGCGTTGTGTATTATGATAAAAACGCACGATGCCTGCCAGCATGCCCCAGAAACGTTTTCTGAAGAGGTTGGAGGGCTGGGCCAATAGTCCTGCAATGCCGGTGCCGCCGGCATATTCGAATCCCCCTCGATCCAGGGATGCGGCAAAGGACATGTCTGTTGGTGTGGTTTCGACCTTAAGGTGATTAAAAAGGGCCGTCAGGTTGGGGTAATTCTGTGGATTGTAGACAATAAAGCCGGTATCGACGGGAAAAGTCTTATCATCAAGGGTGATGTCTACAGTATGGCTGTGTCCACCAATATAGTTGGCGCTTTCATAGAGGGTGACGTCATGGGTCTGTGACAGCAGCCATGCGGCGGAAAGGCCTGAAATGCCGGTGCCTATGATGGCGACGCTTTTATTCTTTCCTGTCTTGGTCTGCCCTGACATGTTGTCCTCCTGTCCTCCGGTTCCTTTGATACAATCTATACGATGCATAAGGTGTCTTGGATTATAAAATTAAGAATATTGTGTGTTTTAATTCTGAATATTCTTATATGCCTCTAAAGCCCGGGTTCGACCGACGCCCAGTTCTATTATAGGGGCGGGGTAGGATGCGGGGGGCTGCGTCATGTTCCAGGGCTTATGGATATATTTCGCGGGAACGTTTTTAAGCTCAGGCACCCACCGTCTAACATAGTCGCCCAAGGGATCAAATTTTTCTCCCTGAAGCACCGGGTTGAAAATTCTGAAATAAGGAGAGGCGTCGCACCCAGAGCCCGCCACCCATTGCCAACTCGCGCTGTTGCTGGCCAGGTCGGCATCCACCAGGGTATCCCAAAACCACGCCGCGCCCTGTTGCCAGGGGATCATCAGGTGTTTGACGAGAAAGGATGCGGTGATCATGCGAACACGGTTATGCATCCAGCCTGTATCCCATAATTGCCGCATGCCGGCGTCGACAATGGGGATACCGGTCCGACCTTTTTGCCAGGCCGCAAGCGCGGCAGGTTCATCGCGCCAGGGAAAGGGATCGAATTCCCGGCGCAGATTTTCTGTGGTGATTTGGGGGAAATGATACAGAAGATGGGTGCTGAACTCGCGCCAGCCCAGTTCGGCCCGGAATTGGCCACTGTAATCATGAAGCGGGTCGATCAGTTCCAACGCTGACCATATTTGTCGGGGGCTGATTTCACCCCAATGCAGATGAGGGGACAGTTGGGATGTTTTCTTTTGGTCTGGGCGGTCGCGTCCGGTGTCATAATCGGGTAAGGCGCAGGTGATGAAATCATCCAATCTGTTTTGGGCGGCATCTTCGCCAATACCTGCGCCGGAAGGGAGCAGCCACTGTGCCGCCAGGGGGGCGGCCCAGTAGGACGGGTGAGGTCGTAACGACCAGTCAGTGAGGTGATCGCTTTGCAGGGACTGCTGAAAAGCAGGGGGACATTCCGGACGGGGCAAGGGCGGGGTGGAAGACATGACGTTTCGCGCCTGACGCCAGAAGGGAGTGAATATTTTATACGGCGTGCCGGTTTTCGTCGCCACATGCCAGGGTTCGACCAACAAACTGGCATTGAAGGAATGAACAGTGATGCCATTGTTTGTCAGGAAGGCTTTGATTTCTGTGTCTCTGGTCTGGGCATATGGATCATACATGCGATTCCAATGAACCGTGTCGGCGCCTGTTTCCTGGCATAAGGCGTCTAGGATCTGCCGGGGATTGCCGCGTCTGAGTATCAGGGGAATGCCAAGTCCGTCCAGCGCGGCAGACAGGGACATCAGACTATGATACAGCCACCATTTACTGGCCCCGCCGAGTGGAAAATCAATCTGGGTCTGATCTTCCAGAATATAAGTCGCGACGACAGGTTGACCGGTCTGGCAGGCTTTAAATAGCGCCGGATTATCGGCAAGTCTCAGATCTTTGCGAAACCATACGATTACAGGTGCGTTCATGGGGGTCAGGCCTTGTTGTTTTGGCTGTCTGGTGAATCAAACTGAAACGGAAGGTTATCTTTCACCAGATCATGCATCATGTCGATATGATCTGGCTGATCGTTAAGGCAGGGGATGTAATCATACCTTTCCCCGCCGGCTTCCATAAAATAGGCGCGGTTTTCAACTTCGATCTCGTCGATGGTTTCCAGGCAATCGGCTGAAAAACCGGGACAGATCACGGCCACATGTTTGATATTCTGGGCGGGAAGTGATTTTAAGGTGTCATCTGTATAGGGGCTGAGCCAGGCCTCCCGCCCAAAACGCGACTGGAAACTGGTCATGATCTTGTCTGCCGCAAGGCCCAGACGGGCGTGGACCAGACGGGTGGTTTGCTGGCAAAAACAATAATAAGGGTCGCCTTTTTCAAGATAGCGCTGGGGAATGCCGTGATAGGAAAAGAGGATCAGGTCGGGTTCCCCGTTTTGATCAATATAATCCTGAATTGACCAGGTCACGGCCTTGAGATAAGCATCATGAAGATGGTAGCCGCTAATGAATTTGAATTCCGGCACCCAGCGATATTGGCTCAGTTCCTTGGCGAAAGCGTCAAACGTAGACCCGTTGGTGGCGGCGCAATATTGAGGGTAGAGGGGCAGGGCGATGATGTTGCGCACATTGTGGGCGGTAAAATCCGTCAGGACGTCTTTTATGGACGGATTGCCGTAGCGCATGGCGCAGGCGACCACGATCTGATCTTTCCCATAAACATGATCCATCTTCTTCTGCAAGGCGGCGGCCTGGTGTTGGGTAATATCAAGCAGGGGGGAGCCTTCTTCGGTCCAGACTTCGGCGTAATTTTTGGCCGAGGCGCGGGACCGCAGCGGCAGAATGACGAGATTCAGAATAAACCACCATATCAGGCGGGGCACTTCAACGACACGCGGGTCACTGAGAAATTCCTTCAGGTAGCACCGTAGAGCGGCGGGACGAGGGGCATCGGGCGTGCCGAGGTTGGTGATCAGGACGCCGGTTTTCGGGCGGGGTCCCTTGTGAGAATAGTCGGTCTGTCCTTTAAAGGCCATGGGGCATCTCTCTGATGTTCATTGATATACTAACTCTTCATACGGGGCAGAATGTCTGGCGGATTTTTTCAGGATCATTTTTTTGATATTTCTGGAAAACAGATGATCCGATGCCGCCTGGTTTGCGTAAAGACGATTATGGAATTACAAAAGTCACATATCAGGTCGGCATCCGGCCCCATGGCATTGGCCTTCATTTATGATGCGGCGTCTTGCCGGGCTTTTGCCCATGGGCGCAGACCTAAAGACAGCTTGACAGCAGACGAGGCGACAGGCCACTATGAGGCCAAATTAAACCTCATTAAAGATACTGTGATATTGGAAGACCAGCCCTTACACCTTTTGCCCCATGACCAGTTGATGGAGCTGATCTCGCGTCACAGAGATCAGGCTGCTTTCAAGGTTTTGTTCCGGCATTTTGCGCCGCGGGTGAAAAGTTTTTTACTGGGGTTTGGGGTGACTAACTCCAAGGCGGAAGAATTGACCCAGGTGGTTATGGTGACATTATGGCGGAAGGCCGTTCAATTTGATCCGCAAAAGGCCAAACTGTCCACATGGATATTCCGCATTGCCCGCAACAAGTTCATTGATGACCATCGCAAGCATAAATACCCGCTTGTGCCATTGGAGGATCATCTGAAGGATATGGTGGCGCCGGAGAAAACCGATCAGGCTTTGGGGGAAAAGCAGGAAGGCCAGCGTATTAAAACGGCATTGCAAAAATTGACTTCAGATCAGCGTAAAGTTATCGAATTGTCTTTTTTCGAAGAATTGTCCCATTCCAAAATTGCCGCAACATTGTCTTTGCCTCTGGGCACGGTCAAGTCCCGGATGAGGACGGCATTTGGGCTGCTGCGAAAGGAGTTGCGGGAATAAAATGAAAGAACATATGCTTTCAGATGAGTGGATCGTATCCTACGCCGCCGGCGCCCTCGGGGAAGCGCATTCGGTTCTGGTTGCGTCGCATATTGCCTATCATCCTGTTCTGCAGGAAAAGCTGGTGGTCGCAGAAGATATCGGCGGTGCTTTACTGGAAAACCTGCCGGAAACAGACTGTTCCGAAGATATGCTGGATGCGGTTCTAAAGGATATTGCCGCGCCGTTTTCGGTCCCGGTCTTATCCACTGCACCGAAGAAGGACACTGATCTGCCCTTGCCTTTGAGCGATTATATTTATGATAAAAGCGGCCACCGACCTGACAGCTTGATGGATATCGACTGGGGATTTATGGGGCCGGGGATGAAGAAGCACCGCTTGTGGAAAGGCCCGGACGGTCAATGTTTGTGGTTATTACGGGCCCGTGGCGGAACCGTTATGCCCAAACATGATCATGGCGGTGACGAGATGACATTGGTACTGAAAGGGGCTTACCATGTTGGCTCACAACGTTTCTCTGTGGGGGAACTTGAGTATGCTGAGGTGACGCTGCTGGATCATCAGCCTGTCATTGACGAAGGTGAAGACTGCATTTGCCTGGTGGTGACAGAAGCTCCGATCAAATTACACAGTTTTCTCGGTCGATTGATACAGCCGTTGATCGGTTTATAGAGTATCCGGTAGCGGCCGGGGGCATATTGGCCGCTGAGGAACCATATTATTTTTTCAGGATATTATAGTTAGTAAAAAGTGGGGGGAATGGTGCACCCGACACGATTCGAACGTGTGACCTCTGCCTTCGGAGGGCAGCGCTCTATCCAGCTGAGCTACGGGTGCTTCTGCGTCTCCGCATGAAGTGAAGCGGAGATTACTTTTTATTGTTCCTAAAGGCAATGCTTAATGTCGCCATATGAGCGTTTTTTTTAACCGCCCATTTTCCCATAAAAAAACGGCCCCACAAGGGAGCCGTTTTCTCATCACTAAAATGATCTCTACTCTCGATTGCCCATAAAGCGCAGCAGGAAGAGGAACATATTGAGAAAGTCGAGATAAAGGCTCAAAGCGCCCATCACTGCTTTCTTGGTTGCCGTTTGATGACCGTCATTTTCCAGATACATCAGTTTGATTTTCTGGGTGTCATAGGCAGTCAGACCGGCAAAGATCAATACACCAGCAACGGAAATCACGAAATCCATGGTGCTGGACCCCAGGAAGATGTTGACCACTGACGCGATGATCAGGCCAAACAGTCCCATAATAAGGAATGATCCCATGCCACTCAGGTTGCGTTTTGTCGTATAACCATAAAGGCTTAGCGATCCAAAAGCCGCTGCAGTGACAAAGAATGTCTTGGCAACGCTGGCGCCGGTATAGACCAGCAGAATGGGCGACAAAGACACACCGACAAGGCCGGCATAGATCCAGAAGACCATCTGGGCGGTGGAAGCCTGCATGTTGTTAATGCGGAAGCTCAGGAAAAACACCAGTCCCAAAGGCGCAAAGGTGATGATCCAGCCAAGCATGGTCGGGGCAATGGCGCCCTGGTCGCTTACCGCAAACATCAGGTTTAACAGGGCCGGGGTATTTACCGTGACAAAGGCTGCCAAGCCCGTCAGCACAAGCGCCGAGGCCATGTAGTTATAGACGGTCAACATATAAGCCCGGAGGCCTTCGTCGATCGCGGCAGCGCTCTGGGTGCCTGACGGCGTACCGTAGCGGGGTTTATAATCTTCAACCATTCAATTTTTTCCTTTTATGAAACGTCTAATAAACGGTGTATATATTGGCAGAGATTGACTTAATTTCAAGTATTTCCCGAAAAATTATATCTTGTATTCACGGGCATCATTCACAAGTCATAGTTTGTTGTCAGATATTTAAGAAAACCATCTGCGCCGCGGTCGATAATGTTATAAACCCGGTCAAAACCGTCGAGACCACCGGAGTAGGGGTCGGGGACTTCGGTAATTCCCGGGCAATTTTCACCATATTCCATAAACAATCTGATCTTATGGTGATGTTCCTCCGGCGCAAGAGCTTTCATATTGTAGATATTTTCCTGATCCATGCCGAGAATATAATCATAATCGGTGAAATCCTGCAGCGTGAGTTTACGCGAGCGGATGTCTTCAAGCGACACCCCGTATTTCTCAGCGGCTTTGCGTGATCTCTTATCGGGCTTCTCGCCAATGTGATACCCTCCGGTTCCCGCCGAATCGATAAAGATATTGCCGAGATATCCGTCCCGTATTCCCGCCGTATGGAGCTTGTGGCGTAAAACCCCCTCCGCCGTGGGAGAGCGACAGATATTGCCGAGACATACAAATAAGACTTTTAACATTTTACCTTGCTGTTTTCCTGAGAATTCTTTGTGTTGAAATTGTATACTATAAAAGCCTGTGGGGGAAAATGGGCCAATTGAAAAAAAACGACAAATACAGGCCCCTAATATCGAAATTGGAGAGAAGACATGAGCAGACTAACCGCAGCAGAAATTGATACCGCGCTGGAAGCGCTTGAAGGGTGGGTGCCTTGTACCGCTGGAAAAACCATTGAACGGCAATTTAAATTCAAGAATTTCAATCAGGCTTTTGGTTTCATGACATCTGTAGCGCTTGAGGCTGAAAAACGCGATCATCATCCGGAATGGTTCAACGTTTATAATAAACTGCATATCACGTTAACCACCCACAGTTCCGGCGGCGTAACCGAAAAAGACATCGGGCTGGCCCGGTTCATCAATGATCTCAACTCGGGAAAAACCTCATAATCTTATCCTGGATCAATTCTTTGATCGCGCAAGACGGTATATTTAAGGCATGTAATACCTCGAACCAAAATTCATCGTGACCAAAGGGAAGTCTGATATGTCCTCTACTGAAAAGATCTTGAATAATGTAATTGTCGTCATTGATCCGGCGGAAAAAACACAATTTGCCTTGAAGCGGGCAATGATGATGAACGAAATCCTGGAAGACGGGGTATCGATCCATTTGTATATCACCTTTGAAATGGACAAGTTGCGCAAAGGTCAGGGTGTTTTTCAGTTCCATTGCGATAACACTTGGTTTGCAGATCTTGTTAAGCCTCTGACGGAGGCAAATATTAATTATACAGCGGAAGTATTCTGGACCGAGGATTGGCACCGCTCCATCCAGGATATGGTGCGGCGTCGGGACGCCCAACTGATCATCATGTCCGATTATACGACGGAGAAAAACCAGAATGACTTGTCACCGTCCAAATGGTCTCTGCTTAGGATTGCTGATTGTCCTGTCCTGATTGTACATCCTACTGCAGAGTTGCAGCGTAAAACCATTCTGGCAGCTGTAAATATGCAGACCGATAACCCCCGTTATGCCGAGCTGAATGAGAAGATACTGAAAATGAGCCGTCTGATGGCCCAGTCATATGGGGCGGAGAAGCATATCGTTAACGCCTATGAGGATTCCATGGAATTCCCGGATCGGGCGAAACTGTTGCGGGATACAGAAGCCGACCAAAAAAATATTCATGTGCAGCAGGGCAACCCGGCGACCATCATCTCTACGGTGGCTGACGATATTGATGCAGATGTGGTGGTGATTGGCACGTTGGCCCGTCGCGGTATTCTGGCGGCGATGCGCGGCAATACCTGCGAAGAAATCATCAAGCGCCTCAACCGGGATGTCATGATTATCAACTGCGCCCATTAAGAAACAAGTCGTGTGTGAAACATAAAAAAGGAGCCGTCAGGCTCCTTTTTAGCGAATATATTATGTCTCTGCTTGGCCCGGGTTACCGGGGGGCGAGCCGGATGGCGCCGTCGAGGCGGATCACTTCCCCATTCAACATGGCGTTTTCACAGATTTGTTGAGCCAGTTGCGCATATTCTTCCGGTCTACCAAGACGACTGGGGAAAGGCACGCTGCTGCCGAGGGATTCCTGAATTTCTTCGGGCAGACTTTCCATCATCGGGGTTATGAACAGCCCCGGCGCGATAGTGCAAACCCGAATGCCAAGCTTGGAAAGGTCGCGGGCGATCGGCAGGGTCATGCCGACGATGCCACCTTTCGAGGCGGAATAGGCGGCCTGTCCGATCTGGCCGTCCATGGCGGCGATAGAGGCCGTGTTGATGACCACGCCACGTTCTGTGGTGTCCAGCGGCTCCAGGCCCGCCATACGGGCCGTGGCAAGGCGGATGACGTTAAAGGTTCCGATCAGATTGACCTGAATGGCTTTGGAAAAACTGTCCAGACTATGCGGTACATTGTCACGCCCGACGGTTTTCTCCCCGACGACGATACCGGCGCAGTTAACAACAATGCGGGCTTCGCCGTGGGCGGCGGCGCTGTTGGCAAGGGCCTTCTCGACATCATCGGCGGAAGAGACATCTACTTTTTCGAAATGTCCGCCGATGTCGCTGGCGACCTTGGGGCCGCGTTCCGCATTCATATCGAAGATGCTGACTTTTACCCCGGCCTTGGCCAGACGGCGGGCTGTCGCTTCACCCAATCCAGATGCGCCACCGGTTACAATGGCAGATAATCCTTGAATATCCATGTTGTGTTCACTCTATGTGGTTTGATGTTACTGGTTGGTAACAATTTGCCCGATTTAGCGGGGCTTGTCGAGAGCAAACTTAGGGTATGTCCTAAAAAAATATCCTAAAGTCCGGCGGCGGCGCGGCGTTTCTTGCGGGATTCACGATAGGCGATAAAGAGGGTTGCGCCGATAATGATGGCCGCGCCGCCGAGGGTCCAGCGATCGGGAATCTCGCCAAAGACGATGAAACCGGCGATGGCGATAAAAATGATGCGAACATACTCAAAGGGAGAGACGACCGTGGTGTCGCCATGGCGGTAAGCCTGGACCATAAATGTCTGTCCTCCGTAAGTGCTCAGTCCCAGGGCGGCGATCAGGCCCCATTGTAGCAGGCTTGGCATCTGCCAATTCATAAATGCAGGGAGACTGCAGATAAGGATAATCACCAGATTGCCGTAAAAAACCATGGTGCATGACAGGTGATCACGGGTCAGTTTTTTGGTGATAATGGCGATGACCGCCATCCCGAGGGCGGCGGAAAGAACCGCCAGATGAGCGATGTGAAGTTCGGCTTCTCCCGGTCTTAAAATAACCAGAATGCCAATAAAACCGCAGAGCGTTGCCATGGTTCGGGGCAGTCGGATGTTTTCACTGAGAAACAGGGCGGCGAGAGCGACGATGAACAATGGTTTGGTGAATTGCAGGGCGGTCACCTGCACCAGCGGCAGATGCACGATGGCGTAGAAATTGCCAAGAACAATTACGGCCAGAATAATCGATCGCAAGGTCAGCAAAACCGGGCGGGGGCTGTGGAAAAGTTTTCCGCCCAATCTGGCATTAAGCACCAGTGTGAAGATCAGAGTGAAACTGCAACGGATCAGAACGACTTCAAAACTGCCGAGATCCTTGCCGATATGACGGATCAAGAGGGCGGATAAGGTCATGGTGACGCAGGACATCAGGATAAATCCGATGCCAAGAAAGTTATTGGTTTCAGGGATATCGGGGGCGGGAGAAGTCATGACGGGCTCCGGGGGGCAGTTTCCTGGGCGAGTTGTTTACGTTCCCGATGGGTGGCGTAAATGGCGCTGGCCAAAATAAGGCCGCCGCCAAGGAAGGTCAAGCCGTCCAGCGGGTCGCCAAACAGGCTGATTCCCATCAGGGCAGCGAATATAATGCGGGAAAAATCGATTGGCATAACGGCAGATAAATCGGCGCGGGCCAGAGCGCGGGCCAGACATATATGGGCTGTGGCCGATAATATCCCCATGCCTATGACATAAAACCACTGCTCACCCACAGGCCATTGCCAGTAAAACAGAGCGGCGGCGAGACTCAAGGGAACCGCGATGATAAAACTCATCAGGCTGACGATTGCCGGGTTTTCTTTCCGGGTCAGTAATTTGACACAAATCACGGTGGCGGCAAAACAGCCGGCGGAGCCCAGCGCGGCCAGCACGCCGCTGTTCAGGGTCTGGAACCCCGGCCGGATCAGAATAAGCACGCCGACAAAGGCACAGAGAATGGCGAAAATACGATGCCGGCCGATTTTCTCTTTTAGAATAAAGACGGCGAGCAAGGTGGCGAAGATTGGCGCGGCGTAGCTAAATGCCACCGCATCGGCGAGGGGGATCATGCTGACGGCATAGAAGGCGCCCATGACCGATGTGATGTTCAGGACGGCGCGCAACGTGAACAGAGGATAAAGGCCTGAACTTAAAGGCGGCAGTTTGACTTTAAACAGGATTGGCAGGATGGCCGCCATACCGAAGAAGGTGCGAAAAAAGACCAGCACCACGGGATGAATATCCCCGGAAAGGTGACGCACACAGGCCCAGAGAGCCGCGTAACTTAGGGCGTAGACCAGCATATAGATAGCAGCTACGGGGACAGTGGGGCTGTGTGTCATATGGGGTAAGCATCTTTCTTATAACTATTATTTTTTCGTCAGCCAGTCTTTCAGGCGGGCGGGAATTTCCGGGTTGGGCAGATCGGTTTTTTCGGTCATCACAAAAACAAAATTATCGGCGAGAACTTCTTCCGGATGAATAATATAGTTTGTATTTTTGCCGATGGCGGCGAAGAAGTCAGGCACATTCTCCGGTTTGAGGATCTGGGCTCTGCCTTCTGCATCTGTGTCAACAGTGCAGACTCCGTCCTGTGTGTCGACTTTCAGCAGGCCAAATCCGAAATGCCCCCCAAACCCGCGCTCCACAGTCGGATCAAAGGCCGGAAAGGCGGCATAGAGAAATGTCATAACGGCTGAAGACTTGCCGTCCAGTGTAACGGGCAGATAATATCCTTCGGCGGGCACGTCCGGGTTCGTCAGGCTCTTGGCATTGACCTCTTCGTTGCCGTGATAATCGCAGGGGGCGAAACCAATCAGGCCGTAAAGGGTATCATGCTGATGCTTTTGGGTCCGGGAAAGAACATGGAACAATTCGTGGTAAAACAGTTTTTCTGTTAGGGGCCCGGAATTGGTGGGCAGGACAATGGCGTTGTCGCGGGTGTGTGGCAGACCACCTTCCACGTTTTTGGTAACTTTGACAAAGGTGACTTTTTTGGGAAGGAGGTGCTCTATCAGGTCAAGCCGTTCCTGGTTTGCTGCCACAAGATCCGATATCTGCTTCTTCTCGGCGGGTGTCCATTCCAGAACATTGGCTTTATATTGAGCCTTAAGGTCCGCGGCAGTTTTGTCAGCTGTGGTCGAGCCAGTGCGAATGGCGATTTCCGCAGCCCCCATACGGTTCATATAATTATCGTCAGCGGTCAGGATGGTCTGTCCCGTCTTTACATTGGCAAAAGTAAAGGCCTTTTCCGCAGCATGCGCGAGAGGACTGGTGCAGAAAGGAAGGGTGAGAAGCAAAAGGAAGCGTTTCATATGAGTATCCCTATATATATTTTCTTATGTCTGTAGTTGAGGCCTCCTCGTGGCGGCCCGCGAAAAGATCATATCAACTTTGGGAAAAGGGGGAAGGAAATAATGCAGGGAAGAGGGGGGAATTATTCAGTTGTCAGCGGTTGAATAGTTGACTTGCGCGCGGCATTTTCCTGCATGATATTCTGGGACTTCTTCAATGAGGCGTTGAAGTTAAAATATTTTGGTGCGGTGGTTAACATGCGCGCGATGGGGCGGCGGGTTCCTTTTTCTGCATAAGTTCCAATGCTCTGCATGTTCATCACCAGCCAATCCTGGCCCGCTCGGGCATGGGTTGTGAAGTCGGGATTGTAGGTCCCCGGACCGGTTTGCAGAGTGTAGAGCGGATTTATGATGTTGCGGGACACCTGATTGTAAAGGCGGTGGCTTTTAAATTCAACCTTGGCCAGAGCGAGTGTTTTATCACCATGGGTGGACAGGGTTTTATTCAGGCCGTGGAAACGGTCTTCCGAGGCCTCGGTCGTGTAGTTTTCGATGAACTGACGATCTTCATGGCCTGAGAAAAATCGATTGTCCAAGGTAACGGACCAATCATGGGTGGCGATATAATTTTCCACCTTTTCAGATGTTTTCTGGTAAAGTTCTGCCGGGGTCTTTTGACGTTCTCTTGGCCGGATGATCACCCGTAACGGGGTGCCCCGGTTGCTCCATTCGTCGCCCTTCTGAGAACTTTCCGCCAAGGCAACCGGGCAGGAAAACAGGCAGAGAGTGGCCAGGAAGATAATTTTTTTTTCGTGGGAACGCATGCCGGTCGCGACTCATCATGGTCATCAATAATTCCAAAATAATAATGTTTTACAATAATATTTCAATGTTTATTTATGAATAATGTGCGGCCGGTTATCTGGAGATGGTCGTTGAATAGGAAAAATAAGAGCATCTGCCTCTCAAGGCAGTTGTCGTATACAGAGGTGTCTGGAAACGGTTTTTGAGGTGAATTACTTGGCGATAAGGCAGAAACCTTTTCATACTGACCCAAAGCGGGAAGCGCTACAGCGCTCCATGGTGTCCCATATGTCAGGTTTCTGCCTTTAATTTTCTGAATTGACGGTCTGACCAGCCATCATTCTTTTATTACTTTAGGAAACGGCCTCGGAGACTTTGAAATTGGCTTCGGTGCGTTCGCGGGCTTCCTCAATGGTGACGTCGGGGGCAAGTTCCGTCAGGGTAATGCCTGTTTCGTCAATGGTGAAAACGCCAACGTCGGTAATCACCATATCAACCACGCCAACCCCGGTCAGCGGCAAGTTGCATTCGTGGAGCAGTTTGGGGCTGCCATCGCGGGCATTGTGATCCATGATAATGACGACTTTTTTCACGCCCGCCACCAGATCCATAGCACCGCCCATGCCTTTTACCATTTTCCCAGGGATCATCCAGTTGGCGAGATCGCCTTTTTCCGACACCTGCATGGCGCCGAGGATGCTCAGGTTGATATGCCCGCCGCGGATCATGGCAAAACTGTCAGCAGAGGAAAAATAACTGGTGCTTGGCAGTTCGGTGATGGTCTGCTTACCAGCGTTGATCAGGTCCGGGTCGACTTCTTCCTCATAAGGGAAGGGGCCCATGCCCAGCATGCCGTTTTCACTCTGCAGGGTGACTTCGACACCTTCGGGAATGTAATTGGCGACGAGGGTGGGAATGCCGATGCCCAGATTAACGTAGAAGCCGTCTTTCAGTTCCTGGGCGGCTCTGCGGGCCATGTCTTCTCTTGTCCAGGCCATGCTTATTCTCCTCTTGTCCGGGTGGTAACTTTTTCGATGCGCTTTTCCAGGTCTTTCGACTGGATGATGCGCTGAACGTAAATGCCCGGTGTGTGAATTTCGTCTGGGTCCAGTTCGCCGACTTCGACCAACTCTTCGACTTCGGCAATGGTGATTTTGCCTGCTGTGGCCATATTGGGATTCAGGTTACGGGCCGTTTTTCTGTAAATCAGATTGCCTTCCTTATCACCTTTCCAGGCCTTCACCAGTGAAACATCGGCCACCAGACCGGTTTCCATGATGTAGGTTTCACCGTTAAATTCTTTATGTTCTTTACCTTCTGCGATTAAGGTGCCGACCCCGGTCTTTGTGTAAAACCCGGGAATGCCGGCCCCGCCGGCGCGGCATCGCTCGGCAAGAGTGCCCTGAGGGTTGAATTCAAGGTCCAGCTCTTGTGCCAGATACTGGCGTTCGAATTCCTTGTTTTCCCCGACATATGAAGAAATCATTTTCTTGATTTGCCGTGTCTGCAGGAGCAGCCCAAGCCCGAAATCATCAACACCGGCGTTATTACTGATGGCGGTAATATCTTTTACGCCACTGTCCCGCAGAGCAGTGATCAGGTTTTCTGGGATGCCGCAGAGGCCAAATCCGCCGGCCATGATGGTCATGCCGTCTTTCAGCACGCCTTCCAGGGCCGATGCGGCGTCTGTATAGGTTTTCTTCATGATTAGTCTGCTCCTTCAGGAATGGTCATTTAGTTACAGATGAAACAATTATTGAGTATATCTACACCACTCATTCTTATATGGCTAGCTTTAACCTACAGGAGAGGGATAAATCAACCAAGACTTAGGTGTTGGTTGGAAGATTTATAAGCGCAGATTCCGAAAGGAACAATTAATTTCCGACCTGCCTTGATGATGCCCAATGATTTTGTTAGGGTGTAACGAATAAAACAGGTTTATTGAGGTTTTCCATTGAAAAGAATTTTTAGCGTATTTTTATGTGTACTGTTCAGCGCTCTTTTGGGCGCAAATGCGGCCTTGGCGGATAGTCGCCAGTTGCTTGGGACCTATCGGGACTGGGACGCGTTTTTGTTGAAGAAAACGAATGGCGAAAAAGTCTGCTACATGATTTCTATTCCCAAATCAGCGACACCGAAAAGCCTGAAACACGGCAATCCGTTCCTGACAGTTTCTCATAAGCCGGCGCGGAAAATTAAGAATGAAGTTAATTTTGTGGTCGGGTATAATTTTAAGAAAAATTCCCGGGTATCTATGAAAATAGATAAAAACCGGCCGTTCCGGTTGTTTACAGAAGGGGACGGCGCCTGGGGAGATGATGTGAAGGCAGACAATACCATGGCCCAGGCAATGAAGCGGGGCAGCACCATGGTGATGTCTGCACAGAGTGGTCGTGGCAATAACACCAGTTATCGTTTTTCTCTGTCTGGCTTCACCGCCGCTCATAATGCGATCACCAAAGCCTGCCATTAGGACTGGCTTTATTTGACTTATCGACCATTTGCTCGTATGAGCAGCCCATAATGTAATTAAAATGAGAGAGCTGTCTCGTAAGGGGCGGCTATTGTGCTATGCGAACGTTACCCCTTGGAACAGAGCCGACAGTAGTTGCGCGGCCTATGCTGGATGTGGAAAAGACTCTGGTCGGGCTTGACCGGGCGGAAATCGGTGACCGACTGCGTGATATTGGCATTCCGGAAAAGCAGATCAAGATGCGTACGACCCAGGTCTGGCACTGGATCTATCATCAGGGCGTTAAAAGCTTTGACGAGATGCTGAATGTGTCCAAGGATATCCGCCAGAAACTAGCGGATAATTTTACCATTGGCCGGCCAGAAATTATCGAAGCGCTGGTTTCGAAAGACGGCACCCGCAAATGGCTGATGAAATTCCCGGACGGTAACGAGGTCGAGACGGTCTTCATTCCTGATGAGCAACGTGACCGTGGTACTCTCTGTGTTTCTTCACAAGTCGGCTGCACCCTGACCTGCAAGTTCTGTCATACGGGTACCCAGAGACTGGTGCGTAATCTGACGCCTGCGGAAATCGTTATGCAATTTATGGTCGCCCGGGACCATCTAGGCGAATGGCCAACCCCGTCGGAAGGCCGGGTTCTGTCCAGCGTTGTGATGATGGGCATGGGAGAGCCTCTCTATAACTTTGACAATGTCAAAAAAGCTCTGAAGATCATTATGGACGAGCAGGGCATCAGCCTGTCCCGCCGTCGGATCACCTTGTCCACATCTGGCGTGGTGCCGGAAATGAAGCGCTGCGGCGAAGAGATTGGCGTTAACCTGGCAGTCTCCCTGCATGCGGTTAATAACGATGTTCGCAACGAAATCATGCCGATCAACAAGAAATATCCGCTGGAGGAATTGCTTGCGGCATGTCGTGACTATCCCGGCGCCAAGATGTCACGCAAGATTACCTTTGAGTATATTATGTTGAAAGACATCAACGACAGCGATGAAGATGCGCGTAATCTGGTCAAGTTATTGAATAAATATGGCATTTATGCCAAGGTAAACCTCATCCCGTTCAACCCGTGGCCGGGATCAGATTACCAGCGTTCTGATGATGATCGGGTCCGGAAATTTTCTGAGTATGTCTTTGATGCGGGGATTTCAGCCCCGATCCGTACCCCGCGCGGCGAAGATATTCTCGCGGCCTGCGGACAATTGAAATCAGAGTCCGAAAAACAGCGTAAAAGCGAAATTTTGCGTCTGGAAAAAGAGGCTATGGTGGCAACGGATTAATTTGACGAAACGCATGATCAAAAAAACGAGGTCTTGATGAAATTAACTGCCTTTACGGATTATTCCCTGCGTTTGATGATGTATGTGGCAGTGCATGATGAACGTTTGGTGTCGATCAATGAGGTTTCCGAAGTCTTTGATATTTCCCGTAACCATTTGATGAAGATCGTGCATGAGCTGGGCAAGGGGGGATATTTGCAAACCGTGCGCGGAAAGAATGGCGGGTTTCGTTTGGGGCGGCCTGCGGCCGAGATCAACGTTGGTCAACTGGTCCGCTATACGGAAGAAGATATGTCCATCGTTGAATGTTTCAGTCAGGAAACCTCAAACTGCAAGATTGCGGCAAGCTGTAAGCTGTCCATTGCGCTCAGTCAGGCCTTAAAAGCCTTTCTCACGGTCCTTGACGGCTATACGCTTGCTGATCTCAGCAGTGGTGTGGTGTTTCCGGAATTCCTTGGCGCCGCCACCAGGGGCCGCAAAATTCCGGAAGCGATATCGTCCGACAGGGCCTAGAACAGCGCCTTATGAATTTCCGCCACCACACGGTCGGCGGTTTTGCCATCCCACAGGTCCGGTTTGTGACCTGTCCGCCACTCACCACGCAACACCTGGTCTACATGTTCCTGCAACTCTTCCAGCGGCACCAGTTTATTGGTGCCTTCGGTAATGGTAATGGGGCGTTCGGTATTTTCCCGAAGGGTCAGACAAGGGATATTGAGATAGGTGGTTTCTTCCTGAATGCCGCCGGAATCCGTAATGATCAGTTTTGCTGATTTGACCAGGCTCATAAACGGGGTATAGCTCACAGGCTCCACCAGTTTAAGACCTTTTACCTCCTGCAGACCATCCCAGAAACCATGTTCCTGCAGGCTGTTGCGTGTGCGCGGGTGAACGGCGAAAATCAGCTGGATTTTCTGGGATACTTCGATCAACTGATCAACAAGTTTTTTTAATGTATCATAGCCATCGACATTGGAAGGACGATGCAGGGTAACAACCCCGTAATTGCCTTCTTCCAGGCCGAATTTTTCCGGTGATTTCTCGGCTTCGATCTTGTCACGGAGAAGTTCGAAGGAGTCCATCATGATATTGCCGACCCGCACCACACGGCTGTCCGGATGGCCTTCACGTTTAAGGTTTTCGTCGGCATCAGGAGACGGAGTCCATAATGCATCACAAATGGCGTCCGTAACCAGGCGGTTGATTTCTTCCGGCATACGTCTGTCGCCGCTGCGCAGACCTGCTTCTAAATGAGCGACAGGAATATGCAGTTTGGTTGCAACCTGAGAGCATGCCGCAGTGGGATTGACATCGCCAACGACGACAAGAAAATCGGGGCGTTCCTGTTCCAGAACAATCTGTTCATACTTCATCATCACGTTGCCGATCTGATGGGCGTGAGTGCCACTGCCGATGCCCAGATGGAAGTGTGGCTGTGGCAACATAAGGTCTGCAAAGATACTGTCAGACATATTGGCATCGTAATGTTGGCCTGTATGAATGATGCGTGGCGTGCACCAGTCCTGACGGTTCAGGGCATGATACAGCGGGGCAATCTTCATAAAGTTAGGGCGTGCCGCGGCAATGAGGTGAATGATTTTTTTGGTCATAAGATTCGTCAAGTCCCAAGTACAGTTTGTTGTGAGGTTTTTGTGTGGTCTGCGGCCAGTTCCATTTTGACATGGCTGATCAACAGAACAATGAAAGCGAGGAGATAATAATACAGGTCCAGATAGGCTACATTAATGGTTAGCCCATTGAAAGCAAAGCCTACGATGCTGAACTGGCTGAAATAAAGCAGGGAACTGGCCCATTTGAGGTCATCTCGTTGTTTGGCTTGCTTGGACACCTTATGGGCGGAAACGATAGCTGTCACCATAAGCAGAAGATAAATAAACAAGCCGACATAGCCTTGCTCTTCGAGAATTTGGAAGTAAACGCTGTGCACGGATCTGTTTTTGTCAATGCCGGTCAGGTATTTTTGATAAAGCGGCTGATGAAACCGGGCATAGAACCCATGTCCGAGGATTGGACGCTCGTTCGCCAGTTGAACGGCATAGTTCCATTGTATGATCCGGGTGGAGGCGGACGCATCCTGTTCATAGGTTTGAATGGTTTCCATGCGGCTTTTCCACGAATCCGGCATAAAGGCCAACACGCCGAGACCACAAATAAAAATAAGAACTCCCATGACCAGTTTATGTTTCGTACGCACGAAAAAAGCCATACTCACACCAATAATACCGACAAGGCCACCGCGGGATTGCGTGCCAAGAATACAAATGAATGACAGGAACGAGGTACCGTAAACACTGAGGCGCAGGATTTTTTTGTCCAAAACATCCTTCAGGGCAAAGATCATAGGTGTAACCATCAGCACGGCCAGAGAGACACCGTTATTGTCGCCCCAAGCTGTGCCTGGGGCTCCCCAGATGCGATAGCCGCCACCGGTGAGAATAGTAAACATGCCACCTTTGGCCCCAGTCAGGCCAACGGCAAAAACAAATACAAAGATAGAGGAAATAATCCAGTGTTTTTTATTTAAAAACAACAGCATCAACAGGATGAATACCATGGTTTTCGAGAAATATATCCATCGGGGGAAACTCAGGTCAAATGATGTGGCGAATATGGTCGACATGCAGGCCCAAAAATAGAAAATAAGCAGAATAATGGCAATGGGATGAAACATCGCTTTTTCTGCTTTTTTGAAATTGATCAAAACGCTGATAAAGGTTACGCCGGCAATCATATCCAGAACAGGCAAAGAATAAATCCAGCCAAAAGCTTCTTTATGGGGGTTCATGATTGATAGCCAGAGCCAGCCTAATATCCCAATCTGTGGCTTTCTGAGGGTGGCCAGCAAAATGCAGAGCACTGCGGAGAAAATAAATATATCGCGCATAATATCTGGCTTCTAATTCCGGTTTTTTGTTATGTTTTTTTGTTCTTCTTCAATTCTGGAATCTTCTTTATAGGCCCAGTAAATGGCATAGAATATGCCCAGGTTGAACCCGAGAAAAAGCAGATTTGCAACGAGACTTGATACGAGGGCCAATTTTGAAATCCAGTTTTATTAAATGTTTCTTTGGATGTAGCATTATTATATTAATAAAAAATATAAGTTATCTGTATTAAAAGTTTTTTGGCTGTCTTTTTGTATTTTACTTAGAACCAGTGTGCTTGAGCAGTGTATCTGTGGTAAGAGCATATTGCTATTTTATTTTCTGTCTGTGGAGTGAAAATTTGTTTTCTCAAAAGAACCATCCGTGTCCTATGCCGAAGACCCCGACTTTGACCGTTGTTATTGATACAGAGGAAGAGTTTGACTGGGCGGCGCCGTTTGATCGGGAGAGCCGTTCGGTTGACAATATTGGTCATCAACATCTGGCACAGACGATTTTCAGGAAATATGATATTGTTCCGACTTACTGTATTGATTATCCGGTGGTGGAGAATCAGGCGGCGGTCGCCGTACTGAAAAATCTGGCGGATAAAGGAGAATGCCTTATCGGGACGCATTTGCATCCGTGGGTATCCCCGCCTTATGAGGAGGAAGTCAATCGGGTGAATTCCTATGCAGGCAATCTGCCATATCAATTGGAAAAGGATAAGCTCTCCTATTTGACGGATGCAATTGAAAAGGCGATGGGAACCCGCCCAACTATTTTTAAGGCTGGCCGATATGGTGCAGGACCACACACGGCGGAAATATTGAGTGAGTTGGGGTATCTTGTTGATTGCAGTGTGGTGGCGGATACCAATTTTTCTTATGATCATGGTCCGAATTTTATTGGACTTTCAAGTCAACCCTATTGGTTTGAAGGGTGGGAATATAACATTCTGGAATTGCCGAATACCCGGGGATATGATGGATTGCTGGCCCGGTGGGGCAGCACCATTTATCCCAGAATTGCCGGGGCTTCCGGCTTAAGATCTCTGATGGCGGGTGTGCTGGTTAAATCCGGCCTGCTGGAACGTATTCCTTTGACCCCGGAGGGAATACGGGCGGCTGATCAAATTCGCATGGTGCGACGTATGACGGCGGTGGGCAAGACTTATTTTAATTATGCCTATCATAGTTCTTCTCTGATGTTGGGGGGGGCACCCTACGTGAAAACGGCAGAGGATCTGGACTTATTTCTTGCGGATATGGATCAGTTCTTTGATTTCTTCCTCACTGAATTCGGGGGGCAGCACAAGACGCCATTGGAGATGCACGAAATTCTATCTTAAGGACTGGACTTAAGCCAGTTTGCTGTTGATTTTGCCACTTCAGCGCGCCACTTCTCACAGGAAAATGTATGATCCGTATCGGCGATGTCGATGCGTTGATTAATTTTTAAGGCGATGGTCTCTTTCCATTGTGTGTCAGAGTTGATGAGGTCATCAAATTCCCGCGCTGTCAGGTCATTGCCACTCTGGATCAACAGGCTTTTCCCAGAAAAGGCAGCGAGCCCCGTTTGCATGCGGTCCGGAAAAGGACGTGTATCTGGCTGCTTTGAAGAGCTTGAGTTGTCATCTATGTTTTTTTGCGGGAGGAAAGCTTTTTGGACATTATCCCAAAGGCCGGAAAATGCCGCCTTCAGGTTCAGGCCGCCGGAAAAGACTTTGCGCCAGAGGTCCGGGCTTTTCAGGCGGTCCCAATAATAGTGTTTGACGTAAGCCTTGGCGAGGCCGCTATCTGACCTGACCCAGGGATTGGCGAGCACGATATGGGACACGGCGGGATGTGCTGCGCCCCCCAGCAACAAGGCAGACGCTCCTTCGCAAAGTCCCCACAAAGCCACAGTTTTAATTTGCGGACACTGGTGCAGAAAAGCATCAATCGCACTATGGATGTCAGGTGCGACCTGTTCAAAACCCGGATAGGTTCCTTGACTGTCGCCAACGCCGCTATAGTCAAAGCGCATGGCTGGAATGCCTTCCCGGGCGGCATGCCGTGCCATGTGAACATATTGTCGATGGGCTCCGATACGATACTGTGGCCCCCCCACGACGACCAGAAGGCCGACTGTGCCGGATAACGTATCAGGATGGTGCAGGATACCAATCATCTGGTGGTCCTGGGGGTTGGAAAAGGTGAATGTAGTTTCTTTTATGGTCATAAGCCCTTAGGTCACGTCAATTTTTCATCAGTTTACCCGAGTTCTATAATTAATAAACCCCAATTAATACTTAACAGAAAACGCGATGCACTAGGTTTTCTTGATGTCGATCAATGTATAATAAACATGTATTAAATATACATGTTATATGAAGGGGTGTATCAGTTGTTTATCAAGGGGAGACAAGTGAGTGGTGGCCATCTTCTGAAATAATAATAGTGCAGGAGAATTCTATTATGTCGGAAGGAATGACAAAGACGGCGGCCCGCAATATCTTTTTTGGCGGGACGATTTTCTTTTTCGTGATATTCGTGGCGCTCACCGCGCAGAGCCATTTGTATATCCTGAATAAGAGTACAGACGTAAGCACCTTGAGCGATTCTGTCGCCCGGGGAAAACATGTATGGGAGAAGAATTCCTGTATCAATTGCCATACTTTGTTTGGGGAAGGGGCATATTACGCACCGGAACTGGGGAAGGTTTGGATCAAATACGGCGGCGTTGATGATCCTGATGGGGCCCGTGAAGGGCTGAAAGCCTGGATGCAGGCCATGCCAACCGAAATTGAAGGTCGACGGCAAATGCCTCAATTCAATCTGACGGATCAGGAGCATGAAGATCTGGCGGCCTTTTTTGAATGGATCAGCCGCATAGATACACAGAACTGGCCACCTCAGCCAGATGACGAGTAAGGGAGCAGGAGAGAATTATGAAATATAGTACACAAAGACTGGCCTATCCGTATTTTGTCGCGGCTATGGGGCTTTTCGTGGCGCAGGTCCTGGGGGGCTTGATTGCGGGAACCATTTATGTTTTCCCCAATTTTCTTTCTGACCTGGTGCCGTTTAATATCATTCGCATGATACATACCAATGCCTTGATCGTTTGGTTGTTGATGGGGTTCTTCGGGGCTGCCTACTATCTGTTGCCGGAAGAAACGGAAACTGAAATTTACAGCCCGAAACTGGCCTGGATCCAGTTCTGGTTATTTTTGTTCGGGGCGGCTGCGGCCGTGATTGGGTATCTGTTCGGCATACATGAAGGACGTGAATTCCTCGAGCAGCCCCTGTGGATCAAGGTGGCGATTGTTATTGTTGCTCTGATTTTTCTGTTTAATATTTCCATGACCCTGATGCGGGGTAAGAAAACCGTTGTCGCCATGATCCTGACTCTCGGGCTTTGGGGGCTGGCGTTGTTCTTCCTGTTTGCTTTTTATAATCCATCCAATCTGGCACTGGACAAAATGTACTGGTGGTATGTGGTCCATCTTTGGGTGGAAGGTGTATGGGAATTGATTCTGGCGTCTATTCTGGCCTTTCTGTTGATCAAAATGACCGGTGTAGACCGGGAAGTGATCGAAAAATGGCTCTATATCATCGTTGGCCTGGCGCTTTTTTCCGGTCTTCTGGGGACAGGTCATCATTATTACTGGATCGGAACACCGGGCTACTGGCAGTGGATCGGCAGCATTTTTTCCGCACTGGAAGTCTTTCCCTTCCTGGCGATGGTGATTTTCTCTTTCTACATCGTCCGTAAAGGCAGTCGCAACCATCCCAACAAGGCGGCGATCCTGTGGGTCCTGGGATGTACTGTCCTGTCTTTCTTTGGGGCAGGGGTTTGGGGATTCCTGCATACACTGGCGCCGATCAATTACTATACTCACGGCACACAAGTAACCGCTTCTCATGGCCATCTGGCGTTTTTCGGGGCGTATGTGATGATCAATCTGGCGATCATTACTTATGCCATGCCCAAATTGCGCGGCATGCAGCCCTATAACCAGAACCTGAACATGTGGAGCTTCTGGATCACCTGTTCCGGCATGTGTTTCATGACGTTCACCTTGACCGCTGCCGGTGTTCTGCAGACACATTTGCAACGGGTGCTTGGTATGGATTTCATGGAAGTTCAGGAACAGATTGCCCTCTTCTATTGGCTGCGCCTGGGGTCCGGAATCATTGTGGTGGTTGGGGTCGCCTTGTTTGTCTATGCGACTTTCACCAAAGGCAAGGAAGAGCAAGCCGTGGTTGGTTAATCTATCAGCATCAACCATCGCTGATGTTAATACGAGGGCGGCGCCAGGGCACCTTGGTGCCGCCTTCTTCCTCTTAAGAGACAGAATAGGAACAATACTGATGGATGCAACTGTGATTATGGAGGATGCCATTCCTTTTTATAGACCGTCCGGAAACGAGTGTGTGCTTTTTGAAACGGCTTTCAGGCAAGGTCTGCCGGTGATGTTGAAAGGCCCGACAGGCTGTGGCAAGACCCGTTTTGTCTCCCATATGGCGGCGCGGCTGGGTCTTTCCCTGAACACGGTCGCCTGTCATGATGATCTAACGGCGGCGGATCTCACCGGCCGCTTCTTGCTTAAAGGCGGGGAGACCCAGTGGGTGGATGGTCCCTTAACCCATTCCGTACGTCAGGGGGGCATTTGTTATCTGGATGAAGTGGTGGAGGCCCGTAAGGATGTGACGGTGGTTCTGCACCCTTTGACCGATGATCGCCGTTTGTTGCCGTTGGAACGCACGGGGGAGCTTCTGGAAGCGCCTGATAATTTCATGATGGTGATCTCCTATAACCCCGGCTATCAGAATATTCTGAAATCCTTGAAGCCCAGCACGCGTCAACGCTTTATCGGCATCGATTTTGATTATCCCGCGGCGGAACAGGAAGTCCAGATTATCTGCAAAGAAACAGGACTGGACCGGATGCGGTGCGTACCGTTGGTCAATTTGGCGCGCAGTATCCGTAATCTGAAAGATCTTGATTTGGAAGAGGGCGCCTCAACCCGCCTTCTGGTTTACTGTGCGACGCTGATGATGGCGGGTATATCTCCGCTAGAGGCGGCGCAGGCGACCCTGATTGAACCCCTGAGCGATGAAGAGAGCGCCAAGGAAGGCTTGCTGGAGGTGGTTCGCGCCACTTTCGAATAGGGAAAAGAGGCGTATGTTCGATTTATTTGAACCAGAAGAACTGGTGGGCAAAAGATGGGATAAGCTGGTGCGTAATCAATCCAGTTATCCTCATTATCCGGAAGCCGCTGTTTATCTCGACGATATTCGGGAAATGATCAGTATTTTCTTCCGCGCCATTGGGGGGGATCCGGGTGTCGATGTGGGCAGCGTGAGTGCCACTGCGCAGGGTCACCGTCTGACCTGGGCCATGCGTCTTGGGTTGGATCATGAGCGTCTTGATGTGGCCAAACGGGATAATGACAGCTTGCTGTTGCCACACCGGATTGACTATTTCGAGGATCCGGATTTAAACAAATCACTCTATATCTGGCTGGCGGCGTTTCTTGCTCATGGCCGGAACCTGCCTGAAATAAAGGCCAGAAACGCCTTGCATCAGGATCTTATCTTTATTGCCCAAGCCTGGAAGACAACAGAGGAAATACTCGATATTTTTCCGGGATTACGGAAAAAGTATGTTCTCTTATGTGATGCTCTTTCCATCCATCGACCGCGACGGCGACTGCCGACATTCGAAGCGCGACTTGAGCAGATTATATGTGATCTTCTGTTCGGAGATAATAGAGAGCATCAGGCGGCGGTGGAGCTGTTGCAGGTGGTGTTGCAGGATCATGGCGTGCCTGATTTCCCTAAACTGCCCCGGACCTATAAAAGTTTTCTCGCCGTGCCGCTTTGGGGCAGCGTGGATGTTCACCACAGGTCCGCCTTCGATGCCAGTGAAGATAGTGGCGAAGACGAAAGCGGACAGAATATTTTCAAGGATCTGCGTGATGGGCGTAAGCATGACGGCGTGCGAGAGGAAAATGATCAGGCGGACAAAGATGATCCACTGGTGCTTAACCGCTTTGAAAAGGTGGTGTCGCTGGCGGAAATGGTCAATGTCAACCGGGCCGTGGATGATGACGAAGATGAAGATGTTCAGTCGGCTGTTGATGATTTGGACGAACTTTCCCTGACTCGCAACAAAAAGACCGTGGCGGCGACCATAAAACTGGATGTTTCCATCGCCGGACAGGGCGTTGACCCAGCCCCGGTGATGGCCGAGCATAGCTACCCTGAATGGGATTACCGCTTGCAAAGCTACCGGCAGAAATTCTGCGCAGTTTATTCGGCAAAAGTCGAGGAAGAAAGCGCAGGCTGGCAGCCAGACGAGGCGACGCGCCGCCGGATTCACCGCATTCAACGTCAGTTTGAAGCCCTGAGACCCCGGCGGGAAAGGGTGTATCGTCAGCAGGATGGTAAAGACCTGGACATTGACGCTATGATCCGCTCAAGCTGCGATCTGCTGGCCCGGGGCGAAGGCAGCGATCAGATTTATACTGATTATCGGAACCAGACCAGAGACTTGGCGGCGGCCATTTTGGCGGATGTTTCCCTGTCTACCGACGCCTGGCTTGACGGACGTCGGATTCTGGATGTGGAGAAGGAAGCTCTGATGACCTTGGCGCTGGGCCTGAAGGCCAGTGGTGATGATAACGCCATTTACTGTTTTTCATCCCGGAAACGTCATAATGTCCGGGTTGATTGTCTCAAGGAATTTGACGAGCCAATGTCGGTTCAGGTGCAGAACCGCATCTCAGCGTTAAAACCTGGCTATTATACCCGCATGGGTGCGGCAATCCGTCATGTAACCGCACAGCTGATAGAACGGCCCAATCATCACCGGTTGTTATTGTTACTGAGTGATGGCAAGCCCAATGATATGGATTACTATGAGGGGCGTTACGGTATTGAAGATACCCGGATGGCCATTAACGAAGCCCGGCGTCAGGGGGTAGCCGTCTTTGGCGTTACCGTGGATGAGAAGGCGCGGGATTATTTCCCTTATCTCTTCGGTCCCGGCGGAGGAGCTATTATCCCGCACATCAATAACCTGCCAGCGGCCTTGCCCGCAATTTTCAGGAATTTAGTGGCGTGACAAGATCCTATTCCTTACCAGTGGGATATTCCACGAGATACAAGACATATCCCTTGTTGGGGCCCGATGCCCGCCACCTGAGGGCTTTTGTTGCTGTATGTGTCGTGTAGTGAACTGGCATATAGTTCATATTGGCACAGCGGATGTCAGTGTTTGACCACTGGGTGTCCCATGCAGAAAAACCGCTTTGTCCGGCATCTGTGCCGTCAACCCATTTCAGGCTCTGGCTACTGCAGAAATATTGTAAGCCAATCCAGTAATTCCCTGCCTTGAAATTTCGCATGATAAACTGGTGCGTTTCAAGGTTTTTGACCGTGGCCAGATGGCCTTGGGTCCCTTTGAAAACAAGTTTTTCAGCCAAGTCTTTTGCACCAAACCATCTGGTTTGCTTTCCGGGAACGTCCTGCATGCGACGCAGTTCGAAGTAGCTTTTTGTCGCTGGATTGTAATAGGGACCGGCGCTGATCAGGCCATCTGCGCTGGGTGCTTTTCTTCCCACTTCAGCCAGGCTCAAAGAGGGGAGCATGGCTGTCAGGATGAATATCGAAGTCAGGATTGTTTTCTTGTTCATTTTCACTCCAAAATTCTCGTAATTATTCATATTGAATAGTGTTTATTTTACCATACTACCCGAATTAGACCAAATTTTGTTGGGCAAGCATAGTCGTTTGTTCAATGTATTCTTCCGCCCATTCCGGTTCCTGTAGTGTCCAAAAAGAAACATCATTCACGACAGCAGTAACGACCTTGGCATTTTTAGTTTGCCACTGATCAATGATTTTCCGGGAGCCAGGGGACATTTCTGCGGGGGTTGTGAGGGCATTTTCTACCCAGAGGACTGTTGTATCTTCTGCCAGAGGAACATCGGCAAGGGTCAGGTCATTGAGGCTATTGGCGAGGGCGGGGGAAATGTCATAGCCGGCTATTTCAAGGTTCTTTCCCTGATCCAGTTGTGCCCAGAGATCTTTCATTGTCAGCGATGGTGTGGTGGTGTTTCCGGTCATTTCTGCGGCAAGTTTGATCCGCATATATTGGCTGATAAAGCGTTTTCCGTTAGTGACGGGGGACCACAGAAGCAAATTTCTGGCGAGATCAGGCGTATGCTGCAAGGCATCCGCGGCAAGAAGGGCGCCGGTCCGCATTGCCCATAAAGAACAGGGTGCATCCGATTTTCTTGCCAGCCAGTCAGAAGCTGCGAGAATATCGGCACGCCAGATATCAAGTGTTGCATCGCCAAAAGTGCCGTGGCTGTCTCCTGTACCATAAAGGTCAAGAATCAATACGCCATAGCCCTGATCAGCGAAACAACGCGCCTGCCGGGCAATCATATGGCGAGACCGATTGAGTTCTTCGGCAAAGGGCGGGATAAACAGGATCTGGCCTTTAGGTGTCCCGGGCGTTTTTGCCGTATGATACACGGCAAAAATCTGCCCTTTCAGGCTATCGATAAAAAGTGGTTCCATGAATCGATATCCTGTTGGCAAAAGGGTTATTCGGCGACTTTTTCGACCGCGAAATCGCACAGGCTGCCAAAGGTTTCAAAAGTTTCGGCGCTGATGTCATCATCGTCTACAAAAATATCGAAATGCTCCTCCATAGATGTCACCAGCATGGCGACCGCCATGGAATCCAGTTCTGGAATATTGCCGAGAAGAGGGGTGTCGCGCTCAAGGTCATCAGCCCGATCAGCAATCTGTAATGTGGCTCTTAATATTTCCCGAACTTCTTCAATTGTCGACATAACATGTACCCTGGTTAAATAAAGACATTAAAAATTGTTCACCTTATACAATAGGTGGTGTGGCAATAAAAGCTGGAATTTAGCGCATCAGCTTTGATATTTTTCGTGCCCAATTGATGAATTGATTACGATAGATGTTAGCATGAAACATGGTGCGAATATCATTGGTCCATTTTTTATGCCATTCTTTAAGAGGTCCGTAAAACTCCACACGGTTAAGCGCGCCACGATCTACAGTATCCTGATAGTAATCAAACCGCATGATATGGGCTGGTGAAGTACTCTTTACGGTTTCCACATAGGTGGTTTTTAAAATGTACAGTACCTTATTGCGTAACAGACAGAGATCGGAAGCAACAAGATCTTCATTATAATAATACCGTAGGATCAGGGCTTCGTTCGTGCGACAGAAATTGCAAAGCATGGCGTTGTAGAATTCCGACTGGGCATCCCCTTCGGCTACCGCACTATCTATGTCGCCCTTCCAGCCAGACGATTCAATTTTTGCATAATCCAAAACGCCTTGATGCATATTGTTTGAGGTGTTCCAGGTTTCCAGGCGTGGCGTGATATCATTTTTCCGGAGGTAATTTTTTTGACGCTTCATATTATGGCGTAAATTTTTGCTTCGGGACGTCCAGTATTCTTGAAAACTATCGGGGAAATCGATGTGGGCCGTCTCAATGTAGTCAAGGGATTCTATACAAGAGGTATTTTCTGGCCGCGTTATAAAAAGCGGATCTTGCTGCGTAATGCTAAAGGACAGGGCTTTCCCAGGCAATTTTTTGATAAGAGAACGGAGTTGATTGGCGGGTAGAGTTTTGTCGCGCGACAACCACATCCCCAAAGGAGCGTTGGAAGGCTGCAGGGTTTCCCAGATATTGTTTTTGCGGCTATGAATTATGGCGATGGTTTCAGGTTGTTCTTTGGCGCCATAAACCGCAATGAGTTCTGTCCCATCAGTGAAATAATCGAGTAAAGGGGCGACAAAGGCAGTATCCAGCAAGGGGCTATTGCTCAGTGCTTGATTTAAACCGTTCCAGGTTTCATGAAACTGCGGGAAATCTTTTATGGGGTATAATGTCCATTCCATTTAACTTACTCAGCCCTTTCGAGGATTGTACGTACAGTTTGTGCGAGCCATTCCAGATCCGCCTGGCTCAATTCCTGATGGCAGGGGAATAAAATGACATTCTTTGAATAATCTGCCGTTACGGGGCAAGCTTCTTCGGCAGTGTCATCCCATAAAAACTGAGCAAACCGTTGGAGAGGAAGGGCGGCGTCTTCGAAGGCGGGGAAATATTTCTGCAGGTTTTCAATGTAAACCGGAAACATGAAGGGAACAATGCCGTCGGGCAACTCATAAACCAGTACCCTGCATCCTTTTATCTCCTGGAAATTATTGTATAACCACAGAAAATTTTGTCTTCTGCGTTTTGTCACCTGTACTGAATTCAGCAGCTTGGGGATAAGTTGATGGATGTATACAGCCTGTTTGTCAGCAATTTCATGAATATAAGCATTCTCGCCTTCTTGAATATTCTTCATATCAGGCACAAGAGAGGACGGGACGGATGTATTTTCTACAGGGGACGGGACTTTGCCAAGTAGTCTTTTGGTGCCCTGGATCAGAAAATTCACTAATTCTATCAAGGGCGCCAGGAGCCACAATCTGCCGTGTTTCAAGGATTTTTCGATCAGGGAAAGATTGGCTCTCAGGGAAGCTGTCAGGGTGCGTTTTTTTTGCCTGGTCGTATGAGTAAAAGGGGGGCGGATCATGAGTGAGCCGCCTTCGGGAACCGGAAAGAACTTTCGTGTGCTGACCAGGACATAATCGCCATACCCTCCAACAGTAACGCCGTCTTTCTGGCCGAAGAAGCTGTGGGCGCAATCTTCGATCAAGGCAACATTATGCATATCGCATAAGGCTCTTACATCGGCTATGTTTTGTACAAAACCGCAATAGTTCACGGCTATTATTGCCTTTGTCTGCGGGGTGATTTTTTGCGCAATATCATTGATATCGGAGTCGAGATTCTTAGCGATTTTAAAGAAAACCGGGGTCGCACCCATTTTTACGATCGGGGCGACCATGACCGTGCAATGATATGCGGGAAGCAGTATTTCATCACCTGGTTTGATATCGAGCAAACGAAGAGCATGGGTGATGGCGTATCTTGCGGCTGTCACCGGAATGTCGGGATATCCATGATCCAGCACCGTGGCGGGTTTTTTACTGAATATACCAAACAGAGACTTGAACGAGATGACTGGAAATACAGGAAGGCAGGCTTCCGGTATATTCCGGAATACTTGTTTTCCATTAACGTGATGAGTGGTTGTTTGGGACGTGGAACTCGCCCGCCTTCTTGCGGCATATCTATTGATAAAAGTGTTTAGTAATCCCATAGGTCTTAGTTTTTCTGCTGACGTGTGTTTATTTTTTAATAGAGTATTTTTCTGTTGTGAATTTTTGTAGTATTCGGAGTGTTGTAGCCAGTCGGGTTGTTTTCTAGCAACTGTAAGTTAATTAATAATGAAATGAAAAAATATACATGATGTTTCGGTGAAAAGATGAGGAACCTTGGAAATCATAATTAAAACAAAATTTCTTCATATTTTTCTAACCATTACACCATAAGATCCCGGAAATTCACTTAAACGCAACAGAATTATTTTTATGCATATTAGGTTATCTGATTTTATAAAACAACAGGCCAAACGCCACCCAAACCATATGGCCCTCAAATTCAAAAAAGAGGAAATGACATATGGCGCTCTGGAAGACAACGTAAAGGCCTTCGGGCAGGGGCTTCTGGCGCAAGGGCTCGATAAAAATGACCGGGTCGCCTGCTATCTGCCAAAGCAGATGGAAACGGTGACGGCTATTTTTGGCCCCGCTCATGCGGGCGGCGTTTTCGTGCCGGTTAATCCGGGACTGAAGCCGCGGCAGGTTGGGTACATTCTGCAGGATTGCAATGTCCGTTTTCTGGTGACCAGTGGCGATCGCCTGATGGGATTGAAGGTGGAGCTTGCCGCCTGTGCGGATCTGAAGCTGATTGTTGTAACCGGAAAGATGCCGGCACAAGCCGAGGTGATAGCGACGGAGACAGGCAAGGAAATTATCAGCTATGAGGCGTTTCTGACACAAGGGAAGGCCTGTGATCTATTGCCTCATACGGTGATTGATACAGATATGACGGCAATTTTATATACCTCTGGCAGTACGGGAATGCCCAAGGGAGTGGTCCTGTCCCATCGCAACATGATTGCCGGTGCGGAAAGTGTGGCGGCGTATCTGGAAAATACAAATGAAGATGTCATTCTCAGTGTATTGCCGTTGAGTTTTGATGCGGGATTGAGCCAGTTGACGACAGCGTTTTTCGTTGGCGCCACTGTGGTTCTGATGAATTTTCTGCTGCCCCGAGACGTTATTCGTCAGGCGGCCAAACATAATGTGACCGGGATTACCTGTGTGCCGCCTTTGTGGATACAGCTGGCTGATCTTGACTGGCCGGAAGAAGTGATCGGATCCTTACGTTATATCGCCACCACCGGCGGGCGGATGCCAATCCCGGTAACCCGCAAGTTGCAGAGTGTATTGCACAAGAGTGATATTTATCTGATGTATGGGTTGACGGAAGCATTCCGTTCCACCTATCTGCCGCCATCGGAAGTGGACCGTATTCCGGATTCAATCGGAAAAGCCATTCCCAATGCTGAAATCATGGTTGTGCGCGAAGACGGGACTTCCTGTGAAGTCGGTGAAGTCGGTGAATTGGTGCATCGCGGCGCTCTTGTCGGGCTCGGTTATTGGAATGACCCTGAACGTACAAATGAACGCTACCGGCCGGCCCCGGGACAACCGGCGGGTTTGCCCAATCCTGAAATTGCCGTTTGGTCGGGGGATACCGTGAAAAAGGACGCTGACGGCTATCTGTATTTTATTGGACGCCGGGATGAAATGATCAAGACTTCCGGATTTCGTACGAGCCCGACGGAAGTGGAAGAACTTATTTATGCCAGTGGTCTGGTGGATGAACTTGCCGCGATCGGTGTGGATCATGATCAGTTGGGACAGGCCATTTGGGTCATCGCAACCGCAAAAACGAATGCTAAACTGGATCAGGATGCTATTCTCACCTATTGTAGGGCGGAAATGCCGACCTATATGGTGCCGCAGCGCTTGATCGAATGGCCAAGTTTGCCGCGCAACCCTAACGGAAAGATTGACCGCAAGTCGATTGCGGCGACTTTAAAAGAAGAAGAATTATAATGGCGGGACTAGACAAGAAAAAACCGGAACACATGCCGATCACCAGTTTTCCGGTGCGGGATGGTGAATTGACAGTAGGCGGGATCAAGATCAGCCAACTGGCAAATAGAGTTGGCTCCACCCCGTTTTACGCCTATGACCGGGGGCTGATTACGGAACGTTTCCAGACGTTGCGTGATCATATGCCAGCTGACCTGAAGCTGCATTATGCGATGAAGGCTAATCCGATGCCGGCCGTGGTTCAGCATATGAGCCGTCTTGTGGACGGCCTGGATCTGGCGTCTGCGGGGGAAATGATGACGGCGCTTGATACCGGCATGGCGCCGGACCTGATCAGCTTCGCCGGACCCGGCAAGACAGAACAGGAATTGTCTCAGGCGATTGCCGCCGGTGTCGTGATCAATATGGAATCACCATTGGAGATGGAAAATATCGCCCGTATTGCAAAGCAGCAGGGCGTTCTGGCCAAGGTCGCCATTCGGGTCAATCCGGATTTTGAACTGAAAGCGTCCGGCATGAAAATGGGCGGTGGTCCCAAGCAGTTCGGGGTTGACGCGGAAGCGGTACCTGAAATGTTGAGCCGTCTGGCGGAGCTGGGGCTGGATTTTATCGGGTTCCACATCTACAGCGGGTCACAGAATCTGAGCGTCGAAAGTTTGTTGGATACCCAGGAAAAAACCCTTGAACTGGCTGTTCGGCTAACGGAAGCGGCGCCTCATGCACCTCGCAAGGTCAATATTGGCGGTGGCCTGGGGATTCCCTATTTTCCCGGTGATAAGCCTTTGGATCTGAAAGTATTGGGGGCAGGGCTGAAGAACCTGATGGCTGATTTCCATAAACAGTTGCCCGACACGGAAGTGGTGATGGAACTTGGGCGGTTTATGGTTGGAGAAGCCGGACTATATGTCACTAAAATTATCGATAAGAAGGTTTCGCGCGGTGAAATTTACCTGATCGCGGATGGGGGGATGCACCACCATTTGGCGGCGTCGGGAAATTTTGGACAGATGATCCGCAAAAACTATCCGGTAGCCATTGGCAACCGCATGGACAGTTCGGAAAAGGAACAGGCCAACGTTGTGGGATGTTTGTGTACGCCGCTGGACCGTCTGGGTGACAAGATGCTCCTGCCCGCTGCAGAGGTGGGTGATTTTGTGGTGTTATTTCAATCCGGGGCGTACGGCTTATCCGCCAGCCCAACGGCATTTTTGGGACATGCAGAGCCTGCAGAAGTTCTGGTTTAAAGCAGATTAAAATAGAGGGAAAGATATGACGGGACTTAGTGGTTGGCTCGGCGCACTGAATGGCGCAGATACACCGGATAACATCGCGACACAGATGGGAGACTGTCTGTCCCGCGGGGCGTATGATCGCCAGTTCCGCGATAACCTGAAAACAAAGGCAACCTGTGACGGGGGGCTGGGTCTGATTTCGCGCTATCCGGTGAATACAATCGTTGAAGAAGATGATTTTATTGCGACCATCTGCGGCAAAGTCGTTTGGCAGAATGCGGCGCTGCGTTCTCTGGCGGCTGAGAAGGGCGACGAGGCCGCCCTGATTGAGGGGTATAAAAGGTACGAGACGAAAGTTCTGCAGGAAATGCAAGGCGCCTGGTCCGCGGCGTTGATATCACCAAAACGGAAAGTAGCCTTGGTGGCCATTGACCGGATGGGGGTTTATCCTTTGTGTTATGGTTTGGGCAAGGGCCGGGAATTTGTTTTTTCTTCGGTAACCGGAGGCATGCGGGCATTTCCAAATTTCGCCGCATCGGTATCACCACAGGCCATTTATAATTATTTATATTTCTTTGTTGCGCCGGCGCCGACCACAATTTTTGATGAAATTATGAAATTGGAGGCTGCGCAATTTGCCTATTTCAAAGATGGCGAGTTGAGTACCGGTTACTATTGGGAAATGCCTTATACCACTGAAACCGCAGGCGATATCGAGGATTGGTCGGCCAGACTGATCAATCAGCTGGACCGCAGCATGCTCAATACAATAGAGGGGGTGAACCCTGATACACTGGGCGCTTTCCTCAGTGGTGGACTGGACAGCAGCACCGTGGCGGGGTTGATGATGAAGCATAATGGTAAGGGCAAGACGTTTACCATTGGCTTCGATGATCCAAAATATGATGAAAGCGAGTTTGCCCAGATTGCGGCGCGGCATTTTTCGACGGATCATAACGAATATTTCGTTGTGCCGGAGGATGTGACGGCTGTTCAGGAACAAATTGCTGAAATTTATGATGAACCCTACGGCAATACATCCGCCGTTCCGGCCTATTATTGCGCCAAAATGGCCAAGGAGAGAGGGATAGAGGTTCTGTTGGCCGGTGATGGCGGCGATGAGTTGTTTGCCGGAAATGAACGTTATGTGTCGATGCAGAAAGTGGAAAAATACGGTCTTATTCCCCGGGGCTTCCGCAAAGGCGTGATGGAACCCATTCTGTCGTTGCCAGGTGTCCGTCATATGCCGGTGTTGTCCAAGGCGCATAGTTTGTCGAAACGTTACGCCATTCCGATGCCGGACCGGCTTTATTCCTACGGGTTCTTTTATGACCAGACGGCGGACGGGGTGTTTACCTCTGATGCGGCAGCTCAGGTCAACCCTGACTTGCCGTTGGAAATTTTACGTAAAAAATATTATCATTATGGCGACAGTCAGATGGTGCAGCGTATGATGCATCTCGATTTGCAGATTACACTGGCGGATAACGACTTGCGGAAAGTAAACCGGATGTGCGATCTGGCGGGTGTTGAAGTGCGTTATCCTTTCCTGGATTCGGAACTGGTGGATTTTGCGGCTGGTGTCCCGACTGATGTTTTGCTGAAAGGCGGAGAATTAAGATCTTTCTTCAAATATGCTTTGCGTGATTTCTTGCCTCAGGAAGTCTTGACGAAGGAAAAACATGGATTTGGGTTGCCGTTTATGTCCTGGGTGTATCAGGATAAAGGGATTAATGAACAGGTTTGCGATAATTTGACCGACTTCAAAAAACGAGGGTTTCTCATGCCGTCGTTTATTGATGAAGTCATCGCCGCCTGTCATACGGATGAACCCAGCGGTGCTGGCGGGTTCAGCTGGGATGTCGCGATGCTGGAATTGTGGTTCAAGAAGCATTTGTAACTTGGACTGCAGGAAGGTAGAATGCAGAAGGATGATGCGTTTGAATTCGAAATGATCTACAATCCGGGTTTAGGGCAATCTTTCTGGTAGGATAAACCACACGTGGTTGACATATTGGGGCAAGATATAAGCTGTAAGGAGGTAGTATTATGCCTCTGGTTTGGGGTTAACAGGTGTTTTAAAAGGGCCTAACCTATAATAAATGGAAAATAATCTGAATTTTTGGACTAATTTAACCTATTCAGATTATTTCAATAGTCATTACTAAGACTGTCTCTGAGACATGACAGGGGACAGGTCGATAATTAAATCGGCTAATAATTAAATTGGAAGGGAATAAACTGTGATTAAAGGAATATTCAATCTGGATAAAATTTCTGGAGGGTTCAGAAGCAGCATCGTATTTATCGGTATGTTACTCATCGCAAGCTGTAGCATGACTAACGGCAAAGACAGCTTGCCATCGGCGCAATTTGTTCCTGTTGATGAAGGACCCGGCGCGCCATATGTGGTGGGTCCATTGGACAGCCTGCAGATTTTTGTCTGGCGTAATCCTGAATTGACCACATCTGTTACTGTACGGCCCGACGGCCGTTTTTCTGTGCCGCTGATTGACGATATGACGGCGACAGGCCGGACACCGACACAGCTGGCGCGGGATATCGAGAAAAAACTCTCTGAATATATTCAAAGCCCGATCGTGACGGTGATCGTTTCCGGTTTCCAGGGACCTTTTGCGCAGCAGGTGCGGGTCGTGGGGTCTGCCACATCACCACAGGCGATTCCTTTCCGGGCCAATATGACATTGCTTGATGTGATGATCACCGTTGGCGGTGTGACTGAATTCGCCGCCGGTAACCGGGCGACGCTGGCGCGGGTGGAAAACGGGGTCCAGCGCGAATATGGCATTCGCATTGATGACCTGATCAGAGACGGTGACGTCAGCGCCAATGTTAAGATTGAGCCAGGTGACGTAATCATTATTCCAGAAAGCTTTTTCTAAGCTTCTGTTGTTTTTAATGTGAACAAGGGGAAATCTCCTTGTTCACACTATAGGGATGAATGTCGAAATTAACGGCAGAATAGACTTAAAAATAAATCAGGACGGTTAGGTTATGAACGAGGTATATCAACAGCTTATCTCGATATTATATGGAGTTTGGCGCAATAGGATTGTCGCTATCTTCATTGCGTGGGCGATATGTATCGTCGGCTGGATCTATGTTGCCCAAGTACCAAACCAGTATGAATCGGAAGCCCGTATTCATGTTGATGCGGAAACGTTCCTCAAGCCTTTGCTGGGGGGAATGGCGGTTCAGAATAACATCTATAATCAGGTTGCCATGATGCGGCAAACCCTGATTAGCCGACCAAATATTGAAAAAGTCATCCGGATGACGGATCAGGACCTTTTGATCAACAGCCCGGAAGCGATGAACGAAAAAATTGATGATATTATCAAGGATATCAATATCAATATTCAGGCGGCGAACCTGTTCAAGATTTCTTATATTCATGAAGACCCCGCGATTGCCAAGATGGTGGTCGAGTCATTATTGAATATTTTCATGGAAGATAATCTGGGGCAAAACAGAAAAGACCTGACGTCCGCCGTTCGTTTCATTGAAGACCAAATTCGTGAGTATGAAGAGCAGCTGGAAATTGCCGAACAGCGTGCCATGGAATTTCGCCAGAAGAATATGGCGTTTTTGTCCGATAAATCATACTATAAGCAACTTCAAAACAGTATCGGCGAGGTGAATGCAGTAAAGCAGACCTTGTCTGAGTATGACAATCGTCGTAAGCAGCTGATCGCCAGCCTGAAAGATATTCCAGCCTATATTCCATCTTCGGGAATGGGGCCTTCTCTGGGCGGAAAGTCAAGTGAGCCATCAGCCCTGCAAGGTCGAATTACCAACCTGGAAATGCGTCTGGATGAGCTTTATGCCCGTGGGTATAAGGAACAGCATCCTGACGTTCGTATCGTCCTGAACCAGATTGATATGTTGAAAACCAAGCAGGTAAAGGCGCAGGGCGAATTTGAAAAGGCGCTTGAGGATAATGATACTCAGGCCTTGCAGGCGTCAGGTGGGGTCATGCCTAACCCGATCTATGACCAGATCAGTTTGAAGCTGATTGATCTTGAAGGGGAAATCGCCATTCTTCAGTCGCGTCTGAAGCAGAAGGAAGAAGGCGCAAATCAACTTAGAGCCATGGCGCACCGTATTCCGGAAGTCGAAGCAGAACACGCACGGCTGAACCGGGATTATGAAGTCATTAAGCGCAATTACGACCAGATGCTGGCCAAGCGTGAATCGGCGAAAATTTCTTCTGATCTGGAAACCAATACGGACCGTGTCCGGTTCCGGGTTATCGATCCGCCGCAGGAAGCGCGGGAGCCGGCCAGTCCGAACCGGTTAATTCTGGTGATCGGTGTTTTGGTTGCGGGTCTTGGGGCCGGTGTCGGGGTTGCTTTCCTGTTAAGTCAGATGCATGCCACATATTCCACCGAGAAAAACCTGAGAGAAGCGTTCTCCTTCCCGGTGCTGGGCAGTATTTCCATTCTGCCTTCGGCTGAGGAGCTTCGTCTTCGCAAAAGAAAACTGATTATTTTCTCTATCATGATGGCCGGACTTTTGGTTTCAACGATCAGCGTATTTCTTGTCATGAATTATATGCATTTACCGGTCGCGTGATATTCGTCCGCAGATTAAAAGGTTTAAAGAATGAGTTTAATTGAAAAAGCAGCCGCCAAACTGAAGAAAAACGAGAGTTTGGTTGAACGTGCTGCGAAAAAAGAAGCGGCGACTTCTCAAGCCCCGACGGTGACGGAACCTGTTGAGAGTTCTCCCGCGACGCCGCCTGTCCATGCGCCGAAAGCGGATGCGGAACAGAAAAAAACCAAACGATCCAGTACGTTTGTCGAGGTGAATTTGGACCTTTTGCGAGAGCAGGGGATACATGCGGAAAATGATGATGTCGAGAATTCGGTTACAGCCGAAGAATTCCGTATTGTAAAGCGCAGCTTGTTGTTAAATGCCTTTTCCAAAGGGGAATCTGCGATTGAAAACGGCAATATTATCATGGTCACCAGTACGCAACCCAATGAAGGCAAAACATTTTGCGCCACCAGTCTTGCCATGAGCATGGCCGCGGAACGCGATCTGACAGTTCTTCTGGTGGATGCGGATGTTGCGAAACCCGACGTTCTCAAAACGCTTGGAGTGAAAGGCAACAAAGGCCTGATCGATGTGATTGAAAATAAGGATATGGATCTCAGCGAGTGTTTGTTGCGGACCAATATTCCGAACTTCACGATTTTGCCAGCCGGTAAAAAACATAAGCTGACGACTGAATTGCTGGCCAGTGGTCGCATGGGGGAAATCATTGACGAGATAGCCAGACGGTACAGCGACCGGGTCATCATTATTGATTCACCACCCGTTCTGGCCAGTAGTGCAGCCTCTGTACTGGCTTTGCATGTGGGACAGATCCTGTATGTTGTTGAAGCAGAAAGAACGCGCGAAGGCGAGTTGAAAGATGCTTTGAAAATGATCGAGAAAAATAAGAACGTCAATTTCCTTTTGAATAAGACCCGATTCACCCCGGGAACGAAGAAATTCGGTTCTTATTATGGGTATGGATATAATTAACATAAAAGCGAGGGCGGGGAAGAATGTATAGCACCAAAAAAACAATAATCTTGCTGCTGTCTACAGTAGCAACATCTGGTCTAGGGGTTTCTGCTGGCGCTGCCACATGGCGGGTAACACCGACATTGACAGCCACAGAAACCTATACGGATAATGTCAATCTGGATGAAACAGTGCGCCAGGGTGATTTCGTCACCCAGATTTCCCCACAGGTACAACTGACCGGAACCGGGGCGCGGCTGAATGCCTCTATTCTGTATGGCGCGAATTACTTCTTTTACCCCGGCAGCACGGGGGGAGAAAAGCATGATTTACGACACACCGTTCAGGCGAATCTGAATAGTGAACTGGTGAATGATCTGTTTTTTATCGATGCAGGGGCCAATGTCGATCAACAGTTCCTGGATCGTCGTCAGGCAATCTCATCAGTGGATGTCAGTCAGACAAAAAACCGTCGCACGGTTCAATCTTATCGTTTTTCTCCTTACCTGGCCCATCGTTTCGGGTCCTGGGCAACGGCACAGCTGCGCTATGAACTGCGTCATGTGAGAAGTTCGTCAGATACGGAACAAACTACGCTCAATACCTTTTTTGGCAACTCTCTGACTCATAGGGGAACCTTCTCCCTGTCCAACGGGCCTGCATTTCAGCGCCTGGGCTGGACGCTGTCAGCGGTGTATGCCAATGAGGAAAGGGAAGATCAGGCGGATTTTGATACCCGCACCCTGAATGCTGATTTATCGTATCAGTTGCTGGATCAGTTTGCCCTGTTGGGCAGTATTGGATATCAGGACCGGGATGGCGGCAATTCTTTCGCCAACTTTGACGGTGTGACGTGGGACGCTGGATTTCGTTTTGTACCTGGCCCTCGAACATCAATTTCCATGCGGTATGGTAACAGGTCGGGAACGGATACGTTTTCCCTGAATGCACAATATAAAATGACGGCAAAACATTCGATCAACCTGACCTACACGGACACGATTCAAACTTTCCAGTCTTTTGCTTTTGATGAAATACCTGGACCGGTAATTGACCCGACACAGTCAGGGAATTTTGTAAGTGGCGATATCACCCGTCGAAAACAGGCGCGGCTCTATTTGACAGGGTCGCGGGGGCGAACATCCTATTCGATGAGTGGCTCCTACAGCAGAAATAAATCTGATAACTCTGCGCTCGACGAAGACCGGTACAGCGCGGCAGTCTCGCTTAATCGTCAGCTTAGTCGCCGTTTGAGCCTGGGGAGTAGTTTTTCATACAACCTGTCAAAGTTTGCTTCGGACGGGACGGAAGATACATTTTGGAGTGCGTCCGTGAATGGTAATTATTCGATTTCCCAATCTTTGGTTGGAACTCTTGGGTACACCCATTCTGATCGTGACCAGGCCCGCTTTGCCAACTTGAATGGCGGCACAAATTACATTTCCTTGTCCATCAGGGCAACATTCTAGGTGAATAATGTATACTGAATTTTATGGATTTGAAGGCAAGCCTTTTCAGCTAACGCCTGATCCCAGTTTCTATTTTGACAGCTCAACCCATCATAAGGCCATGGCGTATTTGACCTATGGCCTGAGTCAGGGTGAGGGGTTCATCATTGTTACCGGTGAAATCGGCGCGGGGAAAACTACGCTGGTGGCGCGGTTGTTGAACGAGCTGGACAATGATCAGTATGTGGCGGCGAAAATCGTAACAACGCATCTGGACGCGGATGATATCCTGCGTATGGTGGCGGCGGGGTTCGGTCTGGATATCAGCACCAAAGACAAGTCCATTTTGTTGAATGAAATCGAAATTTTCCTGCGGCGCAATCATGCCAAGGGAAAGCGGGCTTTGCTAATCATTGATGAAGTTCAGAATCTGCCGATCCCGGCCCTGGAAGAATTGCGGATGTTGTCAAATTTCCAGGAAGGGGATCGGGCGTTACTACAGAGCTTCCTGATCGGTCAACCGGAATTCCGGGACAAGTGGGCTTTCGCGCCAGAGCTTGAACAGTTACGTCAGCGGGTGATTGCAACCCATCATCTGCAATCCATGACCTATGACGAAACCAAGGAATATATCGAACACCGTTTGTCTGTGGTTGGCTGGTCCGGGAAACCTTTATTTACAGAGGGATCGTTCCATGAAATTTATCAGTTTACCAACGGGGTGCCCCGCAAATTGAATACGCTCTGTTCACGTATTTTGCTCTTTGGGGCGTTAGAAGAACTGGCGACCATTGATGAAAAAGTCGTGACCAATGTCATTGATGATATGGAGCATGATATTGCCTCTTCCGGACCTTCCCGCCACGCAGTAGGCGACACGCGGCTTGTTTCCGGGATGAAGGCATCTTCCCCCAAGGCTGACATGAACAACCAGCATATGGAAGATCTGAAAGAACGGATATATGTTCTTGAAAAATATGTTAAAATTCATGATGAAACCATCAAGGGCGCGCTTGAAATTATAGCCAATATGGTTGATCAGACAGAAGATGGGGAATGAGTGAATCATGACGTCTTCAACAGATAACAGCCTGATCACCAACGCCATGACTGTGGATGTGGAGGATTATTTCCAGGTGGGGGCCTTTGAGCATGATATTGATCGCAATGACTGGGATAACCTCGAATGTCGTGTCGAACGCAACATTGATGTCATCCTTAAAATGTTCGATGACCACAAGGTCAAGGCGACCTTCTTTACTCTGGGCTGGATTGCGGAACGTTTTCCCCATGTGGTGCGCCTGATTGTCGAGAATGGTCATGAACTGGCCAGTCACGGGATGCAGCATTTACGGGTCACTGATCAGAGCAGACCTGAATTTACGGAAGATGTCACATTTTCCAAGAAAATCCTCGAAGACATAGGGGGCGTCGGGGTAAAAGGCTATCGGGCGCCAAGTTTTTCGATCGGCGAAAAAAACCTTTGGGCGCTGGATGTTCTGGCGGAAGCCGGTTTTACGTATAGTTCGAGCATTTATCCGATACAGCACGATCATTATGGCATGCCCTCAGCACCACGCTTTGATTTTAAACCGATTGACGGCCAGGCATTTATCGAAATGCCGGTAACGACAGTAGAAGTTATGGGGCGCAAAATCCCTTGTGGCGGCGGAGGATATTTCCGGCTATTGCCTTATTTCATTTCCAAGGCGGCGATGAAACGGGTCAACGCGAAAGATCAGCAACCGTGCATCTTTTATTTTCACCCCTGGGAGATCGACCCGGAACAACCGCGCCAAACACAAGCGGGGTTGAAATCCAGATTTCGCCATTACACCAATCTTGATGTGATGGAGACAAAGATCCGTAAAGTTCTCGGAGAATTTGACTGGGGCCGGATGGACCAGGTTTTTTTAGAGCGCCAGGGGTAAATGATGCAAGTTAAGCTACTTGATATTTTTGGCGATTGCGCCGCCTGGGATGCCTATGTCGAGCGGCATAGTGAGGCAACCGTGTATCATCAGACAGCCTGGGGCCGGGCGGTCGTGCGCAGTATGGGACATAAATATTTCTATATTTATGTGGAAGATGCTGGTGAAATTAAAGGCCTGATCCCACTGATCCAGGTTAAGAGCCGTTTGTTCGGGAATGCGCTGATTTCTATGGCTTTCGCCACGAATGGCGGCCCGATCTTTGACAGCCCGGAGGTTCTGGTATTGCTGGATGGGGAATGCCGCCGCTTATCCCGGGCTTTGGGGGTCGATTCCCTTGAATGCCGTAATATGAAAAAAATCCATGATGACTGGCCAACCAAAAGCGAGATGTATTCGACCTTCCGTAAAACGCTTTCTGAGGATTCAGAAGAAAATATGATGGCTATTCCGCGTAAACAACGGGCCATGGTGCGCAAGGGGATAAAGTTTGGCCTGAACGCTGTGGTGGATGACCAGCCCAACCGTCTGTTCGCCATGTATTCGGAAAGTGTCCGTAATCTGGGAACGCCGGTTTTCCCCAAGAAGCTTTTTTATTGTCTGAAACAGGAATATGGGGACAACTGTGAAATCCTGACCATCGAGACAGAGGCCGGGAAAGCCGTTTCAAGTGTCATGACGTTTTATTTCCGGGATGAGGTCGTTCCTTATTACGGAGGAGGCACGGTTGAGGCGCGTGCCCTGGCTGCGAATGACTTTATGTATTGGTCATTGATGGACCGGGCTGTTCAGGAAAAAAAATGCACAATATTTGATTTCGGACGCAGTAAAAACGGGACGGGTGCGTTCAGTTTCAAGAAAAACTGGGGCTTTACACCGGAAGCGCTGCATTACGAATATATTTTGAAGGACGGGGAAGAAATTCCGGAAATAAACCCGTTGAACCCTAAATATCAACTGATGATTAAAACTTGGAAGAAACTGCCGCTGCCGTTGGCAAACATCGTGGGGCCCATGGTGTCAAGGTATCTGGGGTAATTACGGCGTTTGTGTGTGGTGTGATTAAGAAATATATATTTGAACGTAATATTTTTTAAAGAGCGTGGACGCTAACATGCATGAAAATATAACAATTGGGGGCAGGGATACAGGAACAATGCAACAACAAGAAATCACACAACAGTGGCGTCATGCGGCTCTTATGCTGGGGCTTGCCTTTTTAACGGTCATCGTCGTTTTATTTGATACGGTGTCCAATCTGGTCATGACCTGGTGGGATAAGCCGGAATATAATCACTGTTTGCTCATTCTGCCGATTATCGCCTATTTGATTCATGAACGGCGGGAGGTTTTTCTGAAAATCGCACCGAAACCTTCCTGGCTTGGGCATGGTATTATTGTGGCTGGCGGCGGTTTATGGCTGCTTGGGGATTTGGCGGATGCCAATGTGGTGCGGCAGTTTGGTTTGGTGATCCTGATCCAGGGCATATGTCTGGCGATTCTTGGCCCCCGGGTTGTTCGGGCATTCCTGTTTCCGCTGGCATATATGATTTTTCTTATTCCATTTGGTGATTTCCTGGTGCCGGCGTTGCAGGATTATACCACTGCTTTTGTGGTGACGACCCTTAATATTATAGACATTCCGGTGTTTGTCGAAGGGGTGTTTCTGTCAATCCCGGCAGGAGACTTTCACGTGGCGGAGGCGTGCGCAGGCCTGCGGTTTCTGGTCGCAACTGTTGCACTGGGAACGTTGATGGCTAATGTGGCTTACAAGACTCTTGGACGCCAGGTTCTTGTTGTGATTCTGTCCTTCCTTGTTCCTGTTATTGCCAACGGGTTTCGCGCCAGCGGTATAGTGCTGGTCGCCCACTGGTCCGACATGAAATATGCCACCGGCGTTGATCATATTGTTTTCGGCTGGATCTTTTTTGCGATTGTTTTGCTGATATTTATTTCTATCGCCATGACATTTACCAACAGAGGCCTGAATGATGGATATGTTGATTTCAGCAAGGCTTACTGGACTAATAATGAAAGCGTACCGGTGCGAAAGTTTGCTCCTTTCTTTATCGCGGGGATTTTGCTGGTGGGGCTGGGGCCGCTTTATGTTTCCCTGATAGAACAACGTTACACCGCCTATGACAGCTATACAGTGCAGCTTGAAAGTGGAACTTGGGGAGAACCCCGGGAAGACGCCAACTGGAAACCCTTTTACAAGAATGCTTCTCAGGAATTTCACTTGGGTAAATCTGTGCCGGATGCGAAACCGGCCGATGTGCCTACTGACGTCTATCTCGGGTATTATAAATATCAAACCAGCGATGTGGAGATGATCCGGCACGGAAATGATGTGGCCCAGAATGATAAGTGGGAACGGGCCTCCACCCGGTCTCTTCAGACAGAAATCGACGGCGCGCAGAAGTCAGTAAACGAAGTGGTCCTTCAATCGCGCGGCGGGAAACGTCTGGTCTGGTATTGGTATTGGGTCGATGGTAAAATAATAACCAGCAAATATATGGCCAAACTGTATGAGGTGAAGGCGAAGATCCTTGGTGGTCGGTTGGATGCCGCCGTTGTGGCGCTGTCGGTACCATTTGATAATGACAGTTTCGTTCGACGGCAGGCGCAACTGGCCAAACTCGCCGCGACTTTGCCACCATTGGGTAATATTGTCGCCTCTCGTCCCTAAAGAAGCACAGCAGACGGATAAGCTCTATCCCTCCGGCATCGGCAGAAAAAGGCACTTTTTATGATAAAGAAAATCTGTATCGTTTTCCTGGGTGTTATGCTCTGCGGTATTATGCCTGGTGTTGCGCATGATAAGGGGCTGCGCCTGGCGGATGTGGTGAAACGGATTACGCCTTCCGTGGTTGCCATTGCAACGGACAGCCCGTTGAGGAGCCCGCGGGTGGTTATGCGCGGCACAGGATTCGTTGTTCATGACGGTTTGCATGTGATTACCAATGCGCATGTCTTACCCAATGCCTCTGAGATGAAACATAATGAGAAAATCACGGTTTTGATTGGGCGAGGGCGGGCGCCGGACCGCCGTATCGCGGAAATCGTTCGGGTGGACAAGGAACATGACCTGGCTCTGTTGCGTATCGAAGGTGACAGGGTTCCCAAATTTGAACTGGGTACAGGGGGATTGGCTGATGAAGGGCTGGATATCGCCGTGACCGGCTATCCGATAGGCGCGGTCTTGGGTCTGTTTCCCGTAACTCATCGCGGTATTATTGCGGCGGTGACGCCGATTGTGATACCGCAACCGACAGCGCGTTATTTGAAAACCAAGATTATTCGTCAGACCCGCTATGATGTCTATCAATTGGATTTGACGGCGTTTCCGGGCAATAGCGGAAGTCCGCTTTATAATGTGGAAACAGGGAAGGTTCTGGGAATATTAAATAGTGTGGCTGTGCGGGGGACAAAAGAAAATGTTCTTTCCAGTCCCAGCGGCATATCTTTTGCCATTCCCGTGGTGCATCTTTATAATCTGATGCGAGAGGCCGGCTTAAAATAAGTCTCTGTCACAGTTGTGGAAACTTTATTCAACTCTATGGAAGAAAACAGGAGGGCATAATTCCCTCTAATTATCCTTCTTGTCTTTTTGATCTCCGGCGGCGGGCATAATTTGTTCAAGTTTTTCAGCCTGGCTGGGAGAGCTGTCAGCAATATTACTGTCTGTTGTGTTGAGAGCAGTCCATACTGAAACCACTGCAACAACCCATCCAAGTACCGCACCGGCGACCCAGACTATAAGGGAATGCCTCATAGAAAGGCGGTCTTCTTTAGAGTTTTTCTTGATACGCGCGTTGTTAACCATAATAAAGCTCAATATTTCAGTTAGTTATGCTTAGCGTCATTAGTATAATACTCTATAGTTAATAAATTCTAATGACTAGTGTTTTTTTAAGACGACATAAACTGTTACAATAATATATCCATACTAACTAAGGTTATTCAAGAAACGTGCCACATATTATAAGGTTATTTGGAACAGATACTTAAGGTTATTTTGTCGTATTTCTAAAGATAAATGGGGCTAAAATACTGTAAAGAATACTGACACTTTAATGACCAATTTTACACTTTTTGTGTGAAATAGAGCCCGGCGTTAAGTGTATGATATGACATAAATTTATAGAGGCCTGAAAACAAGGGCGCGGCTGAATATCGACATGCTGGAGGTTGTGTCAGGGTGATCTGTGACCAGGAAGAACTGAAATGTGTAAAATTATTGTATCAAAATGGGGAAAAGTGTCAGGATATTTTACAGTTCCGGAAGGGGTGATTTTGTAAGTGATTGATTTGAAATGTTTTAATCTTTGGCCTGAATATTGCATATATACTGTTGTAGAGAGACGTGCGCCGGAGAAAAATATGGTGTTTGCGGCGAAGGCGCGTTATATTGGATTATATGTTTAAAATTATTAGGCAGGCAATAAGTCATGACAGATGTGAATAAAGACGACGTAATCAACAAAAGTGATGAAGAGCGTCTCAAACGCAGACGGATTTTGAAAGCCGGTGCGGCAATCGCGCCTTTAGCCGTTACCTTGCATGGGGGTAATGCAATGGCCCAGGTGGTTTCTGCAACATGTGTGGAAAAAATGGAAGGCCAGCTGATAATTCCTCAATTCGAAGAAACGAGCCCAGGTCAGTTTACAGAAGTGGGTAAACAGGAATTTTCTGAATTTCCTATGCAAGCCACAACCGGTCGGCCAAATCCATCCAACCCGGCTGTTCCTGAAACGCATTGGGATTATATTTCTTTACAGGATAGCCCTGGCCATTCCTGTTATAATTCCATCACCATCGCGAGTGGTGGTAATTAATCTGTAATTTTCCGGGGTATTGAAGCTTTGACTGTTTCAAGTCTCTTGTCTGAAGAAAATACTATTTATAGAACGGCTGTATTCAAAATTCCGGATACAGCCGATTTTCTATGGCGTTCTATGGATGACGCTCATGTGATTTATGACGCCCGGTCCGGCCATTCCCAGGTTCTTAACGACTTTGCCCGCGAAATTCTGGCGCTCATTGAAGATGAGCCGCGGGATTTAGCAGGATTGTTTAAGGAACTGGAGCACATTCTCGAAATATCACTCGAAGCAGATTTAAAGGAACAGGTTCTGACGACACTTGTCGCGTTTGACAAAATGGGATTGATCGAGCCGACTGTTCTTCAGGAGGAAGGCAAGCCATAACATGGGGAGTCCGACAAAGAAGAGCGCTAGTGAGTTACATTCTCTGGATCAACAATTGGCCGGGACGGGTGCCGTGCTGCGTATTGGCCCCATCAGCACACGGGTTGCCATTGGTTTCCCTTCCATACGGCAGCAGTTTCTGAAGATTTATCAGGATTACTGCTTCCCGACCGAACCCGAAATCATTGATCATCGCCTGACGGTATATGCACGCAATTTATTTCGCCGCTACATCCGTCCTCAGGCAACCATCAATACGCTGATGAATGACGATTTTGTGCCTCTTCCTGAATCCATGGGTCTGTTGTCCGTTGAGATGGGCATGAACTGGCAGGTGGCTTTTGGCTGTAAAACACATATATTGTTCCATGCGGGGGTTGTCGAGCGCGATGGCATTGGATTGATCATTCCGGCAATATCCGGTAGCGGAAAAAGCACGCTGTCGGCAGGACTTTCTTATGACGGATGGCGGTTTTTCTCGGATGAATTCGGCATGCTGGATCCGGCATCGGGGATGCTTTACCCTTATCCCCGGCCTGTATCCCTGAAAAATGAATCCATTGCCGTGATGAAAGCCTGGGTCAAGGATGAGACATGTTTCAGCCCGGAATATCGAAAAACCCCAAAAGGTACAATTTGTTATCTGCGTCCTCCGGTCGATAGCCTGAAGCGTATGGATGAGCCTGCCCGGCCACGTCTTGTCATTCATCCGATATTTGACCCGAATGCAACGCCATCTTGCCGCCGGTTGACCCAGACAATGGCGTTTTTCCGTCTGGTGCGTTCTTCCGCCAATTACGGCGATATCGGAGAAGCAGCCTTTGCGGCCCTCAGTCAACTATCGGCGGAGTGTCAATCCTATGAAATCACCTATAGCACTCTTGAAGAGGCCATCGTCTTGGTCAATCAGATCGTGGATGATCTGGCATGACGCAGCAAAAAAAGCATAGTCTTGTTCTGGAGGCCCTGAAAAACCCGACAATGATGCGGGACCTGGATGTGGGGCAATGGAATGCGTTGCTGCTGCAGGGGCAGTTGCTGAAATTAAGTGGACGATTGGCTTGTGATGCCGAGGCTTCTGGCATATGGGATGAGTTACCACCTAAAGCGCAACAAGTTCTTACCAATGCGCGGGTGTCTGTTGCGGCCCAGCAACGTAAAATCATGTGGGAAGTAAACCGCATTCGGCGCGCCTTGGTCGGGTTTGATGGCAAAGTCATTCTGGTCAAGGGCGGGGGCTATATCGCCGGTGGTCTGACCTGTGCCCAGGGACGTCATAGTGTTGATATTGATATTCTTGTGGCCCGTAAAAATATCGATCTGGTAGAGGATTATCTGCTAAAGGCCGGTTACGAGAGCCAGATACTTAATGAATATGATCAGCACTATTATCGCGACTGGGCTCATGAATTACCTCCCTTGACCCACCCTGACCGCATGGTGGAAGTGGATGTCCATCACAATATTCTGCAACTTACCAATAAATTGTCCCCGCAAATTGATTTAATGATTGAGGCCGCGGTGCCACAGGAAGACAATATCTTCGTTCTTGCGCCAGCGGATATGCTGCTGCACTCCATTGTTCATCAATTCGTTGATGGCACGCTCAAAGGCAGTCTGCGCAACCTTCTGGAACAGCATGAGATGATAACGGAATTTGGCCAGAGCTCTGGTTTCTGGGCGGATTTCATGGACAGGGCCGAACAGCTCGGTTTGAGGCGTCCGGTATTTTACTGCCTGCGGTATTGTCAGCATTTTTTCGGCACCTCTATTCCACAGGAAGTTCTGGCGATATCGGCTGTGGCGGGGCCGGGTCCTTTGACCCTGAAAATGATGGATATGGCCGTGATAAACAGCATGGTGCCATATGGTGAAGGACGCTCGCGGGTGCTTGATTATCTTGCCACCAATGGTCTTTATTTGCGGTCGCATTGGCTGCGGATGCCGCCGATGATGTTATTTAGTCACCTGACGCGGAAATCACTACGTCGTTTAAAACGGGCCTAAGTCTTAATCAGGGTGTCGAGGGCGTCAAAGAATTCATCATAATGATCAATAATAATATCCGGGTTCAGCTCTGCGATAGGGGTCTTGGTATAACCGAAAGATACGCCGATCACCGGGATGGCGGCTTTTTGGGCCGCGATGATATCACTCGCCGAATCGCCCACCATAATGGCGTTTTGTGAACTGCAGTTCATGCGGTCCAAAGTCGCGGTAAGGTGTCGGGGGTCGGGCTTGCGGAAATCGAAACTGTCGCCCGCGATCAGGACCGAGAAATATGATGCGAGCCCAATTTCTTCCATCAGCTTTTCTGTCAGGCGCAGAGCCTTGTTGGTGCATAGCCCGAGCGGTATTTTCTGAGCGGCCAGTTTTTTAACCACATCGGCGGCGCCGGGAAAAAGGATATCCTCTGCAGTCATGGTGTCATAATAATAGTCGAGGAAAATTGTCTGAATAGCGTCTATTTCTGCGTCGGATGGCAGAGTTCCGGTTTCAGTAAACCCCTTGACGATCAAGGCGCGGGCACCGTCACCCACCATGTTCCGGACCTGTGAGATGTCTATTCCAGAGCGGCCATTTTGCTGGAGAACATGGTTGAGAGCCCGGCTTAAATCCCGGGCGCTGTCGACCAGAGTTCCATCAAGATCAAATATTATCGCCGAAGGTTTTTTAGTCATAAAGTTGTCATGATGGGGCGTCATAGTCACGCTTTCGTAATACACGGGTAAAAAAATATAAATCGGTTATAAAATATTAGCATTCTTGTGGCACGGTGGCTGAAAAATGGCTACTTAGTGTTATAAAGCAAGTTCAAAAGCGAAAAAGAAAAAATATGATATCACAGCAAGATTTAGCGGTTGTTATTCTCGCGGCGGGCAAGGGGACCCGTATGAAATCAAATCTCCATAAAGTATTACATCCTTTGGGCGGTCGTCCCATGTTGCATCATCTGTTGGATACGCTGGAACAATTGCACCCCAGTCGCAAGGTTATCGTGGTCGGGGCCGGCAAGGAACAAGTACAGCAATCCGTGGGCGATCAGGCTGAAACCATCACGCAGGAACCTCAACTTGGCACCGGGCATGCGGTGCAGGTAACAGGCGATCAGTTGCGCGGTTTCGAAGGCGATGTTTTGATCCTGTACGGGGATGTGCCGCTTCTGTCTGCAGAAACCCTGGAAAATCTGATCCGGGTGAGGCGCGGGGCTAATGATCCGGCGGTTGTTGTGCTCGGGTTTGAACCAAAGGACACAAAGGCCTACGGCCGTCTGGTGGTTAACGATCAGGGTATTCTCGAAGCCATTGTTGAGCATAAGGACGCAACATCGGCGCAACGTGAAATCGGCTTGTGTAATTCCGGCATCATGGCGGTGAACGGGGCGGTGATGTTTGACCTGCTTGATCAACTGGATGACAACAATGCAGCAGGTGAGTTTTATCTGACCGATATTGTCGGCATCGCCAAAAGCAAAGGCTATGAGTGTGCGGTATCTGTCGCCGATGAGGCAGAGGTGATTGGTATTAATTCCCGTAGTGAACTGGCCGAGGCCGAGGCTGCTTTCCAGCAGGCTTGCCGTCATTCCTTCATGGCGGCCGGTGTGACGCTTCTGGCGCCTGAAACGGTGCATTTTAGCTATGACACCGTGATTGGTCGTGATGTGGTGATCGAGCCGAATGTCTTTTTTGGACCGGGTGTGGTGATTGAAGATGATGTTACGGTGAAAGGTTTTTCGCATTTTGAAGGCGCTATTGTGCGGACTGGCGCGACAGTCGGGCCATATGCCCGGTTGCGTCCCAAGGCCGACGTGGGACGGAACGCCAAGATTGGCAATTTCGTCGAAGTGAAGAAATCGGTTATCGGGGAAGGCGCGAAGGTCAGTCATCTGAGTTATATCGGTGATGCGGTTATCGGGGCCCATGCCAATATTGGGGCGGGTACGATCACCTGTAATTATGACGGTTATAACAAAGCGCTGACCGAGATTGGCAAGGGGGCTTTCATCGGGTCCAATACGGCGCTGGTGGCGCCGGTCAAGATTGGCGACGGAGCTATTGTCGGGGCGGGTAGTGTCGTAACACGAGAGGTCGAAAGTGACGCTCTGGCGGTGACCCGTGCGAACCAGAAAGAAATTGGTGGCTGGGCCGCCAAATTCCGCAGCAAACAAACAAAGAAATAAGGGCAGAGATTTATGTGCGGTATTATCGGAATCGTTGGAAAAGAAGATGTGACACACCGGATTTTGGATGGCTTGCGTCGTCTGGAATATCGGGGCTATGATTCGGCCGGCATCGCCACACTGGTGGATGGCAAGACCCTTGATCGTCGTCGGGCCGAAGGCAAGTTGATCAATCTGGAAAATGTCCTACGCGAGAATGCATTGCCGGGAAAAACCGGCATCGGGCATACCCGTTGGGCGACGCACGGGGCGCCGACTGTCGGCAATGCGCATCCTCATACAACCGAAAAGGTTGCCGTGGTACATAATGGCATCATTGAGAACTTCCGTGACCTGCGTCAGGAACTGACCGCCAAAGGTCATGTCATGGAGACGGAAACCGATACAGAAGTTATCGTTCATCTGATCACGGATTTTATCGGGGAAGGACTGGACGCCCGAGGGGCTGCGGCCGCGGCGATCAAACGGCTGCGCGGGGCTTTCTCTCTCGCAATTATCTTTGAAGGCGACAATGGTTTGATGATCGGGGCCCGCAAAGGTACGCCACTGGTCATGGGCCATGGCGATGGCGAGATGTATCTTGGCTCCGACGCCATTGCTCTGGCGCAATTGACAACGAAAATTACGTATCTTGACGAAGGCGACCGGGTCGAACTTACCCATGATACCGCGCGCATATTCGACGTGGATGACCGGGAAATTATCCGGCCAATGAATATTGTTTCTGCCGCCAGCGGTATGATTGACAAAGGCAATCACCGCCATTTCATGATGAAGGAAATTCACGAGCAACCTGCTGTGGTGGGACAGACGCTTGGTACCATGATTGACCCGATTCAGGGACATGTGACCTTGCCGGATATGCCGTTTGACCTGGCGAAGGTTGATCGCGTTACCATCATAGCCTGCGGCACGTCTTATTATGCGGGCCAGGTGGCGAAATACTGGCTGGAGCAGATGGCGCGGATCAATGTGGAAGTTGATGTGGCCTCTGAATTCCGTTACCGGGAAGCGGTCATGCCGGAAGGCGGACTGGCGGTCTTTATCTCCCAGTCGGGCGAAACGGCCGATACGTTGGCTGCCTTGCGCTATGCCAAATCACAGGGCCAGCATATTCTCAGCATCCTCAATGTCCCGCAAAGCTCTATGGAGCGGGAATCCGATGTGGTCTTGCATACCCATGCCGGTCCGGAAGTGGGGGTTGCCTCGACAAAAGCCTTTACCTGCCAGCTATCTGTCCTTGCCTGTCTGTCCATTGCCATCGCCAAGGCACGGGGCAAGATTGACGACAAGGAAGAGGCCCGTCTTTGTATCGCACTGACCGAGGCGCCAGCGCGGATGGCCGATGTTCTTAATCATGAAGAAGCGATCAAGACCCTGGCCGACGATGTGGCGAAGGCGCGTGACGTGATCTACCTTGCCCGTGGCCTTGAATATCCCATCGCCATGGAAGGCGCGCTGAAGCTGAAGGAAATTTCCTATATCCATGCGGAAGGCTACGCGGCCGGGGAAATGAAACATGGGCCAATTGCCCTGATTGATGAAGATGTCCCGATCATCGTGATCGCACCGAGCGGGCGGCTCTATGAAAAGACCGTTTCCAACATGCAGGAGGTCATCGCCCGCAAGGGGCAGGTGATCTTCATCACCGATGAAAAAGGTGCCGCCAGTGACGGCCAGGACGCGGTGGCGACGATTGCTTTACCGATGCTGGACGAGTTTGTCACCCCGATCCTTTACTCAATTCCGGTGCAGCTGCTGGCCTATTATGTCGCTGTCGCCAAGGGCACCGATGTGGATCAACCGCGTAATCTGGCGAAATCCGTGACGGTGGAATAAACGTATACCATCGACAGGAAAAGAAAGCCTGCAGGATTTTCCTGCAGGCTTTCTCGCATCAGGTCTGGTTACTTTGAAATCTCCAGCACCTCGACATTGCCCGACACTTCATAGGCGACGAGCAACAAGGTCTTGCCGGTCGGGCTCTGTTCTGCGGGAATGAGGGCAAAGCCTTCCGGACCAAGAAAGTCTGACGTTTTGTCGCCGTTGTTCTTGGCGATTCCCCGGTTATGACCGAAGTTGCGGGTGATGACATATTGATCAAACCGGGCTTTGGCTGGCGTCGTGACGTCGTAGATCATAATACCACCGACCCGTTCCAGCCCGATAAAGGCGTAGGTAAGACCGTCAATTTCCGTGGTAATGATAACTTCCGGCTCCGGTCCCTTGTTGTCACTTCGCCCATCGCCACTGTCTTCTTCGTCATTATCGCTGTTGAAATAAACACCGAGTTCAGCGGCGGTAATGCGTTCGAAGTCATCCCCACTGTCAAATACCAGACGTCCCGTATCGTCAAAGATTGAGAAAGATCGCGCGCCGTAACTGTGGGGCACATCAATATCGCCGTCACCGTCTGTATCACCGTCAGTGGCGGACAACCGCAATTTGCCGAGGGCCTTGATCTGGGCTTTACTCAGCGCCTTGTTATCGAATTTGACTTTCTTGGCTTTAACCTCTTCGTCGCGGGAATCGCCTTCATTGGCGGTGAGGAGATAAGTCTTGCCACCCCGCACCATCGTGGTGATGGTGTCCGGCATATACATGCCCATCACCGGATGCAAGCCGATATGGACGCCGTCCTTGTCATCCGGGTCCAGCCCTTGGCCGGGAACGCTGTGATCCTTCAGACCCAGCGGCAGAATGTTGGTTATGGTGGCCGACGCGATGTCGAGCACGGCGATGGCGTTATTTTCCTGCAGGCTGATCCAGGCGGTCCGGCTGTCTTTGGACGCGGTGATATATTCCGGTTCAAAATCCTGCGCCGGGGTTTTTCCGGGAGAGAGGCGCACGCCTTTGCCTCGCATGATGTCTGCCGAAAACTGATCGAATGTGATCTGTCGGGTGGAAAAGTTTTCGCCGACGTTGATCAGGGTTATAGAACCCACGGGATCTATTGCGCCCGCGTCGCTTTTATGAAAATTGCGTTCGCCCTCATTGGCGGCGATGATATAGGCGTTATCGGGAGAGAAAGTCACCATATCCGGAAGGAAACCTGCCTTGACCTCTGTCAGGCGTGTTTGGTTTTTGCCGAAGATAACGATCTTGCCCTGCCGATCATCCCGGCTTGCGTCATGTACGGCGACGGCGACATAATCGCCGTGCGCCGCGACACTGGTCGGGATTTCATTCGCGCTAAGGTTCAGCTTTGTGATCAGCGCGATGTCTTTGCCGGTGAACCGAAGGACGTCGATGGAAGGCGCCGCGCCATTGACCACATAAATAAGGTCAGTTGACGCCTGATAGCTGACGATCTCGGCGGCGCTTTTGTTAAAGAGGCCGGTTTCATAGCTGGCGAGATGCCGGACGGTAAGGTCTTTGGCAAACACGGGAGATGTAATGGCAAGAATCAGGCTGCCGAGAAGAACGGGGGTACCGCAAAAACGCATGATATTTTCCTCATAAATTTATTTCTCAGCATGGAAGAGAATTGTGACGGGATGATGTAAAAAATGTTACGTCTGGGGAAATGGCGCAGTTAAAAAAGGCGCCCTGAAATTCAGGACGCCTTTTGCTGGATACTGAAAGAACGCCTTACATGCCCGGTAAGGCCAGTTGCTTGCCATTGATCAGGCGTTTGCCGTCTTTCATCTCGAAATGGCTGGTAAATGTGTCGCCGTTCTGAGTGAAATACCCCTGACTGACCATTTGTTGCAACATCATGGAGGTCTGGACCTTGACGGTCTGGGACAGCTGTTCCGGGGGCAGGGCGGATAAATCCATGCCGGCCGCCGCCATTTGCTGTTTCATGGTCAGTTCCATGATGGCGGTGGCCAGTGGCTTATCAAACGTAATGTCGGTGGTGTTGATCAGGCGTTTGTTCAACGCCACGGGATCGGACAGAACCTGAATATTCTGCAGGTTCTCACCATTGATGTTCAGTTTCGAAGTGCCTTGAAGGCGGCCATTCCCCATGCTGAAATCAAGCTTTTTGATGATGATTTCCGGTGAGCCTTTGATCAGCTGCTCCCCAACCCGGGTCGCGATACGCTGTGTCTTGACGGCAATCTCCTGCTCTGTCGGGGTGCTGCCGTCTTCATTCTTATAAAGCGCCTGAATGGATTTGACATAATCGGTTACGGCCGCCAGATCAAGGTGGTTGGCTTCGATATCCAGCGTGACGTCTTTCAACGACAATTGTGGGATGCTGAATTCTTTCGAGGAGAGTAATGCTTTCAGGGTGAGGGCCTTTTCGCTCTCCTTGGCGAGATCATATTCACTATACAGGTTTTTGAGCTGCAGATTGCCCGTGGGCATCTTAATCATCATCTCGGTGAAGGTCGTGGTTCCTTTGCCGAGCCACAAATGATCATTGAGCTTGTCTCCGCTAACGTCGGCCTGGATCAGTCCCATTGCCACTTTGACCTTATCGTTTTCCAGATTCATCTTGTTCAGTGTAACGTGAGCGTCGTATTTATCCATGGCTGCGTTGATGGTGGCACTTGCTTTCATGCCATCATAGGCGATGATCAATCTCTGGCCGGCGATGTCGGAATAATCCGTCTTGAATGCCGGACTGTTCATCTCAATGGTGGTGCTGCCGCCATAGGAAACCTTTGCCGCCAGTTGCATCAGGCTGTTGATTTGGGCTTTTTGCTTGAAGATTTTATAGGCTTCATGATTGATATCCTGCAATTTCCCTTCCAGGGTCATCAGGGCAAAATTTATGCCGTTTTGAAACGTGACCGGCCCGTGGGCGATATCAATGTCAAATGTCAGGCCTTCTTTCAGTAGGCTCAGCAGCGCGTCATCTTCGGGCGATTTATCCGCGGTGTCCTTTTGCATGATGTTGAGTGTATGTTGATCAAAGCCGTATGTGATAACAGCATGGGAAGTGAACCAACCTTGATCGTAGGACTTAATATTGAGGGCGTAGCCGGGGATTTCGGAAATCTGTTCCGCCTGCTGCTGAAGGGTGTCCCGGGCCATGTCGCCCACCAGGTAGGGCGCTCCGCCGAAAAATACGACACCGGCCAGAAGTAAACCGATAACTTTTTTGTTATTCACGAGATTTCCCCTCATATTTGCTGTTCATTTGTCGTGCAGACTATAAACTAATCTGTATAGGGGTCACTTGAAAAATTAAAGTTACACTCTAAATTAAAGCCTCGTTCAGCGTTCACTCAGGGAATATATATATGTTTGATTACGATTTTTTTGTTATTGGCGCCGGGTCCGGCGGTGTTCGGGCGAGCCGCATGGCGGCGACTTACGGGGCCAAAGTCGGGCTATGTGAAGATTATCGTGTCGGCGGAACCTGTGTGATCCGGGGCTGTGTCCCTAAAAAGCTTTTTGTCTATGCCTCGGAATATTCCGCGCACTTCAGCGACAGCAAAGGGTTTGGCTGGTCCGGGGATGAACAGAAATTTGACTGGCCTGCCCTGATTGCGGCCAAGGATAAGGAAATCGACCGTCTTAACGGCCTGTATATCCAGAATCTGAAAAATAGTGACGTGGAAATCATTCAGGCGCGAGGCAAGATGCTTGACGCCCATACCGTTGAACTGTCGTCTGCGGATGGTGTACGCACGGTGACTGCGGATAAAATTCTGATCGCCACGGGCGGCTGGCCGCAGATGCCGGATATTCCGGGCATTGAACACGCCATCAGCTCGAATGAAGCTTTCCATCTTGAAACATTGCCGCAGAAAATGGCGATTGTCGGTGGCGGCTATATTGCTGTTGAATTCGCCGGTATTTTCAACGGTATGGGGGTTGAAACCCATCTGTTGTATCGCGGGGAACAAATCCTGCGCGGGTTTGACAAGGAAATCGCCACCAAGCTCAATGAAGAAATGAGCAAGAAGTCTGTTGATGTCCGGGTACAGACCAACGTCACGGAAATTATCAAGACAGATAGCGGGCTGAACCTGAAACTTACCGATGGTTCTATCCTGACAGTTGATGCGGTGATGTTTGCCACCGGTCGGGTGCCAAATGTCAAAGGGCTCGGCCTGGAAGATCTTGGCGTAGAGATGAAACAGAATGGCGCCATCATCATTGACGAGGATTTCAAGACCTCGGTCGAGAATATCTTTGCGGTCGGTGATGTAACGGACCGGGTACAGCTTACCCCGGTGGCGATCAAGGAAGGTGCGGCTTTGACCGCGACACAGTTTAATGATACCCCGACCCGGGTTGATTATGACAATATTCCAACGGCGGTATTTTCCCAGCCGTCCATCGGTACTGTGGGGTTGAGCGAGGAGCAGGCTGCCAAGAAATTTGGCGATGATATCAAGGTTTATCGTTCCGAATATCGTTCGATGAAATTTACCCTGAGTGGTCGCCCGGAACGTTCCCTGATGAAGTTAATCACGCAAAAATCAACCGATAAGGTCATTGGGGTACATATGATAGGGCCTGATTCGGCGGAAATTATCCAGGGTATTGCCATCGCCATGAAATGCGGGGCGACAAAAGCCCAGTTTGATGCGACTGTTGCCGTGCATCCCTCATCAGCGGAAGAGTTTGTCTTGATGAAATAAGATGGTTTCCTATGAAATAATATTTTAGTGAAACAATGTTTATTGGAAGAAAATGCCTTTTTAATGCGCTTTTTTCTGGTAAAGTCTGATGCAGGGTCTTATACGGGAGCCTGAGAAATGACTGAGAATTGGATGATATTATGAGTAAAGCCTGGACGCCTGATAGTTGGAGATCAAAAAAAATCCGACAGGTCCCGGAATATGCCGACCAAGACGCCTTGAAAGCAGTTGAAAAAGAACTGGGCACCTGTCCGCCCCTGGTCTTTGCCGGGGAAGCACGTCGGTTGACTACGCAACTGGGACAAGTGGCGGCCGGAAAGGCGTTTTTGCTTCAGGGCGGTGACTGTGCCGAGAGCTTTGGTGAATTTCATCCAGACAATATTCGTGACACCTTCCGTGTCTTGCTGCAGATGTCTGTAGCAATGACCTATGCGGCGGCCTGCCCGGTGGTCAAGGTGGGCCGTATGGCGGGACAGTTCGCCAAACCGCGTAGTGGGCCGACCGAAACCCAGGACGGGGTCGAATTGCCGAGTTACCGTGGAGATATCATTAATGGTATCGAGTTCACGCCGGAAGCCCGGATACCGGATCCAAAACGCATGTTGCGGGCCTACAGCCAGTCGGCCTCGACACTCAATCTGCTGCGGGCCTTCGCGCAAGGGGGCTATGCCAATCTGCATAAGGTTCACCAGTGGAATCTGGAATTTGTCACCAATAATCCGGCCTCGGAACAATATACCGACCTGGCCAATCGTATTGATGAGGCGCTCAGCTTTATGCGGGCCTGCGGCGTCGATGCGGAAACCCGTGAACTTGCGGGAACTGATTTCTATACCTCTCACGAGGCACTTCTGCTGTGGTATGAAGAGGCCTTGACCCGGATCGACAGCACCACAGGGCGCTGGTATGATACGTCAGGCCATATGTTATGGATTGGCGACCGTACCAGGGTTCTGGATGAGGCGCATATCGAATTCCTGTCCGGCGTTGGCAACCCGTTGGGGCTGAAAGTCGGACCGACTACGGATATGGATGACTTGATTCGCATCCTCGATAAGGTCAACCCGCAAAATGAAGCGGGACGGGTGACATTGATTTGTCGCATGGGCGCGGATTTGGTGGAGAAAAAACTGCCGCCAATCATTCGGCGTATAGAGGAAGAGGGGTGCCAGGTGGTCTGGTCTTCCGATCCGATGCATGGCAACACCATCAAGTCGTCCAGTGGTTTCAAAACCCGCCCGTTTGAACGGGTTCTGGCCGAAATCCGCCGTTTCTTCCGGGTTCATCGGGGGGAAGGCACATACGCCGGCGGGGTTCATTTCGAGATGACCGGCCAGAATGTCACCGAATGTACAGGCGGTGCGGAAGCCATCACCGACGAGAAACTCGGAGACCGCTACCGCACCTTCTGCGATCCTCGTTTGAACGCCAGTCAGTCACTTGAGCTTGCTTTCCTGATTGCAGAAAGTCTAAAAGAAGAACGTCAGGCGTTGGCGAAACAGATGGACTCTGATCTCGCCTCTGCCTGAGTTTTTATAACTTATCCAGAGAGGCGAATTGGGCCAGATGAATCAGTTGAAAATTGCACTTGCGACCCTGAATCCGACGGTCGGGGACCTGTCGGGCAACAGCCAGAAAATCGAGGCGGCCTATCGGGCCGCCGCCGGGGACGGTGCAGACCTTGTGGTGTTCAGCGAACTCTGCCTGATCGGCTATCCACCCGAAGATATTGTGCTGAAAGGGGCTTTTCAAAAGGCCGCTATGGACCAGGCCAGAGAACTGGCGCTGGCGACGACTGATGGCCCGGGGATGCTGATTGGTTGTTGCTGGTATAATGACGGGGTACTTTATAATGCCGCGCTTTTGCTGGATCAGGGCCGTATCGCCGAGGTGCGGGCCAAATGTGATCTGCCCAATTACGGCGTCTTTGATGAAATACGCATTTTCCAGCCGGGCCCCCATGCCCGCTGCATGGAGTATCGCGGTGTCGCCCTCGGGGTGATGATCTGCGAAGATATGTGGAAACCCGGTGTATCGGCGATGTTGAAGGTCGACGGAGCGGAACTTCTGATCGTGCTCAATGGCTCTCCTTTCGAACAGGACAAATATCCGGAACGGCAGAAGCTCGCCACCTTGCGGGTTAGTGAAACCAGTTTGCCGCTGATTTATGTCAATCAGGTGGGGGGACAGGATGAACTTGCCTTTGATGGCGGGGCCTTTGTCCTCAATCGCGAGGGGGGGCTTGTGGCCCGTTCTGAAAGCTGGCGGGAAACTACCCTGCTTACCACCTGGACCCGTGAAACCGACGTCTGGGCCTGTGCCGAAACGGATATACATCCGGCGCCGGGGGGCTATGAAGCCTTGTATCAGGCCATGGTGACCGGATTGCGGGATTATGTGTACAAAAACCGTTTTCCAGGGGTGGTTCTGGGCATGTCAGGCGGGATCGACAGTGCCCTCAGCGCCGTGGTCGCAGTTGATGCCCTGGGCGCAGAAAATGTTCATCTGGTGATGATGCCATCCAAATATACCAGTGAGGAAAGCCTGCTGGATGCGGCGATCTGTGCCGAATGGCTGGGCGCACGCATTGACAATATTCCGATTGATCCGGCAGTTCAGGCGTTTGGCCAGATGCTCGTCGGGCAGTTTGCCGGAACGGAAGAGGATACAACGGAAGAAAATCTGCAATCGCGGATTCGCGGTGTGACCCTGATGGCGATCAGCAACAAGTTTGGTCACATGCTGTTGACCACCGGCAACAAGTCGGAAATGTCCGTGGGCTATGCAACACTGTATGGTGATATGTGTGGCGGCTATTCAGTTTTGAAAGACCTGTATAAAACGGATGTCTTTGGCATCAGTGAATGGCGGAACGTCAACCATCCGGCCGGAAGTCTTGGTCCGAAAGGTCAGGTGATGCCGCAAAATATTATCAGCAAGCCGCCAACCGCCGAATTGCGGCCCGATCAGAAAGATGAAGACAGTCTGCCGCCGTATGAGGTTCTGGATGATATTCTTCAGTGTCTGATTGAGCAGGAAATGCATGTGGACGAGATTGTCGAACGGGGCCATGATTTTGATACTGTCGCCCGGATCGAACATCTGTTATACATCGCCGAATATAAAAGACGGCAGGCACCGCCCGGGGTGAAACTCACCCGACGTAACTTTGGCCGCGACCGTCGTTATCCGATTACCAATGGTTTTCGCAATGCCCGCCTGAAGGGTTCGAAAGCCGAAACATGAGATACACCAATGACTAAAGCTGTAAAAGTTCGTTTCGCCCCAAGCCCAACCGGCCTGCTTCATGTAGGTAACGTGCGCACTGCGCTGGTCAATTGGCTGTTTTGCCGTCAGCAGGGCGGCAGTTTTCTGCTTAGGCTTGATGACACGGATCAGGCACGTTCGACGGAAGCCTTTGCCGAGGCGATTGAACGGGATCTTGCCTGGCTTGGCCTGACGTGGGACGAAAAGGCCCGCCAGTCGGACCGCATTCCCGCTTACGAAGCCGCGGTCGAGAAACTGAAAGCCGAAGGACGGCTCTATCCTTGTTATGAAACGGGTCAGGAACTGGACCTGAAACGCAAAATTCAGCTCGGGCAAGGCAAGCCGCCGGTCTATGATCGTGCCGGTTTGGCGCTCAGTGAAGAGGAAGTGAAAGCTTTTGAAGCCGAGGGCCGCAACCCTCATTGGCGTTTCAAGCTTGATTTACCGGCGCGGGTGGAATGGAACGATCTGGTCAAGGGACATCAGAGCTTTGATCTTGCGGCCCTGAGTGATCCAATTCTTATTCGGGGGGACGGGACATTCCTCTATACACTGCCTTCCGTGGTCGATGATATTGATTTCGGCATCACCCATATTATGCGTGGGGAAGATCATGCCGCCAACAGTGCCGTTCAGGCGCAGTTGTTTGAAGCCCTGGGCGGGACAGTGCCCGCCTATGCCCATTTCTCGTTGTTGACCGGGGCAGGTGGAGAGGGGCTGTCAAAACGCCTTGGCACCGCCAGCATACAGTCATACCGTGAGGAAGACGGCCTGGAAGCCATGAGCATCAACAGTTTGCTGGCGCGTCTGGGGTCTTCTGATCCCATTGAACCGATGACGTCGCTTGAGCCACTTGTTGCCGGGTTTGATTTTGGCAAATACAGCCGCTCGACGGCCAAGTTTGACCCCAAGGATCTGGAAACATTGAACGCGAAAATTCTGCATCATACGGACTTTGACGCCGTTGCGGATCGCCTGTCGGATGTGGAAGAAACGTTGTGGAACATTTGTCGCGGCAATATCAATAAATTGAATGATATACATGCGTTACAAAAAATTGTTAAAGGACCACTTGAGCCTGTAATTGCGGATAAGGATTTTGCGGAACAGGCGTTGGCGGTTCTGCCAGAAGCCCCATGGGATGCGACGACCTGGAAGGCCTGGACCACGGCGGTGAAGGATAAAACCGGCGCCAAGGGCAAGGCCTTGTTCATGCCGTTGCGGCAAGCGGTGACGGGCATGGATCACGGGCCGGAGATGGGCGGATTATTGCCGTTGATTGATCCAGAAATTGTCAAGGCCCGCCTGCAAGGGAAGACCGCATGACCTTGAAACTGTTTAATACCCTGAGTAAGCAGAAAGAAACTTTCACGCCAATTGATCCCGATCATGTGACGATATATGTCTGTGGTCCGACGGTCTATAATTTCGCCCATGTGGGCAACGCCCGGCCAGTTGTGGTTTTTGATCAGCTGGTGCGCCTGCTGCGTCATGATTATCCGAAAGTCACCTATGCCCGCAATATTACGGATATAGATGACAAGATCATTGAAGCGTCCCAGGAAAGTGGTGTGTCGATTGGGGAGATTACCGAGAAATATACACGAATTTATGAAGCGGATATGGGCGCGTTGAATACGCGCCTGCCGGATATTCGCCCAAAGGCGACCGAATATATTCCCCAGATGATCAAGATGACAGCGGACCTGATCGCCAAGGGGCATGCCTACGAGAAAGACGGCCATGTGCTTTTCTCGGTCGCGAGCATGGAAAATTACGGCGAACTATCCGGTCGCAAGCTGGAAGATATGCTGGCCGGCGCGCGGGTGGATGTGGCTTCCTATAAAAAAGACGCCGGGGATTTTATCCTGTGGAAACCCTCGACCGACGCGCAGCCGGGCTGGGACAGTCCGTGGGGCCGGGGGCGTCCGGGCTGGCATCTGGAATGTAGTTGCATGATCGAAGATAATTTCGGCACCACCATTGATATTCATGGTGGCGGGCTGGACTTGATCTTCCCGCATCATGAAAACGAGATAGCACAGAGCCGCTGCGCCCATGATGGCGCCGCGCTGGCTAATTACTGGATGCATAACGGTTATCTTACGGTTGACGGCGAAAAAATGTCGAAGTCTCTGGGCAATTTCGTCACCGTTCATGAATTGCTGGAAGAATTTCCCGGTAAGGGTGAAGCGATCCGCATGTGTCTGTTGAGCGCCCATTACCGACAGCCGGTAGATTTCAGTCGTGACGGCATAGCGCAGGCTGAACGTCAATTAAAACGATGGTACCGCTTGATAAAAGATGGTGTGAATACAGAAGATGTAAACGTTCCCGACACTGTTCTTGAGGCTCTTAGGGATGACTTAAATACACCGAAAGCCCTTGCAGAATTGAACAAACTCGCAAAAAATGGTGTGAGTAGTGAATTTGCAGTAAAGCAACTAAAAATTGCGGCAAATCTTTTTGGCCTTTTGGAACAAGATCCTGCTACATACTTAAAAACCCCACTTATTTTGAGTGGTCAGCCTACTACAGTTGTTCAACGTGGTGATATTTCGGGTGGCCAGCCCTGCGTACAATATTCTTCCGAACAGGAAAAAATTGACGGATTAGTTGCCGAGCGTACCGAAGCTAAGAAAAACAATGACTTCACCCGGGCTGATGAAATTCGAGCAGAACTAACCGAACAGGGCATCGTTCTGCTGGATAAACCTGATGGGACGACGGATTGGGAACGCAAATAGCACTCCCTCACTATCGTCATTCCGGCCTCTTGCGCCGGAATCTATTTTGATATTAAATCAGAAATCTTCAGGTTACGCAGGAAGTTGATATAAATGTGGATCCCGGGTCGAAAGCCCGGGATGACAGGGAAGTCCCCACACAATCCTGAATCAGCGAAGCGTTGCCCTTAGAACAACTCCTCATACTTCCCTGCTTTATAGTCGGCGTAGGAAATGATCTCGCCATTGGCCGTAAAGATTTCCTCCGACATTTTGACAAATAGCGGCGCGATATCAGCCGGGGTATCCAGAATGTCCGGGTCTTCTCCCGGCATGGCGGCGGCGCGCATGCTGGTCCGGATCGGGCCAGGATTGATGATGTTGGCCCGTACATTTGTATTATTAGCGACTTCGAGCGCGTAGGTCTTGACCATGCAATTCAGCGCCGCCTTGGTGGTGGCGTAGCCTCCCCAATAGGCCCTGCATTGTTCCGCGACAGTAGACGTGACGAAGGTCGCCCGCCCGGCGTCAGCAGCCTTGAGCAGGGCATCAAAAGACCGCAGCAGACGGTAATTGGCGGTGACGTTGATCGCCATCAGTTGATCCCATTCTTTTGGCGGGATATGACCGATCGGGCTGATCGGGCCGAGAATGCCGGCATTGCCGATCAGGATATCAAGCTTGCCCCATTGCTTGGCTATGTGACCACCTAAATTGTCGATGGCGGCAAAATCTGTCAGGTCCATCGGGACAAGTGTTGCGGTACCACCAAGTTCCTTAACCGCATCATCCATGTCTTCCAGCGCCCCTGTTGTGCGGCCAACCATAATAATATGGGCGCCTTCACGGGCGAGGGCCTGTACGACGCCGGCGCCAATGCCGCGGGTGGCGCCTGTCACCAGGGCGATTTTACCGTCAAGGGTTCCTGTCATGATGTGCGTTCTTTCAGCTTTATTTGGATTTAGAATTCGATTCATTGAGGAATGATATCTGTTCCGGGGCGTCATGCTGATTCTTGTCGGTCAGATGGGTCGGGTATTCCCCGGTGAAACAGGCGTCGCAATATTGCGGCTCGTCAGGATTCCGGTCGGCGTCGCAAACGGCGCGATAGAGGCCGTCTATGGAAATGAAGTCGAGACTGTCAGCGCCGATATATTTGGTCATTTCCTCAATCGACATGCGGGAGGCGAGCAGCTTGTCCTTTTCCGGCGTGTCGACGCCGTAATAGCAAGGATCGGTGGTTGGCGGGCTGGCGATGCGGAGATGCACTTCCTTGGCCCCGGCCTGGCGCACCATGTCGACAATCTTGATGGATGTGGTGCCGCGGACGATGCTGTCATCAACGAGAACCACGATCTTTCCTTCGATCTCGCCGCGATTGGCATTATGCTTCAGTTTGACACCGAGATGGCGAATCTGGTCGGATGGCTCAATAAAGGTCCGGCCGACATAATGGTTGCGGATGATGCCGAGTTCAAACGGGATGCCGGCTTCCTGAGCATAACCAATGGCCGCAGGGGTGCCAGAATCCGGTACAGGCACTACAAGATCCGCCTTGACCTTGGATTCTTTCGCCAGTTCCCGCCCGATATGTTTGCGTACCTTATAGACACTCGTCCCGTCCGTGAGACTGTCGGGGCGGGAGAAATAAACATGTTCAAAAATGCAGGGACGGGGCTTCTGAACCGGGAAAGGCTTCAGGGAATGCAGCCCGTTTTCATCAATGGTGATTACCTCGCCGGGCTCCACGTCTCTGATATATTCTGCGCCGATGATATCCAGAGCGCAGGTCTCGGAAGCGAAAATATAACTGCTGTCTGAAAGTTTGCCAAGCACGAGAGGACGCACACCGAGCGGATCACGCGCGCCAATCAGGCGTTTCTTGCTGAGTGCGACAATGGCGAAGGCACCTTCGATCCGGCGCAGAGCATCAATGAAACGATCCTGAAGGGCCTGATAGGTGCTGGTGGCGACCAGATGGATCAAAACTTCCGAATCCGATGTGGACTGGAAGATAGATCCCTTGCTGACCAGCAACTGACGCAAGGTTACGGCATTGGTCAGGTTGCCATTGTGGGCTACTGCGAAGCCGCCGGATGCGAGATCGGCGAACAGGGGCTGAATATTGCGCATTCCGCCGCCGCCGGCGGTTGAATAACGGACATGTCCGATGGCGCTATCGCCGGGCAGGGATTCTATGATCGGCTGGCTGTTGAAGTTATCGGCCACATGGCCCTGAGACTTATGAGAATGGAACTGGTTTTTATCAAAGGTGACGATCCCGGCGGCTTCCTGTCCCCGATGTTGCAAGGCATGCAAGCCGAGTACGGTATGGGCGGCGGATTCCGGATGCTTGTAGATGCCAAAGACGCCGCATTCATCATGAAACTTGTCATCCCCTTCAGACGAAAACGGACTTGTCGCTAGTGGGGCCTGAGGGGCGAGGGGGGACGAATTACGATCTGTCATATTTTAGCCAACTCATGAAAATGGTAATTGGGGGCGTTATATTGCCTATTATAGCAGATGGGAACCTTTATTTTAATCTTTCGAGAGTTTCTCGAACAGTTTGTTCATCTCTTCCTGATTTTCTTTTTTATATTTCTTGTCTTCCTTGTCATCTGCCGGGAAGGAAGGCATCATTTTCTTGACCCGTTCCAGTGCTTCCAGGTCTTTTCGCTTCTCGTCAAAGTAGGGGTTCAGGGTGGTGACCATGCTGGCGCCATACTGGATCAGGGGCCGGGATTTGGCGTCCTTGAACCAGTCGGGGTGATTATTTTCTGAAATAAAGGGCAGGGTGATCATATACAGGCAACTGATGAAGAACATGCCGCCGACCAGACCGAACAAAAGCCCCATGGCGCTATCAAGTGAGCCAATATCGCTGTTTTTAACAATCTTGCCAACCATGCCGGCGATCATTTTCAGGGTCAGTAAAGACAGGGCAAACAGAATGGCGTAAGTCAATCCGAAGGCCATAAGGTCCGGCTGAATGATTTCGCTTACTTTGGGCAGCACAAAGGGGGCAAAACCGGTGGTGACGAAATAGGCCCCGCCCCAGGCCGCCAAAGTGAGCGCCGAAGCGGTAAAGCCGCGCACGTAGGAAGCAATGCCAAAAATGAGCAGAATCAGAATGACGGTAATATCCAGCGGATTGACACTGAAGCCTTGGTAGAGATCACTAGTAATCATGTTGACGCATTCCTTGTCATATCACCCCTATTGTAGCGCATCCTGAGCTATCAGGTCGACCAGTTTAGAGACCTGATCCAGTTCTGTAAACTTGAGGCTTCGGCCTTTTTGCTTGATGCCCGTGGGGATAAAAGCCTGCATAAAGCCGAGTTTCGCGGATTCCTTCACCCGGGCTTCAGCCTGTGACACGGGTCTGATTTCGCCGGACAGGCTGATTTCGCCAAAGAGGATGGTTTCTTCCGGTATTGGACGATCAGAAAGTGACGATATCAAGGCGGCGGCGACCGCCATATCGGCGGCGGGTTCCGTAATGCGCAATCCGCCCGCCACATTGAGGTAAATATCATAGGCGCCGAGCCCAAGGCCGCATCGGGCATCCAGCACGGCGATAATCATCGCAAGCCGGCCATTATCCCAGCCAACAACGGCGCGGCGCGGTTGCCCAAGAGAGGAGGGCGCGACGAGCGCCTGAATTTCCACCAGCATCGGTCGAGAGCCTTCCATGCCGGCGAAGATGGCCGATCCGCTGATGTCGCCGGAACGGTTGCCGATAAACAGGGCCGAGGGGTTGGAGACTTCCTGCAGTCCCAGATCGCTCATCTCAAACACACCAATTTCGTCGGTGCCGCCAAAGCGGTTTTTCACCGCCCGGAGAATACGGAACTGATGGCCCCGGTCGCCTTCGAAGTAGAGCACAGTATCGACCATATGTTCCAGTACCCGGGGACCGGCGATCTGTCCATCCTTGGTCACATGCCCGACCAGAAGGATACAGACATTCTTGCGTTTGGCGTAATGGATCAGTTCCTGGGCGCAGGTGCGGACCTGGGTTACGGTGCCGGGGGCGCTTTCCACCGTATCGGCATACATGGTCTGGATGGAATCGATCACCACCACCTGCAGGCCGGGTTGTTGATCCAGAGTGGTCAGTATATCGCGCAGATTTGTTTCGGAGCCAAGGCGCACCGGACTTTTTTCATGGCCGAGTCTTTTGGCGCGCATTCGCACCTGTGAAATGGATTCTTCGCCGGAGATATAGACTGTATTGACATTATTTTGCGCCAGACGGCTGACAGCCTGCAGCAGAATGGTCGATTTACCGATGCCGGGGTCGCCGCCGATCAGGATGGCGGAACCGGGCACCAGTCCCCCGCCACAGGCCCGGTCGAATTCATTTATGGTGGATATCAGACGCGGCGGCGGCGTATCCTCGCCCTGCAGGTCACCAAGGTCAATGACCCGTCCTTTGCTGCTGCTGGCGGACGCTTTGCCAAGTCCTGTCGGGGTGGCGGAGGTCTGTTCCTCAACAATGCTGTTCCACTCATTGCAGGCCTCGCACTGGCCGGCCCATTTGCCGGTGATGGACCCGCAGGACTGACAGACAAATGTTTTGCGCTGTTTTGCCATGTTACGCTTTCAGGACTTCCATCTGGATTGGCCCTTCGGCCTTGCCGTGAATGAATTGTTCGACGTATGGATTGTTGCTGTGGTCAATGTCGGCCCGGGGACCGCTCCAGATGATCTTGCCTTTGTAGATCATGGCAACCTTGTCGGCGATTTTGCGCACGCTCGACATGTCATGGGTGATGGTCAGGGCCGTGGCGCCAACTTCCTTGACACATTCGACAATCAGTTCGTTGATCACATCGGCCATGATCGGGTCGAGCCCGGTGGTCGGTTCATCAAAGAAGATAATTTCCGGCTTGTTGGCGATGGCGCGGGCAAGGCCAACTCGTTTTTGCATGCCACCGGATAATTCTGCGGGGCTCAGGGTCGCTACATCGGGGGTGAGACCGACCCGGCGCAGGTTTTCAATGGCGATTTCCTTGGCATCTTTGCGGCTGACTTTGCGTTCTGCCAGCAGACCGAAGGCGACATTTTCCCACACCGGCAAACTGTCGAACAGGGCGGCGCCCTGGAACAGCATACCGAATTTCCGCTGCAGTCGCTTGCGGTCATTGCCGGTCAGGCCCACGGTTTCCTCGCCATCGACCTTGATGCTGCCGCCATCAGGGTGCAACAGGCCAAGAATGCATTTCAGGGTTACGGATTTGCCGGACCCGGATCCGCCAATGATCACCATGGATTCACCGGGCATGACATCGAGATCGACGCTGTCCAGTACCACTTTGGGGCCAAATTTTTTATGCAGTCCTTTTAAACTGATCTTGGGCGTTTGGGTCATGATGCGAAAAACAGCTCCGTTACGATATAGTTGGACAAAAGGATCAGCATGCAGGCCGAAACCACGGCATTGGTGGTGGAAATCCCCACGCCTTGTGCGCCGCCGCGGCTATGATAGCCGTGATAGCAGCCCATCAAGGAGATGAAGAAGCCGAATACGGCCCCCTTGGTCAGACTGGCGTAGACATCCATGGCTTCCAGAAAATCCATGGTCAGGGTCATGTAATTGCCGGCATTGAAATTAAGTTTCCCCGTGGCGATCAGAAACCCGCCCATCACGCCAACCGTATCGGCAACGATGACCAGCATGAACGGCATCATCAGGGTGGTGGCGATAATCCGGGGGGCAATAAGATATTTAAACGGGTCTGTGGACAGGGTCGCCATGGCGTCGATCTGTTCGGTAACCCGCATGGTGCCCAGTTCCGCGGCCATGGAGGCGCTGACCCGACCGGCGACGATCAGGCCGCAGAGCACGGGCCCGAGTTCGCGGACGATACCGATGACCACAATGCTGGGCAGGGCGCTTTCAGCATTGAAGCGCGAACCGCCCTCGTAAATATTGAGCGCCAGCGCCGCACCGGTGAACAGGGCCGTCAATCCGACGACCGGCAGGGAATAATAGCCGATGGTCATCATTTGACGGATCAGGGATCTGAAATAAAATGGCGGGGTAAACATATGCGACAGGGCGGTAATGGCGAACAGCCCTAACCGGCCGGCGGCCTGTAAAAAGCTAAAAGCAATCCGCCCGATGACGGCTAGAAAATTCATATTCTCACCCAATTCTGTTTTTATAAAAAGCGCCCTTATTTATAGACGCGCTGGTAACGTTCCTTAACCCCGGTCAGGATTTCATACTGGCTTAAAGTAGAGACTTCCGACGCCATTTCAAGTGTAATATGCTCTCCCAGAAGTTCCACATCATCACCGGGGCTGATTTCCGTCACCTCAAGGTCTGTAATGTCCACGGCAATCATGTCCATCGACACCCGGCCGACGATCGGCAACATGTGGCCCTTATAGGCAGTCTGGCCGCAATTGTTGAATACCTGAAGATAGCCATCGGCATAACCGACGTTGATAATGGCGATGCGGGAAGGCCGCTCGGCGGTCCATGTGGCGCCGTAACCGACGGTTTCCCCAATCCGGAGATCCCGCAGTTGCAACACCTTGCCGGAAATATGATAGGCGGCCTGAATGCCGTCGGGCAGGGGGCGCGGGGACGGGTTGCCACCGAACATCATTAGCCCTGGTCGCGCCAGATCAAAGTGATAATCCGGGCCCAATAGAATGCCGCCGGAATTGGCGAGGCTCGCCGGGATGCCGGGGAAATGCCGGGTGATGGCGGTGAAATTCTGCAATTGAGTGAGGTTCAGTGGATGTTCCGGTGCATCGGAACAGGCCAGATGGCTCATGATCAGGGCGATGTTGAGACAAGCCTGCAGGGTAGTGTCGCCGATAAAGGCGCCGGTTTCTTGCGGCGACAGGCCAAGCCGGTTGATGCCGCTGTCAAAGTGGATGGCGCAGGCCGGACGATCAGCCGCTGTCACGGCCGCCCAGAGTTGGATCTGGTCAAGATCATTAAGGACAGGACGGATGCGATGCTGGATAAAGTAGGGGACATGACCGGGAAAGACGCCATTGAGCACATAGATGATGGCGTCCGGCACATGGCGACGGAGTTTGATGGCCTCGGCCAAATTGGCGACGAAGAAATTGCGACACCCGGCCTTGTTGTACAGGGCCGGAGCGACCTGTTCGATGCCCATGCCGTAAGCGTCAGCCTTGACCATCGCGGCGCAATCGGTGCCGCCAGCAAGGCTGCGGCAGGTCCGGTAATTGGTGATAATGCGGTCGAGGTCAATGGTGAGGGTGGCCTGACAGTCGGATGGGAACGCCTCACATGTCATTATTCATGCTTTCCTAAAATCATTCGGGCCTTTACTCGTTTTGTGCGGGCAGATAGTCATCCGATGTGGGCAGGTCCGAGAAGCGGGTGGTGTTGGCTTCGAACTGCAACGTAATGATGCCTGTCGGGCCGTGCCGCTGCTTGCCGATGATGAATTCCGCCTTGCCAAACAGTTTCTCGCCTTCTTCCTGCCAGATCATATGTTCCGGGGTGTCGGCGTCGGGTTCAACCTGATTGTGATAATATTCGGGCCGGTAAACGAAGGTCACCATATCGGCGTCCTGCTCGATCGATCCGGATTCCCGCAAATCCGACAGCAGCGGACGTTTGTTATCGCGGGATTCGATAGTTCGGCTCAACTGGGAAAGGGCCAGAACCGGGATTTCCAGTTCCTTGGCGAGACCTTTCAGTCCCCGGGTGATTTCCGAAATTTCCTGCACCCGGTTTTCCGGGCCACGGCCGTTGCGGCTTGAACCGGACAGAAGTTGCAGATAGTCAATTACCAGAAAGCCGAGGCCATGTTGGCGTTTCAGCCGCCGGGCCCGGGTGCGTAACGCCCCGATGGTCAGTGACGCCGTGTCATCGATAAACAGCGGCAGTTCTTCCAGATCCTGAGCCGTGCGGGCGAGCTTGTTGAACTGTTCCTGATCCAGACGTCCCTGACGCAGATCCTGAGACGACAGCGAGGCCTGCTCTGACAGGATACGGGCGGCGAGCTGATCAGCGGACATTTCCAGCGAGAAGAAGGCGACAACCGCGCCTTTGTTTTCTTCGTGCGGCACCCCGAGCAAGGCATCGTCACGATAGGCTTTCGCGGCGTTAAAGGCCATATTCGTGGCCAGTGCCGTTTTTCCCATGGCGGGGCGTCCGGCGAGGATCATCAGGTCGGACTTATGCAGGCCGCCGATATGCTTGTTGATGCTGTCGAAACCGGTGGTTTTTCCGGCGAGTTTGCCGCCGCGCTTGAAGGCCATTTCAATGATATTGACCGCATCGGTGGCCGATTTGGCGAAGCTCTTGAAACCGCTCTCGGAACTGCCCTGCTCGGCGAGGGAATAGAGCCGTTTCTCGGCCTCTTCAATCTGGGCCTGAACGGAGTTTTCCACGTCATGGTCATAGGCGTCATTGACGATATCGGTGCCGACGGTGATCAGTTCGCGTTTGATCGCCATCTGATAAATGATCTGGCCATACTCGACTGTATTGATGATAGAGACCGCCGCCGTGGCCAGCCGCGCCAGATAACCCGCGCCACCGATTTCCGCCAGGGTTTCTTCATTCTCGAAATAAGGTTTCAGGGTTACGGGCGAGGCGATCAGACCTTTTTCGATCAGTTGCAAACAGGCCTGGAAAATTTTCTGATGCGCCGGATTGACGAAATGTTCTTCCTTGAGGAAGTCCTGCACCCGTGCGACGGCCTCGTTATTGACCAGGATCGCCCCGAGCAGAGCCTGTTCGGCTTCCAGATTATGAGGAGTCTGGCGATAATTTTCCACATCATAGGGCACAATATTGTCGCCCTGCATGTTGTCATCAATCGGTATATCTGGAAAGTCGTTCATTCTTATTAATCTATCCCTTTTCGAATCTACCTATAATAGGCGAATATGGCCAAAATGGAATAGCCGATTAAACGGGGTGGGGGGATAAAATTTATGAGAAGCGTGATGTCTGGAGTTTTATAGAGACCTAACCGGTGCGGACCCCGGTGGGGCGACTGTGTAAATGGAGTTCCTGCAGGATCGCTTTGACTAGGGCCGGGAAATTTATATTGCCCTGATCGGCGAGGTCCGCCGCTTTGTAGGAGGAGGGTAACAGCGGGGCATAAAAAAGGGCCGCCGGTTAGGGCAGCCCTTTTTAAATTTTTGCAGCGAAAATTACGCGCTTTTTTCTTCTTCTTCGGTCGCTTCTTCAGCAACAGTTTCTTCAACTGTTTCTTCTTCCGCTTCGTCATCAGTCAGAACCGCTTCCAGATCTTCTTCTTTTTCGAAGTAATCTTCTACGGAAATGTCTTCAGCTTCTTCAGCGGCTTTCGCGTCCAAGCCTTTTTCCTGCATCTCGGCTTCTTCAGCAGAGCGGGCCACATTGACTTTAACAGTCGCGGAAACTTCAGCGTGCAGTTTCAGTTCAATGTCATAAATACCGAGGTATTTAATGGCGTGGTCCATCACCACCTGAGTGCGGGCGATTTTCAGATCCTGTTCGGCAAAGACACCGGAGATGTCGCGGGCGGAAACGGAACCGTACAGGTTGCCGGATTCACCAGCCTGACGGATCAGGACGGCGGATGCGCCTTCCAGTTTCACGGCAACGGCTTCGGCTTCACTCTTGGCTTCCAGGTTGCGGGCTTCGATCTCGGCGCGCTGGCCTTCGAACAAGTCGCGGTTGGCTTTGTTGGAACGCAGAGCTTTTTTCTGTGGCAAAAGGAAGTTACGGGCAAAGCCGTCCTTCACAGTGACAATATCACCAATCTGACCCAGTTTACGAACCCGTTCGAGAAGTATGATTTCCATGATTCATTCTCCCTTATTGAACGATGTATGGCAGAAGTGCCAGATTACGGGCGCGTTTAATCGCTTTGGCCAGTTCACGCTGTTTCTTTGTGGAAACGGCAGTGATGCGGCTTGGTACGATTTTACCACGCTCGGAAATGAATTTTGTCAGAAGACGTACGTCTTTATAGTCGATAACCTGGGCGTTGGCGCCAGAGAATGGACATGTTTTACGACGTCTGAAGAAAGGGCGACGGGTTTGACCGCCTGAATTTTGTTCAGCCATGAGAAGGTCTCCTTATTCTGTCGCGGCTTCAGCGGCAGGCGCATCTGCTGGTTTTTTGTTTTCAAAGCGGGGAGGACGTCCACCGTCTTTATTCTCAAAGCGGGAAGGGCGTCCTTCGCGGTCTTTGGAACGCAGTACGACTGAATCGCCTTCTTCATGCTCTTCAACGCGAATTGTCATGAAACGCACCAGGTCTTCATGAAGACGCTCGTTGCGTTCCAGTTCTGCGACAGCAGAAGCGGGAGCATCGATGTTCATCAGGACATAGTGGCCTTTTTTGTATTTCTTGATCCGGTAAGCGAGAGCGCGCAGGCCCCACTGTTCGGTTTTGGTAACTGTGCCGCCATTGTCCGTGATGATTTTTGTCAAATCACTGGTAATCGCTTCAACCTGTTGAGGTTGGATATCCTGGCGAGCGATAATAATATGTTCATATAAAGCCATGTGATGGCTACTCCTTGTATATATAGTTCAATTAACGGTTTTCTGGGGCGGGGTGGCTACGAATATCAAATCGTCACATTACAAGATTAACCGACACAACAAACCGAGGCATTCTCGAAAAGAAAGCCCTGAAGCGGCGCAATATACAGGAAAGGTCGGGAAGTACAAGGGAAAAACAGGCCTTTTCCGGGCTTTTGGGCGATTATTTTAACCGGGGGCCTGAAATGCCCGTGTCGCGCCGGTAAAAAAGCACTTTGGCGACGACTTTTCTTGACAGAATTCTGCCAGTTGTTATGACTTTAATCAATATGTATATCACGTAACACCAATAAGGATATGTCACATATGACACGCGCATTCGTATTTCCGGGACAGGGCAGTCAAATTGTCGGAATGGGGAAAGAGCTTCACGATAACATGCCCGTTGCGGCGCAGGTTTTTGAAGAAATCAATGATGCCCTCGGGCAGAATCTTTCCGGGATCATGTTCGACGGCCCGCAGGAAGACCTGACCCTGACCCATAATGCCCAGCCAGCCCTGATGGCGGTCAGCCTGGCGGTGATCAAGGTGCTGGAAAAAGATTTTGAGGTGAAGCTTGAGGATGCGGCGGCGTTTGTTGCCGGGCATTCGCTCGGAGAATATTCGGCACTCGCCGCAGCCGGCGCTATCGGGCTTGCCGATACGGCGCGCCTTCTTAAACTGCGCGGTGAAGCCATGCAGCGGGCGGTGCCGGTGGGCGAGGGCGCCATGGCGGCGTTGCTGGGTCTGAATTTTGACGTTGCGGAAAAAGTGGCTCTGGAAGCGGCTCAGGGCGAGGTCTGTGCCGCCGCCAATGATAATGCCGACGGCCAGGTGGTGATCAGCGGCCACAAGGCGGCGGTTGAGCGCGCCATCGAAATCGCCAAGGAAAATGGTGCGAAACGCGGCGTCCTGCTGCCGGTCAGCGCCCCTTTCCATTGTTCCCTGATGCAGCCGGCCGCAGATGAAATGGCGGCGGCGCTTGCCGAAACAACGATTTTGACGCCGGTGGTGCCGGTGGTGACCAATGTGACCGCCAGCCCGGAAAGTGATCCTGAAAAAATTCGTCAGTTTTTGGTGGAACAGGTGACGGGCCGGGTACGCTGGCGGGAATCTGTGTTGAAGATGAATGAACTCGGTGTGGACAGTCTGGTCGAAGCCGGGGCGGGCAAGGTTCTGACCGGCATGGTGCGGCGCATCTGTCGCGACATGACCGGACAGGCGTTGCAGACGCCGACGGATATCGAAGCCTTCGCCGCCACTCTTAAGGCATAATTTTTGCTCACGCATACGATATAATTAAGGAATAAAAACATGTTTAATCTTGACGGTAAATGCGCGCTGGTCACCGGGGCGTCCGGTGGTCTTGGCAAGGAAATCGCCATCGCCCTGCATAAAAGCGGTGCGACAGTGGCCCTGTCCGGCACCCGGGTGGAACCTTTGGAAGCCCTGGCGGCGGAACTGGGCGAGCGGGTCCATGTGGTGCCCGCCAATCTGTCCGATCCTGAGTCTGTGGCGGCTTTGCCCAAGGCGGCGGAAGAGGCTATGGGGAAAGTTGATATCCTGGTCAATAACGCCGGGATCACCCGTGATAACATCGCCATGCGTCTGAAAGACGAAGACTGGGATGATGTCATGCAAGTCAACCTCAAGGCGGCTTTTAAATTGTCCCAAGGGTTGATGCGCGGTATGATGAAGCGCCGCGGCGGCCGGATGATCAACATCACCTCTATTGTTGGGGTGACCGGAAATCCGGGACAGGCTAATTATGCGGCCTCCAAGGCAGGCATGATCGGCATGACCAAAAGTTTGGCGCAGGAACTGGCGTCCCGCAATATCACGGTGAACTGTATCGCGCCCGGTTTCATCGAAAGCCCGATGACAGATGTGCTGAGTGATGACCAGAAAGCCGGTCTTTTAACCAATGTGCCAATGGGGCGTTTGGGGGTCGGGGCGGAAATCGCCGCCGGAGTGGTTTATCTTGCGAGTGACGAAGCGGCATATGTAACTGGCCAGACACTGCATATCAACGGTGGCATGGCGATGATTTAACGGAAATTCGTAAGGGTTCCCAAGGCAGAAATGGCGCATTCCGGCGATCTTGCATATTAGTTCTTGGCAGATAAGGATGGAATGTGCTAGGAACCCTCCCGTGATGGAACGAATGATTGATGCTGACGGATCATATGCGCAGTCATATGCAGACACTATTAATCCTCGCTTCAATGAGCAAGAATGCATTTTTTTATTTCTTTTGCTTGTAAATGAAAAATTGTGCATTAAATAGGTGATCTGTTATTATCGAAACCCGGGCCAAAGATGTGGTTCGCTAGAATAGGGATAAAGAATATGAGTGACGTAGCTGAACGCGTAAAGAAAATTGTTGTTGAACATTTGGGCGTTGAAGAAGACAAAGTAACAGATACATCAAGCTTTATTGATGATCTGGGTGCGGACAGTCTTGATACCGTCGAACTCGTGATGGCGTTTGAAGAAGAATTTGGATGTGAAATCCCTGACGACGCTGCTGAAAAAATCCTTACTGTCAAGGATGCTATCGACTTTATCGGCGCAAACACTTAATAATTCCAAGTGTTGATGTTGGCTGATAAAGCAGGCCCGATATCGCAAAGATGACAAAAAGAATATGACCGCGACGCCCCTTGTCTTTTTTTTGAAAGATACAGCGCTCGCGGTCTTGTTATTTATGGGCTATTCTGCTTTAACTTATGATACAGTCATTATAAATAAGAAGAAGGTTTATCGATGAGACGAGTGGTTGTTACTGGAATGGGGCTTGTTACCCCTCTTGCATCAGGGGTTGAAGAAACTTGGAAACGTCTTATTGCCGGTGAATCCGGCGCAGGACCGATTACACGGTTTGATTCGACAGGGCTTTCGGCGCAAGTCGCCTGTGAAGTCCCTCTGGGAGACGGCACTAACGGGACCTTTAATCCCGATGACTGGATGACAGATCGTGAACGTCGTCGTATTGATGATTTCATTCTGTATGGCATTGCGGCGGCTGAAATGGCGTTGAAAGATGCTGGCTGGAAGCCGGAAAGCGACGAAGATCAATGGCGCACCGGAATTCTCACTGGTGCCGGTATTGGCGGCCTGCCAGGCATCCAGAACGAATCCATAAATATGCATGAACGCGGCGTCCGTCGGGTCAGCCCGCACTTCATTCCCCGTTGTCTGATCAACCTGATTTCCGGCAATGTATCTATTCGGAACGGCCTGAAGGGCCCGAATCATGCGGTTGTTACGGCCTGTGCGACCGGGACCCATGCGGTTGGCGATGCGGCGCGGATGATTGCGCTTGATGATGCGGATGTCATGGTTGCCGGTGGCGGCGAAGCCGCGATCTGTCAGATCGGTGTGGCGGGCTTTGCCCAGGCGAAGGCGCTCAGCACCCATTTCAACGATACACCGGAACGCGCGTCTAGGCCTTATGATCGTGACCGGGATGGTTTCGTGATCGGTGAGGGCGCGGGGATGCTTATTCTCGAAGAATATGAACATGCCAAGAAACGTGGCGCGAAAATCTATGCCGAAGTTGTTGGCTATGGCCTGTCCGGTGATGCCTATCACGTAACGGCGCCTGCGCCGGATGGCAGTGGCGGATACCGCGCCATGCAGGCTGCTTTCAAACGGGCCGGTTTTGGTCCGGAAGAAATTGGATACGTGAATGCGCACGGAACCTCAACCCCGCTTGGTGACGAAATCGAGTTCAGCGCCGTGAAACGTTTGTTTGGGGATGCGGCGTCACAGGTGGCCATGTCTTCGACAAAATCCTCTATTGGACATTTGTTGGGTGCAGCGGGCAGTACCGAAGCAATTTTCAGTATTCTGGCCATGAACCGGGGCGAATTGCCACCAACACTCAATCTGGATAACCCGTCAGAGGGCATCAGTGGCATCAATCTGGTGCCTCACGAAGCCCAGCAGAAGACCGGAATTAAAGCCGTGCTGTCCAACAGCTTTGGCTTTGGTGGCACGAATGCATCCGTGATCTTCAAGGCGGTTTAAGTCCCCGATGAAGGGGATGCGCAAATATATATATCTATTACTAATGGGCAGCGTCGTCTTTGCGACGCTGTTCCTGTATCTGGGCTATCGTCATTTTCACGGTCCCGGCCCGTTGGCGGAAGACAGGGCATATTATCTTGAACCGGGGCAGGGGTTGATCCGTACCGCCTGGCAACTGGATCAACAAGGCTATATTGACGGACAAAACATCTTTAAACTCGGGGTGAAGTTCTCGGGATTTGAACGGGGATTGCAGGCCGGTGAATTTCTGATACCGGCGGGCGCAAGCATGCAGGATATCATGATGATCCTGTCCAGCGGCAAGGTGATCCAGCATCGGCTGACCATTGTTGAAGGCTGGACCAGTTGGCAAGTGGCCGACTATCTCAATGGCATCGACAATCTTACCGAGCCGATCACCGAATTGCCGCGGGAGGGCACAATCCTGCCGGAAACCTATCTTTATACGAAGAATACCAGCCGGCATGACATCATTCGGCGGATGCAGATGCGGCAACTTGATCTGCTTGATGATATCTGGGACAAACGGGCCCCGGATTTGCCGTTTCTGTCTGTGGATGAAGCTCTGACGCTGGCGTCTATTGTCGAGAAAGAAACCGCGATCGAGCAGGAGAGGGCCCATATCGCCGGGGTATTTGTCAATCGTCTGCGTAAAAACATGCGGCTTCAAACCGACCCAACGGTTATTTATGGTATTGATCGCAAAGGATTTCTTGATCGACCAATTTCCCGGGCTGATTTAAAGGCCGACAATCCCTATAACACCTACCGGATTAAAGGCTTGCCGCCGACCCCGATTGCGCATCCGGGGCGGGCGTCCATTGAGGCGGTGTTGCAGCCGCAAAAAACCGAAGACCTATATTTTGTCGCCAACGGCGATGGTGGTCATGCCTTTGCCCGCAGTCTCCGCGAACACTTGCAGAATGTGAGGAAGTGGCGCAAGATTGAGAAAGACAAATAGCGGGTCACCAGGAGCACCCGCAGGAATAATCCGGAAAGGGGCTGAGATGGAAACTGCCGAGAAAATGACTGAAAGTCTGTGGGGGCGAACCTGTCAGGAACATCTTTCCCCTGTAGTTCTCAACGGGACGGAACAGGCGGATCTGGTTATCATCGGGGGTGGTTTTTCGGGGTGTGCCGCAGCACTTGAAGCCGCGCGCCGGGGCGCAAAAGTATGTCTTCTGGAGGCTCATGAAATTGGCCATGGCGGGTCGGGCCGCAATGTGGGGTTGGTTAATGCCGGCCTGTGGCTGTCGCCCAATGAAATCGAGAAAGCCTTGGGGGCTGAGGTTGGCAATCGACTTTCCACGCAGTTGGCAAAAGCCCCCGCACATGTTTTTTCCCTGATTAAGGACCATGCAATTACCTGTGAAGCCGTTCGCAATGGCACCTTGAATTGTGCGCATTCGGCAGCGGGCCTTGCATCCCTTGAAGACCGTCAGGCACAGTTGTTGAAGCTGGGGACACTGGTGCAGGTGCTTGATGCGGATGAAACCGCCCGCAGAACCGGGTCCAATAGTTTTCACGGGGCACTTTTCGATCCGGGGGCAGGAACCATTCAACCCTTATCCTATGTCCGGGGACTGGCGCGGGCAGCGGTAGAAAGTGGCGCGCATATTTTTGAAAACAGCCCTGTCCACGCCGTGTCTCGTGAAGCGGGTTGCTGGAAAGTGGAGACAGAGACCGGCCAGGTTACCGCCCCGGCGCTACTGCTGGCGACCAATGCCTATCACGATGATTTCAATGGCCTTGCCGCCAATGATTATATCACCTGCAACTTTTTTCAGATGGCGACCCGACCGTTGGGTGACAGGTTGCGGGATACTATTCTGCCGGGGAACGAGGGCTGTTGGGATACGGCGATGGTTATGACGTCCTTTCGCAAGGACCAGGCAGGACGCCTTATCATTGGTGGAGTCGGTGACTTAACACATCCGGCATCATCCCTGCATGCTCAATGGGCGGCGCGTAAACTGGCGACCCTGTTTCCGGACCTGAAAAATGAACCCTTGGAAATGCAGTGGCAGGGCAGGATTGCCATGACCAGTGACCACACACCTAAAATTCTGGAAATCGGACCAAGCGCCTATTCGGTGCATGGCTATTCCGGTAGAGGCATTGGTCCTGGCACGATTTTCGGAACGCGTCTGGCGGAAGCCCTGCTCACAGGGGACGCTGCCGGTTTGCCGGTTCCTCCAGTGAAAGCCTATCGGGAACCGTTCTCTGACCTGAAAGCCGGGTTCTATGAAAGTGGCGCCACGTTGGTCCATATGATCAGCGAACGTGTCTGACATCAGGTCTTGGACGGCATCACCCGGAACAGGCGGTCAAACAGCCATTCGGGTAGAAAACGCACTATAAAACCAAAGATCAGGCTAAGTTGCCACGGGAATGTGATGCGCGCCTGATTCTTTTCCAGGCCGCGTCGAAGAGCTTTAATGGCGGGCTCCGTTTCCATCAAAAACGGCATGGGAAATTTATTGCTCGCTGTCATGCGGCTTTTGACAAATCCGGGACAGACCACATTGATCTCAACTCCAAAGGGGGCGTAAAGGCCGCGAAGGGCTTCTCCATAGCCTTTAACCGCAACTTTGCTGGCCGAGTAAGCCGGTGCCGTTGGCAGGCCGTGATAGCCTGCGAGAGAGGAAATAAGGGCAATTTGGCCGCGTCCGCGTTCTTTCATCAAGGCAAGGGCCGGATGTATGGTGTGGAAAACGCCGTGGAGGTTAACTGCGAAGACCTGTTTGGTGTGGGCGCCAAGATCCTGGTCCGGCGAGAAACCGGGACCGATTCCGGCGTTGGCAATAACCAGATCAAGGGGGCATATGCCGTCGCAGGCCGTGATCCAGGCCGTCATGGCAATCTCGTCGGCGGTGTCAATCAAGGTGCTGTGAACCTCCGCGCCTTTGGCTTCGCAGGCTTTCGTCACAGCGTCGAGACGATCGGCGTTGCGACCACAGAGAAACAGGGTAATGTCTTCGCCCGCATAGTCTTTTGCCAGATGTTCGCCGAGCCCGCTGCTGCCGCCGGTGATAAGAATGGATTTTGGATTTTTCATGGCGCGCGTTTCCTGCTATAGCATTGCTGTAATATATTGCTGACTATAGTCGGCCTAACTTCAGTTGCAAAGTCAAAGAATATGACCTTATCAAGTATGACAGGATTTGCCCGTAGCGCCGGGCAGTGGGAAAATTATCACTGGACGTGGGAAATCAAGAGCGTTAATGGCCGCAATTTTGATGTGCGCTGTCGTCTGCCGCAGGGCTATGAGGCGGTTGAACAGCAAATCCGCAAGACCATGAAGGATAACGTCGCCCGGGGGTCGATTAATATCAACCTGCAGATCAAGCGCGATGATGACGCGACGGCCTTTACGATTAATCAGAAAATGCTGGACGCCTTGGTCGAGGTCGCGGTCGAGACAAGCATGCGTAATCATCTGCCGCAACCCAGCCTTGATGCCATTATGGGTGTGCGTGATGTGGTGCAGTATGTTGAAGCGGAAGAAGACCCTGAAACGCTGAAGGATCGCGATGCGGCGCTGATCGTCTCTTTCCGCGAAAATATGGATGCCTTTCTGGTATCGCGCACCACGGAAGGCGCGGCGATGCAGGACGTGTTGTGCGGGCTCTTGGAGGAGATCGAGCGGCTGGTTAAAGCCGCAGACGAAATATCCCGGGACTTGCCTGAGGTGATCAAGCAGCGCTATATGGAAAAGGTCAATAAACTGCTCGACGATTCAGCGACCGGTATTGACCCGGACCGTATCGCTCAGGAAGTGGTGCTTTTGGCGACAAAGGCGGATATCCGTGAAGAACTCGACCGGCTTTATGCTCATATCGACGCGGGGCGCAATCATATCAAGACTGATGGACAAATAGGGCGCAAACTGGATTTCCTGACCCAGGAGTTTAACCGGGAAGCCAATACCTTGTGCAGCAAGGCATCCGACATTCGCCTGACCGAATTGGGACTCAGCCTTAAAACAACCATCGACCAGTTCCGTGAACAGGTCCAGAATATCGAATAGGGACGGGTTAATGACCAAAGAGATTAAACGGCGCGGCCTGTTGCTGGTACTGTCATCTCCGTCCGGGGCCGGGAAATCGACCCTGTCGCGGATATTGTTACAACAGGATGAGAACATTACGTTGTCGGTGTCCATGACCACACGACCGCCGCGGGCTGGCGAACAGGACGGGGTTGATTATAACTTTGTCACAGTGGAAGAATTCGAGACTTTGGTTGCCGAAGACGGATTTCTGGAACACGCCAAGGTATTTGACAATTATTACGGCACCCCGGCCGCCCCGGTAGAGGCGGCGATGGCTGCGGGGCGTGATGTGTTGTTCGATATTGACTGGCAGGGCACCCAGCAATTGTCTCAGAAGGTCGCCAAGGATCTGGTGCGAGTGTTCATCCTGCCGCCGAGCAAGGAAACGCTGGAAAGCCGGCTTAAATCCCGGGCTCAGGACAGCGACGAAGTGGTCGCCAAACGCATGTCGAAAGCCAATCAGGAAATCAGTCACTGGGCGGAATATGACTATATCATTGTCAATGACGATCTGGAGAAGGCTGAACAGGAACTGTTTTCCATTTTGCGCGCCGAACGTTTGAAGCGGGAACGTCAGACCGGTCTGGTGCAATTTGTCCACGATATTACCGGTGAGGAGTGATCAGCCCTGATAGGCGTGCGCCAGACGGCAGAAGTCTTCCACGGTCAGTTCTTCGGCGCGACAGGTCTGTGGAATTCCGGCTGCGGCGAGATACGGTAATGGATCTTTGCCCAGAGCCTTCAGGCTGGTGCGGAGCATTTTTCGCCGTTGATTGAAGGCGGCATAGACCACTTTTTCCAGAACTTTTTGCTGTGGTGTTTCGAGCTGTTCCGGGGTCGGGGTCAGACCGACGATGCAGGATGTCACCTTGGGCGGCGGGATAAAGGCCCGGGCCGGCACGTCAAACATGATTTTCGCTTTGGCGCGATATTGACCGAGCACGGACAGGCGTCCATAGGCTTTGGTGCGCGGGGCTGCGACGATCCGTTCACCGACTTCCTTTTGAAACATGAGGGTGAGAGAGCTGTACCAGGGGAGCCATTGGTCTGTTGTGAGCCATTTTACCAAAAGGGCGGTGCCGACATTATAGGGCAGGTTGGCGATGATCTTGATCGGGCGGCCTTCTGTGTCGCCAATCAGGTCGAGTTCATTCATTTCCAGCGCATCGCCCTGGATAACGTTAAGTTTCCCCGGGTAGGCGGCCTGGATTTCCTTCTGAGCCTCAACGCAGCGGGGGTCCATTTCCACCGCCACCACCCGGTGGGCGCCGTTCATCAGAATGGCGCGGGTTAAGGCGCCAGGGCCAGGGCCGACTTCATAGACAATGCTGTCTTTCAGGTCCGTGTCCCCCAATCCCTCTGCGGAGCGTACGATTTTGCCGGTGAGGTTGAGATCGGTGAGAAAATTCTGTCCAAGTGATTTTTTTGCATCAAGGCCAAAATGGCTGATAACGTCTCGTAAGGGGCGCAGGCCGTCTTCATACATGCGGTCAGACTTTCTGTGTTCTGTGGCGGGCAATTTCGGCGGCGCATTTCAACGCATTGATCATGCTCATTGGACTGGCTTTATTCTGCCCGGCGATATTGAGGGCGGTGCCATGATCGGGCGAGGTGCGGACGATCGGCAGGCCCAGCGTAATATTGACACCGTCAAAATCCAGGGTCTTGACCGGGATCAGGGCCTGGTCGTGATACATGCATAGCGCGGCGTCATAGCGGGCGCGGGCGGCGTCATGAAACATGGTGTCGGCGGGCAAGGGGCCGGAAATGTCCATTCCTTGCACCCGAAGTTTATCAAGGGCTGGTGCGATGACGGTTTGTTCTTCCTGTCCCATGGCGCCGTCTTCTCCGGCGTGGGGGTTCAGACCTGCAACGGCAATGCGCGGGGCGGACAAGCCAAAGTCCTGTTTCAGGGCGTGATGTAAACATATAAGGGTATCCGTAATCAGGTCGGCTGTAATGCTGGCAGGAACGTCTTTTAGGGCGGTATGAACCGTCAGAGGGACAACCCGCAAATCCTTCCCCATCAGCATCATGACGGATGTTTCGCCTTTCCCGGTATGATCGTTGCACAGTTTGGCGAGATATTCCGTATGGCCCGGAAAATCGAATCCCGCGTCATAAAGAACGGATTTTTGGATGGGCGCGGTGACGAGGCCGGCAGCCTTGCCGTCAAAGATAAACTGAGTGGCCTGTTCAATGGCGCCGAGCACCAATGGCGCGGTTTTCGCCGAGGGCTTGCCCGACGTGACGCTGAGGGACAGCCCCATATCAAGGACGGGCAGGGCGCTGTCAAAGGCGGCTGTGCATTGGTCCGGTGATGAAATGACACGCAACGGCAAGGTTATACCGATATCGAGAGCAGCCTGTTGCAGGATTGCTGCCGCGCCAATGACAAAAAACGGAGGCAACTGATGCGTCTGCCGTTCGGCCCAGGCCTTGATAATGATCTCCGGGCCAATACCGGCGGGTTCCCCAAGGGAAACCGCCAGAGGCAGGGCGTCTTGGGGCAGGGAATTATTTATAGTCGATGATGGCATCGCGTCGCAGGTCCCTCAGGTGACGGCGGGCGATCAGACCGACCCGTTGCTGGGACAGGCTGCCTTCAATGCTGTCATAGTCCGGCATCCGGATTTGTGGTTCTTCCCTGTTGCAGAGAACAAACACCCGGAAGCCGGTTTCTTCCTTGACAGGTGGAGTCGCTTTGCCGATTTCAAGATCAAGCAGGGGTTGCTGGAGATGAGTTGGCAGATCAGAGATGGCCAGGTCGCCCAGTTCGCCGGTTTCAGAGGCGCCAATGGCTTTGCCTTGGGCTGCGAGGTCTTCACAACTGTTGATTTTGGCCGCCGCCGCAGTGATGGTGGCTTCGAGCGCGGTAATTTCTTCGGCTTCCGCCTTGTCAGAAAACTTAAAGAACATATGCTGCAGATCGACTTTGGCATCAGTTGGTGTCGCGGTCAGTATCTGTCGCTTTTCAACCAATTGCACAATGTAGAAACCATCTTCGGTTTCAATCGGTTTTGATAATTCACCAGGCTCTAGTTTTTCCAGTGCGCTGGCGATTTCTTTATTGAGCTCTGATTTCATCAACCACCCCAAATCACCGCCGACCGCAGAAGTGGTGGCCTGCGAAAACTGGCGCGCCATCATGGGAAAGGCGTTGGGTTTGCTTTTAAGTTGTTCGAGGATACTGTCAGCGGCGGCGCGGATTTCATCGCGGCGTTCATTTTCAGACACCAACAGAAAAATCTCACGGGGGTGGTATTCCAGTTGCCCTTTATTATGTTGCATCCGATCAAGAATGGCGTAAATCTCTTCATCACTGATGCTGACCTGCGGCATCAGAAGCCCGCCGACGACCTGTTCCCAGGCGAGACTGGCTTCAATCTGTTTCAACATGGATGCTTTATTGATGCCGGCCTGGTTGAGCTGTTGCTCAAGTTGTTGGGAAGTGACGCGCATCTGCTGGGCGTAAGAAGCGAAGGATTGTTCCTGTTCTTGCTGGCTGATGACGGTTTTGTATTTGTCGGCTTCCTGAATTTTTAATTTGTCGTCCACCAGGCTCTGCAGCGCCTGTTGCTGCATATATTGCTGTTCCTGTTGGGAATATTGCCGCTGACCGGAAGAAATCATAAACAACATCACTCGTTGTTTCAGGTCATAAAGCGAAATGGGGCTGTCGTTAACCACGGCAACGATTTGCTGTACGTCGCTCAATTGTTGTGGGGTGCCGGGGTCTTGTTGGGCGGACGCATTACTCGACAAAAGCATTATGCTGCTCAAAATGCCTGCCAAATTCAGTTTAAATGTCCTTGCCACGAAACTACTCTTCATTTTTTCTTACCCGGTTTTTTAATTTGTTACACATCTATACTGGTTAATATCAGAAAAATCAAAAGGCAAAATCAGCCGAGATTTTTCAATACCAGCCGGAAGTGGAAGATACTTGATGGTGTAATGTCCCTGTCGGAGGTCAGGCGCTTCTCGTAACTGAGGCCAAATTCCAGACATTCATCTTTATACAGGACGCCAGCATCATAATAAATTGTGTCATTTTTGAGAATATCCTGTACCCAGCTGCCATGCAGAGTCCATTTAGGATTGACCAGATATTTCAGGCCAAGACCCAGTTCTTTGCGATTTTCCAGTTCCGTATTGGTCAGATCCGTTTTTTCCCGGTCGAGATCGAGATAGCGGGCCGATACCCGGATGCTTTTACTGCCGCCAGACAGGATCAGTTCATTACGTCGTAGGCTAAAACTGCTGCTGTCCAACCTGAACCGGTGAACATAATCGAGATAGTCACCGAGGATGACATCAAGCCGTCCAACAAAATCTGATGATTTGCCTTCATAACCGGACCCCACGGGAAAAGTTTCGGTGGAACTGAACCGGAAACTCTGGCCGATGGTCGTCCGGATGGTGGTGTCCCCCGAATAAAGGGAATATCGGACGCCGTAATTTACCCTGGTGCCGGCCTCCCAGCGATCATAACCGTTATAACGATTGTGGCTGAACAGGTTATTTTCATCAAATTCAAAATTGCGGCTGTCTTCATTGGGAATGTCGAACGAGTTTTTATTGTTCGGCGCGACGATGATGGAAACCAGAGGTTCAATGATCTGTTGTGACGTCAGACTATTTTTTATGAAAGGCAGGTTCCAGTCAACGGAAAGTTTAGGTAATACGCGTGCATAAGTTCCGTCGGCGCCGCCATAGATCGGTTGATCCTGCAAGGCGGCGTCACTGACGTGATAGGCATCTCCCCGCAGGCTGGCGGTGATGGTGTAGAAGTCCCCCAGTTGAGTCTTCATTGGCAGTTTCCAGGCGCTCTTGAAGCTGACCCGTTGGGTGTCAATGCCGGCGGTGCGCAGGATAGAAGCGCCACTGGCGTCAAGAGTAAACTGATTGCCCCATTTGCCCGGGGTGGTTTCAATGTTAAGGTCAAAGGCGGGCAGGGCTTGACCTGTCAGGCCGCCACTGTCTTCTTCATCAAGGCCTTGAAAAACGTATAACCCGGTCGAGAAATAATTACGTCCGGTGAAATTTTCTATTTTGGCATGGCTTTTCAGTACATCGGAACGGTCCTGGTAATAGCGACGCAGATAGGTGTCATCACTGACCCAGCGCGCGGCGTAATCCCATTGCCACTGGTCGCCGATCAGTTTCAGGTTGTCCAGATCGAACTTGCCTTCAGAAAATATATGCCCGCGGATTTCGCGACCGCTTTCGCTGCTGAGAAAATTATCACTGTCGATGGCATTGGCAATTGATCCACTGACGGAGAACTGGCCATTGCCTGTATGTTGACGATAAGTGCCGCCGAGCACCAGGCCCTCTTTCGATGTCAGTAAGGGTTCAAGTGTCAGGTCGCGATGGGGCGCCAGACTAAAATAGTAAGGAATTGTGACATTCAGTCCAAGTTCGGACGACGTGCCAAATTCCGGGTTAAGAAAACCGGAAGCCGCGTGAACCGTCGGGTCGGGGTGTGAAAAATAGGGGGTGTACAGGATGGGAACCCCGGCAATTTCCAAAATGACATTCTTGTAGCGAATGACTTTGTCTTCTTCATCATGGGTGACTTCGTCGGCGCGAATTTGCCACAACGGCTTGCGTTTTCCGTCTTCGTTACAGGTTTTGCACGGCGTATAGGCGGCGTCTTTCAATATGGTGCGTTTGCCGGTGCGTACACCTTCCCGGGCCGCCAGATGGGCGTCATCGGAAAACAGAAGGCGGACGTTACGGATAAAACCTTCCTTCAGTCCATCCTTAAGGACTGTTTCTTCCATATACAGAATGTTGCCCTTGTCATCGCGGATCGTGACCTTGCCGACGGCACGGACTTCCTGAGATGTTTCGTCATAAGTGACTTTGTCTGCGTTCAGGACCGTAGTACCCTGATAGAGTGTGACATTGCCACTGACAATGACGCGCTTATTTTCGCTATCGTAGAGCGCCTTGTCTGCAGAAAAATTAATGTCTTTGCCGAGGGGGCTCGTCTGGCCATACGCCATGCCCGCGCCGGATAAGGTCGCCAGGGGAGAAGCAATAATGACTGCGCCGGAAAGCAGGCCCGTGAGGATAATTTTTCTAACCATATAGCGTTATTTACATACTTTTCTTTTTGTTGCCTACCGTTATTTCCCAATCAGGCCGAAAAACCTTGTTGGAAAAGATCTTTTCGGCTCGGCTTGCTTCAATGTGATTTCTCCGCTTTTCCGAGTTTATCCTTGCACAAAGTGCCCTGCGGTACTATCTCTCAAGTGAAGACAATGCTACAAACTTCCTCTATCATCAAGAAATGATACTTGGACATAATATTAGGACATAATTGAGGCACTCATGAACATAAAATTCTGTAAAAAAGCACTGCCAACCGCCGATGCGCATGTCGTCTTTACTTATGCGGATCGTAAATTGACCGAAAGCGCCAAAAAAATTGACAAGGAAACCGATGGCCTTGTTAAACGCGCCATCAAGGTTGGTCATTTTGAAGGCAAGCTTGGGCAGATTGTGGAATTGGTGGCTCCGGTTAACCTGGACATCAATCGTATTCTTGTGGTTGGTCTTGGCGCAGAGGCTGAGCTGGACGCCGTGAAGGCCGAAAAGGTTGGCGGCAAGATCATGGCGAAGCTGATTTCCAGCGGAGACGAAGATATTTCCATAGCCGTTGATAGCGCGAAAGCAGCAATCCTGTCCGATGCGGAACTTGCGGCCCATATCGCCTGTGGCGCCCGTCTGCGCCGGTACCGCTTTGATAAATATTTCACCAAACAACCGGAAAGCAAAAAGCCATCCGTGATCGCAGTTTCCGTCATGACCAGTGCGGCGACGGCGGCTGACAAACTGTTTGATGATCTTGATCGTGTTGCCGATGGTGTTGAATTTGCCCGTGATCTGGTGACAGAACCCGGCAATGTGGTTTATCCGGAAAGCTATGCCGAAAAGATCAAGGAACTGTCCGAGCTCGGCATTGATGTCGAAGTCCTCTGTGAAGAGGAAATGGAAGAACTTGGCATGGGCGCGCTTCTCGGCGTAGGTCAGGGCAGTGCCTGTGAATCTCATCTGGTGATCATGCACTGGAACGGATCAGACAAGGAAGATGAAGCGCCAGTGGCCTTTATCGGCAAAGGCGTGACCTTCGATACCGGGGGCATTTCCCTGAAGCCCGGCGCGGGCATGGAAGACATGAAATTTGATATGGGTGGTTCTGCCGCCGTTGTTGGCGCCATGACGGCGCTTGCCGGGCGTAATGCCAAGGTCAACGCCATTGGCGTGGTTGGTCTCGTGGAAAATATGCCTTCCAGTACAGCGCAACGTCCCGGTGATGTGGTGGTCAGTATGTCCGGTCAAACCATTGAAGTGATCAATACTGACGCTGAAGGCCGCCTGGTGCTGGCCGATGCGCTTTGGTATACGCAGGATCGGTTCAAGCCAAAATGCATGATTGATCTCGCTACGCTGACCGGCGCCATGATGGTGGCTCTGGGACAGGAATATGCCGGAATTTTCTCTAACAATGATGAGCTCTGTGACCATCTGGTCAATGCGGGACAAACAGTTGATGAGCCGGTATGGCGTATGCCGCTGAACAAGGCGTATGACAAACTGGTGGATTCCAAGATTGCCGATATGCGCAATATTGGCGGCAAATATGCGGGCAGCATTACCGCAGCCCAGTTCCTGCAGCGGTTTGTCAATGATGTGCCATGGGTGCATATCGATATCGCCGGCATGGCCTGGAAAACAGAAGCTTCCGATGTTGCCGACAGTGGTGCAACCGGTTATGGCGTTCGTCTTCTGGACCGTTTTGTGCACGATAATTACGAAGACTAATATGACCGATATCAGCTTTTATCATCTGCTGCATCAGCCTTTGACCAGTGCGTTGCCAAAACTGCTGGACAAGGTTCATGGGGCGGGGATGAAAGCGGTTATCAGGGTGGGCTCGGAAGAGCGCATGATGGAACTGGATGAGGTTCTCTGGACTTTTAAACCTGACAGCTTCCTGCCCCATGGGGATATGAAGTGTAAGTATCCCGATCAGCAGGTAATTTATCTGACCACGGAGGAAGAAAATCCTGCGGGGGCGTCGGTATTGGTTCTAGTGGACAGTATGGAAAGCACTCTGATCGCGGACTATGACCGTTGTCTTGAAATGTTTGATGGCCGAAATGACGAAGCAACGGCCGCAGCGCGGGGGCGCTGGAAAACTTATAAAGAGGCAGGACATACCCTGACCTATTGGCAGCAGACCGAGCAGGGCGGCTGGAGCAAAAAGGCTTGAGAGCAGTTCCTGACCATATTCTCTTCTCTTAATCACTGGATTGACAATTCTGTTATTTCCCCTCATATTTTCCGTAATCAGCGCCTCTGAATAATTTCAAAAGAAAACATGGATCTTCAAATCATACGGGGCGTACTAGATGGGGAGAATATCATGAGACGAACGTTTCTGGTTATTGCGTGCATTACCGCACTCACTAACACTACCTTAGTGAAAGCGAAGGAATTGCATCCATCCGGTCTGCCGGACTTCACGCCGGATCGCGCGGCGGCATTAACGAAAATGTTCACTGACTTTGTTGCCACCAAGGGCATCAATACGGCGGGTGTTGTGGTGATCAAAGGGGGTAAAGTTGCCTGGACCGGGACCTTCGGCAGTCAGGCTCCGGGGGTGCCGGCCTCGGAAAATACTCAGTTTAATGCGGCCTCGCTGACCAAAACCGTGACCACGGAAACCATTCTGCGTCTGGTCGATCAGGGAAAACTTGATCTGGATGAAAGTATGGCGCCCTATTGGGTGGACCCGGATCTGGCGGATGATCCGCGCCATAAGGACCTGACGCCGCGCATGGCGCTCAGCCATACCACGGGCTTCCTGAACTGGCGGTTTTTAGCCAAAGACTACAAGTTGCATTTTCAAAATGATCCCGGCGCGAAATACGGCTATTCCGGGGAAGGGATGAAATATGTGGCAGCCTACGCCGAAAGGAAACTGGGGCGCGGGTTCGAGAGTCTGGTGAAAGAACATCTGTTCACGCCACTGAAGATTAACGGGGCGTCGATCAGTGTACGTGAGGCGAATTTCCCGAACATTGCCCGACGGCTGGACGAGGACGGCGCATTTTGGGGGCCATATTGTTTCCCGCAAAAACGCTGGTGCAGTCAGGAAGGTGACTATTCCGCCGCCGGAAATCTGGTGATAACTGTCAATGATTTCGCCAAATTCATGATCTCGGTGATGAAGGAGGAGGGATATAGCGCCAAGATCGCCGCCGACCGCAATCACGTGCAAGCGGATAAAGGGGATGAAACCAAGGTGATTTGCGGTATCGTGCCGGACGGCCATTGCCCCAAGACGCAAGGCTATGGGCTTGGCTGGGAAGTGTTTGATTACGGCGATACACAATTGTTGAGCCACGGGGGGAGCGACTGGGCGGAACTGACGACGGCTTATTTTTATACAGGAACGCAGGATGGACTGGTCATCTTCCTTAATGCGCCGAATTATCGCGCGTTGCAGGTCATGCCAGAATTAATCGAGTTGATCGACCCGATTTCTCCGTTAGTGGCTCACTATAAAAATCTGCGCCTCCGGTCAAACAGCAGACAATAAGGCGCGGCCTGATCAGACGCCTCTATTGTTATTTTTAAGAAGGCCAGAATCTACTTTGATATCAGTATAGTACCGTGAACAAGTCATCTCGGCTGTGACATGAGAATGGACCCTTGCCTGCGCAAGGGTGACAAGGATAAGGGGAAGATAAATTAATACACTAGTTTTTCCTGTGTCATTTCCATGAAGATGGAAATCTAGTCAATCGTCTAACATGTTTCTGGATTACCCGATCAAGTCGGGTAAAGACGGGGAAGAGAAGTTTGCTATGTGCAAAACGACCATGTAGGCATGTAAAGCTTTTGCGTATAGTATGTGTCAGTCTAATAAAATTAATCTTGTGTATTAGTCGTCATTTGTGAACGAAATAAATAAGAAGGGGAACTAATGTGGGCGAGCTTTTTAGAGGAATATTTAGAGAAATATATAGCGCCGCTTTGTGGGTCGATAGCCACAATGGTTTTGTCATTGTGGTTCTTACTTTTTTAATGGTTTCATTTAATATAATTTTATTATGGGAAAATAGAAAATTACGCAAATTGGGGAGTGAGCCTCATATAGTGGCTTACGTTCGGCCTGGGAAACATATCAATATTCTAAATCTCTATATTTCGAATATAGGATTGGGACCAGCATTTAATGTAAAATTTTATATCCCAGATGCTGATGCAATTATAGAAAAATATAGAGTAAGGCTTCCAGGAAAAAATTCTATTCGTGAAATTCAAACATTACCGCAGGGAGGTGAAATTAAAGCCTATTTTGGAAATTTTTTTGAGTTTGAGAAAGAAAATCCATTAGAGAAAATTTTGTTAACTATTCACTATGATGATGTTTTTGGAAGAAAAAGGGAATCCAAAAGTAATATTGATGTTTCCAGCCTCTCTGGCTACACTAGAGTCGGTCATCCTGATTCAGAAGAAATATCTAAAAGCTTAAAAGAGATATCCAAAACTTTGAAAAATTTTAAAATCAAAAATGATATCTTGTTGATAGAAACATCGTCACGTGAGAAGCTTGCTGATGAGCTAAATGAAGACTACAAAGAAATAAGAGACTTCATAGATAAGCGTCCCTAATTTTTTACGCTGACATCTCTTCGATCGCTTCCTGCATTTCCAGCCACTCGACTTCGAATTCTTCCAGATCAAGTGTCATATCCAGTTTCTCGGCGGTGAATTTCTTTAACGCCGCTGCCGCCTTGACATCACCGTGGACATAAAGTTTGGGGTTTTTCAGGGCGCGGTCGTATTTGGCCACGTCGGCCTGTAATCGCTTGATCTTCTTTTCAAGCTTTTCCGCCTTTTTCTTCAGGGTCGTGAGTTGTGGGTCTTCGCTGCGGACTTTCTGCCCACCTGGATTTTCCTTGCTCTTCTTTTTCGACGTGCTGCGCGATTGCAGGGTGAGCTTTTTATAATCTTCCATATCGCCGTCATAAGAGGTCACCGTACCCTCATTGACCAGCCACAGGCGGTCGGCGCAGGCCTCGATCAGATGGCGGTCATGGCTGATCATGATTACCGCGCCTTCATACCCGTTGATGGCGTGTATCAGCGCCTCGCGGCTTTCGACGTCCAGATGGTTGGTGGGCTCATCAAGAATCAGGATATGCGGCGCATTGAGGCTCATCAGGGCGAACAACAGACGCGCCTTCTCGCCGCCGGACAGGTCTTCGACCCGGGTCATCGCTTTGTCAACGCCAAAGCTGAACGCGCCGAGTTTCGCCCGGACCTTGCTTTCCGGTACATTGATCATCCGTTCTTTCAGGTGGCTGAGCGGGGTGCCCTCCGGATTGAGCTCGTCCAGCTGATGCTGGGCGAAATAGCCGACTTCCAGCTTGCCGGATTTTTTCAGTTCGCCATTCATGATGTCGAGCCTGCCGGAAATCAGTTTGGCGAAGGTGGACTTGCCGTTGCCGTTCTGCCCAAGCAGGGCGATGCGGTCATCCATATCGAGTCGCAGGTTAAGGCGGCGCAAAATCGGATTGCCGGCGCTATAGCCGACCTCGCCATTATCAAGGGTGAATAAAGGCGGGGCGAGGGGCTTCGGATTGGGAAACTCGAACGAGAAGGTCCGGTCCTCGATAATACTGTCGAGGGGGCCCATTTTTTCCAGCATTTTGACCCGGCTCTGGGCCTGTTTGGCTTTGGAGGCCTTGGCCTTGAAGCGGTCGATGAAGCTTTGCAGATGTTTCTGGGCGGCTTCCTGTTTGACGATCCCGGCGCGCCGGTGAGCGAGTTGTTCCCGGCGCAATTTCTCGAAATTGTCATAATTGCCGGTATAGAGCTTCAACTGCTGCTGTTCAAGATGCAGAATCGCGGTGACGGAGCTGTTGAGCAGGTCGCGGTCATGGCTGACGATAATGACGGTGAAAGGGTAATTCTTGATGAAATTTTCCAGCCACATCACCCCCTCAAGGTCGAGATAGTTGGTCGGCTCATCAAGTAGCAGCAGGTCCGGTCTGGTGAACAGGGTGCAGGCGAGGGCGACCCGCATGCGCCAGCCACCGGAAAAGGACGAGCAGGGCCGCCGCTGGGCTTCCCCATCGAAACCGAGACCGGACAGGATGCTGGCGGCGCGGGCTTCGGCGGTATGGGCGTCGATATCGGCGAGCCTGAGATGAATTTCGGCGATCTTGGTGGGATCGGTTTCGGTCTTGGCGGCCTGTTCAAGTCGTTTCAGCTCCAGATCGGCCTCAAGCACAGTATCGAGCAGGCTGGTGGCGCCGCCTGGGGCTTCCTGAGCCACCTGACCCAGTTTGGCGAGACGATGGATCTGAATGGTGCCGTCATCGGCGTGCAATTCTTCGGTGATCAGCTTGAGCAGGGTGGATTTTCCCGCGCCATTCTTGCCGACGATGCCCACTTTATGCCCGGCGGGGACACGCGCACTGGCATTATCCAGCAGGGTTTTCCCGGCGATACGATAAGTGAGATCTTGAATTTGCAACATAATAATACCCTTTAAAACAGATCCTAGGGTTTAACAGGATTTTTTAAAAGTGCAACGGATGATTTCTTTGGTTGAAAGCGGTCGCAGAAAACTCTATAAGCCAGCGCAAATGGATTTTGTTTTATACACAAGGATATCAAGATGACTGTATCACGTACTTTTTCTATCATTAAGCCTGACGCCACACGCCGCAACCTGACCGGTGCGGTTACGAAGATGCTCGAAGACGGCGGCCTGCGGGTTGTAGCCTCCAAACGCATCCACATGACACAGGCCCAGGCCGAAGGTTTCTATGCCGTTCATAAAGAGCGCCCTTTCTTCGGCGAGCTGGTTGAATTCATGGTATCCGAGCCAGTTGTAGTTCAGGTTCTTGAAGGCGAAAACGCTGTTCTGCGCAACCGCGAAATCATGGGCGCAACCAACCCTTCCGATGCCGACGCCGGTACCATTCGCAAAGAACTGGCTCTGTCCATTGGTGAAAACACCGTTCACGGGTCTGACAGTGAAGAAAATGCGGCGATCGAGATCGCTTATTTCTTCAAAGACGAAGAAATCGTAGGCTAATCGACATAGCCTGATCATTAAAAAGCTGCTGGTCAGAAATGATCAGCGGCTTTTTTCATGTGTTGTTTCTCTGTCATTCAAAAACCCGTAAACAAAACAAAGACCCAAACGGCTGTATGCGTCACAATCTGAAAAGGCTTTCAGGGGGGAGTATCAGTCTGTCAGAGCCGGACTGATCAGGGCTTCTTTGGGGTATTCGGCTTTCTCAATGATAGAGCGATTGCCGCTGATGGATACCCGGCCAAGGGCGATCAGTTTCAGGGCCTCGGGATAAATCAGATGTTCCTGAATAAGAACTTTTTCAGCCAGACTGTCCGCGTCATCTTCCGGATCGACCGCGACGGCGGCCTGGAGGATAATGGGCCCTTCATCCATTTCAGGACGGACGATATGTACGGTGCAGCCGGTAAAACGTACGCCGGATTCGAGGGCGCGTTCCTGGGTATGCAGGCCTTTGAAGGACGGCAAAAGCGACGGGTGAATGTTGAGAATCCGGTCACGCCAGCGGTTAACGAAGCGGGCTTCGAGAATACGCATGAACCCGGCCAGACAAATGAATTTGGCCTTGAATTTCTTCAGCTCTTCATCAATGGCGTTGTCGAAACTTTCCCGGTCCTCGTAATCGCGGTGATTGACGACGGCCGTGGGAATGCCGGCGAGCTTGGCCCGTTCCAGTCCGTAAGACCCCGGATTGTTGGAGATCACGGCGACAATACGGGCGGGAAAATCATCCGCGGCGCAGGCGTCGATCAGAGCCTGAAGATTACTTCCTCGTCCGGAAACCAGTACGGCGACATCAAGCATGGCGGAATTCCTTGGGCGTTACAGGTTAAGGTTTAAAGAGAAGACTTGGCGTGCCAGGCATCTGTATAGCCCCAGCTTCCGGCTGTGCCGGTGACGATTGTGGCGGGCTCATCGGCGGTTTTTTGTGTTACATGACCCAGAGTATAAACCGTTTCGCCATTTTCTTCGAAAATCCGGCGGGTTTCTTCGGCGCCGTCGGCCTTGACGATAACCACAAGTCCAATGCCGCAATTAAAGGTCTTGGCCATTTCCAGCGGCGCGAGGTTACCGGCTTCACGCAGCCAGTCAAATACAGGCGGCAGGGTCCAGCAACTGGCGTCCACATGGGCGGATACACCGTCCGGCAGAATGCGGGGAATATTTTCAACAAAGCCGCCGCCGGTGATGTGGGAGATCGCCTTGATATGGCCAGCCTTCAGGGCCGCCAGAGTGCTGAGTACATAAATCTTTGTCGGTTCCAGAAGTGCCGTACCAAAATCCTTGCTGTCGTCGAACGGGCAGGGGGCATCATAGCCGAGACCGGAATCCTCGACTAAACGTCGCACCAGAGAGAAGCCATTGGAATGGACGCCGCTGGAGGCGAGCCCCAACAAGATGTCACCGTCTTCGACACCTTCCCCGGTAAGGATGTTTTCCCGCTCGACCGCGCCGACGCAGAAACCGGCGAGATCGTAATCGCCGTCCTTGTACATGCCGGGCATTTCTGCGGTTTCGCCGCCGATCAGGGCCGCGTTGGACTGACGGCAACCTTCAGCGATGCCTTCGATGATGGCCCGTCCGGCGTCAACACTCAAATGTCCTGTGGCAAAATAATCGAGAAAGAACAGCGGTTCGGCACCTTGGACAATGAGGTCATTGACGCACATGGCGACCAGATCAATGCCGACGGTATCATGTTTTCCTGATTCGATGGCGACCTTCAGCTTGGTGCCGACGCCGTCGGTGCCGGAGACCAGAATGGGGTCATTATAGCCAGCGGCTTTCAGATCAAACAGGGCCCCAAAACCCCCGAGCCCTGATGTGCAGCCGGGACGCTTTGTCGAGGCGGCGGCGGGTTTAATCGCATCCACCAGATCATTGCCTGCCTCAATATCAACGCCGGCCTCTTTATAAGTATAGGATTTTTTTTCGTTCACGATCTTCCACCTGCAACTAGACTGTCCAAAAAATGACTTTTATATGGGGCACAGATATAAGGGGATCGCGGACAAAAGGCCACCTGAATTTTCTGTGCACATTGAAAAAGCTTTGTTAAAAGCCCTTGCCATAGTAAGGACAAGATGCACTATTATGACATTTTAATGTGTTCGCGTCTAATGGGACTGAATTTGGTGAAGAAAACGATCATAAATACAATTACTTACCTTGGCGCTTACCTTGGCGCTTACCTTGGCGCTTACCTGGGCGTGATGTTGGCGCTTTCGGGCGCGTTCCTGTCACTTTCCCAGGCCCAGGAAAGTGGGCCAGAAGCCGTTCCGTCATTGTATGCGAGTCAGGACCTGAAGCAGAATCAGGCGCCGAAGATTTACACCATTTACAATATTTCCATGGATGAGACCGCCAGAACCTCTAGCCTGGCCAGTCAGGCGGCTCTGCGTAAGGCGCAACGGCTGGGGCTAAACAAACTATTCCGCAAAATTATCCGGGAAGAGGATTATGGCAAGCTGCCGGATCTTAGCGACGGGCAGGTCACCGAACTGGTCAATGGTTTCGAGGTCGCCAATGAAAAAACATCCCGGGTGCGTTATATCGCCGACTTTACCGTGCATTTCAGCCGGGAAAAGATTTATAATTTCCTGTCTGTGTTGGGCATGCCGTTTGCGGAAACCCTGTCCAACCCGGCGCGCCTTCTGACCGTGGTGGAGATCGACGGAGCAGTTATGTTATGGGAAAGCAGTAACAGTTGGCGCACCGCCTGGCGGGATTACGATACAATCAATAATCTTGTTCCCATAGAGATTATAGACTCCAGCAAGATTCACCGCATGACGGTATCACCGTGGCAGGCGCAACGAGGCGATCCCGCGATGATCAACCGATTGGCGGCGGAGGTCAGGGGGCGGGATCTGTATGTCATGAGCGCCAAAGTCTCCTATGATGTGTTGACCGGAAACCGCGTACTTGACCTGACTGTATTCAAGGAAGGCCTCGCGACGCCGGCTTATGTTACGCAGGTGTCTTTGGCGGAAGAAGGTCCGGAAACTCTTGATAAATTGTATCAGGAAGCGATTGACCGCGCCACCTACTGGTTGGATAATCAGTGGAAGGAAAAGGTGATGATTCACTTTGGGGAAGCATCGCAACTCACTGTGCGGATTGATTTTTCCTCTCCAGAAGACTGGTTTGCGATTAAAAGAAAACTGGATGGTATTTCCCTGATCCGTAAGGTGAGCCTTCAGAATTTCAGCACCACCGGCGCCTTGGCCCGGATGGAACATTCTGGCGATGTGGAACAGATTATCCTGACTCTGGAACAGGAAAACATGGCTCTGACGCCCGTGGCCTCTCCGGCCCGGCGGACACCTTCTGTCCCTGATACAGCGGCGGATATGAAGAGCCTGACAATGTCTTCTCAGGGAACAGAGGTTGATTTGCCGGTGCGCCTTGATTATTCTTGGGTTCTGACCTTAAAGAAATAAGATTATGACTGCAGTACAAATTCCCTTTAACATCCCCGTCAGAGAGGCCTTCAATGCGGAGGATTATCTGGTGACAGCTTCGAATGTCGAGGCGGTGAACTGGATTGACCGCTGGCCGGACTGGCGCGGCGTTCATTGCACCATTCTCTATGGCACACGGGGATGCGGCAAAACTCATTTATCTCACGTCTGGCAGCAGAAGACGGGCGCGAAATACGGTGACCTGACCCAGATCACCACGGCGGACCTGGATCAGATGCCGGCCTGTCTCGTTCTGGAAGATGTCGATGGCCTGCTGACGGATATTGAGCAGCAGGAAATGTTATTTCACTTGTATAACTGGCAGAAAGAAAAAGGTGGGTCGCTATTGTTGACGGCGGCGCAACATCCCAAACACTGGTCGTTGTCATTGCCGGATCTTCAGTCGCGTATGCTGGCGGCAATCTCCATAGAGATCGGTGCGCCTGATGATGAATTGCTGGCGGCGGTGATTGTGAAGCAATTCACAGACCGGCAAATTACCGTGCCTCAGGAAGTGGTGAATTATTTAATGCTCAGGATCGAGAGATCTTTCGCCGCCGCACGGGACATTGTCAGTCGTATTGATACGCTGGCGTTGTCACGCCAGCGTAAGATTACCGTACCTCTGGTGCGAAATTTACTGGATGATTTGCCGGAAAATGAGGTTTAAGTCGAATTAAGCTTGGAACTGTCATAAAATTGAAATACTTTTAACCTAATACTGTGCGCAGCTTTTTTCGTTTATGGATATTAACTTATGACCGCGCCTGAAATTAAAAAAACAGAAAATCTGCCATACCTAGAGTACCCGGTTCAGGATCGTCTGATCAATCGGGAACTTTCCTGGTTGCGTTTTAATCAGCGCGTGATGGAAGAATCCAATAACCTGGATCATCCTTTGTTGGAACGGCTTCGCTTTTTATCCATTTCCGGCAGCAATCTGGATGAATTTTATATGGTGCGCGTCGCCGGTATCAGAGGTCAGATTACGGCCGGTATTGAGAAGCTTAGCAATGAGGGGCTTACCCCGACAGAGCAGCTTGACCAGATCAATCAGTTCGCGGCCGGGTTGATGGAAGAACAGCAGGATCGCTGGGCCGACCTTATCGTTGGGTTGAAGGCGGAAGGAATTCATCTGGTTGATCCTGATGCCATTACGGCCACAGATATGGATTGGCTCGAACAGTATTTCCTGGAAAGCGTTTTTCCTATCCTGACGCCTTTGGCGATTGATCCGGCCCATCCATTTCCTTTTATCCCCAATCTGGGGTTTTCCATAGTTCTGGAACTGGAAAACAACATTGATGGCAAGACCATGATGGCGCTGTTGCCAGTGCCACGGCAAACCAAACGTTTTGTCCGCTTGCCCGGAGATACGGTACGGTTTATTTCGGTGGAAAACTGTATATCGCTGTTCCTTAGCCGCTTCTTTCCCAATTATGCGATCCGTGGCCAGGGTATTTTCCGGCTGATCCGCGACAGCGAGATGGAGGTCGACGAAGAGGCGGAAGATCTGGTGCGGGTGTTTGAAAGTGCGCTGAAACGTCGCCGCCGCGGTCATGTGATCCGGCTTGAAGTCAATGAAGGCATGCCAACAAACCTGCTGAAACTGGTCGAACGTGAGCTGCACATTAGCAATAGCGAGATCATCAGCGTCAAGGGCGTGTTGGGCATTGCCGAAGTAGACCAGTTGATCGTTGACGGCTTTTCCCATTTGAAATTCAAACCTCATGACCCACGTTTCCCACAACGGGTGAAGGATAAAGGCGGCGATTGTTTCGCGGCCATTCGCGATAAAGACTTTGTGGTGCATCACCCGTTTGAAAGTTTTGATGTGGTGATCAGCTTCCTGCAACAGGCGGCGCTCGACCCGGATGTGGTGGCGATCAAGCAGACGCTTTATCGCACCAGTGAAAATTCACCTATTGTCCGGGCGCTGATTGATGCGGCCGAGGCCGGCAAGTCGGTGACGGCGCTGGTGGAGCTCAAGGCCCGTTTTGACGAGGCCAGCAATATCAAATGGGCCCGGGATATGGAACGGGCCGGGGTGCAGGTGGTTTACGGCTTTATGGAGCTTAAAACCCACGCCAAGATATCCGTTATCGTCCGACGGGAGAATGAAACATTGCGGACCTATGTGCATTTTGGCACGGGAAATTATCACCCGATTACCGCCAAAGTATACACCGACCTGTCTTTCTTCACCGATGACGAGGCCTTGGGCCGCGATGCGGTGCATATCTTTAATTTTCTGACGGGGTACGCCCGACCGAAGGCCTTGGAAAAGGCCGTGGTGTCACCTTTCGATATTCGGACGAAACTCATTGAAATGATCGACCGGGAGACAGATTTCGCTCGCGCCGGTAAACCGGCAAGTGTCTGGGCCAAGATGAATGCGTTGGTTGATCCGATTGTGATTGATAAACTTTACGAAGCATCCTGTGCCGGGGTCTCAATTGATCTGATCGTGCGCGGAATCTGCTGCCTGCGCCCCGGCGTGGCGGGAATGTCAGAGAATATCCGTGTGAAGTCCATTGTTGGGCGCTTTCTGGAACATGCCCGGGTTACCTGTTTTGGCAACGGTCATCCCATGCCGTCCGAACATGCGGTTGTCTATATTTCTTCTTCTGACTGGATGCCGCGAAATTTTGAACGTCGGGTGGAAACACTGATTCCCCTGGATAATCCGACAGTAAAATCGCAGGTTCTGGATCAGATTATGGTCGCCAATATGAAGGATACCCGCCAGAGCTGGTATCTCAACCCGGATCATTCCTATACCCGTGCTGATGTAAGCGGTGAACCGTTTTCGGCCCATGAGTATTTTTTAAAGAACCCCAGCTTGTCGGGCATGGGCAAAGCCATAAAGGGGAAGGACTTCCCCTTGTTGTTGAAAGAGTAATAATTTTTGAATAAATTTGCAGTTATCGATATCGGGTCGAACTCCGTACGTCTTGTGGTCTACGAAAGCTTGAGACGCGCACCTTATGTGATCTTTAATGAGAAAATATTATGTGGTCTTGGCGGCGGCCTGGGAACGGAAATGCTGATGCAGTCCGAACCCATGGACCGGGCTTTAGAAAGCCTTCGACGCTTTCGCCTGATGCTTGACAAGATGGATGTGAAAAAATGCCGCGTCGTCGCCACTTCTGCGGTACGTGAGGCCAAGAATGGCCCCGATTTTGTCGAACGTATCCGCAAGGAAGCCGGTTTGGAGGTTTCTGTTATCCCTGGGGAAGAAGAAGCACGGCTGTCCGGTCTCGGGGTGTTGTGCGCATTGCCGCGGGCCAATGGCATTATGGGAGACCTGGGGGGCGGTAGTCTTGAACTCGCCCACCTGCGGGATGACGGCGTGACGGACAAGGTAAGCTTTGCCATCGGGCCACTGAAGTATTTGTCACTGGAAGGCCGCACCATTGCCTCGCCGAGGAAAGACATTGATGCGGCCATTGCCTCTCTTGATTGGGCCAGCGCCCATACGGACGAGAATTTTTATGCCGTGGGCGGCGCCTGGCGGGCCATCGCCAAGATTCATATTATGGAGAATAATTACGCCCTGAAAAATGTCCACCATTACATCATGACCAGGGAAGAGGCCTTGAAGCTTACTGACCGGCTGTCAAAGATGCATAGTGTGGAACTCGGGCGGTACCGGATGCAGATCTCATCCCGGCGTTTGCGTGTGCTGCCTCTGGCGGCTTATATTCTGAACCGTCTGTTGAAGAAACTGAAAGCCAAACGTCTGGTGACTTCGGGCTATGGCCTGCGGGAAGGGCTGTTGTATGAAGCCATGGGGCCAGAAGAACAGGCGCGGGATCCTTTGATTGAAGCCTGTATTGAAATGGCGGTGACCACGGGGCGTTTCTCGGAGCATGGTCAGCGCATTCAGAAATGGATTGATCCGCTGTTCCCGGATGATAACCCGGAACAGAAACGCCTGCGGTTTGCCGCCGCCATTCTTAGTGATGTGGGCTGGCGCGGGCATCCGGAATATCGGGCGGAAAAGGCGTTGGATGAAGTCATGCATGGTCGTCTGCTGGGCAATACCCATCGCGGGGCGGCCTTTATCGGTCTGGCGCTGTTTATATGTTACGGCGGTCGGTCAGGCGGCCTGGGCACCAAAGATGCGGAAAGCTTGCTCCGGCCCGAAGATGTGCGCTATGCCAATCAGGTGGGGCTGGCGCTTCGTCTGGCGCAACGTATCTCCGGCGGGACGGAAAAGGGGCTGAAGTCGGCGGCGCTTGAGGTAAAAGGCCAGTGTCTGCGCCTGAAAGTGCAAAAGAAAGACGAGGCCCTGATCAATGAGGTCGTCGTCAAGCGGTTTTCCCGTGTGGCCAAGGAATTTGATCTGGACGAGGACGTCAGTATTATCTGACGTCCAGTCTTTTCGGTTTAGTCAGCGTCTTGGGCTGTGTCATCGTCTTGAGGGGCGGCGGTCATGTCCACCAGAGTGACTTCGCCGTCTTGCAGCACAAAGCCCATCTCGCCGCGTTTAACGGCCAGCGCCGCCTTGCCAAACAAGTCATAGCGCCATCCCGACAGGGCCTGAATATCGGCATCATCATTTTCGGCGAGCTTTTCAAGATCATCGACCGACGCAATCAGCTTCGGGGCGACATTCTCACGCTGACAGATCAGTTTCAGCAGCACTTTCAGCAATTCCATTACCGGATCGGTATTCTGGGCCGGGGGGCGTCGGCGGGAAATGGCCGGCAGTTCATCGGCCGGACGGGCGGAGATGTCCTTGATGATTTCCAGCAGACGGTCGCCGCTTTTGCTCTTGCTGAACTGCGGCGACAGGCCGCGGATGCTGCCAAGGGCATTGGCATGTTCAGGCCGTACGGCGGAAACTTCAAGCAGCACTTCATCGCGCATCACCCGGTTGCGGGGCAGATTGCGGCTCTGGGCTTCTTTTTCGCGCCATTCGGCCAGTTCGCGGGCGACGGCGTTAAACAGACGGTTGCTGCTGCGGATTTTAAGACGTTTCCAGGCGTTTTCCGGTCGGATGATAAAGGTTTCCGGATCGGAAAGTTCCGCCATCTCCTCGACGAGCCAGGCGCTTCTGCCGCTTTTTTCAAGCTGGGCTTTCAATTTCTTGTAAATCACCCGCAGATGGGTCACATCACCAAGAGCATAGTCAATCTGGCGCTGGCTCAAGGGCCGGCGCGACCAGTCGGTGATGCGGGTGCTTTTGTCCAGGGTGGCATTGGCGAGGCTGAGCACCAGCTTTTCATAGCCGATGCTGTCGCCGTAACCACAGACCATGGCCGCGACCTGAGAATCGAACAGCGGTTTGGGCACCACGCCTTTTTCAACCACGAAAATTTCGATGTCCTGACGTGAGGCGTGAAAAACCTTGATGATATTTTCATTGCGCATCAGGTCGTAAAAAGGTTCAAGATCAATGCCGGGGGCCAGCGTGTCGATGGCGTGATATTCTTCTTCATTGGCCACCTGGATCAGGCAGAGCTTGGAATAATAGGTCTTATCCCGCAGGAACTCGGTGTCGACGGTGATATATTCTGACGTGCTGAGACGATCGCACAGGGCTTGTAACTGGTCGTTTGATGTGATGACACTCATTATTTGGTACCTGAAACTTTCATTTTGATCTCTGGATCAACGGCGCACCACAGGCGCCAATTCAAAGAATAACTTGACAAGCGGGCAATAAAGCACAAAAACACCATGATTTACACCTTAAAATTAGAAGATTGATTATGCACGAATATAGAACACATACCTGTGAAGCGCTCCGAAAAGAAAATGTCGGCGATATTGTTCTTCTTTCCGGTTGGGTTCACCGGAAACGGGATCATGGCGGACTGCTGTTTATTGACCTCCGGGACCATTATGGCCTGACCCAATGTGTGATCGATACCGATAATCCCGGCTTTAAGGTGGCTGAGACATTGCGGGCAGAGTCCGTGATCCGCGTCAAAGGTAAAGTCGTCTCCCGCAGTGAAGACACCGTGAATGAAAATCTGCCCACAGGTCATATCGAATTGTTCATTGAGGAACTCGACGTATTGTCTGCCGCGGCGGAATTGCCGCTGCCGGTTTTTGGCGAGCAGGAATATCCCGAAGATGTGCGCCTGACGTATCGTTTTCTCGACCTGCGCCGTGAGCGTATCCATAACAACATCGTGTTGCGCTCCGATGTGATTTCCAGCATGCGTCGTCGTATGGTCGATCTGGGCTTCCGTGAATATCAGACTCCGATCCTGACCGCGAGTTCGCCAGAAGGCGCGCGCGACTTTCTGGTGCCGAGCCGTCTGCATCCGGGTAAATTCTACGCCCTGCCACAGGCGCCGCAGCAGTTCAAGCAGCTGCTGATGATCGCCGGGTTCGACCGTTATTTCCAGATCGCCCCCTGTTTCCGCGATGAAGATGCCCGCGCCGATCGTTCCCCGGGCGAGTTCTATCAGCTTGATGTGGAAATGTCCTTCGTCACGCAGGAAGATGTTTTTGGCGCGATTGAGCCGCTGATGATCGGCCTGTTTGAAGAATTTTCCACCAAGAAAATCACCCAGACGCCGTTCCCGCGCATTCCGTTCCTGGAAAGCATGCTGAAATACGGCAATGACAAGCCGGACCTGCGTAACCCGATTGAGATTTGTGACGTGTCAGAAGTGTTCCGGGGCTCAGGCTTCGGCATTTTTGCCGGCGCCGTTGAAAAAGGCTCCGTCGTGCGCGCCATTCCCGCACCGGGGGCCGGCGGCTCTCAGGCCCGCAGCTTCTTCGATAAAATGAATGACTGGGCCCGCGGCGAAGGTTATGCCGGTCTGGGCTACATCCGCTTCAAGGACGGGGAGGCCCTCGGCCCGATCGCCAAAAACCTTGATGACGCCCGTCTGGCGCAACTGAAAGAAATTGCCGGTCTTGGCGACAATGACGGCGTCTTCTTTGCCTGTGGTAAAGCCGGTGAGGCGGCCAAGCTCGCCGGTTTCGCCCGCACCAAAGTTGGGCAAGACCTGGACTTGATCAATGAAGACGAATTTAAATTCTGCTGGATCGTTGATTTCCCCATGTATGAATATGATGAAGTCGAGAAGAAACTGGACTTCAGCCATAACCCGTTCTCCATGCCACAAGGCGGGATGGAAGCGCTGGAAACCATGAACCCGGAAGATATCCTCGGCTATCAGTATGACATCGTCTGTAACGGCATTGAACTGTCGTCCGGCGCGATCCGGAACCATAAACCGGAAATCATGTATAAGGCGTTTGAAATCGCCGGCTACGGTCCGGAAGTGATCGAGGAACGCTTCTCCGGCATGCTCAACGCCCTGAAGTTCGGCGCGCCGCCCCATGGTGGCATTGCCCCGGGGGTTGACCGTATCGTGATGCTGCTGGCCGATGAGCCCAACATCCGCGAGGTCATTCTGTTCCCGATGAACCAGAAAGCCGAAGACCTGATGATGAAAGCCCCGAGCGAAGTGTCCATGAAGCAGCTGCGCGAACTTCACCTGCGCACCGTGGTGCCGGAAGCCGATAAAAGCTAACACTCAAAAGCTAACACTGGCAGTGAAACAATTCAGGCGGGCAGGGTGATCTCTGTCCGCCTTTTTATGTCCTTTACGCCTTCTGGCAGTAAGCCCGGAAGGCGTCGGTGACTTTATCCATATCGTCGGATGTCACATCCCGGTGGGTCACGAGGCGGCAGGGGTTGCCGGAACTAATCGTGATGCCCCGCTGCATCATAAAGTCCTGGAGAGGTTTCGAGGGCTGCTCCGGCGTGGTGACAAAGACCATATTGGTCTGGGCCGGGCTGACCTCCAGCCCGTCTATGTCGGCGAGACCGGCGGCAAGTTTTGTGGCATTGTCATGATCAATGGCCAGCTGGTCCACATGGTTCTCCAGCGCATAAAGCCCTGCTGCGGCCAGAATGCCCGCCTGTCGCATGCCGCCGCCGAGCATCTTGCGCCAACGCCGGGCGGCGCGGATCAGGTCATCACTTCCCACCAGCAACGACCCCACCGGCGCGCCCAGCCCCTTGGACAGGCAAATGGATATGCTGTCGAACGGCGCGGCGATGACAGAGATATCCACCCCGAGCCCCACGGCCGCATTAAAGGCCCGCGCCCCGTCCAGATGCAGCGCCAGCCCGTGACGGTCACACAGTGCCCGTGCCTGACTGAGATACGCAAGCGGCAAAATCTTGCCACTCACGGTATTTTCCAGACAGAGCAGACGGGTGCGGGCATAATGAATGTCGTCGGGTTTGATGGCCTGGGCCACCTGGGTCAGATCAAGACTGCCGTCGGCGGAAAATTCCAGCGGTTGCGGCTGAATACTGCCCAGAACCGCCGCCCCGCCGCCTTCATAGCGGTAGGTATGGGCCTGTTGACCGACGATATATTCTTCTCCGCGCCCGCAATGGCAGAGCAGGGCCAGAAGGTTGGTCTGGGTACCGCTGGGGGCGAAGAGGGCCGCTTGCTTGCCCAGCCGCTCCGCCGCCATCTGTTCCAGCCGGTTGACCGTCGGGTCTTCGCCGTAGACATCATCCCCGACCGTCGCTGCCGCCATGACGGCCCGCATTTCTTTTGTCGGCTGGGTGACGGTATCACTGCGTAAATCGATCATGGGGGGCTTTACTTTCTGTTTGGGGCGGAATCCGCTTTGCTGTGAAAGAGGCGGCGTAATTTTGTCTTATGTCAACAGCTTATCACGTGGGGAAGCGGTGTCACAAGAGGATATACCATCCTTATACCCTCTGCATTTTCGATCACCCCGGACCCGGGGCGGCAGCGACGGAGACGATCCGGGGTCCAGAGATTTGGACAAGCCTCCGTCAGAGGCGAAGACATCATTGTTTTCTGGATTCCGCGTCGTAACCTGCCTACGGCAGGGCACGGAATGACGGGGGAAATCACCTTTCACGCCGGGCCGGGTGCAGTGGGGTATAACCTCAGGGTAGGTCCGGGATAGGGAAAAATAAACGGTGACGGGGGCCTTTTCCTATCCTATCATGAGCCCGGGATTTAACAAACGGGATAAAATAACCATGAAAATACGCCACCTTATGCCAAAAATTGCCTTGTGGGGATACCTGTTAGGAGCCAGTCTGACCTCTCCGGTTTGGGCGGGGGAGAGCGCCTTCCAGGCTGGACCGGTCTTCCCGACCTTTGGCAAGATCGCGCCGGTGGTGTCGGATATGGCCGTCACCACCGAAACCCGCTTGCAGGTGGCCTTCGATGTCGGCAAGGCCGGGGACGTGGGGAAGCTGAACCGCACCCTGAACAGTGCGGCCCGTTTTATCAATATGCATGCGGCAGCCGGGGTACCTGTGGACAATATCAAGGTCGCTGTTGTGGTGCATGGCGGCGCGTCCTTTGACCTCACACGGGACAGTCGCTACGGACAGAAGAAGGACGGGGCCCAAAACGCCAACCGGGCCGCCATCAAGGCTCTGACGGAGAAGGGGGTGGAGATATATCTTTGCGGCCAGTCCGCCGCCTATCATGATATTAAAAAAATAGATTTGCTGCCCGGCGTAAACCTCGCCTTGTCTGCCATGACCGCCCATGCCCTGCTGCAACAGAAGGGCTATACACTTAATCCTTTTTGAGGGGGCGGGGCGCAGGGTTTTGTGAGGATATCTTCAACGATTTATTTGCGCGGTATGGAGATAATGTACAATTGAGATCAAGTATTCGCTATGCAATCGCAGATATAGATCTGAATTGGTTTGGAAAAGAACTTACAAAATAAATTGATGTGGGGGAAGTTAATAGATAATTTTGGAATGAGCCAATATATTTCCTACTAATCCTCCCTTGACAACCACAACCTATCCGTTATAAGATTTTCCTGCATCGGCAAAATCCGGTGTCGGGATTGGTACCCCGTACAAGCTACAGGCGTCCAGACATGCGCCTCTTTAGACGCGTGTTTTTTTACGACCATTTGTTCTATGGCCGGGGGCGTTCAGGCACCCGTTAGGGTGGCCGTCTCCTGTAGTACGGTAGTACCAACCTGTTCGTTCCCGGTCACCAGATTTGGTACTCTGGCTCCGGGGTGATTTTAACTACAGGAACTATCATGACAGAAAAGCGCACTAAATTTTGCCTCCCCCTTTGTATATCCACCTGCCGGCAGTCCATAAATGTCGTGATTGAGTTCGCGGATAAAGCGTAGGCGCGGCAAGTCTAACCTTGGGGAGCGGAGGGTTTGTTTTCCGCTCCCTTTTCAGGATGAGAGCTAAAGTATTAGGGGAAATGTCATGAGTGACCATGACCGGGTGAGGGCGCAGCTCAAGGCTATCGATAGGCATATCGGGGCGCGGTTAAGGTTGATCCGCACCCGGCGCGAAATCAGTCAGTCGGAACTTGGATCTTATCTGGGGGTGAGTTTTCAGCAGGTGCAGAAATATGAACAGGGTCGCAACCGGCTATCGGCAAGCCGCCTGCTGCTGGTCTCGAAATGCTGTCATGTGCCGCTGCATTTTTTCTTTCAGAGGATGAAGACAGAGAGCGGGTAAACGCCAGACACACAAAAACAGGCATGGGATTCCCATGCCTTTCCTTGCATTATATCAGTTGTAAGAAGATTAGACCTTGATATCGATCTTGTTGCCAAGGTTCGGGCCGGTTTCGGCTTCGACTTCTTTGCGTTCAACCGTTGTATCATCGGCTTGCTTGGCCAGAATTTCCCGGACAGAAACCGTATTTTCCTGACTGCTGCTGCGGTCGACCTGAACTTGGGTAGACGCACTACTTGCGGACGCTATATCAACCATTCTGTGATCCTTATAATTTACTACACCGTCGAGACTATAACATATATTTTAACAAATCTTTAACGTTTGTTAAAAATTTAAGACAAGTTTTATCAAAAGAGAAGGCTGGTTATGGTTAATGCTTCGGTGTATGTTATATAATCATATGGTCGGATTGAATAATTTAAGAAACCAGCGAAAACACCTAGAGCGGGGCCCAGATGCGTAACAGAGCAAACAACAGAATAATTACCGTAATCTGCGGCTGTCTTTTAATGGCGGCCTGCGGCGGAGAACGGCGGGTTGAGGGGGAAATGGCGTTTGATCCCGGGTCCCTGATGACCATGGCGGAAAGCTTTCTGAAAGCCGGAGATTACAGCAACGCCATGCGGCTGTATCAGCGGGCGGCGACTGAAAGCCCGACCCATGTGCCCTCCAGGCTTGGTCTGGCGAAAACCTATCAGGCGCTGGGCGCCACCGACGCGGCGTTGAATTTCTATGATCAGGTCTTGCGGCTTGATCCCGCCAATCTGGAAGCCAAGCTCGGCACCGGGCAGATGCTGATCACCAAGAACAGGCCACGGGATGCGATTCCGTTCCTCAGCGAACTGTCAAAGAGTGATCCGGAAAATTACCGCATTTTCAATATGCTGGGGCTGGCGCATGATCTGTTGGGGGAACAGGAAGATGCGCAAATGAATTATGGCCGTGGGCTGGAACTGGTGCCGGATAATATTTCCCTGCTCAATAATCTTGCCCTGTCCTTTGCTTTCGAAGAACAATATGCCCCGGCGATCAAACTGCTCAGCAAGGCGATTAATCTGGACTATACCGTGACCAAGGCGCAGCAGAATCTGGTGCTGGTTTATGTTCTGTCCGGGGAAGAAGAGGCCGGGCGGCAAATTGGCGCCGGACTGATGACCGAGGAAGAAATGGTCAATAACATCCGGCATTATAACTGGGTCAAGACCCTGCCGGCGGCGGAACGGGCCCAGGCGATTTATCTCGGCATCAAGAATTTTCCCCTGAAATCGGATCAGTCCACCGGACGCGAGCGGGCCACATCCCATACCACGGCGCCGCAGGAGACATCGACCGACCCCAAGAAGGCCCAGTTGCAGGCTTTATTGGCCAAGGAAGCGGAGCTGACAGATCACGACGGGACACCGCGGACGGATGCGCCGCTCAGACAGGGACCGCCACAAAATATCCGCGATACTCAGGAAGGTGAAATGAAGGCGTCTCAGGCCGCGGATGGCCAACCGGTCGAGGCCGCCGCGCCTCCAACGCCGGTAACCGACTATGCGCCGGTGCGCTACCGTCACCGGGTGCAGCTCGGGGCGTATCCATCGGTGGCGGTTGCCGAGGCGGGCTGGGACAAGCTTAAAGGGCGCAGTGGCGGCTTGCTTGAGCCTTACACGTCATTGGTCAAACTGGTGACTTTGGCGGATGGCCGGACGTTGTTTCGGCTTTTCGTCGGCGGGATCGAGGATAAAAGCCTGGCCGAAACCACTTGTACGGCGCTGCAGGAAGAAAATGTCGATTGTCTGGTGCTGAGAACGGTGGCGGAATAGAGAGGCAGTGATGAAAGATCACAAAGGGGTAAAATTCTGCTTTCCTATTTCCGGCAAGTGAAATATGAAAGGGCATGAAATAACCAGCCCGGTCATCAAGAAATAGTTACGAAGAAGCAGTCAGGACGATTAATGAGTTCCCATAAAATCTTTACAGAGAAACGCAAGGCCATCGAATATCCCGCGCGGAAATGTACAACGATGGCTGAATTGCGCGACGAGATTGATCAGCTGGACCGGGTGATTGTCGAACTGTTGAGCGTGCGTCAGGGCTGTATGGAGCAGGCGGCGGAGATCAAGCAGGACCGCAATCTGGTGCGTGATGAGGAACGTGTCGAAGATGTGGTGGCGAAGGTGTTGGCGCATGCCGATAAAGTCGGGGCCCATCCGGAACTGGTGGAAATGCTGTATCGTGACATGATTGAGTGGTGCATCAACTACGAGATGACTGTATTTGACAGTGCGCGCGACGGCGACTGACCCCGTAACTGTTATTGTTTACTGATTCATGTTTGGCGGATGAGGAACAGGTCCGGTGTCGGAATCTTGGCAAAGTAAGCCGTTACAGTGGCCGCAAGGGCGGTAAAAAACCTGTTTGTCTCAAAAGACAGATCAATATTCAGTTCGGCAAGTATATCCTGAAACCCAAGATAGATGACGTAACATATCACAGGTATGAAAGCCAGCCCGGTTGCGTGCAGTAGAATTTCCATAACTTCTCTCCTTTGTTCTTTTTATGTTCTACTGCATTTTAAGGGAGCAGGCAAGAACAAAAAAGAACAAAAAGAGAATTAAAGTCGAAAATACGTTATTTTCCGCTAAATTTGGCCGGCCTTTTTTGCAGGAAGGCGGTAACCCCTTCCATGAAATCTTCTGAACGCCCCGCCATTTGCTGGGCGTCGGCTTCGGCGTCGAGCTGCTGGTCAAGGCTGTTGTGTTCTGACCCGTCCAGCAGATGCCGGATGGCGATCACGGCCTGGGTTGGCATGGCGGCGAGTTTTTGGGCAAGGGCGAGGGCTTCGGCATGCAGATGCTGTGCAGTGACAACTTGCGATATGATGCCATAGTCCAGAGCGTCTTGGGCGGATAATTTTTCCCCGAGCATCATCATTGAGGCGGCACGGGCGCGTCCGACAAAACGCGGCAGGAAATATGTGCTGCCGGCATCGGGTACCAAGGCGATATTGACAAAGGCCTGAAGGAAATATGCGTCATCGGCGGCAATCGCCATATCGCAGGCGCAGACCAGGCTCATGCCGGCACCGGCCGCAGCGCCGTTGACGGCAACGACGGTGGGCAGGGGCAGGGCTTTCAGCTGTCGGATCAGGGGATTGTAATTTTGCCGCAACATGGGCCCAAGGTTCGGGGGCATTTCCCCGGTCTGGTCTTTCAGGTCGGCTCCGGCGCAAAACCCTTTGCCTTCGGCAATGATCAACAGGGCGCGGGCCGGGTTGCTGTCTTGTGCGAGCTCCGTCAGAATGGTTTTGAAGTCTTCTATGAAGGCGCGATTTATGGCGTTGCGCGCCTCTGGTCGGGCCAGGGTGACGATGGCGACGGAGCTGCTGTAGTCCAGACTCATCGTGGTCAGGGATTTATTGTCAAAAAGCATGGGTTTCTCCTCATAATCAGGAGAAACCCATACTAAATGAAAACGAACGTTTGTAAAGATGGATTTAAGGACGGATTATCCAGCCGCCATTTTTACCACATTTTGCGGGGCGTCTTCTTCCAGAGTGACCCGGTTGCGTCCCATGGATTTGGATTTATATAGAGCCGCATCGGCCCGTTCAAGGAAATGGGTGCGATGTTCGCCGGGACGATATTGGGCAATGCCGAAGGAACAGGTGATTTTGCCGATGCTTTCGCCGGTGCTTTTGCGTTTCATGCTGCGTTGAGCAATGGACTGGCGCACGTTCTCGGAAATTTCCTGGGCTTTCTCCAGGGTGGTGTCCGGAATGACGATGACAAATTCTTCCCCGCCGTAGCGTGCGGGCATGCCGGTGTCGCCGACCCGGGTTTTAATGGAATGAGCGACGGCCTTGAGTACCTGATCTCCCACATGGTGGCCCCAGGAATCGTTGAAATTCTTGAAATGATCAATGTCGCCTATAACAAGACAGAGATTATCGTCGGTCTTCAGGTCGTCCGCTATGGCTTTCTGCAGACTTTCTTCAAAATACTTGCGGTTGCCGATATTGGTCAGCATGTCGGTCAGGCTTTCCTGACGTACGGCTTCAAGAGCGGCTTGCAGTTTCTGTACGGTCTGGGCTGAATCTTTCAGCTGCTTTTGGGCGCTGGTATTGCGGGTCGTGATCTCGGAAGTGTTTTCCAGTAAGCTGGTGATGATCAGCTTTAATTCCTGCCCACCGGGAATGGAACTGATGTCTTCAAGGCTATCAGACAGGGCAGAACTGTATTTGAAGGTGTCTTTATTCATGTCGCCGACTGTTTTCGCCAGTCGGGTCAGTTCTTTCTGAATGCCTTTTCCGGCAGTGGACACGGCATCATGTTCTTTATTGGTGGAGAAGAATTTCTCATGCAGGTTGGCGCAAACTTCGGATGTAAATGATTTTTTCTTCCGGATCAGATCATCGATAGCCTTGGTGAGAGACATATCTTCTTCCGCAGCATAATTATACCAGATTTGATAATTGGGCGGAGAGGGGATGACATTATATTCAGACATAAGGTCCAATGCCTGGTCTGATACTTCCCGGATATACTCAACGTCCTGGTTCGCGTTTAAATATGACATGCTGTCTTGCCTTAATTTTTTTTTGATACTCTTTTTTCACACTATTCAAGAAGTGGTTTGGCCCACTTACTCAGGGTGAGATAAGAGATACAGAAAAAATACTAAGGAAACGCTAATGAAGTTGGTAAAAAAACTATGAATATTAAGGTCAAATTTTATTCGATTTTTTCTTTCTTGGGACCTTCGTCACGTAATAGAAACGCGGGAACATGATCGCCCATACCTACAACAGGTTTATGACCGCCGCGCTGGTTACGCTGTGGTTTTTTATCCTGGTCATCGTGTTTTTTGTGCGGTTCGGCAGATTTCTTTTGCGGCGCCTTATGATCATCCGGTTTTTCAGAAACTCGTTCAGGAGCATCTTTTACCGGGACCGGATTTTCGGGAGAAGCCTTATTCTCGGGAGAAGCCTTGCGGCGGGATCGTTCGGCCGGCTTGCGTGCGGGCTTTTTCTCTGTGGCGCCATCCGAGTCCGGCATTTCATATAAAGGAATTTCCTTGCCCAGGAATTTGGTCAGGAAACCAAGGTATTTCTTTTCAGACGGGGCGGCAAAGGTAAATGCATTTCCTTCGCGGCCGGCGCGTCCTGTCCGGCCGATACGGTGCACGTAATCTTCCGGGTTGTTGGGGATTTCAAAGTTGAATACATGGCTGACTTCTGGAATGTCGAGACCACGGGCCGCGACATCACTGGCGACGAGCAACTGAATTTCACCGTTTTTGAATTTGCCCAGGGTCTCTGTTCGGGTGGCCTGATGCAGGTCGCCGTGCAGTTCACCGACGCTAAACCCGTGAACGGTCAATGATTTGCAGACAATCTTGACGTTGGATTTGCGGTTGCAGAAAATGATGCCGTTTTTGACATTTTCTTTCTTGAGAAGATACCGGAGCGCATCCCGCTTTTCCTTGTCTCCGCCTTTGATTTTACACAAATGCTGGGTAATGGTCGACGCTGTGGAGGTAGGGGCCGAGACTTCTATTTCGCGCGGATCTTTAAGGAACTGGTCCGTCAGACGCTTGACTTCAGTAGGCATGGTGGCCGAGAAGAACAGGGACTGAATCTTTTGCGGCATGGCCTTACAAATTTTTTCAACATCCGGGATAAAGCCCATGTCGAGCATCCGGTCGGCTTCATCAACCACGAGAATTTCAACACCATTCAGCATAACCTTGCCGCGGGACATATGGTCCATCAGGCGGCCCGGGGTGGCGATGAGTACGTCAACGCCGCGGTCCAGTTTTTGTTCCTGATCTTTAAAGGCGACACCGCCAATCAGCAGGGCCATGGAAAGTTTGGATTTCTCGCCATATTTCTCGAAACTTTCCGCAACCTGGGTGGCCAGTTCACGGGTGGGTTCCAGAATAAGGGAGCGGGGCATCCGCGCCCGGGCACGGCCCTGGGACAGGATATCAATCATCGGCAGAGTAAAGGACGCCGTCTTCCCCGTACCGGTCTGGGCGATGCCCAGAATGTCGCGTCCCTGAAGGATGCCCGGAATGGCTTTCGCCTGAATGGGGGTCGGCGTGGTATAGCCGGATTTCTCGACTACTGAAAGTAAGTCTTCGCTAAGTCCTAAAAAGTCAAAACCCATGTGCTGTATGTCATTCCCGAATAAAATTAATCTGTTTGACAGCGAACAATAAGGAAAACGATAAAGATGTCAATCTTTGACGGCTTTTGCTATAACTTCTTTTGCTTTACAAAACAAATGATATAGGCAAAATCCCGTCTTGTTTCATCTTTATAAAATCCCCCGAAAGGACTCGCCATGACATCAAATCTTATTCTTGTTCCAGGATTACTCTGCAGCCACGATCTGTGGGTGGATCAAATAGGGGAATTTGAAGATGATTTCGACATGGTTATTTTTGATCATACGTCCCATGATAACCTACCTGATATGGTGCGGGATTTCCTTGCAGATGCCCCGGAACGCTTTCATTTGGCGGGATTGTCGATGGGCGGATATGTGGCTTTTGAGCTGTTGCGTCAGGCGGCAGACCGGGTTGAAAGCCTGATCCTGCTCGACACCAACGCCCGGGCGGATCGTCCGGAGCAGGTGGCGGGGCGTCAGCAATTGATCGAGCGGGCCGAAAAGGAAGATATTCGCGAAATCGCCAAAGACCTGTTGCCGGTACTTGTTCACCCCGACCGCCTGCGGGACGAAGAGATATGTGATCGTATTGTCGATATGGCGGTCGAAGTAGGGGCTGAAGCCTTCCAGAGACAACAGAAGGCCTTGATTCGCCGGCCGGATTCCCGTGACTTCTTGCCGACCATTAAGTGTCCGACCTTGATAATTTGCGGCGCGCAGGATGCACTTACGCCGCTAAAGGTGCATCAGGAAATGGCTGACCTGATTCCCGGGGTCGAATTGCATGTGGTGGATGATTGCGGCCATTTAAGCAGCATGGAACGTCCTGAAGAAATCAACCGGCTGATGCGCAATTTCTTGGTTCCTGAATAACGTCTGGTCTAAATATCCAGTTCGTCGACTTTGGCGGCATTTTCCTGAATGTACTGAAAACGCAGTTCCGGCCTTTTCCCCATCAGGTGATCCACCCGTTCTGCCGTATCCAGTCGTGCGCCTTCGGGGATGATGACGCGCAGCAGGGTGCGTTTGTCCCGCTTCATGGTGGTTTCTTTCAGCTGTGCCGCCGGCATTTCGCCGAGGCCTTTGAAACGGCTGATTTCGATCTTGCCACGGCCATTGAATTCCTTCGCCATAAGCTCGTCCTTATGCTGGTCATCGCGGGCATAAAATACGGTTCCGCCCTGGGCAATACGATACAGGGGGGGCTGAGCCAGATAAAGATGGCCGTTTTTAATCAGGTCGGGCATTTCCTGATAAAACAGGGTGATCAGAAGGGTCGCGATATGGGCGCCGTCCACGTCCGCATCGGTCATGATGATTATTTTTTCATAGCGCAGGGCGTCTTCATCATATTTATCACCGGCGCCGCAGCCGAGGGCAAGGGTGATGTCGGCGATTTCCTGATTGCCGCGGATTTTGTCGCGGCTGGCGCTGGCCACATTGAGAATTTTGCCGCGAATGGGCAAAATAGCCTGGGTCTTGCGGTCCCGGGCCTGTTTGGCGGAACCGCCGGCGGAATCGCCTTCCACAATATAGATTTCAGTGCCGAGGGGGGCATCCTGACTGCAATCGGACAGCTTGCCCGGCAGGCGTAGTTTGCGTTTGTTGGTGGCGGTCTTGCGTTTGACGTCCTTTTCTTCCCGCCGCCGCATGCGTTCCTCGGCCCGCTCCAGCGCCCAGGCCATCAAATCATTGGCCATGGCGGGAGAGCCGCTGAGCCAGTGATCAAAATGATCGCGAATGGCGTTTTCCACCAGCTTCGCCGCTTCCGGGTTGGTTAGTTTGTCTTTTGTCTGGCCCTGAAACTGAGGATTTCGGATAAAGACCGAGATCAGGCTGACGCTATTGACGTAAACATCTTCGCCGGTAATGTTGGCGGCCTTTTTATTGCCAATCAGTTCGCCGTAAGCTTTGATTCCTTTAAGGATCGCGGCGCGAATGCCGGCTTCATGAGTGCCGCCCATAGGAGTGGGCACGGTATTACAATAGGAGCGGATATTACCATCACCATATTCCGGCCAGGTGACCGCCCATTCAACCCGGCCCTGATCGTCAGCCAGTGGACTGGTGCCATGGAAATTCTCGTCTGTAACGCGGCTGCGTTTTTCAGTGGCGGAGGTCAGATAGTCATTGAGCCCACCCGGAAAATGAAAGGTGTCTTTTTCAAGAACGCCGTCGCCTTCTTTCAGCATCTCCGCCGGGCATTGCCAGCGGATTTCTACGCCGCGGAACAGATAGGCCTTGGATTTGGCGAGTTGGTAGAGCTTCGCCGGTTTCAGGCGGGCGCTTTTGCCGAAAATCTCATGGTCAGGCATGAAAGTGACTTTGGTGCCGCGCCGGTTGTTGGTGATGCCGGTATTTTCCAATGGGGTCGTGGGAAGGCCGCGGGAAAAACTTTGGCTGTATGTTTTCTTGTCGCGGGCGACTTCAACCGTAACCCATTCGGACAGGGCGTTGACCACTGAAATCCCGACGCCGTGCAGGCCGCCGGACGTGGCATAGGCGTCACTGTTGAATTTGCCGCCGGAATGCAGGGTGGTGAAAATAATCTCGAGAGCGGACTTGTCTTTGAACTTCGGGTGGGGATCGGTCGGGATGCCGCGCCCGTTATCGGAAATGGCAACGGAACCGTCTGTGAACATCTGAATTTCAATGCGGGTGGCATGTCCGGCGACGGCCTCATCCATGGAATTGTCGAGGACTTCGGCGACAAGATGATGCAGCGCCCGTTCGTCTGTACCGCCAACATACATGCCGGGGCGTAAGCGGACGGGTTCCAGTCCTTCCAATACTTCGATGTCTTTTGCTGAATAGTCGGTGGAGGTGGTGGCGGTATCAAAAAGGTCTGTCATGCTAACTCGGGGAACCCTTCGGAAATTAAATTATAGTGTTGCTTGTTTTTTGTTACAGTAACTTGGAATTTCGAGGCCGTAAACTTATAAATATCCCCGACCTTAAAATAACAGTTCCGGGGAAAGGAAAGGGAATTGTAATTCCAATAAGGAATAGGCATACTCCTGTCAAATTTAGATAAAGGGGCGTGGGCAGAGGCAGGCCTGATTTAACCAATTTGAAGTGATCACCTTGTTTTAATCATTGTATGTAATTGTGGCATTATGGATTTTTTGTTTTTTAAATTTGGGTCGATCAAAAAAGGACAGTCTGTCTCTTTACCGGTAAAGCGGGTATGGGCTTATCGCCGGGAGATGTTGTCACTCGGGTATCTGTTTCTTGTGGGCATGGCTTTTGGTGCATTGTGGCTGTATTTTTCAGACACGCCCCGGTTTAAAAGCTCCCCTGAACATAGTCTCGCATTTGAAGAGGATCATCATCCTGTTGTGGTTGACCGGGCCATTATTGGCGCCCCCGTGGTCAAAAGGACCGCGGAAAGCGGGCTTCTGGATGAAAAACCTGTCGCTGACGCTAAGATACCTGATGATGATGTTATTGGGTCAGAGATTAGCGCCTGGCGGACCAATGCCGTAAAAGTTGCGGCCGTGGGGGGAGCGGAGAGCGGAAGATCATCACAGATTTCCATAGTGATTGATGATCTGGGTGTTGTTCAGGGACGTACTCTGGATATCATCAAGTTGCAGGCGCCATTGACCCTGTCCTTTCTGCCTTATGCATCCAATCTGCCTGAACTTACAGGCATAGCCCGGGGGCGGGGGCATGAATTGATGGTACATTTGCCGATGGAGCCCAAGGGAGATTCAGATCCTGGCCCGCACGCCATGTTGACGGGAAACAGCCGGTCAGAGATGATGGCGGATCTCACGTATAATCTGGACCGTTTTAGCGGATATGTGGGGCTGAATAATCATATGGGGAGCGCGTTTACCGAAAGCCGGGCCGGGCTGGATCTGGTGTTGGACGAGGTCCGCCGTCGTGGCATGCTGGTGCTGGATTCCCGGACCTCAGGAAATTCTTTACTGGCCGAAATGGCGACGGAAAAACGCATTCCGAACATGACCCGGGATGTTTTTTTGGATAATGAACAGGACGTGGATTATATTCTGGGCCAACTTGGAAAACTGGAAGAGATAGCGCACAGACGAGGCCAGGCGATTGCCATTGGTCATCCGTATCCCGAGACCATAAGCGCCTTGAAACGCTGGTTACCGACTTTGGAGAAGAAAGGCATTTCCATTGTGCCGTTATCTTATCTGATGCAGCAGAAATATCAGAAAGTAGAACTTTCGAGCTATCATGCTGATGATCTTACGCCGCCTTGACCGTATCGGACATATTCAGACGTAAGATGAGTATTGTTTGACCTTTGAGTATAAGTTCATTAGCATTGATTTTAGTTAAAATTTAATGAAATATTTATAATTGGGGGTTTAGAGATGACGTATATTGTCGATCATAAAAATCATATTTCACCTGAAAATCATGTAAAAAAAGATACCAAAAAACCATCCCTCACGCGTGGTGGGCTGATTGGTCTGGCGCTTTTGCCCTTGTCCGCTTGTGGCGGTGGGGGAAGCAGCAGTCCCACAGGTACAGTAACGCCTCCTCCTCCAACGCCAGACTTTACGGAAAGCCCGACGAATACCTTTACGGCGCGGGATGATAATGACCGCACGCTGAATCAGGGGGCGGCTACTGCGGACTTGACGGTCACAGGCAAGGCAGGCAATGACACAATCACCACCGGCAGCGGCGCGGATGTCATTCTGGGTGGCGCGGGCAATGATACGATCACCAGTGGCGCGGGCGCCGATATGATTCGCGGCGGTGAAGGTACGGACAGTATTTCTGCCGGTGATGGCGATGATGTGATTGTGGTGGTGGGCACCACGGCGGCAGATCAATATGACGCGGCGTCGATCACCAATCCGGCGGGCTCCGGCCTTGACCTGTCAAGCCTGATCACGCTGGCCGACCTGAACGGGCGAACAGTCAGTGAAGTGGCAACGGGCGAGGTCGTTGATGGCGGCGCAGGCAATAACACGCTTTATATCTACGGGACGGTAGACCTGACAGGCGTGACCCTAACCAATGTTACCCAGTTGATCGTCAATTCGGATGTCACCCTGACGGCGGCCCAGATCGTTCAATTCACGGCCATCGACGGCGATGGCAATTCCGTGATCAATATCGTGGTGCCGGAAGGTAGTGGCGAAGTCATTCTTGACCTGAGCATGATTGATGTCAGTGATATTGGCAGCCTCAATATCACAGGTGACCTGACGATCCGGATGAGCAGTTTTGACGATGTGGCGGGCATTTCCCAGGTGACGGTTGATGAGCTAGGCGCGTTGAAAATCTCTGTTGTCAATGGCGACGCTCCGAGCGGTATCAATCTGGCAGACATTGCGGCGACTTTCGGACAGGTTGATATTATTGACCTAGGCGATCAGGTGACATTGACTGTGGTAAATGCAAGCGATGTAACCGACCTTGGTTTGACGGAGATCTCCGGCGCGGGCAAAGTTGATTCACTCGGCGACATAGAAATTTCTAATGCCATTGGAAAGCTTATGTCGGAAAGTTCTCTACTACATGCTGCTACTGATTTATTGGAATTGGATGTTTCGGTAGGTTTGAGTCTATCTTTTAATATACTCGATAACGATAATGGAGATAGTATCAGAGTTACTGATGTCATTAGACCGACGGGAGATATGACGGGAATGGGGATTTCAATTCCGGGAACTCTGGGGGGAAATTTTGGTACACTCTCAATTTCAGCTGACGGTCAAGTAACATATGACATTAACGATAATTCTAATGTTGGAGGATATAATTTAGGGCCTAATCCGCTTGGCGCGGGTCAATCCGCGACTGAATGGTTCACATATAGTATTGAGGATGCTTTAGGACGTTTGTCTACGACCATGTTAGCAATTAAAATAGATAACCCCGCTATTCATACAGTCTCCGGGTCAGATGGAGACGATACTCTTTTTGCTGATTTATTTGATACAGTCCTTACTGGGGGAGAAGGTAACGATCACGTTTTTGGGGGGTACGGGAAAGATAGCCTATTCGGGGGAAAGGGGGATGATGTTTTGTCAGGTATGATAAATGGGTTGGTTGCGAGTTCTGACTATACTGATAATGATTTTTTTACTGGAGGAGAGGGGAATGATACGATCATAGGGGGTAGTTCTCTACGTGATGTTGCGTTCTATTCCGGGAATCGGTCAGATTATAAAATTGTCGTGGATGGTAGAGACGTAACAGTCATAGATTTAAATGTTCTAGATGGAGATGAAGGGATTGATTCCTTAACGGATATTGAAATACTGCAATTTGTAGATACTTCAATTGAAACATATGGAAACTTAACCACAACCCCGAGTTCTTTTGTGGCGGGGCGGGGAATTCCAGATCTCGCCATTGATCTGAATGTCGTAGATCACCTTACAATAAATGCCAATACGCTAGCAGATAGCGGGCATTTGTTTCCTTTTTATGAAATGTCATCTATTGACCTGTCATCATTTGATGGGAATGCAGCGCCTGAATTCATAACATTTGATACTGAAAGCCAGACGTTAGTAGGCACGCCGCCGGTTGGAACTGATGGACCGCTTTATTTGGTGATTAGAGGTGCAGATGTTAATCCAGCGATCGATCGTGTAAAGTTATTTTTCTACCGCCCTCAGGAGAATGATGTATTTGGGCAGGTTGATGCTGCAGAAACATTCTTGGGAACAAGTAGTTCTGACCGTCTTTTTGATCTCGGATATGGCGATGTTATAAAAGCATCGGCAGGTTCGGATGTCTATGCGGCAAATCGAGCAACAGAAACTATTAATAACCCTATACTAGATTACTCTGCATCTGATGAGGGAATTTTTCTTGATCTCAATCTTGGCCTTGCTCACGGCGGCTACGCGGAGGGCGATATTATTATTGGTATTGGCGACATCAGAGGGTCGTCATTTAGTGACACGTTAATTGCATCAAATAACTCTGTTAATATATATGGAGGCGGGGGGGATGATTACATTTATGCACCGTTCAATGCATATTTTGGTTTTTCAAGTGTAGCTTTTGTCAAAGTTCGAGGGGAAGAAGGAGCAGATTTTATTTCAGGTCAGGTCACTGCGAGTTATTCAACATCCTCGTCTGGGGTTCATATAGACCTACAGCAGGGAATAGCATTAGGCGGGGATGCGGAAGGGGACACCTTTGGTGATATTCGTCAACTTGAAGGGTCTGACTTTGATGATATAATAGTTTTGCCCGATTTTTCTAATCCATTACATGGTGGCAGAGCTTTGGGATTAACAGGAAATGATACCCTTGTCGGAGGAACCGGAAAAGATTCCCTGGTTGGGGGAGAAGGCGATGATACACTCAATGGGGGCGCTAACATAGATATCCTTAATGGTGGTCCGGGGGCAGATATCCTTAATGGTGGAGATGGGGAAGATACAGTTCACTATTGGGGACATGAAACAAGGATAATAAATCTATTCACTGGAGTTGGTCAGGGAGGGGAGGCAGAAGGCGATACTTTTATTTCGGTAGAGAATGTTGTTGGGTCTTTTGGGATTGATATCATTACAGGGAATGATGAAGATAATAATATTGATGGTCATTACGGCGACGATATCCTTATAGGAAATAAGGGAGACGATATATTAGTAGGGCAAGATGGTGATGATTATTTAGATGGTGGTGAGGGACTGGATACACTGTTAGGTGGCAGTGGCAATGATGTATTAGTATATAGCTCTGGAGATGAATTTGGTGGAGGAGAAGATTATGATACATTACTGGTCGAAGAAAAGGATATTGTTTTAGAATTGTCCCAAATATTGTTGACAGATATTGAAATAATAGATGTTACAGGTTCTGGTGATAATAGTTTAACATTATCACTCCAGGATGTGCTGGATAAAACGGATTCCAACAATCAGGTTCGAGTTGACGGCGATACAGGTGACACTGTCACGTCAACATTGCAGGACTGGCTTCAAGGCGATGATCAGGTGATTGATGAGGAAATGTATCACACTTATACTTCCGGAGACGCCACCTTGTTGATTGATACGGATATCACACAGGATATTTCTTAAAAAAAGAAGATGCGAGTAGAGGTTTTTACACTTTCTACTGCACCCCAGGCTCACCGGCGAAGCTTAAGGCTTCTTCGGCGGCGCGGAACTGGGCGCGGGCCTTGGCGCGACATTCTTCATATTCAGATAGTGGATCACTGTCGGCAACCACGCCGGCGCCGGCCTGGACATGCATCACCCCATCCTTGATAATTGCCGTACGCAATACGATGCAGGTGTCCATGCTGCCGTCGGCGGAGAAATAGCCCACAGCACCCGCATAGATGCCGCGCTTGTCACGTTCGAGCTCGTCAATGATCTCCATCGCCCGGACTTTCGGTGCGCCGCTGACGGTGCCTGCCGGGAAGCCAGCAGCGAAAGCCTGCAAGGCATCATATTTCGGGTCGATCTTGCCCCGGACTTCGGAGACGATGTGCATGACGTGAGAATAATATTCAATCGCCATCTTCTGGGTCGGTCGCACCGTACCAAGGGCGGCTACTTTACCCACGTCGTTGCGCCCCAGGTCAAGCAGCATCAGGTGCTCAGCAAGCTCCTTGGGGTCGGCAAGCAGGTCTTCGGCCAAGGCCTGGTCATCTTCCGCCGTGGCGCCGCGCGGTCGGGTGCCGGCGATCGGGCGCACGGTGACTTCACCGTCGCGCAGCCGCACGAGAATTTCGGGGCTCGACCCGATCACGGAAAAATCCCCGAATTTAAGATAATAGAGAAAAGGCGACGGGTTGGTGCGGCGCAGGGCGCGGTAAAGCGCAAACGGCGGCAGGGTGAAAGGAGTACTGAAGCGCTGCGACAGTACGACCTGAAAAATATCACCGGCCTTGATGTAATCCTTGGCCCGGTTGACCATATCAAGATAGGCTTCTTTCGGGGTATTGGACTGGGGCTCCGGCAATTCCAGCAGGACATCAGACATCTGTTGAGCGCCGTGTAAACTGCGGGCGAGCGCCTGTTCAATTTCCGCCAGGCGTTCTTCGGCCCGCTTGTAGGCAATAGTGGCGTTGACGCCGTCTTTGGGCCGTACTGGGGTAACGATGGTCAGCAGGTCCTTGACACTGTCGAATACCACCATGATGGTTGGGCGCATAAACATGCCGTCGGGCAGGTCGAGGGCGTCCGGGTTGATGTCGGGCAAATGTTCCATCAGGCGTACAGTGTCATAGCCCATATAGCCGATCAGACCGGCCGATGAAGGCGGCATGCCGGCGGGCAGATCAATGCGGGATTCCTCTAGCAGATCACGCAGGCTTCCGAGGGCGCCGTTTTCCAATGGCGTAAAAGCCTTCTCGTCACAGGGCCGGGTGAGGGACTGTCGATTGATTTCCGCTTTGTCGCCCTGACAGCGCCAGATGAGATCGGGTTTCAGACCAATGAAGGTATAACGGCCGCGAATGGCCCCGCCTTCTACGGATTCGAGCAGGCAGCTATAGTCTTCATCATCGGCGGCGAGCTTCATGAAGGCGGAAATGGAGGTTTCCAGATCCGCCACCAGAGTCGTCCAGACAATTTGCGGCTTTTGCGCGTTATAACAGGCTTCAAAAGACGAAAATTCAGGCTGTGCGGACATTATTGTTCCCGTGAGGCCAGTTGATTATGCACGGCGGCAATGGCGCGTTGGTTAATAATCACCGGCAGTGTGGTTTCCAGATGTTTCCAATAACTGGTCAGAATACGCTGCTGATATTCCTGTGCCAGGCTGTTTTTTAACTGGGTGGATTGAGCCAGCGGCAGGTCTTTTTGTGGCAGGGTGCGGGACATCAGCTTGACCAAAACAAAACCATTCCCATCAATGGCGGGCTGTATCTTGGCATGGCCGACTTCCAGTTCAAAAATGCTGGCCTGAATGTCGCGGGCAACCTGGCCGGTTTGATCAATCCGGGTGGTCGTTACGGCGTTAAAGGCTGCATTCTCCGTGGTTTTGGCCAAATCGGCGAGAGGGACGCCTTCTTGAGCTTTGGCCAGAATATCATTGGCCTGTTCCTGGGCAAGTTTTTTGCGGGTGTCGGCTTTCCACATATCCAGAACGCTGGTTTTTACCTCTTCAAAGGGGCGCAGGGCGCGGGGCTGGATGCTTTCCACTTCAAGCAGGAAATAGTCGCCATCGCCCATTTCTTCGAGCACGGGTTCATCACCAACGAAAGAGTCAAAAGCCTTGGCGAGGAATTCAGGCTGGGTCGGCACATTTCGGGCCAGGTCACCTTTGGTGTTATAGCCCGACCGGTCAATGTTTTTGGCTTCTTTGAGATCCAGTTTAAGTGCTGTGGCGAGATCGGCCAGAACGGCGCCGGCGGCCAGTTCATCATTAATCTTTTCTGATTTTTGATAGAGCAGGTCGAGCGCTTTTTCCGTCTTTAAATGTTCGATGGCTTCGGCGCGCAAGGTTTCAGGGTCGGTAGCTTCCGTGCTTGATGCTTTGGTGACGTTGAAAATTCTCCAGCCGAAAGCTGTTTCAATCGGGGCTGTATAGCGGCCCTCTTTGGCGGAGAAAATGGCGTCTGCGGCTTCCTTCCCATAAATCTCAACCGTATCGTCAAAGCTGTTATCGGCTACAGCGGCGTCCTCGGCAGTGGTTCCGGAAGCGACGATCAGATCGGCAAAGCTACGTCCGGCTTCAAGATCTTTATAAGCCTTTTCGGCAATTTCCTTGTCATCAAACAGCAATTGTTCGAAATCGCGGGTATCGGATGCTTCGGTCGCGGCGGGGCCGGCGGCCAGGGCCTGTTCTATTTCTTCTTCCGTGACGGTCACCTGTTCGGCGAACTCTATTGCCGTCATGGTGATAAAGCGTATGTCGCGATATTCAGGGGCCATGTAGTTGTCTGAATTTTCTTCATAATAGGCCTGCAAGGTTTCATCATCGGGAGCCGGAATATCGGTAATGGTGCGGCTGGGGATGGTGACGATTTCAGCCTTACGTTCCTCCATCAGGTATTTTGTCAGGGTTTTCTCTACCGCATCGGGAACGCGGATGCTGCTGACAAGAGAAGTCACCAGGGCCTGGCGTTGCAGGTCGCGGCGCAGGAATTCTTCAAATTCTGTCGGTTTATATCCCTGGTAGGCGGCGATGCTGTCGAATTTTTCTTTGCTGAATTCGCCAAAGGTATCCTGGAAGGCCTCTATGCCGACAATAAAATCACGCAGTTGCGCGTCGGTTACCCGGATGTGCAATTCTGATGCTTCATGGGCAAAGGCTTCCCGTTGTACAAGGTCGGCAACCCAGCGCCGGGTCAGGCCGCGGTCGATCACCATGTCGCGGGTGACTTCGCCGCCGGACTGTTGCTGGATTTCGGAAAATTTGCTTTGGAATTCCCGGGCATAGTCATTAACGGTGACTTTTTCACTGCCGACCTGGGCGACATTATTGCCGGCGCCGCCGAGAATGTCGCCGCCGATGCCCCAGAGGGCGAAGCTGGCGATCAGGAGACCCAATAAAGCGGTCGCGAAATAAGAAGTAAGGCCGCTTCTGAAGAATTGTAACATGCTTTAATATACCTGTTTTTTATTTTGGTAAATAATCCGGAAGAGCCAACGTGATGAAAAACATCTGTCAGAATCCCTATAAAATTTTTGGCATGATAGTGGTCCAGCAAAGGCACCGCAACCTAAAAAGGGAGACGGTAAGCGGGAAATGTCCCTGTAAAGCATTTTTTTCCATCTTGGATGTGGAAATGTCGCGAGAATTCTGCTAACCCAACCGTATGTTTCAACTCAGAGGAAAATGATTATGACGGCCCCGAAAGCGCTTGTTGCTGGTAACTGGAAAATGAATGGCTTGACCTCAAGCGTGGGAGAGATTGAAAAGCTCGCCCGGTTGGTCGCCGAAAAGGGCGCGGGATGTGATGTCCTGATTTGTCCACCAGCGACGTTGATTTCGAACTTGTCTGGCAAGGGCATCGATATTGGCGGGCAGGATTGTCATATGGCGGTCAGCGGCGCTCATACGGGTGATATTTCTGCCGCGATGTTGAAGGATCTGGGCTGTAACTATGTGATCGTCGGGCATTCAGAGCGCCGGGCGGACCACGGGGAAACCAATGACGTTGTCAAGGCGAAAGCGCTGGCGGCTCAGGATCAGGGCCTGACAGCGATCATTTGTGTCGGAGAAACCGATGCAGAACGGGAAGACGGGTCGACACTTGATGTTGTGACATCTCAGGTGCGGGGGTCTATCCCGGAGACCGCCATGGCCGATAACACGGTTATTGCCTATGAACCTGTCTGGGCCATCGGCACCGGCAAGACGCCGACGGCGGATGATGTGGCAGACGTGCATGCGGTTATTCGCAACCTTCTGATGGATCGTTTCGGGGATGCGGGCGAGAAAGTACGCATTCAGTATGGGGGATCCGTCAAGGCGTCCAACGCGGCGGAATTGATGTCCGTGCCAAATGTAAATGGCGCACTTGTAGGGGGCGCCAGCCTGAAAGCCGAAGATTTTTACGGCATCATAGCAACCTATCAATGATCCATCCGGCAACGGTAAGAAAATTTTACACTAGCCATATCAAACGGATTAGAGTAAAAGCCAGATTGATTGATTGGTTTCGCAGATAAAAAAAGAGTTATAAGATATGCAAGAGATTGTTCTTGTTATACATTTGATTTTGACAGTAAGTCTTGTCGTTTTGGTTCTTATTCAGCGCTCCGAAGGCGGCGCGCTGGGCATGGGCGGAGGAGGCCAGGGAGGCATGATGTCCGGCCGTAGTGCGGCAACCTTGCTGACCCGGATAACAACATTTATGGCAGTTGGCTTTTTTGTCACCAGTATGCTGCTGGCAGTGATCGCAAAACAACAGTCTGAAGACAGTTCGGTTTTTGACACGAAGAAGCCTGTTGTTGAACAGAGTGAGCCGGAAGATAAAACGGCCCCTGTTATTCCGGATACTGAATAAAACAGCATATAAAGGCCTGTGTCGGTTTAATATACTGGCATAAGGATCGGGGAATTTAAATTTTGGGCCTGTGTTCTTGGATGCAGGTCTTCATCTTTTTTAATATTTGTTCGGGATAGTTATCCGCCCATGGCACGTTATATTTTCATTACTGGTGGTGTTGTTTCCTCGTTAGGGAAGGGCATCTTGTCCGCTGCGCTTGGCGCATTATTGCAATCGCGCGGTTACTCTGTTTGTCTGCGGAAACTCGACCCTTATCTTAATGTAGACCCCGGCACCATGTCGCCCTATCAACATGGCGAGGTGTTTGTGACCGATGACGGGGCGGAAACGGATCTTGACCTCGGGCATTATGAACGCTTTACCGGTGTGCCGTCACGTCAGAGTGACAGTGTGTCTTCCGGGCGTATCTATAGCGATATTCTGGCCAAGGAACGGCGCGGTGATTATCTTGGCGCCACCGTTCAGGTAATCCCGCATGTGACCAATGCCATTAAGGAGTTTGCCCGGTCGGATATTGATGCCGGAACGGATTTTGTGTTGTGCGAAATTGGCGGTACCATTGGCGATATCGAAAGTCTGCCCTTTATGGAGGCGATCCGCCAGTTGGGGAATGACCTGGGGAAAGCCAATGTCTGTTATATCCATCTGACCCTGGTGCCGTATCTGAGTGCAGCGGGCGAGTTGAAGACTAAGCCAACCCAGCATTCTGTCAAAGAATTGCGCAGTATCGGTATCCAGCCTGATGTTCTGGTCTGTCGATCAGAGCATGAGGTTGAAGACAGTGATCGCCGCAAGATTGCGTTGTTCTGTAACGTCCGCGAATCTGCGGTTATTCAGGCGCTCGACGCAAACAGTATTTATGAAGTGCCGCTCAATTATCATGCGGAAGGTCTGGACGCGGAAGTTCTGTCGTCCTTCGGGATAGACCCGGGTCTGACCGATGCCGATTTGTCGCGTTGGCACGATATTATGGATCATGTTAATGGCCCTGAAGGGGATGTGACAATTGCGGTTGTCGGTAAATATACATCGCTGAAGGATGCATATAAATCCCTGATTGAATCTTTGATTCATGGCGGTTTCGCCAATAATGTCAAAGTGAATATCGAATGGTTTGACGCCAAGGTGTTCGAGGCCGGTGAAGATATGGCGACGCACTTTGAACATGTGGACGGTATCTTGGTGCCGGGTGGTTTCGGGGAACGCGGTGCAGAAGGCAAAATCGCGGCGGCGCGCTATGCTAGGGAACAAAAAATCCCGTATTTCGGCATTTGCTTCGGTATGCAGATGGCCTGTGTGGAAGCGGCCCGTAATATGGCGGGAATCAAAGACGCGAGTTCAACCGAATTTGGCGAATGTGAACATCCTATTGTTGGCTTGATGACCGAATGGGACGCGGGCGGCACAGTCCAGACCCGGTCTGAGGATGACGACAAGGGCGGTACCATGCGTCTCGGGGCATATAAAGCCAAGCTTTTGCCCGGCAGCAAGGTCCATGAGGCTTATGGCAGTGAAGCCATCTCTGAACGTCACCGTCATCGCTATGAAGTGAATATCAATTATCGCAAACAGCTCGAAGAGGCTGGGTTGATTTTTTCTGGTCTCTCTCCGGATGGAAAACTGCCAGAGATTGTCGAGATCAAAGATCACCCATGGTATATTGGCGTACAGTTCCATCCGGAACTGAAGTCAAAACCGTTTGAGCCGCATCCCCTGTTTGCATCCTTTATCAAAGCCGCGGTAAAGCAATCCCGGCTGGTTTAACCTTTATTATCATCGAGGTGAGAAGATATGACTGCAATTATTGACATTACGGGCCGTGAAATTCTGGACAGCCGGGGTAATCCGACCGTTGAAGTTGATGTGACGCTGGAGACAGGTGCTTTTGGTCGTGCGGCTGTGCCATCCGGCGCATCCACCGGCGCCCATGAGGCCGTGGAGCTGCGTGATGGGGGCGCCCGTTATATGGGCAAGGGAGTTGAAAAAGCGGTTGCGGCTGTGAATGGTGAAATTTATGACGCCCTGACCGGTTTTGATGCGGAAAATCAGATCATTCTTGATCAGATCATGCGCGACCTGGACGGAACAGAGAATAAATCACGGCTTGGGGCGAACGCTATTCTTGGCGTCAGTCTGGCGGCGGCGAAGGCTGCGGCGGACGAAGCGGCTCTGCCTCTCTATAATTATCTCGGCGGACCTTCTGCGCGGGTTCTGCCGGTGCCGATGATGAACATCATTAATGGCGGCGAACATGCGGATAACCCGATTGATATCCAGGAATTCATGATCATGCCGGTTTCCGCCGGAAATATTCGTGAAGCCATCCGTATGGGAGCTGAAATCTTCCATACCCTGAAAAAGAAATTGTCTGATGCGGGTCATAACACCGGCGTTGGAGACGAAGGTGGTTTTGCACCAAATCTGAACGGGACTGTCGAGGCGCTTGATTTCATCATGCAGGCTGTTGAAGCCGCCGGTTACAAGCCGGGTGAAGATATCATGCTGGCGCTTGATGCGGCGTCTTCCGAATTCTACAAGGACGGAAAATACGTCCTTGCCGGTGAAGGCAAGACTCTCGATAGTGGTGAAATGGCCGCCTATTACGCCGATCTTTGCGCCCGTTACCCGATTCTGTCCATCGAAGACGGTATGGATGAAGATGACTGGGCTGGCTGGAAGACGCTGACCGAAAGCATTGGCGACAAAGTACAGCTGGTGGGTGACGATTTGTTTGTGACTAACCCGGCGCGTCTTGAAGATGGCATCAAGCAGGGCGTGGCCAACTCCATTCTGATTAAAGTTAATCAGATCGGCACCCTGAGCGAGACGTTTGATGCGGTCGATATGGCCCACCGGGCCCGCTATACATCGGTGATGTCGCATCGGTCCGGTGAAACCGAGGATGCGACGATTGCCGACCTTGCGGTTGCGACAAATTGTGGCCAGATCAAAACCGGTTCTCTCGCCCGTTCTGACCGGTTGGCGAAATATAATCAACTGATCCGGATTGAAGAAGCGCTGGGTGATGCGGCAACCTATGCCGGAAAAAGTATCCTGCGCGGCTGATCAGTCTGAAGTCAAATCAAGAAAAGCGATCTGGTATATGCCGGGTCGCTTTTTTTATGACATAACCACACTTCGATGAGGGCCGTAGTATGCGATCCCAAGCTGTGTTAGAGTGGTTTGGGAGAGGATAATGTCATGATCAAAACCAACCAGGTCGCCGAAATTGGCCGCTTACTGGGTGAGCCGGCGAGGGCGGCGATGATGATCACCCTAATGGATGGCCAGGCCTTGACCGCGTCAGAACTCGCGTATGTCGCTCAAGTCACGCCGCAAACGGCCAGTAGTCATCTGGCGCAGCTTGTAAGGGCGAAGCTTCTGGCGGTGGTGAAGCAGGGGCGTCACCGCTACCATCGTTTGGCGTCCCCGGAAATCGCGCAACTTGTCGAGCAGATGATGCAGGTCGCGGGCGCACAAATATCGGAACGGCGTTCCGTGGTGCCGGGACCACGCGATGAGGCGATGCGGCGGGCACGCACCTGTTACGATCATTTTGCGGGCCGGCTTGGTGTTGCCATTGCCGATAGTCTGATTGCGCAAAAGCTAATTGTCTTTGAGGGCGAGGCGGGGATGATTTCACAACAGGGGCGCGGTTTTCTGCAGGCGCATGGATTAAGTGAGGTCGCTTCAGCGACCCAGGCTACCCGCCCGCAATGTCGTCCTTGTCTGGACTGGAGCGAGCGGCGGCCACATATCGCCGGGTCCCTTGGTGCGGTGATCTGCCAGCATTTCCTGAAGAAGAATTTTGTCCGGCGGATCAAAGGCAGCAGAGCCCTTGAAATTACCCCGCCGGGGCGCGAGGCTCTGCTGATGATGTTTGGACTTCGGGAGGTTTAGCCTGATCCGATATCAGCCGTGGATTTCTTTGGAGTCCGGGGGCGCCTGATCCCGGTCCGTCATGCCATAATCGCGCATGACGCCAGCAACGCGTAAGCGATAACTATTGAATATCTCTTGGCGTCCGGCCTGTTGGGCGCTGCGATGTTTTTCAAGACTGCGCCACTGCTGGATCGCCGTCTCGTCGCGGAAAAAAGACAAGGACAGCAGCTTGCCGGGCTGGGACAGACTTTCAAAGCGCTCGATCGACAGGAAGCCGTCAATTTTCATCAACAGAGGCAGCAGGTCTGCCGCCAGATCCAGATAATGTTGCCGTTGGCCCGCCTTTGGGTCCAATTCAAAGATGACGGCGATCATGGAAAAATCCTCTTGGCGTGCGGGTGGGAAACAGGTTTGAGAAAAAGGCGGTCCTCGCGCCGAATAAATTTCTCTCGTTGCGCGAAATGATAATTTTCACACCCCAGAGGGCTTTCGGCAAGACGCCTGCGATAGTCTTCATAGGCCGCAAGGTCTTCGATGTTATAGACACCATAGGCGACAGTGTCAGACCCTTCATGCGGGGCGTAATAACCGACAAGGTCTGCGCCACAGGCGGGGATGGCTTGTCCCCAGGTTTCGGCATATTGGATGAACTGGCCTTTTTTATAGGGGTCGATTTCATAGCGAATGAAACAGGTAATCATATTATTTCTCCTCATGATGTAAGGATGATAATAGAAGGGGGAAGGGATGGATGTTTCGTTCTGTCTCGAATTATATATTTTTTAAAGTCGTTTTTGTGAGTCTTATCAGGGACATGAGTTGGTCTAGTGTCTTGACTCTAAAAGTAAAATACAAAAAAGACTTGACCCGGCGAATCAGGTGTGATTCTTATAGGGTATGAAACGCCCATTAAACATTCAAAACCGATTTCAGAAGATGGTCATCCCGATGATCTGTTCGCTGATCATTGTCTATTTTTTCATCTATGGTATGCGTAGTATGCAGGTGAAAGCGGACCTTCTGGATGAAATCGCCGCGCTGGAACAGGAATATGATCTGGTCCACGAGCGTAAAGTTGATATTGAACGTCATGTGGAGTTGTTGCAGCCGGACCATGTGGACCCGGATTATCTCGATGAAAAATCCCGCGAGATGTTGGGGTTAATGCATAAGGACGAGATTATCATTTTACAGGAAAACTGATTTTTTCAGAAAAAATCCTGTTTCGGTTTTTCAGGCGACTTTTTCCTCCTCTTATTATCTGTTTGAATTTCAATAGCTTAATTATTGCAGTTAACTTAAATTTGGTTAATTATTAAAAAAGCTTGTATTTCAATGACTTTTACCATTATTTAAGAGGCATTGCGCTATTCTTCGCGCTTAATCGGAATAACTGTTTTCACTATAGCAGGATGGGCTTATATAAAATGGCAAAGCAACCGAGCGGATCTCAATCCCCAGGCAAAAAAATGACGAAAAGCGGCAAGCCCGCGGCGCGTCGCAAACCTCAGAAACCGAAACAACTAGAGGCCTCCCCGGAAGAATTGTCAGAATTCTATCGCCAGATGCTGCTGATGCGCCGTTTTGAGGAAAAAGCCGGCCAAATGTACGGCATGGGATTGATCGGTGGTTTCTGCCATCTGTATATCGGTCAGGAAGCGGTTGTCTCGGGGATTCAGTCAACCTTGAAGAAGGGCGACAGCATCATTACCAGTTATCGTGACCATGCCCATATGCTGGCGTGCGGCATTGACCCTGATGGAATTATGGCGGAACTGACGGGACGCGCTTCCGGTCTGTCGAAAGGCAAGGGCGGTTCAATGCATATGTTCAGTGTTGAACACGGATTTTACGGCGGCCACGGTATCGTTGGCGCCCAGGTGCCCATTGGCGCCGGTTTGGCCTTCGCCCATAAATACCGCAAGACCGATAACGTTTCTGTGGTTTATTTCGGCGACGGTGCAGCCAATCAGGGCCAGATCTATGAAACCTTCAATATGGCGGAACTTTGGGGGCTGCCGGTGATCTTCGTAATTGAGAATAACCAGTATGCCATGGGGACAGCTGTTAAGCGGGCGTCGTCAGAGGTTGAGCTGTTCCGTCGCGGTGAAAGTTTTAAAATTCCGGGGGAAGCCGTGGATGGTATGGATGTTCTGGCGGTGAAGGAAGCGGCGACACGGGCGGTTGACTGGTGTCGTGCCGGGAACGGACCGATGTTGTTGGAAATGAACACCTATCGTTATCGCGGCCATTCCATGTCGGACCCGGCGAAATACAGGTCCAAGGAAGAAGTGCAGAAAATGCGCGCCGAACATGACCCGATTGATCAGGTGAAAAAGAAATTGCTGGACGGCGATATCATGAGTGAAGATGACATGAAGGCGATCGACAAAGAGATCAAGGCGCGTGTGGCAGAGGCGGCGAAATTCGCCCAGGAAAGCCCGGAACCGGATGCCACTGAACTATACACCGACATCTTAGTCGCAGAATAAGAGGAAGAACAAGATGACCATTGAAATTCTGCTGCCAGCCATGTCCCCGACCATGACAGAGGGAACGCTCGCCAAATGGAATGTGAAAGAGGGCGACAGTGTCGCCGCCGGTGATGTATTGGCCGAGATCGAAACAGATAAAGCCACCATGGAGCTGGAAACTGACGAAGAAGGCGTGATCGGAAAAATCCTGGTGGAATCTGGCAGCGAAGGTGTTGCTGTCGGAACTTTGATCGCAGTTCTGCTGGAAGACGGCGAAGATGCTTCTGCCATTGATGCCAGTACCACCAGCGCGCCGGCTACTAAGCAAAATGAGACTCGCGAAGAAAGCGCCTCAAGTGATGTCGCCGAGGCGCCGAAAGCGGCGGCCATTGTCGAAGAAGACCTGCCGGAGGGGACGACCTTCACCACGCTTTCTGTACGTGAAGCCTTGCGCGATGCCATGGCCGAGGAAATGCGTCTTGATGAAGATGTTTTCATCATGGGCGAGGAAGTCGCGGAATATCAGGGCGCTTATAAGGTTACGCAAGGTTTGCATGACGAATTTGGCGATCGCCGCGTGATTGACACGCCCATTACGGAGCATGGGTTTGCCGGTCTCGGTGTCGGGGCCGCCATGGCCGGTCTGAAACCGGTGGTCGAATTCATGACCTTTAACTTTGCCATGCAGGCGATTGACCATCTGATCAACTCTGCCGCCAAGACCAATTATATGTCCGGCGGACAAATTCGTTGCCCGATCGTTTTCCGGGGTCCGAATGGCGCCGCAAGCCGGGTCGGGGCTCAGCATAGTCAGAATTATGCTCCATGGTACGCCCATGTGCCAGGCCTGATCGTGGTGTCACCTTATTCGGCGGCCGATGCTAAGGGATTGTTGAAATCGGCGATTAAAAGCCCGAATCCGGTGGTGTTCCTCGAGAACGAAATCACCTATGGTCAGAGCTTTGACGTGCCGGACATCGAAGATTACACCGTGCCGCTTGGCAAAGCCAAGGTGGTGCGCGCCGGGTCCGACGTGACCTTGGTCAGCTATTCCATTGGGGTGAAATTCGCGCTCGAAGCCGCTGAAAAACTGTCGGAGCAGGGTATTGACGCCGAAATCATCGATTTGCGCACCCTGCGTCCGCTGGATATGGACACCGTGATCGCTTCTGTTCAGAAAACCAACCGGGTTGTCTGCGTCGAAGAAGGCTGGGTCAGCTGTTCAATCAGTTCTGAAGTTTCCGCCCGCCTGATGGAAGACGCTTTTGATTATCTTGACGCTCCGGTGGTTCGGGTCACGAACGAAGATGTGCCGATGCCTTATGCGGCCAATCTGGAGAAACTGATGGTGGTCAACGCCGACAAGATTGTCGAGGCGGTGCGCAAGGTCTGTTACGTGGAAGGAGATAACTGATGGCGATTGAACTGAACATGCCCGCCCTGTCCCCGACCATGGAATCGGGCACATTGGCGAAATGGCTGGTGAAAGAGGGCGATGTCGTCGAGAGCGGTACGGTTCTTGCTGAAATCGAAACCGATAAAGCCACCATGGAATTTGAAAGCATTGACGAGGGCACTGTCGGCAAGATCTTTGTCCCGGAAGGCACCGAGAATGTCGCGGTTGGCGATCTGATTGCGGTGCTTTTGGAAGAAGGCGAAGACGCGAGCGTTCTCGAAGGTATGGCGCCGGGGAAAACGGCGGCGGCCCCTGAGGCGAAAACTGCGCCGAAAGCAGAGGCTGCGGCACCGACAAAAGCTGCTCCAGCAATGAAACCTTTAGGCGAAGTTGGACCTTTTCCGAAAGCAAAAGCCTCCGGCGATCGAATTTTTGCCTCGCCTCTGGCCCGGCGCATTGCCGAACAGAATGGCTTTGAGATTGCCGATATTCCGGGATCAGGCCCTCATGGCCGGGTGATCAAGCGGGATGTGGAAAGCTTCACCCCGGCGGTGACAGCTGCGAAAGCGGCGGGGCTGCCATCCCTTGAAGGCGATGCGCCGTTTGAGGAAATCAAACTTAGCAACATGCGCAAGACCATTGCCAAACGCCTGACCGAATCCAAACAGACTGTGCCTCACTTCTATCTCGGGGTGGATATTGAACTGGATAATCTGCTTGCCGCCCGTAAAGAACTCAACAGCATGTCGGATGAGTATAAAATCTCCGTCAATGACTTCATCATCCGCGCCTGCGCGCTGGCGCTGAAGAAAGTCCCGGCGGCCAATGTGCAGTTCGGCGGTGATGTGATGCGGCAGTATAGCCGGTCCGATATTTCGGTGGCGGTTGCCATTGAGGGCGGTCTGGTTACCCCGGTGATCCGCGGGGCCGAACAGAAAGGCCTGCGTCAGATTTCTGATGAAACCAAGGCGCTGGCCAAGAAAGCCCGTGACGGAAAATTGATGCCGGAAGACTATCAGGGCGGAACCTTCTCAATCTCCAACCTTGGCATGATGGGAATCAAGCAGTTCCAGGCGGTGATCAACCCGCCGCAGGCTGCGATCCTGGCGATTGGCTCCGGCGAACAACGTCCGGTGATCAAAGACGGTCAGGTGACGGCCGCGACCGTGATGTCGGTCAATCTGGCCTGTGATCATCGCGCCATCGACGGGGCCGTTGGGGCCGAATTTCTGGCCGCCCTGAAGACCTATCTTGAACATCCTTCCACCATGCTGCTGTAAGATTGGACCGAATATGAGCGAGAAATTTGATATTGTTGTTCTGGGCGGCGGACCTGGTGGTTATGTGGCGGCAATCCGCGCGGCGCAGCTGGGCTATAAGGTGGCGGTTGTTGAACGGGAAAATCTCGGTGGCATTTGCCTGAACTGGGGCTGTATCCCCACCAAGGCGCTATTGCGCTCGGCGGAAGTGTTTCACAATATGAAACATGCCGCTGACTACGGCCTGGTGGCCGAAGGGTTGGGCTTTGATCTGGATAAGGTCGTGAGCCGCAGCCGGGGCATTGCCGCACAACTCAGCGGCGGTATCGCCCATCTGATGAAAAAGAATAAAGTGAAAGTTTTTGAGGGGGAGGGCAAGTTGGTGAAACCCGGCCTGCTCAGCGTCAGCAAAGACGGTAAAAAGATCGCCGATATCGAGGCGGGCGATATTATCCTCGCCACCGGTGCGCGGGCGCGGGAACTGCCGCATCTGAAAGCCGATGGTGACAAGATCTGGACCTACCGCCACGCGCTGGTGCCTAACGCCATGCCGAAAAAGCTGTTGGTCATTGGCTCTGGCGCTATTGGCATTGAATTTGCCAGCTTTTATAACGAGCTTGGCGCTGAGGTGACTGTGGTCGAGATGCTCGACCGGGTGATGCCGGTGGAAGATGAAGAAATCTCCGCCTTCGCTCAGAAATCCTTCAAAGCGCAAGGCATGAAAATTCTCACCTCCTCTTCTGTCACCAAACTGGACAAGAAGAAAGACAGCGTGGTCTGCACAGTGGAAGACGCCAAAGGCAAGACACAGCAGATCGAAGTCGATCGGGTGATTCTGGCCATTGGCATCACAGGTAATGTGGAAAATATCGGGCTGGAAGAGAATGGCGTCAAGGTTGACCGCGGTCATATTGTCGCTGATGAATGGGGCCATACCGGCGTCAAGGGCGTGCATGCCATTGGTGATCTGACCGGCCCGCCGTGGCTCGCCCATAAGGCCAGCCATGAAGGTGTGATCGTGATAGAGAAAATTGCCCGCGATAAAGGCCATAAGGAAATCAAGGACTTGCACCCGATTGACAAGGGTAATATTCCGGGCTGCACATACTGCCGTCCCCAGGTGGCAAGCGTCGGTCTGACCGAAAAAGCCGCCAAGGAAAAGGGGCTGAAAATCAAGGTCGGCCGTTTCCCCTTCATCGGCAATGGCAAGGCAATTGCCCTGGGTGAAGCGGAAGGGCTTGTAAAGACCGTATTTGATGCTAAAACCGGGGAACTGCTCGGCGCTCATATGGTGGGGGCTGAGGTTACTGAAATGATCCAGGGCTATACCATCGCCCGCACGCTGGAAACCACAGAAGCGGAATTGATGCATACGGTATTCCCTCATCCGACCTTGTCGGAAATGATGCATGAGAGTGTATTGGATGCGTACGGTAAAGCGCTGCATTTTTAACGGGTAAGGTACAGGTTCATGACAAAAGTGACCAAGATTGAAAGCAATTCACAGTTCCGGCGCAAGCCAGACTGGATTCGGGTGAAGGCGCCTGTTTCTAAGGGCTATCATGAAACATTCAAGATGATGCGCGAGCTGAACCTGAACACGGTCTGTGAAGAGGCGGCCTGTCCCAATATCGGCGAGTGCTGGCAGAAAAAACACGCCACCGTGATGATTCTTGGGGATACCTGCACCCGGGCCTGTCGTTTCTGCAATATCAAAACCGGCAAGGGTAATCCCGTTGACCCGATGGAGCCGGATAATGTGGCGATTGCCGCCGGTAAGATGGGGCTCAATCATATCGTGATTACCTCCGTCGACCGGGACGATCTGGAAGACGGCGGCGCGGACCAGTTCGTCAAGGTGATCGAGGCTTTACGCCGCGAAGCGCCCAACACCACCATCGAAATCCTCACCCCCGATTTCCGCAACAAACCGGGAGCAATGGAAAAAGTCGTCGCCGCCAAGCCGGATGTATTTAATCACAATCTGGAGACCGTGCCGCGCAACTATAATCATATCCGCCCCGGCGCGCGCTATTTCCACTCCCTGCGCTTGCTCGACCGGGTCAAGGAAATCGATCCGACGATCTTCACCAAGTCCGGCATTATGGTCGGGCTGGGGGAGACGGAAGCCGAAGTACTGCAGGTCATGGATGACATGCGCTCCGCCGATATCGATTTCATCACCATAGGGCAGTATCTCCAGCCGACCAAGAAGCATACCGAGCTGATTGATTATATTACACCGGACCAGTTCGCCAAATACGCGAAGAAGGCCAAGTCGAAAGGCTTTCTGCATGTGGCGTCATCGCCGCTGACCCGATCTTCTCATCATGCGGGCGATGATTTCGAGGCGCTGAAAGCCGCACGGGCCGCGAAAGTCGCCGCCGAGGGCAGCCGGAAAGCCAAGGTCGATGCGCCGATCGATATTGACGAGATGGCGAAGCTTAATCCCCTGAACGAGAGCTAGGCCTTCCTCCTATGCCAAAATTCACCGAAGTGCGCGAATTACCCTATTCGGCGGAGCAGATGTATCAGCTGGTCGCCGATGTGGAGAAATACGCCGAGTTTCTGCCCTGGTGTCAGGGAGTGCGGGTCTATAATCGAACAGAAACCGGCCTTTATGCCGATTTGATCATTGGGTTCAAGATGTTCCGTGAACGCTTTACTTCCCATGTGACCTTCTCCGAGGGCCGGATCGAGGTGGAATATATCAAGGGGCCGTTGAAATATCTCCATAACCACTGGCAGTTCATTCCGCGCGCGGATGGGGGCTGTCATGTGGATTTTTTGGTTGATTTTGAGTTCCGCAATCGCATTTTCGAAAAACTGGTGGGGGGCATTTTCACCGAAGCGGTGCATCATATGATCGAAGCCTTTGAAACCCGTGCCGATGCGTTGTATGGTGAGGCGCAGAAGTAGCGGTAAATATAAGGAATTATCTGTAGTTCATTCAAGTTTTCTCATAAAAAAGATATGAAAAAATAACATCGCGCTATCCATCCGGTAGGGACCGTCAGAAGACGGGTACTTGTATCAAAATGAAATAGGTGTACACTGGGGCCTGTCTCTTTACGGCAATCCCTGGAAAATACCATGTACCAGATTGGCGGCCTTGCGACTGTGGCTTGTGTGCTGCAGCGTAAATATCTGTATAAGCTTGGAACGCCATTTTATCGGCGCTGTTCTCATAATATATCCCAATTCCTGAGCCAGAAGGTGCTCTCCTGTAAGAGGAGCGGTTTGGTAAGGAGAACAGATGGATTTATCCATGAGTTGCTCTTTGCCGCTTTAAAGCCGAGAGAGGATTTGTAGGCCACGTTCTCTTTGATAATGACAAGTTGGGGGCCTTCGTATGCGACGAAATCTGTTGGGGTGGGAACACTGGATTGTTGCGATTATGCATTTGGGGATTACAAACATAAAGCTTATTTTATGGCTATTTTCTGTATCGGGTAATCTCACGGGCAGAAGAAAATTTATTCAGAAAAGAGAAATAAACACAGCAGGTATAATTGAACTTTTGTTCAGTTATAATGAGGATGTCGGGTTTGTGTCGTGTTTATGTCGTGTCACTGTCGGTCATTTGTCGTGTCAGGTTGTGGGTAATGTTGATAGGTATATGAATATCTGTAAAGGTTCGGAATGATGAAGAAAAGACTTTGAAATGCAACTGAAAAAGCGGCGTTTAAGCAAAGGTTGGTCGCAAGAGCAACTGGCCGAGATTAGCGGCTTAAGCGTTCGCACGATTCAACGTCTTGAAAAAGGCGAAAAACCCGGCCTGGAGACGTTGAATGCTTTAGCGGCGGGATTTGAGATCTCGAGTTCTGAGTTGCAGAAAGTCTTAGATGAACCCGCAAGGGTAGAGGTGATCGAAATTGCGGCGGAAGCTTTTATCCCTAAAAAATGGAAAGGCTTTATTCTTCACCTGGCGACATCAATGGTTGTGATTACCTGGTTGTTGGGTATGAATTATGCCTTTGAGCTGGAATCGGATCTGATCAACTGGCTTTCGTACCTGCTGGGGATGTTTCTGGTGTTGCATGTGGGGCATTTAATCTGGACTGCAGATCGGCGTGACCCGCCGGATGCACCAAAGTGATGACTGGGTCAACTCTGCCGTTTCGGTCTGGCTGATTTAGAATTCTGGTTGATATAAAATGATGTCAGTGGACATCAGTTTTTAAATATTGAGCGAACTTCTTGGGGGGTGGGGAATGGTAAGATGGGGATCTCCACATCTTGCCATTCCCTGTCCGGCTCTTCTCACCAAACATCCCCTTGTTAGAAGATCGAACAGTGTGTCAAGGACGTGAATTGTTCCAGCGCGGCGGTGCCGACGTAGGAGTTGCCGAATTTATCCAGTTCCGGTGACCAGACGGCGATCGACATTTTGCCCGGCACGACCGCGACGATACCGCCCCCGACGCCGCTTTTTGCCGGCAATCCAACCCGATAGGCAAAACTGCCGACGCTGTCGTATGTTCCACAGGTCAGCATCACCGCATTCAGGCGCTTGGCGTTGCGTTCCGGCAGAATGGTTTCGCCGCAAACTGCCGAATAACCTTTGTCCGCCAGAGGCAGGATGGCGGCGGCCAGGTCGACACAATTCATGGAAATGGCGCAGTGTTGACAATAAACCTCGATCAGGGCCCCCACATCATTTTCTATCACACCATAGCTTTTCATCAGATGGGCGAGCGCATGATTGACGTGGCTGGTTTCAAGTTCGGATTGAGCGACGAGCGGATCGCTTTCAATTGCGGGATTCATGGAAATGAATTTCAGATAATTGCGGATCAGCAGACTGGCATCCTGTGTTGTTGACATCAGCATGTCCGTGGTCGCGAGGGCGCCGGCATTGATAAACGGATTTCGGGGGATGCCATTTTCATGTTCCAGCAGCACCAGAGAATTAAACGGATCGCCGGATGGTTCCTTGCCAACCTTTGTCCATACCATATCCCCCATATGGCGCATCACCAATTGCAGGACGAACAGTTTTGAAATGCTCTGAATGGAAAAATTTTCCTCGGCATCTCCCACCTTGTAGGTCTGGCCGTCAACCATATGGATCGCCATACCGAATTTGGTCGGCGGGATATTGGCCAGCGAGGGGATGTAATCCGCCACCTTGCCCTTGCCGAATTCGGGTTGGATGAATTCACTGATATAATTTAATACAGCCTGATAATTCATGACTTGTCTTTCCTGCAGATTTGTCTGGCAACGGTATCGCATTAACCCGCACTTTGCCAGCGGCAGGCGCTCTATTGTGGTGAAAAAAGTTTCAGAGCCCGGTCATCTTTTCCGGTCTTACCCATTGGTCGAATTCCTCAGCAGTTACCAGTCCGAGCGTCAAGGCAGCCTGTTTCAGCGTCAATTGTTCCGCATGGGCTTTCTTGGCTATTTTTGCTGCCTTATCATAGCCGATATACGGGGTAAGGGCGGTGACCAACATCAGAGAATTCTGGGTCAGTTCGGCCAGGCGCGGCGTATCGGCCTCTATGCCCTCGACGCAATGATCGGTGAAGCTGCGGCAGCCATCGGACAGCAGGCGGATCGACTGCAAAATGTTGTAAATAATGACCGGTTTGAACACATTGAGTTCAAAATGACCGCTTGCTCCCGCCATGCTGACGGTGACATGGTTGCCCATCACCTGAGCACAGATCTGGGTCAGGGCTTCGCATTGGGTCGGATTGACCTTGCCCGGCATGATGGACGATCCCGGTTCGTTGGCGGGCAGGATCAGTTCCCCCAATCCACTGCGCGGCCCACTGGCGAGAAAACGGATGTCATTGGCAATTTTCATGGTGCTGACCGCCAGAGTATTGAGGTGCCCGGACAATTCAACGAGAGCGTCATGGGCGGCCAGCGCCTCGAATTTATTCACTGCGCTGGTGAAGGTCAGGCCGGTGAGGGCGTTGATCTTTCCGGTGAACACCACGGCGAAATCGGGGTGGGCGTTGAGTCCGGTCCCGACCGCCGTGCCGCCCTGGGCAAGTTCCATCACCCGCGGCAGGCAGCTCTCGATCCGCACCAGGCCGAGCTCAATCTGGCGGGCATAACCGGAAAATTCCTGCCCCAGGGTGATCGGGGTGGCGTCCTGGGTATGGGTGCGCCCGATTTTCACGAGATCTTTAAACTGGGTTGATTTTTTATTCAGTGCCGCATGCAAATGCTGTATTGCTGGGATCAGATGCTGATGGATGTCCAGGGCCGTGGCAATTGTCATGGCGGTCGGAAAGCTGTCGTTGGAACTCTGGCCAAGGTTGACGTGATCATTGGGGTGGACCGGGGATTTGCTGCCGATTTCGCCGCCGAGCTGTTCAATGGCGCGGTTGGCGATGACTTCATTGACATTCATGTGGCTCTGGGTGCCGGACCCGGTTTGCCAGACCACCAGCGGGAAATGATCATCGAGAGTGCCTGTGGCGACTTCTTTTGCGGCGGCGATGATGGCGGCGCTCAGGTGTGGGTCCAGCAGACCGAGGTCGCGGTTGGCCTCTGCGGCGGCTTGCTTCTGCAGACCGAAGGCATGGATCAGCGGGGCGGGCATCTTTTCAGCGCCAATTTTAAAATTGTTATAGGACCGTTGTGTTTGTGCCCCCCAATAACGATCGGCGGGAACCGGGATTTCTCCCATGCTGTCATTCTCAAGGCGGGTTTCCGGCATAGGCATCCTTTCTGAAGCAGCCATCAGGTGATCATTCAGTCTATCAAGAAGCCCGACGATGCTCAACTGCAAACGCGACGGAGAAAATGATGTTGCTCTAAAAAAATGACGCCCGATTTTCAGGAACTGTGTTGTGGAGATCAGGCCAGCGGATGTCGTTTACCGTTCTTCGTGCGGACGCGGAGCAGGCGCAAAAGGAAACGGCCCCCGAATTTTAGGGAGCCGTCATTTATTTACGATATCAATTGGGAAAGCTTAGCCGCGACGTTTGCGGGCCAGTCCCAGGCCAAGCAGACCAAGACCGAGAAGCGCCAGAGGAGCCGGTTCAACGACTGTCGTCGTATACTCCATATTTATCATGCCGATTGTTCCAGTTTCTGTCCAAACATCATGGGCCTGCCCGAGGTCCTGAAACCCAAGCCGGGCTAACGTGATAGCCTGGCCCCCAAGGGAGGTATCATAGTCACCGTTTGTATCCCTGTAGGTGGTGAATCCATCCGCCCAGCCCAGGATACCCACGATATCACCGGCGGAAAATGCAAGTGAAGTGGTGACGGAAGCCACGTCTTCCCAATAACCCATGGACGTAAAGTCATTGGTTGTTGAAGAAAACTGCGGGGGCGTGATGTTGAACTTTAATACTTCGATGGTGCTGTCGGTGACAGGTCCGCCGGGCAGGGATAGGCCCGTGATGGTAAAATCAACCGGGGCGGTGAACCAATAGCCGCGCGTTAGGTTCTGACAGCAACCGCTGCCTGAAGAGGTGCCGATGTCCAGGGCTGTAGCCGAGGCGCTCTGGGCCGTGAATAAATTCACGGAACTCAAGAGTGAGATGATGATTAAATGCCGAAGGGCACTCATGTTAAACTTTTTCATGTGCTAATCCAATTCCACTTTCGTTATACTGCTCGATATTTCAAGAACAGTTCAGCTTTAAGGAAAGCAAGGACCGTGCCAAGTCTCAAAAACGTTAGGATTGAGCCGATAATAAAGCATGTATATGTGCTTAATATTTGAAAATTGTAAAGAATTCCGACAGTTTTGTCCCAAAATGAGACATATACTTTACACAGTAACTGCCGTGGCAAGTTCAGCGAGATGGTGGCGGCAGATTTCCTCGACGGTGGCCTGGAGCGGGGCGATGCGGCTCTCGAGCCAGTGGAGTTCGTCTTCTGTGATCGTGTAATGTTTGGAATAGCGTGCCTTGACATAGGCATTGACCAGTTTGTTGAATGCCGTCTGGTCCTTGCGGCCTTCGCGCGGCCAGGCTTCGACCAGACGCCGGTCGATATCCTCGGCCAGACTGCGCAGGGCCTTCAGGTTATGGGTCGGCGGACAATAGCCGGTCAGGGTCAGCAGCAGGGCGTTGTAAATCCCCTCGACCGCCTGATGATATTCAAAGGCGGCCTTGTTGAGATCACCTTCCTGCTGGCAAAAATGCGCAACTTTTAGGGAAGTTTTGGCGTTTTTCAGCCAGATATCGCAATAATCCTGGGCCGTGGTCAGGGCCTCCGCCGCGCTCAGGGCTTTCGGCTGGCTCAGCCGCGCATTCGGCGTCTGATGCAGGGCGATCCCTTGCTGGCGAATATCGTTGAAGAAATATTGCCCGCGGGCGAGGGCGTCATTCAGGTTCGCGCGGGTCTCAAGAATGAAGGTCACCGGTGTTTTTAGGCGTTTGTCCCGCAGGAAACGCTCCTCGATTTCAAACCACAGATTGGTGAGTTCGAGCAGTTGGCGGTCATTGACGATGATCAGCAGATCGTAATCGCTTTTATAGCCCTTGGTGGTCTGCGGCTCATCGACCCAGTCGCCCCGGGCGTAGGAGCCGAACAGGATCACCCACTCGATCCGTCCCTTGGCGCGCCATGCGGCGGTGCCGCCCTGGACGATCTTGTCGAATTCCTCGAAGATGATATCCTTGATATGCTCCAGTTCCCATTGCTTTTTGGGCGGCAGATGGTCGAGATCGGTTTTCATATATCCCCTGAGTGCGGCGTCTGTTTCGGGTGCGTTTGGAAGAGTTTAGCGGTTTTTGCCTGCGCCGTCATGAGAATTATGCGCTTTCTCACGTGCCCGGTTGTCATGCGCACACTGGCGTTAACCCAGATATGTCGTCACGCCTGCATGTGATGCGGGATCCACTTTGTTGATATCATGAGCAGGGAGTCCGACGGCGCTTTATCGTATGATATGAGCATGGATCCCAGCGCGGAGGCCGGGATGACGAGGGTTGTGAGTAAGAGGAGAGAGATGCGGATTATAATTTATGACCTAAATGTTGAAAAACATGCTATGTTCACAACTAATAATTATAACTATGGAGGTGAAGTTTGGCAGAGGAAAATTTTAAAAATTCATTGTCTTCTAAGACACTTGCCCGATTATTTCCGGTTGGAAAAGATGCAAATAATGAAAGAGGCATTACGTCGATATACCTGGCATCATTATCAATTGTGAACGGATATGCATCGGGTGTTCTGAACTCTATTGGACAGAAAATAGGAGCAAGAGGGCGCATTGAATGTCACAGTGAAGTTAGTTTTCCTAATTTGAAAACCAGTGATCGACCGGATGGAATAATTATCATTCGTAATGGCGGAAGGATCGTTTGGTCAGCTTTGATCGAAGCTAAAATAGGGAATTCTACTCTAAATGAAGAACAAATATGTCGTTATCTGGAGTTGGCGAAAATCCATAATTTCGACGCAGTCGTGACAATATCAAACCAGTTCGCAGTGTTGGCCACGCATCATCCTATTAAGGTTTCGAAAAAGCTGACACGGCGCGTTGACCTATTTCATTGGTCTTGGACTTACTTGAGGACGCAGGCCGATTATCAGTTGAGGGTCGAGGAGAACATTGATGCAGAGCAGAAATATATTCTTGAAGAAATGGTGCGCTATTTTGATCACAAAAGCTCTGGTGTTCAAAGCTTTGATAGCATGAATAAAGAGTGGCGCAATGTATGCCTGAAAGTTAAAAATAAAGAACGGCTACTGAAAACCACTGATGAGATATTGAATACAGTGAGCGCTTGGCACCAGGAACAGCGTGACTTATCGTTGATGTTAACGCGAGAACTTGGTGCGCCGGTAAATATTAAACTTTCAAGAGCTCATAAGTCTGATTCTGAGGCGCGACTGAAGGATGATTCTGCATTTCTATGTGAGAAAGAAACTCTTATTTGCCAATTGCACATACCGGATGCGGCAAGTGTGTTGACGATTGATGCGAGCTTGGCAAATCGCACTATCTCATGCTCAATGGAAGTTTTAGCTCCTGGAGACAAGAAAACAACAAAGGCACGAGTGAATTGGCTTGTACGTCAATTCGCGAAGATTGAGCCAGGGGCAATAAGAGTTGGGGCAAAATGGCCGGGCGGTTCTCAAATCACATGGTCCTATTTAGAAAACCTGCGGGACGACCCAAGTACCATTCAAACAGAGAATCCAAATTTGGTGCCACACCGTTTTATTGTGCAAACAGTTTTGGATATGGCGGGTAAGTTTTCGGGCCAGCGTACCTTCATTGAAGGGTTGGAAAAAACTGTTGCCGAGTTTTACCATTCTGTTGGGGAAAACTTAACTGAGTGGGTTCCGCCTGCGCCAAAATTTGAAAATGCCAGGGTTGAGGACATTTTGGAAACGGCCGAATAGTATTTTTCTAAAGTCAGTTAAGCAAATTATTGGGTAGGGGGATAACAGGATTTCCCTACCCCATCGCCCGCAAAATCAATTTCAACCCCGCTACCACCGTTGCTTCCCGTACCTGATCCCGTCCCACGTCGCCGAACAGATGTTTTTCATGCAGCATCGTGCCGTCTCGTACGGCGCAGGCCATATGGACGAGGCCGACGGGTTTGTCTTCGCTGCCGCCGCCGGGGCCGGCGATGCCGGTGACGGAGAGGGTGAGGCTCGCCGCCGAGGCTTTCAGGCCGCCGGTCGCCATGGCGCGGGCGCAGGCTTCGCTGACCGCGCCCTGCTGACGGATCACGTCCCCCGGCACGCCGAGCATTTCCCGCTTGGCGCGGTTGGTATAGGTGACGAAAGCCCGGTCGACCACGTCCGATGATCCGGCGATTTCGGTCAGGGCCCCCATGATCAGGCCGCCGGTGCAGGATTCGGCGGTCGCGAGATGTAGGCCGCGGGCGCGGGCGGCGTCCAGAACCTGTGTGGCAAGGGTGATGATGTCAGGCGAGAACATAGAGATAAAATCCGATCACAAAGACAGAGGCGAAAAATCCGGCGATCACATCATCCATCATCACGCCATACGCGTCATGACGCTGATCAAAAATTTTGATCGGCCAGGGTTTGTAAATGTCGAAAATCCGGAAGGTGACAAAGGCGAGGATAAACGGGCCGGGGCTTAAACCGATCTGGCTGTGCATAGCGGCGATGGGCAGACAGGCGATCCACTGGCCGGCGACCTCGTCAATCACCACTTCGCCGGGATCGGTCCTGCCGGTTTCCTTCATATAGACATCAGACGCCCACAGGCCTGCGCCAAAACTCAGCAGGATAGCGACGCTGAGACCAATCGGACCGCTGCGTTCAATGATCAGCCAGGCAAAGGGCAGGGCGGCGAGGGAGCCCATGGTGCCGGGGGCCTTGGGAAACAGGCCGCTGTAGAACCAGGTCGCGAGCAACAGGGCCGGGTGCAGCGGTGATTTGTTCCAGTTTTTAACGAACATAGGACGTCTTTCTGTTTGTTTATTCCGGCAGGCGCACGGTGACGATGGCCTGGGCGGCGATGCCTTCCTCGCGGCCGGCAAACCCGAGTTTTTCGGTCGTGGTGGCCTTGATGCTGACCCGGTTGGGCGCGAGATCAAGCAGGTCCGCGATATGGTTGCGCATGGCGTCATGATGGGGCGAGATCTTCGGGGCCTCGCAGATGATCGTCAGATCAAGATTGGCGATCACGCCGCCCTTGTCGTGCAGCAGATCTGCCGCATGTTTGAGGAAAATGTCGGAAGCCGCGCCTTTCCACTGGTCGTCGCTCGGGGGGAAATGCACGCCGATGTCGCCTTCACCGATGGCGCCGAGCAGGGCGTCGGTAAGGGCGTGCAGCGCCACGTCGGCGTCGGAATGACCTTTGAGCTTTGCGGTATGGGGAATGGGGACGCCGCAGAGGGTCACCTGATCGCCCGGCGCGAAGGCATGTACATCATAGCCCATACCGGTGCGGATGTCGGTTAACTGTTGTTTCATCATATGCTCCGCCTTCATGAGGTCTCCGGCTGTCGTGATTTTGAAATTCCGGTCTTCGCCGGGAACGGTGGTTACCCGTATGCCGCAGGCTTCGGCCACGGCGCAGTCATCGGTGAGAGGGGTGGTGGCGGCCGTGCGCAGATGGGCCATGTAAATCAGTTTGAAGCGAAACGCCTGCGGCGTTTGCGCCCGCGCCAGACTGCTGCGGTCGATGGTGCCGGTAATATGCTGGCCGCTAATTTGTTTGACCGTATTGACCACGGGCAGGGTCGGGATGACGGCGCCATGCTCTTCTGCGGCGGCGATAATGTCTTCTATATGTCGGGGGCTGATAAAGGGACGGGCCGCATCATGGATCAGCACAAGGTCAGGTTCGTGCATGGCCAGGCTTTCCAGACCCCGGATCACCGATTGTTGTCGGGTGTCTCCGCCGAAAACCGGGGGCAGAAGGTCCAGGTTACCGATGGCTGTCTCATACAGCGCCTGATCATTGGCGTGAATCACGGTCTGAATCAGGTTTATCGTGGGAACCTTGAGAAAGGCCGCGACTGTATGCTGCAGGATTGGTTTGCCACATAAGGGGAGATATTGTTTGGGCAGATCTGCCCCGACCCGATGTCCGCGCCCTGCGGCGACAATAATAACGGCAACCTTCATATTAACCTTGCAATGTTGAATTTCCGGAAGACAGGAATCTAGCATTGCAGGGCATAAAAGTCTTTATTTTTCTTGGCTTAAAAGATCGATCATCCTCCATGAAATGATCTTTGACCGATCCGGGCTTTTCCTGTATATTCGCCGCTTATTGTGATTAATTATTGATCATTTGTTTTAAATGATTAAAATATAGACAAGTTTGTAAAAATAGACCCGTATAATGCAAGATATGAAAATTAACATTGGGCCGATTGCGCTCGAAGATCCGGTATTGCTCAGCCCGATGGCGGGCGTGACCGATTTGCCGTTCCGCCGTCTGGTGAAAAGCTTTGGCGCGGGGCTGGTGACGTCCGAAATGATCGCCAGTCAGGCGATGATCCGTGACCATCACCGCACCCATAAAATGGCCTATGCCGAAAGTGACGAATATCTGATGTCGGTGCAGCTTGCCGGCTGTGATCCGCAGATGATGGCTCAGGCGGCGAAGATGAATGAAGACAAGGGCGCACAGATCATCGACATTAACATGGGCTGTCCGGCGAAAAAAATCGTCAATGGCTATGCGGGGTCTGCCCTGATGCAGGATCTGAATGAGGCGCGCAAGATATTGGTCGCAACGGTCGAGGCGGTTGATATTCCGGTGACCCTGAAAATGCGCACCGGCTGGGACATCACCAACCGTAACGCGCCTGAGCTGGCGGAGATCGCGGAAGAGGTGGGAATCAAGATGGTCACGGTGCATGGTCGAACCCGCAACCAGATGTATAAAGGCAAGTCGGACTGGTCCTTCATCCGTCAGGTGAAAGACGCGGTGTCCATTCCGGTGATTGCCAATGGCGATATTATCACCTGTGAAGATGCCCGTACGGCCCTGGATCAGTCCGGGGCGGACGGGGTGATGATCGGGCGCGGCGCCTATGGCAGGCCGTGGTTTCTGGCTCAGGTGATTCACTACCTGAAAACAGGCGGTATGTTGCCGGATCCTGATCTGGTGCAGTTGAAGCAAATCGTACTCGACCATTATCAGGCCATGCTGGATCATTACGGTGAGGACGCCGGCAAGAAGATCGCCCGAAAACATATTTCCTGGTATACGAAAGGCCTGCGCGACAGCGCCACTTTCCGTCAAAAGGTCAATCAGTTGGGCGATGCCCGCGCAGTAACCGGCGTCATCCATGAGTTCTTTGATCCTCTTATCGCGGAGGATGCGGCGTAACATATGGCCCCGGCATTAACCAGCGCATCTCTGTCACTTGATCAGATTTTAAGTTCCCTGCCCGACAGTATCATGGCGGTTGAGGGCGATAATAAAATCACCTATGTCAACAACTCGACCGAGCAGCTGCTCTATTCCGGGGCGCGGATGTTGCTGGGACGTAAGCTGGAGGACATTGTTCCTTTTGACAGCCCGCTGGTGGCGATCGTCAATCAGGTTCGCCTGAAAAGCGCAATTATTTCCGAATATGACATTGTGCTTGGGGGGCCGCGGCATGGGGATAAGCGGGTTGATGTTCATGCCTCACCAGTGATTGAGGGCAATGGTGCGATTGTTATTCAGTTACAGGAACGCAGCATTGCCCAGAAGATCAGCCAGCAACTCAGCCACAGAGGGGCGGCGCGTTCCGTTGCCGGGATGGCGTCTGTTCTGGCGCATGAAATCAAGAATCCTTTATCCGGTATTCGCGGTTCGGCGCAATTGCTAGAGCAGGAAGTGGGGGAAAGCGATAAAGAGCTGACCCGCCTGATTTGTGAAGAGACCGACCGTATCTGCGCTCTTGTGGATCAGATGGAGGTTTTCTCCAACAACAGGCCGATCGTGCCGGAACACATCAACATCCATCTCGTGCTGGAACATGTGCGCAAACTGGCGCAGAACGGATTTGCCAAAGGGGTTACTTTTAAGGAATTTTATGATCCCTCCATTCCCTCGGCGCGCGGCGACAAGGGGCAGTTGATACAGGTGTTTCTGAACCTGATCAAGAATGCGGCGGAGGCGGTGCCGGGTGCGGGTGGCGAAATTATCCTGACCACGGCCTATCGTCATGGTGTGCGGGTGGCGGTGCCGGGGTCCAGCGAACGCATGCATTTGCCACTGGAAATTTGTGTGATGGATAACGGGCCGGGCATTGCCGATGATCTTAAACCGCATCTGTTCGACCCATTCGTCACGACGAAAACCAACGGAACCGGGCTGGGGCTGGCGTTGGTGGCGAAAATCGTCGGGGACCATGGCGGTATTATAGAATGCGATAGTATTAAAGAGAAAAAAGGCGGCGGGACCCTGTTCAGGGTATTATTACCAAGTTACAAAGGGCAGGGATGATGAACGAGAAAACATTGCTGATCGCAGATGATGACAAAGCCATTCGCATGGTCCTGTCCAAGGCATTGGAGAGGGAAGGTTATCAGGTTCGTTTGACCGGCAATGCCTCGACCTTGTGGCGCTGGGTGTCGAACGGGGAAGGGGATCTGGTGATTTCGGACGTGGTTATGCCCGATGAAAACGGGCTCGATCTGTTGCCCAAAATCAAGAAAATTCGTCCCGGTCTGCCGGTAATCATCATGTCGGCGCAAAATACCCTGATGACGGCGCTGAAAGCAACCGAGCGGGGCGCCTATGAATATCTGCCTAAGCCCTTTGACCTGAATGAGGTCAAATCGGTGGTCGCCAAGGCGTTGACGGTCAAGCCGGGAACGGTGCGTCCGGAAGAGCCTGTCGATGACGGTGAAGAACTGCCCCTGATCGGCCGTTCTCCGGCGATGCAGAATGTTTATCGCGTGATGGCGCGGTTGATGACCACGGACCTTACGGTCACCATTTCCGGCGAATCCGGGACAGGGAAAGAACTGGTCGCCAAAGCCCTGCATGATTTTGGCAAACGCAAGAACAGCAGTTTTGTTGCCCTGAATATGGCGGCGATCCCTCGGGAATTGATCGAAAGCGAACTGTTCGGCCATGAAAAAGGGGCTTTTACCGGCGCGGAAAGCCGTAGCTCAGGCCGTTTTGAGCAGGCCCAGGGCGGTACCCTGTTCCTTGACGAAATCGGCGATATGCCGCTGGAAGCCCAGACCCGTTTGTTGCGGGTGCTTCAGGAAGGCGAATATACCACCGTGGGCGGGCGTCGAACCATCAAATGTGATGTACGGATTATCTGCGCCACTCACCGGGACCTGAAATCGCTGATCAGTCAGGGATTGTTCCGGGAAGATCTATACTATCGTCTTAATGTGGTGCCGCTGCGTCTGCCTTCCTTGCGGGAACGGGTGGATGATATTCATGATCTGATGCGGCATTTTCTCAATAATTATGCTCAGGAAAATGGCCAGACACCGAAACTGATCGAAGGCGAGGCGCTGGGGTATCTCAAGCAGCATGACTGGCCGGGAAATGTACGGGAACTGGAAAACCTCTGTCAGCGTATTGCCGCACTTTATATCGAAGACACCATAACCCTGGATATCGTTCGGGCGGAAATGATTCCGCAAACTGTGGAAGGGCCGGAAAGTGAAGGTGGTATTTCGTCCAGTGAAACCCTGCAGGAATCGATCAACCGGCACCTGAAACGTTATTTCGATGCTCATTTGCCCTATGATCTGCCCCCGGCCGGGCTCTATTCCCGTTTACTGAGGGAGTTTGAGAAACCACTGCTGGAAAATACTCTGGCGGCAACCCGGGGCAACCAGATCAAGGCGGCCGATTTGTTGGGCCTTAACCGCAATACCCTGCGTAAAAAAATCAGGGACCTGGATATTGACGTTCGCAAGGGCTAACAGATACATCAAAAAGATATAAACGCCTGTTGTATATATGCAACATTATGGTACTCTGAGAGCGTGAATCCGTTGCCGGGTCCATGTTAACGCGACAGGATGTAACCTTCTTTTATGGTAAGAAATAAAGCAAAGTTATTACGAAAATTGAAAGCCTGGTCAGTCAAGGTGAACTTGGCCCGTAAACTGGCCTATGCCCTTGCGATGGGGGCGATCTTGTCGGTGCTGGCGACCTTTGCGACCTTCTCGAACGTTGGGCCGTTCCTGCCGACGTCGACGACCTTGTTTGTTTTGCTGACCGTTAACCTGATTATTTTGCTGACCCTCGGGGCGTTGGTGGCGCGTCAGATTGTGCAGCTCTGGGCGACACAAAAGGCCGGCGCGGGCAGCACGCGTCTTCATCGGCGAATTGTCACCCTGTTCAGTATTGTGGCGATCACACCAACCATTATTGTGGCCGTGGTGTCGGGCATGTTTTTCGAATTTGGCCTGCAAAGCTGGTTCAGTGACAAGGTGCGCACCGCCCTGGATAATTCACAGGCCGTGGCGGAAGCCTATATTGAAGAACATAAAAAGGCGATTACAGCCGATGTATTGGGTATCGCCCGGGATTTGAATGCACAGGCTTTTACCCTGTCTGAAAACCCGGCGTTGCTGGAACAGGCTTTGTCGGTACAGGCGCAGTTTCTCACCCTGTCGGAAGCCATTATCTTTAATCGACAGGGGCAGGTGAAGGCGCGGGCCAAAACGACCCTTGGGTTGATTGGCGATGCTTTCCCGTTAGCCGCCCTGGATCTGGCGGCGAGAGGTAATGTGGTGCCGATTGTCGGCGGGGAGGATGATGACCGGGTGCGTGTTCTGGTGGCCCTTGACGGGTTCCTTGATCATTATCTTTATATCAGCCGGTTCGTAGACCCAAAGGCATTGGCGTTGGTGAAAAGCAGTAAGGATGCGCGGTCGGATTATATGCTGGCGCTTAATGAGCAGTCGCGATATCGCCTGTGGTTTAACCTGACCTTTATCGTTATTGCCTTTTTGATCCTGTTTGCTGCCGTTTGGCTGGGGATCAGTTTCGCCCGCAAGCTGATGGAACCTATCGCCAACCTTGTCGATGCATCGGAAAAAGTCGGGAAGGGGGATTTCAAGGCCCGTGCTCCGATCCGCAAAGGTTATGAAGATCTGGGTGGTCTGACCCGGGCGTTTAACAAGATGACCCGACAGCTGGACCAACAGCAAAAGGACATTAAACAGGCCAGTCTGAAACTGGAAGAGCGGCAACGTTTTACCGAGGCCGTGTTATCCGGGGTGTCGGCCGGGATTATGGGGCTGGATGCGGATGGTCGGGTGACGCTGCCGAATAGAGCGGCGGCGATGATGCTTGATCTGGATACGAAAAACATTGTCGGGGCGCCGATTCAGGACATCATGCCCGAAGCGCGGGATCTGTATGATAAGATTTGCGCCACGCAAAATGCCTTTGTTCAGGATCAGGTGGTTATTGAACGGGATGACATTAATCTGAATTTGATGGTGCGGATTACAGCAGAGACCAAGAATGATGAAATACAGGGGTTTGTGATTGCCTTTGATGATATCACTGAACAGGTTGCGGCACAGAGAAATGCGGCCTGGGCCGATATTGCCCAGCGCATCGCCCATGAAATCAAAAACCCGCTCACCCCCATTCAGTTGTCGGCAGAACGGCTAAAACGTAAATACCTCAAGGAAATCAGCAGCGATCCCAGCGTATTTATTCAGTGTACCGATACGATTGTCCGTCAGGTGGGGGACCTGCGGCGGATGGTTGACGAATTTTCTTCCTTTGCCCGTCTGCCGGCGCCGATTGTGCAATTGGAAAATCTGAACGAGTTGACGAAGCAAGCCTACTTTATGCAGGAGGTGGCCAACAGCGATATTGAATTCACGCTGGACTGCCCTGATATCCCCTTGACCATAGAATGCGATAGTGGGCAGATTGGCCAGGCTTTGACCAATCTGATTAAGAATGCGACGGAATCGATCGCCGCCCGCGAAAGCGCCTGTAAAAACGATGAAGGACATTATCAGGGGCAGATCAATGTATCACTGGTTGAAAGCGCGGCGGATATTCGGGTTGTGATCTGTGATAACGGGCTCGGGTTGCCGGAACATCTGATGGATAAACTGACGGAGCCGTATATCACCACCCGGTCAAAGGGCACGGGGCTTGGGCTGGCGATTGTGAAGAAAATTATGCGGGATCATGGGGGCGACCTCGTGTTGCAGAACAATGAAGACGCAGGGGCAACGGTTACCTTGTTGTTTGTTAAAAACAGGCCGGCGACAGCAGATCGGCCAAGTCGTGATGATAGTGTTGAAGAGAATGTAAGGATGGTGCATGGCGCTTGATATTTTGGTGGTCGATGATGAAGCCGATATCCGGGATTTGATTTCCGGGATATTGGATGATGAAGGCTATGAGACCCGCACAGCAAAAGACAGTGATACGGCCCTTGCGGAAATAGAGGCACGGCGTCCGTCGCTGATCATTCTTGATATCTGGCTTCAGGGTAGCCGTCTTGATGGTTTGGAAATCCTCAAAGTCATTAAAAAAATGCATGAAGACCTGCCGGTGATCATCATCAGTGGGCATGGCAATATCGAAACGGCCGTGGCCGCCATTAAATATGGTGCGTATGATTTTATCAGCAAACCGTTCGAGACTGACAAGCTGCTGATTTTGGTCGAGCGTGCGACAGAAGTCGACAAACTGCGCCGTGAAAATACCGAACTCAAGGAAAAAATGGGGTTTGATGTCGGGCTTACCGGCAGCTCTTCGGCGATTAATCTGGTGCGCAACACCATTGATAAAGTTGCCCCCAGTGGTAGTCGTGTCCTGATATCAGGACCTTCCGGCTCTGGTAAGGAGGTGGTCGCGCGGCTTATTCATAAGCAGTCGAAACGTGCTAAAGGATCGTTTGTGGTCATTAATGCGGCAAGCATCTCTCCGGATAATATGGAAAGTGAACTTTTCGGGGTCGAAGAAGACGGACTGATCAAAAAAACCGGTGTTTTTGAGCAGGCCCACGGGGGAACGTTGTTTATCGACGAAGTGGCGGACATGCCACAAAATACCCAGGCCAAAATTCTGCGGATTCTGACCGACCAGACATTTGAGCGTGTGGGCAGCAACAAGAAGGTTCTGGTTAATGTGCGGGTGATCAGCGCCACCAGTAAAGACCTTCGGGAACAAATCAATAATAATCTGTTTCGGGAAGACCTGTTCCATCGCCTGAGTGTGGTCCCGGTACGGGTGCCACCGCTTATTCAGCGGCGCGAGGATATTCCCGCTCTTGTCGGGCAAATCATGGGACAGCTGGCGGCAGGAACCGGTGTGACGCCGAAAAATACGGACCCCGATGCGATGGCGGCCTTGCAAGCCCATGAATGGCCCGGTAATGTGCGGCAGCTTCGCAACGTGGTGGAGCGCTTACTGATCATGTCGGCAGATAGTGATACGATTACGATCGACATGTTACCATCGGAAATTGTTTCCGATGTCTCGGTGGTTCGGCCGAGCATGAATAATGATATCATGTCTTTGCCGTTGCGGGATGCCAGAGAGAAATTCGAAAGAGAATATCTCAAGGTGCAGGTCAGGCGGTTCAATGGTAACATATCGCGGACGGCGGAATATGTCGGTATGGAACGCTCGGCGCTGCATCGTAAGCTCAAGAATCTCGGGCTCGCAGGAAGTGATAAAAATAACACCGAATAGGGTGAGGGTTTGATATGAAGGTTATCGTTTGTGGCGCCGGACAGGTTGGGTTTAACATTGCGCGTCATTTGGCCAGTGAGCAGCATGATGTGACTGTGATTGACCGCTCCCCGGATCTGATCGCCAAGATTCAGAGTTCTTTGGATGTTCAGGCGGTGGTCGGTTATGCCTCTCATCCCGATTTGCTTGAAAAGGCCGGGGCCAACGACGCGGATATGATCATTGCCGTAACCTTGTTTGATGAAGTCAACATGGTGGCCTGCCAGGTGGCACACTCCCTGTTTGGGGTGCCGAAAAAAATTGCCCGGGTGAGGGCGCAGAATTACCTTGATCCCGTGTGGCAGGATTTGTTCAGCCGCGATCATATGCCTATTGATGTGATTATTTCTCCTGAAATCGAAGTGGCGCAGGCGGCGATCAGGCGTCTGGAAGCGCCCGGCGCCTTTGATATGGTGCCGTTCTGCGATGGCCGCGTGCGGGCTGTCGGGGTCCGTCTGAAAGAAGACTGCCCGGTGGTCGATACGCCGCTGCGCCAGTTAACGGAACTGTTCCCCGACCTTAATATCGTGGTGACGTCAGTGTTGCGCGACGGCAAGCTGATTATTCCATCAAGCAATGATCAGTTGCTGGTGGGAGACAATATCTATTTTGTATCTGAAGATTCGCATGTCGAGCGGGCGCTAAGCGTTTTTGGGCGTGATGAAGAAGAGGCGCGGCGTATTGTCATTGTTGGCGGTGGTAATGTCGGCGCGTTTATCGCCAAGCAGCTGATCGACAACAATGCCAAGATACAGTTAAAAATTATTGAGCAGGACGCCAAACAGGCCAAGGCCGTGGCCAAGGAAATCCCAAGTGCAATTGTCTTGCATGGTGATGCGCTGGATGTGGATATTCAGAAAGAAGCCAATGTAAAGGCGTCGGAAACCATCATCGCGGTGACCAATGATGACAAGGTCAATATCCTGTCGTCCTTGCTTGCCAAACAGGCCGGCTGTCGCCGGGCGATTACCTTGATCAACAATCATAGTTTGGGGCCATTGACCTATTCGGTGGGCATTGATGCTTTTGTTGATCCCCGCCAGACGACGGTTTCCAGTATTCTGCAGCATATGCGCCGTGGCCGGATCAGGTCATTGCATACCATTGCCGGTGGGGCGGCGGAAGTTCTAGAGGCGGTGGCGTTGGAAACGTCACCATTGGTCGGAAAGCCACTGCGTGATATTCGTTTGCCGGAAGGTATTATTGTGGGCTCTGTGGTGCGGGATACCAAGGTCATTGTGCCCAGGGGAGGGACGATTATCAAACCGGATGATATTGTGGTGGTCTTTTCGCGGCAGGAAAAAATCAGAAAAGTCGAAGAGCTTTTCTCTGTTCGTCTTGAATATTTCTAGAATGAACGCGAAAGGGCGAATATGGTCGTAAGAATCGGCAATATTATCGGATATATGCTGGTGGTTCTCGGCTTCTGTGAACTTTTTCCTATCGTGGTGGCTTTGTCCACAGGCGAGCATAGCCTGATTTTACCGTTTTTCATCAGTGCATTATTTACGGTGTTTGTTGGCGGCGCCTTGTATCTTTCCTTTCAGAATCCGCAGGATCGGGCGTCTCGACATGAAGTGATTCTGGTAATGGTGGTGATTTGGCTCGGGGTGCCGCTTTTTGCATCTTTGCCGTTCATGATTACCGGTTTTATGACCAAATTGACGGACGCCTATTTTGAAGCGACATCCGCCTTGACCACGACAGGATCAAGTCTGGTGGTTAATCTGGACCTTGTGCCACAAACCATTCTTTTCTGGCGCGCCTTTCTGCAGTGGATTGGAGGCGTTCTGGTTTTTTCCATGGCGGTCGCCATCTTGCCGTTGTCATCAATCGGGGGGCTGTCACTGTTCCGCAGCGTATTGCCCCACGGGGAAGGCGATGACTTGCTGGCGCGGATCAGATATGCTTTTACTCCCTTGTTTAAAGTTTATCTGATGATGACAGTTGCCTGCATCCTGTTGCTTGTCCTATCGGGGATGGGGGGCTTTGAAGCGATGTTGTTGTCGATGGCGACATTATCCAGTGGCGGCTTCACCAGCCAGGGCATGGCCGGGGGTAATATGATGCGGGGCATTACGGAATTTATTTTGATGCCCTTTATGTTATTTGCGGCCACCAATATGACCTTTCATTGGGCCTTTTTGCAACGGGGTCGGGTGAAGTTATATCGGCAAGATCCTGAAATACGTCATTTTTATTATATTTTAATGGTGGCGGTGTTGTTTATTTTCCTAAGCCTGGTCACGGTAGAGGAGTTGAGCGACGTCGGGGTTTGGGATAAAATCAGAATCGCGTTATTCACGGCGGTATCCAGCATATCGACAACCGGATTTTTACCGGATCAGGCAACGCGATTACCGTTGGCGGTTGTGGTGATTTGCATGATTTTATTGTTTATTGGCGGTACCACGGGGTCTACGGCGGGCGGCTTTAAAATATTGCGTATCAACATTATGAAACGTTTGGCGGACAAGGAAATAAGCCGTCTGACGCATCCCAGCGGGGTCACTCCGGTTACTTTTGGTGATCAGGTGGTGCGTAATGATACGATGGTGTCCATTTGGGCGTTATTGTTTCTGTTTATTGCAGCTTTGGCAGTCGTGACTATTATATATGGCTCTTTGGGATACAGCCTGCAGACCAGTTTCGGCCTTAGCGGCACCAGCCTGTTCAGTGCCGGCGGACTGATCCCGGTGATTAGTCCGGATTTCGTGGGATATCACAGTTTGTCTTATGCGGCGAAATGGGTAAGTTCTTTCACAATGATCCTCGGACGATTGGAAGTCATCGCCATTCTGGTTTTGTTTATGCCGTCTTTCTGGAAAAATTAGAACTTTTGAAAATATTTCATTCTATCGGTTTCAAGAATGAATAGCCTGTGATAAAGTACGCCAACGAGTGATTTGTTCTTAAAAAGCAATAATGAATCTATAAACAGAAGAATGGATATTACATATGTCTGAAAAAAACCATAACTTACAGGACTCCTTCCTAAACCATATCCGCAAAAACAAAACACCAATCACCGTTTTTCTTGTTAACGGGGTGAAACTGCAAGGTATCATTACCTGGTTTGACAATTTTTGTATTTTACTGCGCCGCGATTCAAGCGTGCAATTGGTTTACAAGCATGCCATTTCAACCATCATGCCAGGCGGACCAATTTCTTTGTTTGACCCTGCCGATGAAGAAGGCAAAGAATAGTATCTTATTCTATGACAGAATTATATGACTGAACGGACCGATTCTAATACGCTTAAGTTCCGTAAGAAAAAAATAGATCTGGACTGGGGGAAGTCGACCAAAGAGGACGACATTTCCCCGGATCACGTGGCGGGGGCCAATGTGCTGGTCCTCCACCCCCATCTAAAAAAACGTCTTTCCAACAGTGGACTCTCACGCCCTTCTCATAAAACGGCAACCTCGGCCCTCAGGTCACCGGAAGCCCGCCTTGAGGAGGCTGTTGGTCTGTGTGAAGCGCTGGATTTGCATGTCGTGCATGCGGTGTTGCTGCAACTGTCCAAGCTGGTGCCTGCAACCTATATGGGGCAGGGGAAACTTGATGAAATGGCGGCGCTGATTGCGGCGGATGATATTGAACTGGTGATTTTCGACTGCGAATTGACACCGGGACAGCAACGCAATATCGAACGCATCCTGAAAGTCAAAGTGATAGATCGAACCGGTCTTATTCTGGAAATTTTTGGCGAAAGGGCGCAAACCAAGGAAGGTGTGCTGCAGGTTGAACTTGCGCATCTGACCTATCAGAAAAGCCGCCTGGTCCGGTCCTGGACCCATTTGGAGCGCCAACGTGGCGGTTTCGGCTTTATGGGAGGACCTGGTGAATCCCAGATTGAATCTGACCGTCGTATGATCAGCGACCGTATCGGCCGCATCGGCCGGCAGCTTGAAGAAGTCAGTCGAACCCGCAAACTGCACCGTGCAGGCCGCCAGAAACAGAAATTTCCCGTGGTGGCCATGGTTGGTTATACCAATGCCGGAAAATCAACCTTGTTCAATTATCTGACCGGCGCCAGTGTGATGGCGGAAGACTTGTTATTTGCCACTCTTGACCCAACGATGCGGGAAATTGATCTGCCCAATGACAAGAAAGCGATTCTGTCTGATACTGTCGGTTTTATCTCTCAGTTGCCGACCCAGCTGGTCGCTGCCTTTCAGGCGACCCTGGAAGAAGTTGTGGAAGCTGACCTGATCCTGCATGTGCGCGATATATCCCACCCCGACACCGAAGCTCAGCGCGAAGATGTCATGACCATTCTCCATTCACTGGGTCTTGAAGAGGGGCCGGAATGTGCCATACATGAAGTGTGGAGCAAGATTGACCTATTAAGTACAGAGCAGAGGGCGACGGTGGAAAATCTGGCGGCGCTGAAGGGCAATGTCAGTTTGTTGTCGGCGATTACCGGTGAAGGGTGTGAAGAGTTCCGCATCAAGCTTAATGACCTTCTGGCCAGCGGGGCAACAACCTTGAAAATTGCCTATAAGCATCATCAAGGGGCGGAAATGGCCTGGATGTACAAGAATGGCGAAGTGATCGCCCGGGAAGATGGAGAGACAGAAACGATCCTTACTGTACGGGTAGATCAAAAGCTTTTGGGCCGAATTGAGAAAGACACCCGGCTGGTGGGAAGGGTTATTGAGACATGAGCGGGGATATCATTGGTGAATTGGTGATTGATGTAGCCAAATCTGAGATATTGCCGCGTTATAATAATCTGAAAGAGGCTGACATTGCTGCCAAGTCGCCGGGCGATATGGTAACGATAGCGGATCTCGCGGCAGAAAAGGCCCTGACACGGGCGCTGAAACGGGAATATCCGACAGCGATTATCGGCGGCGAAGAAAGTATTAGTGAGGCGCCGAACCTGTTGGCGGAGATCACGACAGCGGATCACGCCTTTCTGATTGACCCTGTGGACGGGACCAATAACTTTATCAAGGGCGATCCGCGTTTTGCACTGATGCTGACAGAGCTCAGAAAAGGGCAGGTTGAAGCCGCCTGGATTTACCTTCCGGTGACGGAAAAACTGGCTTCTGCCCGGAAGGGCGAGGGCGCACGGCTCAATGATCGTAAAGTTGTCACCCTGGCGCCGACATTTGAGCCGGCGAAGATGGTCGCTGCGGCCCACTTAAAGCGGTTTCCGCCGGAAATTCGCTGTCTTGCAGAGCATAACTTGAAAGATTTTAAGGAAAATCGACCGGCTTTTTGCGCCGGACATGATTATATCATGTTGCTGGAAGGGGCGAAGGATTTCTCGGTCTATTACCGGACGCTGCCTTGGGACCATTTGCCCGGAGGGTTTATTTTTACCGAAGCCGGAGGGTATGTGCGTACCCTGTTTGACCAGAAGAAATATCGTATTGGCATTCAGGATAAGGGGCTGCTGTCCGCGCCGTCAGAAGCGTTATGGCATAAAATTCGCCAAAGTGTTTTCCCGGACCGTTTTACCAGGTCATAAATTTTTGCCGGCCTTTTCGCTTTTTTTAACGGCGTTCCAAAGTTGGTCCATGTCGTCGAGGGACAGGTTTTCAAGAGACGTGTTTTCTGCCAGAGCCAGTATTTCTACCTGACGGAAGCGCCGTTCGAACTTATGATTTGCTGCGCGTAGAGCCTTTTCGGGATCAAGGTTGAGGTGGCGCGCCAGATTGGCATAAACAAACATCATATCGCCGAATTCTTCTTCGATTTCCGTGGTTCTGTCATTGCCCTTGTCGGCCTCCACCAGTTCATGAGAGAGTTCGGCCATTTCCTCGTTGAGTTTATCAAGCACCTGTGCCGTATCGGGCCAGTCAAACCCCACCCGCGCGGCCCTGTTTTGCAGTTTGATCGCCCGGGTGAGGGCCGGCAGGGCCGGGGTAACGCCGTCAAGGACACTGGCGGTATGGTCTTTGGCTTTTCTTTCCTGGGCCTTTTGTTGTTCCCAGGCAATGGTTTGTTCGCGGGCGTTACGATGTTGTTCATCACCAAAGACATGAGGATGACGTCGGGTCATTTTGGCGCAGATGCTGTGCACCACATCGGAAAAATCGAAATGCTTTGCTTCTTCGGCCATGCGGGCGTGAAAGACCACCTGCAACAAGAGATCGCCAAGTTCTTCTTTCAGATGCGGCATATCATTATGCTCGATGGCTTCTACCACTTCATAGGCTTCTTCAATGGTATAGGGGGCGATGCTGCTGAAGTCCTGTTCTATATCCCAGGGGCAGCCGCTGTCCGGATCGCGCAGCTGCGTCATAATATTGAGGAGATCGTCGATGGTCGCTTTGCTCTCTGGCATGATTTACCCTTGCTGTCATTTTGCCTCAGGGTATATTTTATTACGGCGGAGGGAAAGGGCGAAAATACAAAAAGACGCCCCGGTTCAGGGACGTCTTTAAGGCAGTAAACGGGGTCTGAAGTTATAGGCTGACATTATCGCTTTTGATGGGCAACCCTTGGCTGCTTAAGGCCTGCAGCCAGCGTTTTGCCTCGCCGACATCATGGGGGCTCGGTTGGACGCCGGGGGCAAGACGTCCTTCGGCAACGGCCATGACCGCCTGCGCCACCGTGAGAGATACACAAGTGGCCATGGCGGAATTGAGGTCGGCACCGGCATGATCCAGCGACAGGGACCCATGCCAGGGGGCACCGCCATCGTTCGGAGTGGCGGTCAAGGCCACATGCAGGACGACCCTGTCCTGTTCGCCTTTTTTGTAGGGATGGTCGCGCCATAATGTGTCTGACAGGTTTTTCAGTTCATCCAGATCGGCATGCTCGACAGTTGTGAAAATATCCTTCCAGGCGTTTTTCCAGCCATTGAGGCGCAGGGTCCCGCGTACGAAGGTACGAAGGTTTTTTTCATTCCCCAGACCATATTCATCAACATAGGGCAGGCTGTTGCGGTTGGCATAAACCTCGAATGTTTCACCGTCGAGATCAAGGCTGGTTACCTCTTCCCAGGCCCGGGCGATGTTATGAGGGGCGCCGTTCTTGATCATACGGGCCGGATTTTTTAATGCCGTCATGACGCCAAGAGGTGTCCAGCTGAATTTATAGGTAAAGGGAGTATTTTCAACAGGAATTCCGCCACAATATGAAATGAAATCTATGGCGTGTCCCTGATCAAGAACACCTGCCGTTCTCGCTGCATCCACCAGAATATGTGTAAAAAGATGATCTATTCCGGGGTCTAGCCCCACTTCATTGACAATGCTGAGGCCTTTGGCGCAGGCTTCGTCCTGTAGCGCCAGCATGTCGTCGGACAAATAGCTGGATGTCACCATATGGCAATCGTGGGCGAGGGCAAGCTTGGCCACCTGTACATGGAAGGCGGCCGGCAGCATGGAGATGATAATGTCACCTTTGGACAAAGCTGAACTGAAGTGGTCCAGACGCGCCGCATCGTTAAGATCAAGCAACCCAATCTCGAAACGACTGGTTGGGTCCAGATGGCTGTTCAGCATTTCAGCCCGGTCAGATGTCATATCCCATACGGTCAGCCTGACGCCTTGACGGGCCAGGGCCATAATACCCGGGCCGGAAGATAACCCGGCCCCGATCCAGTGAACAGCGGCGGTTGGCTGAGATGTATTTTCTGACATTAGGCTGTTTCCTGTTGTTTAAGGGAAGGGCGTTGCTCTGCTTCAAGTTTTGAAACGGCTTTGGAGAAACTGTGGGCTGCTGCCTGCCAAACAGGGTCCTTATCTCTTATTTTCAAGTTTTTAAGGTGGGGTAGAAGAAGACCGGCGAATTCCTCGCTGGCTTCCCTGGGTAGCAGTGAGGGCAGGTTATCAATGGCGATAATATCGACTGTTGTGGTCTTATTTGATCCTTCCACGGTGATGTAAGGCTGGTCCCAGGTGGTAGTGTCATGATAAAGCGGGATCGGATTATAGGCGCTGAACGGATCACAGGAAACATCGGCAACGACCGACAGACGCGATTCTGTGCGGAGATCTTCCTTACGCAGGAATGCCGGGACATCACCGAGAATAAAGGCGCAATTGATCAGGATATCATGATCAAGCAGGGCCGCCCGGTCAATGTTCTCAGTTTGGGCGCGGCCCCAGCATGTGACGTGGGCGCCGTGTTCTTCCAAGATTTCGATAGCGCCTTTGCCGCAACGTCCATGCGCCCCGATAATCAGAACTTTTGGATCCTTGCCCGACGTCTTGGCCGTAGAAATCGTTTCCCGCAACAGGGTGGCGTTGTCAAATGGTGTAAGGCCCTTGTCTAGGTAACGCGGCGCGCCAGACTGTTTGTTATGCCAATGGATCAGGGCGAGAGCTGCCCCCATGTAACCAGCGAAATACCCAAAGGCAACTACCCGTCGGTTATCCTCAGAGACCATATATTCAATATCGAGCAGATCTCCGCCCCCTGTGGTGAAGCGGGAAATCGTATCCTGCCAGCCGGTCTGCTCTTTATAGGCATGGGCGAAATAAATATGGGTATTTTTCAGCTTATCCGGTTTTGACGGCAGTTCTTTCAGGCCGAGGATAATCGCTTCCTTTGGCGCAGCGGTCCAGGTTCCGCCGTCGACCATCTGACAGCCCGCATCAAGATAGGCCTGATCAGGAATGATGCGTTTCCCGGACTTTTCGACGACGACGTTATAACCGTCGCTGATAAGTTCAATGGCGCCTTGCGGCAGAAGAGGGGTCCGGCGCTCTGTCGTGCGGCTTTCAGCCCGTAACCATATGGTATCATTCATCATGGCATCCCTATATTTTATGTTTATATTCTCACTATGAAGGTAAGTTTACACCTTGTTTTTGTCGGTCAAAAGCCAGCAAAATGCATAAAAATCCGTCAAAATGCCGAAAACTTCGCGACAGTATGGGCAAAATGTCACCGCAGGGATTTCCCGAATAGAGAGGCCGTTTTTCTTTGCAATGATGCCACAGAGAGGGCATGTTGGGGACCGCAGACTTATATCAGGATAATATTATATGATCAAAAATGCCAAACGGGCATATGGGGCCAGCAAAAAAGCCTTTTGGCTCACTCTCGGGGGTATTGCACTGGCGTTGGGGTTGATCGGAATTCCATTACCCTTATTGCCGACGACACCGTTTCTTTTACTGGCGGTTTTTTGCTTTAGCCGCAGTTCAGAAAAACTGCATGTCTGGTTGCTTGATCACCCGCAATTTGGCAGGCCAATCCGTCAATGGCAGGACCATCGCGCCATCAGTCGCAAGAACAAGGTGCTGGCGGTTTTGTCTATGGTGGTTGTCTTTTTGGTTTCTTATGGGTTCTTTGATATTCCAACGTATGCGCTGATGTCCCAAGCGATCATTTTGACGCTTGTGGCTTTGTTTCTCACTACGCGGCCAGAACCGCCGGAAGCAGGCGTGTCGGAAGACGGTATCATACAGGAACCGGAAGAGGGCCGTTCTTAAAAAAGGGCAGACGAGGATTCTACCTGCATCTGCCCAAAGAGGTTTCAAGATACGTGCAAAGGGATTGGATTTAGCTATCCATTTGTGATTGCAGGTAGTTTTGTTCACCAATTCTGTCGATCAGGGCCAGATTGGTTTCCAGCCAGTCCACATGCTCTTCTTCTTCTTCAAGAATTTCGGCCATAAGATCACGAGAGACATAATCGCGGCAGGATTCGCAGTGGGCGATGCCTTCGCGCAGATCTTTCAGAGCGTCAAGTTCCAGATCCATGTCTCCCTGTAGGATTTCACGGACATTTTCACCGATGCGTAATTTGCCGAGGTCCTGAAGATTGGGCAAACCTTCGAGAAACAATACGCGTTTAATGACTTCATCGGCATGCTTCATTTCGTCAATCGACTCATCATACTCATGTTTTTCGAGCTTCTTTAGTCCCCAATCACCGCAGATGCGGCTGTGCAGGAAATACTGGTTGATGGCGGTCAGTTCATTCTTGAGTATTTTATTGAGATATTCGATGACTTTTTTGTCGCCCTTCATGGCACTGCTCCTGATGATTTAATAGGAGAGAACAATATACTTCACAGGGTATAAAGTCAATGAAGGGAAGGGGTTAAGTATATAATATTAATAATGTTTATTAATATTAGGCAGGGATGGATGCCAGGTCTGCGCCGGACATTTCCTGATTACATATATCGCGCGCCATGCACAGGCATTTACCGCATTTGGGTTTGGCATCCAGACTTTCATAAATTTTCAATATGGAGGTTTTGCCGCCCACTTTCTGGGCCGCTTGACGTACAGTTGTTTCATTTAAAGCATTACATACACAAATAATCATCGGGGCATCTCCATATCTGATGTGTTTTTTATAATGTTAATGATAACTATTGTCAACAATAATAAGAATGCTTCTCATTAAGATTTTATGAAGTCGTTAAAATAATGAAGTTTAGCCAGTTGATAATGTGGGGGATATGCTTAAATATGGTGTCTATACGCAAACCTTCATCCAGGAAGGTGATTTTTTCAAGAGGAAGTTATTTATGTCTGTGACCATTTATCATAATCCGAAATGCAGCAAATCCCGCCAAACTCTGGCGCTTCTGGAAGAACAGGGCGTCAGTCCGAAAGTTGTCAAATATCTTGAAGATGTCCCTTCAGCGGCGAAACTGGACGAAATCTTAACGTTGCTGGATATTGAACCCCGGGACCTTATGCGGCGCAAGGAAAAGGAATATAGCGAGAATAATCTTGCTGACGAGAATCTGAGTCGGGCGCAATTGATAGACGCCATGGTCAAATTCCCGCGTCTGATCGAACGGCCGATTGTTCTGGCGAATGACAAAGCCGCCATTGGGCGACCGCCGGAAGATGTTCTCAAGATTATCTAGGATAAATTTTGATCCTGAGCTGGATCTGTAGATTTAAGAAGCTGCCACGGGATGCCCTGCGGCGGCTTCTATTTTGGGATAGTGCAGAGCCAATGTCACGCCGCGCATCAGCAAAAAGAAGCTATAGCTGAACCACAGTCCGTGATTGCCCCATACCGGCAGCAAAAAATACAGCGACAAGGCATAAAGCAACGTAGAAGTCACCATGCCGTTCCGCATGTATTTGCCGGCTGTCGCGCCAATGAAGATGCCGTCGAACTGGAAGCACCAGATGGATATCAGCGGCAGGACAATCACCCATATCAGGTAAATCTCCGCCGTCGCGCGCACGTCCGGCAGATTGGTCAGGGCGTTGATGATCTGATTGCCGAAAAGAAAATAAACCAAACTGAAGACGGCGGCGGTGACCAGAGCCCATTTGCTGGACACGATGACCACTGTTCTTAAGCCGGATCGGGATTTACGGCCAACTTCCTTGCCGACCAGTACTTCTGCCGCCTGGGCGAAACCGTCAAGCCCGTATGAGGTGATCATCTGAATATTCATCAGCAAAGCATTGGCGGCGAGGATCTGCTTGCCCATGCCGGCGCCGAGCAGGGTGAAGGCCGCCATAGAGCCCGTCAGACAGGCGGTGCGGAGAAAAATATCTCTGTTAAGGGCAAACAGTTTCATGAAAGCCACTTTATCGAACAAGTCTTCCCGGGCCCCGGCGCCCCATAAACTAATGCTGTAACTGCGCCTGCAATGGCGGGAAATCAGATACAGGGCAAACAGGCCGGCGATGAATTCAGCCAGCACTGTCCCCAGCGCTACACCTTCCACATCCATCCCCATGCCGTAAACAAACAGAATGTTGAAGCAAATATTACTGACATTGAGCAGCAGTTGTACCCATAAAGCCTCTTTGGCCTTATGTAGTCCCAGCAGCCATCCGACGGCGGCAAAATTGAGCAAGGCGAAAGGCGCGCCCCAGATACGAATGGTAAAATATTGTGCGGCGAGGGCTTCAATATCTGAGCTGGCCTTGCTGATCGAGAAAATGGCTTGCGCAAGCGGCCATTGGATCAGAATAAACAGGGCGCCAATCCCCAGCGCGAGCAGGGCTGCCCGCAAATAAAGACGGGGAATGCCGGTCTTGTCTTCCCTGCCGTGGGCCTGGGCGGTGAGGCCAGTAGTGGCCATGCGGAGGAAATTAACACTGTTGAACAGGATGCTGATCATCATCGCCCCGAGCGCAATAGCCCCGAGATAACGCGGGTCCGGCAGATGGCCCATAATAAAGGTGTCGACCAACCCCAACAGGGGGACGGATATATTGGTGATGATGGCCGGGACAGCGATATGCCACATCTGGCGTGAATAGGTGTTTTGTTGCATGGCGACATACTATAGAGCAGGAAAATTTCTGCAAAAGGAAAGTTTATTCTTCTGTTATGTTGTGTAAAATACGAATTGAGTAAAATATGACTATTGGATAATTGGGAAAGATGACCATATTAACTTGCATGAAGATGTAAAAAAACTTAAAGATACGCAAGGATTAATCGAAATACTACACATTAATAATGTAGTATTAAAAATAAAAACACAATTTTGTTGTATATAAAATTATACTACACTACAGTACACTTGTTCTTGTGTTATGGGCTGTAGTCTATATAAGAAATAAGATTGAAGTTGAAATTATATTAATGTTGAGGATTAAGGATGACTGGGCTAACTTCTGCGAAAGCAATAGGTAATGAGGTTCAGGAACTGGATTCAGTTGTTGTTCGTTTCGCCGGTGATTCCGGTGACGGGATGCAGTTAACCGGCACCCAGTTTTCTGTGGCGACGGCGCTGGAAGGCAGTGACCTGTCGACATTTCCGGATTTTCCCGCTGAAATCCGCGCCCCTGTTGGCACCACGTTCGGTGTATCGGCGTTCCAGATCAACTTTGGTTCGGTCGAAGTTTCGACAGCCGGAGATGAGCCGGATGTCTTGGTGGCGATGAACCCGGCGGCTTTGAAGGTCAATATGTCCAACCTGCGTGAAGGCGGGCTGATTATCCTTGATGAAGGGGCGTTTAACGACAAGAACCTCAAGAAAGCCGGTTATGCCAGTAATCCCCTGGATGATGAAAGTCTGTCGCACTTCGAGGTGAAGCGGCTTGATATCACCAAAATGACTGTCGAAGCGGTGAAAGAATTCGGCCTGGGGAACAAGGATTCCCTACGGTGTAAGAATATGTGGACCTTGGGTCTGTTGCTGTGGATGTTCGGGCGTAAACGTCAACCTATTATTGACTGGATGAATGAAAAATTCGCCAGGAAACCCGAACTGGCAGAAGCCAATGTGGCAGCGCTCAATGCCGGTCATGCGTTTGGTGAAACCGCTGAAATGGCGTCCAACCTGCGTCGTTACCAGATCAATAAATACAAGGAAGAAGCGGGGCTTTATCGCACCGTGAACGGCAACCAGTCTCTGACCTGGGGTATTCTGGCGGGCAGTCAGTTGGCGGAATTGCAACTGGTGTTGGGGTCTTATCCCATCACTCCGGCGTCGCCTTTATTACATAGCCTGTCCGGCCTGAAAGAATTTGGTGTGATCACCTTCCAGGCAGAAGATGAAATTGCCGCGATTTGTGGCGCCATTGGTGCGTCTTTTGCCGGCGGTCTGGGGCTGACCACAAGTTCAGGTCCGGGGATTGCCCTGAAGACAGAAGCGCTGGGTCTTGCCATTAGCACGGAACTGCCGTTAATCGTGGTTGATATTCAGCGTGCCGGACCATCGACCGGTCTGCCAACAAAAACTGAGCAGTCTGATCTTTATCAGGCGGTCTGGGGACGCAATGGCGATGCGCCACTTGTGGTCCTGTCCGTGTCCAATTCCACAGACGGGTTTGAGGTCGGTATAGAAGCCGTACGCCTGGCAACCAAATACATGACCCCGGTGATGATCCTGTCCGATGGGTATATCGCCAATGCGTCAGAACCCTGGAAAATTCCGGATATCAATGATTATGAGCCTTTCCCGGCCAAGTTCCATACGGACCCGGAAGGTTTCCATCCGTTCCTGCGTGACCCGGAAACGCTGGCCCGGGCCTGGGCGAAGCCGGGTACGCCGGATCTGATGCATCGCATCGGCGGAATCGAGAAAGACTATAACAGCGGCCATATTTCCTATGATGCGGACAACCATCAAAAGATGACCGATGTACGCAAAGCCAAGATTGACAATATCGCCAATGACATTCCTCTTCAGGAAGTCGCTCAAGGGGCGGCGGGCGGGAAACTCGCCATCGTCGGATGGGGATCGACTTACGGCGCCATTCATCAGGGGGTCAAACGGGCGCGGGAAGAGGGTCTGGATGTGTCGCATATTCATCTGCGCAATATCTGGCCTCTGCCGCGTAACCTGGAAGAGCTGTTAAAATCCTATGACAAGGTGATTGTTGCCGAAATGAATGTGGGGCAGTTGAATACATTGCTGCGCAGTCAGTATCTTCTGGATACACAATTGTTGTCGAAAGTCTCCGGTCAGCCGTTCAAGATTTCAGAGATTACCGCCGTCATTCACGAAAACCTGGGAGAAAGCAAATGAACCAACAGGTTGATGTAAAAAAAATGAGCCCGAAGGATTTTGAAACCGATCAGGAAGTTCGCTGGTGCCCGGGATGCGGGGACTATGCGATCCTGAAAGGGGTACAGATGGCGTTGGCGCAAACGGGTTCTCGCCCGGAAAATACCGTCTTTGTCTCTGGTATTGGCTGTTCTTCACGGTTTCCCTATTATGTCTCTACCTATGGTTTTCATACCATTCACGGCCGGGCGCCGGGATTTGCCACCGGCATCAAGCTCACCAATCCTGATTTGGATGTCTGGCTGGTGACCGGGGATGGCGACGGGTTGAGCATTGGCGGAAATCATATGCTGCATGTGCTGCGGCGTAATGTGAATATTCAGATCATGCTGTTCAATAACGAAATTTATGGTTTGACCAAGGGGCAATATTCCCCGACCTCCAAACCGGGCCTGAAAACACCGTCAACACCTCTGGGGTCTGTGGACTCGCCATTGTCACCCTGCATGTTTGCTCTGGGCGCCGGTGCGCGCTTTGTTGCCCGCGGTATCGATACGGGGCTGAAGGAATTGCCGGTAACCCTGGCCCGGGCGAAGGACCATGTGGGGGCATCCTTTGTCGAGATTTACCAGAATTGCATCGTTTATAATGACAATGTATTCGGCGCCTTCACGGAAAAGAAAACCGCGAAAGATACGCAGCTCTATGTCAAGCACGGTGAGAAAATGCTGTTCGGCAAGGATGTCGCCAAAGGTCTGCGGTTTAACACCGAGACATTCGCCCTTGAAGTCGTAACCCTTGGTGAAAATGGTATCACAGAGGATGATATCCTGGTGCATGATGAAACCAATCGTCACATGGCTTCCATGTTATGTGAACTGGAAGCGCCAAACTTCCCGGTAATCCTCGGGGTGATTTACTGTAATCCGAAGGAAAGTTACGAACAATCCGTGCATTATCAGCTGGATCAGGCCAGGCAGGCGAAAAAGGCTGATTTTAATGCTCTGTTGCGGGCGGGCCGCACCTGGGTGGTGGAATAATCGCCGGCGGTGCTTTTGTATCATTTTGAATTTAGGAAAATGCACTGTAGGGTTACGGTGCATTTTTTTTGCCGATAATTTTTAGCCTAGGACAGAAGGGTTTTTAGCTCGCCTACGTATAAACTCCTGAAGGCGTAAGACAAGGGCCTGAGAATCCTGCAAAAGGACTGATGATAGCTTGGAAGATCTTCCGGATGAACCGCTTATGATCCGCATCGGCGATGGGGATACAACTGCTTACAAGATGCTGGTTGACCGGCACCTGCAGCCTTTTCTGGCTTTCGCCACCCGGGTGACAGGCGACAGAAGCGAGGCCGAGGATGTGATGCAGGAAGCTTTTGTTCGGGTCTGGAAGACGGCAGGCCGCTGGGATATGAACCGCAATACCCGATTTACGACCTGGTTCTATCGGGTGGTGATGAATTTATGCATCGATGTGAAACGCAAACGTAAGCCAACATCGGATTTTGATGAGGCATTTGATGTGCAATCAGAGGGGCCGTTGCCGGATGACATGCTGCGGGACAAACAAAAAGCGGCTCATATATCCGCCGCGTTGAGCCAGTTGCCGGAACGTCAGAGAATGGCTGTCACGTTATGTTATTTGCAGGAATTGGGCAATCGGCAAGCGGCGGATATATTGGAGGTCAGTGTCGGAGCTGTTGAATCCCTGCTGGTGCGGGGCCGAACCCGGCTGGCAGAAATTCTGGCAGCGGAAAAAGACGATCTTCTGAAGGAGAGTGTAGGATGAGTGACAAGAGACTGGATCATTATCTGGAGGTTTTTCGGGTGGAAACAAATATTGAGCCATCCCGGGCGCTGATGGATAAAATCATTGGCATCCCGCAGTCTGAGTGCGTTAGGTCTGAACAAGCAGGATTTTTTAATCTATGGCGTTTTTTTGATGGTCTTGTGCCGCGTGCCTTGGGATGGGCGCTGACGGGATGTCTTGGATTGTATCTTGGCTTGTCCTCCGGGAATCAGCCACAGCAGGAGCAGGCATTCCCGCTTGATGAAAATTACTATATTTACGGGCAGGTGCAGGTTCTTCTTTCGGAAGAACTGGTTCTTGAGGATGAGGAAGGCGATAAATGACGGATATGCTTAAAAAAATCAGGTGGTTGAACGTTGTTTTATTCTTTTCTCTCGCGTTGAATTTTTTTGTTGCGGGGTATCTGGCCTCCGATACGAAGGTTCTGCACCGATTTCACAAACATAAATCAGAGCATAAGCGCCCCGAACTGATGATGGTGGATTATTTTCCCAAAACACAACGTCGGGAGATTAAGGCCTATATGGCTCTTAACCGGGATAAGTTCAAAGCCAGTAAACGGACCCTGTTTAAAAACCAAAAAGAAATTCTGAACCTTATTGGGGCGGAAACGTTGGATGAAGCAGCATTGCGGCGGGCTTTTCAAGAACAGCAGGCCGGATATAACCAGTTCCAGACGGAGCTAAATGAGGTTCTGATCCGGGTGATTATGGGGATGGATGTTGAGGCCCGCAAGAAAACCCAGGAACGGGGGAAAAGAGCACACGAAAGACGAAAAGACCGCTGATCTTTAGCCTTCCCTTGGGGGAAAATGGGCGGGGTGCCGTGATTCACAACGCGATCACTCGCTTCAGGCGGGGGTAAGGGAAAAGAGAATATTAACGACTTGGTGGCGAATTTATGCTAAAATCACGGATTATATCTCTTTTCATGTAAAAATAGTTTTGTACGTCAAGAGGTTAAGGAGTTTTGATGGTTTCTGGCGTTTCAGCAGTCCAGCCACATTTTTTTTCCCCGCCCGCGAAAAAGCCGGCGGAGGCTACAGCTGCGCCCGACAAAAACAAGCCGGCAGAGCAAGGGCCGACGACTGAGGCGACTCTGGGAGAGTTAACCGAAGAAGAAAAAATTCTCGTTGAGAAGCTCAAGAAAACGGACCAGGAAGTTAAGGCGCATGAACAGGCCCACAAAAATGCAGGGGGCCAATATGCCGGGTCGGCGAGTTTCACCTATCAATCAGGCCCTGATGGCAAGCGCTATGCAGTTGGCGGTGAAGTGCCAATTGATATTTCACCTGTCGCGGGGGATCCTCGCGCCACCATCGCTAAAATGTCGGTGATCATCGCTGCCGCTTTGGCGCCGGCGCAACCGTCCGGACAGGATCGCAGTGTCGCGGCCCAGGCCAGTGCGGCCCGCGCAGAAGCCCAGGCCGAATTGAATGCAGCACCGGAGGAGGGCGCTGTCCCAGAAGACGGGGCAGAAGAGGATTCTGGCTCAGCTGTGGCAACAGGCCGTGTCAATAGCTCTGGTTTGGCGGCCTATCAGGTATCTTCTCAGGCGCAAAGTCCGGAAACAACCTCCGGGCGAATTCTTAACTTTATCAGTTGAAGAATAAATTGGCGCAATCTTAAGATTTATTTTTCCATTCAAGGTGTTGGGTTGTTTTTCTCTCCTGCCGTAAAAAAGAGCATTTTTCTTGCGGTTAATCATTCCTTATTAATTACCCCTTATATTCAAAAACAATTCTATGATCGTAAGCTGTGGATTTATATGATGTTATGCTTTTGAAAAGCCAGTAATCAAGGTTTGTATTTCGCCTTGGTTGCGGCTTTTTTAGCTATTCAGTGATAATCCTTAAGATTGTATATTTTGTTGCTATATGGAACGCTTAAGAGGAAGAACTGAGTTTCATTATGAATAAAAAAGTCTCCCATATCTTCGATAATGCGAAGTTAAAGACGTTACTTTATGTGATGATGTTGTTCATGGGGTTGAGCTTTCTTGGGGTGCATTTTTATACCATCAATAAATATTCCGCTTTTATTAATGAAGCCGTGCAGAAAAAACAATACAGCATTATCAAGACGTTGGTTCAGGAGCGGTTGATTTCTCACCATTTGCTGGAAGTAAAACTTTTCACGGATAAAGTCGTGGCGGATCCGTTGTTCCGCAATGCTTTTGTCACTGAAGACCCTCTTGATGTTGAACAACAGCTCAGTCAGGCAATTCGTTTGTCTAAATCCTTTAGTGATCACCTCGATATTCTTGAAGTAAGAGCTTTAACTTCTCAGTATAAGCTATTGGGTGCGCGGAAAATTAAGGATGGTGGTACTCTTTCGATACAGAGGATGATGACAGAGCATGCAGTGTTGTCGCCGGGTCAAATGCTTCAAACCCAAAGTTATTATATTTCCACCACTGAGGGGAACCCCGTTCATATTTTGATGCACCCTGTGGGGAATAGTGAGATGAATTATGGTTATCTGATGGTGATCACCTCGCCGCTTGCCAGTTTGCAGGGGATGGGACAGTATTTGGATGCTGAGATTGATGTAAAAAATCTTGCGGGCGAAATCATTCTCCCCAGTGATTTTAAACTGGATCATCTGATAGAGGCTCGTCCGGGTACGGCGCATGGGGTAGCTCAAATGGATATTCCCATTACGGTTTATGACGGAATTCCGTTTTTGAACATTGTTGTGCGTTTTGATAATCATGCGGAAGTCAATAAACTCAATAGCCTGAAATCCTTTAGTTTGCTTGTCGCAATCACAGGCGTCTTTTTGTCCTGGTATATTGTTTCATATGTTTTGAACATCAGCATGTTTCGCAGAATTATGGAAATTTCACAGACCTTGGCACAGGTGGTCAAAGGAAAGTCAGGGGTGCAGCTACCCAGAAGACGTGATGATGAACTCTCCGTCTTAAGAGAACAGCTTGGCAACGTGGTCGCCCATGAAAAGGACCGCAACAGGTTAACGAAAGAACTTGTCATTGCCCGTAAACAGGCCGAGGTTTCCAATTTGGCGAAATCGGAATTTCTCGCCAATATGAGCCATGAATTGCGGACGCCGTTGAATGCGATCATTGGCTTTTCTGAAATTATGACCTGCGATTATCTGGCCAAGGATCTGGAAAAAAAATATAAGGAATACGCGTTTGATATTCGGGACAGCGGTATTCATTTATTGAATATTATTAATGATATACTGGATCTTTCCAAAATTGAATCCGGCAGTATGATTTTGTCGACGGGGGCGGTTAATGCCTATGACGTGATTTCAAATTCACTAAAACTCGTTATGGTCATGGCAAAAGAAAAGCATTTATCTATTGAGAATAATACGCCGGACGGCTTGCCGGATATTATCGTTGATGAACGGATGGTGCGCCAGGTTCTGATTAATATTCTGACAAATGCTGTTAAGTTTACACCTGATGGCGGTAATATTGTCATTTCCGCAGGTGTTGAACAGGACGGACAGTTTTGCATTGCCGTGTCTGATACCGGCATAGGAATTGAAGCCGATAAGCTGGAAAGCGTTATGTCGCCCTTTAATCAGGTGGATGAAACCTACTCACGGGAACATCAGGGAACGGGGCTCGGTCTTTCGCTTGTGAAATCCTTTATGGAACTGCATGGCGGGTCCTTCAGACTAGAAAGCATTTGGGGCGTAGGAACCACGGCCTTTCTTATTTTTCCGAAAACCTGTGTTCAGCCCGCGTCTTCCAAAGGCGTATTGCACGATGAACCAAAGGTTGTCAACGGCACTTGAGAGGCCTGGTCAGTAGGCTTTAATAAGCGTATTGTTGATCACGGTCCTGAGTTTTGCCGGTAGAATGGGTTTATGCAGTAAAACATGGCCGCTTCTCCTGGCCTGCAACATGCGATCCTTGGCGGTATCGCCGGTGATGATCACGGCAGGAACCGATTTTTTCAATTTCTTATTGATTGCGGATATCGCTTCTGCGCCGGTGCGCATTTCCCGCAATCGAAAATCGGTGATGATCATGTCCGGGCAAAAATCATGATGACTGAGGTACTGCAAAGCCTCGGTTTCCGCCTCAAAAGGAACAACTGTATGACCCCAGTTTTCCAGCAAGGTTGACATGGCGTCGAGAGCATCCCTTTCATCATCAATCAGGATGATATTTCCCGTTTCCAGTTTCAGATTAAAGTGTTGACTGAGACTGTCGGGGATGGACGGTCTTTTATGTGAACGGGGCGCCGATACATAGAAACTGGTTCCTTTGTTGATTTCCGAACGAACTTCGATTGGATGATCAAGCAGATCACACATGCCCTTGACGATTGACAGACCAAGGCCCAGACCTTTATTCCGGTCGCGTTCCGGATTGGCGATTTGATAGTATTCCGCGAAAATATGGCCGATCAAATGTCCCGGAATCCCGATGCCGGTGTCGTGCACTTCAAATCTGATGTTTTTTCCCCGCCGGCGACAGCCGACAAGAATACGGCCCCCGGGTTTGGTGTACCGTAAAGCATTACTGATCAGATTATTCAGAATGCGTTCGATCATATGGGCGTCACTGTTAATGATCAGGTCCCGGGCAACGATGTGAAGGTCGATATTCTTTTCCTGCGCCAGAGGCGTGAATTCAGACTTCAGGGCGGAAAAAATTGCTTCGACAGAAAGGGGGGTGGGGTGGGGTGTTAATATGCCGGCGTCAATCTTTGAAATATCAAGGAGATCATTCAATTGTGCCCTCAGGTTATCAGAGGTGCGTTCGACCTTTTGCAGGAGAAGAGACTGATCTTCATCCGTGATTTCTTTCTTGAGTGTTTCAATAAAAAACCCCATTGCATGCAGAGGTTGGCGCAGATCATGGCTGGCGGCGGCTAGAAAAGAGGATTTGGCGTCCCGGGCGGAAATGGCTTTATCCTTTTCCTGTCGAAGTTTTCCAATCAATTCGTTTTTCTCAAACCTCAGGCGAATGGACTGAATCATGGAATTTTGAATCACAAGGCTGAAAGCCATATTGATCAACAGGAAAATCAGGCAGAAAATACTGGCAGAGATATGGATTTCGTCGCCATAGCTGAAATGCCGGAAGGCTAGGCCGCCCATTACCGGAATGGAGAAGGCAAAATAGCAGGGAACGAAAGAGGATAACCCCGGTACGGACCCCGCGGTTATGCCGAAGAGAACCACCGTGAGAAACTGCATCACGGTCGGGTCTGCATACAGGGGAAAGAAAAAACCGACAGCTCCCCAGGCCGTGCCCGACCAGGCCGCAAGAAAAACATTAAAAAATGCCAGAAGGTCAAGGTCATACGTGTGGTGTTTCTGGGAAAAGAGCAGGATGATACGCAGCAGGGAAGGAAAGTTTACCAGAAACAACCAATTGATCAACATATCATGAGGGACGGTAGACCATAGGGTATAGGCCGTGAGTGTTGATATGATCAATACAATCACCAGGATGATCTTTATTTGCTGGGCGATGAGCGCCAGGCGTTCAGATAATATCTTCTTTTCGAGCGGAATATCCGCTGTCATGGGCCCCATTTGTACCGTCACCTAAATTCCCCTTTTGATGCGCCATGTGAAGTGGTCACAGCTCACATCGGCAAGTCGTATACGACATGCCGTGAGGGGAATGATACCTGAAAAACAAGTATGAAGATATAGTCCAAACCTACTAGCCAGAAGCATAAAACGGCCCCTGAAAAGGAGCCGTTTTACAGAGAATATGGGGCGTTACGTTACAACGCCTTGACGATGTTATCGACCATCTTTTTGGCGTCGGAAAACAGCATCATTGTATTGTCTCGGAAGAAAAGTTCATTCTGAACCCCCGCGTAACCGGAAGCCATGCCGCGTTTAACGAACAGAACTGTACCCGCTTTTTCCACATCAAGAACGGGCATGCCGTAGATGGGACTGGTTTTATCTGTTTTCGCCGCCGGGTTGGTGACATCGTTCGCGCCAATGACAAACGCAACATCGGTCTGGGAGAATTCATTATTGATGTCTTCGAGTTCAAATACCTCGTCATAGGGCACATTGGCCTCGGCGAGCAGCACATTCATATGGCCAGGCATACGCCCGGCAACCGGGTGAATGGCATAGGAGACCTTGACGCCTTCCTCTTTGAGCACATCAACCATTTCCCTGAGGGCATGCTGCGCCTGGGCGACCGCCATACCATATCCAGGTACGATGATGACGGACCCGGCGTTTTTCATGATAAAGGCAGCATCTTCCGCCGATCCCTGTTTCACGGGACGGGTTTCGACTTCGCCATTACCGGCCACGGCATCTTCGCCACCAAACCCGCCGAGAATGACGCTGATGAAGGAACGGTTCATGGCCTTGCACATAATATAGCTCAGGATCGCGCCGGAGGAGCCCACCAGGGCGCCGGTGACAATCAGGGCGTTATTTTGCAGGGTAAAGCCGATACCGGCCGCCGCCCAGCCGGAATAGCTGTTGAGCATGCTGACCACAACGGGCATGTCAGCCCCACCGATGGGAATGATGATTAGAAAACCGATGATAAAGCTAAGACCGATGATCCACCACATGAGATCGAAGCCGACAATCGCCAATCCGTCGTTCAGGGCAAAGGCAAAAATCATACCGATAATCGCAACACCGAGTGCCGCGTTAATCAAATGGCGTCCGGGCAGCATAATTGGCGCACCGGACATATTGCCGTTCAACTTGGCGAAGGCGATAACAGAACCCGAGAAAGTGATTGCGCCAATGGCCGCGCCCAGGCTCATTTCCACCCGGCTTGCGGCGAAAATTTTGCCCATGGCGTCAGTAATGCCAAAACCAGCGGGTTCCAGGAATGCCGCCGCGGCCACCAGAACGGCGGCCATGCCAACCAGAGAGTGAAAGGCGGCGACAAGCTGCGGCATGGATGTCATGGGAATCCGTAAAGCCGTAAGAATGCCGATAGCACCGCCGATGACGACAGCAATGGCAATCCACTCATAAGACACGATTTCCGGATTGGCCAGGGTGGTGACCACGGCGATCACCATGCCGATCATGCCGTACATGTTGCCTTTCAGGGACGTTTCCGGCGAAGACAAACCGCGCAAGGCCATGATAAACAGAACGCCGGCCACCAGATAGGCGAGGGCGGTGAGGTCAGTGATATTTTGTACAGTCATCAGTCCCTCCTTATTTCTTTTTCTTATACATGGCGAGCATGCGCTGGGTGACGGCGAAACCGCCGAAGATGTTGACTGCGGCAAGGCCGATGGCAATGATGCCAAGGATCTTGGCGATGCTCATGTCCGCCGGGCCGGCCGCGACCAGAGCGCCCACGATAATCACAGATGAAATCGCATTGGTTACCGCCATCAATGGGGTATGCAAGGCGGGCGTGACGCTCCATACCACATAATAGCCGACAAAGATCGCCAGCACGAAAAGAGACAGTTGCGACAGGAAGGGGCTTACGGATGCCGCCTGCAGGGCGGTCTCCGCAACAGGTGAGGTCATATCCATCTTAATTTCCTCCTTGATTTTGGGGTTTGAGCCGTTCATGGACGATTGCACCGTCCTTGGTAAGCAGGGTGCCGACGATAATCTCGTCTTGCCAGTCAATATTCAGGCTCTTGTTTCCGGCATCAACCAGGGGGGTGATGAAATTGAGCAGGTTTTTGGCGAACAACGCACTGGCATCCGTCGACACCAGGCTGGGCACGTTGTGATGACCGATGATCTTGACGCCGTTTTCTTCAACCACTTCGCCAGCCTTGGTCAGTTCACAGTTGCCACCGGCTTCCGCCGCAAGGTCAACAATGATGGACCCGGGTTTCATGCTCTGCACCATTTCTCTGGTGATCAGGACAGGGGCAGTGCGGCCGGGGATCAATGCCGTGGTGATGGCGATATCCTGTTTGGCCAGCGTCGTGGCGATCAATTCCGCCTGTTTGGCTTTATAATCGTCACTCATTTCCTTGGCGTACCCACCTTCGGTCTCGCCGGTTTCTTCGCTTTCGACCATCACGAATTTACCCCCGAGGCTTTCAACCTGTTCCTTGGCCACGGCGCGGACGTCAGTAGCGGATACAACAGCGCCCAGCCGTTTGGCAGTCGCAATCGCCTGCAGACCGGCAACCCCGGCGCCCATGACCATGACCTTGGCCGGGGCGATAGTGCCGGCGGCGGTCATCATCATCGGAAAGGCTCTGCTGTAGGCGGCCGCGGCGTCAATCACGGCACGGTATCCGGCCAGGTTTGATTGAGAGGACAGGACATCCATGCTTTGCGCGCGGGTAATGCGGGGCATGAATTCCATGGCAAAGGCGGTGATGTTTCCGTTTGTATAGGCTTCAACAGACGCGGGATCATTTGCCGGGGAGAGAATGGCGGCCACGATTGCGCCTGGTTTGATCAGGGATACTTCGTCAATATCCCCTTCATTGCCGTGCAGCGGACGTTGCACTTTGAAAATGACATCCGCATCCTGATAGGTGGTTGCAGCATCGGCAGCGATGGTGGCGCCAGCCGCGCTAAAGGCACTGTCGGGAATGCTGCTGTTTAGGCCAGCATCCTTTTCCACCACCACATCAAAGCCGAGTTGGATAAGTTTTTTCACCGTATCCGGCGAGGCCGCCACACGTCTTTCGTGTGGGCGCCGTTCCTTTGGTACAGCCAGTTTCATTCAATTTCCTCCTCATGTCCATATGCAACTTGGGGTAAATCCCGTAAGTTTGGATTTAGTAACTCAATAAAAACAAGTTTCAAGTGTTATTATTAGAATAATTCTAAAATATAGAAAAAACAACACTGTATCAATATATTATTTTATTTATTCAAGCTGATCGATCATATCGCTAATCATGTTAAGTCCGGTGGCCCAGAAATCAGGAGCACTGGCGTCAAGACCGAAAGGAGACAGAAGTTCTTTATGGCGCAGACTGCCGCCAGCGCGCAACATATCCATATATTTCTGCTGAAAACCATCCGGGCTATTTTGATAGGTGGCATAGAGTGAATTGACCAGGCAATCTCCAAACGCATAGGCATAGACATAAAAGGGCGAATGAATGAAGTGGGGGATATAGCACCAAAAAGTCCGGTAGCTGTCATCGAAGGCAATGCCGTCCCCCAGACTTTCCTGTTGTACTGCCATCCAGATATCCCCGAGATCATCGGCGGATAATTCACTTTCTTTACGGGCGGCATGGACCCGTTCTTCGAAATCATAGAAGGCGATCTGGCGGACAACGGTGTTCAGCATATCCTCCACCTTGGCGGCAATCATGTTTTTCCGCTGCCGGTCATCGGGGGCGTCATTCAGCAGAGACTGGAACGTCAGCATTTCTCCGAATACGCTGGCGGTTTCGGCCAGCGTCAGAGGCGTATCAGCCAGCAATTGGCCCTGGGGGCCGGCAAGCACCTGATGCACACCGTGGCCCAATTCATGGGCCAGGGTCATTACATCCCGGGTTTTGCCAAGATAATTGAGCAACAGATAGGGATGGGCGCCAGGAACGGTAGGGTGTGCAAAGGCGCCGGGTGACTTGCCCTCACGCACAGGTGCATCAATCCAGGCGTTGTCAAAGAATTTTGTTCCAATATCGGCGAGTTCCGGTGAAAAACGGCGATAAGCATCAAGCACTGTCTTTTGTGCATCCGGCCATTGATAGAGCAGATCATCACTATCCGGCAGGGGCGCGTTCCGGTCCCACCAGTCGAGTGTATCCTGACCAAACCAGCCGGCTTTCATTTTATAATAACGGTGGGACAGTTTGGGGTAGGCGGCCTTGACGGCACTGACCAGAGCGTCAACGACTTCTTTCTCAACCTGATTTGACAGATGACGAGATGCGCTGGGGGCAGTGTAATGGCGCCAGCTGTCCTCAATCTGCTTGTCTTTTGCCAGAGTGTTGGTGATGTGGCTGAACAGGCGGATGTTTTTAGCAAAGGTTTTTGACAGGCAGGCGGCGGCGGCCTTGCGCACGGGGGCCTGCTTGTCGGACAGATAATTCAGGGCTTCTTCGGAACCAATTATCGTAGTTTCCTGAGTTTTTGGATCGGTGTAATCGAATTTGAGGTCGGCCATGGTTTCATCGAACAGGCGCACCCAGGCGGCGCTCCCGGACACAGATTTTTCCATTAAGAGTTCTTCGAGTTTTTCGTCGAGCTGATGGGGGCGATAGAGCCGGACGCTGTCAAACCAGGGGCGATAACGTTTCAGGTCGGCGGAGTCCTGGAACCAGTGTTCAAGGATTTTATCGTCAATCTGATTTATTTCGAGCGTTAAAAAAAGAACTTTGGTGCTGAGTTCGGTTAATCGTTCATGGCAACTCTGGTAAAATTTGGAAATATCGGCATCCATGACGTCGCCGGCATGCAAAAGTCCGGCATAGCTCATGATCCGGCCCATTGTTTCTTCCATGACTTCATATTTTTTGATCACATCCAGCATTTCAGGAGCCGTCAGGGTAGCCAGCTTTCCCTTGTGCAGAGCCGAGAAATCACCAACCTTCTGTTCCAGAGTCGAGAAATCGTTTTTTAACTCAGGGCAGGTCATAGAGGGATAAAGGTCACTCAGGTCCCAGGTCGGGAGCAGGTCGTGATTAAGTGTCGGCTGGATTGTCATAGGGGAATTTTTTCCTTTATATGTGCCAAAATGGTACAGTATTAGTAAAGTTTTTATCTTTTCTTGTCAGTATTGCCGGAAAGCAAGCACGCGAACTGTTAAAAGTTCCGGATGAAACGATCTAGTATGGTTTAAGTATTATGAATTAAGTGATGAAGTGCAATGAGAAAATTGATCCTGATTGTTGAGGACGACAAGAACCAGAGACAAGTAATAAAATTCGCTCTGAACCGGGTGGGATTTGATGTCGAGGAAGCGGTGAGTGGTGAACAGGCGATGGAACTTCTGTCGTGTGAGACCGCGAGCCGTTACGATCTGGTGTTACTCGATATGGTGATGGGCCATGTCAGTGGTCGGGATATTTTGAACTTTGTCAAAGACGCCTTACCCCATCTGCCGGTGATTGTTCTGACGGGACACAGCAGCGTTGAACATGCGGTAGAGGTCATGCGGGAAGGGGCGATCGATTTTATATCAAAACCGGTAGAGGTTGATCGTCTGAAGGTCTCGATCGAAAATGCATTTCGCATGAACAAATTGTCGGGTGAGATTTCCCGCCTGAGCCGAAAATGGTCGGGGCAGTTTGGCTTTCAGGATATGATCGGTTCCAGCAAGGCGATGAAGCAGGCCGTGGAGCTGGCGCGTAAAGCCATGGGCACCAATATTCCGATTTTACTAGAGGGGGAAAGTGGCGTCGGGAAGGAAGTATTCGCCCGCGCCATCCAGGGGGAAAGCGATCGGTCGGGCAAACCATTCGTTGTCGTCAATTGTGGGGCCATTCCACATAATCTGGTGGAATCGATCCTGTTTGGTCATGAAAAAGGGGCCTTCACGGGCGCCCTTGAAAAACATATGGGAAAATTTGTCGAGGCCGATGGCGGCACGCTGTTTCTCGACGAAATCGGCGAACTGCCCCTGGAACTGCAGGTAAAACTTCTGCGGGTCCTGCAAGAAGGCGAAGTTGATCCGGTTGGAGGGCGCGAGCCGGTGAAGGTTGACGTCCGGTTGATATCGGCGACTAATCGTGATCTGAAGGTTATGGTGGAAAAGGGCGAATTTCGCGAAGATTTATTCTACCGTTTGAATATTTTTCCCATTCATTTGCCTCCCTTGCGCAACCGTAAAAGTGATATTGAACATCTGGCGCTGCATTTCATTGAACATATCAGCATTTCAGAAGGTTGCGAGGTAAAAAGCCTCTCACCAAGGGCGCTAAATCTGTTGAAATCCTATCACTGGCCGGGCAACGTGCGTCAGCTGGAAAACGCCTTGTTTCGGGCTGTTATTCTGTCTGAAGGCATGACAATTCAGCCGGAAGACTTTCCACAAATTCATACGGCGAATGGCACATTTTCAGAGGCCAGCGAGCATGAAGGTGATGGTGAGGTACAAAAACTGCTTCTTGATGCGGTGCCGGTTGTATCCGGGCTGGATGAAGATGGGAATGTTCGGCCCTTACAGGAGGTGGAGCAGGACCTGATTACCTATGCAATGAAGAAATACGATGGGCGGATGTCGGAAGTTGCCCGTCGACTGGGGGTAGGACGCTCAACGCTCTACCGGAAGGTTTCCGAACTTGGCCTGGACGAACCCATGTCCTGACGGTGCGGGGATAGGTAAATTTGTAGTTATTCTTTACCGGATGGGGAGGTTTGAGGGCTAGTGTTGCATAAGCGAAAATCACGTTTAAAGGAAGAGACATGTTGCTCTATTTACTGGGGATAATATTACCGCCTCTTGCCATATTGGTGTACGGTCGAATCCTTGCGGCTGCTTTGAACGGGATGATATGGACTTACGCATTGCTGACGCCTGATCTGACGGGTACAATTGCATGGATATGTGCCTCTTTACATGCAGCTTATGTTATTCATGAAGCTCGATTAGGGCGGTTCAGCGGACATACTTCACGTTTTTAACGTAAAATATCTTTAAATTTCTGTCTAATTTTGCCAAACTCATTCCTGTTATGATTATGGGATATGATTTATTATGATTTATGTTTTGGCTGTTCTAATTCCCCCGCTGGCGTTGTTGCTTCAGGGTAAAATCTTTCAGGCTTTGTTTAATGCCGTTTTCTGGGTTGTTGGCTTGGTGTTCTTGTTGTTCTTCGGCTGGATTCTGTGGGGCCTGACGGTCTTACATGCGGTGATTGTGATTAACGGCGCCCGGGCGGATGCACGCACTCAGAAAATAGTCGATGCCATCAATACCAAAGAAAGTTAGAGATTAAAAAAGGCGGCCTGTTCAGGCCGCCTTGTATCGTTTGAAAAAACGTGCCGTCAGGTTTTATCCGCGTGACATGCCGAGAGCATGGGCATAAAGATCAATCAACGCTTCCTGTTCTTGGCGTTCATGATCTTCCATTTTGCGCATACGTACGATTTGACGCAGGATTTTAACATCAAAACCGGATGATTTGGCTTCGGAATAAACATCTTTAATATCGTCGGCCAGATTTTTCTTTTCTTCTTCCAGTCTTTCAATACGTTCTACAAAAGAACGCAAAACATCTTGTGCAATCCCGCCTGTATCGGTCATAAATTCTTGCTCCTGATTAGCTTGTTATAGGGTGAATTGGCAGCACAATATCGGCATGCTTCTTTCTTGGCAACCTGAAATGACGGATTTTTCCGCCCTGATTTCAGTCCTTGTTTTTTTTCAGGCTTTCGGCCATCCGCTGCATCTGTTCCGGTGTGGCTTCGGTCTGATAGTTGGCGACCCAGTCTTTATAAGGCATGCCGTAAACCTGATTCCGGGCTTCTGTTTTGTCAATCTCGATGCCTTTTTCCGCCGCGGCATCCTGTATCCAGTTCGCCAGGCAATTGCGGCAAAAACCCGCCAGACCCATAAGGTCAATATTCTGCACATCCGTCCGGTGGGCGAGATGAGACAGCAGCCTTCGGAAGGCGGCGGCTTCTATCTCGGTTCGGGTTTGCTCATCCATGGCCTCTCTCCTTGTGTTGAGGTTAAAATCTTTTTATGGCGCGTACATCAGTATCTTGGGCGATTGCAGTGAGATCTTCAACCAGAATGTCGGCCCATTTTACAATGCCGACCGGTGTGCCGACTTCGTCTTGACGGATTTCCAGGGTAACATGAGGCGTGCCGTGGCGATCTCCATGTTGGTTCATGGTGAAAAACAGATCACGGCCGGAATAGGGTTCATTGTCACCTACCTGAAAACCTCGGGCGCTCAGGCTGTTAATCAGGGCCTGGGCCAGGCGCGGGTCCTTGTTCCATAACATGCCAGCTTGCCAGGGCCGGTCAAAACCGCCCATCTGAGGCGTAAAACTATGCATGCCGCAGACCAGAGGGGCATGGTTCGTCGCAATCTTCGCTTGCACCATTTCATCAGCCCGATCATGGAACGCCTGATAATAGCGGGTCCGGCGCCGGTCTATTTCAGCCGGCGACATATTTTGATTGCCGGGAATGCTGATGCCGTCACTGGTCAGGGGGATAAGCGTGGCGTGGTCTTCTTCCCGGTTGGGATCAATCAGCAGGCGGGAAAAGGTCGCAATAATCGCCGGAGCGTCCAGCCGTTCAGCCAGATGACGGGTAAGCTGTTCCATTCCGATGTCCCAGGCGATATGCTGCGCCAGAAAATCTTCATCCAGACCAAGGTTTTCATATTCCGGCGGGATGTAATTACTGGCATGTTCGCAGATAAAGACAATATCGGCCTTACCGGTGGCATTGATGACTTCATAGGCATGACGGGGGCCATAATCGGATGATGTATGATGCGTTTGTGACATGTTTTTTCAAAAATACTTTGTAATAATTATGACCCATATGTCATTATGATATCGTCATATTCAAGAGCATAAACTTAAAAATAAAATGTCTTCCCAGGAGTTTTCATGAAACATATCCCGTTTAAAGCTGTCTCCCCTTTGTCCTCATTTGCCAAAGGGTCTTTTTTTGTGGCGACCATAGCGCTGTCTTTGGGGCAGATCACGCCGGCTTTGGCGGCAAATGCGGCCTGTCAGGAAACATTGACCTGCAAGACATCATGGACGGATATTTCCGCTCCCAAAAAACAGCAGGTTTTCCTGTTTGCAGATGATTATAAAAAATTTATCGCCAAGGCTGTTACCGAATTGACCTATGTGGATGAGGCGCGGCGTTTCGCCAAGGCCAATGGGTTCAAAAAACTGACAGATAAATCTCCGATGACGCCGGGGGCGCGTTATTACGACGTGAACCGCGACCGGGCAATTACATTTTTGGTGATTGGCGAGGATGCACTGACCACCGGGTTGCATGTGATCGGGGCGCATATTGATTCCCCGCGACTGGAATTAAAAGGCCGACCCCTGGACAGCAGTGGTGATTTTGCTTTGTTCCAGACAAATTTCCATGGTGGCATAAAGAATTATCAATGGACCAATATTCCCCTGGCGCTTGTCGGGCGTGTGGATAAGAAAGACGGATCCACGGTCAAAATCAATGTCGGCCTGAACCCTGAAGATCCGGTTTTTATGATTCCGGACCTGTCTCCCCATACGGATCGGGGCTATGGGAATAAGAAAGTAGCGGACATTATAAAGAAGGAAGACTTGGACCCGGTTGTCGGCCATATTCCGGATGGATCGGGCAGTGACGCCATAAAGCAGGGGGTATTTAATCACCTCAAGGCAACTTACGGCATTACGCCCGCTGACCTTGTATCCGCCGAACTTTCTCTGGTCCCGGCTAGTCCGCCACGGGATCTGGGTTTTGACCGTGGTCTGATCGCGGCTTATGGTCAGGATGACAAGCTGGCGTCTTATGCCGCCATGCGGGCGATTGCTGACCTTAAAACACCACAGAAAACCGCTTTGGCTTATCTGGTGGATAATGAAGAAGTTGGCAACCGCAACAATACAGGGGCGAAATCTGAATATTTTCCCACTTTGGTGGCCCGGTTGTTGAGTAGTACGCTCGGGACCGATTATCGCGATACCAGCCTGAGACAGACCTTGCGTCAGTCGAAAATGGTTTCGGTAGACGTCAATCCCGGCATTAACCCAAAGAACCCGGGAGCCTGGGAAAAAGGTAATGCGCCGCGTCTGGGGTATGGGGTTAATATTAAGCTTTATGGTCAAGGCAATACCGCCAACTCGGAATATGTCGCCTGGACCCGTAATTATCTTGATCAAGCCGGTGTTCCCTGGCAGACCACGACCTATAAGGTCGGGGCCGCTGGTGGCGGTACAATCGGCGGTGAGTTTTCCCGTCAGGATATGGAGGTTATCGATTTTGGTGTACCGCTCCTGTCTATTCATACCCCGATGGCGATCAGCTCAAAGATAGATATATTTCATCTCTATCAGGCATCCGTGGCTTTTTTTAACAAATAGCCTCCACATTATGAAATTTTCCGGTATATTCTTTTGATTTCTAGGACATAAATTTAACTCATTGGATATTTATATGCACCGTCAACGTTGCACACGCATAATCGCAACTCTCGGCCCGTCAAGTTCAGACGCGGAAACCATTAAAAAACTCTCAGATGCCGGGGCGGATGTCTTTCGTCTGAATATGAGTCACGGCAAGCATAGTGATATTGGTAAAATTCATGCCGCGATCCGCCAAGTAGAAGTGGAAACCGGCCGGGCCATCGGTATTCTCGCTGATTTGCAGGGGCCAAAGTTGCGGCTTGGTGTTTTTGACGGCGACAAGACGGAATTGACCAATGGCCAGACATTCATTCTCGATATGGATCAGACGCCGGGTGATAGTTCACGGGTCTGTCTGCCACACCCGGAAATTTATCAGGCGGTAGAAAAGGGGACAGACCTGCTGCTTGATGATGGAAAAATCCGTTTGAAGATCACGGCAGTTGAGGGCACTAAAATCACCACCAAGGTTTCTGTTGGCGGGCCGATTTCCAACCGCAAAGGGGTCAATGTGCCCAGCGCGATTTTACCGCTGGCGGCGCTGACCAAGAAAGATAAAGAAGATCTCGATTTTGTCCTTGGTCTTGGCGTCGACTGGGTCGGGTTGTCTTTTGTACAGCGTCCGGAAGATGTGGTGGAGGCGCGCGAGATTATCGGGGACCAGGCCGCGGTTCTGTCAAAACTTGAGAAACCTTCCGCGCTTTATGCTCTTGATGAGATTATTGATCTGTCTGATGCGGTTATGGTGGCCCGCGGGGATATGGGAGTTGAGCTGCCCATGGAAGAAGTGCCGGCGAAGCAGAAGAAGATCATCCGCCATGCCCGTCGTGCTGGCAAGCCGGTGGTTGTCGCGACCCAGATGCTTGAAAGCATGATTTCAAGCCCGGTCCCGACGCGGGCGGAAGTCTCGGACGTGGCCAATGCGATTTTTGATGGCACTGATGCGATTATGTTGTCAGCCGAATCCGCAGCAGGGGCCTATCCGGTCGAGGCCGTCAGCTATATGGCGCGCATTGCCAGAACCATTGAAAAGGAACCCAGTTACCGCCGGGCTCTTGATAAAGAGGAAACCCGGCTGGAACCGACATCAGCGGATGCATTGAGTGCGGCGGCCAAGCAGGTGGCGCAAACCTTGAACGCCACGGCAATCGTGACCTACACCACATCAGGTTCTACGGCGCTCCGGGCTTCTCGGGAACGTCCGAAGACATCCTTGTTGGTTCTCACCCCCAATCAGACGACAGCCCGCCGTCTCAGCCTTGTATGGGGCTTGAACTGTGTTCATACCAAAGATGCGACAGACTTTCAGGATATGATTGATAAGGCTTGTCATATTTGTGTGAAATACAACTTTGCCCGAAAGAATGATCACATTGTGATTACCGCCGGGATGCCGTTCGGGACGCCTGGCAAGACGAATGTACTGCGCATTGCCCGTATTCAGGACTATCATACAGCGGAATGATTATGGCTGATCAGTCGGGTAATAAGTCTCGGCTGATCAGGTCTTCTTCAAGCCTGGCGGGAGTGGTGAACAGATGTGTCTGGATACCAAATATCTCGGCCGCCTGCAGGTTTTCCATCCGGTCATCAATAAACAGAATGTTCTGCGCCGCGACGCCGACCCGCTTGAGCAGTATTTCATAAAGGCGCGGGTCCGGTTTGGTGATTTTCTCCGTACCGGAAACAATGCTGTCTTTAAAGAGAGCCGTAAAGGCATGTTTCTGTTGAAAGCGGGTGAATTTCTCCGCGGGGAAATTGGTCAGGGCATATAGCGGATGCTGCTGCGCATCAAGTTGGTAGAGCAAGGCAATCGTCTCTTCAATCAGGCCATCAAACATCTGATCCCATAGTGTTTCGAAGAGCCCGATCATCTCGTGATGGTCAGGGAATTGTTGCTGCAGACGTGTGATATTGTCGTTAAAGGGGACACCTTGATCGTGTCGGGTATGCCAGGCGAGGGTGCAGACATGCGTGAGAAAATAATCGAGCTCTTCCTCGCGGCCATCAAACAGAGGTTTGTAGGCGAAGCGGGGGTCCCATTTGACCACGACATTTCCGATATCGAAAACGAGCGCAGTAATGGGAATATGAGGTGACGTGCTCATTTTCAAAGACCCCATAATGAAGAAGACCGAGCCCTTGGGGGGGAGGCTCGGTCTCCTATTAACTGCTGACACGAGGTCTGCAGAAAATTAGATTTCAATATTAACCTTGACGTGCTTTGAAGCGACGGTTGGTTTTATTGATAACATATGTCCGTCCGCGGCGACGAATAACGCGACAATCGCGGTGACGGTTTTTTAATGATTTTAAAGAGTTAACGACCTTCATGGTTCTTCTCGCCTACTAAATTTCTATACTTAAAATATAAGTACTTAAAAGTTCGGGCGAAACCTATATTTGATTGGAATAAATGTCAATAGCTAAGACAGTATTCCGCAAATAAAAAGACAACCCTTGATTATTACCATTAACAAGTCATTGAAAATTATAATCAACCTTTAAGACTCCTTAAAGAAGCCCCCTATATAATGTCCCCATGATACTGCATTTTGAGAAAAAAACAACGTTGAAATATGAACTATGGATAAAAATTCTGAATTAAATCAGGCGAATGCCCCGGAACGCGCTCTTGTAACGGAGGTTGGGTTTGTTACTAAGGTCAGTGGTCGTGATACCGTTGTGCTTTGTGACATTGAAACGTTAAACAGGCACCGGGACGAAGATGAGTCGTCCTGTCTTCCGGCGGGCCAAATTGGCGCCATCGTCAAGATTAAGGTCAGCAAAGGATTCGTATTTGCCACAGTACGTGAAATCACGCGGCAGGGCGATGGTGTTGGTCCGGTTCAGCATGTTGTGATGCATCTTGATTATATTGGCCATGGCACCCGGGCCCCCTACATGCCCACCGGTATTAATTTTGAGCGCGGGATTACGGATTTTCCGATTCCGGGTCAGCCTGTTTATGAAGTTTCCTATGATGATCTGGAGGCAATTTTCGGAGTAAACGACACCAATCATTTCCATGTGGGAACTGTTTTCCCGCAGCATGTGACCCCGGCCAGTATTATGACGGACAGTATGCTGGGAAAACATTTTGCGGTACTCGGCAGTACAGGGACAGGGAAATCCTGTACCGTAGCCCTTCTGATCCACAGGATTGTGGAGCGTATGCCCAAGGGACATATTATTATCCTTGATCCGCATAATGAATATACCGCGGCCTTTTCCGACTGTGGCGAACATTTCGATATCAGTAACCTAAGGTTACCCTATTGGATGATGAACTTTGAAGAGCATGTGGAAATGTTCATTGGTCAGCAACCCTCTATGGAACGTGAAGTGGAAATTGATATCCTGCGGCGGTGTCTTTATGCCGCACGGGTTGATGCGGCGGTCAATATGGCATCTGAGAAAATCACGGTTAATTCGCCAATTCCCTATAAATTGTCCTTCCTTCTGGAATTTCTGGAAAAAAGCATGGGACGGCTGGATAATCCCGAAAAACTCACGCCTTTCTTGCGTCTGAAGGGCAAAATTGAAGAACTGCGCAGGGATGTGCGCTTTAACTTCATGTTTTCTGGCCTGCTGGCCCATGATAACCTTAAGGATGTAATCAAGAATTTATTGCGCTTTCCTGTAGATAACAAACCGGTATCGACCATTGACCTGTCCGGGGTGCCTTCGGAAATCGTCAATGTGGTGGTGTCCATGATCAGCCGCCTGGTGTTTGATTTCGCGGTATGGAGCCGGGGCGAGAATGCGCGCCCCATCCTGCTGGTTTGTGAGGAGGCCCATCGTTATATCCCGACAGAAGGTCATACGGTCTTTGGCTCTTCCCGTAAGGCGATCGAGAGGATTGCCCGGGAGGGCCGCAAATATGGCGTTTCCTTGGGACTGGTTTCACAGCGCCCGGCAGATGTTTCGGAATCCGCCTTGTCGCAATGTGGGACAATTTTCGCCATGCGAATGAATAATGAACGTGACCAGCGCTTTGTTGAACATGTTATGCCCGAAGGCAGCCGGGGGGCCTTGTCGGCTCTGTCCTCTTTACAAAACAGAGAAGCCCTGATCGTCGGGGAAGGGGTGCGGGCCCCGGTGCGGGTGATGCTGGATAAACTAGATGAGAACAAACGCCCATCGGGTGGCAACCCGGAATATTCGGAAGACTGGCAAAAAGAAATTGTCGACGACAGTTTCATTATGGACACCATTCAGAATTGGCGTAATCAGGGGCGATAATGGCGATGTTTACAGACCATAGGTGGTATTTTCTCCGTAATTGAACGTATGGTTTGCGGGGAATTAACCATGAAAAGATAATTATCGGAGGCTATTAACGATATATTTAGCAATCGGGCATAAGAATAACCCTGAAGATAATTATAGTCATAAATATTTGGTTTCATAAAAATTTAGTAAAAAAGTGGTGGTACGGATGAGTCAACAAAAACATAAAATTGATAATGCGAAAGGTGCAGCAGAAAGCGTGTTTACCATAAAAAATTCATTGTTCGGTATTGTCGCGGTTCTCGTTCTTATTGTGGTGTCTTTCAGAATTAGTTCTTCGATTGAGGCCTCAAACCATAAAGCCGAAATGGAAATGGCACTTTCCATCAACGACTTTTCCGATGATTTGATTGCCGCTGCAGGGCATTTTTCCATTGAACGCGGGGTAATGGTGATTGCCCTGGGCTCGGACAGAAAAATTACACCTGAGTTCAAGAAAATTGTTGATGACAACCGTGCGGCCGGGATTGCTGCTTTCAAAAAAGCAATGGATACCATGAAAGATCTTGAGGATTTTTCCCGCAAGGCAAAAATGGAAAAGAGCATTAAAGCCAATTTTGAGGCTTATCTTGAGGCCCAGTCTCAGGCGGATCAGGCCAGCCTGATCAGTTTCGCCGATGAACAGGATATGGAAGCCCAGGCCGACAAGAGTTCCAAAAAAGGCCGCAGCGGTCGTAATTTCCGTCGGGCGATTGATACGCTGAATGAAGACATCCAGAAAGTTCGGATGGCGGTTGCCTTTGAAGCCAATATTTCAAACTCTCAAATCATTCTGTATAGCCAGCTTAAGGATACTCTGGCGGTGATGATGGAATATAGTGACCGGGAATGGGCCGGTATCGGCGCCTCAATTCCAACCCGGCGACCAATTTCCAAAAACATGCTGGCGAATATGTCTTCTTATATTGGCCGGGTGAATTCTGCCTGGGATATGGTCAATGCTCTGCTGGAAAGCAGCGTGATTGACCCAAACCTGAAAACATATTCAAAAAAGGTCAATGTTGAATTCTTTGAGAATTATCGTGATCTGAAGGATGAAGTTTATTACGCCTCTGATACGGCGGCGGCCTCCCAGGAAGAAAACCTGGAAAGCGTTGAAGCCAATTATCCGGTTGATGCGTCCGACTGGGTTAAGCAGGCGACAGCAGCCACAAAGACCATTCAGGACCTGAGCAAGGCCGTGGGCGTATCCGCCCGCAAGGCTGCGGACCAAAGCGCTTCTGACGCCAATGGCGAACTGGTGACCGGTATTGTTGTATTGATTATCGCCTTGGGTATCGGCGGCGGTGCCTTCTGGATGGTGGCGATGCGTATTGCCCGTCCATTGGGTCGACTGGGTGATTCCATGTCAGAAATAGCCCATGGCAACCTTGAATCAGACATTGAAGGCACGGACCGTAAAGATGAAATTGGTTTAATGGCCCGGGCTCTGCAGATGTTTAAAGAGGCCGCTATCGAGAAAGTTCGTCTTGAAGCAGAACAGAATGAAGCCGAGGAAGAACGGCGTCTGCAGAAAGAGAAGGAACAGGAAGCCAAACGTGAAGCGGAAGAACGCGAGCGCCAGCGGGAAGAAGACAATGCCCGGAAGGCCCGTGAAGAACGTCGCGCAGAGATGCTGGCGCTGGCCGATGGTTTCGAAGCTTCTGTAATGGAAATCGTCAATAACGTCTCCACAGCGTCTGGTGAGATGGAAAGCGCGGCTCAGAAGATGTCTTCTGTTGCCGAAGAAACCACACAGCAGGCGACGAATGTCACAGCTGCTTCCGAGCAGACCAGTGCCAATATTCAGACCGTGGCCAGTGCAGCGGAAGAACTGTCGGCTTCTGTGAAGGAAATCAGTGGTCAGGTGGCGCAGTCAAATCGTTTCTCTGCTAATGCGGTTCTGGAAACAGATAAGGCAACCGGTGAAATTCAGGGACTGGTTGAGGCCGCTCAGAAAATTGGCGACGTGATCAACCTGATTAACGATATCGCCAACCAGACCAACCTTCTGGCGCTGAATGCTACTATTGAGGCAGCCCGGGCCGGAGAAGCTGGTAAAGGCTTTGCGGTTGTGGCTTCCGAAGTGAAAAACCTCGCCAGCCAGACCGCGACGGCAACCGATGATATCACCACTCAGGTGGGCAGCATGCAGGCGGCGACAGAAAAGGCTGTGAAAGCTATTGATGGCATTCAGAGCGTGATCAAAAGGATCGACGATACTTCCGTATCCATTTCTTCGGCTGTGGAAGAGCAGGACGCGTCGACCCATGAAATCGCCCGGAATGTATCAGAAGTTTCTGCGGGAACGCAGGAAGTAACCTCTAACATTCACGTGATGAATGACGGGGCGAAGTCTACCGGAGTTGCGGCGCAGGGCGTGTTGAAATCTGCCCAGAATATGTCACTTCAGTCTGCCGAGTTGCGGACGCAGCTGGAGCAGTTCCTGAATAAAATTCGCGCGTCGTAAAACGTATATAAACCCCTTAGGCAGACCGGGATCCCTTATAATAAAAGTCTTTTAAAAGGACTGATGTATGGGTAGCTAAAGGGAAAAAACTGCGAAAGGGTGCTTCATATGAAGCACCCTTTTTTCTTGTCTGGATTTTTGAAGTTTTCTAGAATTTCAAAATTGTCTTGCCTATGCTTTTTCCACTTTCCAAATAGCGGTGTGCTTCTGCGGCATCGGTGGCGGGGAAGATCTTACTGATCACCGGCTTGACCGTGCCATCTTCAATCAAAGGCCAGACCTTGGTCAGCAGGTTCTGGGCGATTTCCGCCTTGAAGGATGTTTCCCGGGCCCGCAGTGTCGAGCCGGTAAAGGTCAGCCGTTTTAGCATGATCGGCAAAACATTGACCTTTACTTTAGGTCCGCGCTGCACCGCAATCATAACAATGCGGCCCTCTACCGCCATGGAAATAAAATTCCGTTTCATATAGTCGCCGGCAATCATGTCAAGCAACAGGTTGACCCCTTTGCCCTCCGTGAATTTTCGCACTTCCTCGGCGAAATCATGGGTTTTATAGTTGATCGCAAGGTCGGCGCCGAGATCGACACAGAAATTGGCCTTCTCTTCACTGCCGGAGGTGGTGATCACGGTGGCGCCAAAGGCCTTGGCAAGCTGAATGGCGGTCGTTCCAATGCCGGAGGTGCCCCCGTGCACCAAGAAGCTTTCCCCGGCCTGTAATCCGCCCCGGTCGAAGACATTGGACCAGACCGTGAAGAAGGTTTCCGGAAGACCGGCGGCTTCTTCCATACTCAGTCCTTTCGGAACAGGTAGGCATTGCAGGGCAGGCGCCGCGCAATACTCCGCATATCCGCCACCGGCGACCAGAGCGACGACTTGATCGCCAATGTTGAGGCTGGTTTTGTTTTTTTCAGCAAGGCTGCTGCCAAAGGCGACGATTTCACCTGCCACTTCCAGGCCGGGCAGTTTGGATACCCCTTTGGGTGCCGGATACATGCCGGTGCGCTGCATGATGTCAGGCCGGTTGACTCCGGCGGCAGCCACTTTGATCAAAACCTCGTCGTGGCGCAATTCGGGCAGGGAGACCTTGGTTGGTTTCAGGACGTCGGGGCCGCCAAATTCTGAAATTTCAATGGCAGTCATCAGCTCGGGCAGCTGTTGGGTCATGGGAAGTCCTTTTTAATGATTATCTGATGGGCTATGGTATAATGAAACTTCAGGAAAAAGCAAAATATCATGAGAGAATTATGTCAGATTTTGATCTAGAGGAAGAAATGGGGTTGTCGAAGGATGCGGCCTTGGCGGTGCTTTTGAGAGAAGACCTTGAAGTGCATTCGGCGGAAGTTCTGAAAATGCGCATTAGCCTGTTGCAGGATGAGATAAAGCGCACCGAAGAGGCGATTGCCTTGAAAAGTGATGCACAGAAGCGGGCGGAGGATTTCTTTAAAAAAATATGAGCCGTGTGAGGAATTTCATATTGGCTTACGTAGTATCTTTTCGAGCCCGATAAACTGGCCACTGGAAGAGGTCATGCATAAGAAAGAAAATATATGATGACCCAAGGCCCGACATTTTGCAGTGCATCTGCGCATAAGGCAATGCCGGTATTCGTAATGGCGAACCCCAGACAGTGATAGAAAAAACGGGTACGCCCCTGCCAGTGTGAAAGCAGGGGCGTATTTTTTCTACGGAACAGGGAAGGTGTCAAGCAGCCTTATGGTCCACAATTTTCGCTTTTTTGGATGTGTCGCCGCTGCTGATCTTGATTTTGCGCGGTTTGAGATGTTCTGGGACCTCGCGCTGAAGATCAATGGTCAGCAGGCCGTTTTCAAGGGTAGCGCCCATGACGCGGATGGTTTCCGCCAGCCGGAAACGTCGTTCAAACGAACGCTTGGCGATACCACGATGCAGATAGCGATCTTCGGCTTCTTCTGTCTGGTCCTGGTTGTTGTTGGCGGATACAATCAGGACGCCATCGCTGATTGACACATCCAGATCTTCTTCGGCAAAACCGGCGAGGGCTACCGTAATTCTATAATCATCTTCGCTCAGTTTCTCGATGTTGTAAGGCGGATAAGTCGCCTCGTTGCTGGCAAGTGCATTATCGAGCAGGCGGTTGATGTGGTCAAATCCGATGGATGATCTGAGAAGGGGGGTTAAATCCATTGAACGCATAAGTATATCCTTTCATTAGCGATATTTATATGTTCCACCCGCAGGCTGGAACGTCTCTTTCATTCATACCCGGCCCAACATTGGCGCCGGCTACAATAAATAGATAATCAGCCGATTTTCCATTTCAAGAGCCATTTTAGGAAAAAGTAACGGCCTTTTAAGGAAAACCGAATATGATTTCAGTCATCATTATCCAAGTGAGGTTACATGACGCGCAAAGAAATCTCCGAAAATGAGCCGGTGGATGCCCGCTTCTTAAACAAGTCCTATCAGGAAGCCATGGCTCTTACCCAGGATGTGGCGCATTATTTTGAAGAGCAGTATGCCCAACCTCATAACTATCGGTCGGAAGCTGGAGATGAAATTTTTTATGCCAGTGAAAGTCTTCGGATTTCGTCTTGTCTGATGCATGTCATGTCGTGGTTTTTGGTGCAAAAAGGTGTGGCGGCGGGGGAAATCACCAGAGAAGAGGCAGGGGCTCCGAAAATGCGTCTTGGGGCGAAAAAGATATGCCTGGTCGACGTTGATCCGACAAAAGGCAACCTACCGACAGCTTTAATGCATTTTCTGGAAAAATCACAAAACCTGTATCGTCAGGTGGCGCGTATGGACCGCATGGTTTATGGCGAGATCGAGGATATGGATACCAACCCTGTTCATCAGCTGATGGATCGTATTCAGAAGAATGACGGGCTGGACTAGGTTGCTCCGAAACGCAGGCGCAAAAAATCAGAGGCCCCAAAAATAGAGGAGCCTCTGATCTGAATTTCTAAAAACGGTGGTTAATTTTGCCGGCAAAAGAGTTTGCCAGTAAATTATTTTGCCAGTTTGAAGCTGCCAAAACGCTTGTTGAACTGTGCAACGCGTCCTTTGTCGGCAATTTTCTTTGTTCCGCCCGTCCAGGCTGGATGGGATTTTGGATCAACTTCCAAAGTCATTGTGTCACCTTCTTTACCCCATGTGGAGAAAGTTTTGTAGGTGCTGCCGTCCGTCATGACCACGTTGATTTCATGGTAGTCTGGGTGAATATTTTGTTTCATCGCTATTTGTCTCCGCGAAAATTATTTGGGGTTATATACCCAACCCCATTTATGAAAGCAAGTGAAGTTTGATATTTTATTGCAGAAAATTCAAGATAATCGGCCCATCGCCGTTGTCGAAGGGAAGCAGGACTGCTATATGCTTGAACAGTATATTAAAGTCAAAAAATAATCAGAGGTCGCCGCAGAATATGTCACGAACGGGTAATTATAGTGACGCAGGATCCAGTCAGGATTTTGCACCGAAGAAAGACGTCAGCCAATTGAGCCTGCTTTGGGGCTTTCTGAGGCATTACAAAAAGACCATGGTCGCTGCTTTGGTGGCTTTGTTTCTTGCGGCCGGCGCGACCCTGTTGATCCCGGTGGCCTTCCGCCGCATGGTTGATGTTGGTTTTTCCGGTGACAGGGCGGATCTGATCAATGTTTATTTCATGATGTTGTTGGTGGTGGCGTTGTTGCTGGCGACAGCGACATTTGCCCGCTATTACTTTGTTTCCTGGCTGGGGGAGCGGGTGGTGACCGATATTCGTCTGGCGGTCTATAATAATGTCATACGGCTGAGCCCGACCTTTTTCGAGAAAAATATGTCCGGGGATATCATTTCCCGTCTGACTACCGACACCAGTGTTATTCAATCCGTGGTCGGATCGACCGTATCGGTTGCGCTGCGCAATGTGTTGATGCTGATCGGCGGGTTGATCATGATGGCGGTGACCAGCCCCAAATTGTTGGGACTGGTGCTTTTGGTGGTGCCGGTAGTCGTGGTGCCGATTATTTTCCTCGGGCGGAAGGTGCGGAAATTATCCGGAGAGACACAGGACAAGGTCGCCGAAGCCAGCGCCCAGGCGAATGAAACCATCGGGGCGGTGCAGACGGTACAGGCCTTCACCCAGGAAATAAGAGAGGCAATCAGGTTTGGGGGGTATGTTGAGCGGGCCTTTGATACCTCGGTACAGCGTATCAAGATGAGAGCCTGGTTGACCGGCATCGTTATTCTGTTGATTTTCGGGGCGATGGATCTGGTGCTGTGGATCGGGGCGTCTGATGTGGTGTCCGGTAAGATGACAGGCGGTGAAATGGTGTCTTTTGTCATGTATGCTGCGTTGGTGGCGGGCGCCGTAGGGGCGCTTAGCGAGGTATATGGTGAATTGCAGCGGGCGGCGGGCGCCATTAGCCGGTGTGTCGAAATCATCCATACAGAACCCGAGATCAAGGCGCCTGAACATCCAATTGATCTGCCGGTGCCCTATGAAGGTCGTATTGAATTTCGCAATGTCGGTTTTACTTATCCGTCCCGGCCGGATGATCATGTTCTCAATGATTTTTCCTTATCTGTGGCGAAGGGCGAAAGTCTCGCCATTGTCGGCCCGTCCGGGGCCGGCAAGTCTACGGTGTTTCAGATGATCCAGCGTTTCTATGACCCGGCGCGTGGGGAAATTCTGGTCGATGGCGTGAATATAGCACAGGCGGACCCGGAAGAGGTGCGGAAGCGTTTGGCGATTGTGCCGCAGGAAACCATTATCTTTGCTGCCAGTGTTGAAGAAAATATACGGTATGGCAACCCGGAAGCCAGTGACGAATTGGTGCGCGCCGCCGCCGTTGCCGCCCGGGCGGATGAGTTTATTGATAAATTGCCCGGAGGTATGAAAAGTTATCTCGGCGAGCGCGGGACCC